>NZ_JBFAKL010000006.1:0-346010 GCF_040655715.1 Nonomuraea cavernae | reverse complement strand
CTGCTCGACATCTACCGCAAGCTGCGGCCGGGTGAGCCGCCGACCAAGGAGTCGGCGCAGACCCTGCTGGAGAACCTCTACTTCAATCCCAAGCGTTACGACCTCGCCAAGGTGGGTCGTTACAAGATCAACAAGAAGCTGGGAGTCGGTAGCGAGATCACCCAGGGCACGCTGACCGAAGAGGACATCGTCGCCACGATCGAGTACATCGTCCGGCTGCACGCCGGCGAGGACTCGATGCCGGCCGCCGCCGAGGCGCCGATCGACACGGTGATCGTCGAGGTCGACGACATCGACCACTTTGGCAACCGCCGCCTGCGCAGCGTCGGCGAGCTCATCCAGAACCAGGTCCGCCTGGGCCTGGCCCGCATGGAGCGGGTCGTGCGCGAGCGCATGACCACGCAGGACGTCGAGGCGATCACGCCGCAGACCCTGATCAACATCCGCCCGGTCGTGGCGTCGATCAAGGAGTTCTTCGGCACCTCGCAGCTGTCCCAGTTCATGGACCAGACCAACCCGCTGGCCGGCCTGACGCACAAGAGGCGTCTGTCCGCGCTCGGCCCCGGTGGTCTCTCCCGTGAGCGGGCCGGCTTCGAGGTCCGTGACGTGCACCCGTCCCACTACGGCCGGATGTGCCCGATCGAGACCCCTGAAGGCCCCAACATCGGCCTGATCGGCTCGCTCGCCTCCTACGGACGCATCAACGCGTTCGGCTTCGTCGAGACGCCCTATCGCAAGGTCGTCGACGGCAAGGTGACCGACCAGATCGACTACCTGACCGCCGACGAGGAAGACCGTTTCGTCAAGGCGCAGGCCAACACGGTGCTCAACGCCGACGGCACCTTCGCCGAGAGGCGCGTCCTGGTCCGCACCAAGGGTGGTGAGACCGAGCTGGCCCGTGCCGAGGAGGTCGACTACATCGACGTGTCGCCGCGCCAGATGGTGTCGGTGGCCACCGCGATGATCCCGTTCCTCGAGCACGACGACGCCAACCGCGCGCTCATGGGCTCCAACATGCAGCGCCAGTCGGTGCCGCTGCTCAAGAGCGAGGCGCCGCTGGTCGGCACCGGCATGGAATACCGTGCCGCGACCGACGCCGGCGACGTCATCAGCGCCGAGAAGGCGGGTGTGGTCGAGGAGGTCTCGGCCGACTACGTCACCGTCATGAACGACGACGGCACCCGGACGACGTACCGGATCGCCAAGTTCAAGCGTTCCAACCAGGGCACCTCGTTCAACCAGAAGCCCATCGTCGCCGAGGGCGACCGGGTCGAGGTCAACCAGGTGATCGCCGACGGTCCGTGCACCCAGAACGGTGAGATGGCCCTGGGCAAGAACCTCCTGGTGGCGTTCATGCCGTGGGAGGGTCACAACTACGAAGACGCGATCATCCTGTCGCAGCGGCTGGTGCAGGACGACATCCTGTCCTCGATCCACATCGAGGAGCACGAGGTCGACGCCCGTGACACCAAGCTGGGTCCTGAGGAGATCACCCGGGACATCCCGAACGTGTCCGAGGAGGTCCTGGCCGATCTCGACGAGCGCGGCATCATCCGCATCGGCGCCGAGGTCGTCCCCGGTGACATCCTGGTCGGCAAGGTCACGCCCAAGGGCGAGACCGAGTTGACGCCGGAGGAGCGGCTGCTTCGTGCGATCTTCGGTGAGAAGGCCCGTGAGGTCCGTGACACCTCGCTGAAGGTGCCGCACGGCGAGCAGGGCAAGGTCATCGGCGTCCGCGTGTTCAGCCGCGAGGAGGGCGACGAGCTTCCCCCCGGTGTCAACGAGCTGGTCCGCGTCTACGTGGCTCAGAAGCGTAAGATCACCGACGGTGACAAGCTCGCCGGCCGTCACGGCAACAAGGGCGTCATCTCCAAGATCCTGCCGGTCGAGGACATGCCGTTCCTGGAGGACGGCACCCCGGTCGACATCATCCTCAACCCGCTGGGCGTGCCCGGCCGGATGAACGTCGGCCAGGTCCTGGAGACCCACCTCGGCTGGATCGCGGCCAGGGGCTGGGACATCTCCGGCATCCAGGAGGCCTGGGCCGAGCGGCTGCGCGAGAAGGGCTTCGAGACCGTTGACCCGCGCACCAACATGGCGACCCCGGTCTTCGACGGAGCCCACGAGGAGGAGATCGTCGGCCTGCTCGGCAACACCGTCCCCAACCGTGACGGTGACCGGATGGTCGAGGCCAGCGGCAAGGCGCGGCTCTACGACGGCCGCTCCGGTGAGCCGTTCCCGTATCCGATCTCGGTCGGCTACATCTACATTCTCAAGCTCCTGCACCTGGTGGACGACAAGATCCACGCCCGGTCGACCGGCCCCTACTCCATGATCACCCAGCAGCCGCTCGGCGGTAAGGCCCAGTTCGGTGGCCAGCGCTTCGGTGAGATGGAGGTGTGGGCCCTGGAGGCCTACGGCGCCGCCTACGCGCTCCAGGAGCTGCTGACGATCAAGTCCGACGACGTCCTGGGCCGCGTGAAGGTCTACGAGGCGATCGTCAAGGGCGAGAACATTCCCGAGCCCGGTATTCCCGAGTCCTTCAAGGTCCTCATCAAGGAGATGCAGTCGCTCTGCCTCAACGTCGAGGTGCTGTCGAGCGACGGCATGTCCATCGAGATGCGAGACACCGACGAGGACGTCTTCCGCGCCGCGGAGGAGCTCGGCATCGATCTGTCCCGGCGTGAGCCGAGCAGCGTGGAAGAAGTCTGAGGGGGAGATCGCACACATGCTAGACGTCAACTTCTTCGACGAGCTCAGGATCGGCCTCGCCACGGCCGACGACATCCGCCAGTGGTCCCACGGCGAGGTGAAGAAGCCGGAGACCATCAACTACCGGACTCTCAAGCCGGAAAAGGACGGGCTCTTCTGCGAGAAGATCTTCGGTCCCACCCGCGACTGGGAGTGCTACTGCGGCAAGTACAAGCGCGTCCGGTTCAAGGGCATCATCTGTGAGCGCTGTGGCGTCGAGGTGACTCGCGCCAAGGTGCGTCGTGAGCGGATGGGCCACATCGAGCTGGCCGCGCCGGTCACGCACATCTGGTACTTCAAGGGCGTCCCGTCGCGCCTCGGCTACCTGCTCGACCTCGCCCCGAAGGACCTGGAGAAGGTCATCTACTTCGCGGCGTACATGATCACGCATGTCGACACCGAGATGCGTGAGCGTGACCTGCCCTCGCTGGAGGCGAAGATCTCCGTCGAGCGGCAGCACATCGAGCAGCGCCGCGACGCCGACGTCGAGGCCCGGCAGAAGAAGCTCGAGGCCGACCTGGCCGAGCTCGAGGCCGCCGGTGCCAAGGGCGACCAGCGCCGCAAGGTGCGCGAGGGCGCCGAGCGCGAGATGCGCCAGCTCCGCGACCGGGCCCAGCGTGAGCTGGACCGGCTCGAGGAGGTCTGGAGCCGCTTCAAGAACCTCAAGGTCCAGGACCTGGAGGGCGACGAGCTGCTCTACCGCGAGATGCGTGACCGCTTCGGCCGCTACTTCAAGGGCGGCATGGGCGCGCAGGCGATCCAGGACCGCCTGATCAGCTTCGACCTCGACGCCGAGGCCGAAAACCTGCGCGAGACCATCCGCAGCGGCAAGGGCCAGAAGAAGGCCCGCGCGCTCAAGCGGCTCAAGGTGGTGTCGGCGTTCCTCAACACCACCAACTCGCCGCGCGGCATGGTGCTCGACTGCATCCCGGTCATCCCGCCGGACCTGCGCCCGATGGTGCAGCTCGACGGTGGCCGGTTCGCGACCTCCGACCTCAACGACCTCTACCGCCGGGTCATCAACCGCAACAACCGGCTCAAGCGTCTGCTCGACCTCGGCGCCCCCGAGATCATCGTGAACAACGAGAAGCGGATGCTCCAGGAGGCCGTCGACGCGCTGTTCGACAACGGCCGCCGCGGTCGCCCGGTCACCGGTCCCGGCAACCGGCCTCTCAAGTCCCTCAGCGACATGCTGAAGGGCAAGCAGGGCCGTTTCCGCCAGAACCTCCTGGGCAAGCGAGTCGACTACTCCGGCCGTTCGGTCATCGTCGTCGGCCCGCAGCTCAAGCTGCACCAGTGCGGCCTGCCCAAGCAGATGGCGCTGGAGCTGTTCAAGCCGTTCGTGATGAAGAGGCTGGTCGATCTCAACCACGCCCAGAACATCAAGTCGGCCAAGCGGATGGTCGAGCGGGCCCGTCCCGTGGTGTGGGACGTGCTCGAAGAGGTCATCACCGAGCACCCGGTGCTGCTCAACCGCGCTCCGACGCTCCACCGTCTGGGCATCCAGGCGTTCGAGCCGCAGCTGGTCGAGGGCAAGGCCATCCAGATCCACCCGCTGGTCTGCACCGCGTTCAACGCCGACTTCGACGGCGACCAGATGGCCGTGCACCTGCCGCTGTCGGCTGAGGCCCAGGCCGAGGCACGCATCCTGATGCTCTCGACCAACAACATCCTCAAGCCGGCCGACGGCAAGCCCGTGACGATGCCCACCCAGGACATGGTCATCGGCCTCTACTGGCTGACCACCCAGAAGGACGGCGCCGCGGGCGAGGGCCGGATCTTCGGCTCGATCGCCGAGGCTCAGATGGCGTTCGACCGCCAGGAGCTGCACATCCAGGCGAAGATCCAGATCCGGCTCAAGGACGTCCTGCCGCCCCGTGACTGGGTCGCGCCGGAGGGCTGGGAGCAGGGTGACCCGATCCGCCTGGAGACGACGTTCGGGCGGTGCCTGTTCAACCAGACGCTGCCCGCGAGCTACCCGTTCGTCAACTTCCAGGTGGGCAAGAAGCAGCTGTCCACGATCGTCAACGAGCTGGCCGAGACCTATCCCAAGGTCGAGGTCGCCAACTCGCTCGACGCGCTCAAGGACGCGGGCTTCCGCTGGGCGACCCGTTCCGGTGTCACGATCTCGATCGACGACGTGGTCGCGCCGCCGAACAAGGCCGAGATCATGGAAAGCTACGAGCGCCGGGCCGACAAGGTCCAGCGCGAGTACGAGCGCGGTCTGATCACCGACGAGGAGCGCCGTCAGGAGCTCATCGAGATCTGGACGCATGCGACGGCCGACGTCGAGACCGACATGGTCAACGCCTTCCCGGCGACCAACCCGGTCTGGATGATGGTCAACTCCGGTGCCCGAGGCAACAAGATGCAGGTGCGTCAGATCGCCGGCATCCGTGGCCTGGTGTCCAACACCAAGGGTGAGACGATCCCGCGCCCGATCAAGGCCTCGTTCCGCGAGGGCCTGTCGGTGCTCGAGTACTTCATCTCGACCCACGGACAGCGGAAGGGTCTGGCCGACACCGCGCTGCGCACCGCCGACTCGGGTTACCTGACCCGTCGTCTGGTGGACGTGGCACAGGACGTCATCGTGCGCGAGATCGACTGCGGCACCGACCGCGCGGTCCCGCTCCACGTCGGCGACCGTGACGCGTCGGGCAACCTGGTCAAGGCCGAGAACGCCGAGTCCAACGTGCACGGCCGCATCCTGGCCGAGGACGTCGAGGTCGACGGCAAGGTCATCGTCCCGGCCGGGGTCGACATCAACGACATCCACGTCACCAAGCTGGTCGAGGCGGGCGTCGAGACGGTCCGCACCCGCAGCGCTCTGGTCTGCGAGGCCAAGATCGGTGTCTGCGCGACCTGCTACGGCCGCTCGCTGGCCACCGGCAAGCTCGTGGACGTCGGCGAGGCGGTCGGCATCATCGCCGCCCAGTCGATCGGTGAGCCGGGCACGCAGCTGACGATGCGTACCTTCCACACCGGTGGTGTGGCGGGCGCCGACATCACCCACGGTCTGCCCCGAGTCCAGGAGCTCTTCGAGGCGCGCATCCCCAAGGGTGTCGCCCCGATCTCCGAGGCGGAGGGCCGGGTCCGGGTCGACGAGACCGACAAGGCCAGGAAGATCGTCATCACCCCGGACGACGGGTCCGAGGAGATCGCCTACCCGGTCTCGATGCGGTCGCGCCTGCTCATCTCGGAGGGCCAGCGTGTCTCCGTCGGCCAGCAGCTGGTCGCCGGTGCGGTCAACCCCAACGAGGTGCTGCGCATCCTCGGCCCGCGGGCCGTGCAGCTGCACCTGGTGGCGGAGGTCCAGCAGGTCTACCGGTCGCAGGGTGTGTCGATTCACGACAAGCACATCGAGATCATCGTGCGGCAGATGCTCAAGCGCGTGAACGTGCTCGAGTCCGGCGAGACCGACCTGCTGCCCGGCGAACTCGTCGAGCGCCCGCGCTTCGAGCAGATGAACCGCGAGACGGTGGCGGAGGGCGGCTCTCCGGCCGCCGGTCGCCCGGTGCTCATGGGCATCACGAAGGCGTCGCTCGCCACCGAGTCGTGGCTGTCGGCGGCCTCCTTCCAGGAGACGACCAGGGTCCTGACGGACGCGGCGATCCACGCCAAGTCCGACTCGCTCCTGGGCCTGAAGGAGAACGTCATCATCGGCAAGCTCATCCCGGCCGGCACGGGCATGCCCCAGTACCGCAACATCCGGGTCGAGCCGACCGAGGAGGCCAAGGCCGCCATGTACACCGTGGGCGGCTACGACGGCTCCGCGGCCGACTACACCTTCGGCACCGGCAGCGGCGAGGCCGTGCCGCTGGAGGAGTACGACTTCGGCCAGTACAACCGATGAAAACTCGGTGACCATCCTGTGGTCCGCGCGCCCGGGTCTCTCTTCTGAGAGGCCCGGGCGTGTCGCGTCAGGGGGATAGTGAAGTCTGGCCGCTGCGGATGGCCGGGCACTTTCACCAGGTAAGGGACGCCTCGGCGGCCCTTGTTCTGCCGGATGGGCCGCAGGACAGTGGGCGTGCCTATATCATGTCGGAGGAGCAGTAGCCGGGCCTTGATGGGATGGGCCTCGCGCACCGGGAGCGGTAAGGCTGGTAGCCTTTCCGCGCCGTTTTGACGTGTCGCGCGGGCCTGGTAGCCTAGACCATCGTGCCCGTTCTTGCGGGCTCTCGACTGTGCGCTCATTACGAGAGCGCGGGTCGGCTTCCTGGCTCGAAGTCCTCGTGGATGTGTCTGTGCTGACAGCGCGACACGCCCGAGCGCGGGGGCGCGGAAGCGAGGACAATCCGCAGGTCATGACACCGGCAGAACCTGCGAATTGAAGAATGACGTAACACCGGCCAAGGCACGAAACGGAGTGGCAGTGCCCACTATTCAGCAGTTGGTCCGCAAGGGCCGGCAGGACAAGGTCTCAAAGACCAAGACTCCTGCCCTCAAGGGGAGTCCGCAGCGGCGCGGTGTGTGCCAGCGTGTCTACACCACCACCCCGAAGAAGCCCAACTCGGCGCTGCGCAAGGTCGCCCGAGTGCGGCTCACCAACGGCATCGAGGTCACGGCTTACATCCCCGGTGTGGGCCACAACCTGCAGGAGCACTCCATCGTGCTCGTGCGTGGCGGTCGTGTGAAGGACCTGCCGGGTGTTCGCTACAAGATCATCCGCGGCTCGCTGGACACCCAGGGTGTCCGCAACCGCAAGCAGGCCCGTAGCCGTTACGGCGCGAAGAGGGAGAAGAGCTAACAATGCCTCGCAAGGGTTCTCCTGGCCGTCGTCAGCTGATGTCTGACCCGGTCTACAGTTCGCCGCTGGTCACCGCCCTGATCAACAAGGTGCTGCTGGACGGCAAGCGCTCCATCGCGCAGTCGATCGTCTACGGCGCCCTCGAGGGCTGCAGGGACAAGACGGGCAATGACCCGGTCGTCACCCTGAAGCGCGCGCTTGACAACGTCAAGCCGACCCTTGAGGTCCGCAGCCGTCGCGTCGGTGGCGCCACCTACCAGGTGCCGGTCGAGGTGCGCGCGACGCGCAGCACCACCCTGGCCCTGCGCTGGCTGGTGCAGTACTCCCGCGCCCGCCGCGAGAAGACCATGACCGAGCGCCTCATGAACGAGCTCCTCGACGCCAGCAACGGCCTTGGGGCGAGTGTCAAGAAGCGCGAGGACACCCACAAGATGGCCGAGTCCAACAAGGCCTTCGCCCACTACCGCTGGTAATCCCGGCGGGTTCGACGAGACGACGAGGACGCGAGAGAAGTGGCCACCACGACCGCTCTTGACCTGGCCAAGGTCCGAAACATCGGGATCATGGCCCATATCGACGCGGGCAAGACCACCACGACCGAGCGCATCCTGTTCTACACCGGCATCAACTACAAGATCGGTGAAGTCCACGAGGGCGCAGCCACGATGGACTGGATGGAGCAGGAGCAGGAGCGCGGCATCACGATCACGTCTGCCGCGACGACCTGTGAGTGGAACGGTCACACCATCAACATCATCGACACCCCTGGGCACGTCGACTTCACCATCGAGGTGGAGCGTTCGCTCCGTGTCCTCGACGGTGCCGTCGCCGTGTTCGACGGCGTCGCGGGTGTCGAGCCGCAGTCAGAGACGGTGTGGCGCCAGGCTGACCGCTATGAGGTCCCCCGGATCTGCTTCGTCAACAAGATGGACCGCGTCGGCGCGGAGTTCCACCGCTGCGTCGACATGATGATCAGCCGGTTGGGCGCCGCTCCGGCGGTCATTCAGCTCCCGTGGGGCGTCGAGGCGGACTTCAAGGGCGTCATCGACCTCATCACGATGAAGGGCCTCCTGTGGAGCGCCGAGGCGGCCAAGGGCGAGATGTACGACGTCGTCGACCTCCCGGCCGACCACGCCGAGGCCGCTCGCGAGTGGCGTGACCGCCTCATCGAGACCGTCGCCGAGAACGACGACGAGTTGATGGAGCTCTTCCTCGAGGGCGCTGAGCCCACCGAGGAGCAGCTGGTCGCGGCGATCCGCCGCGCGACGCTGTCCAGCGCCATCAACCCGGTGCTGTGCGGGACCGCGTTCAAGAACAAGGGCGTGCAGCCCCTGCTCGACGCGATCGTCGCCTACCTCCCCGCGCCGACCGACCTCGCGGCCTTCAAGGGCTACGCGGTCGGCAACGAGGAGAAGGTGATCGAGCGTCACGCGGACCCGGCCGAGCCCTTCTCGGCGCTGGCGTTCAAGATTGCCAGCGACCCGCACCTGGGCAAGCTCACCTACATCCGCATCTACTCGGGCACGCTCGAGACCGGTTCACAGGTCATCAACTCTGTGAAGGGTAAGAAGGAGCGGATCGGCAAGATCTACCAGATGCACGCCAACAAGCGCGAAGAGCGCCCGTCGGCGATCGCCGGCCAGATCGTGGCTGTCATGGGTCTGAAGGACACCACCACCGGTGACACCCTGTCCGACCCGGCCAACCAGGTCGTGCTCGAGTCGATGACGTTCCCGGCTCCGGTCATCAACGTCGCCATCGAGCCCAAGACCAAGGGCGACCAGGAGAAGCTGTCGATCGCGATCCAGCGGCTGGCCGAGGAGGACCCGTCCTTCCAGGTCCGTCGTGACGAGGAGACCGGCCAGACGGTCATCTGGGGCATGGGCGAGCTTCACCTTGAGATCCTCGTCGACCGCATGCGTCGCGAGTTCAAGGTCGAGGCCAACGTCGGCCGTCCCCAGGTCGCGTACCGTGAGACCATCCGCCGCAAGGTGGAGAAGATCGACTACACCCACAAGAAGCAGACCGGTGGTTCCGGTCAGTTCGCGCGGGTGATCATCAACCTCGAACCTCTGGGCGAAGGCAACGACGGCTACGAGTTCGAGAACAAGGTCACGGGTGGTCGTGTCCCGAGGGAGTACATCCCCTCGGTCGACGCGGGCGCCCAGGAGGCCGCCGAGTTCGGCGTGCTGGCCGGCTACCCGATGGTGGGCGTGAAGGTGACGCTGACCGACGGCGCCGCGCACGACGTCGACTCCTCGGAAATGGCCTTCAAGATCGCCGGCTCGATGGCCTTCAAGGAGGCCGCGCGCAAGGCTGACGCTGTTCTTCTCGAGCCGATGATGGCCGTCGAGGTCACCACGCCCGAGGATTACATGGGTGACGTCATCGGTGACCTCAACGGTCGCCGCGGGCAGATCCAGGCGATGGACGAGCGGGCCGGAGCCCGAGTCGTCGAGGCGCTCGTGCCGCTGTCTGAGATGTTCGGCTACGTGGGTGACCTGCGTAGCAAGACGCAGGGGCGCGCGAGCTACAGCATGCAGTTCGACTCCTACGCGGAGGTGCCTCCGGGCATCGCCAAGGAGATCGTCGCGAAGGCCCGGGGCGAATAGTCCCGGGACCCCAACGGAGGGGCGCCGAGCGATCGGCGCCCGCCCGTCAAAGGGGCCTCGGCCCCTGGCAGGGCGACACACGGTCGCCCCGCCGCCGAGGGGTTCGGGAACACCCGGGCCCGAGTGTGCAGACGAAAGTCAGTCAGAATCTCAAGGAGAGAACCAGTGGGCAAGGCCAAGTTCGAGCGGAACAAGCCGCACATGAACATCGGCACCATTGGGCATATCGACCACGGTAAGACCACGCTGACCGCGGCGATCACCAAGGTGCTCCACGACCGTTACCCCGACCTGAACGCGGCTACGCCTTTCGACAAGATCGACAAGGCGCCGGAGGAGAAGGCTCGCGGTATTACGATCTCCATCGCGCACGTCGAGTACCAGACCGAGAAGCGCCACTACGCTCACGTGGACTGCCCCGGTCACGCCGACTACGTGAAGAACATGATCACCGGTGCCGCTCAGATGGACGGCGCGATCCTCGTGGTCGCCGCCACCGACGGCCCGATGCCGCAGACGAAGGAGCACGTCCTCCTGGCCCGCCAGGTCGGCGTCCCTTACATCGTCGTGGCCCTCAACAAGTCCGACATGGTCGACGACGAGGAGATCCTGGAGCTCGTCGAGCTCGAGGTCCGTGAGCTCCTGTCCGCTCAGGAGTTCCCCGGCGACGACCTGCCGGTCATCCGCGTCTCGGCGCTCAAGGCGCTCGAGGGCGACCAGAAGTGGGCCGACAGCATCATCGAGCTGATGGACGCCGTCGACGAGAACGTGCCCGAGCCGCCCCGTGAGGTGGAGAAGCCGTTCCTCATGCCGGTCGAGGACGTCTTCTCGATCACCGGTCGCGGCACGGTCGTCACCGGCCGTATCGAGCGTGGCATCGTCAAGGTCAACGAGCAGGTCGACATCATCGGCATCCAGCCGGAGAAGACGACCACCACCGTCACCAGCATCGAGATGTTCAACAAGATGCTCGACGAGGGTCAGGCCGGCGACAACGCCGCCCTGCTGCTCCGCGGCATCAAGCGCGAGCAGGTCGAGCGTGGCCAGTGCATCATCAAGCCGGGCACGACCACCCCGCACACCGAGTTCGAGGGTCAGGTCTACATCCTGTCCAAGGACGAGGGCGGCCGTCACACGCCGTTCTTCAACAACTACCGTCCTCAGTTCTACTTCCGTACGACTGACGTGACCGGTGTGGTGAACCTCCCCGAGGGCACCGAGATGGTCATGCCGGGCGACAACACCGAGATGCGCGTTGAGCTGATCCAGCCCATCGCCATGGAGGAAGGCCTGAAGTTCGCGATCCGTGAGGGTGGCCGCACCGTCGGCGCCGGCCGGGTCGTCAAGATCATCAAGTAGTTCGATCGCGGAGTGGCGGTCGGCTCCGGCATCGGGACCGACCGCCACACCACGAAGGGCAGGAGCCGGCACGGCTCCCGCCACCCGGCTCCACATGAAAGCCGTGATCTCGCAGTGGCTTCGGCAGCTGCCGAAGTGACTGCCGGATCACGGAAGACACGACAGATTCAGAATGTCTGTCACGTGGGGTCGTGCGGGCACCGACCCGCATGAACAGCGGCAACAGGCCGCACGATACTTTTTCAGACGACAGCGAAGGACACCGAGGCCATTATGGCGGGACAGAAGATCCGCATCCGGCTTAAGGCCTATGACCACGAGGTCATCGATAGCTCGGCCAAGAAGATCGTCGAGACGGTGACGCGGACTGGCGCGAAGGTCGCGGGCCCGGTGCCGCTGCCGACCGAGAAGAACGTGTACTGCGTCATCCGCTCGCCGCACAAGTACAAGGACAGCCGCGAGCACTTCGAGATGCGCACGCACAAGCGGCTGATTGACATCATCGACCCGACGCCCAAGACGGTTGACTCGCTCATGCGGCTCGACCTTCCCGCGGGCGTCGACATTTCGATCAAGCTCTGAGGGACACACTGACATGGCTAAGACGATCAAGGGCGTCCTGGGCAAGAAGCTCGGCATGACCCAGGTCTTCGACGCGGACAACCGGATGGTTCCGGTCACCGTGGTCGAGGCCGGTCCGTGTGTGGTGACCCGGGTCCGCACCGCCGACAAGGACGGCTACTCCGCCGTCCAGCTCGGCTTCGGGCAGGTCGACCCCCGGAAGGTCAACAAGCCGCTCGGCGACTACCTGCGTAAGCACGACATCACCCCGCGCCGTTACTTCGCGGAGATCCGCACCGACGACGCGAGCGACTACACCCTGGGCCAGGAGCTGCTGGCCGACACCTTCGAGGCCGGCCAGTTCGTCGACGTGACGGGCAAGAGCAAGGGCAAGGGCTTCGCCGGTGTCATGAAGCGTCACGGCTTCAAGGGCCTGAGCGCGTCGCACGGTACGCAGCGCAAGCACCGCTCGCCGGGTTCCATCGGTGGCTGCGCCACCCCGGGCCGCGTATTCAAGGGGCTTCGCATGGCTGGTCGGATGGGTAACGTCCGCACCACCGTGCAGAGCCTGAAGGTTCACGCCGTCGACGCCGAGAAGGGCCTCATCCTGATCAAGGGTGCGATCCCCGGCGCCAACGGCAGCCTGGTCCTCGTCCGCACCGCTGCCAAGAAGGGGGCTGCCAAGTGACCAGCAGTATTGACGTCCTCGACGCCAGCGGCGCCAAGGCCGGCACCATCGACCTGCCCGAAGACATCTTCGGCGCCAAGGTCAACGTGCCGCTGATCCACCAGGTGGTCGTGGCCCAGCTCGCCGCTCGCCGGCAGGGCACCCACAAGGTCAAGACCCGTGGTGAGGTCAGGGGCGGCGGCAAGAAGCCGTACCGCCAGAAGGGCACCGGCCGGGCCCGTCAGGGCTCGACCCGTGCGCCGCAGTTCGCCGGCGGTGGCGTGGTCCACGGTCCGGTTCCGCGTGACTACTCGCAGCGGACGCCCAAGAAGATGAAGGTCGCCGCTCTGCGTGGCGCCCTGTCCGACAGGGCGGCCGGCGGTCGCGTGCACGTGGTGAGCGGTCTGGTCATGAGCGAGACGCCGAAGACCAAGTCGGCGCTGCAGGCCCTCCGCAAGATCACCCAGTCCAGGACCGTTCTCGTCGTGGTCGACGAGGCCGACGAGCTGACCTGGATGAGCCTGCGCAACGCTCCCGAAGTCCACCTGCTGGACGCCGGGCAGCTCAACACCTACGACGTGCTCTGCCACGACGACGTGGTCTTCACCCAGGAGGCGTACGACCAGGTCGTGGCGCGGCTGAGCCAGGGCGGGAAGGAAGACGCCTGATGGAGAAGATCGCCGACCCGCGCGACATCATCATCAAGCCCGTGGTCTCCGAGAAGAGCTACGGCCTGATCGATGAGAACAACAAGTACACGTTCCTGGTGAGGAAGACCGCGAACAAGACCCAGATCAAGATCGCGGTCGAGCAGATCTTCGGGGTCAAGGTCACCAGCGTGAACACGATCAACCGGACGGGTAAGCGCAAGCGCACCCGCACCGGTTTCGGCAAGCGACCCGACACCAAGCG
Source organism: Nonomuraea cavernae (assembly GCF_040655715.1). Classification (GTDB taxonomy): domain Bacteria; phylum Actinomycetota; class Actinomycetes; order Streptosporangiales; family Streptosporangiaceae; genus Nonomuraea; species Nonomuraea cavernae_A. The sequence continues at coordinate 332,401 of NZ_JBFAKL010000006.1, read as the reverse complement.
CGCGATCGTGAGCCTGGGTGGGGACGATCGGATCGACATCTTCGGTCAGATCGGCTAGCAGCCATAGAAGTTGAGCGGGCCGTACGGTCCGTAAGGGCGGAGACCGCCGCATTTCGGTGCGGCGGGCTCACCCATGTAACCGACGAAGGATGAACGAAAAAGATGGGCATCCGTAAGTACAAGCCGACGACCCCGGGTCGCCGCGGGTCGAGTGTCTCGGACTTCTCCGAGATCACCCGCAGCACGCCCGAGAAGTCGTTGCTTGCGCCCCTTCACGGCAAGGGCGGCCGCAACGTACACGGCCGGGTCACCGCACGCCACCAGGGCGGCGGTCACAAGCGCGCCTACCGGATCATTGACTTCCGGAGGCATGACAAGGACGGCATTCCGGCGAAGGTCGCTCACATCGAGTACGACCCCAACCGCACTGCCAACATCGCTCTGCTCCACTACGCCGACGGCGAGAAGCGCTACATCATCGCGCCGACGGGCCTCAAGCAGGGCGACCGCATCGAGAACGGCCCCGCGGCCGACATCAAGCCGGGCAACTGCCTGCCGCTGCGCAACATCCCGACCGGTACCTTCATCCACGCGGTGGAGCTCCGTCCGGGCGGCGGCGCCAAGCTCGGCCGTTCCGCGGGCGCCCAGATCCAGTTGCTCGCGAAGGAAGGCCAGTACGCCACGCTGCGTATGCCGTCCGGCGAAATGCGCATGGTAGACGTGCGCTGCCGGGCCTCGGTCGGCCAGGTCGGCAACGCCGAGCAGGCCAACATCAACTGGGGCAAGGCCGGTCGCATGAGGTGGAAGGGCAAGCGCCCGACCGTCCGCGGTGTCGCGATGAACCCCGTCGACCACCCGCACGGTGGTGGCGAGGGCAAGACCTCCGGTGGTCGCCACCCGGTGAACCCGAAGGGCAAGCCCGAGGGCCGCACCCGCCAGGCGAACAAGTCCAGCGACCGGCTGATCATCCGTCGTCGTAGCAAGAGGAAGAAGCGGTAGGAGCAGCCGAAATGCCACGTAGCCTTAAGAAGGGTCCCTTCGTGGACGACCACCTCGCCAAGAAGGTGGACGCCCAGAACGAGAAGGGCACCAAGAACGTCATCAAGACGTGGTCGCGGCGCTCCATGATCGTGCCGGACATGCTCGGGCACACGATCGCCGTACACGATGGCCGCAAGCACGTCCCGGTGTTCGTCACCGAGTCGATGATCGGCCACAAGCTGGGAGAGTTCGCGCCCACGCGCACCTTCCGCAGCCACGTCAAGGATGACCGCCGCAGCCGGCGATGAACAGCCTTCAGAAGTAAGAGGAGTAAGCGATGGAAGCCAGGGCTCAGGCGCGGTTCGTCCGCGTCACGCCCCAGAAGGCCCGCCGTGTGGTGGACCTTATTCGCGGGCTGCCCGCTTCGGAGGCGCAGGCCGTGCTGCAGTTCGCTCCCCAGTCGGCGAGCGAGCCGATCTTCAAGGTGCTCTCGAGCGCCATGGCGAACGCAGAGCACAATTTCGATCTCGACCCGCAGTCGCTCGTCGTGAGCCGCGCGTGGGTCGACGAGGGCCCGACGCTGAAGCGGTTCCGTCCGCGTGCCCAGGGTCGTGCCTATCGGATCAACAAGCGGACAAGCCACATCACCGTGATCGTGGAGTCCCGCGAGCCGAAGGGAAGGACCCGATAGTGGGCCAGAAGGTTAACCCGCACGGGTTCCGCCTCGGCATCACGACCGACTTCAAGAGCCGGTGGTACGCCGACAAGCTGTACAAGTCGTACGTCGCTGAGGACGTGGCGATCCGTCGCATGCTGCAGAAGGGCATGGAGCGGGCCGGCATCTCCAAGGTGGAGATCGAGCGTACGACCGACCGCGTCCAGGTCGACATCCACACCGCGCGTCCGGGCATCGTCATCGGCCGCCGCGGCGCCGAGGCCGACCGCATCCGCGGCGACCTGGAGAAGCTGACCAAGAAGCAGGTCCAGCTCAACATCCTCGAGGTGAAGAACCCCGAGATCGACGCCCAGCTCGTCGCGCAGGGTGTCGCCGAGCAGCTCTCCAGCCGTGTCTCGTTCCGCCGCGCCATGCGCAAGGCGATGCAGTCGGCCATGAAGAGCGGCGCCAAGGGCATCCGGGTCCAGTGCTCGGGTCGTCTGGGCGGCGCTGAGATGTCGAGGTCGGAGTTCTACCGCGAGGGTCGTGTGCCGCTGCACACGCTGCGCGCGGACATCGACTACGGCTTCTACGAGGCCCGCACCACCTTCGGCCGCATCGGCGTGAAGGTGTGGATCTACAAGGGTGAGGCTCCGACGAGCCGCGCCGAGCGCGAGGCGGCTGCCGCCGGTGCTCGTGCCGGCCAGCGTCGCGAGCGTGACGACCGTAGGGGTGGCGGCGGCGGCGACCGTCCCCGTCGTGGTGGCGCCGGTGGCGCTCGCCGTGGCGGTGGCCGCACCGAGCGCGCCCCCAGGACCGAGGCGGCCGCGCAGGCCGCCCCTGAGACCGGCCCGGCTGCGCAGCCGGGTGCTGAAGGGAGCTGACTCATGCTGATCCCGCGCAGGGTCAAGCACCGCAAGCAGCACCGGCCCGACCGCAGTGGCGCCGCCAAGGGCGGCACCAGGGTCGTGTTCGGCGAGTTCGGCATTCAGGCGATTGAGCACTCCTACGTGACCAACCGCCAGATCGAGTCGGCTCGTATTGCGATGACCCGTCACATCAAGCGTGGTGGAAAGGTGTGGATCAACATCTACCCCGACCGCCCGCTGACCAAGAAGCCGGCCGAGACCCGCATGGGCTCCGGTAAGGGTTCGCCCGAGTGGTGGATCGCCAACGTCAAGCCGGGGCGCGTCATGTTCGAGCTTTCTGGTGTCGCCGAGCCGATTGCCCGTGAGGCACTCACTCGCGCCATCCACAAGCTCCCCATGAAGTGCAAGATCGTTAAGCGTGAAGTTGGTGACGCCTGATGTTCGCTGCGCGAACCACAAGCTCCCCATGCAGCGCCGATGAGACCAGCAAGATCGTTAAGCGTGAAGTGGGTGAGGCGTGATGGCTAAGAGCCTGACCGCCGGCGAGCTGCGGGTGGAGGACCAGGACACCCTGGTCCAGAAGCTCAAGGAAGCCAAGGAGGAGCTGTTCAACCTCCGCTTCCAGGCAGCGACCGGACAGTTGGAGAGCCACGGGCGGCTGCGTGCCGTCCGCCGCGAGATCGCCCGTATCTACACCGTGATGCGCGAGCGCGAGCTTGGCATCATCACGGTCGAGAAGGAGACGAGCGATGGCTGAGACCGAGACCACCGAGAGCACCGAGACGAACGACGCGCGGAAGTTCCGCAAGGTCCGTGAGGGCCTGGTCGTGAGCGACAAGATGGACAAGACCGTCGTCGTCGCCGTCGAGGACCGCGTCAAGCACCGTCTGTACGGCAAGGTCATCCGCCGTACGACCAAGTACAAGGCGCACGACGAGGCCAACGCCTGTGGCGTGGGCGACCGCGTGCTCCTGATGGAGACTCGTCCGCTCTCCGCCACCAAGCGGTGGCGGGTCGTCGAGATCCTCGAGAAGGCCAAGTAAGCCTTCTCGGATATATACCGCGCCTCGTGGGGGGTGGAGACACCCCCCATGACGGCGTCCAAGGACGCGAGGCCACGACGGCTCGCGTCGCCTGCGGTGCGGCCCCCCGGGGTTGTGGCCGGAGGAACAAGACAACAGCAGGTTCCGCCAGGCTCAGAGATGAGAACCGGCGCGACTAACAGGAGTGAACGTGATCCAGCAGGAGTCGCGGCTCAAGGTCGCCGACAACACGGGTGCGAAGGAGATTCTCTGCATCCGTGTTCTCGGTGGCTCGGGCCGACGCTACGCCGGTATCGGTGACATCATCGTCGCCACTGTCAAGGACGCCCTCCCCGGCAGCACGGGCGTCAAGAAGGGCGATGTGGTCAAGGCCGTCATCGTCCGCACGGTCAAGGAGCGCCGCCGGCCCGACGGCTCCTACATCCGTTTCGACGAGAACGCCGCCGTCATCATCAAGGACAGCGGCGACCCTCGTGGCACTCGTATCTTCGGCCCGGTCGGCCGTGAGCTGCGCGACAAGAAGTTCATGCGCATCATCTCGCTCGCGCCGGAGGTGCTGTAATGCCGAAGCTGCATGTGAAGAAGGGTGACCTCGTCCAGGTCATCGCCGGTAAGGACAAGGGTGCCAAGGGTCGTGTGATCGCGACTCACCCGCGCGAGGACCGCGTGGTGGTCGAGGGCATCAACATGATCAAGAAGCACACCAAGGAGACCCACCAGGGTCCGCGCGGCGCCAAGACCGGCGGCGTGCAGACCATGGAGGCTCCTATCCACGTGAGCAATGTGAAGAAGCTCAAGGACGACAAGCCCGCGGACAAGCCCGCCGACAAGAAGGCCGACAAGGCCGACGAGACGGGTGAGGACAGCTGATGACTGCCACGACCACTGAGACCGAGCGTCCGACGCCGCGCCTCAAGACGAAGTACCGCGAGGAGATCGCGGCCCAGCTTCGTGAGGACTTCGGCATCGAGAACGTCATGCAGATCCCCGGCCTGGTGAAGATCAAGGTCAACATGGGTGTCGGCGAGGCGGCTCGCGACTCGAAGCTCATCGAGGGCGCTGTTCGTGACCTCACGGTGATCACCGGCCAGAAGCCGGCCGTCGTCCGGGCCCGCAAGTCCATCGCCCAGTTCAAGCTGCGCGAGGGCATGCCGATCGGCGCGCACGTCACGCTTCGCGGCGACCGGATGTGGGAGTTCCTCGACAGGCTGCTGTCGCTGGCTCTGCCCCGCATCAGGGACTTCCGCGGTCTGTCGCCCAAGCAGTTCGACGGCAACGGCAACTACACCTTCGGACTGACCGAGCAGGTCATGTTCCACGAGGTCGACCAGGACAAGGTCGACCGGCCGCGGGGCATGGACATCACGGTCGTGACCACCGCGAAGAACGACGAACAGGGCCGGGCGCTGCTGAAGCTCCTCGGGTTCCCCTTCAAGGAGGCCTGATCATGGCGAAGAAGTCGCTGATCGCCAAGGCGAAGCGTAAGCCGAAGTTCGAGGTCCGGGCCTACACCCGGTGCACCCGCTGTGGCCGGCCCCGCGCCGTCTACAGGAAGTTCGGGCTTTGCCGCGTGTGCTTCCGCGAGATGGCGCACCGGGGCGAGCTGCCTGGCATCACCAAGTCCAGCTGGTAGTTACCCTTGGGGGCGGGCTGCGTTCGCGCAGGGCCCGTCCCCGATGGTGCGCCAGCCGTACATATTCAGAAATCAGATTCCGGGTGCTCTCGACGAGAGTGCCCATGACCGCGCCGAAGGTCCACCGGCAGAGCATCGCGCTTGGCCGACTGGAAACCGCGGCGAGGAAGGCCACTGGCCATGACGATGACCGACCCCATCGCAGACATGCTCACGCGTCTGCGTAATGCGAATTCGGCGTACCACGAAAGCGTGTCGATGCCGTACTCGAAGATCAAGGCGCACATCGCCGAGATCCTCCAGCAGGAGGGTTACATCCAGGCTTGGACCGTCGAAGACGCCAAGGTTGGCAAGAACCTCGTGGTGGAGCTCAAGTTCGGGCCGACCCGTGAGCGGTCGCTCGCGGGCCTGCGCCGGGTCTCCAAGCCCGGTCTGCGGGTCTATGCGAAGAAGGACAACCTGCCTCGAGTGCTGGGAGGGCTGGGCGTCGCGATCATCTCGACCTCGGCCGGTCTCATGACCGACAAGCAGGCCGGCAAGCGTGGTGTGGGCGGGGAAGTCCTCGCCTACGTCTGGTAGAGGGGAGGAACACAGCATGTCACGAATCGGACGGCTGCCCATCCCTGTGCCGAATGGCGTAGACATCTCGATCGACGGCCGCGATGTCCAGGTCAAGGGCCCGAAGGGCACGCTTTCTCACACGGTCGCCGAGCCCATCACCGTGGCTCGCGATGACGACGGCGCGATCGCCGTCACCCGGCCCAACGACGAGAACAAGGTCCGCGCGCTGCACGGCCTGTCCCGTACGTTGATCGCCAACATGGTGCAGGGCGTCACGCAGGGTTACTCCAAGACCCTCGAGATCGTCGGCGTCGGTTACCGCGTTCAGGCCAAGGGCCCGACGCAGCTGGAGTTCGCACTGGGCTTCAGTCACCCGGTCATCGTCGAGGCCCCCGACGGCGTCACCTTCCGCGTCGAGAAGCCGACCCTGTTCCACGTGGACGGGATCGACAAGCAGAAGGTCGGCGAGGTCGCGGCCAACATCCGCAAGTTGCGCAAGCCTGACCCGTACAAGGGCAAGGGTGTGCGTTACCAGGGCGAACAGATCCGCCGCAAGGTCGGAAAGGCTGGTAAGTAGGCATGGCTCCGAAGACTGCGTTCGGCAAGCACACGGCTGCCCGCACCGTCTCGCGGGCCCGTCGTCACCGCCGCGTCCGCAAGAACGTCGTCGGTACGGCCCAGCGTCCGCGCCTGGTCGTCAACCGCTCGACCCGTCACCTGTTCGTGCAGATCGTGGACGACAGCGTCGGCCACACGCTGGTGAGCGCGTCCACCATGGACGCCTCGCTGCGCACGCTGGAGGCGGACAAGACCGAGAAGGCCAAGAAGGTCGGCGAGCTCCTCGCTCAGCGGGCCAAGGAAGCCGGGATCACCGCTGTGGTCTTCGACCGCGGTGGCAACCGCTACGCCGGCCGCATCGCGGCTCTGGCGGACAGCGCCCGTGAGAGCGGGCTCGAGTTCTGATGCGGGCCCGGGGATCACAAGTGATGGCAACTGAGATGAGGAACCACTGATGGCTGCAGCTCCGCGTCGCGGTGGCGGCACCGGTGGCGAGCGGCGGGACCGTCGTGACGATCGCCGCGGTGGCGCCGCCGACAAGGGCGTCTCGTACATCGAGCGCGTAGTGAAGATCAACCGAGTGGCCAAGGTCGTGAAGGGTGGTCGTCGCTTCAGCTTCACCGCCCTGGTCGTCGTGGGTGACGGCAACGGCCTGGTCGGCGTCGGCTACGGCAAGGCCAAGGAAGTCCCCGCGGCCATCGCCAAGGGCGTCGAAGAGGCGAAGAAGCACTTCTTCAAGGTGCCTCGGATCCAGGGCACCATCCCGCACACCGTGCAGGGTGAGGAGGCGGCCGGTGTCGTCTTCCTGCGTCCGGCCTCCGCCGGTACCGGCGTCATCGCCGGTGGTCCGGTGCGCGCCGTGCTGGAGTGCGCCGGCATCCACGACGTGCTGTCGAAGTCGCTCGGCTCCGACAACCCGATCAACATCGTGCACGCCACCGTGGCGGCTCTGAAGGGCCTGTCGCGGCCCGAGGAGATCGCGGCTCGCCGTGGACTGCCGATCGAGGACGTGGCTCCGGCACGGATGCTCAAGGCTCAGCGCGAGGGCATGGCCGAGGCCGCAGCCGCGAAGGCGGTGAGCTAGTCATGGCACGCCTGAAGATCACTCAGGTTCGCTCGAAGATCGGTGGCAAGCAGAACCAGCGTGACTCGCTGCGTTCGCTTGGCCTGAAGCGAATCGGCGACGTCGTCGTCAAGGAGGACCGTCCCGAGATTCGCGGGATGGTCTCCGTGGTGACGCACCTCGTCGAGGTGGAAGAGGTCGACTAGTCATGACTGACAAGGCTCCGCTCAAGATTCACGATCTGCGTCCGGCTCCCGGCGCCAACAAGGCCAAGGTCCGCAAGGGCCGTGGCGAGGCGTCCAAGGGCAAGACCGCCGGTCGCGGCACCAAGGGCAGCCGCGCACGCACCACGGTCCCCCTCGGCTTCGAGGGTGGCCAGGTGCCGCTGCAGAGGCGTCTGCCCAAGCTCAAGGGCTTCTCCAACGCCCTGTTCAAGACGACCTACCAGGTCGTAAACCTGGACAGGCTCGGTGAGCTCTTCCCCGAGGGTGGCGAGGTCACCGTCGAGACGCTGGTGGCCAAGGGTGCCGTCCGCAAGAACCAGCTGGTGAAGGTGCTCGGCACGGGTGAGATCTCCGTCGCGGTCAACGTGCAGGCTCACGCCTTCTCGGCCGCCGCGAAGGAGAAGATCGCCGCGGCCGGTGGCTCCGTTACCGAGCTGTAAGAGCTATTACGAGGCGTGGGGGTTGCGACAATGGGCTCCCACGCCCGTAGTGCGTTAGAGTTCGCGAGACGACTGGCTTTGTTCGGCTCGTTGACCTGAGACTTCAGATCGCAGATCCCCGCACATCGCATACTCACACCGCCTTTTAGGCGCGCAGGAGGGACCGTGCTGACCGCGTTTACCCGGGCGTTCCGGACCCCGGACCTGCGCAAGAAGTTGCTCTTCACCCTGGGCATCATCGCGCTGTTCCGTCTTGGCTCGGTTCTGCCGACTCCCGGCGTTCACGTCGAGAATCTGGCGGCCTGTTTCGATCAGGCCCGCACTGGCGACACCGGCAACATCTACGGGATGGTGCAGCTGTTCAGCGGCGGCGCCCTCCTGAAGCTTTCCGTGTTCGCGCTCGGCATCATGCCGTACATCACCGCGAGCATCATTCTCCAGCTACTCGTCGTCGTGATTCCCCGTCTTGAGGCGCTCAAGAAGGAAGGGCAGTCCGGTCAGACCAAGATCACGCAGTACACGCGTTATCTGACCATTGGTCTCGGTGTCCTGCAGTCGACGGCTTTCATCGCGCTGGCGCGTTCGGGCCAGCTCTTCCCCAACTGCCAGCAGAGCGTGCTGCTCGCGCCGGACGACATCTTCTCGGTCGTCACGATGGTCGTCATCATGACGGCGGGCACCTCTGTGATCATGTGGCTGGGCGAGCTCATCACCGACCGCGGGGTCGGCAACGGCATGTCCATCCTGATCTTCACCTCTGTCGTTTCGATCTTCCCGTCCGAGCTCGCCAACATCTTCCAGGCGAACAAGTTCACCTTCGCCATCGTCCTGGTGGTCGGTATCTTCATGATCGCCGCCGTGGTCTTCGTCGAGCAGGCTCAGCGCCGCATTCCGGTGCAGTACGCCAAGCGGATGGTCGGGCGCCGGATGTACGGCGGCACGTCCACGTACATCCCGCTGAAGGTCAACCAGGCCGGCATCATCCCGGTCATCTTCGCCTCGTCACTGCTCTACCTGCCGCAGCTGGTGACCTCGCTGTTCGCCAACGCCGAGAACCCCAATGCGGTCGTGCAGTGGATCTCGGCGAACCTGGCCACGGGCGACACCCCCATCTACATGGCCACCTTCTTCCTCTTGATCGTCTTCTTCACTTACTTCTACGTGTCCATCACTTTCAACCCCGCTGAAGTCGCGGACAACATGAAGAAGTACGGTGGGTTCATTCCGGGCATCCGCCCGGGCCGGCCGACGGCTGAATACCTGGGCTTCGTGCTCAACCGTCTGACCGCGCCCGGCGCGCTCTATCTGGGTCTGATCTCCATGGTCCCGATCGTTGCGCTCGCGGTGGCCGGAGCTAGCCAGAACTTCCCGTTCGGAGGGACGAGCATTCTCATCATGGTTGGTGTCGGCCTGGACACGGTCAAGCAGATCGAGAGTCAGCTTCAGCAGCGTAACTACGAAGGCTTCCTGCGGTAGTGCGTCTCGTTCTGGTCGGGCCCCCCGGAGCGGGAAAAGGGACGCAGGCCCAGTACATCGCATCTAACCTGTCCATCCCGAAGATCTCGACAGGTGACATCTTCCGTGCCAACGTCTCCGGCGGCACGGATCTCGGCAAGCTCGCCAAGACCTACATGGACCGTGGTGACCTGGTGCCCGACAAGGTCACCATCGCCATGGTCCGTGACCGCCTCTCGGAGGACGACGCGCAGGACGGGTTTCTGCTCGACGGCTTTCCGCGCAACGTGGCACAGGCCGAGATCCTGCGCGACATGCTCAAGGACTGGGGCCAGGCGCTCGACCTGGTCCTGGAGCTGGTCGTTGACGACGAAGAGGTCGTCCGGCGGCTGGCCGGGCGCCGCACGTGCAGCCAGTGTGGCCGCATCTGGCATGTGGAGTTCGACGACAAGCAGGACGACAGGTGTGACGCCTGCGGCGGCACCCTGTTCCAGCGTGACGATGACAAAGAAGACACCGTCAGGCACCGCCTGGAGGTCTATCAGGAGCAGACGTCACCGCTCATCGCCTACTACGCCGACGAGGGCATCCTCGTAGGTGTCGACGCGACGGGCCCGGTCGAGGAGGTCACTCAGCGAGCCATGGAGGCGATCCGCCCGTTCATGGGATAGCGCCGATGACCTACTGCGGAGGTGGCACGGAATTCCGTGCCACCTCGCGGCTATTGTGGGGGAATTGGACTCCCGCCTCTGCCCGTTGACACCCTGGGGGTTTGCCGAACGTGTTCAAGAAAAACAGACATGGAATACAGATCAAGTCGGTCGAGCAGCTGGAGAAGATGCGCGCGGCCGGTCTTGTCGTCGGGCGCACGCTGGAGCTGCTCAGGCGCTCGGTCGAGCCGGGCATGACGCCGCTCGACCTCGACGTCATCGCCGAGAAGGCGATCAGGGACGAGGGCGCGATTCCGTCCTTCAAGGGCTACCAGGGTTTCCCGGCGACGATCTGCGCCTCGGTCAACGACGAGGTGGTCCACGGCATCCCGACCCACGTCCGTAAGCTGCGTGAAGGCGATCTCATCTCGATCGACTGCGGCGCGATCCTCGACGGCTGGCACGGCGACTCCGCCGTCACGGTGGCCGTCGGCGAGGTCGAGCCCGAGCTCACGGAGCTGATGCGGATCACCGAGGAGTCGATGTGGCGGGGCATCGCGGCGCTGGAGGTCGGCCGCCGGCTCTCGGACGTCGGCTACGAGATCGAGAAGTTCGTCAGGTCGCAGGGCCGGTTCGGCATCCCGCAGGAGTACGGCGGCCACGGCATCGGCACCGAGATGCACATGGACCCGTGGATCGCCAACCACGGCAAGCCCGGCAAGGGCCCGGTGCTGGAGGCGGGTATGTGCCTGGCCATCGAGCCCATGGTCAACCTCGGCACCGACCGGACCCGCGTGCTGGCCGACGACTGGACCGTCGTGACGATGGACGGGAAACCGTCCGCGCACTTCGAACACAGCGTCGCGGTGACACATAATGGTCCTTGGGTGCTAACCGCCCTCGATGGGGGCAAAGAGCGCTTGGCGCAGCTGCAAACCTAGCCTGGAGTGTGGGTATGGCACAGACCCCCGAGATGCGTGCCTCCGACGTCGACCGCGACCGGGTGGCGGCCGTACTCCGTGAGCACACCGCTCAGGGCCGCATCACGATGGACGAGTTCAACGAGCGGCTGGAGCAGCTCTACAAGAGCAAGACCTACGGTGAGCTGGCCCGTCTGACCGCGGATCTCCCCGACGTGGACATGCGCCATCGCCAGGTGGCCAAGGTGCCGAGCAGTCCCGCGACCAAGTCGGAGATGCACTCGGGGATGAAGGCGGCCTGGGCCGCGTGGGCCACGGCCAGCTCGATCAACTGGGTGATCTGGCTGATCGTCAGCGTCACGTCGGGGAATCTGATCTATCCCTGGCCGCTGTGGGTGATGGGTCCGTGGGGGGCCGTGCTGCTGGTGAGCAGCGTTTTCGGGCGCCATGGGAGCGCGCGGAAGGACTGAACTGTGCACTAGTGCATTGTGTGCATTCGTCCACAGATCGGACCTGCGAATCTTCCTAACGTGTGGGGTGTCGAGAAGCACCGACTCACTGGAGGAACCACATGCGCAAGATTCTTGCGGCCGCAGCCCTCGCTGGTTCGATCGCCACCGGACTGGCCCTCGCCGCTCCCGCCCAGGCCGCCACGGCGACCGTCGCCGCCCCTGCCTCCGCGCAGCCGGCTCCGGTGCACAAGTGGGGCAAGTACTACTCCTCGAACCACAAGGCCTACAACTACGGCTACACCTGGAAGTCGAAGGGCAAGGTCTACACGAAGTGGTACGGCAAGGAGTCGACGAGCAAGCACGGCTACGTCTGGTTCAAGTACTACTCGAACGGTAGCTGGCACAAGTTCTACCGGAAGTGGAACGGGTCGCACAGCGAGACCTGGTCCCGCAGCGGCGTCAAGAAGGTCTACACCTACACCTGCTGGGGCAGCCCCTCCAAGTACTGCGGTTCGTCGCACCGCATCTACTAGATCTCCCAGGGCCGTGTCCATCAGGTCGTTGATTCAGGAAGGCCCGCCGGTTTCGCCGGCGGGCCTTCGGCGTGAGGGTCCGGACCGTATGGAGACCCGGCGAATGGCTTACGAGTGCGGAGCCTTGGGGTAAACTGATCCGTGGTTGTGTCAGGACACCTGGCACGCGTTTCGCGTTCTTGGCTCAGGTGTCGTACACTCCTTAGTCGGCTCACTATGACTCATCACGCGTCGGCGGTCTTTGCCGATCGCCGCTCTCTTCGAAGCGTGAGGTCGCGGCTGCTTAGTGAACCGGAGCCTCAGACGACCGATCAGTGAAACGCGAGGGATTTTGGCCAAGAAAGACGGCGCCATCGAGATCGAGGGCACTGTGGTTGAGTCGCTCCCGAACGCCATGTTCCGGGTGCAGCTCGACAACGGCCATAAGGTCCTGGCCCACATCAGCGGACGGATGCGGATGCACTACATCCGGATCCTGCCTGACGACCGGGTAGTCGTGGAACTGAGCCCCTATGACCTGAGTCGTGGGCGGATCGTCTACCGATACAAGTAAAAGCGTCTGAGGAACACGAAGGACAATGAAGGTAAAGCCGAGCGTTAAGAAGATCTGCGACAAGTGCAAGGTGATTCGCCGGCACGGTCGCGTCATGGTGATCTGCGACAACCTGCGCCACAAGCAGCGTCAGGGTTAGTCGCCGCAAAGGCTTCTCCGAGTCCGCCCCAGACGGGAGCGGACTCGACGCATGAGGAGCCTGAGTCAGCAATAGCGCGTCACATCTGAGCAGGCGGTGCGAGCCGAACCGTTCAGAAGACCCCCGGTCGGAGGCCGGGGCCCTCACCCCGGGCATGGGGAGGGGTCGTGAGGCGCAAGACCTCCGCCACAACGAAGGAGAATGCCCGACCATGGCTCGCCTGGTTGGCGTCGACCTCCCCCGCGAAAAGCGGCTGGAGATCGCTCTCACCTACATTTACGGAATCGGCCGCACCCGCGCCCAGGAGATCCTCCAGGCCACCGGTGTCAGCGGCGACCTTCGCGTGCACCAGCTCTCCGACACCGAGCTCGTCCCGATGCGTGACTACATCGAGGCGAACTTCAAGATCGAGGGTGACCTGCGCCGCGAGGTCCAGGCCGACATTCGCCGCAAGATCGAGATCGGTTGCTACCAGGGCATCCGGCACCGCAAGGGCCTGCCCGTCCACGGCCAGCGCACCCAGACCAACGCGCGCACCCGCAAGGGCAAGAAGAAGACCGTGGCCGGCAAGAAGAAGCCCGGTAAGAAGTAGTAGTCCGAGCAGCCGCAGGACCGAAGACCTCAGGAGTGAAGGCAAAGGATGCCTCCTAAGAGCCGTCAGGGTGCACCCAAGAAGGTGCGCCGCAAGGAAAAGAAGAACGTCGCTCACGGGCACGCCCACATCAAGAGCACGTTCAACAACACGATCGTCTCGATCACCGACCCGAACGGGAACGTGATCTCCTGGGCCAGCGCCGGCCACGTGGGTTTCAAGGGCTCCCGCAAGTCCACCCCGTTCGCCGCTCAGATGGCCGCCGAGAACGCTGCCCGCCGGGCCATGGAGCACGGCATGCGCAAGGTCGACGTCTTCGTCAAGGGCCCCGGCTCCGGCCGTGAGACCGCGATCCGCTCCCTCCAGGCCACCGGCCTTGAGGTCGGTTCGATCCAGGACGTCACGCCGGTTCCGCACAACGGCTGCCGTCCGCCGAAGCGCCGCCGCGTCTGATTCCAGGAGATATTGAGAAATGGCTCGTTACACGGGCGCGGACTGCAAGCTCTGCCGTCGCGAGAAGACCAAGCTCTTCCTCAAGGGCAGCAAGTGCGAGTCCGCCAAGTGCCCCATCGAGATCCGTCCTTACCCGCCGGGTGAGCACGGCCGCGGACGTCCCAAGGAGTCCGAGTACCAGCTTCAGCTTCGCGAGAAGCAGAAGACCCGCCGCATCTACGGCGTCCTCGAGAAGCAGTTCCGCAACTACTACGAGGAAGCCGCGGGCAAGAGCGGCAAGTCGGGTGAGGTTCTCCTCCAGATCCTGGAGAGCCGCCTCGACAACGTCGTCTACCGCGCCGGGTTCGCCCAGTCGCGTGACGCCGCTCGCCAGCAGGTCCGTCACGGTCACATCACCGTGAACGGCAAGAAGGTCGACATCCCCTCGTACCGCGTGCGCGAGCACGACATCATCGAGGTCCGTGAGACCAAGCGCAACCTGCTGCCCTACGAGGTGGCCCGCGCCACCGCCGGCGACCGCACGGTCCCGGCCTGGCTCGGCGTCGTGCCCGAGAAGCTCCGTGTCCTGGTGCACCAGCTGCCGGTTCGCCAGCAGATCGACACCCAGGTCCAGGAGCAGCTCATCGTCGAGTACTACTCGAAGTAGTCACTCGCCTGCTGGTTCGCGTGCGGGAGACCGTACGCGGACCAGGGTTGTTCATCGGAGTGGCGTCATATAGCGGGCGCCACACGAAAAGGGGAGATCCCACACATGCTGATCGCTCAGCGCCCGACTCTTCTCGAAGAGTCGATCGACGACACCCGGTCGCGGTTCGTCATCGAGCCGCTGGAGCCGGGCTTCGGCTACACCATCGGCAACTCGCTCCGCCGCACGCTGCTGTCGTCCATTCCGGGCGCGGCCGTGACGAGCATCCGGATCGAGGGCGTGCTGCACGAGTTCTCGACCGTTCCCGGGGTCAAGGAGGATGTCACCGACATCATCCTCAACCTCAAGGAGCTGGTCGTCTCGTCCGAGCACGACGAGCCGGTCGTGATGTACCTCCGCAAGCAGGGCCCGGGTGAGGTCACCGCCGCCGACATCGCGCCTCCGGCCGGTGTCGAGGTGCACAACCCCGAGCTGCGCATCGCCACGCTCAACGGCAAGGCGAAGCTGGAGATGGAGCTGACCGTCGAGCGCGGTCGCGGCTACGTCTCCGCCGCCCAGAACAAGCAGCCCGGCCAGGAGATCGGTCGCATTCCGATCGACTCGATCTACTCCCCGGTGCTGAAGGTCACGTACAAGGTCGAGGCGACCCGAGTCGAGCAGCGCACCGACTTCGACCGCCTCATCCTCGACGTCGAGACCAAGCCGGCCATGAAGCCCCGCGACGCGGTGGCCTCCGCCGGTAAGACCCTCGTCGAGCTGTTCGGCCTGGCCCGCGAGCTCAACGTCGAGGCCGAGGGCATCGACATCGGCCCGTCGCCGACCGACGCCGCTCTGGCCGCCGACCTGGCGCTGCCGATCGAGGAGCTCAACCTCACCGTCCGGTCGTACAACTGCCTCAAGCGCGAGGGCATCCACACCGTGGGTGAGCTCGTCGCCCGCAGCGAGCAGGACCTTCTCGACATTCGTAACTTCGGTGCGAAGTCCATCGAAGAGGTCAAGCAGAAGCTGCACGAGATGTCGCTGGCGCTCAAGGACTCCCCGCCCGGGTTCGACCCGAGCGCGGTGGCCGGTGCCGGTTACGACGACGACGACAGCGCGTACGTCGAGACGGAGCAGTACTAGAAGGTTCACCCGCGAGGGCCCCAGGTCCTCGCGGGCTCCGCGGGGCCCGGCCCTGCGGACTGGTTGATCTGACAGGGGCCGTGTGAGCGGTCCCCGTCCCCGACTCCGGTACCTCGTACGGCCGGAGCGGTTAACTCCAAGGAGAGAGAAATGCCCAAGCCTGCCAAGGGCGCGCGTCTCGGCGGCAGCCCGGCGCACGAGCGGCTGATCCTGGCGAACCTCGCCACCGACCTGTTCCGCCACGGCCGGATCCGCACCACGGTCACCAAGGCCAAGCGCCTTCGGCCGGTGGCGGAGCGCCTGATCACCAAGGCGAAGAAGGGCGACATCCACAACCGTCGCCAGGTGCTCACCGTCGTCAAGGACAAGGGCGTCGTCCACCACCTTTTCACCGAGATCGCGACGACGTTCGCCGAGCGTCCCGGCGGCTACACCCGCATCACCAAGATTGGCGCGCGCAAGGGCGACAACGCCCCGATGGCCGTCATCGAGCTGGTGACCGAGCCGCTGAAGACGGTCAGCGTCTCGCACGCCGAGGCTCCCGCGGCCAAGACCGAGGAGAGCGCGGCCCCGGCCGCCGAGGTCGAGGAGACCGAGGCTCCGGCCGCGGAGGCCAAGGAGGAGCCCGCCGCCGAGACGGCCGAGGCCCCTGCCGAGGCTCCCGCCGAGGCGAAGAAGGACGAAGCCTGATCCGTCAGGCAGCCGAACCGGGTCCGGACCCCATCGCGGGGTTCCGGGCCCGTTTCTCGTTGATCGGCCGCGCACAGTTTCTGGAGGAAGTTCGTGGTACGGCTCCGCCTCGACCTCGGTTATGACGGCACCGGCTTCTCCGGATGGGCCCGCCAGCCGAACCGGCGTACCGTGCAGGGCGAGATCGAGCAGGCGCTCGGCAGGATCCTGCGGCTGGCCGAGCCGCCCTCGCTGACCGTGGCCGGGCGTACGGACGCCGGCGTGCACGCGCGGGGCCAGGTGGCGCACGTGGACCTTACGGTGGAGGCGCTGGCCGAGCTCGACCGGCGGACTGGGGTCGCGTCCGTGGATGAGCGGCTCGCTGCGCTCGTGCGACGGCTGGCCGGGGTTCTGGCCAAGGATGTACGGGTTCATCGCGTCTCGGTGGCTCCTGGGGGCTTTGACGCACGTTTCTCCGCTATGTCCCGGCGCTACGCGTACCGGGTGTGCGATGCGCCCGGCGGCGGCGATCCGCTGCGCCGCCACGAGGTCGTCTGGCACAACCGGCCACTCGACGTCGACGCGATGAACGCCGCGGCCGTGCGCCTGCGGGGCGAGCACGACTTCGCGGCGTTCTGCAAGAAGCGCGAGGGGGCCACCACGATCAGGGAGCTGCAGCGGCTCGAATGGGTGCGCCGCGATGACGGCCTGCTGGTCGCCACCGTGGTGGCCGACGCGTTCTGCCACTCGATGGTGCGGGCGCTCGTGGGCTCGCTGCTGGCCGCCGGTGACGGTCGCCGGCCGGTGGAGTGGCCGGGCCAGGTGCTGACGCGGGCCGTACGGGATTCCGGAGTGCATGTGGCGCCCGCGCACGGGTTGTGCCTGGAAGAGGTGACGTACCCGCCGGATGACCGGCTCGCGGCGCGCGCCGCCGCGACGCGGCGGGTGCGCACCGCGTCAGCCGCCGGCGATGCGCCGCTCGAGCACGAGTGACATCTGGTCGCGGAAGGCGTCGCTCACCTTGCCGAGCGTCTTGTCCTTCGCCGCGGGCGTGTGGCCGTCGGCGTAGGTGGCGTAGCTGAACACGATGTAGCGGCCCCAGACCAGGCCCGCCGCGTAGCCGCCCGCGATGTGCACGCGCTCGCCGCCCGTGCCCGCCGGTCCGGGGAGCGCGCGGAACCACAGGTTGCGGGAGAGGTTCTTGGTCTCGTCGGCGCGCAGCGCGGCGTCCCTCGTGGGGAGCACGGCGATGCCGGTGGTCACCGCGTAGCGGCGCTTGGTGTCGACGTACGTGGCGCGCAGCACCCGGCTGCACTTCTGATCGCTCAGCGCCTCCGCGAACGGGCCCGACGCGGCTTTCGCGCACTTGGGTTCCAGGTGGGTCTTGACCCGGGCGAACTGCGCGCCGCCGGCCCCCACCTTCTTCTTCGGGAACGCCTCGGAGAGCGAGAGTTTGCGCGGGTCGGTGTCCTCGGAGTTGAGTATGGCGGCCGCGGGGACACTGGGCTCCACGGTGGCGGTCGGCGGAGAGGTGACCGTCGCAGTCGGCGTCGGCGGCTGGGTGGCCGTCGCCACCGGGGGCGGAGGCGTGCTCAGCGACTTGTAGGCGAAGAAACCGCCCGTCGCGACGCCTGCCAGAACCAGCACGCCCAGCGTGGCGAACAGCGCCTGCCTGCTCTTGCCCGGCTGCTTGGCGGCGGGCGGCTGGACCGGTGGTTGCTTGTACGCGACCGGCGGGTAGGCGGTGGCGCCCTGGGGCGGGGTCGGCAGGTCGTACGCGACCGGCTGCAGGGGCACCGCATCCCGAACCGGGGCGGGCTTCTGGCCCCACACCTCGGGGCTGAAAGGGAGCTCGGGGAGTTGTTCCTCCTGACGTTGCTCCTCGGTCTGCGGCGCGGGGGGCCAGGAGTCGGACCTCAGCACGGTCGGCTGCGTGTCGGGGCCTGTCGCCTCCGGTTGCCCGGGAGGCCGGGGCTTGGAGCGGGAGGCGGAACGGAGCTCCGAACGGGCCGCCGACGGCCGGCTGCCGGACGGGGAGGCGGGGGAGCCGGATCCCGGGTCCTCCGGCGCCGTGGGCTTGGCGCCTTCCGCGGCGGGCGTCTCGGGTGTGTTCCTGATCGCGGGCGGGGCGTCGGGCCGGGGCGTGGCGGTTTCCGGCGTGCCGGTGCCGGTCGGTGGGGTCTGCGGTGAGGTGGGGGGCTCGCCCTTGGACTGGGGGCGAGGGGGCCAGGTCTTGGATCGGGAGGTCGCCGGGGGAGTCTGGGCCGGTGGCGATGCGGGTGACGGGAGGTCGGTCACCGACATCGGTCCGGTGTCGGACTGGTGCGTGGGGCGGGGGGCGGGCGGCCAGACGGGGATGTCGCCGGGCGCCGGCAGGTGCGGCCGGTTGGGGGCCGTGGCCTTCGGGGCGGAGGGTGGTGCGCCCGCCGGGGTGGACGGCTGGGCGGAAGGTGGTGCGCCCGTCGGGGTGGACGGCTGGGCGGAGGGTGGTGCGCCCGTCGGGGTGGACGGCGATGTGTCCTTCGGGGGGGACGGTCGGTCGGAGGGTGGGTTGCCGCCGTGAGGCTGGGCGGGCGGTGTGCCGGTGCCGGCGAGTTGCTGTCCGGCAGAAGGGTCGCCGCTCGCGGTGGGATGCGGGCCTGCTGGAGTGGCGCTGTCGGCGGGGTGTGGTCCCGGGGGCGTGCCGGCGCTTGTCGGGGCGGACTGTGCGGCTGGTGCGTCGCTTCCGCCCCGAGGTTGACCGGGGGTGCTGATGCCGGTGGGGGCGGGGGGCCCGACGGGGTCTGGGGCGGTCGCGTTCGGGTCGAAGGGGGGAGGGGCGGTGAAGCCGGGGGTCGGGTGGCCTGGTCCGGCGCGGTCCGGCTCGGAGGCCTCCGCCTCGTCCAGCCCGGGCACGGGCTCTCCCGTGGCGGCCGGCCACGGGGGCATCACGGGAGGGTCTGCCACGGGGGCGGGCCACACCCGCATACCGGCCGCCGCCGCCGTAAAGGCGGGCGGCGGCTCCCAGGAAGGCGCTCCCGGCACCACGGGGGCGGCTCCCCACGGTGCCTGCTCGTCGGTCGCGTAGGGCACCGGCGGCTCGTCCGTCCAGGAGGTGACGTCCTCCGGGGCGGCCTCGCGGGCGCGGTGCTCGGGATCGGTGGCGCCCGCGAACCAGTCGTACGGGGCGGCCTCGTTCTCGGGCACTTCCCAGGGCTGCGCGCCGGGGAAGACGGCTAGCACGGGCAGGTCGCTCTCGTCCTGCTCGCGGCTCTCGGGCGCGCGGGGGGAGGGCAACGGCACGGCTGGGCGGGGAATCCGTGCCTCGGCCGTGGTCTCGGTGTCGCGGGGTGGGATCGCCTGCCCGGACTCGGACGGTGTCCGGCCCTGGGAAGGGCCCACGCCTGGTTGTGGCACGGAAGGGGACAGAAGTCCGTCCTGGTGGGGGCCCGTACTGGACTCGGAGGGTGTCCCGCCGGGGGAAGGGATCGCGCCTGGCTGGGACGCGGAGGGGGCCGGCGCGGGTGGGGGCCAGCTGGTGTCCGGCGTGGGTGTCGGGGGGGTGTTGGTGGAAGGGCCGGGGACGGGTGAGGGGCCGGCGCTCGGGTTGGGCGGTGGGGGTGGTGGTCCCCAGGAGGACGGCGGGGATGGAGCGGGGTCGGCCCGAGGGTGTGGGGTGGTGCCGAGGATGGGAGGTGTCCAGGAGGCGTCCGGGCTGGGCTCCCGCGTGGGTGGCGCCGGATCAGAGGAGGGGGCGGCGCTGGACCCCAGGATGGGAAGGGTCCAGGAGATGCCTTCGCCGGGCTCAAGGGGGAGCGGGATCCGGTGACCGGGAGAGGTCACGCCGGACTCCGGGGCGGACGGTGTCGGGTCCGGGGGGAGCGCGTGAGGCGATGGCCCGCTCGCCGCCACCGGAGGTGGCGGCGGGGGCTGCTCTGAGGGCTGGCCGAAGCTCGGAGGTGGCGTCCCCGGCGCTGCCGAGCCGTCGGCTTCCCTACGATCGTGCTCAGACCCAGGTTCCTGGCCACGCATAAGGGCGAGCCTAGCGAGAGACACGAGATCGTCATGCCGGTATGGGCGTTCCCGGCCGGATCGGACGCCCGGTTTGTGATCTTAACGAGCCGAAATGGCGATTTCAGGTCGCCGGAAACCCGGTGAGCGTCCGGGCGTCGAGCGCTTTGAAGACGGTCGCCTTGGTGATGTCCGTTGCCGCCTGGAAGATCACCTTGGAGCCCTTGGAGTCGGGTTTGACGCCGTCCTTGTTCTGGAACCAGATCATGACCGCGTAGTGGCCGTGCATCCACACCTTGGTGCCGCCGCTGCCCGAGCCGACGAACTTGGTGACCTCGTCCTTGCCGGCGAGCGGCTTGACGTAGTTGGCGTCGTTGCCGACGGAGGCCGCCTTGGTCGCGGTCTTGCTCGACTTGAGGTTGGCCACGCCGACCGTGCCGATCACCTTGCCGCTCTTGTCGCGGAAACTGGCCCGGACGAGCTGCGTGCACTTGCCGCTCTTGAGCGCCTTCAGCAGCTTGTCGCCCACGGCCCCGTCGGCGCACTTCTTGAGCTTGCTGGTGACCGTCATCTCGTAGGAGCGGCCCGAGACGGTGAACTTCTTCTTGGGGAAGAGCTCCTTGACCGTCAACGGCTCGGGGTCCGTGGTGCGTTCGGCCGCGTAGCTGTACTTGCCGGGCGGCGCCGACGGCAGCGGCGCGGACGTGCGCCTGCCATCTGCTGAGGCGGCGGGGTCGGCCGGGCCGGCCTTCATCATCACGACAAGCCCGCCGGCGAGCAGGGCCAGCACCCCGACGCCACCGAGGGTGAACCACAGCGGCCCGCGCGAGCGCTTGCCCTCGGCGTAGGGGCTCCACGTCTCGGCGCGCGCCGCGGACTGCTCCGTCTTGGCGCCGTCGGCGGTCTTGGGGCCCTTCGTGTCCTCCTCGCGGTCACCGTGCTGCTTACGGGGACTGAACACGTTCTCGGTCTCGTCCTCGCGCTTCTTCCGGAACCGGCGGGGGGTGCTCTCCGTGCTGCTCTCACGGTCCTCGGGGAAAACCATGCGGGCGAGACTATCGCGAAGGTGTCAGGAATATCCGAAGTCTTGGGTCCACCAGGGGCCGCCGGGACCGGCGACCACGCCGACGCCGATGGCCGTGATCCGGCAGTTGAGGATGTTCTGCCGGTGGTCACGGCTGTCGAGCCAGCCGCGGACCGCCTCTTCGGCGCTGGAGTAGCCGCGGCCGATGTTCTCGGCGGCGCCCGCGGGGTATCCGGCGCGCTCCATGCGGTCCCACGGGGAACTGCCGTCGGGGGAGTCGTGGGCGAACTTCCCGCTCCTGGCCATCTCCAGCGAGTGGACCCGGGCGGCGCGGGTCAGCCTGGCGTCGACCCTGAGCCGGCCGCATCCGTGCTTGGCGCGGGCGGTGTTGGTGAGGGAGACGACCCGGGCCGCCAGGGACGGCGACGCCTGGAACGTCTCCTCGCCCAGCACGCGGGTGGGGTCGTCGGCGGTGTAGCCGTCGATCAGGTCGCTGGACGAGGGGGTCGGCTTGGGCTTGGTCCGGCTGTGCGGCACGGCCGCGGTCGTCTGCCGGGGGATGCGGCCCGCGTAGGGCTGCGCCACCTTGGGCGACGGCGTGACCGTGGCGACGGCGGACGGCGCGGTCTCCTGGAGGTAGATGTGGCCGGCCGGCTCGACGTCGTCGCTCGCCCGCCCGAGCAGCACGCCCATGAAGAAGAGGGCGGCCATGAGGCAGGCCAACACGCCCAGATGGCTCCGGCGCCGTGCGCTTCGCTGGGTGTGCCGGGTGTGAGAGGTCTGCCACATACCGCAGTCAACGATAGAGATGTGAGGGACTGGTGATGAAGGGAACGGCGGGAACCGAAATAGAACCGTTCTGTGGTCGGGTAGACTCGGCGAAGGTTACCGGTGTTTTGACCAGCGCCTGCGAGGGCGGGTAACCTGAACGTTCGTTGTGTGCATAGGTCCAGCGAGACCGATGCGCGGCGCGTCCGGCGTCATCTCCCATCTTTGCGGAGACGGAAGGTCCGGGCCGTCGTGTGCCCGCACCGACCGACCCCAGCGCTGCCGCATCCGGCAGCGCGCCGAAGACGCGAGCATAAGAAGGCTACGACCGTGCGCACGTACTCACCGAAGCCCGCCGACGTCCAGCGTCAGTGGTACGTCATCGACGCGACCGATGTCGTGCTGGGCCGGCTGGCCAGCCACGTCGCGATCCTGCTCCGCGGCAAGCACAAGCCGATCTTCGCCAACCACGTCGACACCGGTGACTTCGTCATCGTCATCAACGCGGACAAGATCGTGCTCACCGGCAACAAGCTGGAGCAGAAGAAGGCCTACCGCCACTCGGGCTACCCGGGTGGTCTGCGTTCCGTGAGCTATGGCGAGCTCATGGAGAAGCGGCCCGACAAGGCCGTCGAGAAGGCCGTCAAGGGCATGCTGCCCAAGAACTCCCTCGGCCGGAAGATGGCCAAGAAGCTGAAGGTCTACGCGGGTACCGAGCACCCGCACCAGGCCCAGCAGCCGGTGCCGTTCGAGATCACCCAGATCGCCCAGTAGAAGTCCGAAAGAGTTAGAGGAGAACCGTGGCTGAGCCCACCGGTGTCGAGACGGTCGTAGAGGCCGAGGTGGAGGACTTCTCCGGCGAGGAGTTCCCTTCCGAGTACACCACCGAATCCACCGCCAGCGCTGACGCTCCCGTGCGTAAGCCCGTCACCACGGGCAACTCGTACGGCACCGGCCGCCGCAAGGAGGCGATCGCCCGCGTGCGCATCGTCCCCGGCACCGGCAAGTGGACGATCAACGGTCGTTCGCTGGATGTCTACTTCCCCAACAAGGTCCACCAGCAGATCGTCAACGAGCCCTTCGTGGTGCTCGGTGCCGAAGAGGCGTTCGACGTCATCGCGCGCATCGATGGTGGCGGCGTGACCGGCCAGGCCGGCGCGCTCCGCATGGGCCTGTCCCGTGCGCTGACGGCGCTGGACGTCGAGACCAACCGCGCGCCGCTGAAGAAGGCCGGCTTCCTCACCCGTGACGCCCGCGCCACGGAGCGGAAGAAGTACGGCCTCAAGAAGGCCCGTAAGGCTCCGCAGTACAGCAAGCGCTGAGTTGGCGCGTCTTTTCGGCACCGACGGGGTACGTGGGGTCGCTGGACGCGACCTCACGGCGGAGCTTGCCATGGACCTTTCGGTCGCGGCGGCTCACGTCCTCGGCGATGCAGGCGCGTTCGCCGCTACCGGACGTCGTCCGATAGCGGTCGTAGGCCGGGACCCGCGTGCCTCGGGAGAGTTTCTCGAGGCCGCTGTGGTCGCCGGCCTCGCGGCTTCCGGAGTGGATGTGCTGCGCCTCGGCGTGCTGCCCACCCCGGCCGTCGCCCATCTCACCGCCGCGCTCGGCGCCGATCTCGGCGTCATGCTGTCGGCCTCGCACAACGCGGCGCCCGACAACGGCATCAAGTTCCTCGCCCGTGGCGGCTTCAAGCTGTCCGACGCGGTCGAGGACGAGATCGAGCGGCGGCTGGGCGAAGACTGGAGCTTTCCCGTCGGTTCCGCCGTGGGCCGGGTGCGTGACGCGTACGGCGAGGCCGACCGCTACATCACCCACGTGCTGGCCACGACGCGGGGCAGGCTTGACGGCCTGCACGTCGTCGTCGACTGTGCCCACGGCGCCGCCCACATGGTCGCGCCCGAGGCGCTGCTGCGAGCCGGAGCCACGGTCGAGGCGATCGGTGCGCGGCCCGACGGCCTCAACATCAACGCCGGCCACGGCTCCACGCACATGGACAAGCTCCAGCAGATCGTCATCTCGCGCGGCGCCGACATCGGCATCGCCTACGACGGCGACGCCGACCGCTGCCTGGCGGTCGACCACACGGGCGCGATCGTCGACGGCGACCAGATCATGGCGATCCTGGCGAACGCCATGCACACCGAGGGTGCGCTGGCCAAGGACACCGTGGTCGCGACCGTGATGTCCAATCTGGGGTTCAAGCTGGCCATGCGCGACGCGGGCATCCACGTGGTGGAGACCGCGGTGGGCGACCGCTACGTGCTGGAGCGGATGAAGGCCGACGGCTACAACCTCGGCGGTGAGCAGTCGGGCCACGTCATCATGCTCGACCACGCCACCACCGGAGACGGGCTGCTGACCTCGCTGCACCTGCTGTCGGTGATGGCGGCCACCGGCCGGCCGCTCAAGGAGCTGGCGTCAATCATGACGCCGCTGCCGCAGATCCTGATCAACGTCAAGGACGTCGACCGGGGCAAGGCCGCGGTGGCCGAGCTCACCGCCGCCGTGGCCGAGGCCGAGGCGGAGCTGGGAGAGTCGGGCAGGGTGCTGATCAGGCCGAGCGGCACCGAGCCGATGATCCGGGTGATGGTGGAGGCCTCCTCGGAGGAGCACGCCACCAAGGTCGCCGACCGGCTCGCCGACGTGGTGCGGGTCGCCTGCGTCTGACGCTGTCCGAAGGGGTACGGCACGCTGTCGCCGTACCCCTTCGTCATGTCCGGATCCGGCAGCCGGAGAGATGCCGGCCCAGGCCGGCCAGGGCGCCGGTGGGCCCTAGGCGGGCGCTGAGGCCCCTGGGCCGGGCAGCATGTCGATGTCCGTGGCGCGCATCGGGCGATCGCATACTGAGCAGTGCAATTCGACCTGGCTGATCTGGCCGCAGGCCTGGTGCCGGTAGAGCACGGGCGGTCCTGACGCGTCGGCTGTCCACCGGTCGCCCCAACGCACCATCACCAGCAGCAGGTCACACAGCTCCCGGCCCTTCTCGGTGAGTGTGTACTCGTGGCGCGAGGGGCGCTGAGAGTACTCCCGGCGGTCCAGCACGCCGTTGTCGACCAGCCACTTCAGCCGTTCGCTGAGCACCTTGCTGGAGATGCCCAGGTCGCGCTGGAGGTGCTCGAAGCGGGTGATGCCGGCGTAGACGTCACGCAGGATCAGGGGCGACCAGGGCTCTCCGATGATGTCCAGGGTGCGAGCGATGGAGCAGGCCATGTCGCCGAACCGGGTGCGCTGCATACGGTCAGCCTAGCCGAGCCACTTCCCTTAAGAAAGTAAGTTGGCTAGGTTGTGACGCAGTCCCTTTCTTCAAGAAAGTCATGGAGTGCCTTATGACGCGACCCCCGATCGTCTCGGAGCAGGAGTGGCGCAGTGCCCGAGACGCGTTGCTGGTCAAGGAGAAGCAGCTCACCCGCGCGCTGGACGACCTGGCCGCCGAACGCCGTCGGATGCCGATGGTCCGGGTGGACAAGGACTACCGGTTCGCCGGCCCGGACGGGACGAGAAGCCTGGGAGACCTCTTCCAGGGGCGCGGCCAGCTCATCGTCTACTCCTTCATGTGGCATGGCGCCGAGGAGTTCTGCTCGGGGTGCTCGATGTTCACCGACAACATCGGCCACCTGGCTCACCTGCACGCGCGCGACGTCTCTCTGGCGCTGGTCTCCACCGGACCGCTGGCCGAGCTCATGCCGTACAAGCAGCGCATGGGCTGGACCATCCCGTGGTACTCCGCGCCGGACGGGGAGTTCAACCACGACCAGGGAGCGGGCGACGGCTTCGCGCTGAACGTCTTCCTGCGTGACGGCGAGGACGTCTATCGCACCTATGTCACCAGCGGACGAGGTGTCGAACGGCTTGGCAGCAACTGGACATTTCTCGACCTGACCCCGTACGGGAGGCAGGAGACCTGGGAAGACTCACCCGACGGATGGCCGCAGAGCGCGCCCTACCGCTGGTGGCGTCTGCACGACGAGTACTGACCGGTCCTAGATCCGCCGAAAGGAACACCCGACATGACCCATTCGACGCCCCGCGCCGAGCTTCTGTTCGGCGAGGCCGACGCGACACCGATGAGCACCGACCCGACGACCGTGAAACCCTGGAGCGAGGCACGTGCGTGCCTGCGAACGGCGCCGAAAGCATGGCTGTCGACGGTGCGACCCGACGGACGCCCGCACACCATGCCGGTGATGCCGGTCTGGGCCGATGAGGCACCGTGTTTCGCCACCCGCCCGGCGTCGCGCAAGGGCAGGAACCTCGCCGACAACGGCAACTGTGTCCTCACCGTCACCGGCCCGGAGCTCGACCTCGTGCTCGAAGGAATGGCCGTCCTCGTTCGTGACCCGGCGCAGCAGCGGGAGGTGGCCGATGCCTTCCTGGCGAAATATCAGTGGAGGTTCGCCCTGCACGACGGCTCCGTCTACGACGACAGCCTTCCCGGCTCACCGGAGTACGCCTTCTACCGGGTCACACCCCTGCGCGCCTTCGGGTACGGCGCGGACGGCCTGACCGCGACCCGCTGGCGCTTCTGACCGGGTCGTCCGCCCGGTTATTCGTCGCCCGTCAGGGAGAAGACCCGCAGTCTGCGGCTCGTCCAGAAGACGCCGACCACCGTGACGATGATCAGAGCGGGTACGGCGAAGCCCAGCGTCACGTCGGCCGTCAGGAACGGCGAGGTGGAGATCTGGTCCGCGATCGACTCGGCCCACTGCTGCACCGAGAACTTCCGGGCTCCCTGGACGAAACCGCCGATCAGGCTCTCCCAGACCAGGGCGTAGATGATGCCGATCGTCACCGCGTGGCGGGTGACGACGCCGAGCAGCAGGAAGATCGCGGCGTACGCGATGCCCGCAACCAGCGCCCCCACTGCGAAGCCGAGGGCGATGCCGTCCTCGTGGCCGACCAGGAGCCAGGCCGAGACATAGGTCGGGATCGCGGCGAACAGCGCGATCAGCGACGCGGCCACCAGGAACTTGGTCTGCGCGATGACGGGGCGGGAGATCGGCTTGGACATCAGGTGGATGATCGTGCCGTCGTCGATCTCCGGGGCGATGACGCCGGTGCCGGCGATGAGGCCGAGCAGCGGGAGCATGGTGCCGATGGCGAACTTCTCCATCAGCAGCATGGCCGAGCGCTGGTCGCCGCTGTCGACCAGGAGCAGCAGCACGGCCAGGCCGATCAGGGCAACGGGGAGCAGGGCCAGCAGGATGATCCTGCGCCTTCCCAGGAGCGCCCGGTAGGTGATGCCCGCGACCACTGTGTTCATGGCCTCACTCCGTTCGGCGGCTCGGTCGCTGGCGACCGGTCTCTTCCCTCGTCGCTCTGGTCGCTGCGCTCCCGCCACTCCTCAGTCCAGAGCCCGGCGCTCCCTCGCGGGTTCATGGCCTCACTCCGTTCGGCGGGTTCGCTCCGTGCGGGGTCATCAGGTGCTCCGGTTGATCAGGTAGGAGAAGACGCTTTCCAGGTCCTCGTCGGCGGGGGAGACCTGGTGCAGGCGGATGCCCTCGGCGCGGGCGACCCGCGGGAGGAGCCGGGCGAACCTGCGGAACTCGATGGCCTGCACCTCCAGGCCGTCGGGGCCGAGGGTCACGCCGCCGGCCGAGGTGTCGAGCATGAGGGCGGCGGCCAGCCTGCGGTCGTCGCTGGAGCGGATCCGGAACAGGTGGGGCCGGTCGGTCATCAGCCGGCGGATCTCGCGGAAGTCGCCCGAGGCGGCGTGCCGGCCGGAGACCAGCACCTCGATGTGCTGGGCGACCCGCTCGACCTCCTCCAGGATGTGGGAGCTGAACAGGATGGTCTTGCCCGCCACGCCCATCGACCGGATCAGGTCCATCAGGTGCAGCCGCTGGCGCGGGTCCATGCCGTTGAACGGCTCGTCGAGCAGGAGCACCGGCGGATCGTGGACGAGCGCGGCGGCGACCTTGACGCGCTGGCGCATGCCCTTGGAGTAGGTCTCGACGCGGCGGTCCTTGGGCTCCTCCATCTCGACCGTGGCCAGGGCCTTGCGGGCGGCCTGGACGGGGTCGGACAGGCCGTGCAGCCTGGCGGCCGACAGGACGAACTGCCAGCCGGTCAGGAAGCCGTACACACCCTCTCGCTCAGGAACGAGCCCGATGCTTCGGTAAATATGGTGGTTTTTCCAGATCTGTGCACCGTCCAGCGTGACCGAGCCGCCCGACGGAGCCAGGAAGCCGGCCATCATGTGCAGCAGCGTCGACTTGCCCGCACCGTTGGGGCCGAGCAGGCCGGTGACCCCGGGCCCGATCGTCATGGTCACGTCGTTGACCGCGACGACGTTGCCGTACCAGCGCGAGACCTGGGAGAGCTCGACCTTCATCGAGAGGCCGCCTTCCGGTAGCGGAGCGCGAGGACCGAGACGGCGACGGCGATCAGCACGACCACGATGACGGCCGAGGCGGGCCCCGGTGGGTAGCCGCCTTCGGAGTTGGGGGTGGTGCCGAACAGCCACACCTGCACGGCGTCGACCAGCCAGAACGGGTTGATCAGCCACGCCCATCTGGCCACCGCGTCGTTGCCCGTGGAGGTCAGGGTGCCGTAGAAGATGGGGACCGAGGCCGAGGCCAGCAGGTAGACGGCGATGACCGAGGCGACCCCTAGCCCGCGCCGGGGTGTGAGCGAGGCGATGGCCAGGCCGAAGGCGGACAGCAGCACCGCCAGGACCAGGGCCATCGTGAGGGCGCCGAGATATTCCTTGGTCTGTGGCGGCCCTTCGAGGTCGATGAGCAGCTCGCCCAGATAGATCAGCGTCAGCGGCACCGCGACCATCAGGAAGAGCGCGGCGGTCATCGCGGTGACCTTGGCGCCCACGTAGTCGACGATCGACACGGGCCGGGACAGGTACAGCGGCAGCACGCGGAACCGCAGGTCGGGAGCGATGATCGCGGGACCCTGTGAGGCCAGGAAGGTGGCCAGCACCGCCTGCATGATGACCGCGTAGGCGCTGTAGCCCATGCCCCGCTGCCCGATCAGGGCCATGATCGCGATCGACACGACGGCGGGCAGCAGCATGATGACGGCCAGCGCGAACGGCATGATCTTGCTGCGCGCGGTGCGGCCGAGGCCGAAGACGGCGCGCAGGCTGTGGACGGCGAGCGCGCGGGTCGAGTGGGCGCGGCCGAGCCTGGGCCCGTCGTAGTGGCGGTAACCGATGTCGTAGATCTCAGACACCGGCGACCTCCTCTCGGAAGACGTCCTCGATGCGGTGGCGGCCCTGCTCCAGCCGGATCAGGCAGAGATCGAGGTCGACGGCGGTGTCACGGATCGCGTCGAACGTCTCGGGACCGGTCACTTCGACCAGCAGCAGGCGGCCGTGCGGGGTGACGGTGTGGCCGAGCTCGGCCAGTCGTGCGGCGAGCGGGGTCGCGCCATCCTCGACCTCGACCGTGACGCTCTGCGTCGCCTGGGTGAACTCGGCGATCGCGGAGGACCGCAGCAGCCGGCCGCCGTCGATGACGATCACGTGGTCGCAGATGCGTTCGAGCTCGCCCAGCAGGTGGGACGTGACCAGCACGCTGATGCCGAACTCGGCGCCGATGCGCCTGATCAGGGTCAGCATCTCGTCGCGGCCGCGCGGGTCGAGCCCGTTGGTGGGCTCGTCGAGGAAGATCAGCTTGGGGTCGTGTGCCAGGGCTTGGGCGAGCTTGACGCGCTGCTTCATGCCGGTGGAGTAGCCGCCGACGGCTCGGTAGCGCTCCTCGGCCAGGCCGACGTGGCGCAGCACGTCGGCGGCGCGCTCGCGGGCGGCCGTGCGCGGCAGCCCGGACATCTGGGCGAGGTGGACGACCAGCTCGGTGGCGGAGACGTCGGGCGGGAGGCAGTCGTGCTCGGGCATGTATCCGACCAGCCCGCGGATCTGCGCGCCCTGGGTGGTGACGTCGAGGTCGAGCACCCGAGCGCTGCCGCCGGTGGGCGGGAGCAGCCCCAGCATGATCTTGATCAACGTCGACTTGCCCGCGCCGTTGGCCCCCACCAGACCGGTGACGCCGGGCCCGGCCGTGACCGTCAGCTGGTCGAGCGCCGTGACGGTCGGGAAGCGTTTGGTCAGCCCCTCGGTGGCGAGGATGTGCATAGGTTCGGACCCTACCCGCCGGCTTCGCGCTCCCGCATCGGTCGAACGGATGAGCCGCGTCCTACTTGAGGCCAGAATCCTCGCTGGACCATGAGCGTGCCGGTGCCCGCGATGACCATGCCGGCGACGTTCAGCGCGAGCTGCGAGACCGAGCCCGCGACCTCGGGCCAGTCGCCGAGGGCGAGCGCCACGGCGGCGAATCCGGCCGCCGGGACCGTGGTGACCGAGATGAACACGCCGATCAGGGCCGACGACTTGCCCGCGGTGATCGACAGCACCCCGGCCACGCCGGCGAGCAGGGCCACGATGAACGACCAGCGGTCGGGTTTGACGATGAACTGGACCTCCTCGTTGACCCGTAGGTTGTGGGGGCCGATCCAGCCGAGCCCCCGCATGGCGAGCGCGCAGGCGAACGTCAACGCGATCGCGATCGCGAACCCGATGATCAGGGTCCGCAGAGAACCGGCGATCAGTTGCCACCTGCGGCCCAGCAGGCCGAAGCAGACGGCCGCGATCGCGCCGAACTCCGGTCCGAGGACCATCGCGCCGACGATCAGGATCAGGGAGTTCTGCAGCACGCCGACGGCGGCCAGCATGGTGGCGATCACCAGGAACACGAGGTAGGCCCAGGTGATGCGGGAGTCGTCCGCCATCTTCTGGGCCAGCTCCGCCCAGACCACCGCGTCCTCGGGCTCGCCGGGCGCCTCCTCGACGGCCTCGTCGGCCACCCTGGAGAGCGCGAGGTCCACTTGCTCGACCGCGATCGACCCCTCCTCCTTGAGCCATTCGAGCCGGTCGATCACCTCGTTGGCCGACTCGCGGGCCACGTCGCAGAAGATCAGGTCGCCCTCGGGCAGGCGGGCCGCACCGGGGAGGACGACCAGGTTGGTGGTGCCCGCGCACTGCTCGAGCACCGCCGTCACCTCGCCGGTGCGTGCGGCGGGGGTGATCAGTCGCAGATGGAGCATCGGGCCATTGTCGTCGATCGAACGTTGACGTTCCATTGACGTGGATCCGCGAACCTGCCGGAATGAGGACATTCTGGTGCCATCTTCACGATGCGGACTGCTGGTTCGCCGACATCGACGACCTGGGATGCGCGGGCAGGTTCGCGGCCTACGTGTACGAGGAGGTCTTCAGGTCCGGCGAAGCCGTACCCGCTTGACCCCGTGGTCGGGGCCCTTCTGCAGCACCAGGTCGGCACGCCCGCGGGTGGGGGCGATGTTCTCGATCAGGTTGCGCTCGTTGATGTCGCGCCAGACCTTGACCGCGAAGTCCGTGGCCTCCTCGTAGGAGAGCTCGGCGATGTAGCGGAAGTAGGACTTGGGGTCCTCGAAGGCGGTGCGGCGCAGCTTGTGGAAGCGTTCGACGTACCAGTCGCGGATCTCCTCCACCTTGGCGTCGACGTAGATGGAGAAGTCGAAGTAGTCGTTGACGGCGAGGGAGGTGGGTGGGGCGGGCTGGAGGACGTTGAGCCCTTCGATGATCAAGATATCCGGATTTTTCACGACCTGGTGTGCGCCG
Organism: Nonomuraea cavernae; assembly: GCF_040655715.1. Taxonomy (GTDB): domain Bacteria; phylum Actinomycetota; class Actinomycetes; order Streptosporangiales; family Streptosporangiaceae; genus Nonomuraea; species Nonomuraea cavernae_A. Next base: position 300,798 of record NZ_JBFAKL010000006.1, on the reverse strand, counting down.
GGCACGATGTCGTACTCAAGGTGGCTGTAGACCGGTGTCCTGACCTCGGGTACCCCGGCCTTCACCTCGGCCACGAACCTGACCAGGGCCCTGCGGTCGTAGCTCTCGGGGAAGCCCTTGCGCTGCATGATGCCCTTGGCCTCCAGCACCGCGTTGGGGAACAGGAAGCTGTCGGTGGTGACCAGCTCCACGTGCGGGTGCTCGGGCCAGCGCGCCAGCAGCGTGTGCAGCAACCGCGCCGTGGTCGACTTGCCGACCGCGACGCTGCCGGCGATGCCCAGGATGTACGGGACGCGCTGCTCATGGTGCCCCAGGAAGGCGCTCAGCACGCTGCTGCGCTGCTTGGACCCGGTGAAGTGCAGGTTGAGCAGCCTCGTCAGTGGGAGATAGATGTCGGTGACCTCGGTGAGGTCGATGGGATCGTCGACGCCGCGCAGCTCTTCGAGCTCTTCCGCGGTGAGAGTCAAGGGCGTGTTCTTGCGGAGCTCGCTCCACCGCTCCCTGCTCAGTTCAACGTAGCCGTTGTTCACCTTGGCAGCGTAGCGACGGGCCTCGCGTCGCCTCTCGGCCGGGTCGTTGTCCACAGGCTGTGGACGAACTTGTGGGTAAACCGAGAATCTGTTCGGGAAACCGGTGCGCTGTGATCTAGTGGAACCGGTCAGGCGGCGAGTTCTGTGGCGTTACTGTTCTTGACAAGCACCGTTGGAGGCTGCCATGGACCGCCGTCGCTTTCTCCTCAGAGCCGGCATGACGATGGCCGCGGGCATCGCCGGGCCGTTCGCCGGTGTCGCCTGCGCGGGCGAGCGGGGCGAGGCCAAGCCGGTGCGCGGTTACGGGCCGTTGCGCCCCGTGGCCGACCTGCGTGACGGCAAGGTCAGGCTGCACCTGCCCGACGGGTTCGCCTACCGGTCGTTCAGCGCGGCGGGCCAGAAGTTCTCCGACGGCTCGGCCGTGCCCGGCAGGCACGACGGGATGGCCGCGTTCGCCGCCCCGCGTGGCACCGCCTACCTCGTACGCAACCACGAGGTCAACGGCCCCGTCGGGGCGTTCGGCGACAAGGGCAAGGCCTACGACAGGATGGCCGGGGGCGGCACCTCGACGCTGCGGGTCACCCGCTACGGCGAGGTGATGCGCAGCGGCCCGTCGCTCACCGGCACCATGATGAACTGCTCCGGCGGCCCCATGCCGTGGAAGGCCTGGGTGACCTGCGAGGAGACGGTCAACGGGCCAGACGTGGGCGACGACCACTCCGGCGGCGACAACTCCCGGCTGACCCGCAGGCACGGCTACATCTTCGAGGTGCCGGTGCTCGGCGCCGCGACGGCCAAGCCGATCAGGTCGGCGGGCCGCTTCGCCCACGAGTCGGCCGCCTTCGACCCCACCTCGGGGGCGCTCTACCTGACCGAGGACTGTTTCGGGTTCGCCTCGGGCTTCTACCGCTACCTGCCTCCGGCGAACCCGGTCAAGGCCGGGCGCCTCCTCGACGGCGGCAGGCTGCAGATGCTCGCCGTGAAGGGCTCGCCGCGCCAGGACCTGTCCGCAGGGCAGCGACCGGGAGCCGTCTACCCGACCACCTGGGTCGACATCGACGACCCCGACCCCACCTTCACCGGCAAGCCGTCCAACGAGGCGGCCGTCCAGGCGGTGGGCAGACAGGGGCGGGCCAAGGGGGCCGCGATCTTCTCCCGGCTGGAGGGGGCGATCCACCACCAGGGCACCGTCTACTTCGTCTCCACGCAGGGCGGCGCCCCCGTGCCCGACGCCCCGGAGCCCGACGGGTTCGGCAGGGGCCACGGCCAGGTGTGGGCCTACGAGACGGGGAGCGGCCGGCTCAGGCTCGTCTACGAGTCGCCGCGCGCGTCGATGCTCGACCTGCCCGACAACGTGACGGTCAGCCCGCGGGGCACGCTCGTGCTCTGCGAGGACGGCGACGGCGACAACTACCTGCGCGGGCTGACCCGGCAGGGCGAGATCTTCGACTTCTGCCGGCTCGCGCCCATCGCCGACGACCCCGGCGCGGAGTTCGCCGGTTCGACCTTCGGCCCGGGGGGCAACACCCTCTACGCCAACATCCAGTCCCGTCAGGGCATGTCGTTCGCGATCTGGGGTCCGTGGCAGCGGGGCGCGTTCTGAGCGAGGCTAGCCTGGGAAGATGATCCTGGGCATCGGAGTGGACATCGTCGACATCGCACGGTTCGAGGCGGCGCTGGAGCGCACCCCCCGGCTGCGCGAGCGGGTGTTCACCGAGGCGGAGCGGCCGCTCCCCGTGCACTCGCTGGCCGCCAGGTTCGCCGCCAAGGAGGCCGTGGCCAAGGCACTCGGCGCGCCCCGGGGGATCAGCCATCTGGAGGCCGAGGTGCGCTCCGGCGACTCCGGGAAGCCGGAGGTCAGGGTCACGGGCAAGGCCGCCGACGTCGCCCAGGGCCTCGGCATCAAACGGTGGCACATTTCGCTGAGCCACGACGCGGGCGTGGCCGTGGCCTACGTGATCGCCGAGGGATAACTTCGGATCATGCGCACCGCCTACACCGCCGACCAGATCAGAGCCGCCGAACACGTGCTGATGGCGCGGCTGCCCGAGGGCTCGCTCATGCGGCGCGCCGCCTCCGGGCTCGCCACCGTCAGCGCCGCTCTGCTCCCCAAGGTGTACGGCGCTCGCGTGCTGCTCCTCGTCGGAAGCGGCGACAACGGCGGCGACGCCCTCTACGCGGGGATGCTGCTGGCCAGGCGCGGGGCCAGGGTGGAGGCGATCCTGGCCGGCACCAGGACCCACGAGGCGGGGCTGGAGGCGTTCCGGCAGGCCGGTGGCCGGGTCGTCGGCCCCGAGGCGGCGGACCGCGCCGACTCCGTCGACCTGGTCCTCGACGGGCTCGTCGGCATCGGGGTCGCGGGCGCGCTGCGCGAGCCCTACGCCGGCCTGGTCCAGGCCGTCAACGCCGCGCCCGTCCCCGTGGTGGCGGTCGACGTGCCCAGCGGGGTCGACGCGAGCACCGGCCGGGTGCAGGGCGCGGCCGTCGAGGCCCAGGTGACCGTGACGATGGGCGCCTACAAGGCGGGGCTGCTCGTCGATCCCGGCGCGGCCCACGCCGGGGTGGTCGAGCTGGTCGACATCGGGCTCGGCCCCTACCTGCCCGACCCCGACGTGGTGGTGCTCACCCACGAGGACGTGGAGGACCTGCTGCCTCGCCTGTCGAACGAGTCCGACAAATACCGCCGGGGCGTGCTCGGCGTCGCCGCGGGCAGCGTCCAGTACACAGGAGCCGCCGTGCTGGCCGTCGGCGGGGCGCTGCGGGCGGGCGCGGGCATGGTGCGCTATGTCGGGCCGGGCGCGCCGGTGGAGCAGGTCCGCGCGCACTGGCCCGAGGCCGTGATCACGGAGCTCGACCGGCCCTCGATCGGCGAGGTCGGCAGGGTCCAGGCCTGGGTCCTCGGGCCCGGTCTGGGCACCGACGACTGGGCTCACGAACTGGCCAGGAGCGTGCTCGCCAGCGACGTGCCCGTGCTGATCGACGCCGACGCGCTGACCCTGGTCGCCAGGGACCGGAGCCTGCTTCGCCGTACGGCGCCGGTGCTGATCACCCCGCACGCGGGCGAGCTGGCGCGGCTGACGCGGGCCGACCGCGACCAGATCGAGGCCGCCCGGCTGGAGCACGCCCGCCGGGCCGCGACGGAGCTGGGCGTGACCGTGCTGCTCAAGGGGTCCACCACGGTCGTCGCCGAGCAGCACCGGCCGGCCCGCGTCAACCGCACCGGCACCTCGTGGCTGGCCACGGGAGGCACGGGCGATGTGCTGTCCGGCGTGGCGGGGGCGCTGCTCGCCCAGGGGCTCGGCTGCTACGAGGCCGGTTCGTGCGGCGCCCACCTGCACGGGCTGGCCGGCCGGATCGCGGCCCGCGGGGCGCCGCTGACCGCGGCGGACGTGGCGGCGGCGATCCCCTCGGCGATCCGTAGCGTGAGGGACGAACCGCGCTCGACCACGTGAGGGAGCTGCCAGACTGGAGAGATGGTGTACCACCCGATGGCGACGCCCGCGGAGGCGCGGGTCGACCTGGCCGCGATCAGGCACAACGTGGCGTTGCTCAAGGATCACGCGGGCGGCGCGGAGCTGATGGCCGCCGTCAAGGCCGACGCCTACGGGCACGGGCTGGTGCCCACGTCCGAGGCCGCTCTGCGGGCCGGCGTGGACCGGCTCGGCACCGCCTTCATCCGGGAGGCGCTCGCCCTGCGCGAGGCCGGCGTCACCGCGCCGCTGCTGTCGTGGATCATCACTCCGGGTGAGCCGGTCGACGACGCGCTGCGGGCCGGCATCGAGCTGTCCGCCTCCGACGAGCCGTTGCTCGACGAGATCGCCGCCGCCGCCCGGCGCACCGGGGTCACGGCCCGGATGCATCTGGAGGCCGACACCGGCATGAGCAGGGGCGGCTCGCCGCTGGCGGCCTGGCCGGGGCTGCTGCACCGCGCGCTGGCGCTGCGGGCCGAGGGCGTCATCGAGATCGTCGGGCTGTGGACCCACTTCGCCTGCTCCGACGTTCCCGGCCATCCCTCCATCGACCTGCAGATCGACGCGTTCGAGACGGCGCTCAAGCTGGCCGACCAGGCGGGCGCCGGCGGGTCCCACGTCATCAGGCACATGGCCAACTCCGCCGCGATCGTGGCATTGCCGCGGGCCCGCTACGACATGGTCAGGTCCGGCATCGCGATGTACGGGCTCAGCCCGATCCCCGAGCTGGGCGACTTCGGCCTCCGGCAGGCGATGACGCTGGTGGCGCGGATCGCGCTGGCCAAGCGGGTGCCGGAGGGGGCCGGAGTGTCCTACGGACACCTCCACGTCACGGAGCGCGAGACCACGCTCGGCCTGGTCCCGCTCGGCTACGCCGACGGTATCCTCCGGCATGCCACCGGACGAGCCGAGGTGCTGGCAGGAGGGCGGCGCAGGACGGTGACCGGACGGGTCTGCATGGACCAGTTCATGATCGACATGGGCGACGATCCGCTGGAGGCGGGGGACGAGGTCATCCTGTTCGGTCCTGGTGAGAAGGGGGAGCCCACCGCTCAGGAGTGGGCGGATACCCTCGGCACGATCACGCATGAGATCGTGACCAGGATCGGTGCGCGGGTGCCGCGGGTGTACAAGGAGTCGGGGACATGACGACGACAACACGGCGCAGGGTCGGGGTCGCGGGTGCGATCGTCGGCGCCGCATCGGCGGGTGTCGCTGCGGCGGCGCTGGCCAAACGCCTCGCGGTGGGCCGGATCAGGCTGCGGCCCGATCTGGAGGCCGGCGAGCCGTTCGGCGAGTTGCGCGGCAGGGAGCACACGCTCACCACCTCCGACGGCATGGCGCTGCACGTCGAGGTCGACGGGCCCGACGACGCGCCGCTGACGATCGTGTTCTGCCACGGCTACTGCCTCAATCTCGAGTCGTGGCACTACCAGCGCCGCGACCTGCGCGGCTCGCACCGCATGGTGCTGTGGGACCAGCGCTCCCACGGCCGCTCCCAGCGCGGGAGGGCCGACGACAGCACCATCGACCGGCTGGGCGACGACCTGGCCGAGGTGATCAAGGAGTTCGTGCCCGGCCCGTGCGTGCTGGTCGGCCACTCCATGGGCGGCATGACGATCATGGCGCTGGCCGACCGCCACCCTGAGCTGTTCGGCGACCGGATCCGCGGCGTGGCACTGATCGCGACCTCGGCGGGCAAGCTGGCCGAGATCACGCTGGGCCTGCCGGCCCTGGTGTCCAAGGCCGTCCACAAGGTCGCGCCGACGACGGTCTCCCTGCTCGGCAAGAGAGGCTCGCTGGTCGACCGCACCCGGCACGCGGGCAGCGACATCGCCTTCCTCGTCACCCGTCACATGGGCTTCGGTGACTCGCGCAACGTCAGCCCGACCCTGGTCGACTTCGCCGAGACGATGATCAGGGCGACGCCGACCGAGGTGGTCGCCGACTTCTACCCCGCGCTGATGAACCACGACAAGCTGTCGGCGCTGCACGTCCTCGACCCGGTGCCCACCGCGATCGTGGTCGGCGACAAAGACTGGCTGACCCCGCCCGAGCACAGCCGGGCCATCGCGGCCGCGTTGCCCAAGGCTCGGCTGACCGAGGTGTCCGGCACCTCCCACCTGATCCAGCTGGAGCGTCCGGGCCCGGTCAACGACGCGCTGCGCGAGCTGATCAAGCGGGTGGAGCTGTAGTGGACGGGCAGCACCGGCCGGCGCGGCAAACAGTTCGGACATCTCGCCTGGTGGGGGTCGCGCGGTGAATGGTGGGGGTCGCGCGGTGAATGCGGAGCGGCTCGCGACCGCCGAGGACATGCGCTCGTACGGCGCGCGCCTGGCCGCCCGGCTGCGTCCCGGCGACCTGGTCGTCCTGTCGGGGCCGCTCGGCGCCGGCAAGACCACGCTCGTGCAGGGCATCGCCGAGGGCCTCAAGGTGCGCGGCCCGATCACCTCGCCCACGTTCGTGATCGCCAGGGTGCACCCGTCGCTGCGCCAGGGCCCGCCGCTGGTCCATGTCGACGCCTACCGGCTCGGCGGCGACCTCGAGGTCGACGACCTCGACCTCGACGCCTCGCTGGAGGATTCGGTGACCGTCGTCGAATGGGGCGAGGGGCTGGTCGAGGGCCTCTCCGACGACCGCCTGGAGATCCACATCGACCGCGAGACCGGCGACGAGGCCCGCACCGTGACGCTGCGCGGCATCGGCCCCCGCTGGGGCGACACGCCGTCTGATCGCCCCGAAGAGTAAAACCCGCGCCCACGCCGGGCAATGGTGTCACCCTTGACGTATTCGGCCAATGCCATCAATCATGATCATTGGTCATGGATTCGCCCAGAAATTCTGGGTATCAGGAGGGGTAGCATCCGCATTTTTGGTGGATGCTTGGTGCAGGACGGCGAAGTGGGGTGCGCTGGTGCTCAGGGCAAGGCGGGTCGCGTACGCGGGTGCCATCCTCGTGATCGGCGCGATGGGATGTTCGGCGGAGGCGCAGACGACACCGACCCCCAGTCCCACCCCGACGACCACGGTCAGCGCGACTCCCACCGCCACGGTCACCAGACCGGCCATCAACGTGCAGGTCAACCCCGACAGGGTCACCGCGGGAGAGACCTCGAAGGTGTGGATCCTGGCCAACTGCCCCGTCCCCACCGGCGGCCCCGCCCACACCGGCACCGCCACCTCCAAGGCGTTCGTCAACGGGGTCACGCTCAACCCCGCCACCGACGCGCTGGCCACACCCGCCGCGACCGGCAAGCAGGCGACCGGGCCGTGGGTGCGCGGTGAGGCGCAGGTCTCCGGCACCGTCAAGCGCGGCTCCTACACGGTCGACGTCAAGTGCGACGGCACCAACGACACCGGCAAGGCCACGCTCCGGGTGGTCAGGGCCGACGTGCCCACCGGCGTGCCCACCAAGGCGCCCCGGGCGGGCGGTGGAGGCATGTTCGGCAAGGAGGTCGAGGACGACTCGACGCTGCCGCTCGCGCCGATCGGCGCGGGGATGGCGCTCGTCCTGGCCGTGGGCGCGGGGATAGCGATCAAGCGCCGCAGCCGGGCCTGACCATGGCCCGCAAGGGAGGGGCGGTCCTCGCCGGGGCCGCCACCGGGCTGTTGCTCGTCATGTTCGGCAAGGACCTCCAGATCGGCACCCAGCCCGCCGCGAGCGTGGTGCCCGAGAGCATCGACATCCCCTCGATCGACGTCGAGGCGCCGCTGATGAAGCTCGGGGTGAGCAAGGACGGCGAGGTCGAGCTGCCTCCGTACGAGAAGCCCGCGATGGCCGGATGGTTCACCGGCAGCGTGGTGCCCGGCGAGAAGGGCGCCTCGGTGATCGTCGGCCACGTCGACACCAAGACCGCCCCCGCCGTCTTCTACAAGCTCAAGCGGGTGCGCAAGGGCGAGATCGTCAAGGTCAAGCGCAGCGACGGCAAGGTGGCCACGTACAAGGTCGACTCGGTCCAGCAGGTGCACAAGGACAACTTCCCGCTCAAACGGGTGTACGTCGACGATGGCCTCAAACTGGTCACCTGCGGCGGCACGTTCGACCACGCCGCGGGCGAATACCTCGACAACGTGATCGTCTACGCGTCCAAAACCTGAAATCCGGTTGCGGTCACCCGCAGGATGGAGGGCATGAGCGTCGACTCCCAGCCACCCGCGTCCGGCGTGCGGGTGCCCTGGTCAGAGATCCATCCGGCCGTCCGTGAGGCGGTAGAGGAGTTCCTCGGCGGACCCGTGGCCGAGGCGGTCACCCAGACGGGCGGCTTCTCGCCCGCCGCGGCGGTGCGGGTGCGCACCACCGGCGGCCGGCGCGCCTTCGTCAAGGCCGTCGGCCCCGAGCCCAACCCCGACAGCGTCCGCATCTACCGCTCCGAGGCCGAGATCGCCGCCGCCCTGCCCGCCTCCGTGCCGGCCCCGCGACTGCTGACGAGCTTCGACCTCGACGGTTGGGTGACCCTGGTCTTCGAGGACATCGACGGCCGCCACCCGGCCCTGCCGTGGCGGCGCGACGAGCTGGACCTGGTGCTCGGCGCCGTGGAGCGGATGTCGGCCGCGCTCACCCCGGCTCCGATCGTCGCGCCGCCCATAGGCGAACGGTACGCCGTTGCCTTCCGCGGCTGGCGCGACCTGCTCACCGAGGACACCACCGGGCTCGACCCGTGGGCGCTGCGTCACCTCGCCGCCCTGGCCGACCTGGAGTCGGGCTGGCCGGAGGCGGCGGCCGGCGACACCCTGATCCACACCGACCTGCGGGCCGACAACCTGCTGCTCACCGCCGACCGCGTCTACGTCGTCGACTGGCCATGGGCGTGCGTCGGCGCTGCCTGGTTCGACCGGGCGGCCATGCTGCCCTCGGTCGGCATGCAGGGCGGCCCGCAGCCGCACGAGCTGCTGCCCGACCCCGATCCCGCCGTCACCGCCGTGGTCGCCGCGATCGCCGGCTTCATGGTCCGCCACGGCCGCCTGCCCGATCCGCCGGGGCTGCCGACGGTCAGGGCGTTCCAGCGGGCTCAGGGCGTGGTGGCGGTCGAATGGCTGAAACAGCGCACCGGCTGGGTCTGACCCGCCCGGCGGGTAGGCTAAACAGTCGTGCTGGTCCTGGCTTTTGATACCGCGACTCCCGCCGTCACCGCCGCGCTCCACGACGGCCGTCAGGTGCTCGCCGAGTCGACGACGATCGACGCTCGGCGCCACGGCGAGTTGCTCGCGCCCACCATCGAGATCGTCCTGCGCGAGGCCGGGGCCTCGCTCGGCGACGTCACGGCCATCGTCGCGGGCAGCGGTCCCGGCCCCTACACGGGCCTGCGCGTCGGGCTGATGACCGCCCAGGGGCTGGCCGTCACGGCGGGAGTCCCGGCGTACGGCGTCTGCACCCTGGACGCCGTCGCCTACGGCAGCGGGCTGACCGGGCCGTTCCTGGTCGCCACCGACGCCCGGCGCAAGGAGGTGTTCTGGGCCCGCTACTCCGACCTGCGTACGAGGGCCGACGGCCCGTTCGTCGACCGGCCCGCCGACGTCCCCGTGGCGGGCCTGCCGGTGGTGGGGGCCGGCGCCGACCTCTACCCGGACGTGCTGGGAGGGTCCAGCGGCCCGACCTACCCCTACGCCGGCGCGCTGGCCGCGCTGGCGGCCGAACGCATCGAGGCGGGCGTGCCACTCGACCCGCCGCGCCCGATCTACCTGCGGCGACCCGACGCGGTGGCGCCGGGGGCGCCCAAGCGGGTGACCGCGTGAAACTCCGGCAGATGACCGAGGCCGACCTGCCGACGGTCATGGCGATCGAACGGGCCACGTTCCCGCTCGACGCGTGGAGCGAGGGCATGATGCGGGGCGAGCTGGGTGACCAGCCGCGCACTCGCCACTACGTGGTGGCCGTGGTCGACGAGGCGATCATCGGCTACGCGGGCCTGGCCGCCGCGGCCGACCAGGCCGACGTGCAGACCATCGCGGTGCTGGAGTCCCATCAGGGCACCGGCGTCGGTGGCGCCATGCTGGCCGAGCTGGTGGCCGAGGCCCGCAGGCGGGGAGCACGCGAGATCTTCCTGGAGGTCCGCTCCGACAACCCGCAGGCACGCGGCGTGTACGAGCACTTCGGGTTCGAGGAGATCGGCCTGCGTCGCCGCTACTACGACGACGGCACCGACGCGATCATGATGAGAAGGAAGCTGGATGGCTGACGCACCCCTGGTCCTCGGCATCGAGACCTCCTGCGACGAGACCGGCATCGGCCTCGTCAGAGGCCATACCCTGCTGGCCGACACGATCGCCTCCAGCATGGACGAGCACGCCCGCTTCGGCGGCGTGGTGCCGGAGGTGGCCTCCCGGGCCCACCTGGAGGCGATGACGCCGACCGTCGAGGCGGCGCTGGCGAAGGCGGGGGTCGCCTTCTCCGACATCGACGCGATCGCCGTGACCGCCGGTCCGGGGCTCGCCGGGGCGCTGCTCGTCGGCGTGGCCGCGGCCAAGGCCTATGCGCTCGGGCTCGGAGTGCCGCTCTACGGCGTCAACCACCTGGCCGCGCACGTCGCCGTCGACCAGCTCGAACACGGCCCGCTGCCCAAGCCGTGCATCGCGATGCTGGTGTCGGGCGGCCACTCCTCGCTGCTGCTGGTGCCCGACGTGGCCCAGGACGTGATCTCGCTCGGCTCCACGGTCGATGACGCCGCCGGCGAGGCCTTCGACAAGGTCGCGCGGGTGCTCGGGCTGCCGTTCCCCGGCGGTCCCCACATCGACCGGGCCGCCACCTCGGGCTCCGGCACCGCCGTCGCCTTTCCCAGGGGCAAGCTCGACGACGGCACGCTCGACTTCTCCTTCTCCGGGCTCAAGACCGCCGTGGCCCGCTGGGTGGAGGCGCGCCAGGCGGCCGGCGAGACCATCCACGTGCCCGACGTGGCCGCCTCGTTCCAGGAGGCCGTGGTCGACGTGCTGACTCGCAAGGCACTACAGGCGTGCCGTAAATACGACGTGCACGACCTGCTGATCGGTGGCGGCGTGGCGGCCAATTCGCGGCTGCGCGCCCTGGCCCGCGAACGATGTGAAGCCGCGGGCGTGCGACTGCGGGTGCCCCGGCCGGGGCTGTGCACCGACAACGGCGCCATGGTCGCAGCCCTGGGCTCCGACCTGGTGGCGGCCGGGGTCACACCGTCCACGCTGGACATCCCGGCCGACTCCTCGATGCCCATCACGACCGTCCACGTGTGAGCCCCTGACGGGGGGTGAGGTCCCGCTGTGCGGCGCGGGACCCCACGCGCGGTCACTCCTTGCGAGTCGGCCGGAGCAGAGCCTCGGCGAGCGCCAGCATGGTCTCCTCCAGAGCGCCGAGGCGCTTGGTGAGATCGGTGGTGGCCGGCTCGACGATGCCGGTGACGGTCTGAGCGAGCTCGTCACGGTCGGGACGGGTCTGGACGATCTCGGTGAGCGTCGCCGCCGCCACGGCGAGGCGCTCGACCTGGGCGGTCGCCTCGGTGGCGAGCAACTGGCTGATCCGGTCACCGATGTCGGACACGCCGGGCAGCCGCTGCACCCGCTGGTTGACGGCCTCCACGCGGTCGTCGACGGTCTCGAGCTGCTCTCCGGCCTGCTCGGCTCGGGCGGCGAGGTCGGTCAGGTGGACGTCGACGCCGTCGAAGCGCGTGTGCAGCCGGGTGTCGACGGAGTCGAGCCGGGTCGCGAGGTGGGTGTCGACCTTGTTGAGCCGGGCCGCCAGGTTGCCGTCAGCAGTGTCGAAACGGGCCGCGACGCTGCTGTCGACGGAGTCGATGCGGCTGGCCAGGTGGGTGTCCACCGTGGCTAGGCGCGCGGCCACCTTGGTGTCGATCGTGTCGAGGCGGGCCGCGAGGTCGGCGTCGGCGGTGTCGAGGCGCGCGGTCAGCCTGGCGTCGACCGTGTCGAGCTGGGCGGTCACGGTGTCGATGCCGGCCGCCAGGTTGGTGTCGGCGGTGTCGAGCCGGGCCGCGAGGTTGGTGTCGACCCTGTTGAGCCGGTTGGCCACGGTGTCGATGCGGGCGGCCAGATCGGAGTCGACCGTGTCGAGCCGGGCGGCCAGCTTGGTGTCGACCATGTCGAGCCGGGCCGCGATGGTGGAGTCGACGGTGTCGATGCGGGCGGCCAGGCCGGTGTCGACGGCCTCGAAGCGGGCCGTCACCGTGCTGTCGACGTTCTCGAAACGACTGGTGACGCACTCGAACCCGGCGGCCAGCTTGGCGTCGACCGTGTTGAAGCGGCCGGCGACGGCGCTGTCGACGCCGTCGAAGCGGGTCGTCACGTGCTCCTCGAACTCGTTGAGGCGCTCGTCGAGGGACTCCAGGTGGTTGTCGACGTGGTTGAAGCGGCCCTCGTTGCGCGTCGCGGTGTCGCTCAGGTGCTGGTCGACGGCGGCGACCCGGCCGTCGAGCGTGGTGACCAGGCCGGTGAGGGCGTCGAAGCGGCCGTCGTGCCGGCCCAACCGGCCGTCGACCGAGGCCAGCCGCTCGCCGGTCGCGCCGAGCCGCTCGTCGACGCCGTCGAGGCGTACGGACAGGTGCTGCTCGCAGGCGTCGAGGCGGGTCGCGAGCTGTTGCTCGGTGTCTTCGAGAAGGCCGGTGACGTGCTCCTCGGCCGCCGCCAGGCGGCTGGTCAGGTGCTGCTCGGAGGCGGCCAGGCGGCCGGCGACGACGTCGACCTGGGCGGCGAGGGGATCGGCGACGGCGGCGAGCTTGTCGTCGAGGCGCTCGGGCAGGCCGGTCACCGCGCCCTCGATGCGGTCGGTGCGCGCGGTCAGCTCGGCGAGCGACTTGTCGAGCCGCGTGAAGCGGTTGGCGGCGATCTCCATGCTGGAGTTGAGCTGGCTCAGCTTGCCCGCGAAGTCGCCCATCCGGCTGACGATGCCGTCGCCCCGGTCGAGCACCGACTGGAGCCGCTTGAGCGCCTCCTCGACCCCGATGCCGATGGTGCCGAGGTCGGCCCAGAGGCCGGGCAGGTCGCCCACCGGGGCGACGTGCCGGCTCACCGACTCGACCCGGGCGTCGACCGACCCCACCTGCTCGCCCACCGCGTCGACGTGGTCACGCACCGCCTCGACGTGCTGGGCGAGGCCCTCGGCCCACATCGGCGGCTTGGCGGTGATGTCGTCGAGCCGCCCGCTGACGGTCTCCAGGGTGCCGCTCAACCCGCCGAGCTCCCGCTCGCGCACCTCGCGCAGCAGCCACTCCATGCCTTCGAGCCGCTGGCGGATCTCGTCGAGCACCGCCCCCTGGGTGCGCTGTTCGTACACGTGATCCTGGGCGGCGCGCGCCAGCAGGTCCCGCATCCTGTCGGAGATGGGGGTATGGCCGCCTGCCTGCAGAAGGGTGGTGTGGTTGGAATGATCCACCGAAAGCTCCTTCGCTCGCCGACGGTCTGCCGCGCAGCGGTCGGTAGGTCCGGTTTGCAGATGAAAGAAGGAGAACGCGGTAAACCGCTACAGGGGGAGAACTCCCGCCCGCCCACCTTAGTCTTTCGATCAAGGTCCGTCAGGAGCGAAGTAAAACGTCGTGGTTATCGGTAGAACGCCCTGGTTCGTCATTTAGGCAGGTGGCGATGGGTGGCAAATCAGGACCGACGGCTTATCCATGATTCGGGTCAGGATGATTACCGCTGACTTGTCTCCCGAAAGGCGCAAATCCGCTCGAAGACGTTCGATGTCGATGGCCGAGGCGCGCTTTTTGATGGTGACATTTCCGACCTGCCGCTCGCGAAGGGTGGAACGGAGGCGTTTCAGGGAGAACGCCAGCACGTCCTGGACCTCGTACCTCGCCGCCCACGGGGTGTCGATCGGCACGTCACCCGTGATGTAGGCGATCATCGGGTCGGGCAGCCGCCCGGCGACCAACTCGGCCACCTCGCCGACGAGGTGCGCGCGGATCGCCGCGCCGTCGGGCTCGTAGAGGTAGCGGCCGACGGGGCCGGTGAGGGCGCGCGCGCCGGTGGCGGTCATGCTCTGCCCGCCGGGCAGCAGCGTGGCCCGCCGCACGCGCGGACCCTCGGCCGACTCGTCCGCCGGCCCTTCCACCAGGCCGCCCGCCGGGGCGGCCGGCGGCCCCGCCTGCTCGTCCTCGGCGTCGGGCCAGTGGGCGCCCGTCCAGAGCGAGACCTCCTTCACCTCGCCCTTGTACGACACCCACTCGGCCTCGGCGTCGGCCGGGATGAACGAGTAGGGGATGCCGGGGGCGACCTTGAGGCAGGCCCGCGGAGCCCTGGAGACGAGGTCGAGCACGACCGGCCACGGAGGGGAGTAGGCCATGGGGTCGAACGTGCGGCCACGGGAGGTGCGGCGGGCCGGGTCGGCGAACAGCACGTCGTAGCCCTCCGGCGACACCGTGGCGGCGTCGGCCGTCCTGACGGTCACCCGCTCGCCGAGCCCGAGCGCCTCGACGTTGGCCCTCGCCACGGCGACGGTCAGGGGATCGGTGTCCACCGCGTCCACGAAGCAGCCGGCGCGGGCCAGCGCGATGGTGTCGCCACCGATGCCGCAGCAGACGTCGAGCACCCGCGGCCGGTGCGGCTCGCACGCGGTGAGGCGGCGGGCGCGGTGGCGGGCGACCTGGCCTCGGGTGGACTGCTCCAGGCCGTGCGGTGTGAAATACATGACTTCGGCATCGGGGCCGAACTTCTCCTGGGCCCGCTCCCGCAGCTCTGCCTGGGTGAGCGCGGCCGAGGTGAGCGCCGCGTCGTAGGACCTGCGCAGCCTGGTCGCCGCGGCCACCGGGCCGGCCGTCCGAAGCGCCTCAGCCTCGGCCAGCGCGCGGATGCCGCGAGGTGTCAGCAGCTCGTTGAAGGCGTCGAGGTCCACGTATGACGACGTTAGCGCGTCGCCACCGGAGCCGGGACGGTGCGGTGCCGTGCGGTGCGCGACAGGTGGCAGGGTGGGAGACGCGGACGTCAAGGTTTGCGCCTGATCGCTCTGAGCAGACGCGTTCGTGTTGACTGTCAAGCCCCTCTTGCATATGTTTCCCATTGGCACTCTCCCCTTGAGAGTGCCAATGTGCGACGAGGCAGGTCTGACACCCGCGACGGCAGGCCCCGCTGGTCGCCTCTTCTAGATCATTCAAATCTGAAGGGGAGGTCCGATCGTGACGACCGCCACCAAGGTTCCCGTTAAGCCGCTCGGCGACCGCATTGTGGTGCAGCCGCTTGAGGCCGAGCAGACCACCGCTTCCGGCCTGGTCATCCCTGACACCGCCAAGGAGAAGCCGCAGGAGGGCAAGGTCCTCGCGGTGGGCCCGGGCAACTGGGATGAGGACGGCGACAAGCGGATTCCGCTTGACGTCAGCGAGGGCGACATCGTCCTCTACAGCAAGTACGGCGGCACCGAGGTCAAGTACGGCGGCGAGGAGTACCTCGTGCTCTCCGCCCGCGACGTTCTCGCGATCATCGAGAAGTAAGCCGGTCGTGTCGGGCCCCGGGCGCACGTCGTCGATCTGACGCGAGGCGGCCGGGGCCTTCGGCACCAGGAGAGGACTTTCAGCAAAATGGCGAAGATCCTGGAGTTCGACGAGGACGCCCGGCGCGCGCTCGAGCGCGGCGTGAACGCCCTCGCGGATGCCGTGAAGGTTACCCTCGGCCCGCGTGGCCGCAACGTTGTCATCGACAAGAAGTTCGGTGCTCCGACGATCACGAACGACGGCGTGACCATCGCTCGTGAGATCGAGCTGGAGGAGCGCTACGAGAACCTCGGCGCCCAGCTCGCCAAGGAGGTGGCCACCAAGACCAACGACATCGCTGGTGACGGCACCACCACCGCGACCGTTCTGGCCCAGGCCATGGTCCGTGAGGGCCTGCGCAACGTGGCGGCCGGCGCCTCGCCGCTGTCGCTCAAGCGCGGCATCGACAAGGCGGCCAAGGAGATCAGCGACAAGCTGCTCGCCAGCGCCCGTCCGGTCGAGGACAAGAAGGAGATCGCCAATGTGGCGACGATCTCCGCTCAGGACGCCAAGATCGGCGACCTGATCGCCGAGGCGTTCGACAAGGTGGGCAAGGACGGTGTGCTCACCGTCGAAGAGTCCAACGCCATGGGCATGGAGCTCGAGTTCACCGAGGGCCTGCAGTTCGACAAGGGCTACCTTTCGGCCTACATGGTGACCGACCCCGAGCGGATGGAGGCCGTCCTGGAGGACGCCTACATTCTGCTCACGCAGGGCAAGATCGCCTCGATCGCCGACTTCCTGCCGCTGCTCGAGAAGGTCGCGCAGACCAAGAAGCCGCTGCTCGTGGTCGCCGAGGACGTCGAGGGCGAGGCCCTGGCGGTGCTCGTCACCAACAAGATCCGTGGCACGTTCACCTCGGTCGCCGTCAAGGCGCCCGGCTTCGGTGACCGTCGCAAGGCGATGCTGCAGGACATGGCCATCCTCACCGGCGGCCAGGTCGTCAGCGAGGAGGTCGGCCTCAAGCTCGAGAACGTCGGCCTTGAGGTGCTCGGCCAGGCTCGCCGCATCGTGGTCACCAAGGACGCCACGACCGTCGTCGACGGCGCCGGTGACGCGCAGGCCATCGAGGACCGCGTCAAGGAGATCAAGATTGCCATCGAGCAGTCCGACTCCGACTGGGACCGCGAGAAGCTGCAGGAGCGTCTGGCCAAGCTCGCGGGCGGTGTGTGCGTGCTGCGCGTCGGCGCCGCCACCGAGGTGGAGCTCAAGGAGAAGAAGCACCGCCTCGAGGACGCGATCTCCGCTACGCGGGCCGCGATCGAGGAGGGCATCGTCTCCGGCGGTGGCTCCGCGCTCATCCACGTCGCCGGCGAGCTCGACGACCTGGGTTTGACGGGCGACGAGGCCACGGGCGTCGGCGTCGTGCGCCGCGCGCTGGTCGAGCCGGCCCGCTGGATCGCCGAGAACGCCGGTCTCGAAGGCTACGTGGTCACCCACAAGGTCGCCGAGCTGCCGGCCGGTCACGGCTTCAACGCCGCGACGGGCGAGTACGCCGACCTGCTCGCGCAGGGCGTCATCGACCCGGTCAAGGTCACCCGCTCGGCGGTGCAGAACGCGGCTTCGATCGCGGGCATGCTCCTCACGACTGAGGTCCTCGTGGTGGACAAGCCCGAGGAAGAGGCCGCTGCGGCCGGTCAGGGCCACGGCCACGGCCACGGTCACTGACCCCTTCCCGAACGCACCCGGCCCGCTCCCCGCATCGCGGGGCGCGGGCCGTCTGTGTTTTCGCGCCCGCGCCATGTTTCCAAGGATCATGGGATGGCGTATATATGGCGTGTGACGTAGTACCTGATGAAACGCCGGAGAGATGGTGGTTTGGTCGGGTGATGTGGAAAGGTGACTTATTCGAGTAAACCCAACATGGGAGCAAAGCGTCTAGGGCGTCTGACAAATGTCGCGCATTTCGGGTAATGAGGTGAAATATTCCGCCACCCCGAAAGGCTTAGTGTCGCCAATCGATTACTAACGGTTATCGTCTCTTCAATGTGACCAATCCGTAGCCGTTCGCGATGACGACAGGCCCGATCAGTACGGGCATCATGCCTAACGTGAGCGAGGGAAGCGTCGCCGACGCCAAAATTGGGGTAAGGCTCGCGTCGAGACTTCCGGCACGGACGGATGACTCCGACCTAAGGGAACTGACGAGCCTCGCCGTACAGGGAGATCGCGGTGCGATCGAATCCCTGCTCGGCGAGTTGCGTCCGAGAGTGGTGCGCTATTGCCGCGCCAGGTTGGGCAGGGTGACAGGGCAGTATCACATTGCCGACGATGTCGCCCAGGAGGTGTGCATCGCGGTCCTGTCCGCGCTGCCCCGATACCGCGACATGGGCCGGCCGTTCGCCTCATTCGTCTTCGGGATCGCCTCGCACAAGGTGGCCGATGCGTTGCGGAGCTCGGTCCGCTCCGCCGTGCCGACCCAGGATCTGCCCGACGGGCCCGACGACGGGCCGGGGCCGGAGGAGACCGTCGTCCGCTACATCGAGGTCGAGCACGCCCGCCGGTTGCTCGCCCGGCTGCCCGAAACGCAGCGCGAGTTGCTGCTGATGCGGGTGGTGTCCGGGCTGTCCGCCGAGGAGACCGGTAATGTACTCGGCATGTCACCAGGTGCGGTCCGGGTCGCCCAGCATCGGGCGCTGGCGAGGTTGCGGCAGATGGCCGAGCTGGAGTCGGCTTGACGCCGGAGGAAGAGAGCGACGCGCTACTCGACGCGCTCGCTCGCGGTGAGCCACCCGGCTGCGGTGACCCCGCCGCCCGGCTGCTCGCCGTCCTGCTGGAGGACGTGACCGAGCTCGCGGAGTTAGCGGAGCTCGGTCAGCGGCGTTCCTCCGTGTCGATGACGCCGTCGACGTAGCCTCTGGCGTACTCCCAGCTGACGTAGTCGGCGGGGTCGGGGTGGAAGGCGGGCTCGTGCACCTGAGGACGGCCCTTGTCGATCATCTGGCGAAGGTTGCCGCGCAGCAGGTCCCAGTCGAAGAAATGCTGCTCCCCGCATTCGGGGCAGTCGAGCACGAGACCGAGCACCCCCTGCGGCTCGAGCAGGGAGTGGAAGACCTCCACGTCGGCGAGGTCGGTGATGGCCTCGTCGCGCTCGGTCGCGGTCAGTGGCTCCGCGTCATCGAGCTCGCCCAGCGCAGCGGAAGGATCATTCGGGTCGTCCGCGAACGGGTCGCGGGGAACGTCTCCCAGCACCTTCCCACCATATGACCGATGCGGCCTCAGCGGTGGCTATTGGCCCAGCCATCCACGGCGCGAGGCTTCCACCCCTGCGTGGAAGCGTGATTGAGCTCCCAGCTCGTTCATGGCGTCGGCGAACCTGGCGCGCACCGTGCGCACCGACAGGCCGAGCTGGCGGGCGATCGAGTCGTCGCACATGCCCTGCGCCGCCAGCCTGAGCACCTGCACCACGCCGTCGATCCCGCCGCCCCAGGGCAGGGGCACGGCCCTGGCCCAGAGCTCCTCGAACAGCGAGCGCAGCAGGCCCACCACGATCGGCGTGCGGAGCAGGTAGAAGTTGTACGCGTGGTCGGGCAGGTTGCCGCCCCACAGGGCGGGCAGCCCGGCGGCGTCGGGCCCCGCGGTCATGAACCAGCTGGGCACCCGGTCGAGGGTGCGGGCCTGGCCGCCGGCCTCGCGCAACCGGGTGAGCTGCTCGCGTACGCCGGGCAGCGACAGCGTGGACACCGGGATGATCGCGTGCACGCGCAGCAGGCCGCGCTCCTGCGCGTCGATCCACGGATCGGCGAACTTGCGCACGAAGTCGGCCATGGTCCGCTCGTCGGGAATCGCGGTCAGCAGCTCCATCGGCGGCGCCTGCACGGCCATGCCGACCACGCTCTCGTAGAGCACGTCGGCCCCGCTGACCAGCTCGACCGGGAACGGTCCGCTCTGGTAGTCGCGCCCGGCGTCGTAGTCGTGGATGAGCCCCCGGATCGAGCCGAGCGCCGAGTCGATGCGCCGGCTCTCCTCGGCCAGGCGGTCGAGGCGCTCGGCGACCAGCCGCCCGAGCGCGCCGGCGGGGTGCCGGGCGAGATACTCGCCCGACTGTTCGTCCACCACCCCCAGCCTGACCAGATCGTCGAGCTGCCTGCTCACCTTGTCGATCGGACCGTCCATGGCCTGGGCCACCTCCGTCACCGTGGCCCTGTGCAGGCGTAACACCGCGGTGTAGAGAGCGGACTGAGCAGGGCCGAGCCCGAGCGTCTCCAGCGGGTCGGACGCTGCGGGCGAAGCGTTGCGCATGGCGGAGAGCTCCGTAAGGGAGACACGGGCGTGCCGCGAGGATAACGCGGCCTTGGGTCCCTGTCCGCTTCTTGCGCCGACTACTCCCGGCTACTCCTGAGGTGTGCAGCTTCGTGCAATTGCACGTTTTCACGTTGCGATGTGCCGATGAGTGACGCAGGCTTAACCCACAGTCGGCAACCCACCGGGCGCTAGCGGTGCCAGTCATCAGGGCGCGGAGGGGGGTCCGGTGGCGCGATGCGCGCTCCGCCCGGGTGCCGGTAGCTGGGGGATGGGACGGATCACCGACCGGCCCATCCCCCTTCTTTGTGCTTGCCGGGAGTACGACGGGCCGTGGGGGTCATCGTCCTCCCGGCAACCATGTCGTTTGGTCCCAGGCCCTAGACTTGGCAGCATCGCGCAACGGCAGGAGGGGGCCGCAGCATGTCCAAGTTCACCGATACAGGTCTGACCTTCGACGACGTGTTGCTCGTGCCCGCCTACTCCGATCTGCAACCGGGTGAGGCCGACACGCGGTCACGCCTGTCGCGCGGCATCACCCTGTCCATCCCGCTGGTCTCCGCCGCGATGGACACGGTCACCGAGGCTCGCATGGCGGTGGCGATGGCCCGGCAGGGCGGCATCGGCGTGCTGCACCGCAACCTGTCGATCGAGGAGCAGGCCCAGCAGGTCGACCTGGTCAAGCGGTCGGAGGCCGGCATGGTCACCAACCCGGTGACCTGCACCCCCGACGACACGCTGGCCGACGTCGAGCGGCTGTGCGCCACCTACCGGATCTCCGGGGTCCCGGTCACCGACGCCGACGGCATCCTCGTCGGCATCGTGACCAACCGCGACATGCGCTTCGAGACCGACCAGTCGCGCCGGGTGCGCGAGGTCATGACGTCGATGCCGCTGGTCACCGCCCCGGTCGGCGTCTCGCGTGACGACGCGTTCACGCTGCTCAGGAAGAGCAAGATCGAGAAGCTGCCGCTGGTCGACTCCGACGGCAGGCTGCGCGGCCTGATCACGGTCAAAGACTTCACCAAGAGCGAGCAATATCCACTTTCCACCAAGGACGCCGATGGCCGCCTGGTGGTGGGGGCCGCGGTGGGCGTCGGCGGCGACGCCGAGGCGCGCGCCAAGGCGCTGATCGAGGCGGGCGTCGACGTGGTCGTCGTGGACGTGGCCCACGGTCACTCCCGAGGGCTGGCCGACATGATCGCCAAGGTCAAGGCCAACAGCAAGGTCGACGTCATCGGCGGCAACATCGCGACCAGGGCCGGCGCCCAGATGCTGGTCGACGCGGGCGCCGACGCGGTCAAGGTGGGTGTGGGCCCCGGCTCGATCTGCACCACCCGGGTGGTGGCCGGGGTGGGCGCGCCGCAGGTGACCGCCATCTACGAGGCGTCGCTGGCGTGCGGGCCCGCGGGAGTGCCGGTCATCGGCGACGGCGGCCTGCAGTATTCCGGCGACATCGTCAAGGCCATCGCCGCGGGCGCCGACACGGTCATGCTCGGCTCGTTGCTGGCGGGCTGCGAGGAGTCGCCCGGCGAGCTGATCTTCATCAACGGCAAGCAGTTCAAGTCCTACCGGGGCATGGGCTCGCTCGGCGCGGTGCGCAACCGCGAGCGCGGCGGCACCTCGTTCAGCAAGGACCGCTACGCGCAGGGCGACGTCGGCGGCGAGGACAAGTTCATCCCCGAGGGCATCGAGGGGCAGGTCCCCTACCGAGGCCCGGTGGCAGCGGTCGCCCACCAGCTGATCGGCGGGCTGCGCCAGGGCATGTGGTATTCCGGCTGCCGGACGATCCCGCAGATGCACTCCGACTGCGAGCTGATGCCGATCACGTCGGCGGGCCTCACGGAGAGCCACCCCCACGACATCCAGATGACCGTGGAAGCTCCGAACTATCACAGAAGGTAATTCATGACTCAGCAGGTGGAGATCGGCCGGGGCAAGACGGGCCGGCGTGCCTACTCGCTCGACGAGATCGGCCTCGTGCCCTCTCGGCGCACCCGTGACCCCGAAGAGGTCTCGATCGCCTGGCAGATCGACGCCTACCGGTTCGAGCTGCCCGTGGTGGTCGCTCCCATGGACAGCGTCGTGTCGCCCGCCACCGCGATCGAGATCGGCCGCCTCGGCGGGCTGGCCCCTCTCGACCTCGAAGGGCTGTGGACCCGTTACGATGACCCCTCGCCGCTGCTGGAGGAGTGCGCCTCGCTCGACGCCGAGGCCGCGACCAGGAGGCTGCAGGAGATCTACACGGCGCCGATCAAGGAAGATCTGATCGGCCGCCGCATCGAGGAGATCCGCGCCTCCGGGGTGACCACCGCGGTCCGCCTGTCGCCGCAGCGTACGGTCCAGTACCACAAGGCGGTCATCGACGCGGGCGTCGACATCTTCGTCATCCGGGGCACCACGGTCTCGGCCGAGCACGTGTCGGGCCGGGCCGAGCCGCTCAACCTCAAGCAGTTCATCTACGAGCTCGACGTGCCGGTCATCGTGGGCGGCTGCGCCACCCACACGGCCGCGCTGCACCTGATGCGCACCGGCGCCGCCGGCGTGCTGGTCGGCTTCGGCGGCGGAGCCTCCCACACCACGCGCAACGTCCTCGGCGTGGCGGTGCCGATGGCCACCGCGATCTCCGACGTGGCCGCGGCCCGCCGCGACTACATGGACGAGTCCGGCGGCCGCTACGTGCACGTGATCGCCGACGGCGGCATGGGCACCTCCGGCGACATCGCCAAGGCCATCGCCTGCGGGGCCGACGCCGTCATGGTCGGCTCGCCGCTGGCCCGCGCCTCCGAGGCGCCGGGACACGGCTTCCACTGGGGCTCCGAGGCCCACCACCCCGACCTGCCGCGCGGCCGCCGCGTCGAGTTCGGCACGGTCGGCTCGCTGGCGCAGATCCTGCACGGCCCGTCGAGCGTCGCCAACGGCTCGATGAACCTGATGGGCGCGCTCAAGCGCACCATGGCCTCCACCGGCTACTCCGACATCAAGGAGTTCCAGCGCGTCGAGGTGGTCGTCGCCCCGACCCAGTGATCACCAGCCTGTACGGCGCAGCCACAGTGATCACCGTCCCTTACGGCACAGTCAAAATCATCACCATCCGTTACGGCACAGCCAAGGAGGCCCCACCCGCCGCACGCGGTTGAGGGCCTCCAGGGAGACGGCCGCTGACCCGCACGTGGCCGGCCGCCGTGACGACGTCCTGCCGGCCATCTGGGCGGCTCCGGACCACGGTCGGCTCCGGTGGCAGGCGTTGACCAGGGCGCTGTTGTCGAACGGCGCAGGTGGCCGTAGGAGCTGGTGCGCTCCGGCTTGGGGCCACCCGACGGCTCACGCTGCGCGCCGGCCCTGGGACGTGGGGAGGAAGTGTCGGTGTGAGCGACAAAGCGGGTAACTTCGGGCGGCAGGGGAAGCGGATGCTGCGAAGATTGTCCGCATGAGGCAGGCAGTGGCCGCGGACCTGGCGGCCGTCGAGAAGCTGGTGCGCGACGCCTACGAGCCGTGGGTGGAGATCGTCGGCATGCGTCCGCTGCCGATGGAGGCCGACTACGGCGCGCTCATCGCCGCCGGTCGCGTGCACGTGACCGACCCGCTCGACGGGCTCATCGTGCTGGTGCCCGAGGACGGCGTGCTGCGGGTCGAGAACGTCGCCGTGTCACCCGAGCGGCAGGGCAGGGGCGTCGGCCGGAGGCTGCTGGCCTTCGCGGAGGAGGAGGCGCGGCGGCTCGGGCTGCCCGCACTGCGCCTCTACACCAACGCGAAGATGGCCTCCAACATCGCGCTGTACGAGTCGCTGGGCTACGCGGTGACCGGCCGCCAGGGGATCGAGGGCCGGTCGGCCGTGCTCATGCGCAAGGAGCTCATGCGATAGGAGCTCACGCGCGACGAGCTCAGGCGCCACGAACTCACGCGACTGTCCGCTTCGCGACGGTCTGGTGGCGGTGGAGCAGCCGGTGAGTCGCGATCGTGAGCACTGCCGCGGCGAGGATGCCAGGACGCATCGTTGAGCCGTTCTTCTGGGGATGGGCGAGCCGGGAGGTGGGAGGTGGGACGACTGATAGTTACCTCTGGTTGCCGCAGAGTGACACTCTGTTGGCGCTCCAGGGGGCGCGAGATCCCCGTAGGCCGCCGAATCCCGAGCCTGGTCGAGCTCGAAGCGGAGTTCGGCGTCGCGCGGGACACGCTGCGCAAGGCGGTGCAGGTCCTCAAGGACGAGGGCTTGGTCGAGACCGTGACCGGCATGGGCGTCTACGTCGTCGACCACTGATCCAGCCAGACGGCCTTTCAGCACCGAGGCAGTCTCCACCTGGGCCCGTCAGGGCTGCCCAACCACACCTGTTGCTCGTCCTGCGCCACAGTGAGCCCGAACGCGGACTGGGGCACCTTCCCGGCGTCCAGCCATGTAGTGAGGGCTCGCTCGACCGCGTCCCACAGGCGGTACGGCCCGGACTGGTGGACCATCCAGCCGGCCGAGTCCGCGGGGTCGACGTCGGCGTGCGAGCCGGATTCCACGTCGTGCAGGGCAAGGGTGTTCTCGATCCAGGCGTGCTGCGCCTGCGGCGCGGCGAGCTGGGCCACGAACTGGCCCGTCTGGTCGGTAAGCAGCGCCGGGTCCACGGTGGTGTAGCTGACGTCGCCGACGCCGAGCTTCATCAGGCCCATGGGCGGGGCCGCGTGCGGCCGGGCGGGCTGGAAATACACCGGCTCTGGGAAGATCCCGCACGCGGTGCCGTCGTCGGCGACCGTCAGGTGCGCCAACGCGCCACCGCCGATCCAGCCCAGCATGGGCGTGGTGATCGTCCCGCCCGGGCGGACCTGCCGCAACCACAGGGGAGGGATCGCCCGCACCGCGCAGGTGCCGATGATCCGGTCATACGGGGCGCCGCGGCCCCACCCATCGAGCCCGTCGCCCTGAACGAGGGTCGGCTCATACCCTGCCGCTGTGAGCGCCGCCTTCGCCCGTGCGGCGACCATCGGGTCGTACTCGATCGAGGTGACGGCGTCAGCGCCGAGCCGGTGACACATCAGCGCCGTGGAGTAGCCGGTGCCGGTGCCGATCTCCAGCACCTTGTCACCTTCGCCGATCCCGGCCGTGCCCAGCATCCGCACGACGAGGCTGGGCAGCGTGGACGACGACGTCGCCCACGCGTTGGCGATCGGCTCGGTGGCGTCCTCGGCCATGACGCCGGCGACCTGGGTCACCAGGCTCCTGTCGCTGTAGACGAGGGCCATCCAATCCTCGGGACTCACCTGCGAGCGGTGCATGGGCACCCAATCGGCGGCGTCGTAGCCGAACACGTGGTCGCCGACGAAGAGTTCGCGCGGCACCGCTTCAAGCGCGGCCCGCCAGTGCGGGCAGTCGATCTGGGCGGCGAGTCCGTGCCGGAGTTTGGCAGCCAGGTCGTTCATGCGGGTCATCCTCTCAGCAGGGTGTCGGCGAGAGCTGCGGCTATCGCGTCCGCGTCGGGCAGCCAGGCCCACTGCCCGTTGGGGTTGCATTCCAAGAACATCCACTGGCGCTCGGGAACCGAGCCGGTCAGCGCGAAGTCGAAGCAGCCGAAGACGAGGCCGAACCGGTCGAGGTAGGAGCGCATCGCGGCCTGGATCGGCGCGGGCACCTCGATCGGGCTGTGTACGAGGCGGTCCCAGTCGTCGCGGCGCCAGTCGAGTACGCCGTCCGGGGTGGTGATCTCGCTGGCGAATACGTGATCACCGACCACTGTGACTCTGGCGTCGCTGGTCTTGGGCACCTCGGCTTGGAACAGGTGGGCTGTGAGCGCGAGTGACTCGTCAACGTCGGCCGGGTCGACGCGCTGCGTCCAGATCGCCGCGACCTCGCCGCCCGGCGCCGAGGGCACGCCGCGGAACGACTTGTAGACGATGGGGCCGTGCTTGGCGGCGAACTCGCGAACGGCGTCGACGTCGTTCGTGATGAGGGTGGCGGGCACCTCCATGCCGAACTGTGCGGCTACCTGGAGCTGTGCTGGTTTCACCTCGGCCCGCTCGTTGGCGGCCGGGTGGTTGACGTACCGGCAGTCCGGCAGGGCGGCGAGCGTGCCGTCGAGCCCGTGCCGCGCCTCGGCCTTCGCGAACTCGCGCTCCTGCGGCGGCAACTCGTGGAAGCGCCACGGCGACGGGCGGCGGTAGTAGATCGCCCGCACGTCCTGCAGCGCTACGTCGCGGGTCAGGGTCCGCAATGTGCCCATCCATCCAGCCTCACCGGCCCCGATCTGCGCGTTGAACGCCAGATCGGAGCCGATGTCAGCCGGATCAACCCGGGCCACCCGCGCGCCGCGCTCGTGTAGCGCGGCGATGACGGGGTTGGCGGTGACGTCGTCCATGCATGTGATCACCATGACTGTGCCCGGAGAGGATCGCATGGCTCAGCGCTGGTCGGTGTTCGAGTCGTCCGCTACCTGGGCGGCGTTCCCTGAGCCGTCATGCGGCCGGGACGTTGTGACCGTCGCGTAGGTCCCGCAGGTGATGTCGACGGCGTGGCCGCCCGCGTCACGGTAGACGGCGAGCTGGGTGGTCTCCTCGATCTCGGTGGTGTCCCAGGGCAGGGGCACTGCCTCCAGGTGCGGCGTCATGCGGGTCATGCCCCAGGGGCGTGTGGACGTGATAGTCACGGGTCTCCTCCTCGTAGGGTGGCGCGGCGTTCGCCGGTCACACCGCATGCGCCGTCTCCGTGGTCGTCGATGGCGGTCCACTCGTAGAAGCCGTCCGTGTCCCAGCCGCATGGGTGCCGCCGGGCGGTCGTTGACGGCAGCCGCCGCAAGTCGGCCCAGAGGGTGGCGAGGCTTGTGGCGGCGAGGCGGCTGCGACCCCGGCGGGTGGTCCATCCCGCGACGCTGGGCGTGAACGCCCAGCCAGGGAACTCGCGTTCCGCCTCGTGGAGCAGGCGCGTGATGATGACATCGTCACTGGGCGCTGCGGTCATGGGCAGCAGACTGCCACCGGCGGACCCCACCGCTCCGAACAGATCGTCGCGAACTCTAAGTTCGTCAGACCGCGATGCGGTGGCGCTCGGCGAGGTAGCGGACTTCCGGCGCCCACGATGGTCTGGCACGCCGCGCCAGGGTGCGGATCATCTCGCGCAGGAGCCGCTTGTGGTCGAGCTCCTCCGGACACTCCCGCTCCACCCGGAGCAGATACACCAGGCTTGCGGCGTCGTCCCCGACGTCCTCACACGCGCGGGCGATCTGGGTCAGATGGGTGGCGCGGCGCTCGACTGAGGGTGTCCGGCTCAGGTCGATGTCGTCGGCCACATGAAGCGCCGCCTCAGGCCGCCGGGCCTCAACCTCCACGCTCGCCATATGGATCGCCACGTTGGTCAAGCCGAACGCGAGACCGAAGTGATTACTGCGCTCGTTGACGCTCTGGGCCAGCGAACGGGCACGGCCGCGGAGCATCTCGCGCGCCTGCTCGGCGTCTCCGGAGCGGGTGAGGGCGATCGCAGACACGAGGTTCAACGCGCCGAACACCGACAGGTGCCGCTCGTCGCCGTCGCCGAGCGAGGGCTCGAACAGCTCCATGCCGCGCTGGGCGACGTCGTAGGCCACTTCGTGCATGTCGTCCGACAGCATGGACTGGCCGAGATTCCAGTGCGCCACCGCGATCATCAGCGGGTTCTCGGTTTCTTCGGCGTAGCGCATTGCGCGGTCGGCGGCCAGGTGCGCCAGGTCGATCCGGCCGAGGTGCTTGAGCATGCCACGGGCGAGGATGTAGGCGTTGGCGGCCACTCGGCAGGCGGTCCGGCGATCGTCTGGCCGGCTGTTGGTCTCTAGGACCAGGCTTTCGGCGTCGCTGATGAGCTGCGGCAGGTCTCGCATCAGGATCGTGTACCTGCTCGCCGAAGAGAACCAGGCGTCTCGGGCCGCGCTGATGCGCTCGTCGAGCTGGTCGGCGTCGGGCGGTTCGATGTCAGGGGCGAGGGTCTTGTAGGTGAAGAGGGCTCGTTCTATATCGCCCACCTGCGGACGGCCGGTCTTGTGACTCTCGCGAGGGCTTTCGCCGAGGAGGACGGCGCTGCGCACGCCGAGAACCTTCGCGATCTCTCGAAGCATGGGCAGCGAAGGGGTGCGCTTACCCTGTTCGATCAGCTCGATGTGTCGCGGCGTACAGCCGACGTGGGTGGCCAGGCCTGTGGTTGTCATACCGCGCAGCTCGCGCTGAATCCTGACCATGTAGCCAGTGCTAGTCTCGGGCATAGGCCCTGCACCTCCTGCGATGTCGCAATCTCAGGCTACGGCGCAGGGCCTCGCGCATGCGAGGGGTCGGGCGAATCGGCCCGGTGCCGCGCGCCCGGGTGGAGTAAAAGCCCACCCGGGCGGATGATCCTTACTTAGCTGGCCCGCCGGTCCGGCATCCCGGCGGCGGCCAGGCGCTCGCGACGCCGCTCCCGCAGCGACACGACGCAGAGCCGGACTCGCTGCGCTTCGAGCAGCGCGCGGCCCTTGGCCATCAGCTCACTCACGCTCTGCTTCTTGATGTCGAGGATCCTGGCGATCTCGCCGAGCGTGTAGTCGCCGCCCTCCCTTGCCGCCCGACCGGCTCGCGCGATCGCCCGGAGCTCATGCGCGAGGAGTGTCCGCGTCAGGAGTTCACGCCGTGAGGACGCTGAGGAGGTGGGTGACCTCGCGGGTCACCGCGTCGCGGCCCGCCCTCAGATACTTGCGCGAGTCGACCACCTTTTCGTCGCCGCCCAGGTAGTCGCGGATGGCGCCGGTGAACGCCTTGTTGAGGTGGGTGGCGATGTTGATCTTCTTCATGCCGTGCCGTACGGCGTGGCGGAGGGTGTCGTCGGGCACCCCCGAGGAGCCGTGCAGGACCAGTGGCACCGGCACGGCGGCGCGCAGCTCGGCGATCAGCTCCAGGTCGAGCACGGCGTCCTTGGTGGTCATCGCGTGCGAGCTGCCCACGGCGACGGCCAGGGCGTCGACCCCGGTGCGCGTCACGTAGTCGACGGCCTCGTGCGGCTTGGTGCGCGCGCCGGGGGCGTGCACGCCGTCCTTGCCACCGACCTCGCCCAGCTCGGCCTCCACCCACACGCCGCGCTCGTGGCACCAGGCGGCCACGGCGGCGGTGGTGACGACGTTCTCCTCGTCGGGCAGCGCCGACGCGTCGAACATCACCGATCCGAGGCCCAGCAGCACCGCCTCCTCGACCAGCGCGCGGTCGGTGGCGTGGTCGAGGTGGACCGCGACGGGCACGGCGGCCCGCCGGGCGACGGCGAGCGAGGCCAGCGCGATCGGCTCCAGCGCGCCGTGGTAGCGCACGCAGTTTTCGCTGATCTGCAGCACGACCGGCAGCCCCAGCGCCTCGGCGCCGGCCACGATCGCGGTGGCGTGCTCCAACTGGATCACGTTGAACGCGCCCACCCCCGCGGGGGAGGCGTGGACGATGTCGCCGATGGCGGCAAGGGGCATGACGGGACTCCTCAGGTGATGACGATCTGGGCGTGCGTGTCGGCGTAGACGTCTCGGTCGAAGTCGCCGGCCACCGGCGCGGCGACGGCGGCCGCGCCCAGCGCCGCCGCCCGCCGCAGCCGGTCGGGCCACGCGGTGCTCTCCAGCAGGCCCAGTGCCAGCCCGGCCACCAGTGAGTCACCGGCGCCCGTCGGGTTGCCGTCCACCCGGTACGGCATGCGGGCCCGGAACGTTCCCTCGGGCGTGACCGCCAGCAGTCCTTCGGCGCCCAGGGAGACGACCACGGACCCGGCGCCCTGGGCTCTCAGCCGCTCGGCACCCTCGGCGGGGGTGCCGCCCGGCACCGCGCGGGCCAGCTCGTCGGCGTTGGGCTTGACGATCGCGGGGCGGCCCCGGGGGGCGTGGCGCAGTGGCTCGCCGTCGGCGTCGACGATCGCGGGCACGCCGCGCTCGGCGGCGATGGCGGCCAGGGTGGCGTAGGTGTCGCTGGGCAGGCCAGTGGGGAGGCTGCCGGAGAGCACGACCACCCGGGCCTGGGCCAGCAGGGTTTCGTACTTTTTGGTGAAATTTCGGAGCTCTTGCTCCGTGACCTCGGGGCCGGGCTCGTTGAACAGGGCCGCGCGGCGCGTGCCGTACTGGCTGGAGGTCTCCGAGACGACGAGTGTCGTGCGGGCGTCGGCGGCGACCTCGACCAGCGCGCTGGTCAGGCCGGCCGCGCGCAGGTCGGCCTCGATGGCCTGGCCGGTGGGCCCGCCCGCGAGGCCGGTGACCAGCACCTCCTGGCCGAGGGCCTGGAGCACGCGGGCCACGTTGACGCCCTTGCCGCCGGCCCGCCGGTGCACGGCCGAGACCCGGTTGACGCCGTCCCAGTCGACGTCGGGCACCTGGTAGGTGACGTCGAGGGCGGCGTTGAGCGTCACGGTGAGGATCATGCGGGATCCGCCGAGCGAACCCAGGCGCCCCGCTTCATCACCCCGGCCACCTCCAGTTCGTCGGTGAGCACCACCAGGTCGGCGAACTTGCCCACGGCGATCGAGCCGACGCGGTCGCCGATGCCCAGCACGCGGGCGGGTGTGCGCGAGGCGATCTCCACGGCCTCGGGCAGCGACAGGCCCACCTCCTGGACGGCCCGCCGGAAGGCGACGTCCATGGTGAGCGTGCTGCCCGCGATCGAGCCGCCCTCGGCCAGCCGGGCGACGCCGCCGGCCACGTTGACCCGCATCGAGCCGAGCACGTAGTCGCCGTCGCCCATGCCGGTGGCGGCCATCGCGTCGGTGACCAGCGCGGTGCGGCCGGGCCCCGCCACGTCGTAGGCCAGGCGCAGCATCGCCGGGTGCACGTGCACGCCGTCGTTGATCAGCTCGACCGTGACCCGCTCGTCCTCCAGCAGCGCGGCGATCGGCCCGGGATCGCGGTGGCCGAGCGGCACCATCGCGTTGTAGAGGTGGGTGGCGACCGTGGCGCCGGCCTCGATGCCCGCCAGGGTCTGCTCGTAGGTGGCGCTGGTGTGGCCGAGCGCGGCGATCACGCCTTCGGCCGTGGCCGCGCGGATCGTGTCGAGGGCGCCCGGCAGCTCGGGGGCCAGCGTGAGCATGCGCACGTGCCCGCGCCCGGCCTTGACCAGCCGCGCGAACTCTCCCGGCGACGGCTCACGCAGCAGTGCCGGGTTGTGGGCGCCGCAGCGGGCCGCGGCGATGTAGGGGCCCTCGAAGTGCAGGCCCGCGAACAGCCCTTCGTCGCACAGGTCGGCGAGCGAGGCCGCCGCCCTGGTCAGCTCGTCGAGCGGGCCCGTCACCAGGCTCGCCACCATCGTCGTGGTGCCATGGCGCTCGTGCAGCGCCACCGCGTCACGAGCCCCGTCGTGATCGCCGGTCGGGAAGGACCCGCCCGCTCCGCCGTGGTTGTGCAGGTCGACGAAGCCCGGCACCACGTGCCGGCCGCCCAGGCTGTGGCCCGCGCGGGGGGCGGATCCGCGGCCGATGTGCGTGATGCGGCCGTCTTCGATGGTCAGCCACCCGTCGTGAACTCCCTCGGGAGTCACGATCCGGGCGTCGGCGAGGGTGAGGCTCATGATGAAAGAATCACAGATCGGGTGAGGTGCAGGGGCTCGTCGGGGTTGAGGCCACGGGCGAACGCCCTGGCGACCGCGACCCGCTGGGCCGTGATCAGCTCGGCCATCGGGTCGAGCCCGCTCTGCAGGAACGTGCCACCGGTGGCCTCGACCTGCTCGCGCAGACCCTCGGGGGCCTCACCGAGCATCCAGGTGACGCGGCCGGGGCCGGCGATGCTGATCGGGCCGTGGCGGTATTCCATCGCCGGGTAGGCCTCGGTCCACGATCGCGACGCCTCCCGCATCTTCAGCGCGGCCTCCTGGGCGAGGCCCACGGACCAGCCGGAACCGAGGAAGCTGAACTGCTCGGCCGCCACCAGCCCGTCGGCGAGCGGCGCCGAGACGGCCCGCTCGGCGTCGGCGATGGCCTGGGTCAGGTCCTCGCCGAGGCTGGCGCGCAGCATCGCCAGCTGGGTGGTGGCGAACCTGGTCTGCACCACCGACCGCTCGTCGGCGTAGTCGAGGACGATCACGTCGTCCGCGACGTTCATGATCGGGGCGTCGGGGTCGGCGGTGATGGCCGTGGTGGCGGACTCGGTGTCCGCGAGCAGCTTCAGCACCTCGGTCGTGGTGCCCGAACGGCTGAGCGCCAGCACGCGGTCGTAGCGCCGGCCCACCGGAGCCTCCGAGGCGGCGAACGCGTCCGTCTCGCCCAGCCCGGCCCGCTCGCGGAGGGCGGCGTAGGCCATCGCGATGAACCACGAGGTGCCACAGCCGACGACGGCGACCCGCTCACCCGGGCGGGGCAGCGCGTCGACGGGCACATCGGCGACGGCGCGGCGCCAGCAGTCCGGCTGAGAGGCGATCTCGGCCTCAGTGTGGGTGGCCACCATTACCTCCAGTGCATGATTGTTTCTGCTCTGTTTATATCAAGAAACTGCAAGATTGTGCAGTGGTGGCTCTGGTCCGGGGCGTGTGCCACGCTTGCACGAGTTGGATCGCCAAGGAGGCATTCGTGTCCCGATATGACCGGTGGAATGCGATTCTGGAGCTGCTCGCTCAAGAGGGTCGCCTGTCCGTCGAGGAGGCCGCCCAGGCGCTCGACGTCTCCACCGCGACGATCCGCCGCGACTTCGACCAGCTCGCCCAGCAGCAGATGCTCATGCGCACCCGAGGCGGTGCGGTCGCCCAGAGCGTCAGCTACGACCTGCCGCTGCGCTACAAGACCGCCCGGCACGCCGACGAGAAGCACCGCATCGCCGCCGCCGCGGTGGAGCTGCTCACTCCCGGCGTGGTCGTCGGGCTCAACGGCGGCACCACCACCTCGGAGCTGGCCCGCGCCCTGGCCACGTGCTCGACGCTGGAGTCGGGCTTCACGGTCGTCACCAACGCCCTCAACATCGCCGCGGAGCTGACGGTCCGGCAGCACGTCAAGATCGTCGTGACGGGTGGTGTGGCCCGCCCGCAGTCCTACGAGCTGATCGGGCCGCTGGCCTCGGGCGTGCTGGAGCAGGTGACGCTGGACGTGGCGTTCCTCGGGGTCGACGGGCTCGACATCGAACTCGGGGCCTCCGCCCACCACGAGG
Source organism: Nonomuraea cavernae (assembly GCF_040655715.1). Lineage (GTDB taxonomy): Bacteria > Actinomycetota > Actinomycetes > Streptosporangiales > Streptosporangiaceae > Nonomuraea > Nonomuraea cavernae_A. The sequence goes on along the minus strand of NZ_JBFAKL010000006.1, from coordinate 268,060 downwards.
GCGAGGCCGACGTCAACCACCTGCTGATCAGCCGGGCCAAGCAGGTCGTGGTGGTGGCCGACGCCTCCAAGGTCGGCAAACGGGCGTTCTCCCGGATCTGCCCGATCGGGGAGATCGACACGTTGGTCACCGACGCCCGGCTCTCCGACGAGCTCGCCGGCGGCCTGACCGACGCGGGGGTGAAGGTGATCCGCGCCTGATGGGGCACGATGGTGCTCGGGTCCACTCCGGACAAGCGTTACATCGCGCTACCCGAGCGGGTAGGTATGGAGCGCAAGGCGACATAGTCGTATATCAGGGGGCGTTTATGACGGCGGGAAGGGGCGTGGCGCGGCTCGGGCCTGCCGAGCGGGCGGCGGCGATGACCAGGATGGGCGCCCAGGAGCTGGACGTGGTCGTGGTCGGTGGCGGGGTGGTGGGCGCGGGCATCGCGCTCGACGCCGCCACGCGCGGGCTGGACGTGGGCCTGGTCGAGGCGCGTGACTTCGCGTCCGGCACGTCGTCGCGGTCGTCGAAACTGATCCACGGCGGCCTGCGCTATCTCGAACAGCTCAACTTCGAGCTCGTGCGGGAGGCGCTGCAGGAGCGGGCCCTGCTTCTGCAGCGGATCGCGCCCCATCTGGTGCGGCCGGTGCCTTTTCTGTTTCCGATGACCCACTTTGGGTGGGAGCGCCCCTACGTGGGGGCCGGAGTGGCGCTCTATGACACGCTCGGGCTCGCGACCGGTGTGGCGCGGGGGGTGCCGGGGCATCGGCACCTGTCGCGGAGCCGGGCGCTGCGGCTGGCGCCGGCGCTGAAGAAGTCGGCGTTCACCGGGGCCGTCCAATACTGGGACGCCCAGGTGGACGACGCCCGATATGTGATGACCATGCTGCGCACCGCCGCCACCTACGGGGCGGCGATCGCGCCTCGGGCCCAGGTCGTGGGGTTCCTGCGCGAAGGGGAGCGGGTCACCGGGGTACGCGTGCGCGACCTGGAGAGCGGCGGCGAGCAGGAGGTGCGGGCGCAGCAGGTGGTCAACGCCACCGGGGTGTGGACCGACGACATCCAGGAGCTCGTGGGCGGTCGTGGCCAGATCCATGTCCGGGCGTCCAAGGGGATCCATCTGCTGGTGCCCCGGGATCGGATCCACTCACTCACGGGGATCATCCTTCGTACCGAAAAATCGGTTCTTTTCGTGATCCCGTGGGGGCGGCACTGGATCATCGGCACCACCGACACCGAGTGGACGCTCGACAAGGCACATCCCGCCGCCTCCCGGGCCGACATCGACTACCTGCTCGACCACGTCAACGCCGTGCTGTCGGTGCCGCTGACGCGTGACGACGTCGAAGGCGTCTACGCGGGGCTGCGGCCGTTGCTGTCGGGGGAGTCCGACGAGACGTCGAAGCTGTCGCGCGAGCACGTGGTGGCGCATCCGGTGCCGGGGCTGGTCATGATCGCGGGCGGAAAGTACACGACCTACCGGGTCATGGCCAAGGACGCGGTCGACGCCGTGGCTCACGGGCTCGACCAGCGGGTGCCGCGCTCGTGCACCGACCGGATCCCGCTGGTGGGCGCCGAGGGCTACCAGGCGTTGTGGAACTCCAGATACCGCCTCGCGCACACCTCCGGGCTGCACGTCGCCCGGATCGAGCACCTGCTGCAGAGATACGGCTCGATGATCGACGAGGTGCTGGAGCTGATCGACCGTGATCCGTCGCTGGCCAGGCCGCTCAGCGGGGCCGACGACTACCTGCGCGCCGAGGTGGTCTACGCCGCCACCCACGAGGGCGCCCGGCATCTCAACGACGTGCTGACCCGCCGTACGCACATCTCGATCGAGACCTTCCATCGCGGCCTGGCCGTGGCGCAGGAGGCGGCCGAGCTGATGGCCGAGCCGCTCGACTGGGACACCGAGCAGGTCAAGCGGGAGGTCGAGTACTTCACCAAGCGGGTGGAGGCCGAGCGGCTCTCCCAGGAGCAGGACTCCGACCAGGACGCCGACGCGATCAGGCTCGGCGCCCCCGAGATCGTGCCGGTCGCGATCCCCGAACACTCCTGAGGCGGCCCGCCGATGGTGGTCATGCTGGGAATCCTGCACCCCTCACCTGGTGAACGAATTTCGATGCCTTTATCCCTTTTCATGTCGTAGGCAGTGGGCCATCTGCGCGCCGATCAGGAGCCTTATTGAGGATATGGACCACTAGGGCCGCGCTGACGTCGGCGCTCGCGCTGTTCGGCGCCGCCTGCACGGCGGCCGGGGAACCGCGAACGGCGAGCCCGCTCGCCTCCTCGCCCACTCCGGGCAAGGACTCGACGTCCGGTTCGGCCGACGCCTCGTCGCCGGCGCCCACGGGGCTGGCCACACCGCGCGACTACGCGCAGTCCTGCCGGCGGCAGGCGCAGATCTGCCGGGTCCAGGACGGCGCGGTGCCCGCGGAGCTGTGGCGGTCCATGCGCTTTCCCAAGCCCGGCGGCAGGTGCCCGGCCACCGTCGGCAAGCGCCTCCCCGCCGGCCTTCCGTTCGGCGGGACGGCGTTCGGCGACGGCCCGGTCCGCCTGGTGCTGGTGGGCGCGGAGCAGAAGGCGAGGACCGAACTCGACGCGCTGCGCGACGGGTGGCGCGGCAAGAAGTCGGTGTGGTTCGCCGACCCTTCCTACCAGGGACCGGTGCTGCTGCGCGGGATGCGGCTGGACGCCCCGGGCGACGTGGCCTTCGGCGAAAGCCCGGACTCCCTGGCCGTGCAGATCCCGCCCGGGCCCGGCGTCAACGTCAGCGACGGCTACCGGCACTGGCCAGGCAGCACGTGGGTACGAGAACCCGGCTGTTACGGGCTGCGGGCCGACGGGCTGGACTTCTCCATCTCCGTGGTCGTCGACCTGCGGCCTGCCGATGAGTGAGATCCCGCCACACCATCGTCTGCGGCGGGAGCGGCATCACACCATCATGACGAGCGCGCCAGGTTCGGTGCCCCTGAGATCGTGCCGGTCGCGATCCCCGAACACTCCTGACGGGCGGCCCGCGCCGATGGCACGGGCCGCCCGATCCGCGAAGGTCAGGGAACCGTCACGGTCTTGGTGATCGTGCCGGTGGCGCCCAGGTTGTCCGTCACGGTGAGGGTGACGGTCTTCGCGCCGGCCGAGCTGTAGAAGTGCTGGTTGGTCGCGCCGGTGCCGGTCGAGCCGTCGCCGAAGTTCCAGGCGTACGACGCGATCGTGCCGTCGGCGTCCGATGAGGACGAGCCGTTGAAGTTGCAGTAGCGCCAGAAGAGGATCGCCTGGCAGGTCTGCGTGAAGTTGGCCACCGGCGGCTGGTTGGCCGGGGTGCCCGCCGTGACCTGCCTGGTGGTGGAGGCGGTGGCGCCCGCGTTGTCGGTCACGGTGAGGGTGACCGTGTAGGTGCCCGCCGTGCCGTACGTGTGGGTCGCCGTGGCGCCGGTGCCCGTGGAGCCGTCGCCGAAGTTCCAGGCGTACGAGGCGATCGTGCCGTCAGGGTCGGTGGAGCCGGAGCCGTTGAACGAGCAGGCCAGCTGGGCGCACGACGAGGTGAACGACGCCGTCGGCGGCCGGTTGCCGCCGGTGGTCGGCGGGAACCTGGTCGCGTCGTGCACGTCGAGCAGCGGTTCCTTGACGCCGTCGGTGGAGTCGTCGGTCCAGTTGGAGTTGCCGGTGGCGATCAGCTCGGTCCGTACGGCCAGCGAGCCCGCCCTGGTCGTCGGCTTGTTGGCGCCCGAGGTGAGGATGCCCGCGGCGCCCGCGACGTGCGGGCTGGCCATCGAGGTGCCGCTGATGGTGTTGTAGCCGCCGTTCATCCAGGTGGAATAGATGCAGGTGCCGGGGGCGGTGATCTCCACGGTCGTGCCGTAGTTGGAGTAGAACGCCAGCGTGTCGTCCTGGTCGGTCTCGGTGCGGCACGACAGCGTGCTGCCGCCCTGGCCGCCGGGCAGGCCGTCGTTGTCGGTCATCGCCGAGACGGTGATCACGTCGGCGTGGTTGGCCGGGAAGAACGACGACGCGTTCGCGCTGCTGTTGCCCGCCGCGACGACGACGACCACGCCGGCGTTGACGGCGTTCGTGATGGCGGTGCTGATCGCGCTGCTGGAGCAGCCGCTGCAGCCGAGGCTCAGGTTGATGACCTCGATGGTCGAGGCGCGGGCGACCACCCAGTCGATCCCGGCGGCGATGGCCGCGAGGGTGCCGGAACCGGCGGAGTTGAGCACCTTGACGCCGTGGATGCGCGCGCCGGGCGCGACGCCCACCGGGCCGATCGTGTTGTCGATGGCGCCGACGGTGCCCGCGACGTGCGAGCCGTGACCGTTGTCGTCGTCACCGGAGTTGTTCACGCACGAGCCGGTCGTGCAGTTGGCCCTGGCGACCACGTTCAGGTCGGGGTGGTCGAAGTCCACCCCGGTGTCGACGACGGCCACGTCCACGTCGATGCGGACGTCGTCCACGCCGTCGATGTCCAGGTTGGGATTGCTGGGGCCGAAGATCCGGTTGACGCCGGTCGGCGTGGTCTGCGGGAACGCCGTGACCTCGGCGTCCGGCTCGACGGTGAGCACGTTCGGGTTCTTCCGGAGCGCCTCGGCGGCGGCCGGGGTCAGGCGGGCGGTGTAGCCCTTGAAGGCGTGCTCGTAGACGCCGACGAGGGTGCCGTCCAGCTGGTTCACCTGGTCCTCGGCGGTCGCTCGTGGCGCCGCCCGCAGCTTGCCCGGGTTGAGCTGGACGATGTACGAGCCCTCCTCGGCCGAGGCGGAGGCGGAGGCGGAGGCGGAGGTGGCGGCGTGGACCGGGGTCGGCGTCATGAGTAACGCCAGCGCGCTGACGAGTAACGCGAGCAGGGGGGTGCGTCGTCGCATGGCAGCGTGAGCCCTTCCTGGGGTGGCGGATGGGGACCACTGAAACATGAGCCCAAATCAGGCTCCAGGCCATACGTAAGGCACACGTATTGCGACTACGTAGTCCGTAGTTGCCTGCGTGAGTTCAGGCCGAGTTTGCGCAGCGCGTTGGCCACGTGTACCTCGACCGTCCTGGGTGACAGGAACAGGTCCTCGGCGATCTCGCGGTTCGTCAGCCCGTCGGCGGCCAGCCTGACGACCTGCTCCTCCCGGGGCGACAGGGTGCCCTGCGGCTCGGCCGGGCGGTCGATCCGGCGGTTCAGCCTGCGTCGCACCGCCGGGGTGATCGAGTCGCACAGGGCCTGGCGGGTCAGCGGCTGGCGCAGGCCGTACCTGCCGGGTGGCGACTCCCACAGCAGGCCGCGGCGGACGGCTTCGGCCAGGCCGCGCTCGCCCTGTTCGGGCGGCACGCCGGCGACGGCGGTCAGCGTCTGCTGACCGCTCGGCTCCGGCAGCACGGCCGCCGCCTGCACCAGCCGGCGGGCCGCGAGCGGCAGCGAGCCGAGTTTGAGGAGTACGGCGTCGCGCAGCGCGGGCGGCGTGCCCGGCTCCCGGCCCTCGGCGAGCATCCGGGCCAGTTCCTCGATCGCGAACGGCACGCCCCGGGTGAGCGGCCACAGGTCATGTGGCTCGGGGAGCAGATTCCTGGCCAGCAGCGCGGTCTCGCAGGGGTCGAGCGGGGCCAGCGCGATCTCGGCGTGGTCGATGTGCGGCGGCAGGTGGGCGAGCAGCTCGGCCACCGGATGGCGCAGGTCCTCGGCCCGGTAGGTGACCACCAGGTTGACCGCCTCGGGCAGGCAGCGCGCCAGGAAGGCGAGCAGTTGCCTGGTGTCGGGGTCCACCCAGTGCGCGTCCTCGACCACGAGCGTGATCGGCTGCAGCGAGCCGAGCAGCGACAACACGGCCCTGAACAGACGATGCCGCTCGACCTGCGGATCCGGGAGCGGAGGCGGGGCGGGCGGCAGCAGCTGGGCGAACTCGGGTAAGAAAGGGCGTAACGCGCCGGTGACCGGGTTGAGGTCGGGGGGTGGGCAGGTGTCCCGCAGCGCCTCGACGATCGGGCCGTACGGGAAGCGCATCGGGTGGCAGCGGCCGATCAGCATGGGGTGTCCGGCCAGCTCGTGCAGGAGACGGGTCTTGCCGACGCCCGCCTCACCCTCGATCAGGATGACGACGGGCGGACGGCTGAGAGCCGCCGTCAACTGACGCAGCTCGCGCTGCCGTCCCACGAAAGGCATGCCGCACCGCCCGGCCCGAACTACAAAGTGTCAGTGGATTTTTCATTATTTGTGGGACTGTGTCCATATGAAAGAGCGCCGCCCCTGGGGAACGGCGCACTTCCAGATCGGCAGGCGGGTCAGCTCAGCGGGATCCACGCCTGCCGGGCCAGCGAGGTGGCGTCGTTGACCTGGACGCCGCTCTGGGAGACGGTCCAGATGGAGTCGCCGATGACCATCGAGCGCTCGATGCCGGGCTGGTAGCCGTTCTTCCGATCCAGGGGGTGTTCGATCAGGCCGAGCTTGCTGACAGCGGAGTCGTCGATCTTCAGCGCCATGGCGCCCTGGCGGCCGGTGTGGTCGCTGAGCGGAATGACCGACAGGCCCGTCTTCGGCCAGTACAGGAACGCGTGCGGGTTCCACTCCGCCTCGGAACCCGAGTCCTTCTGGAACAGCTGCGACAGCCTGCGCGGCCCGGCCGGGTCGCTCACGTCGAACAGTGACACCTGGGTGCCGAGCGTCCGGCCCTGTTCGCTGGCCTCCTGGCCGATGCCGATCAGCCGCCCGTCGCCCGCCGGATGCAGGTAGGCGGAGTAGCCGGTGATCTTCAGCTCACCCGTCACGCGGGGTTCGGCCGGGTCGCGCAGGTCGATCGTGTAGAGCGGGTCCACCTGCTTGAACGTGACGCAGTAGCCGACCGGGCCGATGAAGCGGACCGAGTAGATCCGCTCGCCCTTGCCGAGCCCGCCGACCTCGCCCACCGTGCGCATGCCGGCCGCCTCCAGCACGTAGACGCTGCTGGAGCTGGTCCGCTGGTCGGTGGAGCTGAGGGTGGTGGCGATGCGGAGGTGGCCGTCGTGCTCCGACAGGGAGTACTGGTTCAGCAGCCGGCCGGGCACCTTGCCGGAGGCCACGTAGGCCGGGGCGCCGGGCTTGCCGAGGTCGAACCGGTGCACCTCGGTCTCCTCCGGCGGTTCCGTGGGAGTCGGTGCCGGAGTGGGCTTGACCTTGTCCTTGGCCGCCGTGGACGGCTCCGCGGGTGCGGACTCGGTGGCCGTGGTCCGCGGGCTGGGCTCCGCCGGGGTCGGCTCGGTGACCGGGGCGTCATCCACGGGCATCGGCTCGATGGGCCACCACCAGCGCGGGTTGCTGGCCACGTACAGGCTCTGGCCGGTGCCGTAGACGATGTCGCCGTCGGCGGCCAGGCTGATCGGGTCGGTGCCGGCCGCCGTGACGCCCTGGGCCAGGTCGATCGTGTGCAGGGTGAGCAGCGAGGTGCCGGTGTAGCCGGCCGGGTGGCTGACCCGCTCGCAGGGCACCGAGTCCTTCCTGGTGGCGCCGGACGCGTCGGTGATCTCGACGTCGGGCAGCCACGCGTCCAGCGGCGCCCGCCGTACCGCGGCCTGGTTGAGCTTCTTGCGCTCGGCCTCCGAGGTGGCGTCGGCGGGCCGGGGGAACGTGATGGCAGGCTGGCTGCGGGTGACCAGCCGCACGGTCGAGCCGACCATCCGGGCGTCGACGTACTCGCCGTCCGGCTTGATCGTGGTGAGCACCTTGGGCTTCCCGGACAGGTCCACGAGCAGGTATCTGGTCTCGCCCATCGGAACGACGGCGTCGAACACCATGCCGCCGCCCCGCATCAGCACCAGCGCCCGGTCACCCGAGACGAGCAGGTCGGCGGGCTGGTAGGCGGGCTCCTTGCCGCCGGTCAGGTCCAGCGAGGCGGTGACCTTCCTGGTCGCCGTGTCGATGACGCGCAGCACGCCGCCGCCGGCCGTGATGACCCGGTCTCCGTCGGTCTTGACCAGGTCGGGCTCGTCCACGCCCGCCTCGTGCACGTTCGTCGTGGAGTGCTCCAGGGTGATCTTGGCCTCGGGCACGGCCATCGCGGTGTCGCGCGCCAGATACTTCACCTGGGGCCCGCCGAAGCCCCACGCGCCCACGTTCTCCGCGGCGCGCTCGCGCAGCCCGGCCAGCAACTCGTCGCAGTCGCTGTAGGAGACGAGACGTACGGCGTCCAGCCGCTGCTTCGGGAGCGGCGGAGGAGAAGAGGTGCAGGCGGCGGCGGTCGCGAGGACTGTGGCGACCAGTGCCGTACGGATCGGCGGCTTCATGACCACATTGACGGATCTCACGGCCGGGTGGTTCAGGAGCCCCCGGCAGGGTTGACGGTGAAGACAGGGCTCAGTTCCAGCTCGTCGGGGATCTCCAGCAGCTTGCGCACCAACTTTCCGTCGAAGCCCACGACCTGGACCTCGTCGTTGGTGGCGTTGTCCTGCTCCCAGCAGAACAGGTGGGTCTCGTCGTACCAGCCGAGGATCTTGTCGCAGTCGGAGGAGAACGCCCGGACCCGCTCGCCGGTGGCGGAGTCCCACAGGCAGTGCGGGCCGTCGACGCCCTTCGGGCAGTCGGTCACGAACAGCTTGCCGGAAGGGGAGAAGAGGTCCTGCGTGCCCGAGGCCGGCGTGCCGACCGCGGGCGCGTCGCGGACGGCCTTACCCGCGGCGTCGAAGAAGCGCAGCCCCTCGTCCTTGCCGTAGACGTTGACCACGCCCTCCTCGTCGCCGTCCCAGCCGAAGGAGGAACCACGGATCGCGCTGTCGGCCACGTTGACCACGGTGGCCTTCGCCTTGGCCACGTCGACGATGACGAAGCCCAGGTAGAGCCAGTCGTCGCCCTTCTTCCGCTCGATGTTGAGCAGGAGCTTCGAGCCGTCCTTGGACCAGGAACGCAGGCTGCTGATCAGCGGGTCGCGCACGGTCTTGACGGTGGACCTGGCACCCGAGCGCCGGTCGGTGATGACGACCGAGTCGTAGTCGTCGGAGGTATAGGTGCGGCCCCTGCTGGCCAGGCGGTGGCCGTCGGGCGAGACGAGCGACTCCCAGTTGGCGGCGTACTTGCTGAACGTGCCGCGCAGCGACTTCCTGGCGTAGTCCTGCCACTCCTCGGACTTCTTGTCGTAGATCTCGTACGAGGTGAGGACGATGGCGTCAGCCGGGTGCTCGTAGAGCGTGATCGCGCCACCGGGCAGCTTGCGCTTGACCGGGTCGGACGGCACCGCAGTGGGGGTCTGGCGCGGCTGCGTCGTCGTCGTTCGCGGCGTGGCCGAAAGGCTCGCGACCGGGGTCCGCTGCCGCGAGACGGCCACCGCCACGGCCGCCAGCATGAGCACCGCGACGGCCACCGTCACACCGATGATGATCGGGCCCTTGCCTTTGCGGGGTGGCGGGAAACCCGGCTGGTAGGGCGTGGGAAAGGACGCCGAAGACCCGGGAAACGCGCCGGGCGGCATCGGCGACCTCGCGGGCGCCGGGAATCCCGCAGGCGGGGACGGCATCGACGGCGCCGAGGCCATCGGGTGCGGTGCAGGCATCGGAGGCGAGGAGGCCGCCGCGTGCGGTGCGCTCCATGGACGGGGTGAACCTGCCGGGTCCGGCGAAGGCGAGCCTGGGAAGGCCGTCGGGGGTGGTGGCGAGGGGGCCGCGGCTGCGGCCGCCTGGGCGAGGATGCCCGGGTTGGGCGCGGCGCGCTGCAGTAAGCGCATGATCACCTGCTCGGCCGTCGGCCGCCGGGCGGGGTCCTTGGCCAGGCAGTCGAGCACCACGTCGCGCAGCGGCCCGTCGAGCACGCCCACGTCGGGATCCTGGTTGAGCACCCGGTTGAGCACCGCGGGCATCGTGTCGCTGCCGAACGGCGCCCGGCTGGACGCGGCGAACACGATCGTCCCGGCCCACGAGAACAGGTCGGCGGCCGGCCCGACGGTGTGTCCCATGATCTGCTCGGGCGGCATGTACGAAGGGGTGCCGACCGGCATGCCGCTGATCGTCGAGGTGGCGTCGAGCGCCCGGGCGATGCCGAAGTCGATCACCCGCGGCCCGTCGGTGCCGAGGATCACGTTGGCCGGCTTGAAGTCGCGGTGCACGATGCCGGCCTGGTGGATCGCGGCCAGCGCGGTGGCCGTGCCGACGGCCAGACGGTGCAGCGAGGAGCCGGTGCGCGGGCCCTCGCGCTGCACGACCTGCTGCAGCGACGGGCCCTCGATGAACTCACTGACGATGTAGGGCCGCTGGTGCTCGATGCCGGTGCCGAGGACGGCCGCCGTGCAGAACGGCGCCACCCGCTGAGCCACCTGCACCTCGCGCAGGAACCGCTCGACGCTCACTTCGTCGGCCGCCTGGTCGGCCCGCAGCCACTTGACGGCGACGTGCTCGCCGGAGGGGTCTTCGGCCAGGTAGACGACGCCCTGCCCGCCCTCGCCGAGCCTGCCGAGGAGATCGAGGCCGGCCAGGCGTGGCGGATCTCCGGGTCTGAGCGGCGCGAAGGAAGGCATGAGGGGATTCTCGCCCCATGCTGTGCCCGGTGAAAACTACCCGTGAGTAGCACGTCCGGAATATCCTTCTGCCATGCACGTGACGTCCAGCGGCGTGACCCAGCAGATCACCACGCCGTTCACCGGCGAACCCCTCGCCCAGATGCCCCTCTCCACCGCCGACGACGTGAGCGTGGCCTACCGGAAGGCAAGGGCGGCGCAGGAGGAATGGGCCGCCCGGCCGGCCGCCGAACGGGCGCGGCCGTTCCTCCTCCTCCACGACGCGCTGCTCGACCGGCGCGACGAGATCCTCGACATCGTCCAGAACGAGACCGGCAAGGCCCGCAAGCACGCCTTCGAGGAGGTGCTGGACGTCGCCGGGTGCGGCCTCTACTACGCCCGCCGCGCCCCCGGCCTGCTCGCCCCGCGCAGGCGCCAGGGCATCCTCCCGGTGGCCACCCGGGTCAGCGAGCTGCACCGGCCCAAGGGCGTGGTCGCGCTCATCTCGCCGTGGAACTACCCGCTCTCCCTCGGAGTGACCGACGCCGTCCCCGCGCTCCTGGCCGGCAACGCGATCGTCCACAAACCCGACACGCAGACCGCCCTGTCCACGCTGTGGACGATCGACCTGCTGGCCGAGCTGGGCATGCCGCGCGAGATCTGGCAGGTCGTGCTGGGCGAGCCCGCCGAGATCGGCGACGCGCTGCTCGACGGGGCCGACTACGTGGCCTTCACCGGCTCCACCCGCGGCGGCCGGAAGATCGCCGAGGAGGCGGCCAAGCGGCTCATCGGCTGCTCCCTGGAGCTCGGCGGCAAGAACCCGATGCTGGTCCTCGACGACGCCGACCTGGACCTCGCCGTCCAGGGCGCCATCCGCGCCTGCTTCACCAGCGCCGGCCAGCTCTGCCTGTCGATCGAGCGCCTGTACGTGCACACGAGCGTGTTCGACGCCTTCGCCGAGCGCTTCACCCGGCAGGTGCGCAACCTGCGGCTGGGCGCGGGCCACGACTGGTCGGTGCAGATGGGCTCGCTCACCTCCCAGCGCCAGCTCGACGCGGTCAGCGCGCACGTCGACGACGCGCTGGACAAGGGCGCCACGCTGCTGACCGGCGGCAAGGCCAGGCCCGACCTCGGGCCGCTGTTCTACGAGCCCACGGTCCTCACCGGCGTCACCGAGGACATGGAGCTGTGCCGCAACGAGACATTCGGCCCGGTGGTCGCGCTGTACCCGTTCGGCACCGACGACGAGGCCGTCGCCCTGGCCAACGACACCGTCTACGGGCTCAACGCCTCCGTCTGGACCACCGACCTCGCCCGCGGCCGCGCGCTCGCCGCCCGCGTCAAGGCCGGCACGGTCAACATCAACGAGGGGTACGGCTCCGCCTACGCCTCCTACGACGCCCCGATGGGCGGCATGAAGGCGTCCGGCATCGGCCGCAGGCACGGCGCGGAGGGCCTGCTCCGCTACACCGAGTCGCAGACCGTGGCCTCCCAGGCGAGCTGGCTGGGATTCGAGCCGCCGTTCGACCTGTCGTACGAGACGTGGGCCGACGTCCTGAGCGTCACGCTCAAGACGATGAGGAGGCTCCGCCTCAAATGAGCGACTTCGACGTGCTCGTCATCGGGTCCGGGTTCGGCGGCAGCGTCTCGGCGCTCCGGCTGACCGAGAAGGGGTACAAGGTCGGCGTACTGGAGGCGGGCCGGCGCTTCGACGAGTCCACGCTGCCCGCCACCTCCTGGCACGCGCGCGACTTCCTGTGGGCGCCCTGGCTCGGGCTGAAGGGCATCCAGCGCATCCACGTGCTGCGCGGCGAGCGCGGCAGCAAGGTCATGGTGCTGGCCGGGGCCGGGGTGGGCGGCGGATCGCTCAACTACGCCAACACCCTGTACGAGCCGCTCGACCCGTTCTTCCAGGACCCGCAGTGGGGGTCCATCACCGACTGGAAGGCCGAGCTGGCTCCCCACTACGACCAGGCCAAACGCATGCTGGGCGTGGTGACCAACCCCACGGTCACCCGGGCCGACGAGATCATGCGGAAGGTCGCCGACCGGATGGGCGTGGCCGACACCTTCCGGCTGGCCCCCGTCGGCGTCTACTTCGGTGAGGACGGCGTCGACCCCTACTTCGGCGGCGCCGGCCCCGAGCGGCGCGGCTGCTCGCAGTGCGGCGAATGCATGACCGGCTGCCGCCACGGCGCCAAGAACATGCTCACCAAGAACTACCTCTACCTCGCCGAACGGGCGGGCGCCCGGGTCTACGCCGAGTGCACCGTCACCTCGGTACGCCCGCTGCCCTCCGGCGGCTACCGGGTGCACGTCCGTAAGACGGGGTCCGCGCGGCTGCGCCGTACGTTCACCGCCAAGCAGGTCGTCTTCGCGGCCGGCACGTACGGCACCCAGCGGTTGCTGCACCGGCTGCGCGCCGACGGCACGCTGCCCCGCGTCTCCGCCCGGCTGGGCACGCTGACCAGGACCAACTCCGAGGCGCTGCTGGGCTTCGAACGGCTCTCGGTGGACGGCGAGAAGCTCAACTCCGGCGTCGCCATCACCTCCTCCATCCACCCCGACGCCCAGACGCACATCGAGCCGGTCCGCTACGGCGACGGCTCCAACGCGATGGGGCTGCTGCGCACCCTGCTCATCGACGGCGGCCAGGCGCGGTGGCGCGCCTTCGCCCGCGAGGCGGCGGCGCACCCGCTGCGGGCGCTGCGCCTGCTCAACCTGCGGCGCTGGTCGGAGCGGACCATCATCGCGCTGGTCATGCAGGCCAAGGACAACTCGATCACGGTGCGCGGCACCCGCTGGGGCCTGCACGCGTCGCCCGGCCACGGCGAGCCCAACCCCACCTGGATCCCGGCCGGTCACGACGCTGTACGGCACGCGGCCGAGGAGGTCGGCGGGCTGCCGGGCGGGTCGTGGCTGGACCTGTTCGACATCCCGGCGACGGCGCACTTCCTCGGCGGCTGCGCGATCGGCGACTCTCCGGACAGCGGCGTGATCGACCCCTACCACCGGCTCTACGGCCACGAGGGGCTGCACGTCGTGGACGGCTCGGCCGTCTCGGCCAACCTCGGCGTCAACCCGTCGCTGACCATCACCGCCCAGGCCGAGCGGGCCATGTCCTTCTGGCCGAACGTGGGGGAGACGGATCCGCGTCCGCCCCTCGGCTCGGCCTACGACCGGCTCTCGCCGGTCGCCCCGCGCAACCCGGTGGTACCGGCCGCCGCTCCCGGAGCCCTCCGCCTGACACTCACGCCACGTACGACGCCGACCTGACCGCGTACGACGAGACCTGACAACGTACGACGCCGGCCTGACCGGGTACGACGTCGAGACCTGACCGGGTACGCGCGCCCGCCGGGGCGGATCCCGCGCAGGACGCCGTCGTGGAGCGGTCAGACAGGGAGATTCCAGCTCGGCCCGTCAGGCTCGCCGAGCCAGACCCGCTGCCGCCCGTCGCGCGTCACGGTGAGGCCGAAGGCCGACTGGTGGGGAGATCCCGCGCGCTGCCAGGTCAGGATGGCGTCCTCGACGGCGTCCCACAGCCGGAGCGGCCCGTGCTGGCGCACACTCCAGCCACCGTCCGGGGCCGGCTTCGTGGTGGCCTGGGACCCGGTGGCCACGTCCACCAGGAACACCTCGTCTTCGCCGCCGATCTTCTCGGCCGAAGGCGCGGCGAGCTGGGCGACGAACACGCCGGTCGAGTCGTCGAGCAGGTTCGGATCGATCCGGCTCGCGCGCTCCTCCCCGAGGCCCGTCAGGTAGAACGGCGAGCGCGGCGGAGGCTGATGCGGGCGGGCCGGCATGAACGAGAGGTCGTCGGCGCGGAACCGGCCGGAGGCGGTGCCGTCGTCGCCGAGCCTGAGGTGCGCGAACGCCGACCCGTACATCCAGCCCGTCAGCGGAGCGGTGATGGTGCCGCCGTCACGCACCTGCCACAGCCAGGGCGCGGGGATGTAACGCACTGAGCAGGTGGCGATCAGATGGTCGTACTCGGCGTTCTCCGGATGACCGCCGAGACCGTCACCCACCACGAGGGTGGGGGAGTATCCCTGTCGCGCGAGGGCGGCCCGCGCGCCGGCCGCCACGGCCCGGTCGTACTCGACCGAGGTCACGCGAACCTCGCCGAGCCGGTGGCACAGGAGAGCGGTGGAGTAGCCCGTCCCCGTGCCGATCTCCAGCACCGAGTCGGTGTCGCCGACTCCGGCGACCTCCAGCATCCGCACGACGAGGCTGGGCAGCGTGGAGGAGCACGTCGGGCTCCCGCCCATTGTTTCGGTCGCGGCCTCGGCCATGACACCGTCCACCTGGGTGACCCAGGATTCGTCGGAGTCGGCCATCCGCAGCCACTCCTCGTCGCCCACTTCGTGGCGACGCACCGGCTCCCACCGCGTGCCGTTCGGACCGTTCAGCCGCCGGAAGATCGCGTCGCCGAGGAAGATCTCGCGGGACACGTGCTCGACCGCGGCCCGCCATTGCGGATTGTGCAGGTGACCACCCGAGACGAGTCGCTCGGCCAGTCCAGCCCTCCGGTCGGTCATCGGGAACCTCCGAGGAGACCCCGCCTTCAGGAGGGGGGAGGAATCGGACCCCTGCGGAGCAGGGCAGGGGCAGGCGATCCGCCGCCAGGCGGACCGCCGTCGAAACGCCGCACGACACCGTACGGTTCGGTAGTGTGTTCGACGGTGGCGATGACCAAGCCATCGGACGAATGATCAGAAGCATCCTCGCCGCAGGGCTTGCGGAGAGGTGAAACGCCTGTGGAGCCGGTGTAAGACCTCAACGAGAGTCCTCTCTCGGGCGGGCGACCGGCGGTGAAGCAGGAAGCCCAACCGGCGACGGTTGGAATCCCGGTTCTTCAGAGCCGGGAGGATGTCAAGAACGTCCTTTCCCCAGCGAGGTTGGCGAGAGCGCACCCTGCTGATCACCAGGACCGCATTCACCCCGTCCGCTCGCGCGGAAGTCCCGCACGCCGAACTCGATGGCCTGGTGTTTCCTTCTTTCTTCGGTTGACGGACAGGATGGCCCACCGGTTGACGTGGCCGCCGGGGAATCGGAAGGCGAGATGGTGACTTGCCGGGCTTGCGTTGAAAGGGGCCGGCCATGAATAGGCCGGCCCCTGGGTGTGTCCGGTCGGGCCCCGTTCAACCGGGTTCACCGCTGGTACGCGCTCAGGCGGCGCGGGTGATGGTCTCGAGTCGGCGTTGACCGTATCCACGGCGACTCGGTCGGCGATCGCCCTGTCGGCGGTGCCGCCGTCGCAGCGGACGGAGTTCTCGGCCTGGCCGTCCTGGACGTCGATCACGTCGTTGCCGGCGTCACCCGACACGGTGTCCCTGCCCCGGCCAGCACCGGATCGTGGTGGGATCACCGGCGACCGGCAGGCAACCGTCTCCCGGGACGATCGTCACCGAGTCGGACACCCGGATCGCACCCCCGCTCTCACGGGTGACGAGGACGTTGTTGTCATCGGCCGACGTCTCCATGGTTGACCAGAAGGTTGTTCTGCTCTGCTGACAAATGCACACTCATGACGGCCTTTTCCAGCAAAAGTACGCACATCCACCATCAGTGCTTCTGGCCTCGCCGAGCGCGGGCACCTCAAGGGCGTGAAAGGGTGATCGGATGGGCTGGGACGTGCACGCGCTGGACCTGCTAGACGCGGGGGCGCCGACGCCTCTGGTCGAGTTTCCCGTGGCGGCGCCCGGCGTCAGGCTGCTGCTCAAGGACGAGTCCGCGCATCCGACCGGGAGCCTGCGGCACCGGCATGCCAGGGCGTTGTTCCGGCGGGCCGTCCTCGACGGGCTGGTGACCGAGGGGACGACCGTGGTGGAGGCCACCGGTGGCAACGCCGCCGTGGCGCAGGCGTGGTTCGCCAGACGGCTCGGCCTGCCGTACATCGTGGTCATGCCTGGTGCGCGCGGTGAGGAGCGGGCGCGGCCGGTGGAGGAGTTGGGCGGCGAGTGCCGGTTCGTGACCCCGCCACTGGCGATCTATGACGCGGCGCGGAAGATCGAAGGGCACTTCCTCGACCAGTTCGGGCGAGCGGTCGAGCACGACCTGGCTGACGAGCTGTTCGCCCAGGTACGCCCGGACTGGGTGGTGGTGGGGGCCGGCACCGGAGCCACCTCGGCGACCCTCGGCCGCCGGGCCCGTGCCCTCGTCGCCCCTCTGGGCGCGGGTTCAGAGCCAGGAAGCGTGGACCGGACGCGGGTGGCGGTGGCCGATCCCGAGAACTCGGCGTACTTCCCTGGGTGGACGCTGGACGTGGCCGACTACGCCACGGGCATGCCGTCACGCATCGAGGGGATCGGCAGGCCGCGCGTGGAGCCCGGCTTCCGCCCAGACCTGGTCGACCTGGTGATACCGGTGCCCGACGCGGCCTCCGTCGCCGCCGCCCGGCGCGTTCGCGAGGTCACCGGGCTGCCCGTGGGCGGCTCGTCGGGCAGCGCGCTCTGGGCCGCGCTGGAGCTGGTCGAACGGATGCGCGCCGAGGGTCGGCACGGCACGGTGGTGTCCGTGCTCGGCGACGCGCATCCACGACATCTGGCGACTTATCACGATGACGCGTGGGCTGCCGCGAAGGGGCTCGATGTGCGGGCCCACGAGCAGGAGCTGCTCCGCCGTACGAGCTGATCAGCCGGAGCGACGTTCAGCCCGGGAGGGTTTCGCCGCCGATGGGGGCGAGGACCTCGCCGGTGTAGTACGACGACAGCCGCTCGGCGGCGAAGAAGACGTAGGACGGCGCGATCTCGTCGGGGTCGGCGGCCCGCTTCATCGGCACCTGCTCGCCGAACTTCTCGACCTTCTCCTCGGGGAACGTCGCCGGGATCAACGGCGTCCAGACCGGTCCGGGGGCCACCGCGTTGACCCGGATGCCCTTTTCGACGAGGTTCTGTGCCATCGCGTAGGTGAAGGCGTTGATCGCCCCCTTGGTGGCGGAGTAGTCGAGCAGCGTCTTGTTGCCGCGCAGCCCGTTCACGGACGAGGTGTTGATGATCGCGCTGCCCTCACGCAGGTGCGGCAGGGCGGCCTTGGTGACCCGGTAGTAGCTGTGGATGTTCACCGCGAACGTGTGCTCCCACTGCTCGTCGGTCAGCTCCTCCAGGGAGTCGACCGGCGCCTGGTAGGCCACGTTGTTCACCACGACGTCGAGGCCGCCCAGCTCGCCGACCGCCTGCTCGACGACCGACGCGCAGTGGTCGCGGTCGGCCAGGTCGCCGGGGAGCAGCACACAGCTCCGCCCGGCCTGCTCCACGAGCTTCTTGGTGTGGTTGGCGTCCTCGTGCTCGCTGAGGTAGGCGATCGCGACGTCGGCCCCCTCCTTGGCGAAGGCGACGGCGACCGCCCGGCCGATGCCGGAGTCACCGCCGGTGATCAACGCCCGCTTGCCGCCCAGCAGGCCCCTGCCCTCGTAGTCACGCATCTCGTCGCGTGGCTCTGGCGCCATCTCGCCGCTGCGTCCCGGATATGGCTGGCTCTGTCCTGGCGGTGTGGTGTTCGGTGTTTCTGGCATACAGGGGCGCTTGCCCGCAGGTCCGCATGCCTAACGTGACGCGTGTCCGGTCAGCGCAGCGGGTGGCTGACCCAGACGTTCGGCTCGACATAGACCGCGTGATCGTGGGCCACGTCGCAGTGCACCGGGCCGAGCGCTCCGGGCACCTCGATCGTGCCGGTGCGGTCGAACGGCAGGCCGGTCCACGCGCGCCACTCGTCGAGTGTGCCCGCGACCACCATCGACCGGGGCGCCACCTTGACGATCTTCCCGCCGGCCCGTACGTGCACCCGCAGCCAGGCGTCGGACGGCAGCCCGTCCGTACGCGTGCGGAAGGCGTACTCGGTCATGGGGGTGTGCGGTTCGAGGTGCTTCTGGTTGGGCCGGACGGGCGCCACCAGCTCGGCGAATCCCATCGCGGCCGCGTGGTCGCGCATCGCGCCCAGCATGCGAGGCGACACCCCCGACCCCAGCAGGTCGCGGCGGACGGTGATCTCCAGGGCGGAGACGGCGGAGGTCTCGGCGGCCGTCTCGCGGGCCAGCCAGCCCCGGCGGATCACCGCGTCCCAGCCGTCGTCGGGCAGCTCGGAGCCCTTCGGCGCGTACGGGATCATGCAGGCGCGCGCCACCAGCCGCCCCGGCTCGGCGTCATCGTCGGCCACCAGCACGTAGCCGGCGTAGGCCGAGTCGGCGATCTCGTAGAAGAGGTCGGCGATGGGGTCCTTGAGCATGAACTCGGGCCACGCGCTGTCCATCGTCCAGAGCGAGGCGGCGAGTTCGGGACGTTCGGCGAGCGTCGTGATCCGGAGGGACATGCGGATCATTGTTACATTTCGGATGGCCGTTGGACGGGCTGGTGCTCGGTTCTGAAGATCAGCGTGGTCTGCAGATGGACGATCTCCGGCCGGATCAGGAACTTCTCCAGCGCCAGCCGGTGCAGGTGGTCGGCGTCGGTCACGGCCACGTGCACCAGGAAGTCCTCGGTGCCGGCGACGTGGAACAGGGTGATCGTCTCCGGCAGGCCGAGCACGAACGTCCGCAGCGGGTCCACGAGCCGGCTGGTGTGCGGGCGTACGCGCAGGGCGAGCAGCGCCTGCAACGGCCGGCCGAGCTTGGCCGGCTCGACCCACGCGCGGAACCCGGTGATGACGCCCCGGCGGCGCAGCGAGCGGACGCGTTCCAGGGCCGTCGAGGGCGCCACGCCGAGGCGGTCGGCGAGATCCTTGTTGGGCAGCCGGGCGTCGTTCTGCAGCTCCGCCAGAATGGCCAGGTCGATCGAATCCAGTTCGGTGTTATGCGTCATTGTCACCCTTTCCTTCGGTGACGCTAGCCCTGCCTCGATGAAGTGACCACTATTTCGGAGTATGTGGAACATCGAGGAGTTCACCGAGGCGGCGGACATCACCGTCCGCGAGCTGG
Source organism: Nonomuraea cavernae (assembly GCF_040655715.1). Classification (GTDB taxonomy): domain Bacteria; phylum Actinomycetota; class Actinomycetes; order Streptosporangiales; family Streptosporangiaceae; genus Nonomuraea; species Nonomuraea cavernae_A. The sequence continues at coordinate 248,740 of NZ_JBFAKL010000006.1, read as the reverse complement.
CGGCGTACGTCGACGAAAGCCAGCGCGGCGCCGTGCCCGTGATCAGGCGCGAGTCGCCCCGGGAGCTGGCCGAGCGGCTCGGGCTGCGGGACCTGATCCGGGACGGCGGGATGACCCCCGGGACGTACCAGGAGTTTCTACGGACGTTCCTCGCGGAGGGCACCAGGCTCCACCATCCCGCCTACCTGGGACACCAGAGCGCGTCGCCGGACTTCCCGGCGGCACTGGCCGATTTCATCCACGGCGCCACGAACAACCCGATGGCCATCTACGAGATGGGCGCGTCGGCGGCCACGGTCGAGTTCGAGGTGCTCAGGTGGATGCTGGCCAAGGTGGGCCTCCCGGCCGGCGGCGGCGTGCTGACGCACGGCGGGTCGCTGGCGAACCTGACGGCGCTGCTGGCCGCGCGGGCGCGGGTGGCACCCGACGCGTGGGAGAACGGCGTGCCGGGCGACCTGGTGATCCTCGCGCCGCCCTCGGCGCACTACTCGGTGTCACGCGCGGCGTCGATCCTGGGGCTGGGACAGCGCTCGCTGGTGCCGCTGGAGACGGACGCGCTCGGCCGGATCGACGTCAGCCGCCTGCCCGAGATTTCGGGGAAAAGGGTGATGGCGCTGGTCGCGTCCGCCTGCGCCACGGGCACCGGGCTCCACGACGACCTGCGCACCCTCGGCGCGTGGTGCCGCGAGCGCGGCGTCTGGTTCCACGTGGACGGCGCGCACGGCGCCTCGGCCCTGCTCAGCGACCGGCACCGGCACCTGCTCGACGGCATCGGCCAGGCCGACTCGGTCATCTGGGACGCCCACAAGATGCTCCGCACCTCCTCCCTCGCCGCCGCCGTGCTCGTGCGCGAGGAGGGCGACCTGGACGCCGCCTTCCGCCAGGCGGCCAGCTACCTCTTCTACGGCGACCAAGGCTTCGACCTGATCGGCCGCGCCGTCGAGTGCACCAAGGCCGAGCTGGGTCTCAAGATCTTCCTGAACCTCGCCTGGCGCGGCGAGCGCGGCCTCGGCGACTACGTGGCCCGCCAGTACGCCACGGCCCACCGCTTCTGGGAGCTCGCCGCCCAGCGACCCGGCTTCGATCTGCCGTACGAGCCCGAGAGCAACATCGTCTGCTTCAGGTACGGCGACGTGGACCAGGCCGCGATCCGCGAGCGCCTCCTGCTCGACGGCACCTTCCACCTCACCTCCACCGAACTGAACGGCACCCGCCACCTGCGCGTCACGGTCATGGCCCCCGCGACGGACGACAAGACCCTGGAGGCCCTGCTCGACGAGATCGCCGCCGTGGCGACGTACTGAATCCGGATTTTGCCGACCTTATGGACGGATCTGCCCGATCCTGTACGTTCGAGACGAGCGGGTAGGGGAGGGTTCCGGTGCGAGAACTGTCCAGCAAGGTCGCGGTGGTGACGGGGGCGGCGAGCGGCATCGGGAGGGCGTTGGCCGTGCGCCTCGCCGCCGAGGGCATGTCGCTGATGCTCGCCGACGTCGATCCGGGTGGGCTGGCCGAGACCGCCGAGCTGGCGGGCAACGGCAAGGCGCTCACCCAGATCACCGACGTGTCCGACGAGGCGTCCGTGCACCACCTGGCCGACCGGGCCTTCGGCGAGCTCGGCGCGGTCCACGTGCTCTGCAACAACGCGGGCGTCTTCCAGAGCGGGCACCTGTGGACCCGCACCCCCGAGGACTTCAGCTGGCTGCTGGGCGTCAACCTGTGGGGGGTGCTGCACGGCATCCAGGCATTCGTCCCGCGGATGATCGAGCAGGACACCGAGGGCCACATCGTCAACACCGTGTCCGTGGCCGGCCTGCTCGGCGCCCCGTCGGCGGGTGGATACGCGGTCAGCAAGTACGCGGCGTTCGCGGCCACGCAGTCGCTCGCCCAGGATCTGGCCGCCGTCGGGTCCAGGCTGCGCGTCACCGCCCTGTGCCCGGGTGGGGTGCGGACCAGGATCAACCACTCCGAACAGGTTCGCCCAGCGGCCCTGTCCATCGCGCGCGGCTCCGACGGCCTGGAGACGCAGGATCGGCTCGACTCCCTGGTCGAGCGCGGCATCGAACCTGAGCGGGTCGCCGGCCTGGTCGTCGAGGCCATCCACGAGGAACGCTTCCTGCTGCTGACCCACCCCGACTACGGCACAGGGCTGCGCAGACAGACCGACGCCCTGCTCACGGGCGGGATCCCCCCGCTGCCCGACTACGAATGACACCTGGCCAGGTGGGACGGGTGCTGCCGATACACTGGAGACACCGCATTCGCCTTTATGGGGGTATCTCTCGGTGTCTGATTTCGACACAGTGCTCGTGGTCGACTTCGGCGCGCAGTACGCGCAGTTGATCGCCAGGCGGGTGCGCGAGTGCCACGTCTACTCCGAGATCGTGCCCTCCACGATGCCGGTCGAGGAGATGCTGGCCAAGCGGCCCAAGGCGATCATCCTGTCCGGCGGCCCCTCCTCGGTCTACGCCGACAACGCCCCCGCCGTCCCGGCCGGCCTGTTCGAGACCGGGGTGCCCACGTTCGGCATCTGCTACGGCTTCCAGGCGATGGCCCAGGCGCTGGGCGGCGAGGTGGCCCGCACGGGCGTCGCCGAATACGGCGGCACCGAGCTCGACGTGCTCCAGGAAGGCGTGATCTTCGCCGGGCTGCCCACGGCACAGAAGGTCTGGATGTCCCACGGCGACAGCGTCGCCGCCGCCCCCGAGGGGTTCGCGGTGACCGCCTCGACCCGCGAGACGCCGGTCGCCGCCTTCGAGCACCCCCGGCGCGGCCTCTACGGCGTGCAGTTCCACCCCGAGGTGCTCCACTCCGAGCACGGCCAGGCGGTGCTCAGGCACTTCCTCGACGCGGCGGGCTGCCGCCCCACCTGGACCATGCTCAACATCGTCGAAGAGTCCGTCGAGGCGGTCCGCCGCCAGGTCGGCGACGGCCGGGCGATCTGCGCGCTGTCCGGCGGCGTCGACTCCGCCGTGGCCGCCGCGATCGTGCAGCGCGCCATCGGCGACCGGCTGACCTGCGTCTTCGTCGACCACGGGCTGCTGCGCAAGGGCGAGGCCGAGCAGGTCGAACGCGACTTCGTGGCCGCCACCGGCGTCAAGCTCCGGGTCGTCGACGCCGCCGACCGCTTCCTGAAGGCGCTCGACGGCGTGACCGACCCGGAGGAGAAGCGCAAGATCATCGGACGCGAGTTCATCCGCGTCTTCGAGGACGAGCAGCGCGCGATCATGGCCGACGGCCCGGTCGACTTCCTCGTCCAGGGCACCCTCTACCCCGACGTGGTCGAGTCGGGCGGCGGCACCGGCACCGCCAACATCAAGTCCCACCACAACGTCGGCGGCCTGCCCGACGACCTCCAGTTCACCCTGGTCGAGCCGCTGCGCACGCTGTTCAAGGACGAGGTCCGGCGGGCCGGCGAGGAGTTGGGCCTGCCGAGCGCCATGGTCTGGCGCCAGCCGTTTCCCGGCCCCGGTCTCGGCATCCGCATCATCGGCGAGGTCACCCGTGAGCGGCTCGACCTGCTGCGCGAGGCCGACGCCATCGCCCGTGAGGAGCTGTCGCGGGCCGGGCTCGACCGCGAGATCTGGCAGTGCCCGGTGGTGCTTCTGGCCGACGTGCGTTCTGTCGGCGTCCAGGGCGACGGCCGCACCTACGGCCACCCGGTGGTGCTGCGCCCGGTGTCGTCCGAGGACGCCATGACGGCCGACTGGTCGCGCGTGCCGTACGACGTGCTCTCCCGCATCTCCACCCGCATCACCAACGAGGTCCGCGACGTCAACCGCGTCGTCCTCGACGTCACCAGCAAGCCCCCGGGCACCATCGAGTGGGAGTAGGACTCCGCAGGTAGGGCGAGACAAACCGTTTGGGTAGCTGGTGGGCCGTTGGGCGGACGAGCGTGTTCCCCATCTGGGAGACTCCGTGACCGTGGCACGGGTCTACTTCGCCGAGATCATCATCCCTCCGGAAAAGGAGGAGAAGATCCGTAAGAAACACGATTGTACCGGCGACGATGTGCGTGAGGCCCTGATCTATGGGATGGACGTTGTAGCGGAGTGGGTCGACGATGATGAACACGGTGAACGCGTTGAGGCGAAAGCTGTGTTCGGGTCTGGCCGGCCGTTCGTGGCATACCTGGATCCGCTGAACCCGAATGATCCCGATGAGGGTACCTTCGTCCTTCGTACTGCCTACGTTAAGTCATAGGCGTTGGAAGGGAATCTGGGCATGATGACAGACGTGGGTGACGAACTGACATACGAGCAGGCTGCTGACCGCTTGGCTCAGCGAGGAACAGCGCAGCGTCCGGTGCGGCCCCAGCGCACGGTCGAGATTGCCTACCGTGAGAACGTCGACGGAAGCTGGACTGCCACATCCCCGCAGCTACGGCGCCTACGAGAGCAAGGACAAAGTCTCTCTGACGCCGAGCGACTAGTGGATGATCGCCTGAACGGCTGGATCGATCCCGAGGTGCTGATTCGCGCGAGTGTATACCGGCTCCCAGAAACGACGGCCACGGCACTGCCCGGTCTGCTTTCGATCAGCGGCCATGCGTCCGGCCTGCTAAAGGTGACCGTCGGTGGCACTCAACGGCAGAAACCATGTCTTGGCTTCGGACGCATCTCGCGGCGGACGAGCGCGTGATGGAAGCCTTCATTGTGCTGTGCGACGCGGCTCAACATGACACCACAAGCGGGAAGATCAACATCCTCGGTGGTGACTGGTCGGTCAAGGATGCCAGGCCGACGCAGACCGCAGTAGCTTTGTTCATCCGCCTGAGCTGGGAGGAGGCCGCCGAAGGACGCTCCTTCACGCTGCGTCTCGTGGACGACATGGGCACCCCGATTCACGTGGGACAACCAGGGGAGGAACGCCCGGTCGAGTATGGCGGTACCGTTCAGCTCAACGAGTCCGCAGTCGACATAGACGCAGTCACCAAACTTGTCGATGTGCATAACAGCTTCGCTGTCACGGTGCCGCAGTTCCCGCTGGAACATGGCCGACGTTACGTCTGGGAAGTCAGAACGAACGGCGATCTTTTGTCCTCCGTAGCCTTTGCTGTCAGGGAAACTCCGCGATCGTCGGTGGAGGTCTGAGCGCGGACATCGCAAGGCCGTTTCAATAGCTGCTGGGGCTGACTGTTCATCCTGTACGGCACAGCCAACGGCACCCCACCCGCAGCACGAGGTCCGGACCTCCAGGGTGGCGGCCTCTGACAGTGATGATGTAGGAGAGCGCCTCCGGCCGGGGGTTGACCCAGCCTCTGACTGACCTTGAGTCCTGAACGGGATCTGTCGGCCTCGGCGGGAGACGCTCTTGTGCACTCACTGGACGTGGCGTGGTGACTTCATAGGAGCCTGGCCAGAGGCCCCATCACTGTCTTGTCCGTCGCCGGGCTGGTGCGTGCCGCCCTGCCCGGTCACGACGAACAGGACGACGATGCCCTCCATTGCACCGCACCGGCTGGAGATCATGGAGATCGCCGGTGGCGTCGACACTCACCGAGACACGCACACCGCAGCCGTCATCGACATGGTCGGGCGGGTGCTGGGCAGCGAGCGGTTCCCGGCCACCGCAGCCGGATATGTCGCGCTGCTGGCGTGGATGCGGGGTTTCGGGCAGTTGGTGCGGGTCGGCGTGGAGGGCACCGGCGCGTACGGTGCGGGCCTGGCCCGGCTGCTGCGCGAGCGGGACGTCTGCGTGGCAGAGGTGGATCGGCCCCGACCGCAAGACCCGCCGCTTCCAGGGCAAGTCCGACCCGATCGACGCCATCGCCGCCGCTAAGACGGCCTTGGCCGGCCACCGGACCGGCGTCCCCAAGCAGCGTGATGGCCGTATCGAGGCGCTGCGCAACCTGCGCCTGGCCCGCCGCTCGGCGGTCGATCAGCGCGCCGATGTGCAGCGCCAGATCAAGGCGCTGCTCGTTACCGCCCCCGATGACCTGCGTGAACGCCTGCGTGGGCTGACCGCTCCGAAACTGATCGCCGCCTGTGCCGACCTACGTTGCGACCGCGACGACGCCGCCACACCCGCCACCGCCACCCGGCTCGCGCTGCGCTCCCTGGCCCGCCGCCATCAGCACCTGTCCGCCGAAATCGCCGACCTGAACGAGCTGCTGCAGCCCTTGGTGGAGGCCATCAACCCCCGCCTGGCCGCCGCTTTCGGGGTCGGCACCGAGGTGGCCGCCCAGCTGCTGATCACCGCCGGCGAGAACCACGACCGGCTCCGCTCCGAGGCCGCCTTCGCCATGCTCTGCGGCGTCGCCCCCATCCCGGCCTCCTCCGGCAGAACCAACGGCCACCGTCTCAACCGCGGCGGTGACCGCCAGGCCAACGCCGCCCTCTACCGGGTTGTCCTCTGCCGCCTGCGCTGGGACCCCGCACCCGCGCCTACATGCAGCGACGCACCCAAGACGGCCGGTCCAAGGAGGTATCGTCCAACGGTCACCGAGGGCCGACTTCGTGGGTCGCCTTGGTAGTGAGGAAGGCTCGGGAGCTGGATAGGCCAGTAGGCCCCATGGGAGCCTCCCTGGATTCGAACCAGGTGAGAAGGAAGCTCCCGAATGGCCTCACGACCAGAGAACGAGGAAAGCGGGAAGGCTAGTATCTTTTCCAAAGAGGGAGAAGGAAGCCCTCCCATGGCCTCGTGATCTTCAGCGTATCAGGCGGGGATCAGCTCGTGCAGTGTTCCGGGCGTGTAGATCCGTGATCCCGGCGGCAGGTCGGTGGCCGGCTGCAGCCCGATGTAGGTGGTGTGCTCAGCCGACGAGCCCTTCGCGCGGAGCAGGTCCGCCAGGTAGCCGACGCGCAGGTGGTCGCGTTCGACGATCGAGCGCACCAGCAGGGAAGCGGTGACGTGGTTACCTTCGACCCGGTTGAAGGATGGATACCCCTTCAAGTAGAGATGCAGCCATTTCGCCCGCCAGGTGCCGTCGTCGCCGCGCAGGAAGACCAGCGGCAGAGCGATCCGGCCAGATCCGCGCAGGTCGGACTTCATGCGCACCGTGCGCGGCTCGAACGGCCGGCCCTTCTGCTCGGTGTCCCTGGTCATGTAGCCGAAGAACGCTTCGGCGGCCTCGTTGAATGACTCCCCGGCGTAGATGTTGACTTGCGGGATGATGATCGGCCGGGTGGCGTCCGCGAGCCGGATGTTGATGAACTCCGACGCGCCGTTGGTGGCGTCGGTGAGATCGCCGGAGTATTCGGCGAAGTCGTTGCCGTAGTTCGTCCACGAGATCTGCTCAGGGTCGCCGTAGGAAGCGTCCAGCATGAGCGCGGACAGGTCGTAGTCGGTGCTCCGTTCAGCCTGACGCCAGTAGACCACGAACCGCAGCAACTCGCCGTTCACAGGTGACAGCGACCCCCGGGGCAGCATGCCGAGCCCAGGCACGACGGCCTTGCCCGACAGAGGCAGGGCGACGTCGAGCATGTCAGGATCGACGATCAGCTTGCCGGGATCGGGCAGGCGGCGGGTGATCTCCTCGTCCAGGATGGCCATCGTCAGCGACAGAGTCTCCGCGCCAAGCGGGGGGCGGGAGTCGGGGCTCGCCCATGCCCGGCCGTACCGGTTGGTGAAGACGCGGCCGGCGACGGGGGCAAGCCGGTTCTGCAGGTGCTCGCGCAGCGACAGCAGGACACGACCGGAGGCTCTCGCCGCGGCTTTCTCCGCGGCGTCCAGCACCACCGGCACGGACGTCCCGGTCCGCAGCAGGTGGTCGAGGCGTCGCAGCAGGGCGCCCGGCGCGTTCTCCAGCAGCGCGACCGCATCGGCCGTACGGCCCGAGGCGAGAGCGGCCTCGACACGGCTGTCGAAACCGGCAGTCGCGCGCGCGCCTCTTGCCACCTCGAAAACCTCGGCGGCACGCGGGAAGCTCGGGTACTCGTGGGGATGCAGTCGCTCGCCGAGGCGCTTCCACCGCTCCCGGTGGCGCGGAACGTCGCCGAGCTTGGCCGGGGTGGCGACCTCGTCCAGAGCCTGGAGGAGGGCGCGGCGCTCGGGACGGCGGAACGAGCGGAACCTGGACGGCGTGGCCAGCGTGACGTCGCCGCCGGACAGGCCACAGGCCAGCCGCAACACGTCGGTCACCGTGTCCACGAGCAGCGGCCGGCCGGCGGCCAGCCGTACTTCATTGACGACAGCGCGGTTCTCGCGTACCGGGATGCGCTCCGGTTCATCGGCGCAGAACGATGCCAGGATGCGCAAGGCGGCCAGATCCTCCTCAGCCAGCGGCACTTCTGAGCCCGCCAGCGAGAAGTAGAGCTCACGTGTCTCCGACTCCAGGCTCCCACCCAGCGCCAGCACGCTCACCTGGTCTCCGGCCAGCGGAACCAACTCGGCGTGCGCGGCCAGCAGGTCGGCGAAGGTGTGCTGATAACGGCCATAGCCCGGCAGCGTCAGCAGATTGAGCGTCGCAGGCTGGACACGGTCGGCTGTGACGGGGTCGAGCAGGGTCTCACGCACCAGCCCCGCCCAGAATTCCATGGTGTCGGGGACGTTCTTGGGAAAGTCGATGAAGTAGGCGTTGTGCTCGACATGGTCGCCGACCAGAGCGCGGACGGCGGCCAGGATCCGGATGCCGAGATCCACCACGGTCTCGCCGTGTAGCCGCGACAGGCGTTCGAGCAAAGCCTGTGAGCAGGTGAACCCGACGCTCAACAGCGCCGCGTCGAGTTGGCGAGCGGCCACCTCTCCCCAACCCGGCGTGGAGCCGGCAGGGGCGCCGCCGATGGGAACGCGTAACCGGCGGGCGATGACGAGGCTCTCCAGATTGTCCACGAGCGCACCTTATAAGGGGAACAGCCCGGTATGCTGTGGGTTTTCCGGCACTTGATCATCATGTTCCGCCGGAAGGAAAGTGGCGGTAGGCGAGGCGGCGCAGCAGGATCTCCGCCGGGCCCCGGTGACCGGCGCGCCGCATCAGATCGGCGATCACCAGTGACGACAGCCAGGTCGCCGCTGCCACCCCCGTGGCGCCCGCGAGTCCGAGATCGTCCTGCAGCCCGAATCCGTACGGGCCGAAGACCACGACGAACACGACCGACTGGAACAGATAAAGGCTCATCGAGCGCTGACCGAGCGCTTCGACGGCGACGGTCAGGCGACCGCGCCGCCGCGCGGCCACGAGGGCGATCAACCCGATGGCCCCGGCCATCCCGATGCCGCCGAGGTATCCGGTGAGCGGCTGGGCGAGGGCCGCCATCCACAGCGCGGCCTGCGACGGCTCGGCCCACACTCCTGCCTGGATGAGTCCGGCGGGAAGGGCGCCGGCGAGCGACACGACCATGGTGATCGCCGTGGCGCGCACCAGGAACGTCCGATGCCGCTCGGGCTCGTCCAGGACGCGCCGCCGCGCCGCCCACATGCCGAAGATCACCCCCGGAACGACCATGATGACGCCCGCGACCAGGCTGAAGGGCCAGAACGCCACCCGGCCGACGAACATCTCCCACAGACCGCTCGTCCCAGCGGCGATGCCGCCCGCGGCGTACGTCGAGATGCCCTGCGACAGCGGGTACCACATCCCCGACCCCACCAGCAGGGTGGCGGGCACCAGAGTCAGCCCCGCCGTCCACAGCAGCGTCGAGTCCTTGGCCCGCAGCAGACCGACGAGCAGGACGGCGCTGAGCCCGTACACGGCGAGAACATCGATGGGGACCAGCACCGCCACGTGCGCGAAGCCGATCACCACCAGCCACCATCCCCGTCGGCGCAGCAGCTTGCGGACGGCCGGCCAGTCGCCGCCCCGCTGCGTCTGCCGGTGCAGCAACTGCACCAGCGCGTAGCCGAACAGGAAGGCGAACATCGGCCGCGCATGGTTGTTGACGAAGAGCAGGTGGAAGAAACCGGCGACCTCGTTGGCCCAGGCCGGGCCCCGGTCGACGGCGACCACGAACAGCGGCGCGTGCGCGAACGCGATGGCCAGCAGCATCCCGCCCCGAGCGAGGTCCGGGGCGAGCGCCCGCGTGGCGGTGCCCGGCGGGCCGACCGGCGAAGGCGCCTGGATCGGCGCGCTCAAGGCTCATCCCTCCGAAGACGCGACCCCTGCGAAGAGCGGCTGCCGAAACGTGTCATGCGTCCCTCCTCCTTCGTCACCTCCCGTGCGCTGGGGCGCCCCTGATCGACGGGAGGGAACGTGGACTTCGAACGCTACGGACGAGATACCACGCCCGGAATGCGCTCAACTGCACACCGGGGTGTACCTAGACACAGGGTCGCCGCGCCCGCGCTGGAATGAGCGGCGAGGGGGCCACCGGCCGTATTCCCTCATCTTTTCGCTGGCCTCGTGCATCTACGTAGTGGGCTGAGGATACGAAAGCCCATGTCCACTTCGGGGAAGAAAGCCTGATAAAGAGCCATATACGGCGTGTTATACGGCTCACGCAACCTGGTAGCCCTAGATTTCCCCACATGAAACTCATCCCCATGTTGCTGGCCGCAGCCGTGATGGTCACGGCGGTGCCGGCGAGCGCCGCCACCCACCAGGCGGAAAAAAAGGCTGTCTTCTCCCTCACGCGCCTGTCGGGGCCCAAAGTGGGCAAGATCTTCACCGGCCAAGCCGTGGTCAAGGTCAAAGATCTGGACAACGGCGCGAAGGTGGAGCGCGCGACCAAGGTCGTCACGGTCCGTCTGCCCTACAGCAAGACCTTCAAGGTCAAGCGCGGCACCTGCGCCATCGTGGCGGTCGGTGAAGGCGTCAGAGGCGCGAAGCTACGCCTGAAGGTCACCGTCGGCGGAGTCGTCCAGACCAGCCAGAAGGCCAAGGCACCCAGCGGCGTCTACTGCAACGGGTAGCAGGGCCGGCACTCGGAGGCGCGAACCGTCCCAGCAACCCCGTGGGACCCGGCCTGCACCTCGCAAGCCTGCTCGGCTTGCGGGCATGTGGACAAGAAAACCGGCCCGGCCAGGCACGCTTCGCCTGTACGTCGTGCGGCTTCGCTGAGCACGTTGACGTCAACGCAGCTCGTAACATCGCCGCGCGCGGTGTTACGAGCTGGGCAGTAAGTCACGCTGCCTGACGCGGACCAGACCGTCGAAGCCACCGACGGCGAGGAGCTGCAAGCTCAGCCCTTCAGGGCTGAGAAGCTGACGGTCGTGGTAAGGCCCCGACGACTACGCCAAGAGCGGGCAGCGTAACCGTACTCGGGTCGCTGCCTGGAGCTGGGAAACGCCCAGGTGGCTACAACGTGTTCACGATGGACGTGTACTGGAACCGGAACCACGACTTGCGGCGAAGCTGCCCGCTTCTCCAGCCGAGCTCGGTCTTTCCAGTCTCTATCCAAGTCTGCAGGACGTGTGGATCGTCGCCGAGCGCGAGTGGGGCTGGACGGTCCCGCCAGGCACCGAACCGCCGGACCTCGATCTGCTTTTCGACCTCGTGCAGCCTTTCCATCCCGCCGCCGGTCCTATGCCACCTCTATCGCAGATCGGTACAGCGGTCGAGCAGGACTGAGACCGTTCCCGGTCGTCTGTCGGAAAGGCGTCGATCTCAATCTATGCGCTGACCTGCAGATCTGATCATTCATCCTTATACGAGGTCGTCGAACTCTCCTGCGACAAGCCCGTGTCGAAAAGCCGCGAACTCACTACGAGTGAAGTAGAGCCTGGGGCCATCGGGGTCTTTGGAATCACGTAGAGCGATCAACGGCCCATCATCGGCCTTGTGAGCGGCTCCCGCTGCCCAAGCGTCGAGGTCGCCGTCCAGCAGGGCCACCTCGACACAATTTCCACCCGTTCCGTTGGAGAGGCTGGACTTCCGCCATGCCACATGATCGATCCGCTCGCGGTTCTCATCTTGCCCGCTGTTCACGATGTACCTCCTGCTGCCTGTTCGATCAGGCTTCGGGTCGCATCAGGTCCCAGTGCTCGTGCCCGTAGGTGATCGAATAGCCGATTGTAGGCATTTACGTCATTAGGGGCTTCCAGGTAGATACTTCCCCTCCAATACTCGACGTACACGACATCTGGATCGGACGGCTTGGGGAACTTCAGGATGCTGAACCCGCCGTTCATGGCCGGATGGGCACCGCTGTCGAAGACGAGGACTTGGATGTTGATGGGGTTCTGTTGCGACAGGTGAAGAAGGTGGCGCAATTGACGCTGCATGACGTCTTTTCCTCCCACTTCGCGTCGAATGACCGCTTCGTTCAGAACCATCCACATCTCGGGTGGCGTTGCTGACGTCAGCAGCTCTTGGCGCTTCATGCGAATCGAGAGGCTCTGGGTGAGTTCCTCATCCGGAGCGAGAGTCGGCTCCGCGCCCATGACGGCTCGGGCGTACTCCTCCGTCTGAAAGAGGCCAGGCACGTACTCGGTCTCGTAGCCGCAGATGGACGAGGCGTCCTCTTCGAGACCCACGTAGCTCTGGAAGTACTCGGGGATCGTGTCGGACATCTTGTCCCACCAGCCGCGTTTCCGTGCGTCGCGGGCCAGTTGGAGCAGGATTTCCCTGGTGTGGGCCGGCACCTCGTAGATCTCCAGCAGCATGGTCACGTCGGAGATGCGGGCGCCGACCAGAGCCGCCTCGATGCGGGTGATGGTCGGTGCCGAACATCCCAGCCGCTCGGCGACCGCGTCGCGGGACATGCCCTTCTCTTTGCGCAGGCTGCGCAAGATGGCGGCCAGGCGGCGCTGGCGTGCTGAGGGGCTGCGCTGAGCTGTCATGTCGCCTCCGGTGCGGGGATGCTGATGGATCTTGGATGCAGAACTGAACCAGGTGCATTCTGTGAACTTGCTTGCACTAAGAGTAGTCATCAAAGCACACTCTGTGAGGGGTAATGCTTGAACCGGCATAGCTTTCTCTGGCCAGCTCAGCGTGCTGCGAAGGGTGCAGACGGATTTTGATCCGCACCACGTGCAGTGTGCGTTTGTGCAGCCTCCTGGCCTGCTGATCGTCTCCGCACGTGAAGGGTGGCTGGATCGATGCGACGCACGCGACGGCAAGGCGACCGGCAACAGGGGCCGACCTCGCCGACTCCCGAACAGGTGCAGTTTCTCTACTTGTCTCAACTCGCCTGGGCTCTGAAGAGGCGCGGTCTGGCTGTTTCGGTGCAGTTGCCGCGGCGTGATGAGCCGTGCGTCTCGGTCCAGCGGGCGTCGGGGCCGTTGCTCGTACGGGCTTCGCTGCGTGGCGAGCGGTGGGTGTTCACGTGAGGGCGCGGGAGGGACCGGCGGGTGGACGCCCTCGACGAGTGCGCGTACGAGCGGGTGTGGGAGGTGGCGCAATGAGCGATCAAGTCCTGGTCGAGCTGACGTTTCCGGGTGTGGCGGCCTGGGTGCCGCTGGCCCGGCGTTGGGTGGCGGATGCCCTGGTGGCCGCGGGGCATCGCGACATGGACGGTGCCCGCCTCGTCACCAGCGAGCTGGTGGGGAACGCCGTGCTGCACACCGGTTCGGGCCGGCCAGGTGGCCTGATCATGGTGCGGGTCTCGGAGGTCGCTGACGCGGTGGCCAGGATCGAGGTGATCGACGAGGGCGCGAAGGCGAGTCCCCATCCGCGCCGGTCGGACGACGACGAGTGCGGCGGGCGTGGGCTGTGGGTGGTCCAGCAGAGCTCGATCAGCTGGGGGACCCGGAACGCGCCCCTGAGGTGGAACCTGGTGTGGGCCGAGATGTCCACGCTGGAAGCCCTCAGCGCGGGCGCGACCCCATGACCGGGCTGCCCGACTTCCACGGCAGAGCCGCGGTCGTCCTCCCTGACAACGTCCTGTTCGAGGGTGGGGCTGGCGAAACCGTACGTCGCCGCTTGCTCAAGCAGTTCGACGTGCACACGTTGCTGCGCCTGCCTACTGGCATCTTCTACGCAGGCGGTGTCAAGGCCAACGTGCTGTTCTTCGACAAGAAGGAAGCTCGGCCCGGTAGGCCGTGGACGGAGACGCTCTGGGTCTACGACTTCCGCATCGGCCAGCACTTCACGCTCAAGCAGAACCCGCTTCGCCGCGAGAGCGAGTTCGCCGCGATCGCTGAGGCGCTGCAACAGTCTCGAACGAAGACTTCCGGGTCGTAATTCCTCGCCAAGCAGGCGGCTCGCCGATCAGATCGGCGAGCCGTAAGGGGACGCGGTGAACCGGGTAGTCAGGCCAGGTCGAACTCGCCGCCCTTGACTCCGGCCACGAATGCTTTCCACTCGCTCGGATTGAAGACCAACGTCGGCCCGTGAGGGTCCTTGCTGTCGCGTACGGCCACGATGTCGGGAAGGTTGTCAGCCACTTCGACGCAGTCGTTCCCGCTTCCACTCAGGCTGCTTTTACGCCACGCGGCGTTGGACAGGTCAGTCATGAGTCAGCTGCTCCTTGACGTCGATGATGCGCTTCCGGGATTCCTCTGGTGACAGAGCAACATCCCATATGCGCCCAAATGCGATTTTATAGCGATCTACCTGCTCCGAGCTCTCCACATATATGTCACCGGCCGTGCCTTCGACATAGGCAACATCTGGGTCCACAGCTTCGGCGAAGGACAGGACTGTGAACGCCCCTTCGAGCCCCGCGTGCGCGCCGACGCTGTAGGGGAGGACGCGGATGGTTATGTTGGGCCGACGAGCGGCGACCAGGATGGCGTCCAGCTGATCTCGCATCATCTCGCGACCGGCGATGGGGCGATGTAGAACACTCTCGTCCATCACGGCATGCAGCTCTGGCGCGCCTGGACGGCTGAGCAGTGTCCGCCGTGCCATGCGTGCCATCACGCGGCGCTGGATGTCCTCGGGATCATGCGGTCCAGGTCTTCCGGTGCTGATCACTACGCGCGCATAGTCCTCGGTCTGCAAGAGCCCCGGAACGAGTTGCACCTGCCACTGGCAAATCCGCGATGCTTCGTCCTCCAAGCCCACGTAGGAGCCGGTGAACACGTCGGCGTACGCCGTCCACCAACCCCGCTTGCGAACCTCCTTCGCCAACTGAAGCAGTATGGCGCGAACGTCCGACCTGGCCCCGTACAGATCGCAGACTGCGGCGACATCCGAGAGGCTTGCTTTGGTGCGGCCCGTTTCGATTCGGCTGATCTTGCTGCGGTGCCATCCGAGCTGAGCGGCGGCAGTTTCGGGAGTCAGTCCCTTCTCCTCGCGCATGGTGCGTAGCTCACGAGCGAGACGACGCAGTCTCACAGTTGGACTGTAACTCGATTGCATGAAGTAACTATGGCAGTTCACTGAGTGATGTAGATGGCCATTACGCAAAGTCATGCCTAGCGTGCACTGTGCATTGACAGATAACTTAACGTAGCCACATGCTTGCGTAGAGAAGCAGGCGCGAGACCCTCACGGGCGTACAAGTGGCTCTCCCTGATCGCCCGGAGTCTGCTGTTCCGGCACCGAAAGGCGGTTCCAGCGATGCGACGTACGCGGAAGCAGAACGACGCGACGGGGACGGGTCCGACGCCGCCGACTCCCGAACAGGTGCAGTTTCTCTATTTGTCCCAGCTTGCGTGGGCCTTGAGGAGGCGCGGTCTGGCTGTTTCGGTGCAGTTGCCGCGGCGTGATGAGCCGTGCGTCTCGGTTCAGCGAGTGTCGGGGCCGTTGGTTGTACGGGCTTCGCTGCGTGGCGAGCGGTGGGTGTTCACGTGGGGGCGGGGGCGGGATCGGCGGGTGGACGCCCTTGACGAGTGCGCGTACGAGCGGGTGTGGGAGGTGGCGCAGTGAGTGATCAGGTTCTGGTCGAGCTGACGTTTCCGGGTGTGGCGGCCTGGGTGCCGCTGGCCCGGCGTTGGGTCTCGGATGCCCTCATGGCCGCGGGGCATCGCGATATGGACGGTGCCCGGCTCGTCACCAGTGAGCTGGTGGGGAACGCCGTGCTGCACACCGGTTCGGGCCGGCCAGGTGGCCTGGTCATGGTGCGGGTCTCGGAGGTCGCTGACGCGGTGGCCAGGATTGAGGTGATCGACGAGGGCGCGAAGGCGAGTCCCCATCCGCGCCGGTCGGACGACGACGAGTGCGGCGGGCGTGGGCTGTGGGTGGTCCAGCAGAGTTCGATCAGGTGGGGGACCCGGAACGCTCCCCTGAGGTGGAACCTGGTGTGGGCCGAGGTGTCCACACTGGAAGCCCTCGGCGCGGGTGCGACATCATGACCGGGCTGCCCGACTTCCACGGCCCTCACCTGGGCGTCCGCCGCGCCGATGCCGAACAAGTCGAGTGGTGTGACCCGGTGCCGCGCTTCGACCGGGTCCGGGTCCTGCGGCACACCTGCGAGTGCAGGGCGCGCGTCTACGAGTTCTGCGCGGCCGGCGGGCTGGCGTGGGTGCGCAGGGCAGATCGGCTCGCCTCCGGTTCAACTGTCAAGGAGAGCCATCCAGGCCCGTACGGTGAGGTCGAAAAGCTGTGGGAGAGGCTCCTCACCGGCGAGGCCCGATTATCGACGGTCCGCTATCGCAGGGTGAAGCGGTTACGCAGCGCCCGGAGCGCGACCCGCGCCGAACGGGTGCTCAGGAGCAGCGCGGTGAGCCTCAGGCACGCCACGGCCACGGCCACGAACAGCCACGGGTCTTTGGTCTCCAGCACCTGGAGCAGCGCGAGACAGATCGACGACAGGACTTTCCGACAGGTAGAGGGGGTTCCGTCCCTTAGTCGAGGAGCTCCTGGTGCGGATCGTCTACTCGCGCGTGTCCACCGCGACCCAGTTGGCCTGCGAAAACTTACTCTGCAGATCGTTCCGCTCCGTGCAGTCGATCCGCGCGTCTACCCAGGCCAGAACAATGGGACCCGGGATGCCGCTGGCCGTCAGCGGAGTGTTCACGCTGCTGGGCCAGTTGCTCGGTATTCCCCGCGCTGTCCGGGATCTTGGTATCTTCCGGAATATGCCTGATTTCGCAGCCTCCGGCACTGACGTTCGCGCGCTCGGCGTCCTGCTCGCCGTCTCAGGCGTCGCCATTCTGGCGGGCCTGGTGGCCGTCACCCGCCGCGATCTCACCGCGGCATGAATCGAGGAACCGCGATGGACGCCTCCGCGCCGCGAGCGCAGGCCCTTGGTCCCCGGTTCAAGCTGGGAGGGATCTCGTCCGTGGCGAGCGGCGTCCTCTTCCTTCTCAAGTCGGTCCTGGACCTTCTCGTGGGAGACCCGCCGTCCGAGAGCACGCAGCTACCATCCTGGATAGCTTCGCATCAACTGCCGTTGTCGCTGACGAACGAGGTGCTCTTCTTCGCGGTGGTCCTGCTCATCCCCGTGATCTTCGCGCTCTACCGCAGCATGGACGGGTCTGGCCGGTCGTGGGTCGGGTTCGGCTGCGGCATCCTCGCGCTGGCCGTGGCGATCGTCCTGGCGCTGGTCTTCATTCACGGACGGCTCGTGTACCCCGTTTACGGCATTGACCTTGACGAACCGGCCACCGTCGCGCTGGTCGTTTCCCTCTACTACGGCGGCATGCACGAGGTCGCCCTGCTCCTGGGCGCCGCGCTTGTCATGCTCGGCCTCTCGATGAGACAAGGGGCTTTCGGCCGTGCGGTCGCCGTCCTCGGAGTCATCGTGGGGGCGGCTCAGCTCGCCGGTTCCTTCCCGTGGCTCGTCGGCCCACTGCTGACCTCGATCATCCAGGCGATGTTCGCCCTGTGGCTCGTGCTCGTCGGGCTGAGGCTCGTGCGTTTCCCGATCAGCGGGTGAGGACGACCTTCAGCGCTTTCGCGTGAGCGGCGTCGGCTTGTTCGGAGAGCGGGCGCTGCGCAGGGAACTGCTGCACGCCTCCCTGGACCTGTACGCCGCCGGGACGCAGCTCGGCTCGCTTCCGGGATCACCCGCTGGTGCGGGACGGCCATCTTGATGGTGCCGCGGCGATCCGCCACGCCGTACGCCGCCCGTCTCCGTCACTGCGGGCTGAGATGTTCCCTGCTCAGGGGTGACGCCGGACCAGCGGCGGCTCGACATGATCTGAGCCGTATGATGCCCACAGCGGCTCCGACAGTGAGCACGGCGGACAAGACTGGGGCAATGGCTTCGTCGTAGTCCGGAATGTAGGCGGCGGTGACGTTGATCATGGCATGCATGAGGATCGCCGCCGACACCCCTCCAGTGGCATTGCGCAAGCCGACGAGGATCAGTCGGGCCGCGACCGTGCCCAGGAACCAGCCGCTGAGCCAGGCCGGGCCATGACCGGCCTGCAGGAGGGGGATCAGATGCCACACGCCCCAGAAGGTCCCGAGGAGCAGTCCGGCCCGAACCGTGCCGAAACGGCGTTGTAGCGGGTCGGTGGCGTAGCCGGTCCAGCCCAGCTCTTCGCACGCGGCGCCCGCCACCGCCGCGGCGAACAGTAACGGCAAGACCGCCGGCGGTGTCGGAAGCACGGAGCCGACTTCGCCGGCGAGCCAACCGAAGGTCCACGCGAGAGCGCCGACAACGACGGGCAGCAACACCGCAGTGACATACCAGCGGGCCCGTGCCGCGGGCCGATCGATGACGCGAGCCAGCAGGGCCATGACGGCGGCCCGGCCGCCGTCGCGGTAGGCCAGGACCACGGCGGCCAGCACCGGCAGCACGAACATGGTCGCGCTCGCGGGCAGAACGATGGCGCCGATGCGGATGGTGGGCGACACCGCCCCCAGAACGTAGAACGGCACCGACAACACGGTGACGAGGACCAAGAATTGCACCGGGTGGCCGGTGTGGCCGCGTGTTGCCGGGTTGGCCGCCGACATCTTCACAGGTTCACGCCCTTGCCCGCTTGAGACATGATATCCCAAGTACCATAAGCGATAAGTGATCAGGTTCGGACGGGGCTGCTGTCGTTCTGGCTGTCACCGTGATCACGGGCGTCGTCGGCCGTGATCACGATGGAGATGGAGAGTGGCGCAAAGTTAGCGCATCTTGGCGTTACCGCCACTGGCTGGGCGTCACCCACGCGTCGATGCTGGCTCCGTCCCGCGGTTGACCGTCGAACGATGAATGAGATGCCCTATGCCCGACGTCGCGTTTCAGGCGGATGGATCCGCCTTGTCCAGGTTGGATCGGCGTGGCCCATTGGATGTGGGTGCCGAGGAGGGGGCCCGGCTGCTCGCCGCGGCGTCCAGTCTGCTTGTCGAGCACGCCGAGAAGGTCGTTGACGGGCCGGTGGCTCCGCGAGAGCCCGCCGATGGACATATCCGCGACTGGTTGGCCGGGTACGACTTCCGAACTGCGCGGCCGGCTGCCGAAGTGCTGTCCGAGGTGATGGCCGGGCTGCGGAACTGGACGGTGCACACCACGCATCCGCGCTACTTCGGCCTGTTCAACCCAACCCCCACTTGGTGGGGAGTGGCCGGTGAACTCCTCGCCGCCGGCGTCAACCCGCAACTCGCGGCGCACAGCCACGCTCCGGCCGCCGTGGAGATGGAGCGGCACGTGTTGCGCTTCCTTGGTGCCCGGCTCGGGATGCCGGTGACCGCGGAGGGAAGCTTCACCGTAGGTGGCGCGGAGGCGAACCTGACCGCGGTGATCGTCGCGTTGACCCGCCGCTTCACGTCCTATCCGGACACTGGCCTCGTCGGGCTACCTGGCCGACCGGTGTTCTATGCCTCGGCGGAAAGCCACCTGGCGTGGCTGAAGATCGCGCACCTGGCCGGTCTCGGACGGCAAGCGGTCCGGTTGGTCCCGGTCGATGCGTCGCATCGGATGGACCTCGACCAGTTCTGCCGGTTACACGACACGGATCTGGCTGCGGGCAAGGTGCCCTTCCTCGTGGTCGGTACGGCCGGCACGACGGGCGGTGGCGCGCTGGATCCGCTGGCGGAACTGGCCGACTTGGCATCGGAGCGGGGCTTGCATTTCCATGTGGACGCGGCGTGGGGCGGTGCGATCGCGCTGTCGGATCGGCTGCGCCCGCTACTGGCCGGGGTGCATGCCGCTGACAGTGTCACTGTTGACGCGCACAAATGGTTGTCCGCGCCGATGGGGGCCGGCATGTTCCTCACCCCTCACGTGGAAGCCTTGGTGGCCAGCTTCCGGGTGGCCACCGCGTACATGCCCGCCGGCGCGGAAGGAGTTGCCGACCCGTACACCACGAGCGTGCAATGGTCTCGCCGACACATCGGCTTGAAGGTCTTCCTGGCCCTGGCCGCCGCGGGGCAACCGGCGTTCGCCGAGCAACTGGAACGCGATGTCGCACTGGGAGTTCTGCTTGCGCGGCGACTCGACGAGAACGGCTGGCATCGGATCAACGACACCCCGCTACCCGTGGTCTGTGTCGTGGACCGCGAAGCGGATGCCTCGGGACAGGAAGCCAGCAGGGCGTGGCACACCGCGGTAGCCGACCATGTCGTGCGAAGCGGGCTGGCTTGGGTCAGTCCGGTACTTCTCGACGGCCGCGCCGCCGTGCGGCTCTGCGTGACCAGCCATCGCACGACCGCCCGGGACATCGAATTGGTGGTGGCCGCCCTCAACACGGCGCGGACCGCCATGACCTCTCCCAATGACGACACGCCACGATGACGGCGAACTCTGACACCCTGCCGTTGCTGCGCAGGATGGCCATGCTGCCGCGCGCGGCATGGGTGATCTGCATCGGCATGTTCATCAACAAGCTCGGCAACTTTCTGAACGTGTTCCTGGTTCTGTATCTCACCAGTGAGGGCCACTCGGCGTTCCTTGCCGGTGTGGCCCTTGGCGCAACGGGTCTGGGCGGTTTCGTCGGCAATGTTGTGGGTGGCTCGATCGCCGACCGGTTCGGTCGACGGAGCGCCATGGCCGTGTCGATGTTCGGCGCGGCTCTGTTCACTGTTCTGTTGCCGGCGAGCTCGAATGTCCACCTGACGATCGCGCTGGCGGTGCTGGTCGGCTTCTTCGCTCAGCTCTACCGGCCGGCGGCCGGAGCTGTCCTGGTCGATGCTGTCCCGGCCGCGCAGCGCCTGACCGCGTTCGCCTTGCTGAGACTGGCGATCAACCTCGGCATGGCGATCGGCCCCGCGATCGGCGGCGTTCTCAGCGCACTGTCCTACTGGTACTTGTTCGCAGGAGACGCGATCGCTTGCGTGCTGTTCGGTGTGCTGGTGCTGGTCATGCTGCCCGAGATCAAGCCCGAACCGGTAGCACCCATGGCGGATGCTCCGACGACCAAGGCCGGCTACCGCGCGGTGTTCGCCGATCCCGCGCTGCGCTTGTATGTGCTGTCGATGATCGCTGCGACGTTCGTCTACGTGCAGACCACCACGACACTGCCTTTGCACATCAAGGACGCGCACTTGAGCAACTCCTTCTACGGTCTGCTGCTCGGGCTCAACGCGATCCTCTGTATCTTGTTCGAACTTCCCATGACGAAGCTCATCGAACGCCGATCCGCTCGTCACGTCATCGCCTTCGGCATACTCTTGACCGGCATCGGTGTCGCCGGCACCGGGCTGACCACCACCGAACTGACGCTGGTACTCACCGTCGTCGTGTGGACATTCGGCGAGATGATCTACACCTCGGTCGCTACCACCTACCCTGGAACGCTCGCACCTGCGCACCTGCGCGGCAGGTACCAGGGTGCCGAGGGCATGGCCGTGAGCATCGCCCAGACCGCCGGGCCCGCAGCAGGCGGGTTGTTCTACGCGGTCACCCCTGCTGGGCACTGGGCGGCGTGCGTCGCGATCTCGATCGTGGCCGCCTTGCTGATCCTGGGCGCGCGAGCGAGACCGGCGGCGCCCGCCGAGGTCACGCGTTCGCCGGGGCTGTGACCGGGCGGAAGGCGCGCCGGTACGCCGATGGTGAGGTGTGCGTCGTCCGGCCGAAGTGGTGCCGATAGGTCACCACGCTCTCGAAGCCGACGGTGGCCGCGATCGCCTCCACCGGGAGGTCGGTTTTCTCCAGCAATGACAGGCTGGCGTGCACCCGCTGGGTGATCAGCCACCGGATCGGGCTGCTGCCGGTGGACCGAGCGAAATGACGCAGATAGGTTCGTGCGGACATGTGGGCATGTCTCGCGAGCGACGCGACGGTGATCGGCTCGGCGAGGTGGGCCAGCGCCCACTGCATGCTCTGCGTGACGCGGTCGTCCTCCGAGTCGCCTACCACCGGCGCTTCGATGAACTGGGCCTGGCCACCCTCCCGATGCGGGGCGATGACCAGGCGCCGGGCCACCGCGTTGGCGATGGTGGGCCCGAAGTCCTTGCGCACCAGGTGAATGCACAGGTCCAGACCAGCGGCGCTGCCGGCGCTGGTCAACACGTCGTCGCCGTCGATGTAGAGCACGCCGGCATCGACCTCGACCAAGGGGAAGCGTTGTGCGAGCAGCCCGGCGTACTGCCAGTGTGTGGTGGCCCGGCGGCCGTCGAGCAGGCCGGCCGCCGCCAGCGCGAAAGCGCCCGAGCAGATCGAGACCACTCGAGAGCCTCGTTGCCGCGCCAGGCGCAGCGCGGCGATCACATCCGGCGAGCAGTCGGCGTGGACGTCGCTGACCCCTGGCACGATGACGGTCTGGGCGGAGGCGAAGACGTCGAGTCCACCGTTGGCGTGGATGGTGGCGCCGCCGACGATCGGCACCGGGCCGGGGCGCTCGGAACAGATCGCCAACTGGTACCAGTCGACATCGAATTCCGGGCGGGGCAACCCGAAGACCTCGGTGACGATGCCCATCTCGAAGGCGGACATTCCCTCGTAGAGCAGCACGGACACCCGGGGACCGAGAGGTGTGCGCAACGACAGTGAGGTCATGGCGAGATCCTATCGGACGATGGCGTTTACGCCACTGGTTCCGGTGGGCCGCCACCAGCACCATTGATCACATGAGCGCTGTTCTCTCCACCGCCCCGGCCGCATCTGCCGACGCGGTCGCCCATTTCTCCGCCCGCCTCACCTTCCAAACCGATGTCAGTGACGTGCACGCCGACCTGCATGCCGCGGTCGACAACCTGATCGTGGTCGATTCGCGGAGCGAGGAGTCCTGGGACCAAGGACACATCCCTGGCGCTGTGCACCTGCCCACCGACCAGATCGCCGAAGGCGCCCTCGGGCTGATCATGACGGACGCGATGGTGGTCACCTATTGCTGGGGACCAGGCTGCAACGGCTCGACCCGCGCGGCCCTCGCGTTCGCCCGCCTCGGATACCGGGTGAAGGAAATGATCGGCGGCTACGAATACTGGGTACGTGAGGGCTTTACCGTGCAAACCGCGACCGGTCTGCTCGTCCAGCCCGCGGATCCACTGACCGCACCGGCATCCGCAATCAGCTGTGGCTGCTGACAGGCTCCCGGCCGCGACCGAGGCATACTCGATCCGTCCGGTCCAGCCGGAAGACCTCGCGCAGTTGGCTCTGCTGTGTGCGGCACACGCCGAGTTCGAGCACGCGCCGCCGCCGCCCCACGACCTTGCCGACCGCCTGCGGCCGGCATTGTTCGCGCCGCACCCCCGGCTGTGGTGCCTGGTCGTATGCGTGGCAGACGAGCTCGTGGGCTACCTTTCCTACACGCTCGAATTTTCCACGTGGCAGGCAGCGGAATTCGTCCACCTGGACTGCGTGTTCCTCACCGATGACTACCGTGGGCGCGGTCTCGGAACCGAATTGCTGGAACACTTGCGTGGCATCGCGCGACAAATCGGCGTGAAACAGATCCAATGGCAAACTCCCTTTTGGAACACCGATGCCATCCGGTTCTACGACAGATCCGGCGCGCGCGGCGCGCACAAGATCCGCTATACCCTCCACCGGGAAACCTGATATCCGCCGCTTCAGCATTCTGGTGCACATCCCGGGTCGGGCGGGATTCGGTGGGACCACCTGCTGCGCGGCCGCCGGCGCGGCGATCCGCACGCCGTCCGCCCCGGTGCGCCGCGCCCGAGACGCTTCATCTCGTGCGAGCAGGTATGCCTCGAAGATGGCCTTTCTCTATGAGTGTCGCGAGTTCGTCGAGGAGGGCGATCGAAGCGGCGATCCGGGTCGCGGTCCAGTGGACGGAGGGATCGGGCTCGAGGTAGGAGAGCGTGGCGGCGACAAGGGCATAGGTCGTGCTCGTCCAGTGCGACTCCATTGAAGAGCCGAACGCCCGGGCCTGGAATGACGTGCTCTCCTCGTTGACGGAGGCGCGGACCACGAACCCCGTCAGGAGCGCTCCCATGGCTTGGGACATCAACTCGAAGCCGCCGCCGTCGGCCGGCGGCGTGGTGAGCCGGTACCCGAACAGCTTCGGAAGGCGGCTGTACACGGCTGCGCGCTGTGTCGTGAAGGAGCGCTCCGCCGCTGCCAGTTCGGCCGTGACGACCGCGCGCAGGTCACTGTCGGGCAGGCCGCTGCAGGTCGCGCGGAGTGCGAGGTAGTCGCGCCATTCGCGCGAGGTCGCGAAGCGCTGGAAGTCAGCCTCCGAGGCGATGCGCAGGCCCTCGACGACCAGTGTCCGGCGTCCGGCTTCCGTTGCCAGTTCGCCCTGGTGCGCGGATATGAACTCCCGGAGAGCGTCGATCTCTTCGGTGCCCTCCGGTTCGAGTCGGGTGTCGCGCACGACCCGCACGAGCACCTCGCGGAGGAATTCGGCCCGATTCGGCCAGTGGCGGTAGGCCGTGGCCCGGGGGACTCCCGAGGCGGCGATCGCCTCCTCCAGGCTGATGCCGTCGAGACTCACCATGATGCCGCGCTCGCGGACCCGGGTGATGGCGGCGTCGATGATCCGGTCGGCGGGCTTGCGGCGGGGACTGTTCACACTGCTAGCATGGCAAATGAGACATCGTGTCTCAAGCGCTTCTCGAAGAGAAGAGGGCGGTTTCGAAGCCGCCCAGGATGATCCGGCCCTCGATGCTCGCAACTGCTGGAGGAACAATGCGTGTGGTGGTCGTTGTCGAGTCCTGCTTCGGTAACACCTCACAGGTGGCCGAGGCCATCATGGAAGGGTTACGCGCAGGCGGTGCCGCGGTCGAGGTGGTGTCAGCCGACTCCGCGCCGCCGTCCCTGTCCGCCGACCTGGTCCTTGTCGGTGCGCCCACGCACAACATGGGCTTGCCCAGCAGCGCTTCGCGCAGTCAGGCAGCGCAGAAGGGCGGTAGCGCCCCGCCCTCTGGCGTACGCGAGTGGATCGACCGGATCGACTCGGTCGACGGCCGGGTCATCGCCTTCTCGACCACGACCGGTGGTCTGTTCGCCGGTTCAGCGAGCAAGGCGATCGTCAAGGCGTTCAAGCGCCACAAGATCCAGGCCGAACGTGGCACGGATTTCACCGTCATGGGCACCCCGGGCCCTCTGGGCGGCGGGGAACTCGATCGAGCACGCGAGTGGGGCCGCACGCTACAAGCCTGACCCGTCCATGCCGGACCTGGCCAAGCGCCTGGACGGCCGGCGCACTCTGCCGGAGGCAGCCTCAACCGCCGCCAGGCCGCTCTTCTCCAGGAGTCTCATCCAGCTGTCCCGGTGCCGGCCCCGCCGCTTGCGGCGGTTGACGGCCTGCCCCCCGAGGACGGACGCGATGAGCTGGGGATAGCCCTCGCCGAGGACGTGGAAGTCGAAGAACGTGACGATGTCGAGTGCCAGCTCCGTGGTCTCGACCTCTTCGACGTCGACGTGCTTGTAGGCGAAGACGTAGTCGTCCCCGTCACAGAAGTAGACGTCCCCGCCCTGGAGGTCGAGGTAGATTCCGCTGCCGCACTCGATGTCCTCGGGAGCGCCGTAGCGCTCGCAGCCGATATGGAGTGGATTGCCCAGGGGGCAATGCGGATTGACATGGCGGTCGGCCCAGGCTTGGCGGCTCGCTATCTCTGGGGGCTGCTGGAAGCGGAAGTAGTCTCCGCTCAGCCGGTGGAACAGGCCGAACACCTCCGTCACCCCCGAGGGAAGCTCGGGGATGGGCTCCAGCTCCTTCGGCTCCTCGATGATGGCGCCGAAGCCGTGCTCGGCCTCCACCTGCTTGAGCAGCTCCAGCTTCGACCTGATCCCGGCCAGCTTCCGGCCGCGCTCCTCGTCCATCGAAAACTCTCCGCCATCGCTGAAGATCGTGTGGGGGGCATCCTCTCAGTCGGTGGTGGTCCGGTGCCATCGAAGCTTGACTGAGATCACGGACGTCGTGCCAGGAAGACGAACTCTCTTCCTGGGCGGTCGGGCGCATCGCGAACGTCCTCCACCACGTAGCCGTGCGTGACCAGGTCCCGCTCGACTTCCTCCCGCTCTCGGAATCGCAAGGTCGAATCCGACGTCAGTACCTGGCCGTCCGCGGCGAACCCGTAGGTCCAGCGGAACGTCACCAGAGGCCAACTCACCTCGATCAACTGGACCCAGCTCTCGACGGATCCGACGCCTGGAATCTCCGTCACGCTGTAGGAGATCTCGCGGGTCCATTCTTCCCAGGCGCGTCCGGCCGGATCGCGGGTCTCGAAGACCAGATGCCCGCCAGGCCGAAGTGCCTCGTACGCTCCCCGTAGCGTCTTCCGCCACGTCTCTGGATCAACGATGGCCTGGGCGACGTTCGCCGTCATCGTCGCGAGGTCGACCCGCAGCGGCGGGAGGTCTGTCGCATCCCCGCAGATCCAGTGCACTTGCTCACTGCCCGGTTTGGCCCGAGCGACGTCGATGGACGCCAGCGCGGGATCGACGCCCACGGCCTCGATCCCGCGGTCGGCCAGGAGAAGCGCGAACACCCCTGTGCCGCAGCCGATGTCCAGCACTCGGCGGGTCTCGAACTCTTCCGCGATCCGGAGGTACGCGTCGAGATCGCCGCGGTCAGGGTCGAGCGGATCGTAGATCGCGGCGAGCCGTGGATGCGCGAAGCAGTCGTCGGCCATGCGGTCGAACATACGCGGAGCCGGGCCCGGGCAGCCCTCTGACTTTCGTCCTGCGGTATCGAATATCAGTGATCAACGAGGGTTGAGGATCTCGGTGATCCGGAGGAATCCGTCGGTGCCGTGGCCCCGTCCGATGGCGCGGCGCGCCAGGCCTTCAGCCGCACGCATCACGCCCGCGTCGATGCCATGGGCCTCGGAGGTGTGGACGATATGGGCCATGGACGACACCGCCGAGGTGATCGGGTTGTCCTCGCCGGAGAACGTCCCGCTGTCGACCTCCTCCGCAGACTGCTCGAAGATCGCCGGAAGGATCGTGGCGATGCCTGTGGCGAACGGCGCCAGCTCCCGCGCGGTGACCCCCTCGGCTCTCGCCACGGCCAGCGCGTGCGCGTAACCCGCCATCGCGGTCCAGAAGATGTCGAGCAAGGCGATGTCGTACGCGGCCGCCTGGCCGATGTCCGCACCGAGGTGGGTGTGGGTGCCACCCAGGGCGTCCAGCACCGGCCGGTGCTTTTGGTGAAGCTCCTCTGGACCGCTGTGGAGGAACACCGCGTCCGGGGTTCCGATGGTCGTGGTCGGTGTCATGATCGCACCGTCCAGGTACCCGATGCCGTGCTCGGCCGCCCAGGCCGCGGTGTCCCGGGCGCGGTCGGGGGTGTCGGCGGTCAGGTTCGCGACAGTGCGCCCCTTGAGCGCGTCGGTGACCGCGCCACGCCGCACGATGGCGTCCACCGCGTCATAGTTCACCACGCAGAGCACGGTCAACCTGCTTGCGGCGACCGCCTCCTCGGGCGATCGGGCGCCGACCGCGCCCCGTCCGACCAACTCCCGTTCCTTGCCCGGCGTCCGGTTCCAGACCGTGGTCCGCAGGCCGGCGTCCAGGAAGGCACCGGCCAGGGCCCGGCCCATCGGCCCCAGGCCGAGTACGGTGACGGCAGACTCTTCAGTGTTCGAGGTCATGCCTCAACTCCTCAATAAACAGCAAACGGTGATGAATGGGGATGAAGATGACGCGTAGTCGTGCTCAGGATCCGAACGTCTGCGGAGTGACCGCCGCGATCGCCGTGATCGACGGCAAGTGGAAGACGATGTTGCTCTGGCTCCTGGACTCCGGTCCGCATCGCCCGGGTGAGCTGCGCCGGCGACTGCCGGGCCTCACCGAGAAGGTGCTGACTCAGACGCTCCGCGAGATGGAGGTCGATGGACTGGTCCACCGGGAGGTGCACGATGTGCGACCGCTGAAGACCGTGTACTCCCTCACTCCGTTCGGCCGCGAACTCTCCGAAGCGTTGGAGTCTCTATCCGACTGGGGCCACCGCCGCCTGGAGCAGCTGGCCAAGCCCCAACCGGTCTCCTGATACACCGCCAACCTGCCCATCTCATCCTGGATCTGACGGCCTTCGACCGCCCACGACCAAGCTTCAGGCCACTTCGGTGCGGCCGACAAGTACCCACAAAAAAGTGGCTACCGCAAGGAGCGCCGGGTACCAGGATCTTCATCGTGTCGGGCACAGCTGCTGGTCACCGATGCGGTCCAGGCGCAGCAGGAGGTCGGGACGCCCGCCATCATCGACCGCGCGGGACCGCACCGGGCGCTACGCGCAGCCGGCACCTCCCCGCTCGAACTCTTCATCTTCGTGGGATCGTCGCGCTGGACCGGCACATCCTGTCGGTGGTCGTCAGGGATTTCGTCACGCGAATCGCCACAGCCGGCCCGTGGGCGGCTCACCGAGCTCACCGCTTTCACGGAGGTGATCGAACCTGGTGTCGTGTGGCCTATAACGACTATGATGATCTAGCTCCGGCTGTGCCGGACGGTAGTTCGCTCGGGTCCGAAGTCCGTGTCCGGAACGGTGGTCTCGTCAAGGCGATCGCCGGGTGGGAGCGGATCTCGCGGGCCGTGGTCTCACGGTAGGGAGCTCCCGCCTGTGGCTGTTACAGCGACTCCTGGCGCCGGCGCCTCGCGCCTGATGTCGATGCCCGCGCTGGTCGGCCGCGACTGGGAACTCGCGGCGTTCGAGCAGGCGCTGGCCGCAGGCCCGGCGATCGTCCTCATCGAAGGAGAAGCCGGGGTCGGCAAAAGCCGCCTGCTGCGAGAGTTCCTGAGTTCGCGGGTGGCCCGCGACAAGCGGAGCCTGGTGGCCTCGTGCCCGCCCTTTCGCGAGCCGTGCACGCTGGGCCCGATCGTCGACGCGATCCGCCAGGCGACCGGCCAGGTCGCCGGACTGCGGCTGAGCGCGCTCGGCGGAGCGCTGCGGCCGTTGTTCCCCGAGTGGGCGGACGAACTGCCCAGGGTGCCGGATCCGCCGGAGGATGCCCGCGCCGCCCGGCACCTGCTCTTCCGGGCCCTCGCCGAGGTGCTGGACCGCCTCCAGGTGTCGGTGCTGGCGATGGAGGACCTTCACTGGGCGGACGAGGCCACGCTGGAGTTCCTGCTGTTCCTGGCCGCCCGGCACCCTTTGCGGACCAGCCTGGTCGTGACCTACCGCCCGAACGACGTGCCGCAGGGCTCGTTGCTCCTGCGGCTGTCGTCGCGGCTGCCCACGGGCACGACGGGGCTGCGGCTGGCGGTGGAGCCTCTGGACGTGGCGCACACCGGTGGTCTCGTGTCGTCGATGCTGGGCGACGAGCCGGTCTCCCCGGCGTTCGCCACGCTGCTGCACCGGCACACGGACGGGATCCCGCTGGCCATCGAGGAGTCCGTACGCCTGCTGTACGACCGCGCGGACCTGATCCGCCGGGACGGGCAGTGGGCGCGCCGCAAACTCACCGAGATCGACGTGCCCCCGACCGTGCGCGACGCGGTTCTCGAACGAGTCGCGCGGCTGGACCCGCCCGCGCGGGCCGTCCTCCAGGCGGCGGCGGTGCTGTCCGCCCCGGCGGACGAGGCGACCCTGGGCGCCCTGCTCGCCGGTCCCTTGGACGGCTTGGTGGAGGCGCTGGCCTGCGGACTGCTGCGCGAGGACGGCGGGCTGCTGTCGTTCCGGCACGTACTGGCCTGCCGGGCCGTGTACGAGGCGACCCCCGCGCCAGAACGCCGGGCGATGCACCTGCGAGCAGGCGATGCCCTGGCCGGCCGGACGCCGTCCCCGGTGTCCCAGCTGGCCCGTCACTTCCGCGAGGCCGGGGACGTGGCCGCCTGGAGGAGGTACGCCGAGCAGGCCGCCGATCTCGCCCTGGCCGCCGCCGACGAGGCCGGAGCCACGTCGCTGCTGTACGACCTGCTGACCCACCCCGAGCTGCCCGCGTCCGACGCCGCCCGGCTGGTCGTCAAGGTGCCGTTCTCCACGTTCACCGGTGACGACCGCTTCCAGGGGCTGGTCCGGAGCCTGCGCTCAGCGCTCGACTCGGACACGATGTCGCCCGTGGAGGCGGCGCAGACCCGCTACCAGCTGGGCCGGGTGCTGACGATCATGGAGGAGTACGAGGCCGGTCAGACCGAGATGAAGAAGGCGGTCGCCCACCTGCCGCCCGGCTCTCTCAGCGCTGCCCGGATCATGGTCACCCTCGGCTGGCCGCGCGAACCGTCGGCGCCGGTGTCCACGCACCTGCGCTGGTTACGCCGGGCGGCGGAGGCCGCCGAGTCGTTGCCCCCGATCGAGCGCCTCGGCCTGCTCGTCGAGCGGGTCAGCGCCCTGCTGATGCTGGGGGAGGAGGAAGGCTGGGCGGAGGCGTCCCAGATGCCCGGTGACCCGGCCACCGCCGACGAGGCCCGGCACGTCAACAAGGGCTGCATGAACCTCGGCGACGCCGCGGTGCGCTGGGGACGCTACACCGAGGCCGCCCGGCACCTGGCGGTGGCCGCCTCGATGGCCGAGCGCCACCAGTTCCTCCGCCACAGAGGCATCATCGAAGCGACCCGCGTCCATCTGGACTGGTTCAGGGGGCAATGGCAGGGGCTGGCCGAGCGGGCCGCCGCTCTCGCGGACAACGACGAGCTACAGCCGGTGACGAGACTGGAGGCGGTACTGGTCACTGCCCTGCTGCGCGCGGCGGCAGGTGATCCCGAGGCTGGCGGGCGGCTCGAACACGTGCTCTCGGAAACCGGTCGGCGCGGCGCCGCCGAGCTCGCGGCCGAGCCGGCGGCGGCCCTGTGCGAGCTGCTGCTCGCGCGAGGAGCCGTCGGGGAGGCACTGCGGGTCACCGACGAGCCCATCCGGCAGGTGGCGGACAAAGGCGTCTGGCTGTGGGCCGCCGACCTCGCGCCGGCCCGCACCCGGGCGCTGGTGGCCGCCGGCCGGCTGGGCGAGGCCGCCGACCTGGTCTCCGCGTTCGCGGACTGGGTACGCGACCGGGACGCGCCGGCGTGCTGGGCCGGTCTGGAGCTGAGCCGCGCCATCCTGACCGAAGCCCGTGCTCTGAGCGAGTCCCGTGCTCTGACCGAGGCTCGTGCTCTGACCGAGGCTCGTGCTCTGATCGAGCCAGGTGCTCTGGCCGAAGCGGGTGCCGAGCGAGGAGACGCGGCGGCCGCGTACGCCCGCGCGGCGGACGCCTGGCAGCGGCTGCCCCGGCCGTACGACGCGCTGCTCGCCCAGGAGCGGCAGGTCGCCTGCCTGCTGGCCGCCGGCGACACAGAGGCGGCCCTCCCTCTGGCCCGGCTGGTGTTGCAGGGCCTGACCGGCCTCGGCGCCCGGACGGCGGCGGAGCGACTGGCGAGCCTGCTGCGCGATCACAAGGTCGAGGTGCGCGGGCGCGGCCGGCGCGGCTACGGTGACCAGCTCTCACCGCGCGAGCTGGAGGTCGTCCGCCTGCTCGCCACCGGCAGGACCAACCGGGAGATCGCCGTCGTCCTGTCGCGCTCACCGAAGACGGTCGCCTCGCAGATTAACTCGGCCATGCGCAAACTCGGTGTCAACTCCCGTACGGCACTCGCGGTCAGCGCCCTCGAATCCGGGCTCGTGTCCTGACTTCGGGCCAGGATCGATCGTCATTTATTAGGTCATCCGACTCATGACAAGGGTTTCTGGCTGACCGAAGCTCTGCCCATGTGCATTCCTCCGGATGAGCCTCGGGACGACCCTTCCGACGAGGAGCAAGCCCTGCCCGAGGCTGAGGCCGGCGCCGACGAGTACGAGCCACTCTGACACCCCCCAGGAGACCCCCCATGAAAATCCGCTCAGGCGCGCGGCGACGATGGCCGGTCGCGGCCGTCGCCGTGATCGCGATGGCCGCGACGGCGGTGCCGGTCCGCTCCGCCGCTGCCCAGGACCAGGCCCAGGTCAGGCAGACCTCAGGGCCGATCACGCTCGACGGCGTCAAGCCGGGCAAGCACGAGATCACCCTCATCACAGGTGACAAGGTGACGCTGACCGACGCGGGCGACGGCCGCTACGGCTTCGAGACCAAGCCCGCCGTCAGGCCCGGCAGGCCGCTGCCCGTCTTCCACGGCCAGGCGACGCCCGACGGCTTCTACGTCTACCCCGACGACGTGCTGCCCGCGATCGAGGCGGGGCGCGTCGACCGCGAGTTGTTCGACGTGAAATACCTCGCCGAGCACGGCTACGCGAACGACCGGTCGACCCACACTCCGGTGATCGTGCAGTATCCCGAGGCCACGAAGGGCCTCAAGGCCACCGCCGAGGCGCTGCCGGCCAGCTCGGCGACCGGGACTCTCGACAGCATCAACGCCGCCGCGCTGGCCGTGCCGCACGACGGCAGCGCCACGTTCTGGTCCGCTGTGCTGGGCCGGACGGCCGAGGGCAAGACGGCGAGTGCGCTCAGCGCCGGGCTGACCAAGGTGTGGCTCGACCGCAAGATCGCGGCCGACCTCGACCGGACGGTGCCGCTGATCGGCGCGCCGCAGGCGTGGGCCGCCGGATTCGAGGGCACCGGCGTCAAGGTCGCCGTCCTGGACACCGGAATCGACGAGGCCCATCCGGACTTCGCCGGCAAGATCGCCGAGACCCGGTCGTTCGTCCCCGACGTCGAGTCGGTCAAGGACGGCCACGGGCACGGCACGCATGTCGCCTCCATCATCACCGGCAGTGGCGCCGCCTCGGACGGGAAGTACAAGGGCGTCGCGCCCGGCGTGAAACTCGTCGTCGGCAAGGTGCTCGACGACTCCGGCAGCGGCCTGTGGAGCGACGTCATCGAGGGCATGCAGTGGGCCGCCACCAGTGGCTCCAAGATCGTGAGCATGAGCTTGGGCGGCGACCCGACCGACGGCACCGATCCGGTGAGCCAGGCGCTCGACAGTCTGACGGCCGACACCGGCACGCTGTTCGTCGTGGCCGCGGGCAACGCCGGCGCGGTCGAGTCCGTCGGGACTCCCGGCGCCGCCCAGTCCGCCCTGACCGTCGCGGCCACTGACAACGACGACAAACTGGCCTATTTCTCCAGTCGTGGCCCGCGGCTCGACGGGGCACTCAAGCCGGACATCGCGGCTCCCGGCGTTGACGTCGTCGCCGCCCGCGCCGCCGGTACGAGCATGGGCAACCCGGCCGACGACTCCTACACGGCGGCGTCCGGTACGTCGATGGCCACGCCGCACGTCTCCGGAGCCGCGGCGATCCTCGCCCAGCAACACCCGGACTGGAAGGCCGCCGAGCTGAAGGCCGCGCTGATGAGCACCGCCAAGGACGTGGACGGAACCGTCTACGAGCGTGGAGCCGGACGGCTGGACCTCGCGAACGCGATCACCCAGCGGGTCTACGCCGCCACCGCGAACCTCGACTACGGCGCGGTGAACGAAGGCAGCGCGCCGATCGGCAAGGAGATCGTGTACGCCAACACGTCCGACCAGCCGGTGACCCTCACCTTGACCCCCAAGCTGGCGACCGTCGCCGGCGCAGCCGTCCCCCAGGGCGCCCTGACGGTGGACGGGACGCTGACGGTTCCGGCGGGCCAGACGGCCAAGGCCACCGTCACGTTGACCTCGGCCGATCTCGGACTGGGCACGTACACGGGCGCGGTGACCGCGACCGACGACCACGGCACCCGCCTGACCATCCCCGTCGGCCTGACCCGCGAGCCGCCGAAGGTCACGCTCACCATCCGCACCTTCGACCGCGAAGGGGCGCCCGCGAACCCGCGCGTGCTCGGCGTCCTCGACCTCACCGGCGACCGGGGCGATGTCGCCCGCCGCGCACAGTGGGAGTCGCCCGGTGTCTTCCGGGTCCAGGTGCCGCGTGGCTTCTACAGCGTCAGCGCGGCGGTCACCTGGGTGGATCCGTCCTCGTACCTGTCGAACAGCGGCTGGACGCTGGTACCGGAGGTCGAGGTCGCCGAGGACACCGAGGTCACCCTGGACGCGCGCAAGCTCAAGGAGATCGGCTTCAGCACCCCGAAACCGGCCGTCGCGTCCCCGGGCTCCCAGGGATTCACCTACTTCCAGCACAAGCTCAAGAACGGCACCACCTGGTTCTCCATGACGTCGTCCGCTCCTTTCATCCGGCACTGGATCACTCCCACCAAGAAGGTCACCAAGAGCGAGTTCCTCTTCGCCACCTACTGGGGGCTGGCCCCTCGCGAGGTGACCATGGAGGTACGCGGACGTGACCCGCTCCAACTGCACCCGGAGGTCTGGGCGCATGACGGAGACCTGCTCAAGGGCACCCCGCTGGAGTACGTCCCCTTCACCGGTGACCTGACCGCGAACCTGGTCGACGCCGGGGTCGGCAAGCCGGAGAACCTGGCCGGGCTCGACCTGCGCGGCAAGCTGGCGCTCCTCGACGACGACGGCCAGTGTGGCGCACAACTGGACCGCGTCCGGAACATCCGCGAGGCGGGAGCGTCCGGAATCCTGCTGTGGCCGTCGGCGCCGCTCTACTCCTGCGGGGACGGGCCGCACATCCCCGAGCCAGTGTGGCCCGAATCCTGGGAGAACCCCGCGACCATCGGCATCCCCTACGTGACCGTGTCTCCCGGCGAGGCCCGAGCGCTGATCAAGCGGCTCGCCAAGGGGCCGGTCACCATCGCCGTTCAGGGCAGGCCGCATGCGTCCTACGGCTACCAGATGGCTCCCGCCGAGAGAGGCCGGGTGCCCGCCACGCTGACCTTCAAGATCACCAACAAGCAGCTCGCGACCATTGACACCCACTACCACTCCGGTGCCCCCACGGACTACCTCGTCGCGTCGTCCTTCATCAGGAAGGGGCAGCTTGGGATTTTCTCCGCGCATTTGCCGGTGATCAACGGACCGGGCAGGCGCGCCGAGTACGTCGGCCCGATCGAACCCGAGACGATCGTCGTCCGCGAGGTGAGCAGCGAGCAGCAGCGCTCGCTCCGCACGCTGCACGTGTTCGACAAGCCGGCCCGCCACACCCAGCACTGGAACGCCGGGCCGCTCACGCCGGGCGCGACCACCGTGCCCGACTCGGTCCAGCGGCTGCTCGAGGACTCTCCGCAGAGCGTCGCCGCCTGCTCGATCTGCCGGCAGGGCGACACCCTGTGGACCAACTACAACGAGATCGGGGCACAGAGCCAGACCGGAATGATCTGGCTCGGTGACACGCGCCTCTACCGGAACGGCGCGGAGATCCCGCTCGACCTCACGAGTGGCCTCCCCGGATTCGCGTTGCCCAAGGAGGCGGGGGACTACCGGCTGACCCTCGACAACCCCAACACCCGGACGACGGCGGAGTGGACCTTCCGCTCCGAGACGGTCACCAAGAGCGCTACGTTGCCCGGCCAAGACTGCCTGGGCTCCCTGGTCGGCGCCACGGACCCGTGCCGGCCGGAGCCGGTCGTGTTCGTCTCCTACGACCTGTCCGACGACATCGGGCTCGACAACTCCGTGCCGGCGGGAAGGCGGCACACCTTCGACGTCAACGTCTACCACTCGCCGGGGACCGCCCGGATGCCCGCCATCGCCGGCCTGAAGCTGTGGATGAGCACCGACGACGGTCAGCGCTGGACCGCCGTTGACGTCCGCCGAGGACGGGGAGGCGCCTACACCGCCTCGGCCACGTATCCGCGCCTGGCCGGCACCAAGGGCGCGGTCAGCCTGAAGGCGGAGGCGTGGGACGCGGCCGGCAACCGCGTCAAGCAGACCACGCTCCGCGCCTTCACCCTCCGCTGACAGCCTCGCTCGGCCGCCCGCCCCGACGGGCGGCCGAACGGGATCACTCGGCCGGCCTGTCGCGTCGGGACGGCCGCTCGAAGACGCCCCGGCGGACCAGCCGCCAGGCGGCGGACACCAGCAGCGGCAGGAGCAGCATGCCGACGTAGATGGGCGTGGCCATGTAGCGGAAGTCCTGGGCCGAGATGTTGGCCAGAATCGCCAACTGCTGCCCGGCGACCACCGCGGCCACGGCCACCACGTAGCGGTTGCGCAGTGCCCACGCCCCCAGCGCGACGGCCACGTACGACAGGTAGGCCCAGAGCGCGCCCCGCCAGATCAGCGAGTCGTACTGCGTGCTGCCGATCAGCCAGGCTTCGGCCACCCGGTGCAGGTCGGGCGACTTCGGCCGCAGCGAGAAGACCTGCCGCTCGGGATAGTCGGGCACCTTGCCAGGGCCGATGTACGTCTCGGCGGTGGGCCGGAGCGAGAAGTGGTAGGTCTCCCCGCCGACGGCCCACGTGTTCTCCGCCGGCCACCAGGCGATCTGCCCCCTGCAGAGCCTGG
The DNA here is from genome assembly GCF_040655715.1 of Nonomuraea cavernae. GTDB lineage: Bacteria > Actinomycetota > Actinomycetes > Streptosporangiales > Streptosporangiaceae > Nonomuraea > Nonomuraea cavernae_A. The sequence continues at coordinate 212,549 of NZ_JBFAKL010000006.1, read as the reverse complement.
CCTCCACGATCAGGCCGGGGTGCTCCAGCAGCAGGCGTTTCCACAGGCCCAGCAGCTTGCCCGCGTGCTTGTCGGCCTGCTGCCAGCTGAAGTCGCGCCGCCAGATCAGCGTGTTGATCGTGTGGCAGGTGCCGCCCTCACGCCACCTGGACAGCGGCGCGACGGCGGTCATCAAGGTCTGGTCCCGGTCGGTGAACAGCTCGGGATGGTCGCGGTAGAGGACGGCGACGTCGCCGAACGCCGTGTGGTAGACGTACGTGCTGGACGGGGCGGAGATGCCGACGTGCGGCAGGACCACGTTGCTCAGCAGCAGGGGCACGGCCGCCGCCGCGGCGCCGACGACCGCCAGCCACGATCTCCTGGTCCTGACCACCACGACCAGCACGACGAGGGCCACCGCCACGACCAGGAAACCGTTGGCCCTGAACAGCCCGAGAGCGGTCATCAGCCCGCCGAGCGCGACCAGTCGCGCGCCGGTGAGGGTGCGGTTCGCCGCCAGGCCCGCGCACACCGCGGCGATCGCGACGGCGCAGAGTGTGAACGGCACGTCCTTCCACAGCGCGACGGCGAACGCGCCGACCGGCGGCAGCAACGGCAGCAGGATCGCGATCGCCGTCGTGGACCTGCGCGGCGCGCCGAGCGCCTTGAGCGCGCCCGCGAGATAGGTGAGCACCGCGGCCATGGCGGTCGTCTGGAGCAGCGTGACCAGGCCGACGTCGCCGGTCATCCGCATGCTCAGCCACAGCAGCCCGTCGTAGGCCACCGAATGGTCGCTCACCCACGGGCCGGCCATCGTGTGGCGGAGGTACAGCACCGAGTCGCGGCTGAACAGGCCCGGGTAGAAGGCCGCCCACCAGCACGCGAGCACGGCCTGAATGGCGAGGAAGGTGGCGATCGGCACCCAGCGCGAACGTTTCGCGGTCTTGGTCTGCATGTTCCATTCCCGGGCCGCCGGAGAACCCCGGACTGGGCGAACTCTAGGGGTAGCTGACGCCGGCTTCCAGCCCCTTGGCTCCCGCCAACGCGGGCACCGTGACCAGGTGGTAGCCGCGTTTCTTCAGCTCCTTGACGATCGCCGGCATGGCCTGGACGGTCTGCGGGACCGTGTCGTGCATCAGGATCACGCCGTCGCGTCTGGCCAGCCGGAGCACCGCGGCCTTGATCTTCTTGACGTCACGCAGGCTCCAGTCGAGCGTGGTGCCCGTCCACAGCACCTGCGCGAGGTCCTGCTCGCCCGCGATGCCCAGCACCCGCTGGTCCGTGTGCCCGTACGGCGGGCGGAACATTCGCACCCGCTTGCCTGTCGCGTCCTCGATGGCGGTCGAGGCGGCGCGCATCTCGTCGATGATCTCGTAGGCGAGCAGCGGCGGCAGCGACTGGTGGGAGTAGGTGTGGTTGCCGATCGCGTGCCCCTCGCGCGCGGCCCGCCTGACGACGGACGGCGACTCCTCGACGTACTTGCCCGTGACGAAGAAGGTCGCCTTGACCTTCTCCTTCTTCAGCAGGTCGAGCAGGGTGCGGGTGTGCTTGCCCGGGCCGTCGTCGAAGGTCAGCGCCAGGCACTTGACCTTGGAACAGTCGATCTTCGCCTGGATGTCGGCGGCGGGGAGGACGCTCGTCGCCAGTGACAGGGCCAGCAAGCCGTGAACCACCACAGGTGACACCTTAAGCCCAAATCTGGACGGGCGCGCCGGGTCAACCGGTGATGGTGACCAGGCGGGTGAACTCGGCCGGCAGGTCGACGCCGTCCCACACCCGGTGGAAGCTGAGCGCGCCGCCGATGGGCACCATGCGGTCGACCCCCCGTCCGGCCAGCGACTCGGCCAGCGCCTCCAGCTCGGCCCGCGCGAAGCCGAAATGGGTCAACGTCTGGTCCTTGCGCCTCACCAGCCTGGCCAGCTCCGCCAGGGCGCCGAGCCGGGTGTGCGCGAACGTGCCCGCGCCCAGCCAGCGCCGGGGCGCCGCTTCGGGGGCGGCCAGCACCACGCTGGCCAGGGTGTTGCCGTGGAAGCCGATCGTGCCGGCGGCGCCGTCGGCGGCCAGGCCGTAGGTGGACACCCGCTTCTCGACCGCCATCGCGGTGTCGACGGTCCACCCCCGCCGCGCCACCGCCCGCGCCAGGCAGGTGGTGAACGCGGCCCGCGCCGCGTCGCAGTCGGCGGCCGAACCCACCCAGAACACCGTGCGCGGCGACGAGCAGGCGGCCTGGTCGAACCAGTAGGAGTCGCTCGCGAACCCGTCGGCCACCGCGTCACGCGTGTCCGGTGGAGCCTCCAGCCACGCCGCCGCCCGGACGACCGCGAACGACGACCGGTCGGGAAAGGTGAGGTCGCGCGCGTGCGGCGCCAGCGGATGCCGGCGGATCTCCGCCACCGTACGGTCGCCGCCCCAGATCACCCGCAGGTCGCAGGCCGCGGAGAGCGCCGAGGTGACGACGTCGGAACGGTCGTAGGTGACGATGCGCTGCGTCGCCGCCACCACCGGGTCGGCGCCGGCGAGCGTCTCCTGAAGGGTCCGCACGATCGTCGTGGCCACGGCCCCAGAGCGCGGTGAGACCCGTACGACGTTGCGATTGCCCATCAGGGCGGACAGCGCCCACGAGTAGACGAAGACGGTGTCGACGTTGGCGGGCGGGATGTGCAGGATCAGGCCGCGCGGCACCCGCAGGTGCCGGCCGCGCAGCCCGTCGACGGTGCGCGCCAGCTCGCCGGGCCGCAGGAAGAAGCCGAGCGAAGCCAGCTCGGGATGGCGCCGCGCCAAGTCGGGGGCCAGCAGCCGCCGCCCGAACGCCGCCAGGAAGTCGCGCATCCGCCCGTCTCCGGCCCGCAACGCACCACCCGAGGCGAGCTCGTCGAGCAGGGCCTCGGCCGTCACGGCTCTCGCCGCGGGAAACAGCACCTCGACCAGTGCCCCGGCGGGTGTCATGTGGCCACCGCCGTGTCGCTGCAGCCACGGACCTCGGCACGGGGCAGCCGGCCGAGGACGGAGAAGCGCTTGCCCGGCCACACGCCGTCGTCGACCCCGTGCACGACGCCGAGATCCTCGGTCAGCAGGACGTGACCCGGATAGGAGGTGGGCAACGTGCTGACCACCTCGACCACTCCGGGCACGCCTGGCGGAGCCTCCTCCCACGTCTCCGGGTCGCGGACCAGCACGTTGGCGAAGTCGGGGCAGTAGAGGCCGTCGCCGTCAGGGCCTTCCAGGAAGACCGTGCCGATCTGCTCGACCATCCCGTAGAAGTCGTGGACGCGGGTCAGCCCGCACTCGCGGCGGAGCGTGCTCCGGAACCCGGCGGCGTCCACGGCCTGGTCAGCCAGCCGCTTCCAGCCGCCGGAGTGGATCAGGATCCCCCGGGACAGGTCGAGACCCAGCTCACGCAGGTGAAGCCAGACCATGAAGGTGAACCCGAAGATCAGAAAACGCCCGCCGCCGTGCCGCGTGAGGAAGGCGCGCACCGCCGCGGCGTCGACCTCGCCGCCCTCGTCGAGGACGAACGTGTAGTGCCTGCCGAGGTTCATCATGCCGAGCACGCCGGCTCCCCGGGCGCTGAGGGCCGGGCCGCGCACCGCCGCGCGGCTGTCGACGATCAGCATGGGCAGCCGCTGCTCGCCGAGCACGGTCCTCAGCGTCGCGGCCAGCATGCGCGGCTGGGCCGCCGCCGCCTCCCGGTCGAGGTGGATCCGGCTGGGCGCCTGCCCGGTGGTGCCGCTGGAGGTCAGCACCCGGAACACCCGCTCCTCCGGCACGCTGCGCAGCTCGTGGGTCTTGAACAGGCGCACCGGCAGCCACGGCAGGTCGGCCACCCGCGCGTAGGGGGGCGCCGACCCGATCGCGGCTAAGATCCGCGCGTAAGGCGGGCAGGCGTCGCGGTGCCGTGCGGTCAGCGCGGCCAGCCGGGGCAGCAGGAACGCCTCCCGTTCGGCCTCCGTCAGGGTGAAGACCGTCACGCGCGGGCCTCCAGCGCGCGGTAGTCGACCTTGCCCGTGGCCAGCAGCGGCAGCCGGTCGACCGCGCGCACGTCGAAGCCGCTCCAGTGCAGCCGCAGCTCCATGCCCAGCCGCCGGGCGAGCCGGCCACAGCCGTCGCGGTCGAGCCCCTCGGCCCAGACGGTCACCCGGTCGTCGCCACTGATCACCGCGATCGGGCCGCAGTCGCGCAGCAGCCTCTCGACGTCGTCGAGGTTGACCCGGACACCGAAAATCTTGGCGATGCGCCTGGCCCGGCCGGTCAGGAAGAGGAAACCCTCGTCGTCGAGGTGGCCCAGGTCGCCGGTGCGCAGCACGCCGCCCAGGTCGTCGCCCCTGGCCAGGTCGGCCGCGGTCTCGGCGTAGCCCATCATCACGTTGGGGCCGTGGTAGACGATCTCGCCGCCGTCGACGGCCAGCCGCCCGCCCGGCAGGGCCAGGCCCGCCGAGCCAGGCTTGTCGGGCAGCCGCTCGGGCGGCAGGACGGCGATGCGGGCGGTGGCCTCGGTCTGGCCGTACATCACGAAGAAGCGCTCGGCGACGGCGGCGAACCGGGTCACCAGCTCGGGCCGCAGCCGCCCGCCCGCCTGGGTGAGCGTGGTGAGACTGGGATGCTCGGCCGGGTCGAAGCGGAGCCGGCGCAGCATCTCGTACTGGTAGGGGACGCCCGCGAGCGAGGTGCAGCGGTGGCCGTCGAGATGGGTCCAGAACGAGCGCTCCAGCAGGCCCGCGTCGGTGAGCACCACGGTCGCGCCCGCGACGAGGTGGCTGTTGAGCACCGACAGCCCGTAGCTGTAGTGGAGGGGCAGGCTGGTCGGCGCGACGTCGTCGGGGCCGATGGCCAGGGTGTCGGCGATGGCGCGGGCGTTGGCCGGCACGGCCGCCCGCGACAGCCGGACGAGCTTGGGGTTGCCGGTCGAGCCCGACGTGGCGAGCAGCACGGCCAGCTCGGGATGCGGCTCGGCGTCGGGGCGCCGGCCGCGCGGCGAGCCTTCGACGGCGTGCGCGAAGCCGGTCAGCCCGGCGGGCCTGAACCGCGCGATCAGCTCGGTCAGCGCGCCGGCCGAGAGGTCGGGGTCGAGCAGCGCGACCGGCCGGCCGGCCCGCCACGCGGCGAGGTAGCGCACCACGGACGCCAGGTCGTTGCGCATCCCGCAGAACAGCGGGCCGGGTGGCAGCCGGGTCAGGACCTGGGCGGTGCGCTCGATCCGGGTGGCCAGCGCGTCGCCCGTGAGCGCGCCGGGCTCACCGGCGACGACCAGCCGGGCGTCTGGATGCGGGAAGTCGGCCACCTCAGAGCACCAGCCCGCCGTCCACGCCGATGACCTGGCCGGTGATGAAGCCGGCGTGGCCGGAGAGCAGGAAGGCCACCGTGGCGGCCACGTCTTCGGAGCTGCCGAGGCGGCCGAGCGGGGTCGCGGCGACCGTCGCGGCGCGGGCCCGGTCGTCGAGGGTGGCCAGCATGCCGGTCTCGATGTAGCCGGGGGCCACCGCGTTGACCCGGATGCCCGCCGGCCCCAGCTCCCTGGCGGCGGCCGTGGCCAGACCGAGCAGGGACGCCTTCGTCGCGGCGTAGATCGCCTGGCCGGGCGCCCCCCGGTGGCCCATGACCGACGAGATCAGGACCACGGCCGGGCTCATGCCCCGGCGCAGCAGCCGGACCGCCGCCTGCAGGGTGTGGGCGGCGCCCATCGCGTTGGTCTCGAACAGCCTGACCACGGCGGCGCTGGACATCATGCCGAGCAGCCCCGCCTCGTGCACCCCGGCGTTGATCACCAGTGCGTCGAGGCGCTCGTGCCGCCTGCGGACCTCGCGCATCATCGCGGACACCGCGTCGGGGTCGGCCACGTCGCCGTGCACGGAACCGGCCCGACCGCCGCTCTCGGCCGCGATCTCGGCCGCGGCCTTCGCCGCGCGCTCCTGGTCGCGCCCGTGCACGACGACCTCGTGCCCGGCCTTCGCCAGCCTGACGGCCACGGCCCGCCCGATGCCCGAGGTCGAACCGGTGACCAGCGCCACGCGCGGGTCAGAGCGCGGCGCTGACACCGTGCTTCTCCAGCAGCCGGGCCGCGTGCGCGAACGAACTCATGTCGATCATCTCGTCCGTGTCGATCATCACGGCGAACTCGTCCTCCATCGCGGCGACCAGCGCCATGTGGGCGAGCGAATCCCACTGCGGGATCGCCCGGTATTCGAGGCCATCGACGTCGGTGCCGTCCGGAAGGCTCAGCGCGGTGCGGAAGACGTCGCGCAGCCGGTCGAGATGACTCATGATGACTCACTCTCTGTGGTCGTGCCGGAACGTAGTGTAGCCCTGATCGCGCATGGCTCAAACCCGGAACCGTCGCGGGTAATGGAACCGTATAAACGCCTCTGGTGCGATGGCCGGGCTGCGAATCTCAGACGCGGCACGCCGGTCACTACAGGGGAAATGATGGACAAGTCCAATCACTGGTACGGGCATTCCCGAATACTCGGCAGATATTGCGGCCTGGCGGACGACACGCCCAAACGAATCCAGGGATTCCTGCAACACGGCTGGAACTACCTGCACGGATTCCCGCCCGACGACCACTGGTGCAGCCCCGGATATCCCCGCTTCGTCTGGTCTGACGTGCTCAGACGCCGCGGATGGTCGATGGGGCGCAGGGGCCACTACGTCATCGGGGCCCCCTGGGTCTACCTCCTTCAACTGGAGCCCGATCTCGGCAGGGTGCCGGAACGGAAAGGGACGATCTGGTATCCGTTCCACGGCTGGGAGAAGAGCTCGGTCCGCGGTGATCACGCCCGTCTCGCCGCCGAGATCCGCGAGGTGGAGACCGGCCCGGTGACCGTCTGCCTTTACTGGCTCGAATTCGCCAATCCGGCCATTCGGCAGGCGTACGAATCGGTGGGTTTCCGGGTGGTCTGTCACGGCGAGCGCGGCTCGCGCTGGGACCGCAAGGGGCGCGGGTTCCTGCGCAGGCAGCTCATTGAGCTGCGCAGGCACCGCCGGGTGGCCTCCAACCGGCTCGGCAGCGCGCTGTTCTACGGCGTCTCGGTCGGCTGTGACGTCGCCGTCTACGGCGATCCCATGCAGTACGAGGACGAACGGCCCGAGTACGGCGGCACGGCCCGGCGGCGGCGGCTGTGGCCGGAGCTGCACGGAGTGCACGTCGATCGTGCCCTGGCCGCCGAGACCGCGCGCCGCGAGCTGGGATTCGACCACCAGGCGACACCGGAGGAGCTACGGCGCATGTTCGGCTGGAAGCGGGTGCGATCCGCATGAACGAGGCCCCCCAGAACGTCCGGTTGATCGGTGGCGAGATGCTGCTGTGGTCAGACGCCGACGACCCCGTCGACTGGCGCGGAGCGGGTCTGGAGCTGGTCAGACGGCTGCTCCCGGCCGAGGGCCGCGTGCTGCTGGCAGGCCCGCACCCGCAGGCGCTCGTCGACGCGGTGGCCGCGCGGGCGGAGTCGGTCGCGGTGCTGGTGCGCTCCTATCCCGACGCGTGCGCGCTCGGCGAGCGCCACCCCGCGCTGACCGTGCACTGCGGCAGGCTGCGGGCGCTCACCGGAGAGGAGCCGTACGACCTGGTCCTGGCGCTCGACGGCCTCCAGCGCACCAGCTCGGCCGAGGAACCCGCGCCGGCCTGGCGGACGTCGCTCGACGCGCTGGCCGCCCTCGTGGCACCGGGCGGCCGGCTGGTCCTGGCCGTGGCAAACGACCTCGGCATCGATCGGTTCGTCGAGGCCCGGCCTCCCGATCGGGAGGGCGGCGACGGCCAGTGGGAGCCGCACGGCTTCGACCCGAGTCACCCGCGCGGCTCCGGCCCCCTCGACCGGGCGCTGGAGGCGTCCGGGCTGGCCGTCGACCGCTGCTACGCCGCCTACCCCGGACGCCGCGCGCCGCGCGCGCTGCTCGGCCGCGAGTTGCTGGAGCGGAACCTGCCGGAGGCCCTGACGGTCCCGCTCAGCGCGCGCGGCGGCGACACGATGCGCGTCGCCGATCCGCTGCGGCTGTCGCGGCTGGCGTTCAGGCACGGGCTCGGCGAGCAGCTGGCCCCGGCGTGGGTGGCGGTCGCCACCAGACCGGGCGACGCCGGCGACGTCGAGCCGCCGCCCGGCGACGTCGAGCTGCCGCCCGGCCTCATCGAGGTGGGCCGGGCCGTGCACGAGATCACGCCGGAGGCCATCAGGCGGCTGCCGGGCGGCGCCGCCCGCCCGATCCCGCGTGGCCGGGTCGTGGAGGAGCTGCTGGTCGAGGCCTGCGCCCGCGAGGACGTACGCGCCGTGCGCGAGCTGCTCGCCAAGCTGGCCGACTGGGTCACCGACGGCGGCGAAGCCACGGTCGACAACCTCGTGTGGGACGGCGAGCACTTCGCCGCCGTCATCCCGGTCCCCGCCCCGGCCACCGCGCCGGTCGCCCGCGTGCTGCTCTGCCGGATCCTGTGGAGGTTCGCGGTCCGGCTGCTGGCGGCGGGTCACCACCACCCGTGGCCGTGGCCGCTGGCGGCCGACCAGCTGACCCTGACGCTGTGCGGCATGGCCGGCAAGCCGTGCGACCAGGCCGACCTCGACCTGGCCAGGAAGCTCGACGCCGAGCTGGGGCAGCCCGCCGAGGTGCCTGACGCGTCGCCCACCTACCGCGACCTGCTCGGCGCCCGCGACCGCCTGGCCGACCAGCTCACCGCCGCTCTGGCCCGGGTCGCGCGCCTGGAGACCAAGCTCACCTACCGCGAGCGCGAGCTGGTGCGCGCCCGGGCCAAGGTGCGCAGGAGCCAGCGGAAGGTGGCCGCCTACCGCAGAACGCTCGGATATCGCCTCTCCCGCCGCCTCGTCCATCCGCGGAAGGTGGCCCGCAGGGTCAAGCGCATGCTGTCTCGCTGAGGTGGCTCGCTGAGGAAGCTCGCTGAGGAAAGCTCGCTGAGGAAAGAAGGCTCTCGTGCCGGTTCTTTCGGTGATCGTCCCGTTCCACAACGTGGAGAAGTATCTCGGAGCATGCCTCGACTCGATCGAGGCGCAGACCTTTCGGGACCTGGAGGTGATCTGTGTCGACGACGGCAGCCACGACGACGGCGCGGCGGTGGTGGAGGCCATGTCGGCGGCCGACGAGCGGGTGCGGCTGATCCGGCAGGCCAACCACGGCGCCGGGCACGCCCGCAACACCGGGGTGCGGCACGCGACCGGCCGCTACCTCGCCTTCGTCGACGGCGACGACACGCTGCCGCCGACCGCGTTCCAGCGGCTGGTGTCGTCGCTCGAGTCCACGGGCTCCGACCTGGCCTGCGGAAACGTCATGCGGCTGCAGCGCAACCTGCTCGTGCCGTCCTGGGCGCACCGCAAGGCGTTCGCCGAGCCGCTGAAGCGCACCCACATCACCAGCCATCCGCTGCTGATCCGCGACCGCATGGTGTGGAACAAGGTCTACCGGCGTTCCTTCTGGGACGACCTCGGGCTGAGCTTCCCTGAGCGCAGGTACGAGGACCAGCCGGTCTCCGTCGCCGCCCACGTGGGAGCCGCCGCCGTCGACGTGCTCAAGTGCGTCGTCTACCACTGGCGGCAGCGCGACGAGGAGAACGCCTCGATCACCCAGTGCCGCCTGGAGCCGGACAACCTCCACGACCGTCTGCTGTCGGTCCTGCAGACGGCCGAGTTGCTCGCCGAGCGGGCGCCCGAGCTGAAGCCGTGCTTCGACCGCGACACGCTGGTCATCGACCTGACCGTCGCGGTGGAGGCCGTGGCCGCCGTGGGCGACGCGGCCGATCCCGGGCTGGTCGACCTCGCCGTCCGCTACCTCGACGGTGTCGCGCCGGAGGAGTGGCTGGGCGTCCCGTACGCGCACCGGCTCCTCGTGCACCTGCTGCACCGGCGGCGGCTGGACGACCTCGCGTTCCTGTTCACGCAGGAACGCGACGAGCGTCTGTGGCCGCGCCTGTGCCGCCCCGGCTTCGGCCGCAGGCAGTGGTACGGCCGGCATCCGGCGATGCCCGAGCACCTGTCGGACGTCACCGACGAACTGGAGCTGGTGACCCGGCTGACGACCCTGGAGTGGCGCGACGGCGTCCTGTACGGCCAGGGGGTGTTGTCCGCCGGCCGGTTCGACGGCAGGGACCTGCGCCGGACCGCTGTGCGCGTATGGCTGGAGGAGCGCGGCACCGGGGAGACCGTGCCGCTCATCGGCCCGGCCGGCAGACGCGGCGTCACCTGGGAGAGAGGCGGTTTCCCCTTCGGGTTCGCGTTCGACCCGGCCGCGCTGACCACGGCGCAGCTCACCCGCAGGGGGCAGTGGGACCTGCGGGTCGAGCTGCGGGCGACCGGGCTGCGGCTGGCCGGACGGGTCGCCACGCCGCGCGGGCTGCCGCTCGTGCCGCCGGCCCCGGCGCGCCGGGGCAACACCTGGCTGGTGCCCGTCCGCAACCGCAGAGGGGTGTGGGGGCTGCGGCTGTGCCGGGCCCAGGCGGTCATCGGCGAGTGCCGGGTCGACGGCGACGACCTGGTCCTGTCGGGAGAGCTGGCCGATCTCGGCGACGGCGATCCGGTGCTCCGGCTGGTGCGCAGGAGCGACGGGGAGGAGATGTACTTTCCCCTGGTCATGGCCGGGCACCGCTTCCGGGCCCGGGTCGCGCTGCGCGACGTCGACGAGTCCGTGGGCCCGGAGTCGAGGTGGGAGGTCGTCCTCGACCAGGGCCGGGAGATCAGGCCCCTGGTGCGCACCCGGGAGCGGCCCATGGCGACCGTCGCCGACCGGCGCTTCGAGGTGGACCGGGGCGGCGACGGCTGCCTGGTGCTGGCCGAGCTCTGAGCCGGGTCAGCGCAGGATGGTGGCCAGGTGGCCGGCCACCCGGTCCTGCTGGGCGTCGGTGAGGTCGGGGAAGAGCGGCAGCGAGAGCTGCTCGGCGTAGTAGGCCTCGGCTTCGGGGCAGAGCCCGCGCGGGTAGCCGAGGTCCTCGAACACCGGATGCCAGTAGGCGGGCACGTAGTTGACCTGCACCCCGATGCCGGCCGCGCGCATCCGCTGGTAGACCTCCCGCCTGCGGCCGTCGTGGATGCGCACCGGGTAGAGGTGCCAGCTCGGCGCGGTGTAGGGCCGCCGCGCCGGGAGCGTGAGACCGGGCAGACCGCCGAGCAGCGCGTGGTAGCGGGCGACCAGCTCGGCCCGCCGGGCCCGGAAGGTCCCGAGTCGCCGCAGCTGGCTGAGACCGAGCGCGCAGAGCACGTCGGGCAGCCGGTAGTTGAGCCCGAACTCGTGCACCTCCTGGTGCCAGTCGCCGTGTCCGGGGTCGCGCTGCTCGGCGGGGTCTCTGACCAGCCCGTGGTTGCGGAACCGGGAGGCCCGCGCGAACCGCTCGGGGTCGGCCACCGCGACCGCGCCGCCCTCGGCCGTGGTCACGGTCTTGGTCGGGAAGAAGGAGAACGTGGTGAGGTCGGCCAGCCGCCCCACCGGGCGGTCGCGGTAGGTCGAGCCGAGAGAGTGGGCCGAGTCGCCGATCAGCGTCGCGCCCGCCTGCCCGGCGACCTCGCGCAGCTCGTCGTAGTCGGCCGGATGGCCGGCGTAGTCGATCGCGGTGATCGCGCGGGTGCGGCCGGTCACCGCCGCCGAGGCGGCGCCGGGGTCGAGGTTGCCCGTGTCGGGCTGCACGTCGGCGAAGACCACGCGGGCCCCGCGCAGGACGGCGGTGGAGGCGGTCGCCACGAACGTCAGCGGCGACGTGATCACCTCGTCGCCCGGCCCGACACCAGCGGCCGCGTAGGCGACGTGCAGGGCGGCGGTGCCCGACGTGACGGCCAGGCACGGCACGCCGCCCGTCCAGCGGGCCAGCTCGGCCTCGAACCGGCCGACCGCCGGGCCCGTGGTCAGCCAGTCGCCGCGCAGCACCTCGGCGACCGCCTCGACGTCGTCCTCGGTGATCGAGTGGCGTCCGTAGGGGAGCATCAGACGCCGGCCGCCACGATGGCGCGCAGGTCGTCGACCGACAGCCACCGGTCGTTGGTGTCGGAGCGGTAGCAGAAGCCCTCCGGCAGCTGCTCGGCGCCCTGCGGTGGCTGGTAGCCCCAGGTGGCGATCGTCGGCTGGACGATGTAGCGGTCGGCCAGCCGGAGCGCCCGGCGGCCGTCGTCGGGGCCGATCATCTCCTCGTGCAGCTTCTCGCCCGGCCTGATGCCGATCTCGTAGACCGGGCTCCGGGGTGCCACCGCCTCGGCCAGGTCGGTGATCCGCATGCTGGGGATGCGCGGCACGTACAGCTCGCCGCCCCGCATCAGCTCGAAGGACTCGACGACGAACCGCACGGCCTGGTCGAGCGTGATCCAGAACCTGGTCATCCGCTTGTCGGTGAGCGGCAGGCTGCCGCCCTCCTCGGCCAGCCGCTGGAAGAACGGCACCACCGAGCCCCGGCTGCCGACGACGTTGCCGTAGCGCACCACGGCGAAGCGGGTGACGTGGCCGGCGGCGTAGTGGTTGGCCGACACGAACAGCTTGTCGGCGACCAGTTTCGTGGCGCCGTAGAGGTTGACCGGGCCGGAGGCCTTGTCGGTGGAGAGCGCGACGACCTTGCGCACCCCGCTGTCGATCGCCGCCTCGACCACGTTCTGTGACCCCGACACGTTGGTGCGGACGTACTCGAACGGGTTGTATTCGGCGGTGTCGACCTGTTTGAGGGCGGCGGCGTGGACCACGTGGTCGACGCCGTGCATGGCCCGGGTCAGCCGGTCGCGGTCTCTGACGTCGCCGATGAACCAGCGCAGCCGCCGGTCGTCGCCGAACAGCTGGCGGGCCTCCCACTGCTTCAGCTCGTCGCGCGAGAACACCACCAGCCGGCGCAGGTCGAGAGAGTCGAGGGCGTGCCGGATGAACGCCTTGCCGAATGACCCCGTGCCTCCGGTGATCAGAACCGACGATCCACTGAGAATGCTCACGTGGCCCCCTGAATGGCGTTTACGCACTGTAGTCGTCCGAGTCGGCCGGTAGCATAGCGCGATCTATTGACCACGCACGGTCACATGGGGGATTGGGGCTTCGGTGCGGATTGTCGGAATCATCCAGGCGCGGATGGGATCCACGCGGCTGCCTGGCAAGGTGCTGCGCGACCTTCACGGCCGTTCGGTGCTGGGCTGGGTGGTGCGAGCCGTACGCCAGGCGGGCGCCGTCGACGACCTGGTGGTGGCGACCACGACCGAGCCGGCCGACGACGCGGTCGTGGCGCAGTGCCGCACCCTCGGCGTCCGTTGGCACCGGGGCCCGGTCGATGACGTCCTCACCAGGTTCGTCGAGGCGCTCGCCGCGTGCCCCGGTGACGCGGTGATGCGGATCACGGCCGACTGCCCGCTGCTCGACCCCGAGGTGATCCGCGAGGCCGCGCTGGTCTACCGGGCGGTCCCCGGCCTCGACTACCTGAGCACCGGCCTGGCCCGCACGCTGCCGCGCGGCCTCGACGTCGAGATCGTCGGCCTGCCCGCGCTGCGCCGGGCCGACCGGGAGGCCACCGGACACCACCGCGTCCACGTCACCTCCTACGTCTACACGCATCCGGGCGGCGCGCGGCTGCTCGGCCTCGCCCACGCCCCGGCCGCGGCCGACCTGCGGGTCACGCTCGACACCGAGGACGACTGGCGGCTCATCTCGCGCGTCGTCGCCGAGTTCGGCGACCGGTGCGTGCCGTTCGCGACGCTGGCCGGCTTTCTGCGCGACCGGCCGGAGATCCGCCTGCTCAACGCGCACGTCGAGCAGAAGGCGTTGCAGGAGGCATGACGGGCGGGATCGGCATTCGCTGCGACGCGGGCGTCCAGAGCGGGCTGGGCCATCTGGTGCGCTGCGTCGCGCTGGCCGAGGAGCTGTGCGCCCGAGGGGTGGACGTGTGCTTCCTCGGCAACCTGGCCGGCTCCCCGTGGGCGCGCACCCAGCTGCTCGAACGCGGGCTCCCGCTGGTTCCGGCTCCCGACCGGCCCGACCGGCTCGCCGGGCTGGTGCGCGACCTGGGGCTCGGCGCGGTCGTGCTCGACTCGTACGAGCTGGCTCCCGGCACTGGTGCGGCGATCAGGGCGACCGGCGCGGCGGTGCTCGCCATCGTCGACGGCGACCCCCTCGGCCAGCAGGCCGATCTCTACCTCGACCAGAACCTCGGCGCCGAGCTGCGGCCCTTCGCCATGGCAGGGGAGCGACTGGCGGGCGTCCGCTACGTCCTGCTGCGCGACAGCGTCCGCGACGTCCGCGAGGTCCGCGAGGTCCGCGAGGTCCGCGAGGTCCGCGAGGTCCGCGAGGTCCGCGAGGTCCGCGAGGTCCGCGAACCCGCCGGAGACGTGTCCGCCGGAGACGTGTCCGCCGGAGGCAGGGGGGCTGTGCCGCGGGTGCTGTGCTGTTTCGGCGGCACCGACAGCGCGGGCGTGGCGCCGGCCTGGACACGGGCGCTGCTCGACACCGGCCTGCCGTTCTCCGCCACGGTGATCACGCCCAGGAAGTTCCGGGCCGAGGGGCCCGTCAGCGTCATCCCGCCCACCGATCGCCTGCCCCAGCTGATGACCGAGGCCGACCTGGTGATCTCCGCGGCCGGTTCGACCGTCTGGGAGCTGCTCTACCTGGGCGTGCCGACCGCGCTGACCTGGGTGGCGGCCAACCAGTTGGTCGGTTACGAGCCGCTGGTGCGCGACGGCATCGCCGCCGGGCTCGGCCCCGAGGCCGACGCCGCCGCCACCGAGACGCTGGCCCGCCTGCTCGCCGACGCCGGGCTGCGCGAGAAGTACGGCAGGCGGGGCAGCGGCCTGATCGACGGCAGGGGCAGGGAACGCGTCGCCGACGCCCTGCTCGCGCTCCTCTGACTCCTCTGACAGGTCACACACCGACAGATCGGGGCCGGTGAGCGTCCCGTGAGGGTTCGGTGAGGGGTCAGATGAGGTCCCAGGTGAGAGGGGTGCCCGGGGCGGCGTCGCGGGTGAAGCGGCGGCCCATCACCTCGGCGGCGGCCGCGGGGGGCAGGCCGCCGGCGGGCCGGATGGAGCGGACGTTCTGCCCGGTCACCGGCTCGCCGGCGCGCACCTGCCGGACCACGTAGAGCGACCGGCGAAAGCGCAGCCCCTCGCGCTCGGAGGGGCGCGGGCCGATGACCGGGGAGCCCAGCGACTGCCAGGCGCGCTCGCTCTCCACGACCAGGGCCGCCAGCTCGGCGGGCTCCAGCGAGAACGCCGCGTCGACGCCGCCGTCGCTCCTGGCGGTCGTGACGTGCTTCTCGATCAGGCAGGCCCCGAGCGCCACCGCCGCGAGCGCCGCGCCGAGGCCCGGCGTGTGGTCGGACACGCCGACGACCGCGCCGGTGAGCCCGGCCAGCAGCGGCAGCGCGCGCAGGTTGCTCTCGGCGGGGGAGGCGGGATAGGAGGCGGTGCACGCCAGCACGGCGAGCTGGGTGCAGCCGCCGTCGCGGGCGGCCTGCACGGCGGCGTGGATCTCGCCGGCCGACGCCATGCCGGTGGAGATGATCAGCGGCTTGCCGGTGCCGGCGGCCAGCCGGATCAGCGGCAGGTCCACGATCTCCGAGGACGCGATCTTGTACGCCGGCGCGTCGAGCTTCTCCAGGAACTCCACGGCCGTCGGGTCGAACGGCGACGAGAACGGCACCAGCCCCAGCGCGCGGGCCCGGTCGAAGATCGGCTCATGCCACTCCCACGGCGTGTGGGCCCGCTCGAACAGCTCGTAGAGACGCTCGCCACCCCACAGCTCGTGCCCGTCGCCCAGCCGGAAGGCCGGCCCGTCGGCGTCGATCGTGATGGTGTCGGGCCGGTAGGTCTGCAGCTTCAGCGCGTGGGCCCCGGCGGCGGCCGCCGCGTCGACGATCGCGAGGGCCCGCTCCAGGCTGCCGTTGTGGTTGCCCGACATCTCGGCGATGACGAACGGCGGCCGGTCGGCTCCGATGGCGCGGCCCGCTATCTCGATCACGCGTCTTCCTCCTTGGTGAGCTGGATGGCGACGACGTCCACGGGCGCGCCGCCGAGGTCTCGCGCGTGCCGGCCGGTCTCGGCGAACCCGAACCGGCGGTGCAGCCGCCTGACCGCCTCGTTGCCGGCCAGCACCTCGCCCCGGAGCGTGGTCAGCCCGAGCGGGCCGAAGGCGTGGTCGATGGCCGCCCGCTCCAGCCCGATCCAGGCCCGCAGCAGGGCGCCGGACCGTTCGAGACCGTCGAGGTCGAGGTAGAAACCCCAGTCGGCGCACCGCGAGCCGGGCCGCAGCCCGGCGAAGGTCACCACCCCCGCGGCGGCCCCGTCGTGCTCGTAGACCAGCACGCGCCGGGCCGGGTCGTCCTTGACCGCCGCCCACCAGCGGGCGTGCTCGGCCTCGCCGATCTCATGGGTGGTGAAGCTCGCGGCGCGGACCCGTGGATGGTTGCGCCAGCGGAGCATGACGGGCAGATCGTGGTCTCCGGCGGACCTCAGCATCGTCGCCCCCTACGCCTGGTGTCGGCACGGTCTCACACCGTAGCGGATGCCGGATCGGTAAAGAGCTGACCAGGGAGAGGCATCGCCCGCCGCCCTCCGGCGATGGCCGGGGCATCCTGCCCTCTAAGGATCCCCCGCACACAAGGAGTCGCGGCATGGCGCCCCTGGTCAGCGTCGTCGTCCCGGTCTACAACGTCGAGTCGTACATCACCGAGTGCCTGGAGTCGCTGGCGGCCCAGACGCTGCCGGATCTGGAGGTCATCGTCGTCGACGACGGCTCGCGGGACGGCAGCGCGCGGATCGCGGAGGGCTTCGCGGCCCGCGACCCGCGGTTCGTCGTGGTCCACCAGCCCAACCGCGGCCCCGGCCCGGCCCGCAACGAGGGGGTGCTGCGGGCGCGCGGGACCTACCTGGCGTTCGCGGACAGCGACGACGTCGTGCCGTCCGAGGCGTACGGGACGCTGGTCTCCTCGCTGGAGCGGACCGGGTCGGATCTCGCGTGCGGTGGGGTGCGGCGGCTCAGGGACGGCGAGCTGGCCGAGTCGACCCTGCACGAGAAGGTGTTCAGGCGTGAGGTGCTGCGCACCCACATCACGGACAGGCGGGTGCTGATCAGGGATCGGACGGTGTGGAACAAGGTCTACCGTCGCGACTTCTGGCACGAGCAGCGGCTGCGGTTCGCCTCGGGGATCTACGAGGACGTGCCGCTCAGCATGCGGGCGCACGTGCTGGCCGCGAGCGTGGACGTGCTGTCCGACGTCGTCTACCACTGGCGCGAGCGCGACTCCGGAGAGACGTCGATCACGCAGCGGCGGGCCGAGTGCGCCAACCTGGCCGAGCGGCTGACCGCGATCCAGGAGGTCAGGTCCTTCCTGAAGGAGGAGGCGCCCGACCTGGCCGACGCCTTCGACGGCCTGGTCCTGGAGAAGGACACCGTCTTCCTGTTCCAGGCGCTGGAGCAGGCCGAGAGGGACGAGATCCCGGCGCTGGTCGACCTGGGCCGCCAGTGGGTGGCCACGCTGAGTCCGGACGTGCTCGCCGCCGCGTCGTCGCTGCGCCGGCTCGAACTGCACCTGATCGAGCGCGGGCTGGTCAAGCAACTGCGGGAGGTGCGCAAGTTCCGGCGTGCCGCCGTGAACGGCACCAGGATCGTGCCGCGCGGGCTGCGCACGACCGGCTGGTACGGCGACTACCCCTACTTCCGCGACCGCTCGCTCAAGATCCCCGACGAGGTCTACGACGCCACGCAGGAGCTCAGGCTGATGGCCGCGGTCGAGGACTGCCAGTGGACCGGCGACCGGTTCGTGGTGCGCGCGGAGGTGTCGATCCACCGCGTGCGGCGCAGGCCGGGCCGGCTGGAGGTGTGGCTGACCGACGGCAAGCGTCATGTGCCGCTGGAGGTGCGGCGGGTGCGCGGCCGGGGGATCGTCATGACCATCGACCCTGCCTGGCTCAAGGGCGGGCGGCCCAACTGGCGGCTGCACGTCCGGGCCGAGACCCGGGGGCTGGTGCTGGAGGAGCGCTTCCGCGACGGCGACGGTCACCGTCCGTGGCGGTTGTCCGTGCCGGGATGGTCAAGAACGGGCATGGACATCTCCTATTAGTTCCAGAGAGTAATCAGCCGAGCGCGAGTCGTGGCCATGCTGGAAGCCATGAGGACCTATTCGCTCGATGACGTCCACGCGACACGTAAGCGGAGAGATTCCTGGTGGACCGTGTACGTCGTGGACCCGGTCGCGTGCCGGGCGGCTCTCCTGGTGGCCAACCACACGCGGATCACGCCCAACGAGCTCACGGTGTTCTCGCTGGTCCTCGGCCTGGTCTCGGCGGTCTGTTTCGCGCTGGACCAGCTGGTGGCGGGTTCGGCCATGTTCTACCTGAGCTTCATGGTCGACTGCGTCGATGGCAAGATCGCCAGGCTCAAGGGCACGGGGACGCCCTTCGGCCTCTGGCTCGACTACGTGGGTGATCGGGTCAGGGTGGTCCTCTGCGCGATGGGACTGGCGTACGGGCAGTACACGCTCACGGGGGACGTGCGCTACATCCTGCTCGGGGCCGGGGTGGCCGTGCTCGACCTGTTCAGGTACGTCAACGCGCCGCAGATGAAGCGGGTGCGGGAGACGATCAAGCTGGCGCGGGCCGAGGCGGCGGAGCTGGCGCTGGGGTTCGGCGTGAGCAAGCCCGCCAGGCGGGGCCCGGCCGGCTCGCCGGGCAGGCCGCTCACACCGGCCATCAGGGTGCGCCGGTTCATGAAGCGGCTCAACAAGTATCTGGCGCGTCGCCGTGTCCGGTCCCACCTGATCAGCGGCATCGAGTTCCACGCCGCGGTGTTCGTGGTGGCCCCGCTCGTCGGAGTGGTGGCCCTGGTCCCCGTGGCGGCGGCCGCCGGCGCGCTGCTTCTCGCCAACGAGATCTTCCTTGTCTACCGGATGTGGATCTTCACCCGCCGGCACACCGTGCCCGTCCAGGTGGAGAACCGAGAGCACGTTCTCGTCTAAGTTTTCGGGGGTTAGAACAAAATGTCCGATCGCCCAGTGTTCGTCGTCGGCTGCCCGCGGTCCGGCACCACCATGCTGCAGCTCATGCTTCACTCGCACCCGCGGATCGCGGTGCCGCCGGAGACGCGGTACCTCGTACCCGCCTACCAACGCCGCCGGATGTTCGGCGACATGCGCCTCGCGCAGCGCCGCCAGGCCCTCGCCGAGTGGATCGCGGGCGACCGGACCACGAAGTTCCACGAGCTCAAGATCGACAAGGACGAGTTCGTCCGGCAGTGCGTCGAGGGCCCCGGCTCGCTCGGCTCGGTGATCGGGACGACCTTCCGGATGTACGCCGACCGCTTCGACAAGCCCCGCTGGGGCGACAAGCGGCCCAGCTACGTCAAGCAGGTCGACATGCTGCTCAGGCTCTTCCCCGACGCCCAGTTCATCCACCTGATCAGGGACGGCCGCGACTGCGTGGCCTCGCTGAAGGAGATGCCCTGGTTCACGCACAACTCCTTCCACGCGGTCTCCACCTGGGCCGAGGCGATGGACGCCGGAGCCAAGCTGCGGCGGACGATGGCCGCCGACAGCTACTACGAGCTGCGCTACGAGGACCTCACCGACGACCCGTCGACCGAGCTGAAGAAGCTCTGCGTCTTCCTGGAGGAGGACTTCGACGAGGCGATGATCTCACCGCGCGAGGCGGCCAGCGTGGCCGTGCCCGTGCACAAGGTCTGGCACAGCAACACGCACGGCGACGTCACCCGCGCCCGCGTGGGCAGCTGGGCCGCACGGCTCGAAACCTGGGAGATCGCGCTGTGCGAGGACGTCCTCGGTGACCGGCTGGTGAGCCAGGGCTACGAGCTGACCGGCGCCGCTCCGGCGGCCAAGGCGCATCTGGCCGCCTGCCAGAAGACCATGCAGAAGCGCCGCGCCAGCCGGCTGCGCAAGAACATGCGCGACCGCATCAACCGGCTGCGCGAGCCCAGCCCGGTGGCCGCGCTGCTCACCACCGGCCAGCGGGCGATCGCCGGCGTGCCGCGCCAGCGGGTCGACTCGCCCGAGATGGCCGACCGGACGCTGTAGGGCTACGAGGGCCGGCCGGACGCTGCGGGGCTCAGCGCTCGATGTGAGCGAACAGCGACTCCCATCCGTCCAGGACGTGGTCGAGGAGGAACGCCTCGGCCGTGGCCCGGGCGGTGGCGCCCAGCCGCCGCCGCTCCTGCGTGGAGTCCATGAGCCCGGCCAGTTCCTGGCCGAAGGCGTCCACGTCACCGGGCGGGACGAGCACGGGAGCCACCGAGCGAACCCCGCCCGACACGTCGAAGGCCACCGCGGGCACGCCGTGCGCGGCCGACTCCAGCAGCACGACGGGCAGCCCCTCGTGCTCGCTGGTCACCGCCAGGATCGAGGCGCCGAGGTATTCGCGCGACATCTCGGCGGCGGGCACGCGGCCCCTGAAGACGACCCGCTCCTCGACGCCCTCCCGGGCCGCGTGGGCGCGCAGCCGGTCCAACTCGGCGCCGTCGCCGATCAGGTGCAGCTCCCACCCGGGCGAGGCGCCCGACCTGGCGAACGCGCTGATCAGCCGGTCGAACCGCTTGACCCCCTCCAGCCGCCCGACGCCCAGCACCCGGGGCGTGTCCAGCGCCGACACCTCCTCCGGCCAGGCGGCCAGCGGGTTGGGCACCGACCAGGTGTTGGGCAGCAGCGCGTGCTCGGCGAACCGCCACGCGTCGTCCCGGCTCAGGAAGACGGCCTGGTCGAGCTCCGGGTAGTGGGTGCGGATCGAGTCGAGGTGCCAGCAGTCGCGGGCGTGCTCGTAGGAGCCGTGGTACTGGCCGATCGGGCGCAGCCAGGCGGGCACCGCGCCCGCCATCCGGGTCACCATCCCGGGCGAGGTCATGATCACGAACCCGGGGGGCATGGCGGCGAGCACCCTGGCCAGGCGGCGATCGGCCGCCGCGCGCGCCGACCGGCCGACGGTGTCCAGCGGGTGGCGGCTGATCACGTGCTGCCGGTAGAGCGGCTCGTCCACGTAGCGGAACGGCGCGCGGGCCCGGTGCACGCCGATGACGTGCACCTCGTGCCCGCGTCCGGCCAGGCCCTGCGCCAGGGTGTGCGTCACCTGCTGGACGCCGCCCAGCGTGTCGGCGTCCAGGCAGGCGAAGACCACGTTCACGAAATCTCCCGGGTCTCGAAGAAGTCCGTCACGATCCTGGCCGCCGCGTCGCCCCGCTCGTCGGCGCACCACAACTTCCTGAAGGCCGCGTACCGGTCGGCGTAGGAGGCGTGCGTGGCGGGCAGGTCGCGGATCCGGTCGATCAACTCCCGGGTCGTGGTCACGCACGGCCCCGGGGCGATGGCCGGCAGGTCGTGGTAGACGCCCCGCTCGGAGAGCCGGTAGCCGTCCCAGTCGTCGATGTGGAACAGCATCGGCCTGCCGGTCAGCGCGTAGTCGCACATCACCGACGAGTAGTCGGTCAGCAGCGCGTCGGAGGCCAGGATCAGATCGTTGATCTCGGGATACGACCCGGCCGGCCGGACGAAGTGCCGCAGGTGCGACGGCACCTCGTACGTCTCCACCGGGTGGGTCCGGAGCACCACCACCCACTCGCCGCGCAGTTCCTCGGCCATGAGGTCGAGGTTCACGCGCACCGAGGCGCCGCTGCCCTTCGCCCGGTCGCGGTAGGTGGGCGCGTACAGGAGCACCTTGCGCCCGGCGGGGATCTCCAGCCGGGCCCGCACGTCGTCCCGGGACGTCCCGTTGACCAGGGCGTCACAGCGCGGCGTCCCGTACCTGTAGACGGGGCCGGTGTAGCCGTTGGCGGCCAGGAAGTGGCGCGAGAACTCCTCGCTGGGCGAGACCAGCGCGTCCCAGCGGGCGACGGCGGCGCGCCACTGGGCGCGCGGCCGGTCGAAGTCCGCGCGCAGGTCCGGCGCGTCGAAGCCGACGGACTTGATGCCCTGCCCGTGCCAGGTCTGCAGGTAGCGGGTGCGGCGGGGTTTCGGGTAGTCGAGCGGGAAGCCGTGGCTGTCCACCCAGACGCCCGCGCGGGCCATCGTCCAGACGTGGCGCCAGCCGCCCCGGCGCACCACGCGCGCGTCCGCGGGCAAGGCGCGGCGGTGGCCCTTGGCCACCGACCAGACCACGTCGATGGGCAGCGCGCGCCGCCGCAATTCGTCGTAGATGGCGCGCGGGCTGCCGGTGCAGCCCTTGCCGACGTCCGACTCGAACAGGGCCAGGTCGCGCCGGGGCGGCAGCAGGCGGATCATCGCCTTGTAGAAGCGCAGCTTGCAGGCGGGCGTGCTGACGCGCCTCAGCGCCGCGCGCCTGATCCGCCGCGCCAGTGGGCGCAGCCGCGAACGGGAGCCTATGCGCAGGTAGGCCGCGTTGCCGTCGGTCGTCACGGTGACGCCCGGCAGCTCGATCGGCCGCAGGCCGGGGTCGGCCATCAGCCGGTCGGTCGTGGTGTGGCCGTCGGACAGGCGGGTGAAGCCGATGCGCGGCTCGCAGGCCTGGGGGGTGAAGGTGATCTCGCTGATGTAACCGCCCTCGCCCGACGGCTCGGGCTCGATGGGGATCCGCGTCCGGCCGAGCCGCAGGAACGCCTTCCACTCGACGGGCAGCGCGCCGAACGGGTCGTAGCTGTGCACGGTCATCCGGATCCGGCCCCCGTCGGCGCCGATCTCGGTCACCTCGTGCCGCAGCCGGCTGGCGCTGAAGGGCAGCTCGGCCAGCCGCAGGGCGGTGATGTCCATGCCGGGCGCGACCGTGGTGCCCCAGTACGTACGGCCGTCGCTGTGCACGGCGGCCCGGGGCGGCGCCTTGGGACCGGCCAGCGAACTCGCGGCGATCCTGAGGTCGTCGATCCGGTCGTCGAGGATGAGGTGGCAGCAGACCCGGGTCATCGGGTCGATCCGGTGCGGCACCTCGGCGGGGATCTCCGCCAGGTACGGGCGCACGACCGCCGCGAACTCCTTGACCCACACCCGGTCTCGCGTCGGCAGCGGGTTGAGGTAGACGCGCAGGTCCTGGCGCAGGAAGCGTTCCTGCCGGGCGGCCAGCAGGTCGTCCGCGCCGTGGCGGCGCAGCACGTCGTCGCTCCGCCGGGCCGCGGCGACCCGGTGGCGCACGTTGTCCATCTCCTTGATGCTGAGCGAGATGGACGAGCGGTCGCGCCCGCGGCGCCAGTGGTAGACCACCCACGGCACGATCGCGAACCGGCGGGACGTGGCGTACAGCTCGGTGGCGAAGACGTGGTCCTCGTAGTGGATGTCCTCGGGGAAGCGCAGCATCGCGTCGCGCAGGAAGCGGACGCTGTAGAGCTTGTTGGTGGTGAAGGAGTCGAGGAACAGCTCCGGTTCGGCGCGGATGCCCGGCACCACCCGCCGCCTGGCGAACAGCGCCGGGTAGTAGCGCTGCATGCGGCCGTTCCACTCGTACAGGCGGGAGATCTGCCCGGAGACGAAGTCGGCGCCGGTCCGCTCGATCTCGGTCAGCAGGCTCTTGCAGGCGTGCCGGGGGAGCTCGTCGTCGCTGTCGAGGAACATCACGTACGGCGCGGTGGCGGCGTCGAGGCCGTCGTTCCTCGGGGCGCCGCAGCCGCCGCTGTTGGCCCGCCGGCGCAGGTAGCGCACGCGCGGGTCGGCGCGCATGAGCTCCTCGGCCACCCGGGGGGTCTCGTCGGTGGAGGAGTCGTCGGCTATGACGACCTCGAGGTCGCGCAGGGACTGCCGGAGCACGGAGCGCACCGCCCTGGGCAGCCGTCCGGCATCGTTGTACGTGATCACGACGACACTGCACGCCGGCATGCCAACACCCCCGAGTCAGACACGTGCAGAGAGGCATTCCCCCAGTTCAGGAGATGTGTCCGGACTTGATGGTGTTTTTGCTGGAATTAGCGCATGAGCCGTCTGATCAGCCAGCCGATGAGGAGCAGCGCGGCGACCGCTCCGGCGACCGGCGCGAGCCGCTTGAGCAGCGGCGTGCCGGCGATCTCCAGGAGATCCAGCGCCTCCTCGTCGGGCGTGCGCGAGGTGCGCAGCGTGCCGGTCGGCCGTACGTCCTGGTCGGGAGGCGAGGGCACCGCGCTGAGGTGCCGCTCCTCCACTTCCTCGGGGACGGGCGCGGCCGACGCGGCCGGGGTCACGTGGTCCGGCACGGGCGCGGCCGGGGTCTCGTGGACCGGCACGGGCGCGGCCGGGGTCTCGTGGACCGGCTCGGCCAGCAGGTCGGCGAGGTTGGCCGCGAACCTGTCGATCAGCTTGCCGCCCACCTCGCTCATCACCCCGCGGCCGAACTGCGCCGGACGCCCGGTCACGTTGAACGACGACTCCACCGCGACGGCGGTCGAGCCGTCTGCCGGGCTCAGCGTCGCCTTGACGGTGGCCGCGGCCGTGCCGGTGCCGCGGGCCTCCTTGCCCGACGCCTGGATCGTGAGCGAGTGCGCGTCCTTGTCGACGTCCTCGAACCTGGCCGAGCCGCGATAGGTAACGGTGATCGGTCCCACCTTGATCTTCATCCGGCCGGTGAACTCGTCGCCCTCGATGGTGTCGAGCGCGGCGCCCGGCAGGCACGGCGCGACCCGCTCCACGTCGAGCAGCACCGCCCACGCCTGCTCGATCGGCACTGGAACCGTGAACTCGTGCTCGAACCGCATCGCCATCGATCCGCTCCTTTTCCCGCTATTGCGACGTTACGTCGGTAAGGGGGCGCCCCGGAAGAGGGGGCGCCCCCGGAGCCGAGGTCAGGGAGAACCGGCGGCGGCGCGGATCGCGCGGTGGGTCAGCACCCTGGCCAGGTGCCTGCGGTAGTCGGGCTGGGCGTGCAGGTCGCCCGACGGCGAGGTGTCCGCCGCCGCCTGCTCGCACGCCTGGCGGACCTGGTCACCCAGCTCCGCGCCCTGCAGCGCGGTCTCCACCGCATGGGCCCGCAGGGGCGTCGGGCCCATGTTGGTCAGCCCGATCCTGGCCTCCTGGATCGCGCCGTTGGAACGCCGGACGGCCACGGCCACCCCGACGATGGGCCACGCCTGCGCGGTCCGGTGGAACTTCTCGTAGTGATGGCCCCAGCCGTCGCCCAGCTTGGGGATCCGCGCCCCGAGCAGGATCTCTCCCGGCCGCAGCGCGGACTCCAGGTAGTCGACGAAGAACTCGGCGGCGGGGATCTCCCGCTCGCCCTCCGCCGACCGGGCCACGAGCACGCCGTCCAGCGCCAGCACTACGGCCGGCAGGTCGGCCGCCGGGTCCGCGTGGGCCAGCGAGCCGCCGAACGTGCCGCGGTGCCGCACCGCGGGGTCGGCCACCGTGGCGGTGGTCAGCGCCACCAGTGGGCAGGCCGAGTTGACCAGGCTGGAACGCATCACCTCGTCATGCGTGGTCATCGCGCCGATGAACACGTGGTCGCCGCGGTCGTGCACACCGGTCAACTCGGGCAGCCGCCCGAGGTCGACCAGCGTCGACGGATAGGCCAGCCGCAGGCGCAACAAGGGCAGCAGCGACTGCCCGCCCGCGAGCGCCTTGGCGTCCTCGTCCGAGGCGAGCGCCTGGCAGGCCTCGTCGAGTGAGCCGGGACGGACGTAGTCGAACGTGGCAGGGATCATCGCCGAACTCCTTCCAGGGCCCGCCAGACACGCTCGGGAGTGCACGGCATCTGAACGTCGTGGATCCCGCGCGGGCGCAGGGCGTCCACGATGGCGTTGACGACGGCCGGCGTGGAGGCGATCGTGCCCGCCTCACCGACGCCCTTGACGCCCAGCGGGTTGCTCGTGGCCGGCGTCTCGGTCCGGTCGGTGACGAACGTGGGCAGGTCGGCCGCCGACGGCAGCAGGTAGTCGGCCATCGTCGTGGTGAGCAGGTTGCCCTCCGCGTCGTAGACGGCCTCCTCGTACAGGGCCTGCGCGATGCCCTGGGCGATGCCGCCGTGCACCTGGCCGTCGACGATCAACGGGTTGATCACCTTGCCCACGTCGTCGACCGCCACGTACGAGCGGATCTTCGACATGCCCGTCTCGGTGTCGACCTCCACCGCGCACAGGTGGGTGCCGTGCGGGAAGGAGTAGTTGTCCGGGTCGAACGTGGAGTCGGAGTCGAGCCCGGCCTCCACGCCCTCTGGCAGGCTGTGCGCCGTGAACGCGGCGAACGCCAGCTCCTGGATGGTCTTCTGCGAGTCGGTGCCCCGCACCTTGTACGCGCCGCCGGCGAACTCCAGGTCGTCCGGAGAGCACTCCAGCAGGTGCGCGGCCAGCTTGCGGGCCTTGTCCTTGACCTTCTCGCACGCCTGGAGCACCGCGACGCCGCCGACGACCAGCGAACGCGAGCCGTAGGTGTCCATGCCCTTGTGCGAGATCGCCGTGTCGCCGTGCAGCACCGTGACATCGTCGAACGGCACGCCCAGCGTGTCGGCCACGATCTGACTCCACGCCGTCACGTGTCCCTGGCCGTGCGGGGAGGTGCCGGTGATCACCTCGACCTTGCCCGTGGGCAGCATGCGGATCGAGCCGTGCTCCCAGCCGCCGGCGCCGTAGTTGGACTCACCGAGCAGCCTCGACGGGGCCAGCCCGCACATCTCGGTGTAGGTGCTGACGCCGATGCCGAGCTGGACCGGGTCGCCCCGGTCGCGCCGGTCCGCCTGTTCGGCCCGCAGCTTGTCGTAGCCGAACAGCGCCATCGCCCGGTCCGTCGCCGCCTCGTAGTTGCCCGAGTCGTACGTCAGCCCGGCGATCGTCGTGTACGGGAACTCCTCGTGCCTGATCCAGTTGCGCCGGCGCACCTCCACCGGGTCCAGGCCCAGCTCGGCGGCCAGCTCGTCCATGACGCGCTCGATGGCGTACGTCGCCTCGGGCCGCCCGGCGCCCCGGTAGGCGTCGGTCGGCATCTTGGTGGTGAACACACCCGTGCAGCCGAACTCGTACGCGTCCATCTTGTAGATGCCGTTGTACAGGGCCGCGCCGAGCATCGGGATGCCCGGCGTGACCAGCATGAGATAGGCGCCCATGTCGGCCAGCAGGTTCACCTGGAGCCCTCGGATGCGCCCGTCGGACTCCGCCGCCACCCTGATGTGCTGGATCTGGTCGCGGCCGTGGTGCACGGTCAGGTTGCCCTCGGAACGCGACTCGGTCCACTTGACCGGCTTGCCGAGCCTGCGGGCGAGCAGCAGGCACAACACCTCTTCGGCGGTGACCTGCAGCTTCGAGCCGAACCCGCCGCCCACGTCGGGCGCCACCACACGGATCTTGTGCTCGGGGATGCCGGTCGTCACGGCCAGCATGACCCGCAGCACGTGCGGGATCTGGGTGGAGGTCCACAGCGTGAAGGCGTCTCCGTCGGTGCTCGCGAGCACCGCGCGCGGCTCCATCGCGCTCGGGATGAGCCGCTGCTGGATGTAGGTCCGGTCGATGAGGACCGGCGCGTCCCTGAACGCCGCCTCGATGTCACCCGAGGTGATCTTGGCGGTGAACGCCTGGTTGCCGGTTTCGTGCACCTTCGGGGTGCCCTCGGCCAGCGCGTCGTTCATGTCCACGACGGCGGGCAGCGGCTCGTAGTCGACCTCGATGGCCTCCAGCGCGTCGGCCGCCCGGTAGCGGTCCGTGGCGACGACGCAGGCCACGGCCTCGCCGACGTAACGCACCTCCGACACGGCCATCGGCGGGTGGTCCGGGATCACGATGTCCTCGCTCACCGGCCAGGCGCACGGCAGGCTGCCCTGCTCGCCGGCGAAGTCCTGGCCGCTGAACGCGGCGAACACCCCCGGCAGGCCGCGCGCGCCCGACACGTCCACCCGGGTGATCCGGGCGTGCGCCATCGGGCTGCGCAGGAACATGACGTGCAGCAGTCCCGGCTGCGTGAGGTTGTCGGTCCAGCGGGTGTGCCCGGTCAGCAGCCGGGCGTCTTCCTTGCGCCGCCGCGACCGGCCGATCTCCCCGCCGGTGCCGTCCGGCTCGGAGATCTGGCCGCTCTCGGCGATCTGCTCGCCGACCAGGCCGGGGTCCAGTTCGGTCATGACGACTTCACCGCCTGCCCCATCTCCTGGGCGCCGCGCCGTACCGCGCGGACGATGTTGCAGTAGCCGGTGCACCGGCAGAGGTTGCCTTCCAGGCCCTCCCTGATGGCCTCCTCCGACGGGTCCGGCGTATCCCTGAGCAGGTCGATCGCGGCCATGACCATGCCGGGCGTGCAGTAGCCGCACTGCAGGGCGTGTTCTTCGTGGAAGGCACGCTGCATCGGGTGCATGGACCCGGCCGAGCCGAGCCCCTCGATCGTGACGATGTCGCATCCGTCGGCCTGGACGGCCAGCACGGAGCAACTCTTCACACTCTTGCCGTCGAGCATCACGGTGCAGGCGCCGCAGTTGCTGGTGTCGCAGCCGACAGGAGTGCCGGTCTTGCCCAGTCGTTCTCGTAGCAGGTGGACGAGGAGGAGCCGCGGCTCGACTTCCTCCTCGTATCCGACTCCGTCAACGGTGACGGTGATCCGGGGCATACGTCCTCCCTCAGGAGCAGGGGGAAAGGCGGATAAATGCCAACGTACGCCGGTGTTTTTCCCGGTCAAGGGTTATTTACCGCGGATCACCCTTGCGACGATGGCCACGAGACCCGCGAAACCCAGCCCGACGACCAGCAGCGAGACCAGGACCAGCGGATCCGTGATCGCGCGGGTCATGATCAGTATGCCCAGCACGACGAACAGCACACCACTGAGCAGCGCCATCCAGTCGGTCCTGTGCAGCCGGCGCGGCCGGTCGACGTCATGCCGCATGACGCACGTCCATGTCGCCGAAGCCACCCTTCAGGTTGAGCACGATCGTCGACACCTTCCCCACCGGCGGCGTCTCCGGGTCCAGCACCGTGTCGAACCTGACGTCCACGCCACTCCTCAGCGACTGGCCCACCTGGATGTCGCCCACCTTGTTGGTGGCGTGCACCTCCACCTTGGCCGTCGGCGGCGTGATCACGGTCAGATCCCCGATCGATACCGACGCGTTGAACGTCACCTTCGTGCCCGGGGTCAGCTTGAGCTCCGACAGGTCGAGCCGGCCGCTACCGGCCCCCACGTTGTACACCTTGCTCGCCTCCGCGGCCGTGACCGGATTCCACACCGAGTCGCCGACCTTTTTCGGCAGGCCGCCGAGCGTCAGGCCCAGGGCCACCATGAGCGCCACGGCCGTGCCCGAGGCCACCAGCCCGGTGCCCCGGCCCCACCAGGCCGCGATCAGCAGACCCGCCCCGATCGTGACGAGGACGGCGCCCCCCACGATGATCGGGTTCACTCCGGGGCTCGACCCGGCTTGGACCGCCACGACGATCCCTCCAATGATGATGGCGAGCAACATGGTGATGGCGCCGATGAACGATCGCGGGCGCGGCCGGCGCGGCCGGTGCGGCGGCATCGTCCTGCCGTACAGGGCCGGGTCGTAGGGGGATTGGTCGGCGCGCCTGCTCGGGTCGAGCGGCTGGTACGCGTCGTGCGGCCGGTATGGGCCGTGCGGCGCGAACGGCGCTCCGTACGAGGCGAATTCCCCGTCCCGTCCGCCCCCGGACGCTCCGTACGAGGCGAACTCCCCGTCCCGCCCGCCCCCGGAGGCTCCGTCGCCCACGGACCTGTCCAGGCGCGTGAAGCCACTCGCGGTCGCGCCCGCGTACCGCGAGCCGGCCGTCTCTTCGCGCGGAGCCCTGCTCACGGCCATGCCCGGGGAGTCACCGCTGCCGGCCGGCGGGGCGTCGGTCGCCGCGGCGGCTTCGCGCGGCACCTCGGTGGCGCCGTCCTCGGGAGGAACGTCTCCGGCCGGCGCGGTCTCGCGCGACGCGTCACCGGCCGGGGTGTCCGCATGGGGGAGGTCGTCCGCTGGGATGCGCGCCGTGACCGACTCGCCCGGTGAGGTGGCCGAGGGAACGGGTGACCTGTGGGGGACGGTCGGATCCGGGATCGGTGGCGTCTCTGGTGACAGGGAGACCTCGGCGGAAGACGGGGGGCGGGGGATGGTGTTCACGCCCACGGAGCCGTGGGCCGCCGCCACCGGCGGTTCGCCGTACGGGTACGGCTGGGGGAAGCCGGGGGCGGGCGCCACGGGAGGAGGCGGGTAGGTCTGGGCGGCCTGGCGGCGGGTGAGCCGCTCGGGCATCGAGCGGGCCAGGCCGAGCAGGTCGACGCCCTTGGAGTGGGCGGCCAGCAGCGCGACGGCCAGCAGCAGCCCGACCACCAGGGTGCCGGTGTCGAGCCAGACGGTGGTCAGGTTGATCGCCAGCCCGAACGCGAGCACCGCCGTCAGCAGCGCCATCACGGTGTCGGCGTCGAAGTCGCGGCGACTCCAGTGCTCGATGTAGCCGGGGCGGCCGTCCGGGTCCTTCATCAGCAGGAAGGCCGCGATGTACAGGAACAGGCCGACGCCCGAGCCGAACAGGAGCACCGCGAACCCCGCGCGGAACACCACGGGGTCGATGCCGGTGTAGCGGCCGAGTCCGGCACAGACGCCCATCAGGAAGCGGCCCTCGCCGCTGCGCCGCAGGACCCGGGGAGGCGCGGCCGGTTCCTTCGCCGGTGCTTCTGTCATGGCACCATCGTGGCCCCAACCGGTGGTTCTCTGCATCGGGGAGACCCCTGAGCTGACCCTGGGGGTTGTTCCCGATGTCCGAATCGTCGGTGGCGTGTGACGATGGTGGCGTTATGGCTGACCAGAAGACACTTGCCGAGCCCGGCGGCGACGCGCCCTACCGCCGGATGACACGGCCCATGGAGGGCCGCCTCGTCGGCGGCGTGGCGCAGGGGCTGGCGAGCCAGCTGAAGCTCGACCCGGTCGTGGTGCGGCTGATGTTCGTGCTGCTGAGCGTGGTCGACGGGGTCGGCTTCGTGGCGTACGCGGTGCTCTGGATGATCGTGCCGCGCGAGCCGCACGAGGGGCACGCGCCCGCGCGTGACTGGAGCCAGCTGGCCGCGTTCAGCGCGATCGGGATGGCGCTGCTGGCGTTCGGGTGGCTGACCGGCGCCTCCAGGGGCGGCATCGGCATGCTGCCGTTCGCGGTGGGCGGCATCGGCGCGCTCATCCTGTGGCAGCAGGCCGATCCGGTACGCCGCCGCAACTGGGTGAGCGGCGCGACCCAGAGCATCAGGAAGAACCGGGTCCGCACGCTGCTCGGCGTGGCCCTGGTCGTCGTCGGCGCGGCCGGCTTCCTGGCGGCTCAGGGCGAGCTGGCCCAGGCCCGGCCCGGCCTGCTGTTCACCGTGGTGGTCGTCGGCGGGCTGGCCGTCATCGCCGCGCCGTGGCTCGCGGGCCTGTGGAAGGAGCTCCAGCTGGAGCGCCGCGAGCGCATCCGGCAGGAGGAGCGGGCCGAGGTCGCCGCGATGGTGCACGACTCGGTGCTCCACACGCTCACGCTGATCCAGCGCGTCGCGCAGGACCCGCGCGAGGTCACCCGCCTGGCCCGCGCGCAGGAGCGCGAGCTGCGCAACTGGCTCTACCAGCCGGCCCAGGACGCGGACGCCACGGTGGCCGCCGCGGTCCGCCGGATCGCCGCCGAGGAGGAGGACGCGCACGGCGTGGCCATCGAGGTGGTCTGCGTGGGGGACATCGAACTCGACTCGGCCGGCAAGCTCGCCGCCATGCTGAACGCGTCCAGGCAGGCGATGGTCAACGCGGCCAAATACTCTGAGAGTCCGTCTATTTCCGTATACGCGGAAGTGGAGGGTGAAGAGGTGACGATTTTCGTGAAGGATCGGGGCAAGGGCTTCGATCTCGACACGGTGCCGCTCGACCGGATGGGGATCAGGGAGTCCATCATCGGGAGAATGGAACGTCACGGTGGCACGGCCCGGGTGCGCACCGAGCCAGGTGAGGGCACGGAAGTGATGTTGACCATGAAGGTGGAGAAGCCATGACGCGGGTGCTGATCGTCGACGATCACCGGTTGTTCCGTTCTGGCGTGCGGGCCGAGCTGGGTGACTCGATCCAGGTCGTGGGCGAGGCCGAGGACGTCGACACGGCGGTCAAGGCGATCGCCGAGCTGGAGCCCGACGTGGTCCTGCTCGACGTGCACATGCCGGGCGGCGGCGGCCAGGAGGTGCTGCGCAAGGTCCTCGGCGCCGGCTCCCAGGTGCGGTTCCTCGCGCTGTCGGTCTCCGACGCGGCCGAGGACGTGATCGGCGTGATCAGGGGCGGCGCCCGTGGCTACGTCACCAAGAACATCAGCGGCAAGGAGCTGACCGACGCGATCCGCCGGGTGGCCGACGGCGACGCGGTCTTCTCGCCGAGGCTGGCCGGGTTCGTGCTCGACGCGTTCGCCTCCTCCGAGGCGCCCTCGATCGACCCGGAGCTCGACTCGCTGACGCAGCGCGAGCGGGAGGTGCTGCGGCTGATCGCGCGAGGTTACGCGTACAAGGAGATCGCCAAGGAGCTGTTCATCTCGGTCAAGACGGTCGAGACCCACGTGTCCTCGGTGCTGCGCAAACTCCAGCTGTCCAACCGGCACGAGCTCTCCCGCTGGGCGACGGCGCGCCGCCTGGTCTAGCCGGCCGATCTGGACGCCCGGACGGTGCTGAGGGTGGGGTGGGCTGGCTTCGGTGCGGCTGACGTGCGACATTTCAAGATATGGGGAGGGACGTACCAGCCGTCGTCTTCAGCCGGGACGACCGCCGCAACTACCGGGAAAAGGTGCGGCGATGTCTCGACGTCCTCGCACGAATGCTCCGTGAGTCCCGCTTCGAGCACGACCGCCCGCTCGCCGGGCTGGAGATCGAGCTCAACATCGTGGACTCGGCCGGCGAGGCCAACATGCGCAACGCCGAGGTGCTCGCCGCGATAGCGCGGCCCGACTGGGCGACCGAGCTCGGTCAGTTCAACGTCGAGATCAACGT
The DNA here is from genome assembly GCF_040655715.1 of Nonomuraea cavernae. Classification (GTDB taxonomy): domain Bacteria; phylum Actinomycetota; class Actinomycetes; order Streptosporangiales; family Streptosporangiaceae; genus Nonomuraea; species Nonomuraea cavernae_A. The sequence continues at coordinate 179,851 of NZ_JBFAKL010000006.1, read as the reverse complement.
CCAGCCCCAGGACCTGCGCGGTGACGGCGCGCTCAGGCTGGAGAACGACGTCCGCGCCCGGCTCAACCACGCCGAGATCCGGGCCCGCTCCGAGGGCGGCCACCTCGTCCTGATCGGCATCCTGCCCACGCTGCGCGAGGAGGACATCGGCGAGGGGACGCTGTCGTCCAACCCACGCTACCGGCTGCTCAACGAGCAGATCTTCGCCGCCCGGGGCGAGGACCTGCACCTCGCGATCGAGGGCGTCGAGCAGCTCGACACGCACGCCGACAGTCTCGCGCCCGAGGCCGCCTGCACCAGCGTCCAGCTGCACCTCCAGGTCAGCCCCGAGACGTTCGCCGCCCACTGGAACGCCGCCCAGGCCATCGCCGGGCCGCAGGTGGCGGTCGCGGCCAACTCTCCCTACCTGTTCGGCAAGGAGTTGCACCGGGAGACCAGGATCGCGCTGTTCGAGCAGGCCACGGACACCCGTCCGGACGAGCTGAAGGCTCAGGGGGTGCGGCCCCGGGTCTGGTTCGGCGAGCGCTGGATCACCAGCGTCTTCGACCTGTTCGAGGAGAACGTCCGTTACTACCCGGCGCTGCTGCCGCTCTGCGAGGACGAGGACCCCAGGGACGTCCTCGACCAGGGGCGCATCCCCCAACTACACGAGCTGACCCTGCACAACGGCACGATCTACCGCTGGAACCGGCCGGTGTACGCGGTGGCCGACGGCGCCCCGCACCTGCGCGTGGAGAACCGGGTGCTGCCCGCCGGCCCGACCGTGGTCGACATCGCGGCCAACGCCGCCTTCTACTACGGGCTGATGCGCGTGCTGCCGTACGCCGAGCGGCCGATCTGGAGCCAGATGTCGTTCGCCGCCGCCGAGGAGAACCTGGCCGCCGCCGCCCGGTACGGCATTGACTCCCGCCTTTACTGGCCGGGGCTGGGCGAGGTGTCCGCCGCCGAGCTGATCCTGCGCCGGCTGCTGCCGATGGCCGGCGAGGGGCTCGCCCTGTGGGACGTGGACGGGGCCGTCGCCGACCGGCTGCTCGGCGTCATCGAGGGGCGCTGCCTGACCGGTCGTACCGGTGCGACCTGGCAGGTGGAGAAGGTTCGCGCGATCGGTGGAGACCGGCACGAGGCGCTCCGGTTGATGACGTTGGAGTACATCGAGCGTATGCATGGGAATGAACCGGTTCACACCTGGGAAGTGTGAGTCTGTGACACGCGTCTTGACTGCTCTCCTGGTGCCGCTGGTGCCCCTGGCACTCGTGGTGTCGGGGTGCGGCTCCTTGCCGCCTGTGCCCGTGCCTCTGCCCGTGGAGGCCCCCAAGGTCGATTCGTTCGCGGACGACATGCGGGACGCCAGGGAATTGACCGAGGCGTTCTGGACGAAGCAGTTCGCCAAGTTCGGCTGGACTTACCACCCCATCAACGACTTCATCGCCTATACGGGCGACTCCGGGCCGACCTGCGCGGGTCACCGGGCCGTGCCGAAGAACGCGTTCTACTGCCGGAAGGGCCACTTCATCGCCTACGACCACGTGTGGATGGAACAACTCTGGAAGGAGATGGGCGACGGCTCGGTCTACGTGATCATCCCGCATGAGCTCGGGCACGCCGTACAGGCCCAGCTGCGCGCCGACTTCCGGCACAACATCCAGGCCGAGTTGCAGGCCGACTGCTACGGAGGCGCCACCCTGGCGTCGCTGGTCAACTCCGGGGCGCTGAACGTCGAGGAGGGCGACGGCCGCGAGCTGCTGCTGAGCCTGGAGGCCGCGGGAGACCTCAGCGACGACTGGCTGGACCCAGCCGCCCACGGCACGGCCAAGCAGCGCCAGCGGTCGTTCGCCGTCGGTTACAACGAAGGCGTCGAGTCCTGCTGAGCCGCGATGACCACGTGGGATGTAGATGAGGGTCAACCCAGAGGATGATGCGACTGATCATGACCTCGTCGTAGCGTTGGCGCATGCCTTTGGAGGAGACCGGCTGGCTGCGCGGGGGCGCTTGCAGATCCAGCGATCCTGAGCTCTTCTTCCCGCTCGCCCCCTCTCCCGCGCAGGAGCAGCGGGCCAAAGCGGTCTGCGCTACCTGCGAGGTCGTCGCCGAGTGCCGGTCCTACGCGTTAAGGGCGGGCGAGTCCGAGGGCATCTGGGGCGGCCTCACCCCGCAGGAGCGGCGCCGCACCCGCTTCCCCGAGGGCTGGCGCAGCCCGGCCGCGTCTTAACCCCCCCGCATCTCCGCCTCCGCGCCGTCTTGGGCGGGCGGGTGGACGTAGCCTGCGAGGGTGCTGCTTCCCTCGATCGCCGTGCTCGCCGTCGCCAACATCCTGAACAACAGGGTCGCGCCGAGGCTCGCCCCGCTCACGTCCGCCGCCGCCACGGCCGCGCTGGTGACCATGGCGCGCGGCTCGGGGCTGTCGTGGCGGGAGCTCGGCTTCGAGCGTCCACGGCACGGCGCCCTCACCGGTGGCGTCCTCGCCCTGGGGGTGGCCGGCGTCTACACGGCCGGGGTGGCGATGGCGCGCACCCGCCCCCTCTTCCACGACGACCGCGCGCTCTCGCTGTCCCGGTCGCGCGCCCTGGAGGAGGCCCTGCTGCAGGTGCCGGTGGGCACGGTCCTGCTGGAGGAGGTCGGTTTCCGGGGCGTCCTGTACGCCCTGCTTCGCCGTACGCACGGGACCGGCACCGCGACGACGGTGTCCTCGGCGCTGTTCGGGCTCTGGCACATCCTGCCCGCGATCGACATGGCCCGAGCCAACCCGGCGCTGGGCGCCCTCACGGCCGGAGAGTCGCCGGGGCGCCTCGACACGGCCCGGGTGGTGGCGGGCAGCGTGGTGTCGACGGGGGCGGCGGGCGTGCTCTTCTGCGAGCTCCGCCGGCGTGCCGGGCTGCTCGCGCCGTCGATGCTGCACGTGTCGACCAACTCGCTGGGCTACCTGTTCGCCCGCCTCGCCGCGAAGCGCGGATGAGGGATGTCCTCTGGGGGATGAAGATCCTCCACCGGCGCCGTGGGCTGCGCGAAAACGGCCTGAGGCGCTGGCCTCCCGTGCTCTAAGGTCACCTTCACGCCTTTCCGTGAGCGACCGGACGCGGTGAGTGCGTATATCAAGATCGCTATCAGTGATATACGCTGGAGGTACGGAGGTGGTGTTGCATGCGTACGGTCATCGACATCGACAAGGAGCTCTTGGAGGTCGCCCAGGTGGAACTTGGGACGAAGAGCATGAAGGAGACAGTCCACGCCGCCCTGACGGAGATCGCCGAAAGGGCAAAGCGGCGAGAAGCGTTCGAGTACTGGACCTCTCGGGACAATACCGATCTTCTGGATCCGGAGCTCATGAAGCATGCGTGGTGACCACAGGCGTGGTCTACCTGATCGACAAGAGCGCTCTGGCGCGCATGCCCAACCCCGTCGTGGGGCGGGCGCTGGAGCCGCTGCTGCTGGACAAGATGCTGGCCGTCTGCACAGTCACGCGACTCGAGGTCCTCTTCAGCGCCCGTGACCCCGCTGGTTACGAGTGCGACGCCCGGCATCTCCGCGAGGATTTCCGCCACCTGGCCATCGATGACGACGTGCAGGCGCGGGCGCTCGACGTACAGGCCTTGCTGGCCCGCAAGTCGCAGCACAGAGGCGTGGGGCCCAGCGACCTGCTGATCGCGGCCTGTGCCGAGGTGCACGGGGCGACGCTTTTGCACTACGACCGTGACTTCGACCTCATCTCCGAGGTCACTGGGCAGGCGTCGCTCTGGGTGGTGCCACCCGGCTCCGTGCCGTAGGCCGTGGGCGCGCGGCGGGAGGGGTGCCCCCGCCGTGCGCCGTACCGTCGGGGTCGGTGCGCTCCGCGCGGCCCCGCACCTCTGATTCCGTGCGGCCCCGCGCCTCTGATTTCGTGCGGCCCCGCGCTCACGCCGACTCGTGCTCCTGGACGCGACGGTCAGGCGGTCGGTACGACCTGGAAGCCCTCCGCGTAGTGGCCTTCGCCGAGACCGCCCTGTTCGGCCCAGGCGGCGGAGCGGGCCCTGACGAAGTCGGCGAAGCCCTCGACGTGCGACACCTGGCTGATGTGCGACTGCAGGGCCGCGACCTTGCGGTCGACGGACGCGGTGATGTCCACCCAGTGGTTGGGCGTCGAGCCGCCCATGAGCCAGACCTCGCGCACCTTCCACGCCTCCAGGCCCTCGTCGCGGAGCAGTTCGGGGACGGCATAGGGGTTGCGGGCGTCCGGGTAGACCGCGTCGAGCGCGGAGCCGCCGACCGCGCGGTGGTCGGGATGGCTGGGCCCGATGAACTGGTAGTTGCGGTCGGGGTGATGGGTGATTACCAGGTCGGGCCGGACCTGGCGGATGACCCGGGAGATGTCGCGCCGCAGCTCCAGTGAGGGCACCAGGGTGCCGTCGGAGTAGCCGAGGAAGCGCAGGTCCGTGACCCCCACGACCTTGGCGGCGGCCGTCTGCTCGGTCCTGCGCAACTCGGCCATGCCTGAGTTGTCCAGGGTGCGCTCGTTGCCGCCCGCGTCACCGTCCGTGACCAGGAGGTAGGTCACCTCGACCCCCCTGTCGCCGAACAGCGCGATCGTCCCCGCCGCGCCGAAATCGGCGTCGTCGGGATGCGCGGCCACGACCAGTACGCGGTGGATCTCGCCTTCGGCCAGCATGGTCTCCCCTTCCAGGCTCCTGCTCCGAGTCAACCGGGTTCCCGTGGTGGGCATTCCGGGCGCCGATTGTCGGTGGGGCGTCTTAACCTAGATGGGTGCCCACCCATGTCTCTGTAGACCACCCCTTGCTCGACGGCCTCAACCCGCAGCAGCGCGAGGCCGTGATCCACCACGGCAGCCCGCTGCTGATCGTGGCGGGGGCAGGCTCGGGAAAGACGCGGGTGCTCACCCACCGCATCGCCTACCTGCTGGCCGAGCGCGAGGTGCACCCGGGCGAGATCCTCGCGATCACCTTCACCAACAAGGCCGCCCGGGAGATGAAGGAGCGCATCGACAAGCTGGTCGGCCCGCGCTCCAAGGTCATGTGGGTGATGACCTTCCACAGCGCCTGCATGCGCATCCTGCGCCGCGAGGCCAAGCGGCTCGGCTTCCCCTCCAGCTTCTCCATCTACGACCAGGCCGACTCGCAGCGGCTCATGGCGATGGTCTGCCGGGAGATGGACCTCGATCCCAAGCGCTATCCGCCGAGGTCGTTCTCCGCCCAGGTCAGCAACTTCAAGAACGAGCTGATCGACTACGAGACCGCGATGGACAAGGCGGGCTCCCATCTGGAGCGCACCCTGGCCGAGGCGTACAAGAGCTACCAGCTCAAGCTCACCGAGGCCGGCGCGATGGACTTCGACGACATCATCATGAACACGGTGACGTTGTTCCAGCTGTTCCCCGAGGTGGCCGAGCACTACCGGATGCGGTTCCGGCACGTCATGGTCGACGAGTACCAAGACACCAACCACGCCCAGTACATCCTGATCAGGGAGCTGGTGGGCCGTCCCGAGCTGCGCACCTCCGACGGCGAGCTGGTCCGGTCGGGCGCCGACCAGTCCGAGCTGTGCGTGGTCGGCGACGCCGACCAGTCGATCTACGCCTTCCGTGGCGCGACGATCCGCAACATCCTGGAGTTCGAGCGCGACTATCCCGACGCGCGCACGATCCTGCTGGAGCAGAATTACCGCTCCACCCAGAACATCCTGGCCGCCGCCAACGCGGTCATCTCCCGCAACGAGTCGCGCAAGCCGAAGAACCTCTGGTCCGACCAGGGTGACGGTCCCAAGATCGTCGGCTACGTCGCCGACAACGAGCACGACGAGGCCATGTTCGTCGCGCAGGAGGTTGACCGGCTGAGCGACGAGGAGGGCGTCAAGGCGGGCGACGTGGCCATCTTCTACCGCACCAACGCGGCCTCCCGGGTGTTCGAGGAGATCTTCATCCGCACCGGCCTGCCCTACAAGGTGGTCGGGGGCGTGCGCTTCTACGAGCGCAAGGAGGTCAAGGACCTGCTGGCCTACCTGCGGATGCTGGCCAACCCTCTCGACGTGGTGTCGTTGCGGCGCATCCTCAACGTGCCCAAGCGCGGCATCGGCGACCGAGCCGAGGCGATGGTCGAGGCGTTCGCGAGCCGCGAGCGCATCCCGTTCTGGGAGGCGCTGCGCAGGGCCGATGAGGCGCCCGGCATGGCGACCCGTTCGCTCAACGCGATCAGGGAGTTCGTCGCGCTGGTCGAAGAGCTGATCGCCAAGGGGGCGGGCATGCCCCCGTCGGCGCTGGCCGAGGAGGTGCTGGTCGCCACCGGCTACCGCGCCGAGCTGGAGGCGTCCGAGGATCCGCAGGACGAGTCACGGCTGGAAAACCTCAACGAGCTCATCTCGGTGGCCTCGGAGTTCGAGGAGGCCAATCCCGAGGGCACGCTGGTCGAGTTCCTGGAGCAGGTGTCGCTGGTGGCCGACGCCGACCAGATCCCCGACGCCGACGGCGGCCAGGGAGTGGTCACGCTGATGACCCTGCACACCGCCAAGGGCCTGGAGTTCCCGGTCGTCTTCCTGACGGCCATGGAAGACGGCGTCTTCCCTCACGTCCGCTCGCTCGGTGAGCCCAAGGAGCTGGAGGAGGAGCGCCGGCTGGCCTATGTCGGCATCACCAGGGCCCAGAAGCGCCTCTACCTGACCCGGGCCGCGGTGCGGAGCTCGTGGGGCTCGCCGTCGTTCAATCCGGCCTCGCGGTTCGTGAGTGAGGTGCCGGGCAAGCTGATCGACTGGCGTACCGACCCGGAGAAGTCGGCGTGGAGCGCGGCCACCCGGCGCGAGCCCGCGCCCAAGGCGGCGGCCAAGAAGAGTGCGCGCGCGATCCCGGCGTTGTCGCCGGGCGACAGGGTCTCCCACGACGCGTTCGGCCTCGGGACCGTGGTGTCCGTCGACGGGATGGCCGAGAAGACCAAGGTCAAGATCGATTTCGGCACCGGTGGCGAGAAGACGCTGCTGCTCGCGTACGCGCCGCTGGAGAAACTCTGACGCTCTGACGCTCTGACGCTCTGACGCTCTGACGCTCTGGCCCTCTGGCTCTCTAACGCTCTGACGCTCTGGCCGGAGGCGGTCGGGCTCCCCGGCCGGAGCGTCGGAGCGTCAGCCCGTTCGGTCCGTCAGCGCGCGGTGGTCGCCAGCGCGCTGCCCTTCTTCCACTGGGTCCAGTTCAGCTGCCAGTAGCTCCAGCCGTTGCGCCAGTCGAGTTTGCGCTTGGTGCCGGTGATCTTGACCACGTCGCCGCGCTGGGCGATCGTGTAGAACCACTTGGCTCCTGCGGGGGTGGCGCGGACGCAGCCGTGGCTCTGGTTGGAGCGGCCGAGGAAGTGGTAGTAGCCGGCGCTCTGGTGGACGTACTCACCGCTGGCGGAGATGCGTACGGCCCACGGGATCTCCTCCTTGTAGTAACGCGGGTCCTTGGGGTCGGTGACGCCCAGCCAGGAGGACGTCATGGTCTCCACGGCCTTCTTGCCCATCGTGAGGTGCACACCGCTGGTCGTCAGATAGACGTCGACCCCGTTGCGCATCATGCCGCCCTTGCCGGCGCTGATCGGGATCTTCTTGGCCAGCTTGCCGTCGCGGTAGACCTTCATCACGTGCTTGCGGGTGTCGACCAGCGAGATGTTGGCCGTGCCGACGGCGAACCTCCGGCTGACGTCCTTCGCGCTCTCGTTGCCCGGGACCTCGCTCAGACGGGCCCTGAAGAGCACCTTCTGGTGCGGCTTCCAGTAGGTCTTGGTCCGGTAGATGACCTTGCGGGGGGACACCCAGCGCCAGGCTCCGTCGACCGGTTTGTCGGCTTCGACCTGCAGCACCGCCTCGACCGCCGCCTTGTCCTTGACGGTTTTGAGGTCGCGGTCGAACGTGACGATGATCGGGAAGCCGACGCCCACCTTCTCCGTCTTCTCGCCCATCGGGGTGATGTCGGCGATCCCGATTTTGATCTTCTTCTGGGTGGCCTTCTGGGCCGCTCCGGCGGCCTGGGCCTCCGGGGTCCTCGTCGCCGGGGTGCTCACGGCGCGAGCCGGCTCGGCTTGCGGGGCGGGCGCGGGCGTGCCTTCCGCCGTGCAGGCCGCCATCGAGAGCAGGGCGACCATGGCCAGCATGCGGGGGAGGGGTTTCAAGGGTTGTACTCCATAGCTATGTGCTTCGCAAGATGCGTCACATATGTAGACAAACGAAACACCCGTTACGAGGACCGGTATGGGTAACAATCGGATAACGAGTTCATCTTCGGGCGTATCTCGGCCCCCCGGCGGGTGTGAGAGTGCTGATCTCGGATGGGGCGGGGCTCCTCGGAGCACGGACCCGTTGGCACGTCTGATATGGACGGTGATCCTCGGCGAACTGGTGACCGGGCGGCGCGAATTCACGGGGCAGACGAATGTTCGACGAGGGCGACATAAACTACGGGACCCTTGTGGGCAAAGCGTTCGCCGTACATCGCGATTCGTGGCCGGGCATTCATTGTGCGGCGCTGTTCGTGGTCTCTGGATAGGGTGCGCTGTTATCCGCTGACATGGCCGAGACTTTTGGATGCGCGGGCCATCTGCCACGCGACTGATGCGCGCGGATCATTTTCAGCTCTCCGGCGTCGATTTACCGCGCGAGTAACCGTTCACACCATTGTCGGCGGGCACTGGAGATCGGCTCAGGTCACGCGCCGAGTCACGATCGGCCCCGGCGCTCGAAGTCCTCCACGCCGGCGCCTCCGGGCAGGCGGGTCTGGAAGTCCAGCACTCCGACCCAGGTGGGGCGGACGGCGATGCGGGCCATCCTCGTCCCCGGGTGGTCCACCGCCGCCACATTGGCCGCGCCCTGCTCCGCGCCGGCGTACCGGTGCTGGGCCAGGGCGTACTCCGGCACGATTCCCTCGACATCGGTGACCGACGCCCGCCCCCGGATGAGGAGCACCTCGGGCGGCGTCGAGGCGGCGTCGATGGTGATGGCGGCGTCGGGCTTGGCCCGCAGAGCGGCGATCTTGCGCGCTCCCGCGAATGTGGACATGACGACGTCGTCGCCCGTCCAGTGGAACAACATCGGGAACACGCGCGGTGTGCCGTCCGCCGCCACGTACGCCAGCCGTGCCAGTTCGGTCGAGTCGAGCAGGCGCCGCGCCACATCGCTGTCCAGCAACCGGACGTCGCCTTGCGGCAGCGTCATCACAGCTTCGCGATGGTCGATCGTCATCGTGTGCGCTCCTCAGCATGGTCGACCGCGCTCGTCGCGGTCGTCCCCCGTTGAGACGGGTGAGGCCGCTGAAAGGGGTCGCCGTCCGAGGGCAGCACCAGCGGCAGTCCGAACGCGGCCAGCAGGTGCGGCTCGAAGATGGTGATCTCGGTGATCCGCCCGTCCGTGATTTCCAGCACGTTGAGCACTTGGGCCCGGTAGCCGGAGTCTCCGGGCAGCCGGACGTATCCCGCCACCGCCGGCTGCCGGTTCGCCCGGGTGAGCACACTCCGCCAGCGCGCTCGGTGCAGCGGTGACCCGGGCCCGAAGGCATGTGCGGCGAAGGCCTCGACCGCGTCACGACCAGCGATCCGGTACGGAAGCGGAGGCATGGTCATGCGCACGTCGTCGCTCAGCAACTTCGCGAGGGCGGCGGCGTCGGTTCTCTCGTGGGCGTCCATGAAACGCCGCAGCAATGCGTGCTCTCGCGCGGTCGGAGTCGTTGACGGCGCCCATTCGAGCCGCCGTTCCGGAAGGTGGGTCTTCAGCGTCGATCGCGCCCGTTGCAGAGCGCTCTTGACCGAGTCGAGGCTGGCGTCGAGCTGCGCGGCGGTCTCCTTGGCGGACCAGCCGAGGACGTCTCGAATGATCAGCACGGCTCGCTGCCTGGGAGGCAGATGCTGGATGGCGGCGAGGAACGCCAGCTCGATGGTCTCCTTGCCCACCACGGCCGCGTCCGGCTCCGCGCCTTCGGGCGCGACCGGCTCCAGCCATCGGTCAGGGTACGGCTGCAGCCATCGGATCTCGGCGGGCGACGAGCCCGGGTGCGGCCCCTGCTCCTGTCCTGCCTCAGATGGGCGCGGACGGCGGGGATTGCGGTCGAGGAAGTCGAGGCACGCGTTCGTCGCGATCCGATAGAGCCAGGTGCGGAAGCTGGAACGGCCCTGGAAGGTCTGGCGTCCGCGCCACGCCCGCAGGAACGTCTCCTGCGCCAGATCTTCGGACTCCTCGAAGGAACCGAGCATCCGGTAACAGTGCACCCGCACTTCCCGCCGGTGCCGCTCGACCAGCCCGGTGAACGCGCTCTCGTCGCCCGAAAGAGCCGCGGCGACCAGCGCGCTCTCTTCGGCTACCGCCTCAGCCATGGTCCGTCCCCGATCACGTCCGCCACACGCTTGCTCCATAAGGGACGTATGCGGAGGGCGGAAAGTGTCACTCCGTTTCGGCGGGCGTCTGCCTGGCGCGCACCCGGGAGGCGCGGGTGCGGCGGAGTTCGCGCTCCAGGCCGCTCGTGTCGACTGGAGGATCGTGAGCTGGCCCTCAGGCGGGTCGTGCCTTGTTTCTCCGGCTTGGAGATCACCGGGTTGGCGTTCGGGGAGCTGTGAGGTCGTAGGTGAGGAGCAGTGCGCCAGAGGCGAACCGGCGCGTGTCGGTGAGCCGGAGATCCGCCGTCGGATACGTACCGTCGAACAGTCGCGTCCCGCCACCGAGCAGGACGGGATTGACCATGAGCCGTAGCTGGTCCAGAACGCCGAGACGGATGGCGGAGCTGGCGGCCTGACCGCCGGCGAAGAGCGCGAGGTCGCGTCCGCCCTGGCGCTTGAGGTCGCCGAGGGCGGCGGCCGGATCGTCGCCGAGCAGGTGGGAGTTGTGCCACTCCGCGTGTTGCGCAGTGCGGGACAGGACGTACTTCGGCAGTTCGTGCATCCGACGTCGCTGCGTGGCGGAGACTTCGTCCCCGGCCGTCGGCCAGTACGCGGCCAGTTGGTCGAAGGCCGTGCGGCCGAAGACCATCCCGTCAATGGACTCCAGCAGGGTGTCGATGTGGCGCTCGAACTCCTCGTCGGCGAATCGCCAGTCGATGTCACCCGCCGGGGTGGTGATGTAGCCGTCGAGCGACACGTTGATGTGCAGGAATAGGCGTCTCACAGGGATCTCCTCGAAGTGGCCGACGACTTTTTGGTCGGATGACCAAAAAGTCATGTCCTGGACAGTACACTTCTTGAACGAGATGTCAAAAAGTTGTACGATCCGGTCATGCCACGAACCGGCCGACCGCGCTCCTTCGACGACGACCAGGTCGTTCAGGGAGCGCTGGAGATCTTCTGGCGACGGGGCTTCGCGGCAACGTCGCTGCGCGACCTCAAGCACGAGCTCGGCGTGTTGCCGGGCAGCCTGTACGCCGCTTACGGCGACAAACATGCGCTCTTCCTGCGGGCGCTTGAGCGTTACGCAGACGCCGCTCGGGAGCAGGCGACCGAGATCGCCGCCGAGGGGCCCGTCCTGCCGCGTGTCCGCGAGCTGCTCCTGAGTGTCCTCGAGGCCGCGCAGGCCACACCCGGCCGTGGCTGCATGCTCGGCAACACCGCGGCCGAGCTGCTACCGGAGGACCACGTGGCGGGCCGTCTGGTCCGCGGCGGATTCGCCGCACTGGAAACCGGCCTGGAGTCGGCCCTCGACGCCGCGCAGCGATCCGGCGAGGTCGGCCCTGACATCGACTGCGCGGCTCACGCGCGCTTGCTGCTCACCCTCATGCAGGGACTCCATGTCGTCGCCCGCGCCGAAGCGGATCCCCGTCGCCTGGCCGACGCCATCGATGCCGCCCTCGCTCCGCTGGCCGTCCAGCACGAGAGTGGACCCTCTGGACCACGCGCCACGCCGTCTGCGCTGATCTGAGCCCCGGCTGACATCTGGATCGAACGGGTGGCGAGCAACGCCGACCGGGATGATCGGCAGACCGTAGGCGATCGTTGATCGCCTACGACCGCCGGCCATCCCGACCAGCGTAGAAAACCTGATCGACCAACTAGTGCGCGATGGAGCCCAGCGGGAGGGTCAGGCTGTCCGGGATCTTCTGGCCTTCTTCGAGGTTGGTCGTCACCTCGTCGGTGTTCGGCGCCTTGATCGAGACCTTGCTGCCCCAGCCGGTGAAGCGGGTGTCGATGCTGAGGGTCAGGCCCTTGGGCGCGTCGGCCGCCAGGGCGGTCCCCGGGAAGGTGGAGACCAGGCGCGTGGGCAGCCCCTTGGCGTCCAGGGTGATCCGCCAGGAGATGACGCTCTTCAGCGTCTTGGCCGTCGGCTTGTTGAGCCACTGCGCGGCGCGGAAGGACGTGGAGACGTCGCGCAGGTCACGCACGGTGATCTTGCCGGTGTAGCCGCCCGATGCGGGCTTGGCCCCCTTGAGCAGGGTCTTGAGCGTGGCGGGCTCGGTGATGTTCAGCGGCTGGCCGTACACGTCGGTCACGCCGCCGAGCGTGGTGCCGGGCACCTTGAGCCACGTCGAGCCCTCGGGGAGCATGGTGTTCCACAGCCCGCCGGACAGGTAGGTCGACTTGCCCACCTTGATCACGCGCTCCGGCGTGGTGAGCGCCTTGGCCATCTCCGAGTCGGCCTCCTCGCCGAAGTCGCTGGCCTTGAAGGCGAACTTGCCGGTGATGTCGGAGGCCTTCACACCCGACTTGCCGAACTCGTACGTCCCCGTCCGGCGGACGACGACGTCGCGGATGCCACCGGCGATAATGGTGGCGCGGTCGACGAACTTCACCCCGTGGCCGGCCACGAACTGCTTCTTGACGGCGACGACCGGATTCTTCGGAGCCGCGTGCGCGGGAGTGGCCGTGATGAGTGCCGCGGCCGACGCCAGGGCCAGGCCGGTAATGATTCGCTTCATATGGATCCCCTTCGATTCACAATTAGGCGCCTGGGGATTCTGGCAAATCAAGATCACGGCAATATCTCAAAGCATGGAATATCGCGGATGAATCATGTGTATTTTTCGTGCAGAAGGGCCCGACGGTCACCGTCGGGCCCTGTGTCATGACGATAAGCGACCGAAATTGAATTACTCGGTGTTTCCGTCGTCGTCGGGCGGGACGCTGACGTAGTCGCGGTCGATCGGCGCCGGGGGCACGAACGACCTGTCGCCCACTTCCTTCATGTCGGCCACCTGGTCCGCCGGGGGAGCGGTGATGTTCACCGGAGTGCCCCAGTCGCTGTAGCGGGTCTCGGTCTCTCCCCTCAGCGAGATCTTCTTGGTGACGGGCATCGTCCACGAGACCGCCACCCGCTTGACCAGCTTCCGCGCGTCGAGCGTGATCCGCCACGACACGACGGTCCGGGCCACCGCGCCCTTGGGGGGCGCGCCGCCCTGGTCGCGGAACGAGGGGGAGACCTTGTACAGCTGCGCGAACGTCGTCGAGCCGCGGTACTGGTCGCCCCGCCGGCCGCCGGCCGTGGCCAGCAGGTGCCTGAGCGTCGCCGGCTCGAACACGTTGATCAACTGGTCGCCGTACGCGGCGGAGTAGGGGTGGCCCGGCATGCCGACCCAGGACTTGCCCTCGGGCAGTAGCTCCGAGACCAGTCCTCCGTTGACGTAGAGCCGCTTGCCTTTGCTGATCAGGTAGAGCCGTTCGGTCGCGAGGTCGAGCGCGTCGGCCACGTCCTCGTTCTTCGCGGCGGACTCCTTCAACTCCTTGTGGAGCTTGGCGGTGAGCACCGGGGTGCGGGTGTTCTCCACGGCCGTGACGCCTTTGGCGTCGAACCCGATCACGCCCTGCCGGACGGATCCGATGTACTCGTCGCGCCCGACCCAGGTGCGGGTCTTCTCGGTGAGCCGCACGCCCTGCCCGGCGACGAACTGCTTGCTCAGCGCTCGGGCCGGATCCGCCGGCTTGACCTGCGCGAACGCGGGGGTGCCGACGGTCAGGGCGGAAACGGCCAGCGCTCCGGCGATCCATCGCCTCATGAGGTGCTGCCTTTCTCCAGATGTAGCCCGTTATGGTGGCGAAGTAAGATCACCGTCACATCACGGGATAACCGAGGCCCCGATGACCTGGGCGGGTCAAGCTTGGGGCTAGGCTTCACTGGCGGAATCGCCCGGCACGCACGGGGTGCCCCGGGCCGTCGAACATCTGTCGGACAAGCAAGGACGGACCCTCGTGGACCTGTTCGAACATCAGGCGAAGGAGCTCTTCGCTGACTACGGCATCCCGGTGCCACGCGGCATCGTCGCGCACACTGTGGACGAAGCACGTGCGGCGGCCGAGCAACTGACCGGCCGCGTCGTCGTCAAGGCCCAGGTCAAGGCCGGCGGCCGTGGCAAGGCCGGCGGCGTGAAAGTGGCCGACGACGCCCAGGACGCGGTCGAGAAGGCCCAGGCCATTCTCGGCATGGACATCAAGGGCCACACGGTCCACAAGGTGCTCGTGGAGGAGGCCAGCGCGATCGCGGAGGAGTACTACTTCTCCTTCCTGCTCGACCGCGCGAACCGTACCTTCCTCGCGATCTGTTCCGCCGCCGGCGGCATGGACATCGAAGAGGTCGCGCACAGCGCGCCCGAGAAGGTCGCCAAGGTGCCGGTCTCGGCGCTGACCGGCGTCGACCGTGAGCGGGCGCGCGAGATCGCGGTGGCGGGCGGGCTGCCCGAGCAGGCGCTCGACGGCGCCGCCGAGCTCATCGAGAAGCTCTGGTGCTGCTTCGTCGACGAGGACGCCACGCTGGTCGAGGTCAACCCGATGATCCTGTCGGCCGACGGTCAGGTGAAGGCCCTCGACGGCAAGGTCACGCTCGACGACAACGCGGTCTTCCGTCAGCCGGAGCACGAGTCCTACGCCGACAAGTCGGCCGAGGACCCCCTGGAGGCCGCGGCCAAGGCCAAGGACCTCAACTACGTCAAGCTCGACGGCGACGTGGGCATCATCGGCAACGGCGCGGGCCTGGTCATGTCCACGCTCGACGTGGTCGCCTACGCGGGCGAGGCCTTCCCCGGCAAGCCCTCGCCGGCCAACTTCCTCGACATCGGCGGCGGCGCGTCGGCCGAGGTCATGGCGGCCGGCCTGGAGATCATCCTGTCCGACCCGTCGGTCAAGTCGATCTTCGTGAACGTCTTCGGCGGCATCACCTCCTGCGACGCCGTGGCCAACGGCATCGTGGCGGCCTTCAAGCTCCTGGAGAGCCGCGGCGAGGCCGTGACCCACCCGCTGGTGGTGCGCCTCGACGGCAACAACGCCCAGCTCGGGCGGCAGATCCTGGCCGACGCCGCACTCCCGCGGGTCGAGCTGGTAGACACGATGGACGACGCGGCCAAGCGGGTCGCCGAGCTCGCTTCGGTAGGTGCGTGACACATGGCTATCTGGCTGACCGAGAACAGCAAGATCATCGTCCAGGGCATGACCGGTGGTGAGGGCACCAAGCACACCCGCCGCATGCTCGCCTCCGGCGCCCGCGTCGTCGGCGGGGTCAACGCCCGCAAGGCGGGCACCAAGCACGAGGGCCTGCCGGTGTTCGGCACGGTCAAGGAGGCCATGGAGCAGACCGGCGCCGACGTGTCGGTCGCCTTCGTGCCCCCGGCCTTCACCAAGGACGCCGTCAAGGAGGCCATCGACGCGGAGATCCCGCTCTGTGTGGTCATCACCGAGGGCGTCCCGGTCCACGACTCGACCGAGTTCTGGGCCTACGCGGTCGCCAAGGGCAACAAGACCCGCATCATCGGCCCCAACTGCCCCGGCATCGCCTCTCCCGGCGCCTCCAACGCGGGCATCATCCCGGCCGACATCACCACCGCGGGCCGCATCGGCCTCGTCTCCAAGTCGGGCACGCTGACCTACCAGCTCATGTACGAGCTGCGCGACTACGGCTTCTCGACCGCCGTGGGCATCGGCGGCGACCCGGTGATCGGCACCACCCACATCGATGCCCTGCAGGCCTTCCAGGAGGACCCTGGCACCGACGCGATCGTGATGATCGGTGAGATCGGCGGCGACGCCGAAGAGCGGGCCGCCGCCTACATCGAGCAGCACGTCACCAAGCCGGTGGTCGCCTACGTGGCGGGCTTCACCGCGCCCGAGGGCAAGACGATGGGCCACGCCGGCGCCATCGTCTCGGGCTCGGCCGGCACGGCCCAGGCCAAGAAGGAGGCCCTGGAGAAGGTCGGCGTACGCGTCGGCAAGACCCCCTCCGAGACCGCCCGCCTGATGCGCGAGATCATGCAGGCCCGCTGACCTGCCTTCCCGAAGGCCCCGCACCGCTCAGGTCGCGGGGCCTTCGGCACTTTCCTGGACGCCACAGCGTCAGACGGACACAAACCCGGTCCGGTGCGGCGCGTCAACCAAGCGATGGTCGGAAAAGATTGAGAAAATCGCCTACTGTGACGGCGATTCTGGACCAGCTGCGGACGACCCCCCGTTCCGTCCTCGGCAGGCTCCCCGGGGTCTCGCCCGACGACGACGAGTCGCGGCGGCCGCTGCCCGTCTCCGGGATGCTCGCCGCGGCCTGCACGCTGGGCGTCGGGCTGGCCGTCCTCACCACGCTCACGCTGGTGGGCTGGATCGCCGCGCCCAGCGGCGCGCTGGGCGCGGGGCTGCCCGGGGTGTTCCGCACCGCGGCGCAGCTGTGGCTGGCCGCGCACCACGCCGGATTCGAGATCCCCGGCGGCCGGATCGGGCTGCTGCCGCTCGGCCTGACGCTGCTGCCCGCGCTGCTGCTCTACCGTGCCGCGCGATGGATGGCGCGTGACGCCGACCTGCGGCTGCGGCTGCCCGCGCGGCTGCCCAAGAACAGCCCGCGCGAGCAGGCCGGTGCCCGCCGCCGGGCGCAACTCGTGCTGGTGATCCAGGCGGGAGTCTCGCTGGCCGCCCCCTACGCGCTGCTGGCCGGTCTGATCGCGCTCGTCGCCCGCAACGAGATCACCCAGCCGTACATCGGCGAGGCGCTGCTCAGCCACTTCACGCTGGCCTTCCTGGCGGGCGTGCTGGCCACCGCGCGCACGATCGGGCCGTGGCGGGCGATGCTGCGGCTGCTGCCCGAGCGGGTCCGCGCGCTGACCGTCGGCACCGCCGTCGCCACCGCGGTGATGCTCGCCGCCGGGCTCGTCCTGGTGCTGGTCGCCGTGGCGCTCAACTTCGGGCAGGTGCGCGAGCTGTCCGGCGTGCTGTCGCCCGGGCTCGTCGGCGGGCTGCTGCTTCTGCTGCTCCAGCTGCTCTACCTGCTCAACGTCGTCATCTGGGCGTTCTCCTACATCGCCGGGCCCGGGTTCGCGATCGGCACGGGCACGCTGGTCGCGCCCACGGGGGTGCACCTGGGCGCCGTGCCGAGCCTGCCGTTGCTGGGCGCGCTCCCCGACAGCGGCACCGTGCCCGGCTGGATGATGGCGGTCGTCGCGGTGCCGTTCGCGGCCGGGATGGTGGCCGGCGTCGTGGTCGCCCGGATCTCGCCGTCGCCGTCGTACGAGGCGGCGCCGTTGTGGGGGTTCCTCACCGGCGTCTCCAGCGGGCTCGTGGCGGGCGTGCTCGCCGCGCTGTCCGGCGGCCCCATCGGCGGCGGCCGGATGTCGGCCGTCGGCCCGTCACCCTGGGAGGTGGCCCTCTCCATCACGCTGGAGGTGGGCGTCGCGGCGGGCATCTCGGCCGGTGTGACCAACCTGCTGCTGCTCAACCGGCGCGCTCGCGCCCCGCTCGACAAGGCCGCGGTGCCCGTGCGCAAGGCCGGAGCCGCGATCGCCAGGGCGGCGAGCAAGGTGGGGCTGGCCGAGGCCGACCCCCGCCCGCTGCCGGGCCACTGGATGGACGCCACCGAGGCCGACACCCAGCCGATCCCGGTCATCCGCGACGACTGGCAGGACGAGCACGCCTCCGCCGAGGCCGAGACGCTCTCCCAGGCGCGCCCGCGTCCCGCGGCGGCGCCACCGGCGGCCCAGCCGCGCAAGGACATCGTGGACGAGTCAGATGACCGAGGCGGTCACGTCATCTACCTCGATCCCTACGCGTGGGACCGTGACTGACAGGGTGCCTGACAGCGTCAGGGCTGCACGGAGCCCAGGAGGTCGAGCACGTCGGGCGGCAGCTTCTTCTGGGCCGCGTCCCTGAACTGGGTGAAGCAGTCGCCCTGTGAGGAGACCGTGCCCGCGCTCTTCAGGCACTCCTGGTAGGCCGAGTATTCGTCCATCAGGTAGAGCTGCGTCGCCGTGGTCAGCGCCGAGAGCGTGAGAGCGATCGAGGACACCACGATGCTGCCCACGGCGATGCCCGCCGGCTTGCCCGCGCTCTTCAGCAGCGGGACCGCCCGCGCGCCCGCGATGATCGCGAACAACGCCATCACCAGACCGGCGAGCGGCAGCATGAATGTCATCGCCAGCGCGGCGATGGACAACCAGATCGCGCGGCGGCTCGCCGCATCGGCGGGCTGCTGACCCGCCGGTGCCTGCACCGGTGTCGACACCTGACCTCCTCTGCGTGACCGGGCGAGGAGCCGATACGCTTGCAGCCCCACCCCGGTTTTCCCATTGGAGTGTTGCGTGTCAAAGGCTGGGCGGCTCGTCGTCCTCGTCTCCGGCTCTGGAACCAACCTACAGGCCCTGCTGGACGCTTCCGCCGATCCGTCCTATGGTGCCCGGGTGGTCGCCGTGGGCGCCGACCGGGAGGGGATCGAAGGGCTCGCCAGGGCCGCGCGAGCGGGCGTACCGACTTTCGTCGAGAAACTGCGCGATCACCCGACGCGTGCCGACTGGGATCGGGCCATCGCGGACCGGATCGCGCCGTACGAGCCCGATCTGGTGGTGTCGGCGGGGTTCATGAAGATCCTTGGCGCGCCGACGCTCGACGCCTTCCCCGTGCTCAACACCCACCCGGCGTTGCTGCCGTCCTTTCCCGGGGCCCATGGCGTGCGTGACGCGCTCGCCCACGGGGTCAAGGTGACGGGGTGCACGGTGATGCTGGCCGACGCCGGTGTCGACAGCGGGCCGATCGTCGCCCAGGAGGCCGTGAGGGTGCTGGCCGACGACGACGAGGCGGTCCTGCACGAGCGCATCAAGACCGTCGAGCGGCGCCTGCTCGTCGAGATCGTCGGCCGGATGGCCCGCGAGGGCTGGACGGTCAGCGGACGCACCGTCCGCATCGGCAACCAACCAGGAGGGGGATCCACGTGACTCGCATCGCCATCAGGCGCGCGTTGATCGCGGTGTACGACAAGTCAGGTCTCGAAGAGCTGGCCAGGGCGCTCGACGAGGCCGACGTGGAGATCGTGTCGACGGGCGGCACCGCCGCCGCGATCGCCTCCTACGGCGTCCCGGTGACCAAGGTCGAGCAGTTGACCGGGTTCCCCGAGTGCCTCGACGGCCGGGTCAAGACGCTGCACCCGCGCGTGCACGCGGGCCTGCTGGCCGACCTGTCCAAGCCGAGCCACGTGACCCAGCTCGAGGAGCTGGAGATCGACCCGTTCCAGCTGGTCGTGGTCAACCTCTACCCGTTCCAGGAGACGGTGGCCTCGGGGGCGTCCGACGCGGAGTGCGTCGAGCAGATCGACATCGGCGGGCCCGCGATGATCCGCGGCGCGGCCAAGAACCACAACGCCTGCGCGGTCGTCGTCGACCCCGGCCACTACGGCGACGTGCTGGCCGCGCTGCGCGGAGGCGGGTTCACGCTGGAGGAGCGCAAGCGGCTGGCGGGCATCGCCTACGCCCAGACCGCCGCCTACGACGTGGCGGTCGCGTCCTGGTTCGGCAGCGTCTACGCGCCCGAAGGCGACTGGCCGGCGTTCATGGGGGCCACCTGGCAGCTCTCGTCCACGCTGCGCTACGGCGAGAACCCTCACCAGGCCGCCGCGCTCTACAGCGCCGGCACGGGCGGGCTGGCGGGCGCCGAGCAGCTGCACGGAAAGGAGATGTCCTACAACAACTACCTCGACGCCGACGCGGCCTGGCGGGCGGCGTGGGACATCACCGGGCCCTGCGTGGCGATCATCAAGCACCAGAACCCCTGCGGCATCGCGGTGGGCTCCGACGTGGCCGAGGCGCACCGCAAGGCTCACGCCTGCGACCCGGTGTCGGCCTACGGCGGCGTGATCGCGGTCAACGGCGTCGTGACGGCCGAGCTGGCCGGGCAGATCGCCGAGGTGTTCACCGAGGTCGTGGTGGCGACGTCGTACGAGCCCGCGGCGCTGGACGTGCTGACCCGCAAGAAGAACATCCGGCTCCTCGTCTGCCCGCAGGGCCCCGCGAACCCGGCGGAGTTCCGCCGGATCGACGGCGGGCTGCTGGTGCAGCAGGCCGACCGGGTCGACGCACCGGGCGACGCGCCCGAGCAGTGGGAGCTCAAGGCGGGCCCGGCGGCCTCGCCCGAGACGCTGGCCGACCTGGCCTTCGCCTGGCGGGCCTGCCGCTCGGTCAAGTCCAACGCCATCCTGCTGGCGGCCGACGGGGCGACCGTGGGCGTCGGGATGGGGCAGGTCAACCGGGTCGACTCGTGCCGCCTGGCGGTCACCCGCGCCGGTGAGCGCGCCGAGGGCTCGGTGGCGGCGTCCGACGCGTTCTTCCCGTTCGCCGACGGCCCGCAGGTGCTGATCGAGGCCGGGGTCAAGGCCATCGTGGAGCCGGGCGGATCCGTACGTGACCAGGAGGTCATCGACGCGGCGGAGAAAGCGGGCATCACGCTCTACTTCACCGGGACGCGCCACTTCTTCCACTGAGCGCTTCTTCCACTGAGCGCTTCTTCCGCTGAGCGCTTCTTCCGCCAAGTTGGGAGCGAACAGGCGGCGGGTGAGGTTAATCTGTGGGCCTCGCCGTCTGTTTCTTCCCTCGGAGTCCCCTTATGGCGCTGTTTGACTCGATCCTGTACGCCTTCGTGAGCCTGAACGAGCTGTCCGCCAGCCCCTTCGTGCTGGTGCCTCTCGCCTTCGCCGGCGCCTACCTCGGCGGCCGGGTCGTCGAGGTCATCCCGTTCACGCGCAGGATCATCGAGCGGCGCGAGGCTCAGCTCGCCGAGCGCGAGTAGTCCCAGGCCAGCTTGGCGGCGCCCGCCAGCGCCGCCCGGACGCCCAGCGTCGACGGCTGCACCCGCACCGCCCTGACGAACGCCAGCCCCGCCACGTCGTCCAGCGCCCGTGCCAACGGCTCGAACAGCACCGGCCCGGCCGCCGAGACCCCGCCGCCGATGACGACGCTGGTCACCTCCGTGGCCGCCGCCGTCGAGGCGATCATCCCGGCCAGCGCCCTGGCCCCCCGCTCGAACGCCGCCACCGCGACGGGCTCTCCCGCCGTGGCGTCCCGGGCCAGCGCCCGCGCGTCGGCGGGTGATCCGTCCGGCGCCTTCCAGCCGTTGCTCAGCGCCCAGCGCGCCAGGTTGGGGCCGCTGGAGTAGCGCTCTACGCAGCCGCGCCCGCCGCACTCGCATTTTTCGCCGTACGGGTCCACGGTCATGTGGCCGACATGTCCGGCATTGCCGGTGGGGCCGAGTAGCGGCACACCGTCGATCACCAGCCCGCCGCCGATGCCGGTGGACACCACGACCCCGAGCAGCGACGAGCTGCCGCGACCGGCGCCCAGCCAGTGCTCTCCTAGCGCGAAGCACTGCGCGTCGCCCGCCAGCACGGTCGGCAGCCCGGTCAGCCGCCGCACCTCGTCGCGCACCGGGAAATCGCGCCAGCTCGGCATGTTCACGGGGCTGACGGTCCCCTTCGCCAGGTCCAGCGGCCCGGCGCAGCCGATGCCGGCCGCCTCCGGAGCAGACTCGCCGCCGCTCACCTCGCCGATGAGGTCCGCGAGCGCGGACATGACGTCCGTACGCGGCGTCGGCCGGGTGGCGGAACGCGAAACGGACCCCGCCTCGTCCACCAGCGCGGCGGCGAGCTTGGTCCCTCCGATGTCGACGGCGAGGACGCGGGACATCAGTGCTTGTGGTGGTTGTCGGGCTGGCGGGGGTCGCCAGGATGTTCGAGACCGGGCACGAGTCTGATCCTTTCGGCACGCTGCTGGTCGAGCCAGCGGGCGAACGAGCGTCGCCGCGCCGCACCCTCCGACGAGTCCTCGGCCCGCTCCCGGGCGGGAACGGTTCCCTGGCGAGCGGCTCCCTCAAGGGCGGGGACCGTTCTGTGGTCGTTGGTCCGTTCCGAGGAGGGAACAGGCTCCGGCCGGGCCGTCGCGACGTGCCAGCCCAGGGGGTCCTCCACCGGCCCCGCCCGTGTCCCCTCGGGGGCGGCGCGGAGGGCGTCGGCGATGGCGGTGGGCAGGGAGCCCAGGGGCACGACGCCCAGGGGGTCCAGGTCGCGGGTGGTGGCGGCCTCCGCCTGAGCGCGGTCGCCGAACAGCCCGTGCCACACGGCGAACCGCTCGGCCTCCTCGTCCAGCGGCACCGGCGCCTCGCCGCTCGGTCGCGGCTCGCGAGCTGGTGGATGCGCGTGCGCTGGTCGCGGTGCCCCGACGTGCGGGTCGGCGATCGGTCGGCCGGGGGGTGCGTCCGGGGGACGGCGGCGCCACTCGGGGGGTACGTCCACAGCCGCCGTGACGTCCACGAAGACCGCGCGCACCCAGGGGCTGCCGTTGTAGGCGGAGGCGTTGATGGAGCCCAGCTCCACGGCCGCCACCCGGTCGAGCGGGCCGCCCGCGACCGGCGCGAGGCCCCGGGCCGCGGCTTCGTCCTCGCAGAGCGCCTCGGTCAGGATCACCTGGGCCAGCCACCTGGCCAACTGCCGGTCCTCGGAGGTCCCGGGCACCGGCAACGCCCCGGCCAGTGGGCCGTCGCGCAACTCGCCGATCCGGCGATCCAGCACTTCTCTCGGGATCGCCCGGCCGCCGACCCAGCCGACCACCGGACCGAGCTCGGCCCCCGCCGGGGTCGCTCCCCGGCGGGTCATCGGGTCACCTCCAGGCGGATGGCCGGGGTGTACTGGCAGCGGCCGAACCACATGACCTTGGCCATGGCCCACGCGTGCCCGGCGGGCGCGTCCTCGGGCACCTCGACGGGGAAGCCGACGGTCACCGACCCGCCCGGCGGCAGGCTGAAGCCCTTGATGACCTCGGGCAGCAGGTCCCAGGTGCCCCAGGGGGCCGCGAGCTGGGCCTCGCCCCTGATCTCGCCGGAGGTGCCGTTCGTGAGGCGTACCTCGATCGAGGAACGCTCACCGGGACGAAGGGACAGCGACTCCTCGGCCGGCGAGACGGACAGGCCCGTGACGGGCCCCTCGGTGGCCATGGTGCCGTGAATCGCCTGGCCCGGAGCCGGGGGCGGACCGGGGGCGGGCAGCGAGGGGGCGTCGCCGAGCGCGACGGTGACCACGTCCTCGATCGGCTGGCCGCCCGCGGACGTGCGGACCGAGACGAAGTGCAGGCCCTGGCCGGGCCCAGGTGTGCCCGGTTCGCCGGTTATGTGGGGTAAACCGGGTGTGCCCGGTGTGACGGTCACGGGGAAGCGCAGGTGACCGCCTGGTTCGAGGCGGTACACCCGCCGGGCGGGCGTGGCGGCCCAGCCATCGGGGACGAGTACGTCCACCACGCCCTCGTGCGGCGCGTCGACCAGGTGTGACGAGACCACCACCGACACCTCGAACGCCTCCGACGGCGTGACCAGGCCGGGAGTGACCGCGATCGACACCGGCAGGTAACCGAGCGGGGCGGGCCCCTTGTTGTGCAGCCAGTAGCGGCTGTAGACCGGCTGCGCGACCTCGGCGGTGGCTCCCAGCTCGGGCGACGCGGCCTCGGCCGGGACCCGCCGTTGAGGGGCGGCGGCACCGGCCGTGGCCTCCGGCTCGGGCAACGCTTCGGCCGGGGCCTGCCGTTGAGGGGTGGCCGCAAAGACGGTGGCCTCGGGCGGCGGGGCGGGGACGAGGAAGGTGGCCACCTCCGCTCCGTCGAGGACGAGGTCGCGCACCGGCTCTCCGGGGCGTTCCAGCAGGTCGGAGCGGGTCAGCCGGTCGAGTTGGAGGACCGGCGAGTGGAGCGCGGCCGTCGAGCCGAGGCCGGTCGACTCCACGAGGCGGATCGTGAGGCCCGAGGCGTCGTGCCGGGCCAGGCCGTGGGCGTGTGGGTTGCCGGTGGCCTTGAGGGTGCCGAGCAGCACGTCGCGGGCGGGTTCCACGCTGAGGAGCGAGTGCACCGGCGGCAGCTCGCCGCCGGGCCCGTCCACGACGCGGGGGAGCAGCGGGGTGATGAAGTCCTGGCCGGCCGCGGGTAGCGCGCGGGCCCGCCAGTCGCCCTCGCCGCCGGTCAGCGCGTACGAGAACTCGTGCGTCCAGTGCTGGAGCTGGAAGGCCGAGCCGTCGGGCGCCGTGCGGCGGGGCGGGTCGAGCCAGATCCCCGACGGCCAGCCCGTGCAGGAACGCATCAGCGACAGGTGCAGCGCCCCCGACGGGTCGACCGCGAAGCCCGGCAGCCCGTACGTGAGCAGCGCGACGGTCCGGTCCTCCAGCCGTTCGCCGCCCAGCGGGCAGACTGCCTCGATCGTCGCGTCGGCCAGATCCTCCACCAGCCACGACACCAGCGACGGCAGTGGGCCGGCGACGATCAGCGCGGGCAGGGCGCGTACGTCACGCAGGTCGGCGCTCGGCTGCCAGACCTCGGCCAGCGGCCGTTCGGCGGGCACCCAGACGGCCCGCGCGCCCGCCTTGAGCGCGTCGCGGTAGGCGGGGTCGCTGCGGTCGAGCAACTCGGCCGCCAGCGGATTGTCATCGGGCCCGCCCAGGATGACGCGGACGTCGGGCAGGTTAAAGTCGACGTCCAGCCAGCCGTAGCGGGAGCCGGTCGCGGACGAGGTGGTGGCCGTCACGCCCGCTCGGGCCAGCGCCACCACGAGGTCGCGGGCCAGGGGAGCGTCCTCCTGGCGGGGCACGACCACCTCGGCGACGCCGAGTGCCCGAGCGCCCGCCTCGCCGAGGTCGACCCTGGCCGTGGCCGACAGGCCGAACCAGGTGTTCGCCGGGTTGTCCAGCGTCCACGGGTGCCGGGCGGAGTCGACGTCGGGCAGCGCGAAGCCGCGCCCGACCACGGCGCCCGCGACGTCGGAGACCGGCAGCGCGCCCTCCACCCGGGCCGGGAAACGGACCCTGAGCAGCCGGTCGGCGCCGGTGTGGTCGAGCACGCGGGTGCCGAAGTCGATGCGGTCGGAGCCGGTGAGCAGGGTGATCACCTGCTCGTAGGCGAGGTCGGCGACCCGGCCGGTGACGGTCAGCCGCTGACCGAGAGGACTCACCTCGGCCCGCACGCCCGCCACCTTGGCCTCGACAAGGCCCGAGCCCGAGCCCGAGCCCGAGCCCGAGCCCGAGCCGGAACCTGAGCCCGAGCCTGAGTCCGAGTCTGAGTCTGAGTCTGAGCCGGAACCTGAGTCCGAGTCTGAGCCGGAAGCCGAGCCCGAGCCGGTGATGACGCCGGTCGGCATGAGGTGCCAGGGCCCTTCGCCCATGTCGGGATGCTGCGGATATTCGTCGTACAGGCGCAGCTCGTTGCCCAGCCCGGTGAGCAGCTCGCGCTCGCTCGACCGGTCGAGGATCGAGGTCAGGCCGCCGCCGCGGGCCGGGTCGGCGGTGACGCGCCAGCGTTCGTTCTCGATGGTCGTGCCGTCCATGGGCTGCCAGCCGCCCGGTGCGCCCTCGGCGAGGAGGTAGGCGCGCCAGCCCATCGAGGGGACGTCGCGGGCCAGGAAGGTCAGGGTGCCGTCCTCGTACACGGCGGGGGCGTCGCCGGGGCGCAGGCCGGGAGCGACCCGCACGCGTACGAGGCCGTCGCGGGCGAACGGCAGGGTGTTGGTGACCACGACGCTCGGCCCGTCCACGGCGATCCGGCCGGTCAGGGCGTCCAGCGCGAGGTCGCGGGCGCCGGCGGCGAGGTCGTGCGCCTCGCGCCAGCCGGTGAGCAGGTCGATGTAGACCTGGTCGGACTCCGAGCCGGTGATCGCGTCGTGGTGGGCGCCGTAGGCGAGGTGCCGCCACACCTTGTCGAGCGCGGTGTGCGGGTAGCGCCCGAGCCCTAGCAGCGCGGCGAACGCCGACAGCCGTTCGGCGTCGAGAGCCGCCACCTCGGCGGCGCGCTGGGCCTGCTTGGTGTCGATGTAGGAGACGTCCTTGCCGGTGTAGACCGGGTTCATGTCCCGCGTTTGCGGACTGAATGCCGATATTTCCTCCCGGACGGCCCGGAGGAAGTCCTTCGGCGTGCTGCATACGAACCGGGGCCAGACGTAACGCTCGGCCCAGGAGCGGTGGATGTCCGTCACCCACTTGTTGGGCGGCGTGTAGTCGGTGCCGACCGGCAGCAGGATGTGCCGGGACGCCGCGACGGGCTTGAGCGACCGGTAGAGCCGGTAGGTGGCCTCGGCCGCCTCCTCCAGCGTCGGAGACGAGTCCATCCACCAGCCGGCTGAGTAGTGCGCCGGCATGTAGTGGGTCAGCACGCCCAGCCCCGACGGCGAGATCCACTCGAACTCGCTGGGGAACTGCATCACGGCGGCGTCGCCCTTGGCCGTGCCGAAGTTCTTGGAGATCGGCCCCCACTGGTGGAACGGCCCGCGCGCCCACGCGCTGCCGGACAGCCCGGCCGCCGCGAGGTAGCCGGGGAACTGCGGGTCGTGCCCGAACACGTCGAGCTGCCACGCCGTGCGGGGATCGCCGCCGAGGATGTCGCGCTGGTAGCCGATGCCGTAGACGAGGTTGCGGATCGTCGTCTCGGCCCCGGTCAGGTTGGTGTTGGGCTCGTTGTAGGTGCCGCCGACCAGCTCCACGCGCCCCTCGCGGAGCAGTGCCCGCAGGTCGGCCCGCCGCTCGGGGTGCACGTCGAAGAACGGCTTCAGGTAGTCGACCTCGGCCAGCACGAACCGGTAGTCGGGGTCGCGCAGGGCCAGCTCGAGGTGCGCCTCCACCAGCGCGAACGCGTTGCGCTCCCAGAGCGGCCGGGTCGTCGAGTCGCCGGCCAGCAGCTCCCAGGGGCTGGTGTAGGCGGCCTGGGTGTTCCACCAGACCGGGTCGTAGTGGAAGTGCGACACCATGTGCATCGTCCACCCGGGCCGCTCGGCCGTGACCTCGGCCTCCAGCGCCTCGTCGCCGAGCGTGACCCGGCACGGGACGATCGTGCCCGGCGGCGCGGAGACTCTCAGCGGCACCTCCAGAGTGAGCGTGCCCACCCCCGGGGGCACGCTCACCGCCGTCGCGCACGAGACCCCCCGTCCCCGGACGTCCAGGGGCGTCTCGCTTCCGCCCTGCCTGACGGTGACCTTCAGCACCTGGTGCGGCTCGGCCTTCGACCCGACGAACAGGTCGGTCGACTCCGCTGAGAGCAGGCGTGCGGGCAAGGGAACTCCTCGGAGTACGCGGTGCTGGCGACCGTCACACTATGCGCTTCCTAGATCAATGACAACGATGTCACCAGGCCGGACAGGGCCCCGGAACCACTCTGTCGCCGCCAGCGTGGAAGGATGACGTGACATGAGCGCAGTGAAACTCGACGGCAAGGCCACCGCCGCAAAGATCAAGGCAGACCTGGCGACCAGAGTGGCCGCGCTCCGAGCCCGCGGCATCACGCCCGGCCTGGGCACGGTTCTGGTCGGCGACGACCCCGGCAGCCAGATCTACGTGGCCGGCAAGCACCGCGACTGCGCCGAGGTGGGCATCGCCTCCATCCGCGTCGATCTTCCGGCCACCGCCACGCAGGCCGAGGTCGAGGCCGCCATCGACGAGCTCAACGCCTCACCCGAGTGCACCGGCTACATCGTTCAGCTGCCCCTGCCCAAGCATCTCGACACGATGGCCCTGCTGGAGCGGATGGACCCCGCCAAGGACGCCGACGGGCTGCACCCGGTCAACCTCGGCCGGCTGGTGCACATGGTCGACGCGCCGCTGCCCTGCACGCCCCACGGCATCGTGCTGCTCCTGCAGGAGTACGGCGTTCCGGTCAAGGGCGCCGAGGTGGCCGTGGTCGGCCGCGGCATCACGGTGGGCCGCTCGCTGGGGCTGCTGCTGACCAGGCGCAGCGAGAACGCCACGGTCACCCTGTGCCACACCGGCACCCAGGACCTGGCCGGCCACGTGCGCCGGGCCGACATCGTGGTGGCCGCCGCCGGCGTGCCGGGCCTCATCACCCGCGACATGGTCAAGCCCGGCGCGGCGGTGCTCGACGTGGGAGTCTCGCGGGTCGACGGCAAGATCGCCGGTGACGTGGCCCCTGACGTGGCCGAGGTGGCGGGCTTCCTGACGCCCAACCCCGGCGGCGTCGGCCCGATGACCCGCGCCCTGCTGCTGTCCAACGTGGTCGAGGCCGCCGAACTGCTGTAGTCCAAGCGGCCCGGCCGAGCCGCGTCGATCCAGGCGTGGGCCACGCTGGTCCGGTCGAGCCGTCGTGATCGAGGCGTGGCCGTGCTAGTCCGGTCGTGGCCGGCCCGCGAAGAGGCCGGCCACGAGCTGCACCAGGCAGGCCGCCACCCCGGCCAGCAGGGGCACCGTCCAACCGCCCGACGCCTCGCGGAGCACGCCGATCAGCACCGGCCCCAGCGCGGCCAGCACGTAGCCGCACGACTGGGCCACCGCCGACAGGGCCGTCACCGAGGCGGCGTCGGGCGCCCGCAGCGTGATGATGAGCAGCGCCAGCGCGATCGACGCCCCCTGCCCGAGGCCCAGCACGGTCACCCACAGCCACGGCGCCGTCGTGGGCGCGACCAGTACGCCGGTGTAGCCCGCGACGGTCAGCAGGGCCGCCACGGTCACGTGCGGCACCTGTGACCGCCTGCGCCCGGCGTGTACGGGCACCGCCAGCGTGGACACCACCTGGGTCAGGTTGGTCAGGCCGAGCAGGTAGCCCGCCTGGTCGGCCGACAGCCCGGCCTCCTGGAAGACGGTCGGCAGCCAGGCCAGCACGATGTAGAAGGTCAGCGACTGCACGCCCATGAAGGCGGTCACGTACCAGGTGACCCTGTCGCGCATCAGGGCGGCGAAGGGGCGCGTGCCGCCGCCGGAGCCCTCCCGCCTCGTGAGTGCCTGCGGCAGCCAGAGCAGGGCGGCGGCCACGGCGGGGATCGCCATCATGGCCGTCACGCCGCGCCAGCCGGCGCCGGTGGCCTGTTCGAGCGGGATCACGAACGCGGAGGCCGCGGCCGCGCCCGCCACCAGGCCCGAGACGTAGATCGAGGTGTAGAGCCCGACCCGGTCGGGGAAGTGCTGCTTGACCACGCCGGGCATGGCCACGTTCATGACCGCGATGGCGGTGCCGGCGAGGGCGGAGCCCAGGTAGAGGCAGAAGACGCCGTCGACGGTGCGCAGCACGATCCCGAAGGCCAGCAGGAGCAGGCCGGCGAACAGGGTCCGATCGAGCCCGATGCGCCTGGCCAGCGCGGGCGTGACCATGCCGAACACACCGAGGCAGACCACCATGACGGTGGTGATCGCGCCGCCGCCCGCCGCGGTCAGCCCCATGTCGGCCATGATCTCGTCGAGCAGCGGCGACACCCCGGCGAGCGCCGGGCGCATGTTGAGGGAGGCCAGAATGAGGCCGGCGAGCAAGAGGACGGATCTTCGCGACATCAGCGGCATCCAGCCGGTCGCCTCGTCGTCCACAGTCTGAACATCGGGGTGAACGATACCCGTCGGCGCCGGGCCGGCCGGGGCCAGCCCCGTCGGCACGTCCCGGCCGTCGTCGAGGACCGCGCGGGGCCGGGCCCGCGCCTCAGGGCTGGAAGCCCGGGTCCACGGCCACGGCGACGTCGAGCAGCAGGGGCTCCTGGCGGGCCGCGAGCGTCGGCAGCACCTCGTCGAGCGCCGCCGCGAGTTCCTCGCCGGTGACCACCCGCCTGGCCGCGCAGCCCAGTGACCGGGCCAGGCCGCTCATGCTGACCTCTTCGAACGCCGGCCACGGCGCCTTGGCCCCGTGCTCGTCCGCCAGCCGGTCCATGACCGAGTACCTGCTGTTGGCGAGCACCACGAACAGCGCTCCCACCCGGTAGTGGGCCGCGCTCCACAACGCGTGCACCCCGTAGAGCGCCGACCCGTCGCCCACGACCGCGATCACCGGCCGGTCGGGCAGCGACATGCGCAGGCCCACCGCGGCGGGCAGGGCGAACCCCAGGCCGCCCATGGCCGCCGAGACGAACCCGAGCGGGGTGCGGGCGGGCACCAGCCGGTGCAGGTCGGGGCGCGAGGACGGGGTCTCCTCGATCAGGACCACGTCGCCCGGCAGCCGCCGGGCCAGCTCACGCAGCACGTACGCGGCCCGCAGCGGGCTGCCCTCCCGTGGCGGCGCGAGCGCGGCCCGCGGCGGGTCTTCACCCAAGAACCGCGGCGGGTCTTCACCCAAGAACGGCGATGGCGGCGCGAGCGCGGCCCGCGGCGGGTCCTCTTCCGGAGACGGCGACGCGGACCAAGGCGGCGCGGGACGGGCGGGCACCAGCTCGGCCAGCCGCGCGCAGACGGTCGCGGGTTCGGCCAGGTAGGCCAGGTCGGCCGGGCTCCGGTGCGCCTCGGCCGGGTCGGCGGTCACCAGCGCGATCGTGGTGCCCGGCTCGACCAGCGGGCCGGGCGCGAACGGGTACTGGCGGAAGACCGGCGCGCCCACCGCCAGCACCACGTCGTGTCCGGAGAGCGCCTGGCGCAGGCGGGGCCGGTCGGCGGGCAGCACGCCCGCGTACTGCGGATGGTCCTGCGGGAACCCGGCCCGCCCCCCGAAGGACTCCTGCCAGACGGGACACCCCAGCCGCTCGGCCAGCGCGACCAGCGAGTCCCAGCCCGGCGCCCCGTCCGCACCGCGCGCGGGCACCCCCGCGCCGGCCACGACGGCCGGCGAACGGGCTCCCGCAAGCAGCTCGACCAGCGGCCCGAGGTCGGCGTCCGCAACGGCCACCGGGCGCAGCAGCCGCGCCGGCGCCGCCAGGACCTCGCCCTCGTACGGCGCCGCCCAGTCGTCCATGGGCACCACGACCAGCGCCGGCCCCCGGAAGGTGGCGGCCTCGTGCCAGGCACGGGCCACGGCGCCGGGCACGTCCTGGGCCCGGCCCGGCTGCTCGACGCGCACCGGGTAGTCACCGGCCAGCCCGGTCAGCCGCCCGGCCAGGAACGGCTCCAACGCCAGGTGCCTGCGGTCCTGCTGCCCGACCAGGATGACCAGCGGCACCCGGTTGACCCGCGCGGTGGCGATCGCGCCGACGGCGTTGCCCAGTCCGGCCGTGGTGTGCAGCACGGCCAGCGCGGGCGCGTCGTGCCCCATCGCCCAGCCGGTGGCCAGGCCGATCACCGAGCCCTCGTGCAGGGCCAGCACGAACCTGAGGTCGTCGGGCAGCCCGGTCAGCAGGGTGATCTCGGTGGAGCCCGGATTGCCGAAGATCGTGGTCAGGCCGGTGCGCCTGAGCACGTCGAACGTCGCGTCCCTGACCGTGGTCAACGTGACCCCCTGGCCCGCTGGATCTGGGCGTAGATGTGACCGCGCAGCTCGCCGAAGCGGGGCAGCGAGCGGGTGGTGAGCTGGTCGCGCTCGGGTGGCAGGTCGATCCTCAGGTCCTCCATGACCACCGTCGGCGAGGACGACAGCACGATCACCCGCTGGCCGAGGTAGACCGCCTCGTCGATGTCGTGGGTGACGAACAGCGTGGTCACGCCCAGGTCGCGCCACAGGGCCAGGATCAGGTCCTCCAGGTCGGCCCTGGTCTGCGCGTCAACGGCGGCGAACGGCTCGTCCATGAGCAGCACCTGCGGCTCGTACGCCACGGCTCTGGCGATGGCGACCCGCTGCTGCATGCCGCCGGACAGCTGCCACGGGTGGGCCTCGGCGGCGTCACCGAGCCCGACCGCGTGCAGCGACCGGGCGATCAGTTCCCGGCGTCGCGGCGCCGGGACGCGTTTCTCCTTGAGCGGCAGCTCGACGTTCTGGCGCACGGTCATCCAGGGGAACAGGCTGCGGCCGTACTCCTGGAAGACCACGGCCATCCGCGGCGGCGGGCCGGTGACCGGCACGCCCGCGACCCGCACCTCACCGCCGGTCACCGGCAGCAGCCCGGCGATGGAGCGCAGCAGGGTGGTCTTGCCGCAGCCGGACGGCCCGACCACGCACACCAGCTCGCCCGCGCCGACGGTGAAGGTGAGCGAGCGGATCGCCTCCACGCTGCGGCCGGGGCTCTCGTAGACCTTGCGCAACTCCGAGATGTCAAGCACGGGCCGCTCCACTGCCGTAGTACCAGGACAGGACCCACCGCTCCACGCGGCGGAAGAGCAGCGAGAGCGCCAGGCCGAGCAGCCCGAGCAGGAGGATCCCGCTCCACATCTCGGCGATCTGGAACTGCCGCTGGAAGAGCACGATCGTGAAGCCGAGCCCGCTGGAGCTGGCGAACATCTCGCTGATGACCATGAGGATGATCCCGATGGACAGCGCCTGCCGCAGGCCGGTCATGATCTGCGGGCTGGCGCCGCGCAGCACGAAGCGGCGCAGCCGGGAGGCGCCTCGCACGCCGTACATCCGGCAGGTGTCGGAGAGCACCTCGTCCAGCGCGCGGACGCCCTCGACGGTGTTGAGCAGGATCGGCCAGACGCAGCCCGAGACGATGACCAGCACCTTCATCGGGGTGTCGATGCCCGCCAGCAGCATCAGCAGCGGCACCAGCACGGGCGGCGGGATGGCCCGGAAGAACTCCAGCACCGGCTCCAGGATCGCCCGCAGCGTGGGGGAGAGCCCGATCGGCACCCCGAGCCCCACGCCCAGCAGCGCGGCGAGGACGAAGCCCGCGAGCAGCCGGCCCACGCTGGGCAGCACGTCCTCGACCAGCCGCGCCGAGAACCAGGTGTCGGCGAACGCGGCGGCCACCCGGCCGGGGCCGGGCAGGTAGAACGAGCTGCCGCTGACCGCCCACCAGGCCAGCACGAGCAGCACCGGCAGGCCGAGGAGTCTGATCAGCCTCACGTGACGGCCTCCGCCCGGACGGCCGGATGCCAGGCCAGGATCCGTCGCTCCAGCAGCCGGACGGCGCTGTTGACGCCGATGCCGACCAGCCCGGCGACCACGATGAGCGCGTACACCGTGGCGACCGCGCCGCTGCTCTGCGCGACCTGGATCTCCAGCCCGAGCCCCGGGCTGCCGATCACCAGCTCCGCGGTGACCGCCAGGATGAACGCCACCGCCGCCGCCAGCCGCAACCCGGTCATGACGTACGGCAGCGCGGTCGGCCACACCAGATGCCGGACCCGCGACCAGGCGGACAGCCCGTAGGACCGGGCGGTGTCGTCGGCCACCGAGTCCACGGCCGCCACGCCGTACAGGACCTGGATCAGCACCTGCCAGAACGACGCGTAGACGACCAGCATGAGCGTCGACCCGAGCGACGGGCCGAACAGCAGCGTGGCCAGGGGCACCAGCGCGACCGAGGGGATCGGCCGGAGGAACTCGACGGTGGAGTTCGTCGCGGCCCGCAGGCCGGGGACGATGCCGATGACCACCCCGGCCACGACCGCGAGGACGAAGGCGATGGCCAGGCCGGCCGCCCAGCCGCGCAGGGTCTCACCGAGCGCGATCCACAGTGCGGCCGTGGTCAGCTCGGCGCCGAGCGTGCCGAGGATCTCCGAGGCGGGCGGCAGGAACCGCTCGTCGACCAGGCCGAGCCGCGGCGCCGCCTCCAGCAGCGCCAGCAGCCCGGCCGGCCCGATCAGCCCGTAGAGCAGCCGCCTCACGGCATCAGGGAGGAGACGTCGACCTTGTCCTTCAGCACGCCGTCGGCCAGGGCGAGGTCGGCGATGGTCTGCACGGACTCGCGGTTGACCTGGGCGGGCCACTTCGGCAGGTAGATCTTCGCGATCACCTCGGGCGAGATCTTGGTGTAGGTCTTGAGCACGTCCCTGACCTCGTCCGGGTGGCCGTTGGCCCACTCCAGCGACTTGCTCATGGCCGCGGTGAACCTCTTGGTCAGCTCCGGATCGGTCGTGCCGGTGGTGAAGTACATCGCCACGGTCAGGTTGGGCGCCGCGTCGGCGAAGTTCCACGCGACGGGCCGCGCTCCCTGGCTGATCGCCTGGCTGACGAACGGCTCGACCACCCAGATGGCGTCCACCCGGCCGTTCTCCAGCGCCGCGGGCGCGTCCGGGAACGGCAGTTCGACGAACTCGATGCCGGCCGGGTCGCCGCCCGCCTTGCGCACCGAGGCGCGGACGGTGGTGTCGCCGATGTTCTTGAGCTGGTTGACCGAGATCTTCTTGCCCGCCAGGTCCTTCGCCGTCTTGATCGGGCTGTCGGGCTTGACCAGGACCGCGCTGAAGTCCTTGCCCTGCTCGCCGGTGGAGGAGACGCCGTTGGCGACCACCTTGACGTCGAGCCCCTGCTGCTTGGCGGTCAGCAGCGAGGTGGTGTTGGCGAAGGCGAACTGGAACTGCCCGCTGACGGCGCCCGAGATGCTCGCGGCGCCGCCCTGCACGGGAGTGATCGTCAGGTCGATGTTCTGCTCGTCGAAGAAGCCTTTGGCCTTGCCGAGATGGATCGGCGCCGTGTCCACGATCGCGATCACACCGGCGTTGACCTTGGTCTTCCCGCCCGGCGACGCCGCCGGGCCGGTGGGGCCGCCGCAGGCGGCGATGAGGAGCAGCAGGGCTGGGACAACGAGAGTGCGACGCACATCTTCTCCAGTTGTTCGCGATGCGCACATGTATTCTCTAACCGAACGCCCCCGATGTCGTGGAAGCTACACTCTTGTCGGCTCTTGTCAAGGATCCTCACTTGGTTGATCATGTGCAGTCGCTGGCCCGGGGCCTTGCCGTCATCCGCGCGTTCAGCGCCACCTCGCCCGAGCTGACCCTCAGCGACGTGGCCCGCGCCACCGGCCTCACCAGGGCCGCGGCCAGGCGTTTCCTGATCACGCTCGCCGACCTCGGCTACGTGCGCAGCGACGGCCGGCTCTTCGCGCTCACGCCCAGGGTGCTGGAGCTCGGCTACGCCTACCTGTCCAGCCTCTCGCTGCCCGAGGTGGCCGCCCCCCATCTCGAACGCCTGGCCGCCGAGGTGCACGAGTCGGCCTCGGTCGCCGTGCTCGACGGCGAGGACGTGGCCTACGTCGCCCGCGTCGCCACGGCCCGGATCATGCGCGTGACCATCAGCATCGGCACCCGCTTCCCGGCCCACTGCACGTCCATGGGCCGCGTGCTGCTGGCCGCGCTCCCCTCCGAGCTGCTGGATGAGTTCCTCGAAGGGGCCGAGCTGCGCCGGCTGACGTCGCGGACCATCACCCAGCCCGCCGCGTTGCGCGCGGAGCTCGACCGGGTCCGCGCCCGTGGCTGGGCGATGGTCGACCAGGAGCTCGAAGAGGGGCTGCGGTCCATCGCCGCGCCCATCCGCGACCGCACGGGCCGGACCGTCGCCGCGGTGAACGTCTCGACCCACGCCAGCCGTACGACGTTGCAGCGGGCCAGGCGCGATCTGCTGCCGCCGCTGCTGGCCACGGCCGGCCGGATCGAGACGGACCTCGCGGCGCAGACCGTGACCCGGGCCGAGAGGTAAGCGGCGCCGGCCGCGGTCCGCAGTCTCCCCTGTGGTGACCGTCAGCGGCGCCGGTAGTGGTCCGTCGCCTCCCGGGTGGCGCGGATGGCGGCGTCGGCCTTGTCGTAGGTGCGCTGGGCCAGGCCGACGAACAGACAGTCGACGATCAGCAGCTGGCTGATCCGGCTGGCCAGCGCCCCCGGCCGGAACGCGGTCTCGCGGCCCGCCGACACCAGCGTGTGGTGGGCCAGCTCCGCCAGCGAGGAACGCGGGTTGTTGGTGATCGCCACCACCAGGGCCCCGCCCTCGGCCGCGATGCGGGCCGGGACCAGCACGTCGGGCGTCTCGCCGCCGCAGCTGATGGCCACCGCCACGTCGCCGTCGTGGAGCAGGGCGGCGCTGGTCAGCGCCAGGTGGGCGTCGCTGAACGGGTGGCTGGACAGGCCGATCCGCAGCAGCTTCTGCGACATGTCGGCGGCCACGAGCCCCGAGGCCGCGACGCCGTACACGTCCACCCGCCGGGCCGCGGCGATGGCGCTCACCACCTCGCCCAGCATGTCGGGGTCGAGCTGGGCGGCCGTGTCGGCGAGCGCCTCCGACTCGGCCCGCGCCACCTTGGCGATCACGTCCGTGAGCGGGTCGTCGGGCCCGAGGTCGCCGGGCACCAGGCGTTCGGGCTCCTTGGCCACGGCCGCCGCCAGCGCGAAGCGCAGTTGTGAGTAGCCGGTGAAGCCGAGCGCGCGGGCCGTGCGGACGATCGTCGCCTCGCTGGTGCCCGACACCGCGCTGAACTCGGTGATCGTGCTCCGCACGACCACCCTCGGGTCGGCCAGGATGATGCGGGCGATGGCCTGCGCCGCCGGGGTGAGCGACGGCAGCACCGCCCGCACCGCCGCGACCGGGTTGGCGGGTTCGCCGGCCCCGTCGGTCATCGGGTGAGCCATTCGGCGGCCGCTCGCGCCGAGACCCGGGAGACGCCGTGCGTGGCGAGGTGGGCCGCCCCTGAGGGGACGTCGGGGATGCCGGTGTCGACCACGATCGTGTCCGGCCGCGACCGGACGGCCTGCGCCACCCTGTCGCGCACCCACGCGTGCCGGGCGGCGTCGTGCACCACCAGCACCACCGGCCGCCCGCCGTGCGACGGCGCCTCGTCCTCGGGAGCCCGCGTCGCCTCCGGCTCGCCCATCGGCGGTAGCTCGCCTCCCGGCTCCAGCCGCACCCGCTCGGTGCCGGGCAGCAGCCGGGTGAGCTCCGCCGTCAGGCCGGTCGGCATCGACGGGTCCACGGCCTTGCTGAAGCGGGTGTTGACCTCGATGACCAGCGGCGGCCGGGTCAGCCGGGCGGTGCCCGTCACGGTCAGCGCGGCGCGGGCGGCGTCGAGGCCCACGCCGGGATCCACGTCGGCCACGGCCTGCTCGCGCCGGGCGGCCTGGCGGGCGTACCAGCCGGAGAGCGCGCGCACCCGCGCGGCCGCTTCGGCCAGACGCTCCTCGGGCAGGACGCCGTCGCGCACCGCCGCCACGATCGCGCCGGTGATCTCGTTCAGGCCCTCCTCGGTCGTCAGGCCCACGCAGATGGCGTCGGCGCCCGCGCCGAGCGCCCGCACCGCGATCTCGCCGGGCGGGTACATCGCCGCCACGGCCTCCATCTCGATCGCGTCCGTGACCAGCATGCCCTCGAAGCCGAGTTCGTCCCGCAGGAGCTCGGTGAGGATGGCCCGGCTGAACGTCGAGGGCGTGCCGGGGTCGAGGGCGGGGATCAGCAGATGCCCGCACATGATCGACTGGACTCCGGCCTCGATGGCGGCGCGGAACGGCGGCAGATCGCGCTCGGCCAGCGACTCCGCGGAGGCGTGCACGGCCGGCAGGGCGAGATGCGAGTCGGTGGTCGTGTCACCGTGGCCGGGGAAGTGCTTGGCGCAGGCGGCGACCCCGGCGCCCTGGATCCCGGCGACGTAGGCGACGGTGTGGCGGGCGACGAGGTCGGGCGCCGGTCCGAACGAGCGGACGCCGATCACCGGGTTGGCCGGGTTGGAGTTGACGTCCGCCGAGGGCGCGTAGTCGAGCGTGATGTCGGCCTCGGCGAGCATCCGGCCGATCTGCCGGCCCACCCGCTCGGTCAGCTTCACGTCGTCGACCACGCCCAGCGCGCGGTTGCCGGGGAAGGAGCTCCCTGTCTCGACCTCCAGCCGGGTGACCGTCCCGCCCTCCTCGTCGATCGCGACGATCACCTCGGGATTGGCCGCCCGCAGCTCACGGACGTGCGCCGCGTCAGGGCGGTTGCGCGCGAACAGCACCGCGCCGCCGAGCCCCTCGCCCAGGGCCCGGCGCAGCCAGTCGGGCGGCGTGGTGCCCTCGTAGCCGGGCTGGAGCACCGTCAGCGCGAGTCGGCGCAGGTCAGCCGTCATGAGCTCTCCTTGGTCGGCCTCATGACCAAGAGGCGGTGTCCGGTGACGCCCTCACCCCGATCGGTCAGTCGGCATTTTCTTTCACCATTATTGATCTGAAGGTAATTTTCTGCCATCGTCGCCCTGGACACAACCACAGTTCGAGAGGCACCCCCCATGCCCAGCAGAAGGACCGTCTTAAAGGGCCTCGCTCTCGCCGTCGCCGCGTCGGCCGTGCCGCTGCCCGCCTTCGCCGCCGCCGACCAGGCACCTCCGCTGCGCCAGATGCGCGGCATGTGGATCGCCTCGGTCGTCAACATCAACTGGCCGTCGAAGCAGGGCCTCACCGCCGACGAGCAGAAGGCCGAATACCTCGCCTGGCTGGACCTCGCCCAGCAGCGCAAGCTCAACTCCGTGTTCGTGCAGATCAGGCCGACCGCCGACGCCTTCTGGCCGTCCCCGTACGAGCCGTGGTCGCACTGGCTGACCGGCACCCAGGGACAGGATCCGGGCTACGACCCGCTCGGATTCGCCGTGGCCGAGACGCACAAGCGTGGCCTGGCCTTCCACGCGTGGTTCAACCCCTACCGGGTCTCCATGCAGGCCGACCCGGCGCAACTGCACCCCGACCACCCCGGTCGCAGAAATCCCGGCTGGATCCTGCCGTTCGGCGGCAAGCTCTACTACAACCCGGGCATCCCCGAGGTCCGTAAGTTCTGCCAGGACGCCATGCTCGACGCGCTCATCCGCTACGACATCGACGGCCTGCACTTCGACGACTACTTCTACCCGACCAACACCACGGCCTTCGACGACAGCGCCGCGTTCGCCGAGTACGGCGGGGGCTTCCCCGACCTGGCCACCTGGCGCCGGCACAACGTCGACCTGATGGTCTCGGAGATGCAGCAGCGGGTCCGCGAGGTCAAGCCGGAGACCGCCTGGGGCATCAGCCCGTCGGGCATCTGGCGCAACAAGGGCACCGATCCGCTCGGCTCCGACACCAACGGCGGCCAGTCCTACGACAACCTGCACGCCGACACCCGCGGCTGGGTGAAGAAGGGCTGGCTCGACTACATCGCGCCGCAGCTCTACTGGTACATCGGGCAGCCGCCGGCCGACTACTCCAAGCTCGTCCCGTGGTGGTCGGACGTCGCCGACGGCACCGGCACGCTGCTGTGGATCGGGCAGGCGGCGTACAAGGCGGGCGACCCGGCGCAGGCGCCGGAGTGGCAGGTCCCGGCCGAGTTGTCCAAGCACCTCACGCTCAACCAGAGCCACCCGCAGATCTCGGGCGACATCTGGTACAACGCCAACGACCTGCGCGCCGACCGGATCGCGTCGATCAGCACCGCCGTCAACGACCACTACACGCGCCCCGCGCTCGCGCCGGTGCTGCCCCGCCTGGCCGGAGGCGAGCCGCCGAAGCGGCCCGTGATCGCCTACGC
The DNA here is from genome assembly GCF_040655715.1 of Nonomuraea cavernae. Taxonomy (GTDB): domain Bacteria; phylum Actinomycetota; class Actinomycetes; order Streptosporangiales; family Streptosporangiaceae; genus Nonomuraea; species Nonomuraea cavernae_A. Next base: position 140,685 of record NZ_JBFAKL010000006.1, on the reverse strand, counting down.
GCTACGCCGCTCCGGTGGGGTCGAGGTGCGGGCTGTGGCGACCGGCAGGGACGAGCCGTTCCAGTTCGCCATCTTCCGCTTCACCGACCGGGCCTCCTCGGACGCGTTCGGCGACGCTCGCAACCTGGTCGCGGTCGTCCCCGGTGACCGGCAGGTGCGCTGGCTGGACCCGGAGGGCAAGCGGGGCGACCACTACTACGCGGTGGCGGTCGACCGGGTCAACCGGACCAGCAAACCCAGCAACGGCTTCCGCGTCATCTGAAAGACCCGCCGCTCGTACACGGCTGATCGCACGAGCGGACTGGGAACCCGGGTGTGACCGCGCCCGGGTTCCCGGGCGCGGTGACACTCGCTAGGAAGCCCTGCGTCCAGCCGCCGACGCCTGCTGCTCGGCCGGAGGCGTGCCCGTCCGCTGCGGTGGCACCACAGGGGTCGGACGCACCAGGCCCAGCGCGACGACCTCGTTGGCCAGTCGCGTGCGCCGGTTGGTGCCCTCCGGGATGCGGAACTTCTGGTAGAGCCGCAGCAGATGCTGCTTCACCGCGGCTTCGGTCACGACCAGGTCGTCGGCGATCTCGCGTGCGGTCGCCGGCGCCACGAACGCCTCGTCCGACAGTGCCGGCCGGCAGAGCGAGGTCAGCACGTCGACCTCGCGTCTGGTCAGCTCGGGCGCCGCCGCCCTGCGGAGTTCGACTTCGGGCGTGAAGTCCTCGCGCGGAATCCCGCCGACCCGACCGCGCGCCGCCCCGAAGGAGACGACGTCGCCGTCGTCAAGGACCCTCCGGGCGATCGGCCTGCCATTCACCCGTGTGCCGTTGCGGGACAGGCCCAGATCAACGACGTACAGGTAGGGTCCTCGCCTGACGAACTCGGCATGGAGTCGAGACACACTCGGATCGGTCAGCCGGATGTCGACACCGCGGCCCCTCCCTACCGTTGTGATCTCGGGGCGCAACGGGACCACCTCGCCAGTGTCCTCGATGCGTATGAACGGCCCCTCCACGGCAGTTCCTCCCCAGGTAGCCCGCCGTAACTATTACTACAGCTCCGGCTTACCCAACCGAGGGGATGCGGAATCTTCTTTGCCATAAGCAGAATCCCGCATGAAATTGGTCTGGACCTTTGCGGACGGTTTTGCCTGCTCACGGGTAGACTTCCAGCGAAGAAAAGCGGAGGAAACACCATGAAACAGAATTCCTCGGGCGAGGGGGCCTCGGGAGGCGGAGCGCCCCCGACAGTGGCTGACAAGCCCACCAAAGGCCTGGCCGACGTCGTGGCCGCGTCCACAGCGCTCAGCGACATCGATGGGAAGGCCGGTCGGCTCTTCTACCGTGGATACGACATCCACGACCTGGCCGGCCGAGCGACGTTCGAAGAGACCGCCTACCTGCTTCAGCGGGGCAAGCTGCCGAACAGCGCGGAGCTGGCGGCCTACGGCGCCGAGCTGGTGCGCGGACGGGAGCTCGGCGCGCTCGTCTCCGCCAACATCGGAGAGATCGCCGACAAGCAGAAGCCGATGGAGGCGCTGCGCTCGCTGGTCTCCCTGTCCGGTGCCGACGATCCCGACAAGGACTCCATCGCCCCTGAGGCCAACCTGGGCAAGGCCGCGCGGCTGACCGCACAGCAGCCCCTGCTGGTCGCCCGCTACCACGCGGCCCGCACGGGCGGTAGCGTCCCCGACCCCGACCCCTCCCTCAGCATCGCGGCGAACTTCCTCCTGCAGGTCACCGGGCGCACCCCCGCGCAGCGTGAGGTCGACATCTTCGACACCTGCCTGGTGCTGCACGCGGACCACACCATGAACGCCTCCACCTTCGCCGCGAGGGTGTGCGCGGCGACTCTGTCCGACATGCACTCCGCCATCGTGGCCGCCATCGGCACCCTCAAGGGCCCGCTGCACGGCGGCGCGAACGAGCAGGTCATGAAGACGCTGGAGTCGATCTCGCCCACGGGCGTGGCCCAGGCCGTCCGCGACAAGCTGGCCGCCGGCGAGAAGATCATGGGCTTCGGGCACCGCGTCTACAAGACCGAGGACCCCCGGGCCACGCACCTGCGACGGATGTCACAGGAACTGGCCGAGTCGACCGGTGACGACACCTACTTCCGGATGTCCAAGGAGATGGAGGAGGTCGTCTTCGAGACGAAGGGCCTCTACCCGAACGTCGACTTCTACGCCGCGTCCGTCTATCACTACCTGGGCATACCGACAGACCTGTTCACGCCGGTATTCTCGATCAGCCGCATGTCCGGATGGACGGCCCACGTGATCGAGCAGCATGCCGACAACCGCCTGATTCGCCCCGACAGCGAATACATCGGAGAGCGTGACCAGAAGTGGAAGCCCATCGAGGAGCGATGAGCGTGAGTGAGCAGGGCGTTGAGCCGTAGCTCCGAGAGCTGGGGACCGTACCCACTGATCCTGGCGGGTGCGGTCATCGCCGTTGCCGTGACCTTGCTGGTGGACCCACGGTGGGGTGGGTTCGCCCTCGGCGGCGTCGTGATGATCGGCGCCGCGCTCCGTTTCTCCGGCTTCGGCGGGCAGCTCGCCGTGCGCAGCCGGCGGACCGACTCCGTCACGCTCGGCGCCTTCGGCTTCGTACTCGTGCTGACCGCGCTCCTGTTGGAGAACAACGCGCTCAAGGGGCTACTGATGTCCCTTTTCGTCCGTTGATGAGGCGGTCCGATAGCCTCAAAGCATCGATTCATTGAAGGGGAACCATTCGCATGCCCAAGATCAAGGTGGAGGGTCCGGTCGTCGAGCTTGACGGCGACGAGATGACCCGGATCATCTGGCAGTTCATCAAGGACCAGCTGATCCTTCCCTACCTCGACGTCGACCTGAAGTACTACGACCTCGGCATCGAGCACCGCGACGCCACGGACGACCAGGTCACGATCGACGCCGCCAATGCCATCAAGAAGTACGGTGTGGGCGTCAAGTGCGCCACGATCACCCCTGACGAGGCCCGGGTCGAAGAGTTCGGCCTGAAGAAGATGTGGAAGTCCCCCAACGGGACCATCCGCAACATCCTGGGCGGCGTCATCTTCCGCGAGCCGATCATCATGTCCAACGTGCCGAGGCTCGTCCCCGGCTGGACCAAGCCGATCGTCGTCGGCCGTCACGCCTTCGGCGACCAGTACCGCGCCACCGACCTGAAGATCCCCGGCGAGGGCAAGCTCACGCTGACGTTCACCCCCAAGGACGGCACGGAGCCGATCGAGCTCGACGTGTACGACTTCCCGGGCGGCGGCGTCGCGATGGCGATGTACAACCTGGACGAGTCGATCCGCGACTTCGCCCGCGCCTCCATGCGCTACGGCCTCGCCCGTGACTACCCGGTCTACCTCTCGACCAAGAACACGATCCTCAAGGCCTACGACGGCCGGTTCAAGGACATCTTCGCCGAGGTCTACGAGACCGAGTTCAAGGCCGAGTTCGAGAAGGCCGGCATCACCTACGAGCACCGCCTCATCGACGACATGGTCGCGGCGGCGCTCAAGTGGGAGGGCGGCTACGTCTGGGCGTGCAAGAACTACGACGGCGACGTCCAGTCCGACACCGTCGCGCAGGGCTTCGGCTCGCTCGGCCTGATGACCTCCGTGCTGATGACGCCCGACGGCCGCACCGTCGAGGCCGAGGCCGCGCACGGCACCGTCACCCGTCACTACCGCCAGCACCAGAAGGGCAACCCCACCTCCACCAACCCGATCGCGTCGATCTTCGCGTGGACGCGGGGCCTGGCCCACCGGGGCAAGCTCGACAACACCCCCGCGGTGACCGAGTTCGCCGACACCCTGGAGCGGGTCTGCGTCGAGACCGTCGAGAGCGGTCAGATGACCAAGGACCTCGCGCTGCTGGTCGGCGGCGACGCCAAGTGGCTGACCACCCAGGACTTCCTGGCCGCGCTGGACGAGAACCTCAAGAAGAAGATGACTTGATCATCTGCTGTGGGAAGGGCCGCCCGAGGGCGGCCCTTTTCGCTGTCCGGGACATCTCTTGGGAGGTCACGGGCGTGGCCCAGTTGATCAACTGGGTAGGAGCCTTCCCGTAATAGTCGTGCGCGTCTCGGGGGGGTTCGGATGCGACTGCGTTTGATGAGTGGGGTCGGTTTGGTCGCGGCCGCCGTGATCCTGAGCGGTTGCGGCGAGGAGCCGGTCATCCAGGCCAAGAGCACCAAGGCCGACACGGCGGCCAAGGCCCAGAAGGCGCAGGCGGCCAAGCTCGCCGCCGCGGCCAAGGTCAAGGCCAACGAGCTCGGACAGGTGCCCGTGCTGATGTTCCATCGGGTCATCGAGAAGCCGGCGACGACCGACGACCGCACTCCCAGCCAGTTCCGCTCGGACCTCGAACGGCTGGTCCGTGACGGGTACGTGCCCGTCACCGCGGCCGAGTTCGTCACCGGGAAGATCGACATCCCGGCGGGCAAGCACCCCGTCGTGCTCACCTTCGACGACTCCTCGCCCTCGCAGCTCACGCTGGACGAGATGGGCCAGGTCAAGCCCGACACGGCGATCGCGATCCTGCAGGACGTCGCGGCCAAGAACCCCGGCTTCCGGCCGGTGGCGACGTTCTACGTGACCCGCGACATGTTCGGCAAGATCGGCAGGGAGGAGCAGGCGCAGACCCTGCAGTGGCTCAAGGCCAACAACTTCGACATCGGCAACCACACGCGCGACCACCTCAACCTGCGCGGCCGCCCACGCGAGCAGGTCATGGAGCAGATCGGCAGCATCGCCCAGGAGGTCGGCTCCCTCGCGGGCGTCAAACCGGTCACCATCGCCCTGCCGTACGGCAACCAGCCGAGCACCAAGGAGTGGGCCGCGCGCGGCAAGTTCCACGACACGACCTACAAGCACAGCGGCGTCTTCCTGGCCGGCTACACGCCGTCGCCGTCGCCGTTCAGCAAGTCGTTCGAGCCGCTCGGCATCCCGCGCATCCGGGCCATGGACAAGAAGGGCGACTGCGCGCAGTTCTGCTCCACGGCCTGGCTCGACTGGCTGAAGAGCAACCCCGACATGCGCTACACCTCCGACGGCGACGTCAGCACGGTGGCCTATCCCAAGTTCAAGGATCCGTTCCTGCGCACCTCGTACAAGACCTGGTCGCTGGCGTACTAACGGACGCTGCCCAGCACCGGCGCGGTTTCCCACAGGTCAGCAGAGTCCGGGATGCTGATCTCGATCGGGCGCGTGGTTCCGTCCTGCAGATCGAGGAGGTGGTAGGCGCTGTCGTTTCCGGCCTCGGCCGTCCTGACGACGAGCGTGTTCTCGTCCTCCCAGCGCAGGATCTCCGCGATCCGCCGGCCGACCGGCTGTCGCGGCGTGACCGTGCGCGTGGGGTGTCCCTTCGACGTGCCGACGAGGACCACACCCGTGGTGACCAGGTCGTCGGGGGTGGCCTCCCTGGCCAGCGAGGCCAGGGTGTGCCCCGAGGGGGAGAACCAGGACCGCGACCGGTTGCCCGGCACGACCGTCCGGCGGACGACCTTGCCTCCGGGTGAGCGGATGACGAACGACGCCGTGGAGACATGCCCGGGCAGGGAGTTCGTGCTCCGCTCGCGCACGAGGGCGAGCCCGGCCGCCGTCCAGCCGATGACCGTCTCGCCGCCGGGCAGCCGGGTCACGGTGCCCCGGTCGGTGTCCACGATCAGTGGCCTCTCCGATACCACCTCCTCGTTCTTGTCCAAGTGGTCGTGCTGGACGAGCAGATAACGGCCGTCCGGAGACAGCAGCGGGGGCCGAACTCCGAAGAACTCACCGATGGAGGCTTCCCGCTTCACCGGGAGAGGTCTGGTCGTTCCCGTCTTCAGATCGCGGATGACGAATCCGCGTGCCGCGTCGCTCGAGTAGGCCACGCGCAGGCCGTCCGCACTGAGCGTCAGGGAATCGCTGTCCGCGGCGCCGGGCAGCCACCAGCGCTCGCCTCGGGCCGACACCAGGATCCAGTGACGGCACGCGCCGGTGTTGTCCTGGCAGGAGGGCACGTACGCGTACCGGATGGGGACCGGCACCGGTCCGGTGAGCTGGCGCACGGTGGGGGCGGACGCGGGCTGCTCCGCCCAGGGGCGGACGAACCGGGGCGACGGCTCGGCTCGCAGGGGAGCGACGACCCAGGCGGCGGCCAGGATCGTCAGCGCGACGACGGCGTAGAGCCACGGGCTCCTCATGAGTCCTCGCCGGACGGAACCTTGCCGAACACCGGGTTCCGGAGGTCGTCGGGGATGTCCTTGAGCGGCCGGCTCTTGCCCGTGGCCGGGTCGACGAGGTGATAGGCGCCTTTAGCCTGCCCATAAAGGTCAATCCGCACCAGCACGTGGCCCTCCTCGTTCCAGCCCAGCGGCTCAGGGGCGTCGGGGTGGGCAGGCAGGCGCAGGCGGGCGCGTCCGCGTACCTCGCCCGTGCCGGGATCCATGGTCACGACCTCGTCCGGGGTGACGACGGCCAGCGTGCGGCCGTCGGGGGAGAGCCGCACGCGCAGTGTGGGATCGAAGGGCACGCGGGTCCGCACCTTGCCCGAGTGGTCGAAGGTGACGAGCTCGGTGTCGGGCGAGCCCGGCAGGGCGGCGGGCCCGGTCGTGGCCACGCCGCCGTCCGGGCCGAGGCCGAGGACGCGCCTGATGCCCGGGAGAGGAGTGCGGGCGCCGGTGGAGGTGTCGATCAGCTCCACGCCGGTGGCGGTGGTGAGGCTCACGTGCCGGCCGTCATGGGAGAGGGCGGGCTCCGGTACGGCCTCGTCGGCGAGAGGGCCGGTGAGGTGCCGCTCCCGCCTGCTCAGCAGGTGGGCCAGGACGAGGCGGCGCGAGGCGCGGTCCAGGTAGACGACGTGTCGGCCGTCGCCGCTGAGGGCCAGAGGCGCCGGTCTGGCGGCGGTCCCGTCACCCGAGAGGTAGGCCCTGGCCTGTCCGACCTGGATCCCGCCCTCCGGGCCCCACAGCCGCCATTTGCCCGCTCGCTGCTCCAGGTCGGCGAACCGGGCGTGGGGGAGGGCGTACCAGTTGTCCAGCGGGGTTCCACCCGCTTCCCGTGGTTCCCAGACGAGTGACGTCGCCGTGAGCGCCGCGGCGAGCAGGGTCGCGGTCAGCGCGGGCCAGGCCAGGCGTCCGCTCAACGCGTACGTGACCTGCCAGGTGTCCGTGACGGTGCCCAGGACGAGGAGCGGCAGGCCGAGCGCGATCAGCGCCGCGGCCAGTTGCCCTAGGTCGGGAAGGTCGGGCAGGCTGCCCAACGCGGTCCCCAGGGCGACGGTCGTGCCGGTCGCGAGCAGCGAGCGGACGGATCCGGAGCGGATCGCGAGCTCGGCCCCCATCAGGTCCGCCGGGCCCGCCACCAGTGCCCGGCGGTGCAGGTCCCTGACGATCAGGTGCACGGCGAGCACCACGCCGAGGGTGAGCACGGCGTAGAGCCGCTCCCTGACCCCCACCTCCGTCCCGTACGAACGCGCGACGGCGCTGAGCGCGACGGCAACGGAGATCGAGGCGCCCAGCCGCCACAGGGAAGTGAGTCTCGGTGGAGCGAGCCGGACGTTGAGACGGCGACGCACCCGAGGCCTGGACTGGGCGAATCCGATTTCGGCCACGATCGACCCGAGCAGCCACCCGGCCAGGGGGAGATAGGCGCTGATGACAATCGCGCCCTGCGTGAGAGTGGCGACGCAGCACACCAGTCCCGTTGCCGTGCCCAGCCATCGGTATCGACGCCTGACCTGCAGATAAAGCAGGATCCGATCACCATTGAAAATGGTGAAATCCACCCGTTGGCGGCGGGCGAACCGTTCCGCGACCGTGCGGTCCATTGGCGTGTCAACACTCGTCAACGCGAGTCGAAGCGCCAGCACCAAACCGGCCAGGAATACGATTAGTAACAAATATCCACTTTCGTCACGCCGGAAAAAGTAGCAGAATTCGGAAACGCCTGACAGGGGGAATGCGTGATCCGGGATGACGTGTGGGAGCGGCTCGACAAGAGGGCGGGCCTGGCCTCCAGGCGCGAGAGCAGGCGCTTGACCGAGGTGGTGTGCGCGCTCGCGCTGGTCGCCCTCCTCGTGGGGGGCGGATGGCAGGCCGGCGGGGTCGTGCCCCGCCTGTCACACGCCTGGGGAAGCGGCAGCAACATGCTCTGGGGCAAGGACGACCTCGGCCGGCCGCGGCATCCGAGGGCCGAGGCGCGACTGAGCTTCGTCAACGACGGCTGGCTGCCCGTCACGGTCACCGGGGTCGGCATCCGCGCCGACAGCTTCAGGCTCGCCTCGGTGACCGTCGACGGCTTCACGCCCGCCTCGATGGGCGGCGGCCGGTTTCCCCACACGATCCGGGCCGGCGGGCAGCTCCGGCTGACGCTCGGCCTGGAGATCACCGACTGTGAGCTCTTCGACTCGGAGATCGCTCCGGTCGTGTTCGAAGTCGATCACTGGTGGGGGACCACGGCCGTGACCGCGGCGCAGGGCGAGGTGGAGGGCCCCTGGCAGGAGGTCATGTTCCGGTCGGTGTGCGAGTTCGGAATCTGATGCCCGCCCGGTCGAGGCGGTCGATGAGGTGCGTGCCCATGGCGCTGGCCGTGGTGAGCTGGCCCGCCCGCTCGGGGACGTCGTCGAAGGCCAGGCAGAGAGCCGACTCGGCGAGCATCTTGGCGGTCTCGTCGTAGCCCGGGTCGCCGCCCGAGACTTCGGTGACGACGCGTTCGCCGCCGCCCTCGCCGAGGAAGGTGACGTTGAACCAGCTCCGCGCCCGCTGCTCAGGAGAGGGCCCGTCACCTGGCTGGAGGCGGCTCATCAGCCAGTCACGGGCCGGGGGGAGCTGGGCCATCGCGACCAGCGCGCCGGCCCCCGCGACGGCCGTCAGCGCGGCCGGGAGGCGCCTGACCGCGTAGTACTGGCGATACTCGAAATCGGGGCCGTACCGGTCGAGGAGCCGGGCCGAGTAGCCGACGATCCGGGGGTCGAGGGTCGGCATGGGCAGCGCCCAGCCGCCCACGTAGCGCAGGCCGCCCGCGCGGGAGCTGATCCGGCGCCCCCAGGGCCTGGGCTCGGCCGACCAGCGCTGGGTGGCCGCCGCGATCATCTGGAGCGGGCGGGAGAAGACCGTCAGGCCCGAGTGCAGGGTGCCGCCGGACATCCGGAGGTCGGCCCGCAGGAAGCCACTGATTCTGAGCGGGACTCCCTCGGGCAACCGATTGACCGTGTAGAGCACGCCGAGGTCGTAGGGGATGGAGTCGAAGCCACACGCGTGGACGATCTTCGCTCCGGTCCGCTGGGCCATGGCATGGTGGTCGACGTGCACACGGTCCACGAACTCAGGCTCACCCGTCAGGTCGAGGTAGTGCGTGCCCGCCTCCGCGCAGGCCGCCACCAACCGCCGGCCGTACGTGAGGTAGGGGCCGACGGTCGTGACCACGACCCGGGCCTGGCGCGCGACCTCGGCCAGCGAGGCCGGGTCGGTGGCGTCGGCGACCAGGATCGGCGCGTCGATGCCGAGCTCGCGCAGTTTGGCGTGGTTGCGGCCGGCGAGCGCCCACCGCACCTCGGGGCCGGTGTTTTTCGCCAGGTAGGCGGCGGTAAGGGCGCCGGTGAACCCGCTCGCTCCGAACAGCACGATGTCATATGCGCGGTCCATTTTCGTGGGGCTCCTCGCGATGCGTGGTTCTGGCGAATTGGAGGGGTGCGTCACCATTCTTGACAGAAGGTCGGCGAAACCTGACGTCACGAACGGTTAACAGTTCACTGATGAGTTCCTGAGCGTCGTAAAGTTTGCCTCGTCGGGCAATGTGTACATGTGGGGAAGACGAATGCCGCAGATCTCGCCGCTGGTTGCCGGCGACCCCGGCGAGCTGGGGTCGTTCAGGCTGTCCGGACGGATCGGAGAGGGCGGCCAGGGCATCGTCTACCTGGGCGTCAACGAGCAGGACGAACAAGCCGCCATCAAGCTGCTGCACATCAAGTTCAGCGGCGACACGATCGCCAGGTCGCGCTTCGCCCGTGAGCTGAAGGCGGCGCAGCGGGTGGCGTCGTTCTGCACCGCCCGGGTCATCGAGGCCGACCTCGACGGCGACACGCCGTACATCGCCAGCGAGTACATCGACGGGCGCGCGCTGCGCGACATCGTCGACGACGACGGGCCGCTGCGGGGCACGGCGCTCGACCGGCTGGCCATCGGCACCGCCACCGCGCTCACCGCGATCCACCATGCCTCGATCGTGCACCGCGACTTCAAGCCCGACAACGTGCTGATCGCCGCCGACGGGCCGCGGGTGGTCGACTTCGGGATCGCGCGGATCATCGACTCCACCGGGACGATCACCAGCCGGGCCATCGGCACCCCCGCCTACATGGCGCCCGAGCAGATCGCCGGCGACGACGTCGGGCCCTTCACGGACGTGTTCGCGTGGGGGGCGACCATCGCGTTCGCGGCGACCGGGCAGACCGTCTTCGAGGGCAACTCGATCGCCGTGGTGCTCAACCGGATCCTCAACCACGAGGTCGACGTCAGCATGATGCCGGAGCCGCTGCGCGGAGTCGTGCGGTCGGCGCTGGCCAAGGCGCCCGGCGAGCGGCCCTCGGCCGACCAGATCCTGCTGCGGCTGCTCGGCCAGCCCGAGTCGGTGGGCGCGTCCACCGCCCTGCTCACCCGGGGCGTCCAGGTGGCGAGCGACGACACCACGCCCTTCAAGCGGGTCTCCGCCACCCGGATCGAGTCCCGGCAGGGACTGGCGGGCCACAGGTCAGGCGAGTCCCTCGCCGACGTCGCCCCACACCAGGGGACGTCCGCGCCGGGCGCCGGGACGTCCTCGCGGGCCGGGAGGTCTCCGCAGCCTCCGGAGGCGCCCGTAGCGACTCCCGGCCCGTCCGAGCCATGGCAGGGGGCGCCCGCGCGGGAGGGCGACGTGCCGACGCCCTGGACGTCGGGAGGGGCGGCGCAGCCCGGCACGGAGCCGGGGTCCCCGGCGCGCCGGGGGCGGCGCCGGATGTGGTGGGCCGCCCTGGCCGTCACCCTGGTCCTGATCGCCGGCGCCGTGGTCGTGGCCGTGGCGAACGGCTGGCCGCAGCGCGCGTTCGGCGGCCAGCGGCCTTCCGGGCCCACGGGCGGCTCGACGTCGCCGGGGCCGTTCACCAGCGTGGTCGACAAGGCGGCGACGACCGGCAAGCTGGTGATCGGCGTGAAGGGCGACCTGCCGGGCATCGGCCTGGAGCGCAACGGCGGGTTCGAGGGCTTCGACGTCGAGCTGGGCAGGCGGATCGCGACCGAACTGGGGGCGCGACAGACGGAGTTCGTCAGGGTGTCGCGCGGCGACAGGGCCGACACGCTGGCCGGCGGCTCGGTGGACCTGGTGCTGGCCACCTATTCCATCGACAAGAGCGAGAACGGATTCGCCGGCCCCTACTACCTGGCTCACCAGGACCTCCTGGTCCGCGACGGCGTCGGCATCGACTCCCTGGCCGACCTCAAGGGCCGCAGGATCTGCGCCCCCGACAGCCCGTCGGTCGGCAGGGTGCAGGCCAAGGTGCGGGTGGAGCCCGTGCCGGCCGGCGACTACGCGCAGTGCATGGACCTGCTGAGGAGCGGTCAGGTCGACGCGGTGCCCGGCGACGACCTCATCCTGGCCGGGTTCGCCGGCCGCGAGAACCTCCGCTACAAGATTCTCGGCGCCAAGCTCACCGACGAGCGCTACGCCGTCGGCATCAGGCAGGGTGACGTCAAGACCTGCAAGGCGGTCAAGGCCGTGATCGCCGACCTCTACCGGTCAGGCACCATGAAACAGCTCCTCACCAGGCACTTCGGCAAGGTCGACTTCGCTCCGGAGCTGAAGGTGCCCGCGATGGAACCCTGCGGATGACGAGCGGGTAACATCCGAAAGTCAACCAACGTCCTGTGAGTTAGGGGAAGGCCATGGCCACGCCCGTAAAGGTGACCGTCACCGGAGCCGCCGGTCAGATCGGCTACGCGCTGCTGTTCCGCATCGCGTCGGGCCAACTGCTGGGCGCGAACGTGCCGGTCAAGCTGAGCCTGCTGGAGATTCCCCAGGCGGTGAAGGCAGCCGAGGGCACCGCCATGGAGCTCGACGACTGCGCCTTCCCGCTGCTGTCGGGCATCGAGATCACCGACGACCCCAACGTGGCCTTCGCCGGCGCCAACGTGGCGCTGCTGGTCGGCGCCATGCCGCGCAAGGCCGGCATGGAGCGTGGCGACCTGCTCGGCGCCAACGGCGGCATCTTCGGCCCGCAGGGCAAGGCGATCAACGGGCACGCGGCCGACGACATCAGGGTCCTGGTGGTCGGCAACCCGGCCAACACCAACGCGCTCATCGCCCAGCAGAACGCCCCCGACGTCCCGGCCGAGCGCTTCACCGCGATGACCCGCCTCGACCACAACCGCGCGCTGTCGCAGCTCGCGGCCAAGCTCCAGGTGCCGGTCACCGAGATCAAGCACATGACGATCTGGGGCAACCACTCCGCCACGCAGTACCCCGACCTCTACCGCGCCGAGGTGGGCGGCAAGGTCGCGGCCGAGCAGGTCGACGGCGAGTGGCTGCGCGACACGTTCATCCCGACCGTCGCCAAGCGCGGCGCGGCCATCATCGAGGCGCGCGGCGCCTCGTCCGCGGCCTCGGCGGCCAACGCCGCGATCGACCACGTCCACGACTGGGTCAACGGCACCGACTGGACCTCCGCCGCGGTGGTCTCCGACGGCTCCTACGGGGTGCCGGAGGGTCTCATCTCGTCGTTCCCGGTGCGCGCGGTGGACGGCAGGTTCGAGATCATCCAGGGTCTTGAGATCGACGCCTTCTCCCGCGAGCGCATCGACGCCAGCGTCGGCGAGCTCATCGAGGAGCGCGACGCGGTCAAGTCCCTCGGCCTCATCTAGGTCTTCGTACTCCAGACCCCCAGGACGACCCCGGCCCCGGCCGACCGTTGAACGGTCAGCCGGGGCTTTCCGTCACGGTGCAGGGAGCTCTCGGTTCCGTCGCCGGAGCCGGGTTCGGGGTGACGAAGACCACGGCCGCGCCGGCGCTCAGGCTGCCCAGGACGACGAGGACGGCGAAGAGCAGCTTCGTGACCCTTGGTGAAAAGCTCCTCACATTTCGGTATCAGAGCATATATCTGGTGGCCTCATACCTCATTTGCCGGAAAGCGCTGCCCAGGCATCGGAGACGATATCGCGCAGCGACGGCCGCTCGGCCTTCCAGCCCAGCTCGCGCTGGATCTTCGCCGAGGAGGCGACCAGCTCGGCCGGGTCGCCGTCGCGGCGGGCCCCGAGGACGGCGGGGATCTCGTGACCGGTGACCTCGCGGCAGACGGAGATCACCTCCTGGACGGAGAAGCCGGTGCCGCTGCCGAGGTTGTAGATCGCGTGCGCCCCCTCGGTGACCGCCTCCAGTGCCAGCAGGTGGGCGCGGGCGAGGTCGGCCACATGGATGTAGTCGCGAACGCACGTTCCGTCGGAAGTCGGGTAGTCGGTGCCGAAGACGCTCACTGACTCGCGCTCGCCGGTGGCGACCTTGAGCACGTTGGGAATGAGATGGGTCTCGATCGCGTGCCGCTCGCGGTAGCGGCCGTAGGCGCCGGCCACGTTGAAGTAACGCAGGCTGACCGCCCCGAGCCCGCGCAGCCCCGCGTACGCGCTGAGCGCGGTGTCGACGGCCAGCTTGGAGGCGCCGTAGGGGTTGGTGGGCCGGGTCGGGTCGGTCTCCAGGATGGGGGAGCGCTCCGGCTCGCCGTAGGTGGCCGCCGTGGAGGAGAACACGATCCGGCGCACCCCCTGCTCGTGCATCGCCTCCAGCAGCGCCAGCGTGCCGCCGAGGTTGTGCGACCAGTAGAGACCGGGATCGGCCACCGACTCGCCGACCAGCGACTTGGCCGCGAAGTGCAGCACCGCGTCGACGCCCGCCAGAGTGTCGCCGGGCTCGGTGATCGATCCCTGGACGAACCGGGCACCCTCCGGCACCGCGTCGGCGTGCCCCGTCGACAGGTCGTCGAGCACGGTCACCTCGTGGCCCGCCTCGACGAGTTGTGCCGCGACGACACTGCCGACATATCCGGCACCCCCGGTCACCAGCAGCCTCATGTTCACCCCTGTTGGAATATGTTCGATTTTGTACGGCTCGCCGTTCAGCATACGTGGGAAAGGCGTTGAGTACGCTGCCAACCACCATGTTTGACACCGTCGTGGCCAATATCGTCCTGGTCCTGCTCTTCATTCTGGTCGGCGGTTTCTTCGCGGCCGCCGAGATGGCGATGGTCAGCCTGCGCGAGAGTCAGGTCCGCAAGCTCGCCCAGCACGGCCGCCGGGGCGAGCGGGTGGCCAAGCTGGCCCGTGACCCCAACCGGTTCCTGTCGGCCGTGCAGATCGGCGTGACGGTCGCCACCATGCTGTCGGCCGCGTTCGGCGCCGACCGGCTCGGCATGCAGCTCGCGCCCATCCTGCAGCGGTGGGGGGCGCCGGCCGCGGTCGCCGACGTCCTCGCGCTCGTCCTGGTCACGCTGGCCATCTCGTACGTGTCGCTGGTGCTCGGCGAGCTGGCTCCCAAGCGGCTGGCCAGGCAGCGGGCCGAGGGCTTCGCACTGTTCGTGGCGCCCTTCCTCGACCGGATCGCCGCCCTGTCGCGGCCGATCATCTGGGCGCTGTCGAAGTCGACCGACGGCGTGGTCAGGCTGCTGGGCGGCAACCCGCAGGCCGACACCGAGGAGGTGACCACCGAGGAGCTGCGCGACATGGTGGTCGGCCACACCGACCTCACGGCCGACGAGCGCCACCTGATCGCCGAGGTGTTCGCCGCCGGCAAGCGCCAGCTGCGCGAGGTGATGCTGCCGCGGACCGAGGTGGAGTTCATGGAGGCCGACACCCCGCTGGCCGAGGCGGCGGTGCTGGCGGCGGCGCTGCCCCACTCGCGCTTCCCGGTCTACCGCGAGTCCTACGACGAGGTCATCGGGTTCGTGCACGTGCGCGACCTGCTCGACCCGGTGCTCACCGGCCGCATCGAGCCGATCAGCGAGCTGGTGCCGATCCGGCCGGTCAAATTCGTGCCGGCCTCCAAGCGGGTGCTCACCACCCTGTCGGAGATGCGCGACGAGGGACACCACCTGGCCATCGTGGTCGACGAGTACGGCGGCACGGCCGGCATCGTCACCCTTGAGGACCTGGTCGAGGAGCTGATCGGCGACATCAGGGACGAGTACGACGTGGAGGGCGACACGGTCGTCCTCCCGGCCGGCGAGATCGAGATCGACGGGCTGACCAACCTCAACGACTTCGCCGCCGAGACCGGCATCAAGCTGCCCAGCGGGCCGTACGAGACCCTGGGAGGGTTCGTGATGGCCGTGCTCGGGCACGTCCCCACCGTGGGGGAGAAAGTGGAGGTGCCGGGGTTCGAGCTGACCGTCACCGAGCTCGACGTCCGCCGCATCGCCCGCGTGAGAGTGAAACGCCGTCCGGTCATCGAGTCGGCGACCGACCAGGATTCCTGACACAATTACCTGCTATGGCCAGACCTCGTGTTCTTTCCGGCATCCAGCCCACCGCGGACTCCTTCCACCTGGGCAACTACCTGGGTGCGGTCCGTCAGTGGGTTCCGCTGCAGGAGACCCACGACGCCTTCTACAGCGTGGTCGATCTGCACGCGATCACCGTGCCGACCGACCCGGCCGACCTGCGCCGCCGCACCCGCGTGGCCGCCGCGCAGTTGTTCGCCGCCGGGCTCGACCCCGAGCGGGCGACCGTGTTCGTGCAGTCGCACGTGCGCCAGCACTCGGAGCTGGCCTGGATCCTGATCTGCCTGACCGGCATGGGCGAGGCCGGCCGGATGACGCAGTTCAAGGACAAGTCGGCCAGGTTCGGCGAGAGCGCCGCCAGCGTCGGGCTCTTCACCTACCCGATCCTGCAGGCCGCCGACATCCTCATCTACCAGGCCAACAGCGTGCCCGTCGGCGCCGACCAGAAGCAGCACCTCGAGCTGACCCGTGACCTGGCCCAGCGCTTCAACCACCGCTTCGGCGACACGTTCACGCTGCCCGAGCCGTACATCCTCAAGGAGGTCGAGAAGATCACCGACCTCCAGGACCCGACGGCCAAGATGTCCAAGTCGTCGTCCAGCCCGGCGGGCATCCTCGACGTGCTGGAGCAGCCCGGCCCGCTGCGCAAGAAGGTGATGCGCGCGGTCACCGACACCGGCTCCGAGGTGCTCTTCGACGAGGAGAACAAGCCCGGCGTGTCCAACCTGCTGCGCATCCAGTCGGCGCTGACCGGCACGCCGATCCCCGAGCTGGTCACCCGCTACCAGGGCCAGGGCTACGGCGCCTTCAAGAAGGACGTGGCCGAGGCGGTGGCCGACACCTTCGCGCCGATCCGCGAGCGTACGGAGAAGCTGCTGTCGGACGAGACCGAGCTCGACCGGCTGCTGGCGATCGGCGCCGAGCGTGCCCGCCGGGTCGCCGAGCAGACCATGACCGAGGTCCGCGACCGCATCGGCTTCCTGCCCACCTGACGGCCGGCGGACCGGGCACCGGCCCGCCAGGGCCAGGTCGGTGCCCGCCACGCGCGCCTGAAACCGCGGCGAACCGGCTCCGCGATGGCAGACTCTTCCCGCCGGGACGGGGCAGCAGCCCGGGATGGGGTCGAAAGGCGGCGGGCGAGCACGATGTCAGGCCTGACCGAGCGGATCGCGGCGGTGAAGGCCAGGGGGCGCCGCCTGGTCGAGGACTGGAGGGTGCGGCGCCACTGGCTCGATCATCTGATCAGGACCGTCCAGCGCTACGAGCTTCAGAGCGGCAACCGGCTGGCGGGCGCGGTCACCTACTTCGTGTTCCTGTCGTTCTTCCCACTGATCGCGCTGGCCTTCGCGGTGCTCGGCTACGTCCTGAGCAACGACCAGAACGCCATCGACGCGCTGACCAAGGCCGTCAACGACCAGCTTCCCGGCATCGCCGGTCAACTCGACATCGGCGGCATCGGGCAGGCGAAGGCGACCGCCGGGATCATCGGACTACTTGGCCTGCTCTACGCCGGGCTGGGCGCCGTCGACGCGCTGCGCGGAGCGCTGCGCGAGATGTCGATGACCACCACGCCGCCGCTCAACTTCTTCCTCGGCAAGCTGCGCGACCTGGTCTCGCTCATCCTGCTCGGGCTGACCATGCTCGCCTCGGTGGCGGTCTCCGGCTTCGCCACGCAGGCGACGGCGACGGTGGTGAGCTTCTTCGACCTCGACGCGACGCCGCTCAACACGGTCGGGCTGTTCCTCGCCGGGCTCGTGGCGGGGCTGGCCGCCGACTGGCTGATGTTCGTGATCGTGCTGGGCTGGGTCGCCCCGCCGGTCGGGTCCTTCCGGTACGTCGCCCGCGGCGCGTTGCTCGGCGCGATCGGCTTCGGGCTGCTCAAGCAACTGGCCGGGCTGTTGCTGAGCCACACGCTCAGCAACCCGCTGTACGGCACGTTCGCCGTCATCGTGGGCCTGCTGCTCTGGATCAACTTCTCGGCCCGGCTCGTGCTCTACGTCGCCGCCTGGACGGCCACGACCGGGCTCTGCCCGCCTCCCGTGCCCTCGCCGATCCCGTCGAGCGGGTCGCCGGAGGACGGGTCCTCACCGGGCGGGCCATCGAAGGACGGGGCGCCGGATGGGCCGGCGGGTGGCTCCTCAGCGGCGTGAGCGCTTGCGGCGGATGCCGTACCAGAGCCATGTCACCCCGAGCAGCAGCCCGCCGCCGACGACGGCCGAGCCCACCAGGCGGCTGGTGTCGGTGCGCTGGGACGCGTCGAGCATCGGCGGCGGCTTGACGGGTGATGAGGCGGTCGGCGACGCGGTGACCCGCCGCTCCACCGGCGGCGTGACGGGGAGCGGGTCGACCAGCCGGCCGACCGGCGTGACATTGCCCCTGGCGGCGAAGCCCCAGTCGAGGAGGCCGGCCACCTCGTCCCAGAAGTAGCCCTCGTGCCGCATGATCGTGACGATGATCGTGTGGCCGTCGCGCGTGGCCGCGCCGATGAAGCTGCCCTGCGCCTTCGACGTCCAGCCGTTCTTGACGCCGATCATGCCCTTGTAGCGCCAGAGCAGCTTGTTGTGGTTGCTGATCTCGTAATAGTTCTTGGGCGCCGGGAACTTGGCGGTCTTGGTGCTGATATATCGCCGGAAATCAGGGTTGGCGAGGCCGGCCCGCGCGATCAGCGCCAGGTCGTAGGCCGAGCTGCTCTGCCCTGGTTTGTCCAGGCCGCTGGGCGTCTTGGCCACCGTGTCGTTCGCCTGGAGACGTTTGGCGACGGCGTTCATGTCGCGCAGCGTCTTCTGCAGGCCGCCGTTCGTCTCGGCCAGCGCCATGGCGGCGTCGTTGCCGGACGACATCATCAGCGCCTTGAACAGGTCGTCCACCTTGTAGATGGGCTTGGTCGTCAGCCCGACCGCGCTGCCCTCCTGGTTGGCCGCGTTCTGGCTCGGCTTGACCGTGAGCTTCTTGTCGAGCAGGGGGATGAGCGTGAGCGCCGTCAGCGCCTTGAGTGTGCTGGCCGGAAGGAGACGGCCATGTGGGTTCTTCGCCGCGAGCACCTGCCCGGTCTCGGCGTCGGCGATCACGTACGAGGTGGCCTTGCTCTTCGGCGGCGCCTTGACGCCGTCGGGGGAGACGAGTCCACGGCTGCCCAGCGACTCGCCCCCGACCGGGGTGGCGGGGGCGGCGTAGGCGGCCCCGGTGAGAGCGACCGTCGTGAGGAGTGCCGTGACAGGCACCAGTTTCGTCCACATGGCGGGTCTCAGAGTAGCTTCGAGTCATTGCCCATGTGGCGACACATCCCCCGAAGATCCGACCTCGATACAAGAGAGATGGTTATGTCGCGAAAGATCGCCGGATTCCTCATCATTCTCGGCGTTTTCATGATCTTCGAGTGGATCAATCTTGGGTTTAACCTGGCGGACGGCCACGAGACCGGCTTCTACGTGGTGCACGGCATCCTGATCGTCGTCAACGTCGTGCTGGGGATCGTACTCGGCGTCATTGGATGGAGGGGGTTCCGCAGAGCGCGTGGCGAGTGATCCGGTGCAACTCGTCGGCCTCCGCGCGGGAGTCGCCGATCGAGGTGAACCCCAGCTTGCCGTGCTCGGGGATGGCTCCCAACAGGTGGAAGACGTTGCCGGTACGGCTGGCGGGGTCGAACCCGAGCCCGAGCCCCTCCACCATCCGCACGACCTCGCCGGGGGTGCGTCCCCGCAGGCAGGCGGCGGCGCAGTTGTCGGTCGCGGTGTAGTACTTCGGCTGGTCGCCGGCCATCAGCAGGCCGGTGCCGGGGTCGTAGGAGGCGCCGGTGGTCAGCAGCGCGGCCCCGAAGGGGTGGGTGGTGCCGCCGATGCGCAGGTTGATCTCGCAGAGCAGCGCGGCATAGCCCGCGTCGGTCTTCATCGCGAAGAAGTCCATCCCGAACAGCCCGACCACGCCCCGCTCCGCCAGGATCCGCGCGATCCTGTCGGCCGAGTCGCCGACCTCGGCCCGGTACTCGGGTGCCGCCGGGAACGTGCAGCCCTGGTAGACGTCGTTGTTGACGCCGCCGAGCACCTGGTCGTGCGTGGCGACCACGTCGTAGTGGCCTCCCGGCGTGATCCGGGCCAGCGCGCTCGGGTAGTAGAGCGGCCGGTGCTCGATGAACTCCTCGACCACGCCGCCCCGCTCGGTGATCTTGGCGGTGAAGCTCTCCCAGGTCTCGCCCGCGGCCGAGAAGCTGGTGCCTCGCCGGTCGCTCTTGCTGACGATGGCGTTGCCCAGGCCCGAGTAGCCGTCGTTCAGCTTGACCATGACCCGGTCGCCGGGGAGCGACTCCAGCGCGTCCTCGATCGCGGCCACCGTGCGCACGTCGCCGAACCCCCTGGCCATCGGCACGCCGGCCTCCAGCCCGACCTCGCGCGACCCGCTCTTGGAGCCGTAGTAGGCGAGCGACGTGGCCGGACCGTAGATGGGGACGTTGAGTGACGAGGCGAGCTCCTCCTCCAGCGTGCTCAGCACGAACGGCACGATCCAGGCGTCGCCGTCGATGGCCGCGCGCACCCGCTCGACCGCGTCGGGTCGCGCGAGCAGGGTTCTGGTCAGCGGCTGCGAGGTGGGGTCGTCGAGGCTGATCAACGTCAGCCGGGCGGCGGCGTCGTCCGGGTCGGGCAGGAAGCTGAAGTAGTAGTCGACGATGTCCGGATCGATGGGCGCGGAGGAGAGGTAGACCACCTTGACCCTGGGCTCGCGGAGCGTGAGTAAGAGGAAGAGGAGACGCTCCTCGTACCACCTGGCTCCGGTGATGCGGCGCAACTCGTCCTGCGGCAGGGAGAGCGAGGGTACGACCACCAGGGTCCCCTCGCTCGGCTCGAAGATGCTCAACTGTGCATACTTCTCCCCGAACGGGATTTTAGTGATCATAATGCGAGTGAAACACGCATTCTTCTCAGAAACAGCCATCGCCGCAGTGTGATGACCATGCCGGAAGGTGACAGGATTCGAAATCGCTGAGCACGTTTGGAAGTGGGCTCATCGGGTCACCGGCTAATGATCCCTTATGACTATTTCCTGATCAACTCTGCGGTCACGCACCGTGACCACCCATGGTTACGGGC
Organism: Nonomuraea cavernae; assembly: GCF_040655715.1. Lineage (GTDB taxonomy): Bacteria > Actinomycetota > Actinomycetes > Streptosporangiales > Streptosporangiaceae > Nonomuraea > Nonomuraea cavernae_A. The sequence continues at coordinate 120,126 of NZ_JBFAKL010000006.1, read as the reverse complement.
ATGCCGTCGGCCAACTTTTGGTGTAGTTGTCGGCGAAGCACCTCGCGAGAGCGATAAAGTCGAAGCATCGCCATCGGGCTCCTGGCTCACCGCCAGCGGGGTCCAGGCTGCGGCGGTTCTCCCACACACAGGAGGCCGAGGCCCGCGACCCGTGTTGACGATCCCTGACACCGGATCCCAGGGATGAGGGTTCGATTTCGCCGGCTGCTGCCCTGATCGGACAGCTGCCACAAGTGAGACCACCGACGGACAAAAAACGATATTTGATGCTATGAGCCGCGTGACGGTGGGTAGAGGCCGTCGCACGGCATGTGACGGGACGGTGACTGATGCAGGGGCGTGAGCTGCGGGGGGAACTCGACGCGTTCCTGGCGGAGCACGAGCGGGAGCTGGTGGCGTTCCGGCGCGACCTGCACATGCATCCTGAGCTGGCCTTCGCCGAATATCGCACGACGCAGCGGATCGCCGAGCGGCTGACCGCCGCCGGTCTGGTGCCGTCCGTGCTGCCGAGAGGCAGCGGAGTGATCTGCGACGTGGGCAGCGGAGACGGCCCCACCATCGCGCTCCGCGCCGACATCGACGCGCTGGCCCTCGCGGACGAGAAGGACGTGCCCTACAGCTCGACCGCCCCTGGCGCCTGCCACGCGTGCGGGCACGACGTGCACACCGCCATCCTGCTCGGCACCTCGATCTTCCTCGCCCAGCAGGCCGCGGCCGGCCTGCTGCCCGGCCGGGTCCGGCTCATCTTCCAGCCCGCCGAGGAGCTGCCCGGCGGCGCGCTCGAGGTCATGGCCCACGGCGGCATCAGCGGCGTCGACCGCATCTTCGGCCTGCACTGCGACCCGCGCGTCGACGTCGGCCAGATCGGGCTCAAGGCCGGCCCCATCACCTCGGCCTGCGACAAGCTGGTCATCAGGGTGTCGGGCCCCGGCGGCCACACCGCGCGGCCGCACCTGACGGCCGACCTCGTCTTCGCCCTCGCCAAGATCCTCACCGAGCTGCCCGCCGCCCTGTCGCGCCGTGTCGACCCGCGCAGCTCGCTCAGCTTGGTCTGGGGCAAGGTCGTGGCCGGTTCGGCGGCCAACGCGATCCCTGACGACGGCGTCGCCGAGGGCACGGTCCGCTGCCTCGACGAGAACGCCTGGCACGCCGCGCCCGACCTCATCAAGGCCCTCCTCGACTCCGTCGCCGGCGCCTACGGCGTCGAGGCCACGATGGAATACACCCGGGGCGTGCCGCCGGTGGTCAACGACGAGATGAGCATCGAGATGCTGGCCGAGGCGGCTCAGCGCGCGCTGGGCACCGGGTCGGTCGTCGCCACCCAGCAGTCGCTGGGCGGCGAGGACTTCGCCTGGTACCTCGAGTCGATCCCCGGCGCCTTCGCCCGGCTCGGCACCCGGTCGCCGGGCGGGCTCACGTACGACATCCACCAGGGCACCTTCGACGTGGACGAGGAGGCGATCGGCATGGGCGTCCGCCTCATGGCCGCCACCGCGCTCACCGCCCTGTGGGAGTCGCGGCCGGTCACGGTCACCGAAGAGTCGATCACCACTCCGGCCTGACGCCACCACCACTCCGGCCTGGCGCCACCACCACTCCGGCCTGAGCGCCGCCCCGGCCCGGTCTCCGGGCCAGGGCGGCTCGCCGGTCAGGTCAGCTTGCCGATCGCCACGGGCAGGGTGAGCGACGAGCGCGACGGTGAGACGGTGATCCTGGTCCCCTCCGGGTAGCGCAGCGTGTAGTCGCGGTCCGTGGAGATGATCACGAGGCCCAGCTTGTGCCCCTTCTTGAACACGTAGTCCGTCGGCTGCAGGTCCCAGTCGAAGGAATACTCGCGGCCGGGCCGTACTGGCTCGGTCCGGTCCGCGCGGTTCCGGTTGCGGACGTCCAGCCAGCCCCTCGTGACGATCTTGTACGGGGTCGTGGCGGTGCCCAGCCGGCGCAGCGCGGTGCAGCCCGTGTCACCCGGCACGCCCTCGCCGTAGCAGAGCGTCTCGCCGGTGGGGACGAGCGTGCCGTTCGCGCGGACGTCCGTGCCGTAGTCGACGAGCAGCGCCGTCAGGTACGGCGACGAGCCGTCCGCCAGGGAGGCCCGGACCGACACCGTCGGAGTGCCCGAGATCCGGACGTTCGCCGGCAGCTCGGGCGTGACGTAGGCCAGGCGGTTGGGGTCGGCGGCGGGGAACGACTGCACCAGATCCTCTGCCGTGCGCGCCTTCTGGTCGGTGAAGGTCTCCTTGGCGCTGTGCGGCTGGGGGATCAGGCCGAGCTTCGCGCCCGCCCCCGGACGCAGGCGGACCGGGGTGGCGCCGGGCACCGGCCAGGAACGGTACCGGCCCCACTCGCCGGGGCCCGTCTCGACGTCGGCCTGCGGCTCACGCATGATGCCGCTGTCGATCCCGTACAACCAGTGGTCGAACCAGCCGTGCAGCTGGCGCAGCCACTCGACGGTGCGGAGGCTGAAGGGGTTCATGTGGGTGCCCTGGTGCAGCCAGATCTTGCGCGGGACGTTCCGCTGGGAGATGGCGTACCACCACTGCGCGAACTGCTTGGTCTTGACGTTCCAGTCGTTGAGCCCGTGCACCAGGAAGACGCTGGCCTTCACCTTGCGCACGTCGTTGAGGTAGTTGCGGGAGTCCCAGAACGGGCTGTAGTCGCCGGTGATCCGGTCCTGGGCCGTTGTGAGGTGGTCGACGACCGGCCCGCACACCTGCTGGCCGTCGGCCCGGGTGAGCACGTACTTGGCCAGTACGTCGGCGTCCTCGCCCTGGAAGCCGCCCGGCGCGAGCACGCCGCCGTTGGCCCGGTAGTAGTCGTACCAGGAGGAGATCGCGGCGATCGGGACGATCGTCTCCAGGCCCTTGACCCCGGTCGCGGCGACCGCGTTGGGCAGGGTGCCGTTGTAGGAGACGCCGATCATCCCGACCTTGCCGGTCGACCAGGTGGCGGAGACCGGCTCGCCTTCGGGGGTGAAGCCCTTGGCGCGGCCGTTCAGCCAGTCGATGGCGGCCTTGGGGCCGGCGGTCTCGTTGCGGTCACCGGTGGTGGGGCAGCCGGTGGCGCGGCCGCTGCCGAGGTTCTCCACCAGTGCGATCGCGTAGCCGCGCGGCACGAAGTAGTTGTCGTAGTAGCCGGCGAAGGGCTCGGCGGCGAGCTTGTTCGTGGGAGCCGAGCGCAGGTCGGGCAGGGGGTTGCCGTTCGCGTCGACGTCCACCGGGTGGTTGGCGACGTCGTTGCCGCCGGAGTAGTAGGGGCTGGCCTCCATGATCACGGGGACCTTGAGGCCCTGGTCGGTCTCCTTGGGGCGCAGGATGTCGACGGCGACCCGGTCGGGCTTCCCGTCGCTGTCGCTGTCGGTCCCCTCCACCTCGACGTAGACGGTCTGCTTGATCGCGTCGGCCCGGGAGAAGACCGGCTGGGTGGCGTTGTCCGCGACGCTGATCGACGGCGCGGCCGCTGTGGCGGGTGTCGTGGTCATGGCCAGTGCGAGGACCGCTGCCAGCGGCACCGCCACCACCTTACGAGGATGCATGTGAACTCCAGAGGAAATTCCACCTTTGCTCGGAATCTCTGCCATGATCGACCGGACGGCAAGGGCCCCTTCGAGGTCAAAGTTCGGCAAAGCTTCCGCATGTGTCGCGTGTCACGCGTACATGGATTCAGGTCACGGACGCGAGTGATGTCGATAACGGAGCGGTTTCGACCCTGTGTGCCGGTTTGGTCTGCCCTGGTCAAGCAACTATCTTCCGTGCAGGGTTGCCGTACATTTCTTCGCGCCCGCGATGAAGTTTGGCGGCGGGGAGACGGAAGGAGTCGCCTTGCTCAGCAAGCGATTCGGCAGGATGGCCGTTGGCGCGATGGCCGGCACCATGCTCATGGCGGCCGCGGCCTGCGGCGGCAACACAGGGGCGGAATCCACGACCAGTGCTCAGCCGAGCGGAGACGCCTCCAGCGAGGCACCGAAGGGGGCGCTCAAGGTCGGCCTGGCCTTCGACATCGGCGGGCGCGGCGACAAGTCCTTCAACGACTCCGCCTACGCCGGTCTGGAGCAGGCGAAGACGGAGCTGGGCGCGGAGATCAAGGAGCTGAGCCCGGCGTCCGACGGTTCCAACCGCGGTGAGCTGCTCCGTCAGCTGGCCGACGCGGGCTACAACCCGATCATCGGCGTCGGCTTCGCCTACGGCGACGACATCAAGAAGACGGCCGAGGAATACCCGGAGATCCAGTTCGCGGTCGTCGACTCGGCCTCCAACGCCGCCAACGTGACCGGCCTGCTGTTCGCCGAGGAGCAGGGCTCCTACCTGGCGGGCGTCGCCGCTGCGACCAAGGCCGAGAGCGGCCACGTCGGCTTCGTCGGTGGCGTCGAGAACGATCTGATCAAGAAGTTCGAGGCGGGCTTCGTGGCCGGCGTCAAGTCGGTCAAGAGCGACGCCAAGATCGACGTGAAGTACCTCAGCCCTGACGGCGACTTCACCGGCTTCAAGGCCCCCGACAAGGGCAAGGTCGTGGCCGAGAAGATGTACCAGGACGGCGCGGAGGTCGTCTACCACGCCTCCGGTGACTCCGGCCTCGGCGTGTTCCAGGCGGCGGCAGCGGCCAAGAAGAAGGCCATCGGCGTCGACTCCGACCAGCGCCAGACCATCAAGGAGACCGACCTGCAGTCGGTCATCCTGACCTCGATGCTCAAGCGCGTGGACGTCGGCGTGTTCGAGTACGTCAAGGCCTTCCAGGGCGGCGCCAAGGGCGGCAGCAACGTCATCTACGACCTCAAGGTCGACGGCGTGGGCCTGGCCACCACCGGTGGCGAGATCGACGACATCAAGGACAAGCTCGACGCGGCGAAGAAGGACATCGTCGACGGCAAGATCACGGTTCCGGCCAAGCCGTAACCAAGGCAGGACTTTCGACGGAAGGCCCGGAGACCACGCTTCCGGGCCTTCCGGCTTATCCCGCCGGTCTAGGAGAGACCCCATGAGCTCGGACCCCCTCGCCGCGGCGCGACCCGCCGTGGAGCTGGCGGGCATCACCAAACGCTTCCCCGGCGTCGTCGCCAACCACGACGTCTGCCTCACCGTCGAACCCGGCACGGTGCACGCGATCGTCGGCGAGAACGGCGCGGGCAAGTCCACCCTGATGAAGATCCTCTACGGCATGCAGCAGCCGGACGAGGGCACCATCAAGGTCAACGGCCAGGAAGTCACCTTCCGTACGCCGAGTGACGCCATCGCGGCCGGGATCGGCATGGTCCACCAGCACTTCATGCTGGCCGACAACTTCACCGTGCTGGAGAACATCGTCCTCGGCGCCGAGCCGGGGCAGTTCGGCATCCTCGACACGCGCCAGGCGCGTGAGCGCATCAAGGCGCTGGCCGCCGGCCACGGCCTGCAGGTCGGCCCCGACCGGCTGGTCGAGGACCTCGGCGTCGGCGACCGGCAGCGCGTGGAGATCCTCAAGGTCCTCTACCGCGGCGCCCGCATCCTGATCCTCGACGAGCCGACCGCGGTGCTCGTGCCGCAGGAGGTCGACGAGCTCTTCGAGACCCTCCGGGAGCTCAAGGCCGGTGGCCTCACCGTCATCTTCATCTCGCACAAGCTCGACGAGGTGCTGAACATCGCCGACGCGATCACCGTGATCCGGCGCGGCACCACCGTCGCCAGCGTCGATCCGCGCGAGGTCACCGCCCGGCAGCTGGCCGAGCTCATGGTCGGCAGTGAGCTGCCCACGCCGGAGACCCGCGAGTCGACGGTGACCGACACCGTGATGCTCAAGGTGTCCGGCCTGACCATGGAGGCCGACGGCCACCGGCCGATCCCGAAGGGCGCCTCGGTCTCCGCCTATGCCGACCGGCTCCGCGCCGAGGGCAGGCGGCTGCTGCTGGACGACGTGTCATTCGAGATCCACCAGGGCGAGATCCTCGGCATCGCCGGGGTCGAGGGCAACGGCCAGTCCGAGCTGATCGAGGCGATCATGGGGATGCGCCCCGCTCACGGCGACCTCGCGCTCGGTGGTGAGGACATCGCGTCCTGGTCGACGCTGAAGCGCCGCGAGTCGGGCATCGGCTACATCCCGGAGGACCGCCACCGCCAGGGACTGCTGCTGGAGGCGTCGCTCTGGGAGAACCGCGTGCTCGGCCACCAGACCAGACCACCCGCGCGCAGCGGCATCTGGATCAACCGGCGCGCCTCCAAGGCCGACACCGAGCGCATCGTCAAGGACTACGACGTGCGCACACCGAGTGTCGACACCCTGGCCCTGGCCCTGTCGGGCGGCAACCAGCAGAAGCTGATCGTCGGCCGCGAGATGAGCAGCGAGCCGACGTTCCTCATCGCAGCCCACCCCACCCGGGGCGTCGACGTGGGCGCGCAGGCCGCCATCTGGGACCACCTGCGCAACGCCCGGGCCGCCGGCCTGGCCGTGCTGCTGATCTCGGCGGACCTCGACGAGCTGATCGGCCTGTCCGACACCCTGCACGTGATCTACAAGGGGCGGCTCGTCGCCCGGCTCGACCCTTCCGATGTCACGCCCGAGCGGCTTGGCGGCTACATGACCGGTGCCATCACCGGCACTGAGGAGACGTGATGCCCGCAGGGCTCTTCCGGGCGCTGCTGACCGTCGCAGGCGCCGTCGCCGCCATCGTGGTGGCCATCGCCATCTCCAGCGTGGCGATCCTGGCGGCGGGCGCCAGCCCGATGCAAGCGTTCGCCGCGTTCTTCGACTTCGGCGAGACCGAGCGCTCGGTGGTCAACGGCATCGCGACCATGCTCAATCGGTCGGTGCCGCTGTTCATCGCCGGCCTGGCGGTGGCCATCGGGTTCCGGATGAACCTCTTCAACATCGGCGTCGAGGGACAGTACAAGATCGCGGCCGTCTGCGCCGCCTACGTCGGCTCGCTGTTCGTGGCGCCCGCCCCGATCCAGATCCTGGTGATCATCGTGGTGGCCGCGGCCGTGGGCGGCCTGTACGCGCTCATCCCAGCCGTGATGAAGGTGACGCGGGGGGTGAACGAGGTCATCTCCACGATCATGCTCAACTACATCGCGATCCAGCTGGCCGCCTTCCTCGTCCGCGGCCCCTTCACCGGCCAGCGGACCGAGGGTCAGCTCACCACCAACACGCCGCTGCTGCCCGAGTCGGCCTGGTTCCCCAACCTCAACGTGCTCTTCGAGATGTTCGGGCTGCCCGCGCCCCGTGGTGGCGGGCTGTGGGGGTTCCTGGTCGTGGCGATCCTGCTGGGCGTGGGGCTCTGGGTGCTCCTGGAGCGCACCAGGTTCGGCTTCGACGTCAAGGCCAGCGGCCTCAACCCGTCGGCCGCGCTGGCCTCGGGCGTCAACCCGAAGAAGATGGTCATCTCGGCGATGGTGCTGTCCGGCGCGATCGCGGGGCTGATCGGGCTGCCCGAGATCCTCGGCGACAAGCACACCTTCGGCTCCAACTTCACCCCCGGCCTGGGCTTCCTCGGCATCGCGGTCGCGCTGCTGGGCCGCAACAAGCCCGCCGGCATCGCGGTCGCCGCCCTGCTCTTCGGCTTCCTCGACCGCGCGCAGGGGCCGCTGCAGTTCGCCAGCGTGCCCCCCTCGGTCATCATGATCATGCAAGGCGCGATCGTCCTCCTGGTGGTCATCGCCAACGAGATCACCAGCAGGATCGCGATGCGGCGCGAGGAACGGCGGGCCGCGCAGCAGCTCGGCAGGAACACTCCCGTTGAGGTGGCAGCATGACGACCGTCGCATCGACCAAGGTGCGCAAGTACCACCTGGCGCTCATCGGCGTCGCCCTGCTGATCCTGCTGATGTCGCTGGTGCGGATCATGTCCGGAGCCAACGACATCACCTCCTCCGGCACCTTCGCCGCCGCGCTGATGCTGGCCGTGCCGATCGGCCTGGCCGGTCTCGGCGGCCTGTGGGCCGAACGGGCCGGCGTGGTCAACATCGGCCTCGAAGGCATGATGGTGCTCGGCACCTGGTTCGCCGGATGGGCCGGCTACCAGTGGGGAGCCATGGCCGCGCTGCTGGCCGGGTTGATCGCGGGCGCGCTGGGCGGGCTGATCCACGCCATCGCGACCGTGACGTTCGGCGTCGACCACATCATCAGCGGCGTAGCGATCAACCTGCTCGGCCCCGGCGTCACCCGCTTCCTGTCGGAGGTGCTCTACAAGGAGGGCACCGGCGCCGGTGAGGCGGGCGCCGGCATCACCACCTCGCCCGCGCTGAAGTCGGAGGCGCCGGAGATCAGCCTGCCGCTGTTGTCCTCGGGTCCGGACTGGCTCGGCAGCCTGGAACGAACACACTGGTTCCTGCTCTCCGACGTCGCGGGCATCCTGCGCGGCCTCACGCACGGCGTGGACGTGCTGGTCATCCTGGCCGTGCTGCTGCTCCCGCTGACGTTCTTCGTGCTCTGGCACACGGCCTTCGGGCTGCGGCTCCGCTCGGCGGGCGAGAACCCGTGGGCGGCCGAGTCGCTGGGCGTGAACGTCCCCCTGATCAAGTACGTCGCGGTCGTCATCTCCGGCGCCTTCGCCGGGCTCGGCGGCGTGTTCCTGGTCTTCGTCTCCACGAAGTACGTCGAGGGCCAGACGGGGGGACGCGGGTTCATCGGCCTGGCCGCCATGATCTTCGGCAACTGGCGCCCCGGTGGGCTGGCGGCGGGCGCGGCGCTGTTCGGTTACGCCGACGGTCTGCAACTGCGCAGCTCGGGCGCCGTCACCTCGTTCCTGCTGTTCGGGGCGGCGCTGCTGGTGATCTACATCGGCATCAAACTGCGCGGGATGCTGGCGTCCGGCCAGCCCGCCGAGGCCGTGACCAGGGGCGCGAGGGAATACACTCTCATGGCCGCGGCCGCCGCCGGCTCGATCGTGCTGATCTGGCTCTGGCTGACCGTCGACAAGCTGCCGGACGAATTCGTCAACGTCACGCCACACGTGCTCACGCTGCTCGTCCTGCTGGTGGCTTCGCAGCGACTGCGAATGCCCAAGGCCGACGGCGTGCGCTATCGCAGGGGGGAACAACACTGATGAGCATCGACTGGGACGCCCTGCGGGCGGCGGCCGCCGAGGCCATGCACCACGCCTACGCCCCCTACTCCAAGTTCCCCGTCGGCGCCGCCGCCCTGGTGGACGACGGCCGGATCGTCACCGGTTGCAACGTCGAGAACGCCTCCTACGGGCTGGGCCTGTGCGCCGAGTGCGGCCTCGTCTCCGCGCTCCAGGCGTCGGGCGGCGGCCGGCTGGTGGCCTTCACCTGCGTCGACGGCCACGGCGAGCTGCTGATGCCGTGCGGGCGCTGCCGCCAGCTGCTCTTCGAGTTCGGCGGTGACGACCTGCTGGTGGAGACCATCGACGGGCCCAGGCGGATGACCGAGATCCTGCCCTACGCGTTCGGCCCCGACGACCTGTCCAAGACCACCTGATGGACGTCATCGAGGTCATCGTCGCCAAGCGCGACGGTCACGAGCTGACGGCCGCCCAGATCGACTGGGTGATCGACGCCTACACGCGCGGCGAGGTCGCCGACGAGCAGATGTCCGCCCTGGCCATGGCCATCCTGCTCAACGGCATGAACCGGAGCGAGATCGCCGGCTGGACCCAGGCGATGATCCGCTCGGGCGAGCGCATGGACTGGTCGGCGCTCGACCGGCCGACGGCCGACAAGCACTCCACGGGCGGCGTCGGTGACAAGATCACCCTGCCGCTCGCGCCGCTGGTGGCCGCCTGTGGCGCGTACGTGCCGCAGCTGTCGGGTCGCGGCCTCGGCCACACCGGGGGCACGCTCGACAAGCTGGAGTCGATCCCCGGCTGGCGGGCCTCGCTGTCCAACGACGAGATGCTGGCGGTGCTCCGCTCGGCCGGTGCGGTCGTCTGCGCGGCCGGCTCGGGGCTCGCGCCCGCCGACAAGAAGCTGTACGCGCTGCGCGACGTGACCGGCACGGTCGAGTCGATCCCGCTGATCGCCTCGTCCATCATGTCGAAGAAGATCGCTGAGGGCACCGGCTCGCTGGTGCTCGACGTCAAGGTCGGCTCCGGGGCGTTCATGAAGACCGTGGAGCGGGCCCGCGAGCTGGCCGAGACCATGGTCGCGCTCGGCACCGACGCGGGCGTGCGCACGGTCGCGCTGCTCACCGCGATGGACCGGCCGCTCGGCCGGGCCGTGGGCAACGCGCTGGAGGTCGAGGAGTCGGTCGAGGTCCTCGCCGGCGGCGGCCCGTCCGACGTGGTCGACCTGACCGTACGGCTGGCGCGGGAGATGCTGGAGGCGGCAGGGATCTCCGGCAAGGACCCCGCCGACGCCCTCCGGGACGGCTCGGCCATGGACAGCTGGCGCCGCATGATCAGCGCCCAGGGCGGCGACCCCGACGCGGTCCTGCCCCGGGCGGCCGAGACCATGACGGTCGAGGCGCCAACGTCCGGAGTGCTCGGGCGGCTCGACGCCTACGCCGTGGGCCTGGCGGCCTGGCGGCTGGGGGCGGGCCGCGCCCGCAAGGAGGACCCGGTCTCGTTCGGCGCGGGCATCACGTTGCACGCCAAGCCGGGTGATCTGGTGCGCGAGGGGCAGCCGCTGATGACGCTGCACGCCGACGAGACGGCCAGGTTCGAGCGCGCGCTCGCCGCGCTGGAGGGTGGCTACGAGGTCGGCCCGGCCGGCCAGGAGCTGCTGCCCCTGGTCATCGACCGCATCACCGCTTAGGCGGTCGGTCAGCGGGCGAGTGCGGTGCTGTCGTCGAACACCTCGGCCAGCACGGCGCGCTGCGTCGGCAGCGCCTCGTGGTAGCGGGCGCGGCCGTCGTCGGTGATGCAGACGAAGACGCCGCGCCGGTCGGAGTCGCAGGCGCCACGGGAGACGAGCCCGGCCTTCTCGAGCCGGGCCACCACGCGGGACAGGGCGCTCTGGCTCAGGTGGACCTCGTCACAGAGCTCCTGCAGTCGCAGCTGCCGGTCGTGACGGACGATGCGGTCGAGCACCTCGAACTCGCTGGGGCCGAGCCCGTGCCGGTCGCCCAGCTCGCGTTCGAGCGCGCACATCGCCCTGGCGTGGGTGGAGAGGACGTACTGCCAGGTCCTGACCACAACCTCCTCGTCCATGGCCGGAGGTTACCACTATCCGAAAACTCATGCAATGGCATTAAATGCAGTTGCATTGAACGGGGCTACTCGGTCATCTGACCGAGGGGGGAGGCGTAGTCCAGGTCCTCCGTGACCTCCTCGGCGTACGGCTCCGCCTGGCCGGTGCGGATGTTCACCGCTGACAGGACGATGTACTCGTCGTCCCACAGGCGCATGAGCACCTCGTCCCGGTTGAGCCAGCGTTCGACCGCGACGACCTCGTAGGCGTCCAGTGCCGGACGCGGCCCGGTGACCAGCCCGGTGCGTGTGTCCATCAGGGCCAGCCGCTCGTCCCCGGTGACCACGGCCAGTGTGCGGCCGTCGGGGGAGAGCGCGGCGCCGTACCCGATGAGGTCGGGATCGATCCGGTACGTCCGACCGCCCCGGCCGGACGGGTCCTCCATGCCGAGCGTGGTGATGGACGCGTGGCCGGGGACGTTCGTGACGTCCTTGGTGCCGACGACCACCCGCAGCCCGTCGTCGCCCACGGCCAGCACTCTGCCGCCGCGCACCGGGCTGGTCGTCCCGGTGTCGAAGTCGAGCACCGCTCCCTTCGCCCCGTCGAAGCCGATGGCGAAGTAGCGGCCGTTGGGTGAGGACACGATGTAGGTCGTCTCCGATCGCGGAGCCAGGTCCACCGTCCTCGTGGTGCCGGTGGACAGGTCCTCGACCGCGTAACCGCCCGCGGTGGTCCGGTAGGCCACGCGGTGCCCGTCCTGGCTCAGCGCCAGCGGGCCCGTGCCCTCAGTGCCCCTCCCCATCCCGGCTCGCGCGGCATCCATCCGCCACTCGTGGCTCGACTCGGTCACCAGCCGCCACTGTGAGCACGGGGCCGGATCGGTGGTGGCGGCGTCGGAGCTCTGGCAATAGCCGACATAGGCGAACCGGACGGCCTCCTCCAGCCGCTCCGGGACCGGGTCCGGGACCGGCAGTGGCGTCTCCGACTCGAACGAGTCCTCCTCCGGAGTCGCGAACGCCGCCGAGTCCGTGGTGTCCGCGGCGTTCTTCGCGTTCTCGGCGATCAGTGTGAGGCCGACGTACACGACGGCCACGAACGACGCGATCACTCCCGCCGACACCGTGCCCACCACCGCGCGGCGGACCCGTCTGCCGCGCTTGATCCCCCGGAGCACCTCGCCGGTGAGAACGGCGAGGGCGGCGGGGTCCCGCATCGTCGCCGTGGCCTCCGCCGACATCCGCGCGAGGGCCCTGTGCAGGGCCGGCTCGGACGGTAACCCCGCCGGAGCCGCCTCCATCGGCGACGGAACAGCCTCGGCGGCGCTCGGTGTGCTCCATCCGGGTGCCTCGTCCGCGCCTCCCTCGGCGCCGGGCGCGGCCCACACCTCCTCGGCCCCCGCCTCGGGCCCGTCCCGTTCCGGCCGGTGGGCGGTCTCCGGGGCGGCGAGTTCCGGCCGCGCGGCCATCTCGGGCCCGTCCGGTTCCGAGCGGTGGTCGACCTCGGGCCCGTCCGGCTCCGGCCGCGGGGCCGTCTCGGGGGCGGCCGGTCGGGCGGAGTCGTCGGCGGGGTCCGGCGTGAAGAGGTGGGGCCAGGCGGTGCGGAGGCGGTGCAGGGAGCGAGTGATCTCCTCGTGCCGGAAGGGGCCGGGCCCGCAGAGTTCGGCGGCGCGGTGCGGATGGAGGCTGTCGTGGAAGAGGGCGACCACGGCGGCGCGGTTTCCGGGGTCCAGCACTTCGAGCGGGAAGCCGGCGGGCGACCAGGCGGGGACGGCCAGAGCCCGCCGGTACAGTTCCCGGAGCGCGGCGTCGACGGGGCGCCGCGTTCGCGACGACCAGCGGCGGCCGACCGCGACCAGCGCTTCGACGGTCAGGCCACGGGCCCGGTGCGCATCACCGGTGATCAGGTACGCGGTGCGGAGCAACCCCGGGGCGTACTCACCGATAAATGACGATAAATCATCTGAATAACTCACGAATATGACTCCTGGCGGGAATGATCACAGTAGTGGGAGCTCCTAATGGAGGGAAGCCCGCAGCCCGATGCCATCCACCGCCACGCCGCTTCACCCGATCACCCACCGGGCATCAACCGGGCATGAGCCCGACACCCGCACCCAGGCCCGGTACGGCGTGGCACCCTCGCGTCATCGCGGGCGCCGCCGTGCTGATCTGCGGTCTGACCCAGGCCGCCTGTGGCACCGCCACGCCGAGCAGCAGCGCCCAGACCACCAGCGCCCAGGAGAGCGGCGCCCAGAACACCGAGGAGACGGGCTCGGCGCGGCCCGGCACCCCCACGCCGCGGCCACCCGGCGAGACGACCGCGCAGGTCCCGGCGCCCACCAGCACCGCCGCGGTGGACGTCCCGCACGAGGGGCGCGAGCAGGCCCTGGTGACGGGGGTCCGCTACGGCCGTCACGACACGTTCGACCGCGTGGTGATCGACTTCAGGGGTGAGCTGCCCGGCTACACGGCGCGCTGGGTGAACAAGGTGCAGCAGGAGGGCTCGGGCGATCCCGTCGACCTCGGCGGCCGCGCCTGCCTCCACCTCCTGCTGACCCACGCCGACGCCCACACCGAGGACGGCACCCCCACCTGGACGGGCGGCCCGGTGCCCGCCTCGCTCACCACCGTGAAGGACGTGGTCAAGACCGGCGACTTCGAGGGCCGGGTCGGCATCGCCCTGCTCGCCACCGAGCGCAGGCCGTTCCGGATTCGCGAGTACACCGGCCCCGACCGCCTGGTCATCGACGTGGCACACTGACCGGGTGAGAAAGATCGAGGGGCCCACCCGGATTCCGGTGCCCGGCGGCAAGGTCATCGACGAGCACGTCGGCCGCGTCAACAGCGGCGACGAGGCGGTCTCCATCGCCCACATGGTCGCTCCGCCCGGCTGGGAGGAGCCGGCCCAGACGCCGTCGTTCACCGAATACACCGTCGTCCTGCGCGGCACCGTCATCGTCGAGCACGACGGGGGCACCATCGAGGTCGGCGCGGGCCAGAGCCTGGTCACCGAGCCGGGCGAGAAGGTCCGCTACAGCTCCGGCCCCGAAGGCGCCGAATACATCGCCGTCTGCCTCCCGGCCTTCACCCCCGAAGCCGCCCACCGCGTCTGACCCGGCTCTGACCCGCCCCGACCAGCCGTGGAGCGTGCGGGAGAGCCGGGGCGCCGCCGGGCTCGTATCATGGCGAGATGAGCCCCACGATTGACCAGATTCGGCGGGCGCCGAAGGTGCTGCTGCACGACCACCTCGACGGCGGCCTTCGGGCCGGCACCATCGTGGAGCTGGCGCGGGAGACCGGCTACGGCGCGCTGCCCACCACCGACCCCGACAACCTCCGCACCTGGTTCGAGGAGGCGTCCGACTCCGGGTCGCTGGAGCGCTACCTGGAGACGTTCGAGCACACGGTCGGCGTGATGCAGACGCGGGAGAGCCTCATGCGGGTCGCCGCCGAGTGCGCCGAGGATCTCGCCGCCGACGGCGTCGTCTACGCCGAGGTGCGTTTCGCGCCCGAGCAGCACACCACGACCGGGCTCAGCCTCGACGAGGTGGTCGAGGCCGTGCTGGAGGGGTTCGCCAAGGGCTCCGCGGGGCGCGGCATCCGGGTCGGCACCCTGCTGACCGCGATGCGGCACAAGGCGCGCTCGATGGAGATCGCCGAGCTGGCCGTGCGCTACCGCGACGTCGGCGTGGTGGGCTTCGACATCGCCGGGGCCGAGGCCGGCTACCCTCCCACCCGGCACCTCGACGCGTTCGAGTACCTCCAGAGGGAGAACGCGCACTTCACGATCCACGCGGGCGAGGCGTTCGGGCTGCCGTCGATCTGGCAGGCCATCCAGTGGTGCGGGGCCGACCGGCTGGGCCACGGGGTGCGCATCATCGACGACATCTCCGTGGCCGACGACGGCGCCGCCAAGCTGGGCCGGCTGGCCGCCTACGTGCGTGACAAGCGCATCCCGCTGGAGATGTGCCCCACGTCCAACCTGCAGACCGGGGCCGCCACCTCGATCGCCGACCACCCGATCGGGCTGCTGCGCCGCCTCTACTTCCGGGTGACGGTCAACACCGACAACCGGCTGATGAGCTCGACCAACCTGTCGCTGGAGTTCGCCAAGCTGGCCGAGGCGTTCGGCTACGGGTGGGACGACCTGCAGTGGTTCACGGTCAACGCGATGAAGTCGGCGTTCATCCCGTTCGACGAGCGGCTGGCGCTGATCAACGGGGTGATCAAGCCGGGGTTCGCGCAGATCAAGTGGCAGTCGTGAAGCACGTCTACCGGTCCCGGTTCGCCTTCGTCCTCGGTTGGGTGTGGGTGGCGTTCGTCGCGATCAACACGGTCGATTTGATCTACCGCTACACCGGCAAGCCGTCGATGGTGGCGCTGGCCGTGCTCGGGGTGCTGACCACGATCGTCTACACGACCGCGCTGCGGCCCGCCACGGTGCTCGCCGAGGACGAGTTGGTCGTCCGCAACCCGCTGCGCACCACGTACGCGCCGTGGGCGGCGGTGACGGAGGCGACCGTGTCGCACTCGATCAACGTCCACCTCGGCGACGACCGGATCCTGCGCCTGTGGACTCCGACCAGTTCGGCCAGGGAGCGGGCCAAGGCACGGCGCCGGGTCGGGGCGAGGCCCCAGCGAGGCCGGTTCCCGACCGAGCCCACCCTGTCCAAGGGCGAGCAGGCCGCGGCCGAGGCGTTCGCCGGCAAGACGCACGCCGACTGGCTGGGCGAGCAGATCACCGAGCGCGCCGAGGCGGTCGGCCGGCGCGGCGAGCAGGCCGCCCCGGTCCGGCAGAGCTGGGCGATCGACTCGTTCGCGGTCCTCGCCGTGGCGCTCGCGCTGGTGATCGCCGCGCTCGTGGTGCCCTGACCACCGCGCTCGTGGTGCCCTGACCGCCGCGACGACCGCCGTCAGGCCGTCCGCCGGTTGATGAAGCGCTCCATGCCCGCCTGGGCGATCCCGGTCTCCTCCACCTGCCTGGCCGCCTCCGTCTCGGCCGCGAAGGCCCGTTCGACCTCCTCCAGTGACGGCCGGAGCAGCCTCAGGTGGACGGCGGTGGCCGTGCCGGGCAGCGTCCACCGGTGGACGAGCCCGATCGCGGTCGCCACGAGCGTGTCCGGCTCGACGATCTCGTCCAGGAGCCCGGCCGACTGCGCCTCGGCCGCGCTCAGCCGCGCCGAGTCGAGCACGAGCCGCAGTGCCCGGCCTCCCACCAGCCTGCGCAGCAGATGGCTGGAGGCGTTGGAGACGGACAGCCCGATGTGGTTCTCCGGCAGGAAGTACTCAGCCGACGGTGTGCCGATGCGGGAGTCGAAGCAGAGCGTCCACTCGGCCGCGCCGCCCACGGCCAGGCCGTTGACCGCGCCGACGACCGGCACCTGGGTTTCCAGCACCGCCCTGGTCAGGTCGTGGAAGAGCTCGACCTCGTCGAGCAGCGACTGCCCGGCGGCCTCGTTGATGTCCTCGCCGGCCGAGAACGCCCGCCCGGTGCCGGTGACGACGATGCCCCTGGCCGCTTTGCCGTCCCCGTGGCTCCGGACGGCGGCGGCGAGCTGCCTGCGCATGCCGGCGGTGAGGGCGTTGAGCTTGTCCGGTCGTCGCAGGGTGATCACGGCCACCTCGTCGCGTACGGTCACGTCGATCATCGGGTCTCCTGTTCCACGGCGATGGCTCCGGCACGCTGATCGCGTACGGGATACAGCAGGTGGCGCTTCTCGATGCGGGCCGACGGTGTCAGTGAGAACTCGTCGACGAACTCGACGTACGCCGGGATCTTGAATCTGGCCAGACGTTCCCTGGCCAGGCCGATCACGCTCATGGCCGTGTCACGGTCGGGCGCGTGGCCGGGACGAAGCTGGATGAAGGCCTTCGGCAACTCGCCGAAGAGCTCGTCGGGGATGGGCACCAGGGCGGCGGACAGCACCGCCGGATGCCGGCCGAGCACGCGCTCGACCTCTGCGCAGGAGATGTTCTCGCCGCCCCTGCGGACCATGTCCTTAATCCGCCCCGAGTGGTGGACGTAGCCGTCGTCGTCGCGGAAGCCCAGGTCACCGGTGTGGTACCAGCCGCCCTGGAAGGCCTGGGCGGTGGCCTCGGGATGGTTCCAGTAGCCCTTCATCATCGGGATGCCCCGCACCACGATCTCGCCCTGTCGCCCGTCGGGAACCTCCTCGGGCGGGACGCTGCCCGGCCGGGCGATCATGACCTCCTTGCCGGGGGGAGGCAGGCCCATGGCGCCGGTGCCGACCGTCTCGGCCGCCTCTGGGGCGACCAGCAGGTCGGCGCCGGACTCGGTGGAGCCGTAGAGCTCGCGCCAGGGCGCGCCCCAGCGTTCCTCGAAGGCGGCGTGCAGGTCGGGGGCGATCCCGGAGCAGAGCACGAGTCGCATCCGGTTGTCCCGGTCCAGGGGGTGCGGCGGCTGCTTGAACATCAGCATCGGCATCGTCCCCAGCACGTAGGTCAAGGTCGCGTCGTGCTCGCGGACCGACGGCCAGAAGCCCGAGGCGGAGAAGCGGGGGAGCACCACCTGGGGGATGCCGCCGAGCAGGCAGAGGAGCATGGTCCACTGCGGATCCATGTAGGAGTAGGCCTGGGCGATCAGCATGACGTCGTCGTCGCGGACTCCGATCCGGTCGGCGACGATCCGGGCGGTTCTGAGCCAGTAGTCGTGGGTGAGCATGCAGGCTTTGGGGAATCCCGTAGTCCCCGACGTGTACTGAAAATTCGCTACATCGTGCCGGTCGAGGGAAATTTCGGGCGGACTCCACCGGCCGGCGGCGAGGTCCCGCACGTCGTAGACCGTGCCGGGGATGTGGGCGGCGTGCTCGGAGGTGGTCAGGGTGGCGACGGCCCCCGAGTCACGCAGCACGTGTTCCAGGTCGGCCGCGCGATACCGGACGTTCACCGGCACCGTGACCGCTCCGGCCTTGAGGATGGCCAGCCAGCTCAATGGCCATTCCTGGACGTTCTCCATCATGACGGCCACCCGGTCGCCCGGTCGCACGCCCTTGGCGGCCAGCGCCCCGGCCAGCCGGTCGCTCCGTTCGTCGGTCTCGGTGAAGCTCAGCGAAGTGTGCGGGAAGCGGAGGAACTCGCGCCGTCCGTACGTTCTGGCGGCGTACCTGAGTAAGTCGGGGATCGTGTCAGACATTCGGCGGCTCCCACGGATAGGCCGGCAGCAGGGAGAAGTCGCACGTCGCGACGGTCTGGGCGGGCGCGCGCACCGCGGCCAGGCCGATCGCCACGAATTCGGCGCACACCTGCTCCAGCGTGGAGTCACCGTCAGGGCGATACCACTCGCTGGTGCCGGTGCACATGGACATCAGGGCGAGGCGGGTCAGCCTCCGGTCGGCGACGCGGAAGGCGCCCGCCGAGACCCCGTCGTCGAGGGCGCGGCGCCAGCGCTCCTCGTAGGCGTCGCGCAGCGCGATGATCTCGTCGTGGGCGGTCGATCCGGGGGTGAGGGAGCGGAGCTCACCGTCCATCACCCGGGTGAGCATCGGATTGAGGGCGTGGATGGCGGTCAGTGAGCTGATCAGCAGGGCGAGCCGGTCCACCGGCCGCCGGGCGCCGTCCAACATCAGATCGGTCGAGTCGATCAGCCCGCGGTGCCCGGCCCGCATCAGGTCGGCGAGGAGGGCCTCCTTGCTCGACACGTGGTGGTAGATCCCGGCATTGGTCATGTTGATGGCCCGGGCGAGGTCCCTGATGGTCGTCGCGGCGTAACCCTGCCGCGCGAACAACAGCACGGCCGCCGTCCTGATCCGCAGGCGCGCGTCAGCGTCGCGGTCAGTGAGGTAGCCCTTCAACGCCGCACCTACCGAACGTTCGGTCGCCATAAATGGAACATAACCCATCAAAGGAAACCTGCCTAGTGTTGACCCTGACACCGTGTGAGCCCGTACACCTGGAGAGGTCATGTTCAGCATCGGAGATTTCGCCAGGCTCGGGCTCGTGTCGGTGCGCATGCTGCGCCACTACGACGCGATCGGGCTGCTGCGACCCGCGCACGTGGACCCCGCCACGGGGTACCGCTCCTACCAGGCCGCGCAGCTGTCCCGGCTCAACCGCATCGTCGCGATCAAGAACCTCGGCTTCACGCTGGAGCAGGTCAGGACGATCCTCGACGACAAGGTGACCGCGGCAGAGCTCCACGGAATGGTACGGCTGCGCCGCGCCCAGCTGGAAGCGCAGATCAGTGCCGATCTGGCCAGGTTGCGCGTGGTCGAGGCGAGACTCCGCACCATCGAGACAGAGGGATACATGCACCCCGAGGAAGTCGTGGTCAAGAAGCTTGACCCGATCACGGTCGCCGAGCTCAGCGCCACCGCGGCGAGTTACGAGCCCGAGGACATCGGCCCGGTCATCAAGCCGCTCTTCGCCGAGATCTGCGCGCGGCTGGAGTCCGCCGGCGTGCCGATCACGGGACCCGGCATCGCCTACTACGTCCCGGAGGACGACGGCGCCGTGCGCGTGCACACCGCGTTCCCCGTCTCCGCCGGCCCGCACGACGACCACGACTTCGAGGTGGTCGTCCTGCCCGGCATCGAGACCGCGGCCACGATCATCCACCACGGCTCCATGGACGAGGTCGGGACGACGTTCCAGACGCTGGCCCACTGGATCGAGGAGAACGGCTACCGGTCGGTCGCCCTGGCCAGGGAGATCTCCCTGCACTGCCCGGACGACCTCGACGAGTGGGTGACCGAGCTCCAGATCGAGGTGGTCCCGGCCTAGTGGACGCCACCGAGCTGGAGTCGCACCGGACCGAGCTGACCGGCTACTGCTACCGCATGCTCGGCTCCGGGTTCGAGGCCGAGGACGCCGTGCAGGAGACGCTGGTCAAGGCCTGGCGCGGCGGTTACGACCCGGCCCGGGCGCCGCTGCGTCCGTGGCTGTTCCGCATCGCCACGAACGTCTGCCTCGACATGCTGCGCGGCACCCAGCGCCGGGCGCGGGCGATGGACCTCGGTCCCGCCTCCTCACCCGGCGCCGACCTCGGCGCGCCGCTGCCGGACCACAGGTGGGTCCAGCCGGTGCCCGACGGCCGCGTGCTTCCCGCCGACCCCGCCGAGCTCGCCGTCGCGAAGGAGACGGTACGGCTGGCGTTCGTCGCCGCGCTGCAGTCCCTGCCGCCCCGCCAGCGGGCCGTCCTGATCCTTCGCGACGTGCTGCGCTGGAGCGCGGCGGAGGTGGCCGGACTGCTCGGCGGCAGCGTCGCGGCGGTCAACAGCGCGTTGCAGCGGGCCAGGGCCACCCTGCCCGCCTCCCCGGAGCCGCGGCAGGAGGTGGACGAGCGGTTGCTGGCCCGCTACGTGGACGCGTTCGAACGCTACGACGTCGACGTGCTCGTCTCGTTGCTGCACGAGGACGCGACGATGTCGATGCCGCCGTTCGCGTGGTGGCTGCGCGGGCGTGCGGAGATCCGCAAGGCGATGCTGGGCGCCGACGCGCCCTGTGGCGGCTCCCGCCTGGTCCCGGTCCGGGCCAACGGCTCGCCCGCCTTCGGCCAGTACGTACGAGGGGAGCCGTTCGCCCTGGTGGTGCTCGAAATCGAGCGGGGGTTCGTCACCGAGACGATCACCTGCCTGGACACCCGGTTGTTCCCGTTCTTCGGCCTGCCGATGAGTTCCGGGCAGTTGCTTCGTACAGGTGAGTGAAGGAGGACGACAATGCCCAACATCGTGGAACACCCCGACCGTCCGTACGTAGGGGTGCGCAGGACCATCACCATGACGACCTTCAGCGAGGTCGCCGACCGCATCGGCGAGCTGGTCGGCTGGCTCGCCCAGCGCGGGATCGCCCCGGCCGGAGCGCCGTTTCTCCGTTACGACAGCATCGACATGGCGGCCGACCGGCTGGTGGTCGAGGCCGGCGTGCCGATCGTGGAGCCGGTGACGGGCGAGGGCGACATCTTCGCCGCCCACCTGCCCGCCGGGCGCTACGCGACCGTGACCCACCACGGCCACCCCGACCAGCTCGCCGGCGTCGTCGAGGCGCTGCTGAAATGGGCGGCGGAGCGGGACCTGGCGTGGGACATGTCCGAGAAGGACGGCGCCGAACACTGGGGCTGCCGCCTGGAGCTCTACCGGACCGACCCACGCGTGGAGCTCGACCCCAGCAAGTGGGACATCGACCTGGAGTTCCGCCTGGCCTAACGCCAGACGTCCAGCAACTGCTCGGGCGTCACGTGCCTGACCCCCTCCACGTCGCACCCGCTGCGCGAGACCGCGTAGAGCGGCGTGGAGGTGTCGGCCCCGGGCATCTTGGACCGGTGGACGATCAGCTCGCTCAGGTCATGGCGGTCGAACGGCCGGTTCTCCAGCCACTTGATCGACCCGACCATCGTGATCTTCTTGGCCACCGGCTCCCGGTCGGTGCCAACGAGGTCGATCTCAGGATCGTTGGTCCTGGTCCAGTAGCCGCCCACGGCGCCCGTACCCTCGGGCAGCCCGTCCATCCGCCGCAGCGACTCGCGGATGAGCGGCTCCACGGCCATCCCCCGCCATGACGTCCATGATGTGTGGATTCGCCGCAGCACCAGGTCACCACGCCCGCGATAGATCTCTGGCAGCCCCGGTTCAATGAAGGACAACCAGAACCGCAGATGCGCGTCACTGATGTGGTAGCGGGTCTCTCTCGCTGGGCGTGTGGACAGCGGAAGCTCGGCTGTGAGCATGCGCTTCTCAAGGAGCATCTGCAGCCCCCTCTTGACCGAGGTGCTGCCTATCCCACCAGCGGCCTTCATGATGGACGAGTACGTACGCTGCCCCGAACCGAGCGCCTTCAGGAGCACTCTGGCTTGGGCGTCGGGCGAGAACTCCGCGGCCATGGCGCGTTCGCCACTCACCGTCAGCGCGGACGTGCCATCCGGGATGGTGCTGTCGAGGAACTCACTCGCGGTGGCGCCCACGGGCCATTCGTCCAGGATCATGGGGAGCCCGCCGGAGATGAGGTAGGCATCGATGGCTTCCGCGGCTGGCAATTCCAACTTGCTCGCGACATCCGCGGGAGTGAGCGGATTTACCACCATTTCCGACGCTCGCATGTAGAACGGGCGGTTGTACTGGTTGATGGCTTCCATGATGGACATGTCGGAGCCGATCAGGATGAGCAGCGTGGGACGGCGAGAGAACTCGCGATCGAAGAGGCGCTGAAGTTGGCCTTCGAGGTGGGGATCCTCGTTGATCATAAAGGGCAGTTCGTCGAGGACGATGATGCTCGGCGAATCCTGGGGGATGGCATGGGCCAGGAGCCGCAGGGCGCTGTCCCATGAGGTCGGCGCTACCTCGTTGAAGAGAGAGGCGTCAGGCAGATTCGAGGCCGCCGCGTCCGCGTTGAACCGTTCGAGTTGTTCGATGAAGGGTTCCTGCGCTGCTGTGTAGAACAAGCTGGGCACCCCGGACCGGAGGATGAACTCCTCAACCAGGCGCGATTTTCCGACTCGACGTCGGCCACGCATCAGGATGGCGCGCCCTGGCCGATCTCCCGCCCCTACTCGGGTGAAGAACCGCTGCAGAGACGAAAGCTCACGATCCCGGCCGATGAAACCGTCCATCCGGGCCCCCATGACACCTGAGGGTCCAAGTTTGGTGGGACCAAATTTGGACCCACCAAACTTGGACCTGCCAAACTTGGTCCCTCGACTCTAGGCGCCAGTCTGTACCTCCGCATTAGTCTCATCCATGAGACTGACAAGGAGATTGGTCTCACGATGTGATTCCATGAGCCCATGCCGGAGATTGGTCTCACGATGAGACCATCTCGTCGACAGGACCACGTCTGGTTGGTCCAGAGTGGTGGGTCCAGATGTGGTCCTGGCAGGCGGCGTCATAGCCCCAGGGTGGCGGCCAGGTCTGTTTTCAGAGCTTCCAGTTCCTCGGCCGCGTGGGTGCGGGCCGACGTGACCTCGCCCGTCACCGGGACGACAACCTCCAGGTAGCACTTGAGCTTGGGCTCGGTTCCCGAGGGCCGGACCACCACCCGGGCGTCGCCCGACAGCAGGAAGCGCAGCCCCTCGGTCGGTGGCAGCTCGCCACCCTCGGCCAGGTCGTCGATCCTGGTCACGGTACGGGTGCCAAGGGTGGCGGGAGGCTTGGCGCGCAGGCGGGCCATGGCGTCGGCGATCAGTGACAGGTCGTCGACCCGGAGCGAGAGCTGCGACGTGGCGTGCAGGCCGTAGCGCCTGGCCTGGTCGTCGAGCAGGTCGGCCAGAGTGCGGCCGGCCTGCTTGGCCTCCGCCGCGATCGCGGCCACGGTGAGCGCGGCGCCGATGCCGTCCTTGTCGCGCACCGGCAGCCCGGCGTCGGAGCCGACGCTGTAGCCGATCGCCTCCTCGTAGCCGAAGACGAGGCCGGGCCCCGCCTTCATGATCCACTTGAAGCCGGTCAGGGTCTCGCCGTAGCGCACGCCGTGCGCTCGCGCGATCTTGCCGAGCAGCGTCGAGGACACGATCGTGGTGGCCACCATGCGGTCGCCGGTGGTGTGCGTGATCACGTGCTCGGCCAGCAGGCCGCCCAGCTCGTCGCCGGTCAGCATGCGGAACGTGCCGCCGCCCAGCGACACCCCCACGGCGCACCGGTCGGCGTCGGGGTCGTTGGCCAGCACCAGGTCGGCGTTGATCTTGGAGGCGAGCGCGATGGTCAGGTCCATCGCCCCCGGCTCCTCGGGGTTGGGGAAGGCGACCGTGGGGAAGTCGGGGTCGGGATCGCGCTGCTCCTCGACCGACATCGGGCTCTCGAACCCGGCGTCCAGGAACGCGCCCGTCAGGGTGGCGCCGCCGACGCCGTGCAGCGGGGTGTAGGCGACCCGCAGCTCCCGCGCCTCACCGAGGGGAAGCGCGGTGAGGGCTTCGAGATAGTCGTCGACGATGGCGTCGCCCAGCTCGGTGAGGGTGCCGGGCCCGTCGAGCGGCAGCCGGTCGACCCGGCCCACGGCGTCGATGGCGGCGGAGATCTCGCTGTCGATCGGCGGCACGATCTGCGAGCCGTCGCCCCAGTAGACCTTGTAGCCGTTGTCCCTCGGCGGGTTGTGGCTGGCCGTGACCATCACGCCCGCGTCGGCGCCGAGCCGGTGGACGGCGAAGGCCAGCACGGGCGTCGGCAGCGGGCCGGGCAGCAGCGAGACGTGCAGCCCGGCGCCGGTCAGCACGGCCGCCGTGTCACGGGCGAACACGTCGGACTTGTGCCGGGCGTCGTAGCCCACGACCACGTGCCGCCCCGGGCCCAGCACCCCGGCCAGCCCGGCGGCGGCCCGCATGACGGTGACCTGGTTCATCCGGTTGGGCCCCGCGCCCAGCTCGCCCCGCAGGCCCGCGGTGCCGAACTCCAGCTTGGTGTGGAAGCGCTCGCGCAGCGCGGCGAGGTCCTCGCGCTCGATCAGGCCGGACAGCTCGGCCCGGGTGTCGGGGTCGGGGTCCTGGAGCAGCCACTGGCGGGCCCGGCGGAGGAGGTCGTCGCTCACAGCCGGTCCACGACCTTGGCCAGCAGGACGCCCATGCGGGCGGCGGTGGCGCGGCCGACCGCCAGGACCTCCTCATGGTCGAGCACCTCACCGCCCAGGCCGGCCGCCGCGTTGGTGACCAGCGAGAGGCCGAGGACGTCGAGGCCGGCCTCGCGGGCGGCGATGGCCTCCAGCACGGTGGACATGCCGATCAGGTCGCCGCCGAACGTGCGCAGCATCCGGATCTCGGCGGGTGTCTCGTAGGTCGGGCCGCGGAAGGCGACGTAGACGCCCTCGGCGAGGGTCGGGTCGACCTCGTGCACGAGCGCGCGCAGCCGCCGCGAGTAGACCTCGGTGAGGTCGATGAACGTGGTGCCGGTGATCGGGTTGGTGCCGGTCAGGTTGATGTGGTCACTGATCAGCACCGGGTCGCCGACCTGCTGGGTCTCGGGGCGCAGGCCGCCGGCCGCGTTGGTCAGCACGACCGTGCGGACTCCCGCGGCGGCGGCGGTGCGCACGCCGTGGACGACCGCCTCGGGGCCGTGCCCCTCGTAGAGGTGACTGCGGCCGAGGAAGACGAGCGCGTGACGGCCACTGTCGGTGCGTACGACCCGGATCCGGCCACCGTGCCCGGCCACGGCGGGCGCCGAGAAGCCCGGCAGGTCGGTGAAGGGGATCTCGGCGACCGTCCGCCCGAGCGCGTCGGCGGCCGGGACCCACCCGGAGCCCATGACGAGGGCGACGTCGAAGGTGTCGTGACCGGCGGCGCTCCTCAGCGCGGCGGCGGCCTCCTGGGCCAGGGAGTAGGCGTCGTTGCTCGCGTCGGGGTTGCTCGCGTCGGGGTTGTTCACGTCAGTAGTTTAGGAGCAGCCTGTCGAGCACCCGCACCCCGAACTGAAGCGCCTCGACCGGCACCCGCTCGTCCACGCCGTGGAACATCGAGGCGAAGTCCATGCCGGCCGGCAGCCGCAGCGGCACGAACCCGAACCCCCGCACACCCAGGTCGGCGAAGAACGTCTTGTTGTCGGTGCCGCCCGACATGCAGTAGGGGATGGCCCGCGCGGTGGGGTCCTCGGCCTTCAGCGCCGCGATCATCGACTCGACCAGGGCGCCGTCGAACGTGGTCTCCAGCGCGATGTCGTGGTGCACGAACTCCCGGCGGATCTTGGGCCCGATCAGCGAGTCGACGGTCTTGAAGAAGTCGTCCTCGTGTCCGGGCAGGAAACGCCCGTCGATCACGGCCGTGGCCTGGCCGGGGATCACGTTGGACTTGTAGCCGGCATCGAGCTGGGTGGGGTTGGCCGTGTGGTGCAGCGTGGCCCCGACGAACCGGACCAGCGGCCCGATCCGCTCCAGGATCGGCTCGGGAGCGTCCTCGTCGAACGGGATGCCGAAGGCGTCGGCGACCTCGGTCAGGAACCGGCGCACGGTCGGCGTGAGCGTGATCGGCCAGTCGTGGGCGCCCACGCGGGCCACCGCCCTGGCGAGCTCGGTGACCGCGTTGTCGGAGTTGAGCATCGAGCCGTGCCCGGCCGTGCCGTCGGCGACGAGCCTCATCCAGGCCAGGCCCTTCTGCGCGGTCTCGATCAGATAGAGCCGCAGCGACGGGTCGACCTCCAGGGAGTAGCCGCCGACCTCGCTGATCGCCTCGGTGACGCCCTCGAACAGCTCGGGGTGGTGCGCGGTGAGGTGCTTGGCGCCGTAGGTGCCGCCCGCCTCCTCGTCGGCCAGCCAGGCGAAGACCAGGTCGCGGCGCGGCCGGCGGCCGTCGCGGGTGAGCTGCCGCAGCACGGCCAGCATCATCGCGTCCATGTCCTTCATGTCCACCGCGCCCCGGCCCCAGATGTAGCCGTCGCGCACCTCGCCCGCGAACGGGTCGACCGACCAGTCGGCCGCGTTGGCCGGCACCACGTCGAGGTGGCCGTGCACCAGCAGCGCGGGCAGCGACGGGTCGGTGCCCGCGACGCGGGTGATCACGTTGCCCCGGCCGGGCGCGCTCTCGATGTAGGTGGACTCGATGCCCACCTCGGCCAGCCTGGCCATGACGACCTCGGCGGCTGCGCGCTCCCCGGGGCCGCTGCCGTCGCCGTAGTTGCTGCTGTCGACGCGGATCAGCTCGACGCAGAGCTCCGCGACTTCCTTCTCGGCTGGGGTCATGGTGTCTTCTCCAGGGTGAGCATGCCGGACTTGTGCGGGTGGCCGTGTTCGTAGGCGCGCCTCTCCCGTCGCGCTGCGCTAGTCGCCGAGCGACTTGCAGGGGCGTCCCCGCAGCTCCTTGACGTAGTCGTCGGGGGCGCCCGCCCGCTCGGCCGCGTCGGCCAGGATGCCCAGGTAGCGCGCGGACGGCAGGCCGCCCTCGTAGCCGTCGAGCACGTAGAACCAGGCCACCTGGTCGCCCTCAAGGGTCTGCACCCGCAGCCGCACCTTGTGGTGGAGGCCGCGCGCCGCGCCCTCCCACTGGTCGAGCGACTGCTCGTCCGACTCGGGCACGTCGTAGAGGACGACGAAGACGTGCTCGTCGGGATCTTCGACGATGGTGGCCATCGCGCCTTCCCAGCCGATGTCCTCCCCGCCGAACGTCAGGCGCCAGCCCTGCAGCCAGCCGACGTCACGCATCGGAGAGTGCGGAGCGCGCATGGCCATCTGCTCCGGGTCCATGTTGCTGCCGTAGGCGGCGTAGACAGGCACAGCAGACAAGAGTAGCGCGCGGCCGGCCGCCCCGTTTCTCCAGCGGGTCGCGGCATGCGGAAGAATGGGACATGTGACGAGGATTGTGATCATCGGTGGCGGACCAGGCGGCTACGAGGCGGCGCTGGTGGCTGCGCAGTTGGGCGCGCAGGTCACGATGGTCGAGCAGGACGGCCCTGGCGGGGCGTGCGTGCTGACCGACTGCGTGCCGTCCAAGACGCTGATCGCCACCTCGGTCCGCAAGCAGGCGCTGCTCGACGCCTCCTCGCTGGGCGTCGCGTTCTCCGGTGGCGGCGACGGCGACATCGGCGTGGCGACCGTGGACCTGCCGCTGGTCAACAAGCGGGTCAAGGAGCTGGCGCAGGCCCAGTCGGCCGACATCGCGACCAGGGTCGCCGCCGAGGGCGTCGAGATCGTCAACGCGCGTGGCCGGCTGGTCGACCCGCAGGTGGTCAGGGCGGGCGACCGTACGATCCGGGCCGACGTGGTGCTCGTGGCCACCGGCGCCACGCCGCGCGTCCTGCCGGGTGCCGAGCCCGACGGCGAGCGCATCCTCAACTGGCGTCAGCTCTACGACCTCGACGAGGTGCCCGAGCACCTGATCGTGGTCGGCTCCGGCGTCACCGGCGCGGAGTTCGCCGGCGCCTACCGTTCGCTCGGGGCCGAGGTGACCCTCGTCTCCAGCCGCGACCGGATGATGCCCAACGAGGACGCCGACGGCGCGGAGGTGCTCGAAGAGGTCTACCGCCGCCGCGGCATGAACGTCATGGGCCGCTCGCGCGCCTCCTCCGTCAAGCGCACCGACGACGGCGTCGTGGTGACGCTCGAAGACGGCCGCACGGCCGAGGGCTCCCACGCGCTGATGACCGTCGGCATGGTGCCCAACACCGGCGGCATCGGGCTGGAGGAGGCCGGGGTGCAACTCGACCGCCAGGGCTTCGTCAAGGTCGACAAGGTCTCGCGCACCTCCGCCCCCGGCGTCTACGCCGCGGGCGACTGCACCGGCGTGCTCATGCTCGCCTCGGTCGCCGCCATGCAGGGCCGCATCGCCGTCTGGCACGCGCTCGGTGAGGCCGTCCAGCCGCTCCGGCTGGCCACGGTCGCCTCCAACATCTTCACCGACCCCGAGATCGCGGCCGTCGGGGTGGCGCAGCGGGCCATCGAGGCGGGCGAGATCGAGGCCAACGTGGTCAAGCTGCCGCTGGCGACCAACGCCCGGGCCAAGATGCAGGGCTTCAACGATGGCTTCGTCAAGCTCTTCTGCCGGCCCAACACTGGCATCGTGCTCGGCGGCGTCGTGGTGGCGCCCCGGGCGTCGGAGCTGATCCTGGCGGTCTCGGTCGCGGTCCAGCAGCGTCTGACCGTCGACCAGCTCGCCCACACGTTCGCGGTCTACCCGTCGCTCTCCGGCTCCATCACCGAGGCGGCCCGCCGCCTCATGCAGCCCGAAGCGGCCATCTGACCCCCTCCCTGTGCACGGCGCGGTTCGCGCGAAGGCCCCTTACAACCGCCTGCAACGGCGAAGGCGCGCTCCCCGGAGGGAACGCGCCCGATCGTCGGAGCGGGGGACTACCAGTCGCCGCCGCCGAAGTCGCCACCACCGAAGTCTCCGCCGCCGAAGTCTCCGAAGCCGCCGCCGCCACCGAAGTCGCCGCCGCCGCTGAAGTCTCCGCCACCGCCGTCGGAGTAGCCGCCGCCGAAGCCGCCCATCATCGCGCCGGACATCATGGAGCCCATCATCGTGCCGATGAACATGCCGGTCATGACGTCGCCGAAGCCGCCGTAGTAGCCGTAGGCGTAGGGCTGGTAGGCCGGGCCGGCGTCGTAGTAGGGCCGGCGCTGGCCGTCGACCATGACCTCGCGCATCTGCGGGTCGAAGCCGCGCTCCACGGCCTCGGCGTCGGAGGCGCAGGCCGGGACGTCGCGCACCGCGCCACCGGGCGGAGCCCAGCGCACGTCACGCGCGGACGGGCCGTGCTGCGGGTTGAAGAAGCAGGGGGCGCGCCGCTCGGGCACCGGCTGGTCGTTGACCTTGGCCTTCACCACGGCCAGCGCGTAGCGGCCGTCCTCGAGCGTCTGGGTCACTTCGCGCACCTGGTCGGCCCGCTCCACCGCGGCGAGCTGCGTCTTGGCCTTCTCGTAGGAGTCGAGCGCCTGCTGCCACTCGTCGATGTGCTGCCCGCCCTGACCGGAGAGCGTGACGTCGGTGTCGAGCGAGGTGATCTCCTCGCCGAGTTTGGTGACGTCCTCCTCGACGGTCCCCTTGACCGCCGCCAGGTCCTTGGCGTCCTGGATGGCCTGCTTCTTCTTGCGGTTCTTCGAGTAGAGGAAGTAGCCGCCGCCGCCGACCAGCGCGAGCACGCCGAGGCCGACCAGCACGCCGCCACCGCCACCGCCGCTGCTCGTCGAGCCGGACTTGAGTGCGGAGTTGGTCTTGCCGTCGGCCATCAGGTTGACCCGCTGGACGAAGTCCTCCATGCCGCTCACGATGTTGTCGCTGTTGCGTACGGCGAGCTTCGACAACTGGTCGGTCATCCCGCTGCGGCCGAAGTTGGAGCCCGCGAAGAACGAGTTGCCGTCGAGCACGGCCACGGTGACCTGGCCACCGTTCTTGGCCTTGACGGCCGCCTCGCCCAGCTGGCCGACATAGGTCTTGGGGTCGGTCACCGATCCGTCGGGCAACGCGGCGACGTAGATGTCGCTCTTGGAATCCTGCAGAATGTCGCGAATCTTGTCCTGCTGGTCCGAGCTCAAGGCGGAGCCGGACGCCACATACAGGGGATCTTTCTGGTCCTTCCAATGGGCCAGCACAGTCGCGGCGTCAGGGGGCGCGGCCGCGTGAGCGGCGGGGGACAACGCAAGGACGACGAGTAGACCGGCGATCAGAGCCGCGAACGCGGCCCCGGTTCGGCGCAGCGAATGGGTCATTGGCAGCAAGCCTCCTTCGCCCATGAGGACGAACGGGCGATCGGCAAAGTTCCTCACCCCGCACGTTACCCGTACGGGGCGTGATGGAGGCATGGCGCATGGGACCGCCAGGTCCTCAGGCGTCCTTGATCTCGCAGATCGTCGCGCCGGAGGTGACGGTCTGCCCGACGGCCGCGCTGAGCCCGGTGACCGTGCCCGACTTGTGGGCGGTCAGCGGCTGCTCCATCTTCATGGCCTCCAGCACCACGACGGTGTCGCCCTCGGCCACGGTGTCGCCGTCGCCGGCCACGACCTTGACGATCGTGCCCTGCATCGGGCTCACCAGGGCGTCGCCGCCCGCGGCCGCCTTCTTCGCGCCGCCCGCGCCACGCTTGGGCTTCTTGTTCGCGGAGGGCGTAGCCCCCGAGACGCCGAGGCCCGCCGGGAGGACCACCTCCAGGCGCTTGCCGCCGACCTCGACGGTCACCGTCTCGCGTGTCGCGGGCTCGTCGGCCGCCACGTCGCCCGTGTAGGGCTCGATCGTGTTGTCGAACTCGGTCTCGATCCACCGGGTGTGGACGGTGAACGGCTCGGCGGCGAAGGCCGGGTCGGACACGACCGCGCGGTGGAAGGGCAGCACGGTCGGCATGCCGTCGATCTCGAACTCGGCCAGTGCCCGGCGGCTGCGTTCGAGCGCCTCGCGCCGGGTGCGCCCCGTCACGATCAGTTTGGCCACCAGTGAGTCGAACGTCTGCGGCACGGTCATCCCGGCCTCGTAGCCCGAGTCGAGCCGGACGCCGGGCCCCGACGGCGCGCGCAGGACGGTCAGCGTGCCCGGCGCGGGCAGGAAGCCCCGGCCGGCGTCCTCGGCGTTGATCCGGAACTCGATCGCGTGGCCGCGCAGCACCGGGTCGTCGTAGCCGAGCGTCTCGCCGTCGGCGATGCGGAACATCTCGCGTACCAGGTCGACGCCCGCGACCTCCTCGGTCACCGGGTGCTCGACCTGCAGCCGGGTGTTGACCTCCAGGAAGGAGATCGTGCCGTCCTGGCCCACGAGGAACTCGCAGGTGCCGGCGCCGACGTAGCCGGCCTCGCGCAGGATCGCCTTGGAGCTGGAGTAGAGGATGTCGAGCTGCTCCTGGCTCAGGAACGGCGCGGGCGCCTCCTCGACCAGCTTCTGGTGGCGGCGCTGGAGCGAGCAGTCGCGGGTGCTGACCACGACCACGTTGCCCTCGTGGTCGGCCAGGCACTGGGTCTCCACATGGCGGGGCCGGTCGAGGTAGCGCTCCACGAAGCACTCGCCGCGGCCGAAGGCGGCCACGGCCTCGCGCACGGCCGACTCGTACAGCTCGGCCACCTCGCCGAGCGTGCGCGCGACCTTGATGCCGCGCCCGCCGCCGCCGTAGGCCGCCTTGATGGCGATCGGCAGTCCGTGCTCCTCGGCGAACGCCACCACCTCGTCGGCCCCGGAGACCGGGTCCTTGGTGCCGGCGACCAGCGGCGCGCCGACCTTCTGGGCGATGTGCCTGGCCTGCACCTTGTCACCGAGCGCGGCGATGGCGGCGGGCGGCGGGCCGATCCAGATCAGGCCCGCGTCGAGGACGGCCTGGGCGAAGCCGGCGTTCTCGGCGAGGAAGCCGTAGCCGGGGTGCACCGCGTCGGCGCCGGAGCGCTTGGCGACGTCGAGCAGCTTGCCGAAGTCGAGGTAGGTCTCGGCGGGGGACTGGCCGCCCAGCGCGTAGGCCTCGTCGGCCACCCGCGCGTGCAGTGAGTCGAGGTCTTGGTCGGCGTAGACCGCGACGCTCCCGATCCCGGCGTCCTTACAGGCGCGGGCCACACGGACCGCGATCTCACCACGGTTGGCGATCAGAACCTTCTGCACCGACGTTCGTCCTTCCTCGGCGGGCAACTCAAGGGAGTGTAAGTGCTGGCTGTCGGCTCGCCGTCAGCGGCCCAGGTATGCGCCGCCGTTCACGTGCAGCACCTGCCCCGTGAGGTGTCTCGCGCCCCGTGAGGCGAGGAAGACCACGGTGTCGGCGATGTCGGCCGGAGTGCCGGGCCGGCCGTTGCGGGTGTTCTCCACCCGGGCCCTGATGCCCTCGTCGGTCAGCCGGCCGCGGAAGAACTCCGTGTCGACCACCAGCCCGGGCGAGACCACGTTCGCCGTGGCCCCTTTGGCGCCGAGCTGGGCCGCGAGGTCGGCGGTCCACGATTCGAGCGCCGCCTTGGCCGCGCCGTACGAGCCGGAGCCGGTGCCACGGGCGGCGATCGAACCGATCGAGACGACCCGGCCGCCCTTGCCGATGCGCGGCAGCAGCGCGGTCGTGACGAGCACGGCGGACATCAGGTTGGCGTTGAGGTTGGCCCACCAGGCCTCGGCCACGGCCATCAGGTCGCCGTCGCCGGGCTCCTGGCGGTCCAGGTTGGTGTTGCCGCCCGCGTTGTTGACGAGTACGTCCACGCGCTCGGGCAGGCTCGTCACGGCCTCCTGCACGGCGACGGGGCTGGCCGCGTTGAACGGCACGGCCGCGCAGCCGAGACGGCCGGCCGCCTCCTTGAGCACGTGCTCGCGGCGGCCGGTGATCGTGACGTGGTCGCCGAGTGAGACGAATGCGGATGCGATGGCATATCCGATGCCGGTGCCACCGCCGGTCACCACAACCTCGCGCATGGCCGGATGCTCCTTAAATCCGAATAATCCTCTGGATGACCATAGCCGCTCGGTATAACGCGGGCGATGGATTGGTGCCGCGCCTACGGTGAGGGCGCTATCACGACGATCCAGGAGGTATGCATGAGCCAGAGTCTGCTCGGTGGCGACCCCAACGAGATGCAGTTGATGGCCACCCAGTTCACCCAACAGTCCGAAGCCGTGCGCACCACGATGACCGCGCTCGACCGCGAGGCGGCGAAGGTCGGCACTGCCTGGACCGGTCCGGGCGCCGTGCGCTTCCAGGGCGCCTGGCAGAACTACCGGGTCGCCTTCCAGCGGATGACGGAGGAGCTGCAGGAGGCCGCCCGGGTCATCAACACCTACCGGGGCAACATCGAGTCCGCGACGCGCTGAAGCCCGCGTGAGAGCCCCGGCGAGCGTGCCGGGGCTTTCTGACGCCCGGGCCTTTTTCTCCGTGCTCTTCTGGTGTCCGGGTTTTCCGCCCGGATACGAAACCGGGGCAATATATGCTTCTCGGTCATGATCGTACGGATGCTCCTGGCATGCGGGCTGGCCGTGGGGGTCGCCACCGTGCCGGTCGCCGCACACGCCGCGCCCGTTCGATGTGAGCCCGAGAAGGGCTCGATGCAGGTAGGGGAGTCCTGGGCGCAGCGCCGCCTGGACGCGCGCAACGTATGGAGGCTGAGCCGCGGCGAGGGCGTCAAGGTCGCGGTCATCGACAGCGGCGTGGACATCAGGCACCCCTCCCTGGCCGGGCAGGTCCTGAGGCAGGTCGACCTCACCCAGACGGGTCATCGCGACTGCATGGGGCACGGCACCGCGACCGCCGGCATCATCGCGGGCCGCTACCTGCAGGGCGTCCCGTTCTACGGGGTCGCGCCGGGGGTCCGGCTGATCTCGTACAAGCAGACCAACGAGCAGAGTGGCGATGTCGGGAAGCTCGCGGACGCGATCAGCAAGGCGGCGGCGGCCGGCGTGGACGTGATCAACGTCTCGGTGCAGGCGAGCGACCAGCCCGACCTGAAGGCGGCGATCAACGACGCGCTGTCGCGCGACATCGTGATCGT
The DNA here is from genome assembly GCF_040655715.1 of Nonomuraea cavernae. Taxonomy (GTDB): domain Bacteria; phylum Actinomycetota; class Actinomycetes; order Streptosporangiales; family Streptosporangiaceae; genus Nonomuraea; species Nonomuraea cavernae_A. The sequence continues at coordinate 86,294 of NZ_JBFAKL010000006.1, read as the reverse complement.
GGCGGCGGCCGGGAACATCGACAAGGACGGGGTCACCACGCCCGCCTATCCGGCCGCCTACGAGGGCGTGCTGTCAGTGGGCGCCGCGAGCGAGGAGGGCGGGCTGTCCGACTTCTCCAACACCGGCTCCAGGGTCGGCGTCGTGGCCCCCGGCGAGAAGATCACCAGCACCTGGACCGGTCAGTCCTTCCGCAACGACCTCAAGGGCACGAGCTTCGCGGCCCCGTACGTCGCGGGAGTGGCCGCGCTGGTGCGATCGAGGTATCCGCGCCTGAACAACGAGCAGGTACGGCGGCGCATCGAGAAGACGGCCGACGGCGCGCTGGGCGACGGCACCGGGGCGGGCATGGTCAATCCGCTGCTCGCGGTCACCGCGGTGCTCCCGTCCGAGCAGGTCGCGGTGGCCGCGCCGCTGCCGCCCCCGCTGGCCGAGGGGGTGGTGACGAAGGCGCCGCCGGTCGACCAGCGGGCGATCGACGTGGCGACGGCGCTGGGGGCGGGGGCGCTGACCCTGGCGTTGTTCGTGGTCGTCGCCCGCGTGGTGGTGCCGATGGGCAGGCGGCGTGGCTGGCGGGCCGGTCAGCAGAACTGACGGGTTCCGCACAGTGGACGATCAATCCGGTAGCGATCGTTTTGGTGCGCAAACGGGTGATGTTGATGTGTCACATTTGGTTCAATGTGACGCGAAACATGATTTTTCATTGGAAGGGCGCTCATGGACTCCTTGCCGCGTGACCCCGAAGAGTTAGACGGTTACACCCTGCTGGAGCGGATCGGCGAAGGTCCGCGGGGCGTCGTCTATCGCGGCCGCAAGGGCGAGGACGGTGACGTCGTCGCGATCAAGCTCCTGGCGGAGGCGCCGGACGCCGGCGACGTCGCGGGGCGCCTCAGGTCCGTCAAGCGGGTGTCGAGCTCCTACGTCGCGCGGGTGCTCGACGCGGGGGTGTGGGAAGGGCGTCCGTATCTCGTCCGGGAGTTCATCGAGGGCCGCAGCCTGGCTGAGCTCGTCGAGGCTGACGGGCCGTTGTCGGGTGATCCGCTTGAGCGGGTGGCCGTGGCGGTGCTGACCGCGCTGACTCCTGTTCACCTGGCCGGCCTGGCACACTGTGGGCTGACTCCGCACAACGTGATCATGGGTGAGGACGGTCCCCGGGTCACCGACGTGGCGATCGGTGATCCGGCCGGTGAGATCGGCTACCGCTCGCCCGAGCAGCTGAACTCGGAGCCGTACGGCCCGTACACGGATGTCTATTCGTGGGCCGCGGTCGTGACGTTCGCCGCCACCGGTAGGCCGCCTTTCGGGCACGACGCGCAGGCCGTGCTGAATGCCGAGCCTGAGCTGGGCGCCATGGCCGAGCCGCTGCGCGGCATCGTGTCGTCGGCCCTGTCCAAGGTGGTGGGGCGGCGGCCGACGACGTACTCGGCGCTGCTGGGACTGCTGGGTGACAAGCCCGCCGCTGTGCCGGGTGCGGGGCCTGCCGTGCCGGGTGCCGGACCCGGTGTGCCGGGTGTGGGGCCTGCCGTGCCGGGTGCCGGACCCGGTGTGCCGGGTGTGGGGCCTGCCATGCCGGGTGTCGGACCCGGTGTGCCGGGTTATGGACCCGGCGCGCCGGTGCCGGCACAGGCGCCGCCTCCTGGCCAGGTGAGCCTGCCGCCGAACCACGACGAACCCCTGCGGGGCCTGCCGGTGCCGCCTCCCGCGCCGTTGGTGCCCCAGCAGGCGGACGGCTCCACGAAGTGGGGACCTCCTCCTCCGCCCACGGAGCCACAGCAGCAGTACTGGTCGCCGCGCGAGCCGGTGCGGGCCCACAACGACTCTCCGACCAGGAAGTTCCCCATCGGGCTGGTCGCGGCGACGGCCGCGGTCGCTCTGGTCTCCGCGCTGGGGCTGTGGGGAGCGAGCCAGTACGCGCCGGAGCAGACGGTGCAGTCCGCGTCGGCCTCTGGCGACCAGACGCCGGCCCCTGGCTCGGTGTCGAACGAGCAGGGCTCCGCGGACACCCCGGTGGCTCCGCCGCAACAGCAGCAGCAACAGCGGTCGTCGGGTCAGCCGGAGGTGACGGTGCCCTGGGCGAAGACGCCTGAGCCGCAGGCCACCGGTGTGCTGCCGTTCGAGATGCCCAGGGACGACCCGAGCAGCATCGCGGTGCCGGAGCTGAGCACGGTCCCGTCGGCGCTGCCGACGCAGCCGACCGTGCCCCAGGCGATCGCGCAGCCGACGGTTACGGTCACGGCGACGCCCTCCCAGGAGGACGACGACCAGCGGGGCCGTGGGAACAGGAAGTCGCCGGATCCCCAGGCGACGCAGACGGGACAGCCGACACCGAATCCGTCAGGTTCCCCGCAGCCCCAGGCGACGGTGACCGTCACGGTGACGCCGACGATGACGCCGACGCCGACGCCTGAGGCGCTGAGGCCGACCACCCAGGCGCCCACGCCGACGGAGCGGCCGACGACCTCGACCATGCCGACCACGACGGCCCAGCCGAGCACCCCACCCAGCGCCTCGACCCAGCCGACGGCGACGTCTCGCCCCAGCACGTCGGCGCCCAAGCCGACCGCGACGCAGACGTTCGCCACGAACCCGTACACCCCGGTCCAGGTCTGCGGTAACGGCTTCGCCGTCCAGCGGTCCACCCAGTTCGCGGGCGGTGTCACGTACCAGCTGTACAACGGCGGCACGGGCCAGAACTGCGTGGTAACGCTGAAGAACGCCAACATCGGTAAGGCCAGCCCCGTCAGCGCCACCCTGGAGGTGCAGAACGGGCCGCGCCAGGCCGACAGCGGTAACTACGAGTTCTACGCGGGGCCGGTGAAGCTGCAGGCCAAGGGCAAGTGCGTGCGTTACTCGGGCACCGCCGGTTCGTTCAGCACGAACTCCACGTGGGGCAACTGCGGTTAGACCACTCGTGCCCCGGCGTCCGGGGCGGGGTGGATGAGCAGCGAGGGCGTGCACCATGTGGTGCACGCCCTTCGGCGTTCCCGCGGCCGCACCCAGCGGAACGCGTCCGCGGGCGGGCGCTGACGTCCGCGCTCCGGTCACTCGAACCGGGGATTTCGTAACAGTAGATGATCAATCCAATAACGATGGTGCCGGGCGGCGACTAGTGGTGTTGATGTGTCAGTTTGGTGCATTGTGACGGCAAACACGATTAGTCATCGGAAGGGCGCTTATGGACCCCTTTGACCCTGAAGAGTTAGACGGTTACACCCTGCTGGAGCGGATCGGCGAAGGTCCGCGGGGTGTCGTCTATCGCGGCCGCAGGGGCGAGGACGGTGACGTCGTCGCGGTCAAGCTCCTGGCGGAGGCGCCGGACGCCGGCGACGTCGCGCGGCGCCTCAGGTCCGCCATGCGGGTGTCGAGCTCCTATGTCGCGCGGGTGCTCGACGCGGGGGTGTGGGAAGGGCGTCCGTATCTCGTCCGGGAGTTCATCGAGGGCCGCAGCCTGGCTGAGCTCGTCGAGGCCGAGGGGCCGTTGGCTGGTGACACCCTCGAACGGGTCGCCGTCTCCATTCTGACCGCGCTGACTCCTGTCCACCTGGCCGATATAGCTCATTGTGGGCTGACTCCGCACAACCTGATCATGAGTGAGGACGGTCTCCGGCTCACCGACGTGGCGATCGGTGACCCGGCCGGTGAGATCGGCTACCGCTCGCCCGAGCAGCTGAACTCCGAGCCGTACGGCCCGTACACGGATGTCTATTCGTGGGCCGCGGTCGTGACGTTCGCCGCCACCGGTAGGCCGCCTTCCGGGCACGGCGCGCAGGCCGTCAAGGACGCGGAGCCTCAGCTGGGCACCATGGCCGAGCCGCTGCGCGGCATCGTGCTGTCGGCCTTGTCCAAGGACGTGGGGCAGCGGCCGACGACGTACTCGGCGCTGCTGGGGCTGATGGGTGACAAGAACGCCGCCGTGCCGATGCCGCCTCCCGGTCAGGCGAGCCTGCCGCCGGACGACGACGAGCCGCTGTGGGGCCTGCCGGTGCCGCCTCGCGGTCGTCCGGGCCTGCCGCCCGGCGACGAGCCCATGCTGGGTCTGCCGGTGCCGCCTCCTGGTCGTGCGGGCCTGCCGCCCGAAGACGAGCCGCTGCAGGGTCTGCCGGTGCCGCCTCCCCCGTCGTGGGTGCCCCGGCAGACGGACGGTTCCACGAAGTGGGGACCGTCGCCGTCCGCGACGGAGCCGGAGCAGACCTGGTGGCAGCCCAGGACGGTGCAGGCCGCGAGTGCCGCTCCGAACAGGAAGTTCCCCGTTGGGCTGGTCGCGGCGATGGCCGCGGTCGTTCTGGTCTCCGCGGTGGGGCTGTGGGGAGCGAGCCAGTACGCGCCGAAGCAGTCGCTGCAGCCCGCGGCGGCCGCCGGTGACCAGACGCCGCCGCCTGGCTCGGTGGCGGACGAGCAGGACTCCGCCGACACCCCCGCCGTGCCGCTGAAGCAGGAGCAGCCGGCGGAGGAGCCGGAGGTGAAGGCGTCCCGGGTCAAGACACCCGAGCCGCAGGCCACCGGCGTGCTGCCGTTCGACATGCCCAGGGATGATCCGAGCAGCATCGCGATGCCGGAGCTGAGCACGGTCCCCTCGCCGCTGCCGACGCAGCCGATCGCGACCCAGGCGATCGGGCAGCCGACGGTGACGGTCACGGCGTCGCCCACCCAGGAGCCGACCGACCGGCGGAGGGACGGGAGGTCTCCCGAGCCGCACCCGACGCAGCCGCCGGCGCCGAATCCGTCACACTCCCCGCAGCCCCAGGTGACGGTGACCGTCACGGCGACGCCGACGGCCGAGGCGCCCACGCCGACGGAGCAGCCGACGACTTCGACCGCGCCGACCACGCCGGCGCCCGAGCCGACCGCGACGCAGACGTTCACCACGAACCCGTACACGCCGGTCCAGGTCTGCGGTGACGGCTTCGTCGTCCAGCGGTCCACCCAGTTCACCAGCGGTGTCACCTACCAGCTGTACAACGGCGGCACCGGCGAGCACTGCGTGGTGACGCTGAAGAACAGCGACATCGGCAGGACCGGTCCGGTCAGCGCCACCTTGGAGGTACGGGACGGGCCGCGCCAGTCCTACAACGGTGACCACGAGTTCTACGCGGGGCCGGTGAAGCTGCGGGCCGAGGACGATTGCGTGCGCTACACGGGCGCGGTCGGCTCGTTCAGCACGACCTCCACCTGGGGCGGCGACTGCCGGGGACGGGCACGCTGACCCTGGTGGACCGGTCCCGAACTGACGGTTCCCTCACAGTAAATGATCAATCGAGTAACAATCGGTTTGGCGGCGAAGCCTGTGATGTTGGTGTGTCACATTTAGTTCAATGTGACTCGAAACATGATTCTTTGGAAGGGCGCACATGGACCCGTTGCACCCGCGTGACCCTGCGGAGTTAGGTAACTACACGCTCATCGGGCGACTCGGCGAGGGGTCACGGGGAGTCGTCTACCTTGGCCGCAAGGGCAAGAACGGCACCACGGTCGCGATCAAGTTGTTGCCGGAGACTCCTGCCCACGCGGAGGAGGCCAAGCGCCTCAAGTCCGCCAAACGGATTTCGAGCTCCTACGTCGCGCGCGTGATCGACGCAGGGGTATGGGAGGGGCGGCCGTACGTCGTCCGGGATCACATCGAGGGCCGTAGCCTCGCCGAACTCGTCAAGGCCGAGGGGCCGCTGACCGGGGACGCGCTTGAGCGGGTGGCCGTCTCCGTCCTGACCGCGCTGACCCCCATCCACCTGGCCGGCATGGCTCATTGCGGGCTCACCCCGGACAACGTGATCATCGGCGCCGACGGTCCCCGGGTCACGGACATCGCGATCGGCCCGCCGGTCGGCGAGATCGGCTACCGCTCGCCCGAGCAGCTCAGTTCGGAGCCGTACGGGCCCTACACGGATGTCTTCTCGTGGGCCGCGGTCGTGACGTTCGCCGCCACCGGTAGGCCGCCTTTCGGGCACGACGCGCAGGCCGTCAAGGACGCGGAGCCTCAGCTGGGTGCCATGGCCGAGCCGCTGCGCGGTGTCGTGCTGTCGGCCCTGTCCAAGGACGTGGGGCAGCGGCCGACGACGTACTCGGCGCTGCTGGGGCTGATGGGCGACAAGAACGCCGCCGTGCCCGGTGCCGGACCCGCTGTGCCGGGTGCGCCCGCCGTGCCGGGTGCCGGACTCGCTGTGCCCGGTGCCGGCCCCGGCGTGCCGGTGCCGCCGGTGCCGCCCATGGTGCCGTCGCAGGCGCCGCCTCCCGGCCAGGCGATCGCGCCGCAGAACCAGGACGCGACCATCCAGGGGCTGCCGGTGCCGCCGCCCGCGCCGGTGCCGCCTTCCGCGCCGTTGGTGCCCCAGCAGGCGGACGCCTCCACGCAGTGGGGCCCGCCACAGTCCGCGCCGGAGCCGCAGGAGACCTGGACGCAGCCCGAGACGGTGAAGTCCGTCGCCAGTGCCACTCCGACCAGGAAGTTCCCCGTCGGGCTGGTCGCGGCGATGGCCGCGGTCGTCCTGGTCTCCGCGCTGGGGCTGTGGGGAGCGAGCCAGTACGCGCCGAAGCAGTCGCTACAGCCCGCGTCGGCCTCCGGCGACCAGACGCCGCCGCCTGGCTCGGTGTCGAACGAGCAGGGCTCCGCGGACACCCCCGTGGTCCCGCCGCAACAGCAGCAGCAACAGCGGTCGTCGGGTCAGCCGGAGGTGACGGTGCCCTGGGCGAAGACGCCTGAGCCGCAGGCCACCGGTGTGCTGCCGTTCGAGATGCCCAGGGACGACCCGAGCAGCATCGCGGTGCCGGAGCTGAGCACGGTGCCCTCCCCGCTGCCGACCCAGCCGATCGCGACCCAGGCGATCGCGCAGCCGACGGTGACGGTCACGTCCACGCCGACCAGCACCGAGCGAGGTCGCGGGAGGAAGTCGCCGGACCCCGAGGCGACGAAGACGGTACAGCCGACGCCGACGCCGAGCGCGTCCGGCACCCCGCAGCCCCAGGCGACGGTGACCGTCACGGCGACGCCGACGCCGACGCCGACCCCTGAGGCGCCGACGCCGACCACCCAGAAGCCCGCGCCGACGGAGAAGCCGACCTCCAGCGCGCCGACCCAGCCGGCCCCGTCGGCTCACCCGAGCGCGTCGGGCAACCCGCACTCCCCGACCCAGGTCTGTGGCGACGGTTTCGCCATCCAGCGGTCCACCGCGTTCGAGGGCGCCATCACGTACCTGCTCTACAACGCCGGCAACGGCGAGCACTGCGCGGTGACGGTGAAGACCACGAACATCGGCAACCCCAGCTGGATCAGCGTCACCCTTGAGGTGCAGAACGGTCAGAGCCAGGTCCACAGCGGCGACAAGCCGCACTACGCCTCGGTGAAGCTCCACGCCGGGGGTAAGTGCGTCCGCTACCTCGGCGCGGCCGGCGGGCACAACACGACCTCCGACTGGGGTAACTGCGGCTAGACCCTCCTGACCGGCCTGCCGGAACGGATGACGAGAGCAAGGGCGTGCACCGCGTGGTGCACGCCCTTCGCCGTCCGGCAGAGCCTCTCCCGGAAGGTCGCCCTAGTAGGGGCGGTAGCCGCCGCCGCTCTCCAGCGAGGCGATGCCCGGGTGGCGGCTCAGGTCGCCGTAGCGGCTGTAGGTGTAGAGCACGCCCGCGATGATGTTGTCGACCGGTTCGAGGATCTTCTTGTGACCGGGCAGGCTGTGGGCGTCGAACGTGGGCGGAATCGTCTGCATGAGCCCCTGTGACGGGACACCGTTCTTGGCGTTGATGTCCCAGTTGTTGATCGCGCTGGGGTTGCCGCTCGACTCGTGGTGGATGATGGTCCAGATCCGTTCGACGTCCTCGGGATCGTCCGGGTCGAGGTCGCTCACGTCGATCTTGCGTTTACGCAGGATCTCCGCCATCTCCGGTGACTTGATGATGCGGAGGGCTTCCTTGATCCATTCGACGACCTCGGGCTTCGGGCGGGGCGTGTTGCCGCCCGACGAGGTGCCGGAGTTGTTGTTGTTCCCTCCGGTGTCGCCGGGCCCTCCCGTGGCACCGGGTCCGCCGTTGCCGTTGCCGTTGCTGTTGCCGCTGAGCTGGGTCTGCCGCTGCTCGGCGGGCGTCACCGCGATCCACTCGACCTTGTTGCCGGGGCCGGGGACGAATGTCTGGTCGCCCGCGGGCGGGATGTCGGAGAAGAGGGTCTTCTCGTCACCGAAGCGCTTGCCGATGCTCTTCAGGGACGTGGAGAGCGCGGTGGTGGCCGTGTCGACGTAGGTCTGCGCCGACTCGGCGGCCGTGCCGACCCGCTGGGAGATGGCGGCGTTGACCTCGGCCTCGGTGGCTTCGGGATCCTTGGCGTACGTCGTGCGCAGCGCGTTGACGTCCTTGATCAGGTTCTCGCCGATCTGGTCGACACCCTTGCGGGCCTTGGCCAGCGCGTCGGCCGCGTCGTTCAGGGAGCCGGCGCAGGATGCCAGGGCGTCGTTCATGCCCTGCCCCGCCTTGCTGTAGCGGGCCATGTACGTGACGAAGGCGTCCGCGGACTCCCCCTTCCACCAGTCGTCCATCTTGCCGACCGCGCCCGCCAGGACGTTGGTGTTGCCCACGATGCCTTTGCCGGCGGTGGTCCAGCGCGTGGCGATGCGCCTGATCTCGGCTGGGTCGCCGGCCACCTTGTCCATGAGGGCGGTGAACTTCTGGCCGTTGTGCAGGGCGGCGATCTGGTCGCGCAGGCTCACGACGGGCCCGGCACGGTGGAGGCGTCGTTGGCCGTCTTGATGTTGCGGCGGACCAGGTCGAGGGCGCGTTCGACGCCTTCGAGGCGGTTCTTGGCGGCGTCGAGCTCGTCGCCCACCTTGGTCTCGACCGTCTCCACGGCCGAGGCCAGCCCGGCGGAGTCGGTGAGTTCGCCGAAGATCGTGGACGCGGGCTGCTTCGCCGGGAACGCCCCGCCCGACGCGGCCGGCTTGCCGTCCTTGACTTTGACCAGGTCGACGCTCCGATCGTGCACCGATTCCTGCAACTGCTCCAGCGCCTTCCGGCTCTGCTCGACGCCTGCCACCGAGTGCCCCCTTTCTGGTAGGTCGGGATGGATGGTGACCGATCCGGCCTCAGCCCGTCTCCGGGGGCGGCAGGAAGGCGGTCTGGGTCAGCCGGGCGCCGAAACGCCTCTCGATGAAGTAGCCCCGTCCGGGCGGGAGCGGATGCGGGCGGATGTTGCCGAACACGTATCCCTCGTCCTTGTTGCCGGACAGGACGACCGCGGGGCTGGCCAGATCCTTGATCTTGGTGATGATCGGGTCGAACATGGCCCGGCCGACGCCGCCCATCTGGCGCCCCATGATCAGGTGCAGGCCGATGTCGCGGGCCTGGGGCAGCAGGTCGACCAGCGGCAGCAGCGGGTTGGTGGCGCCGGCGACCAGGTCGTAGTCGTCGACCACGATGTACAGGTCGGAGCCCTGCCACCAGCTGCGGCTGCGGAGCTGGTCGGGTGTCAGGTCGGCGGGAGGCAGCCGCTTGAGCAGCGCCGCGCGGGCGTTGTTGATCAGCTCGATGGCGGCCGAGCTCGACGCGGCGTAGCCGATGCGGTGCTCGGTGACCGCCGTGTCGAGCAGTGCCCGGCGGTAGTCGATGACGATCAGCATCGCCTCGCGCGGGGTCTGCCTGGCCACCACGCTCTCCGAGATGAGCCGGAGCAGGTTGGACTTGCCGCTCTCGTTGTCGCCCACCACGATGAAGTGCGGGTCGGAGTCGAGGTCGAGGATGACCGGCGAGAGCGTGGCCTCGTCGATGCCGATCGGGATGCGCTTGGGCCCCGTCTGGTCGGGGCCGGGCAGCGATTCGGCGGGCAGCACCGCGGGCAGCAGCCGCACGCCCGGCGCGGCGGGGCCCTGCCAGGCGTCGCGCACCGCCTGCACGAGTGAGCGAACCCCCACCGACAGGTCCTCGGCGTTCTGCACCCCGTCGATCCTCGGCAGAGCCGACAGGAAGTGCATGCCGTCCTTGGTCAGCCCGCGGCCGGGCACGCCCTCCGGCACGGCCATCGCGGCCTTGCGGTTGATCTCGGACTCGTACGCGTCGCCGAGCTTGAACTCGATGCGGGTGCCGAACAGGTCACGGATGCCGGGCCGGAACTCCGACCACTTGTTGGTGGCCGCCACCACGTGGATGCCGTAGCCCAGGCCACGCCCCGCGAGGTCGGTGATCACGCCCTCCAGCGTCTCGTGGTCCTGCCTGATGGTCAGCCAGCCATCGATGACCAGGAAGATGTCGCCCCAGCCGTCGCCCTCGATGGTCCCGTCGGCCACCTGCCGCCGGTAGGAGGAGATCGAGTCGATCCGCTGCTCGCTGAAGGTCCGCTCACGTTCCTGCAGGATGGCGGCTATCTCCGCGATGGTGCGGCGCACGCGGTCGCCGTCCCGCCGGGTCGCGACGCCGCCGACGTGCGGCAGCCCGTCGAGCGCCGCGAGCGAGCCGCCACCGAAGTCGAGGCAGTAGAACTGCACCTCCCGCGGCGTGTGGGTGAGCGCCATGCTGGTGATCAGCGTGCGCAGCGCGGTGCTCTTCCCACTCTGCGTGCCGCCTGCCACGCCCACGTGCCCGGCCGCGCCCGACAGGTCCAGCCAGAACGGGTCACGCCGCTGCTCGAACGGCCGGTCGATGATGCCCACCACCGCGTGCAGCCCGCCGCGCCCCGGCCAGCCCGGAGTCGACAGCCCCAGCTCCGGCGTGATCGACAGCGGCGGCAGCAGGTGGGTGAGAGTGGAGGGATCGCCCAGCGGCGGCAGCCAGATCCGGTGCGCCGCCGGCCCAGCTCCGTTCAGCCGCTTCACGACGATGTCGAGCAGGCTGACCTGCGGGCCGTTGTTCTCCTGGCCCGTCGTGATCTCGGCCTTCGGCTCCTTCACCACCGGGAGGGGCGCGAAGGCCGGGGTGTACTCGACCACCCTGCGGATCGCGGTGCTGCCGTCGGCGGCTCCGGCCTGACGGGGGTCGCCCTGGTAGGCGCCGGAGACGTACGCGGCCTTGAACCGGGTCATGCCGCTGGTGTCGAACTTCAGGAAGGCGTTGCCGGGCGAGGACGGCAGTTCGTAGGCGTCGGCCACGCCCAGCACCACGCGCGACTCCATGGCCGAGAAGGTGCGCAGGCCGATCCGGTAGGACAGGTGCGTGTCCAGGCCGCGCAGCCGCCCCTCTTCGAGGCGCTGGGAGGCCAGCAGCAGGTGCACGCCGAGCGACCGGCCCAGCCGGCCGATCATCACGAACAGTTCGATGAACTCCGGCTTGGCCGTCAGCAGCTCGCTGAACTCGTCCAGCACCACGAACAGGGTGGGCATCGGCGCCAGGTTGGCCCCCTGCTCGCGGGCGCGCTCGTAGTCGCGCAGCGAGGCGTAGTTGCCGGCGGCGCGCAGCAACTCCTGCCGGCGCACCATCTCGCCGTGCAGCGCGTCGTGCATGCGGTCGACCAGCGGCAGCTCGTCCTCGAGGTTGGTGATGACGGCGGAGACGTGGGACAGGGTGTCCAGGCCGAGGAACGTGGCGCCGCCCTTGAAGTCGACCAGGACGAAGTTGAGGATCTCCGAGGAGTGGGTGATGGCCAGGCCGAGCACCAGCGTGCGCAGCAACTCGCTCTTGCCGGAGCCGGTGGCGCCGATGACCAGGCCGTGCGGGCCCATGCCACCCTGCGCCGACTCCTTGATGTCCAGCTCGACGATCCGGCCGTCGGAGCCGAGCCCGATCGGCACCCGCAGTTTGTTGCGGGCGGGCCTGGCCCGCCACGTCTGCCCCGGATCGAGCAGGGTCGGGTCGGCCACCCCCAGCAGGTCGGTCAGCGAGGTATTGGCGGCCAGCACGTCCTGCACCTCGCCGCCGCCCACGCCACTCGACAGGCGCAGCGGCGCGAGCTGCCTGGCCAGCCCCTCCGCGCGGAGGTAGTCGAGTTTGTCGGGGTCGCCCAGCCTGGTGGCGCTCTTCTTGCCCGCGTGGTCGATCTTGACCATGAAGAAGCCGTCAGGCTGGATCTCGAGCCGCAGCGTGCTCTGCTCGTCGACGGTGCCCGCGCTGTCGGACAGGTCGATGACCGTCACGCCCTGGATGGCGTCCGAGGCGAGCTGCGAGTCGTGCGGCACGTGCCCGCCGTCCATGATCACGATGTGGTACGGCAGCGCGTCCGAGGGCGAACCGGGCCGGAAGCGGGCCCGCTCCTTGAGGTCCTCGCCGACCAGCCGGTCGAGCTCGGCGAGGTTCTCGGCCATGAGCCGCACCTGACCGGCGGCGTCCACCTCTTCGGGGTGCAGGGCGTGCGGCAGCCACTTGACCCAGTCCCACTGGGGCATCAGCTCACTGGAGGCGCACACCATGATCCGCATGTCGTCGGGGGAGTGGAAGACGGTCATCTGCGCGATCATCGCCCGGACCAGGTCGCGCATGGCGCCGGGGTCGCCGCTCAGCTTGATGCGGGCGAAGGAGCCGAGGGCCACCGCCACGGGCAGCTCGGAGACCGTGGAATGGGCCCGGACGAACCTGCGCAGCGCTCCGGCCGAAAGCGCGTCAAGGTCCTCGACCGGCTTGGAGTCGGGCGGCACGAGCTGGATGCCGAGCTTCTGCACGCCGGTGCCGAGGCGTACGGTGCTGAAGTCCTCGTCGCGCGGGCGGCGCTCCCAGAGCCGCTGGCTCATCGCGACCCACCACAGCGAGTCGGGCGCCGGTCCGCTCCACTCCAGGGCCTCGCGCTGCTGCTTGGCCGCCCGGCGGGAGCGTTTGCGCGCCTGAGAGAGATAGCGGAAGTAGTCGCGGCGCGCGCCGTTGAGGCGGTGCTTGCGCTCGCCTGCCTGGCGGCCCATCTGGCCGAGGGTCATGCCGACCATGGAGAAGGCGAACAATCCGCTGGCCACGTACATGAGGGGGTTGCCGTTGCCACCCGAGGTGAACATCAGCGCCATCGCGGCGCCGCCCGCCACCATCGGCAGGTAGGTCATCACCGCCATCATCCCCTGGGGCTGAACTTCTGGGATCTCCGGGGGTGACTCGAGCAGGATCTCGCCGCGGGGCGGTTTGGGACTGGGACGGCGCTCGGGTCGGCGCACGATGACGATGCTCACCCTGGGACTGCCTCCTGTGAGGGTTGGATCACTTTCCTACCAGAAGGACGGAAAGCCGTGTTGCCCGATATGTTCGTCATGTCTTGTGAATCTTGGGAAGAGGGAGAACAGGTGTGAGGCAGCTGGCTCAAGGCCCCCATGGCCCCATACCGCAGGGCGCCCTGCCTCAAATGGCCGCGCCGCTGCCTCCCCTGTGCCACGTGACGATCGTGGCGCCGCGCAAACGGGCCGACCTGGCGCTGCCGGTCGACATCCCGATGCCGCACGTACTGCCCGGCCTGCTGCGGGCCGTGGGGGAGGTCGGCGGCGAGTCCGCCGCCGCTCCCGGCTGGGTGCTCCAGAGGCTCGGCGGCCCGCCGCTGGACCTCGGGCAGAGCCTCGCCGCGCTCGGCGTGCTCGACGGCGAGGTGCTCTACCTCCGTCCGCGCGAGCTCGCGCTGCCGCCCGCCCTGTACGACGACGTCGCGGACCTGGTCGCCACGGGCGTCAAGGAACGGGCCGGCACCTGGGGTGAGGGACACACGCGCCGGCTGGGCCTGGGCGCCGCCGCGGCACTGCTCTGCGTGGGACCGCTGGCCCTGGTGCTGGCGGGGCCGCCATGGACGGTGACCGCCATCGTGTCGGGCGCTCTCGCCCTGCTGCTGATCATCACCGGGGCCATCATGTCCAGGGCCGTGGGCGACTCCTCGGCGGGTGTGCCGGCCGGCTACGCGGCCCTGCCGTACGGCTTCCTGGGCGGGCTGCTCGCGCCCACCAGCGCCGTGAACGTGCTCGACCCGGGCGCGCCCAGCCTGCTGGCCGCGCTGGCCTGTACGGCGCTCGTGGCCACGTTCGCGGGCACGTTGATCTCCGACGGGGTGGTGGGCTTCCTCGGCACGGCCATCGCCTCCGTCGCCGGCGCGGCGGGCACGGCCGTCGTGATGGTCTTCGGCCCTCCCCCCGCCGGGGTCGCCGCGGTCACCGTCACCGTCCTGCTGGCGCTCAGCCCGCTCATCCCGACCCTCGCCTTCCGCATCGCCCGGCTGCCACTGCCCGCGATGCCCACGACCGCCGAGGAGTTGCGCAACGACAACCAGCTGCTGGACGCCCCCGAGATCAAGGAACGCACCGTCCAGGCCAGAAGGTACGGCACCGGCATGGTCGTCGGGATCTCGCTGGTCACCGTCGCGACACACTTCTTCCTCGTGCTCGACGGCCACTGGATGTCCCTGACCATGAGCGTCGTCCTGTCGCTGACGGTCATCCTGCGGGCCCGGGTGTTCGCCGGGGTGGGGCAGCGGCTGTGGCTCGTCCTGTCCGGTATGGCCGGACTGGCCATGCTGGCGATCTCGCTGAGCGCGGGCAGCGGTGGCGTCATGGCCGCCGTGCTGGTGATCGGGCTGCTGTGGGCCGCGCTGATCTCGATGGGCCTCGGCGTCTGGCTTCCGTCGGGCAAGCCGTCCCCGTTCTGGGGACGCGCGGGGGACATCGTCGACCTGATGCTGGTCGCCGCGCTGTTCCCGCTCGCGCTCGGCGTGCTCGAGGTCTACACCTGGGTACGCGGCCTGTCCGGGTGAGCCGGCGGATGGCCACAGAGGGTGCGGCCGGTGACGTGGACGTGAAGTCGCGCTGAAGATTCCCGCGTCACCTGCGGAAACACAAAATTGATCATGGTTGCCGACGGAGATCGACGGTAGAAAGATCGGGTGTCGCACTCAGATCCCATGGCGGGCCCGTCCCTCACACCGTCCTCCGCCGCGCGGCCGAGCACATCGCCGGTGGTGAGTCCGTGCCCGCACACACCCGCCTGCCCGCCCCCGGTGTGTCTCGCGCCGAGCCTCCGGCCGCAGGGGGCCACGCAGGTGACCGCCAAGCCGGTCAACCGCCCGGTCGACCCTGATCGCCCCGGAAGCACCGGCACGGGCGGCTACGGCGTCCACACGACCTACCTGAAGAGCTTCGCCGGCACCATGGGCACCTCGGCCGACGGCGTCGACGTCGTCAAACAGAGCGCGCCCCGCTTCGACGGCTGGAACCTGGTCCCCCTGGCCGGGGTCCCCATCATCGGCCTGCCGTTCGTCGGCCGCTTCAACACCATCGCCGACACCTGGCGAGACAGCGCCGGCGTCCTCGTCGACGTGCTCAGGGCCGACAGCGGCAAGGTGTCAAGAGCGGCGGACAACTACCACGCGGCCGAAACGGCCAACGCCGTCCAGACCGTCTGAGGATCGCGATGTCCATGCCCTCGAACGAGCCGTCGAAGCTGATCGTGCCCGGCCGGACCCCGGCGCCGTCCGGCCCCCGGCAACTTCACCTCGCCAACGCCGGCGGCACCGTCCAGCGGACCGTAACCGTCTCGCCTCCACGTACCGACCCCGGCTTCTACCAGCGGCTGATCGGCCGGCTGAACCCGCTACGCCAGACCAGCAGGCTCGCGATGGCGATGTCCGGGATCGGCGTCGCCGCGCTGGCCCTGGACGTGGCGGCCACGCTCAACCTGGGCAACCCGTTCCTGTTCCACGACCGCCGCGAACGGTGGAAGGAGATGTCCGGGCTCCTGGAGGGAAGCAGGTCGGACCTGTGGCGCTCCTACTTCGACGAGATCGCGCCGCACTGGAAGGGCCACGCGGTCCGGATGCTCCAGACGTACATCCGGTTCAACGTCAACGTCCTGTACGGCCAGCTCGGCAAGATCTCCGATGAGATGAGCGGCACCATGCAGAGCCAGTACAAGGAGGTCCTCGAGTACGACCTGTCGGTGTTCGGCCTGTACGCCACCTCGGCCCCGGTCCTCAGGGCGCTGACGGCGTCGAGCGCTCACCCGATCGGCAGGGTCGCCCTGATGACGCAGGTCGGCCTGTTCATGAGCGCGGTCGGCAACCTCGTCAAGCAGTTCGCCGACGTCTACAACTCCTACGAGGGCGACCTCAACAAGCTGGAGCTGAAGCTCAACGATCTCAAGGGCGCTTTCTACCGGTCCGGCAACCCGGATCTGGGGCCACGCGACCTCCATCTCTCTCCTTCGATCGAGGCTCCGGGCCAGATCGACGACAACTGGATCCCGGCATGAAGGAGGTCACCGCCTTCGGCCAGGGTGGCGAAGGCGACCTGCCGGGCCTGCTGCGCGAGGTGGAGTCCTGGCTCGGTTCGCTGACCGGCGCGCTGGAGGAGATGAGAGAGGTCAGGCTCGAAGGCACCGACTCGACAGGGGTCGTACGCGCCGAGGTGTCCGGCGTCGGCCGCCTGGTCGGGCTCTCCATCGATCCCCGCGGCCTGCGCGACCTCGACCACGTCGAGCTGGCCGAGGCGGTCCGCGCGGCGATCGTCGCGGCCCACCTCGCGATGGGCGAGCGCCTGACGGAGGTGACCGGGGGACTGGCGGGACCCACGTCCGGTGATGACCCGCTGGACTCCCATGTCCGGAACGTGCTGCGAGGGGATTGAACCGTGGAAGAGATCAGGGACGCGCAGGCCAGGCTGGACGAGCTGGTGGCCGCCGCCGAGCGGGCCGAGACGCTGGTGGAGGAGTGGACCGCCCGGGAGTTCACCGGCCGGGCCGACGACGGCCGGATCACGGCCGCAACCGACCCGCTGGGCGCCCTGGTGAGCCTGGAGATCAGCCCGTTGAGCAGAAGGCGACTGGACGCCACGGGCCTCGCCGACGCGATCCTGGCGGCCATCAGCGCCGCGGAGGAAGCCGCCGCGGCGGCCACAGAGGAGCTGATGAACGAATTGAACCCGCGCACGTCTCCCGGATTGCGCATGTGATCCCGGAGCGCTACTTTGCTGGGCGTTCATCCCGCCAGGACGGAGCAGCCGGTGCAGGAATTCGGGGATTTCGCGAACATCGATATCGAGAAACTCATCAAGACCGCCGACGGGCAGTTCGCCCGTGTCGAAGAGCTCGAGAAGACCATCGCGGGCCTGGTCGGCCGGGCGGAGGACGAGGACGGCCTGGTCACGGTCGAGTTCGCCAGGGAGGGGCTGCGGGAGCTCGAACTCCATCCCAAGGCGATGCGCCTGGGCTCGGCCGAACTCTCGGAGAAGGTCAAGGAGGTCATCCGAGAGGCCTCGGACGATCTGCAGCGGCAGATCAGCGAGGCGATGGTGAAGGTCTTCGGCGAGGAGGACAACCCCATGCGGTTCGTCAACGATCCCGAGGGAGCGCTGAGCCAGGTCAGGAGCGCCGAGGCGGCCTACAACCGGACCTTCGAGGACGTGATGGGCGAGCTGGACCGCATCCGCCGCCGACTCGACCTCTGACCGTCGCCTACTTCCATTCGAGGCTCACCTGCTTGAAGTCCGGCTTGCCGCCTTCGGGGCTGCTGATCTGACTCTTCAGGTTGTACAACTGCAGCCCGTGCCAGCTGGCACCGAGCACCAGGATGCCGGCTGCCGTGCCGTACATGGCGCTTTGTTTGCGCAGCACACCGCTCACCGCTGTGAGCACCTTGGACGCGGTGAACCGCGCTGCCATCTGGCCGCCCATCAGGCCGGCCGGCCCCGCCGTGGCTGACATGGAGGCGGCATAGGCGGCGGTGAGCATGACGCCGGCCGCCGCCATGCAGACGTAGGCGCAGACCTGTGACGCCGTGGACGAGAGCCTCATGGTCTGGCTCGCGCCGTCGACGATGTCCTTGGCCTTGGTGACCTGGTCCATGAGGGTGTCCACCCGCTTTTCGAATGCCTCCCTGTCACCGGCGCTCCATTCCTGGGGGTAACCGGCCCTCTTGGTCTTGGCCAACGCCTGGTGGGCCGCTGTCAGCTCCTTGGCGGAGGTGCCCCAGTTGGAGGCCAGTCTCGACTGCGCGTCGGGGCTGTTGGCGAGCACGCCGATAGTGACGGGGATCGCCCAGGTCGCAGGCCCTGGGACGAGCGTGGCGGCGAAGGAACTGGCCGCGATGGCGGATCCGTACAGCAGGAAGGCGTTGTCCATCGGCATTCAGTCCTTAGCCCGTGCTCTTGTCGTCCGCTTTTTCCCAGACGGCTGAGGTCGTTTTGAGCTTTGTATCCCACGTTTGGAGCAGGGTGACACCGTGGCTCAGATAGGCGGCGTGGGCGTCGCTGGTGCGGTTGTTGCTGAGGCCGAGAGGGAGGCCGGCTACGCCGAAGGCCATGCCGCTGGCGTGGTTGTCGGTGGCGGAATCCAAGGCATTGGAGATGCGGGGTGTGACCTGGTTGATGATGATGTAGGCGACATTGTTGATGTCCGCACTGTTGGCCGTTTTGTCCTGGTTGTCGCCGTTGTTGGCCCCTTTGTCGGGCCCGTTGTTGCCCCCTTGGTTGCCGGTGCCGGGTCCCGTGGGGGAGGTGGGCGACCCGCTGCCGGGGTTGCCTCCGCCGTTGCCGCCTCCGGGCACCGCCGGCGAATCCGAGCTGGCGGGATCGTCTTTCGGCTTGCCGACGTCAGGCACTTGATTCGCGGGGTCGGAACCCGGCACCAAGGGGTTTCCAGCGGTGGGATCCTCGGGCTTTCCGGGATCGGTCGGGACCGATGGGATGGCCGGATCGCCGGGGCTGGCGGGATCTCCCGAGCCAGGACCGCCAGGGCTGGTGGGGTCTCCGGAAGCGGGATCCCCAGAGCCGGGGCCGCCCGGAGAGGCGGGATCTCCAGAGCCGGGGCCGCCAGGGTTGGTCGGATCGCCGGTGGCGGAGTCTTCGGGGGCGGACGGGACGTCCGCGTTGGCCGGGTCTGAGGCGGAGTCGGGTGGACCGCTCGGGTCGGCGGGGTCTTGAGAAGCGGGGTCGGTCGGCTCGCCGGTGGCGGGGTTTTCGGAGTCGGTGGGATCGGCCGGTGCCCCGGTGCTGTCAGGGTCGGTCGGCTCGTCGGTGTCGTTCTCGTCGGTCTTGTTCTCGTCGGTCTTGTTCTGGTCGGTCTTGTTCGGGTCGGTGTCCTGCTCGGCGGATTGGTCCTGATCATCCGTGGCCGACTCGTCGTCCGTGGTCTTCGGGTTGCCGGGCTGGTCATCCGCGTCGTCATCGTTCGCCGACTCGTCCACACGCTGAGCGGGGAGATCGGTGGTCTGGGAGTCGCGCAGGGCGGCCGGATCCAAGATCACGACCTGGTCGGCCAGGATCTCGCTGGGCGAGCCGGTCATGGCCACCTCGGACTGGGCCGGGCCGACGGTCGTGCCCCAGTTGATCAGACTGTCGACGCTCTGCTCACTCACCGCGATCTCCCTCGCCCCACGTTGATCGCAAACGCTAGACCAACCATGGGCGATGACACCGTGCCAAGGCAAACCGGAGGAATCCGTCAACTCGGATTCCCCACAGTCGGTCAACCAGCGCCAGGCGATCTACCTGCATGTTTCCCGGAAAGTCGTTGATCTGTTATCTAGAAGTGATCTACGTACTTGTTAGTCATGTTGCCAATGATGGTTACCGTGTCCTTTGATGGCATACGTGCCGATCATGCCCTCCGTTGCGTTGAGCTTGACGCGGGGGAAGCACAGGCTCAGAACTCGGGAGAGGAAACGCTGTGGCACTTTATGGCGCCAGCCCGGCCCAGTTGAAGACGGCAGCAGGGTACGTCGAGGTCGCTGCCCAGAACATCGAAGGTCTGCGTAAGGGAGTCGCCACCACCGTGCAGGAGCTCGCCGCCTCTGGCGTGGCCTCCGGGTGGGAAGGCACCGCCGCTGTCAAGTACAAGCAGCACATGGACACCTGGGACGTGATCTGCAAGCGGATCATCCAGGACCTCGAGAAAATCTACGACCACCTCAACGTGGGTGCCGGGGCTTACGCTGCGGCCGAAGCCGACTCGCACAACATCGGCCTCGGTGGCATCGAGAGCAACACGAACTCGGTCGACGCGCTCATCAACGTGAGGGCCTAGGCCCCGTACCTTCTTCAACCAGCACCAAGGGAGATCGCTGTGGCCGATGGTCGCGTGCACGACTTCACGAAGGTCAACTTCGTCCAGATGCAGGCCGCGCAGGAAGGCCTGCTCAAGGTGGTGACCGAGCTCGACCGGATCACCGACCAGCTCTACGCCGACATCCAGCGAGAGCTGCAGGAGCACTGGGTGGACGATAACGGCCAGGGAGCGAAGTCCTTCTTCGACAAGCACCGCGCCTACTGGGACACCCAGGAGAAGGAAATGGGCAACCAGCTGGCCCAAGCCGCCCAAGCGGTCGGGCTGGCCAACCAGAACTACAAGCAGGCGGAGGACTACAACCGCCGCCTGTGGGAGAGCTAGACCGAACCCACTGACTCGGTCATCGCCTGAGAGCGGTGGCCGAGCCAACGTCTTTAACGGGGCGAGATGACGCAGAAGGATGCTATAGAAGGCGGCGAGGATCCGCTCGTCCTTGACCCGAAGTGGCCAGGGCTCGACGGCGGCGAGCCGGTGCAGTATTCAGTCAGTCAGATGCGCGCGGTCGCACGCGAGCTGGCGGCCGTGAAGGGCCTCGACAAGCAGGCTGGACAGCTCCAGAGCGACACCCAGCTGTCCGAGGCTCAGGTGGGCCAGTGGAACGACGCTCAGGCGTTCACCAAGACCATCGGGGAGAACAGCGCCGGCACGAAGTTCCTCCAGGCCTACACCGACTTCATCAATGCCTATGACCGCGTGGTCATGGCCATTGAGGCGAACGCTGACGTGTACGCCGGCACGAACATCAAGAACGAGGGCGGCAGTGAGGTCTGAGGAAGGGCACCGTGGGTAGCGAGCGTAAGGTTCTCGTCATTCGCTCCTTCGAGGCGACCCCCCAAGGGGAGACGGTCAAAGCCCCGAGGAAAGAGATCGAGCGACTCCTCACCAACACCAAGCCGGGGGAGATCGACGACGCCGGATCCGCCTACCAGAACGCGTCCAAGGCGGTCGACCGGGCCGTCAACGCGCTGACCGAGCACGCCGGCCAACTCGCCAAGGTCTGGAAGGGCCCGACCGCGGCCCAGGTGCAGAAGGCCATGCAGCTGATGCATGCCAGCGGCCTTGAGCTGTCCAGCAAGCTGAAGCAGATGGACGAAGCCCTCGGAAGCTACGCCAAGCAGTTGCCCGTAACCTTGAGCAAGGTCCAGAGCATCGCCACTCCCGCGCCGCCGCCCGACGTAGAGGGCACCAGTCAAGCGCAGGCGAACGTCGAGGCCCAGTACCTCCAGAAGAAGGCGGCCGAGGACGCCGCGGCGCAGAAGGCGATGCGCGAGCTGAACGAGAAGATCGTCGAGATCCTCGAGGTCAGCGTCCCGATGACCGTCTCGTACGAGCTGCCCACCGTGGCGATCCCTGGCGAGGGCGGCGGGCCGGGCCAGCAGCAGTCCGTCGTCCTGTCCAATCTCTCGGCGAATTCAGGAGACACCGGGTCTCCGGGCTCCGGAGACCAGCTCTCGCCCGGCTCGGATGGCGGCAACAACGGGTCCAGTGGCAGCGACCCGAACTCCAATCCCAGCGACTCGAACCCCAATGGCTCGAACCCCAACGGCACAGACCCGACGGGAACCAACGGCGGCGATCCGAACGGCACGGGCTCTAACACCACAGATCCCAATGTCACGGAAGGTACCGGGTCGGACCCGCTCAGCACCCAGCGGCAGACCGGTCTCACCGACGGCACCGTGCCTTCCGTGCTCGGCAAAGAGGACCCTCGGCTCACCGAGGTGGCGAACTTCTCTCCGCAGACGACCACGGCCAGCCCGTTCACGAGCACCCCGTTCACGGGCACCCCGACCGGCTCCCCGTACACAGGTGCCCCCTTCACGGGCACTCCGAATGCCACCACGCTGACCCCCGTGACGACCGGCAACTCGCCCGGTGTTCCGTCGGTCCTCGGTGGCCCGGGGACCATCGGTGGAGCGCCTGGCGGCGGCCCTGCGGGCTCCGCGAGGTCCTTGGGAGTCGGCACCGGAATGATGCCGTTCATGCCGATGGGCGGCATGGGCCTCGGCACGTCGGGAGAGGGCACAGAAGTCGGGACGAACCTGACCGAAGAGCGTGACATCTGGACTACGGTTCATACGGTGACCGAACCACGCATCGGTTGATCGAGGCGTCCTGCTGGTTAGGGGTGAGCGATGGGTAACGAATATCCGTACTCCAACGGAGATCTGCCAATCGGGGTGAACTACACGCCGTCGTCCGGGGTGAAGTTCAAAAAAGGCGAGATAGATAAAACCAGCAAGACCCTCGAATTGGACGGCGATCGGGTCAACAACGTTTTGGGAAGAACCAACGGCACCGACCTCGCGTGGCCCGGCTACGGCTTGTACTTGATGCAGTTGAACGGCAAGCACACTGACGCACGTAACGAGCACGCCAAGGTGTTGAAGGTAGCCCAGGACGTCCTGGACTCCTGGCGGACCGCGTTCGTCGAAGCGGATCGCAGGTACACGAAGTCGGACGACGACTCGCCTATCAATAATCTGCCGAACACCAATTTTCCGAGCACCAATCTGCCCAACACCAGCCTGCCGAACACCAATTTTCCGAACACCAGCCTGCCGAACACCAACCTGCCCAACTACCAATTGCCGAATACCGATCTGCCCAACACTGATTTGCCGAATACCGATCTGCCGAACTCCGGCTTGCCGGGTTCTGGTCTGCCGAACTCCGGATTGCCCGGCTCCGGGCTGACTGATCCGAGCCTTGCGAATCCCGATCTCGCGAATCAGAACCTCAAGAATCCTGATCTCGCGAATCTGAACCCCAACGATCCCAAGCTCACGGATCCGAATCTCGCCAATCCCAATCTTCCCGATCCTACGAAGACGGGCCTTGCCGGCTACGATCCATCCACCATGCCGTCGATCCAGCAACCCCGCCTGCCAGAGGGCGCCACTTCGATGGACCCGGCGCGCTTCACCACCGGTTCGCCAGGCACCGGCACCGTCACCGGAACGGGCTCTGGCACTGGCACCGGTGTCGGCGGATTGGGGCCCGGCAATCAGGTTCCTGCTCTCGCCAAGGGGGCAGCGAACGGCCTCGGCGGCCCGGGAGGTATGCCTTTCATGCCGATGGCGCCCATGGGTGCCGGGCAAGGGGAGAGAGAGAAGGACGGTTCCGGCTCCGACCTGCTACGCGGGGACGAAGAGGACTGGGAGACGGACGAGGACGTAGCGCCAGCGGTCCTCAAGCACGAGGACTTCTGACATGGACGTTGGTGGTCGAGAACGTTTCATTACCGGGGCGACTTTGGCCGCTGCCAGCGCGGCGGTGCTCGGGCCTGCGGCTGCTGCCATCGCGGCAATTCTCTGGACCCTTGTGGCCAACCCGGGAACGATGGCCGATGCAAAAGACAAGTGGCAGAATAACGGTGAGCTCGACGCCCTTCAGGAATCGGTGAACGACCTGAATCGGCGCCTGACAGAGGTGGCCAACTGGGAGGGCGGAACGGCTGAGACAGTCAAACAGATACTCAAGCAGTTCGTTACGCAAACCGTGGAGCTTGCTCAGCAGCGTACCGAGTTGGGTAACGTGCTCGGTAGCAGTGCGAAATGGTACGACCGTCTCTCATGGTTCGTGCTCACAGTTGGAACGGCCATGATGGGGCTGGTAACGCTTCAGATCTTGAGCAATACGAATCCATTGACCTTCGCCACTGTCCCCGCGGCGATCCAGGCCACCCTGCAGGCTCTTCGGACCAGCATCATGGGACTGGGTAAGCACATGCTGAAGTTCGGTATGGCGGCGGTTATGATCGTTTTCGGCATCCAGTCGCTGACCGCTCAGATGGGGATGAAGTTCCAAGGTCTGCAAGCCGGAATGCACTACCAAGGCGCCAAGCTCACCAATGATCCAAAATCTGGAGCACTTACTCCGGTCATGGATACCCCCAAGCTCACCTAAGACGCCTCGTTTCTCTGCTTGCGATGCGAGCGCCGCGTCGGCCGTCGCCATAGGTCGGGGTCAAGGAACATTGCGCGGGGGTCGCGTTTACTCCGGTAAACGCGACCACAATCGGGTGTCGGACCTTTGCTCATTCCAGGCAGATCTGGAATGGGAACCTGTCCGGTGTGGATATACCGAGACCACCGGCTCAGGTTCCAGCGCACCTTCTCATCATGCTGCCCCGGGGCCGTTTCACGGCTCCGGGCGCTGGCCCGGCTAGCCGTTGATCTTCACCGGGGTGCGCGCGGCTGCCGGGTCGAGCCGCGGTCCCTGCGGAATCATGTGCAGCAGTTGGGCAGGGAGTGGCGCGACGGACGAGGTGTCGTACCCGAAGGTCTCCAGTTGCGCCCCCGACATCAGGGGATAGAGCCGGTTCTGGTCGCTGACCAGGTAGTAGGTGTTGATCGCCGACAACTGCCCGTCGCCCGGCAGCAGCCCCGCCATCGCGGCCCCGCCGGGCGGTAGCAGGATCTGGTCGAAGTGCTCCTGGTTGCCGGTCGTGGCGGGGATCGGAATCGCGATCCTGCCGCCGCTGGTGATCTTGGCGCGCGTCGAGCCCTTCTGCGTCTCCGCGTATACGGCGCACAGCGGGGCCTCCGTCGAGGGCGTGATCACCTTCGGCATCGTTGAGGGCAGCCCACCGCCAAGGAGTTGCAGCTTGGACGGGACCGAGTTGGCGGTCGCGGCGTCGATCTCGATCGGCACGACCGGCCGGCGCCCGTACGCCCTCTTGCTGGCCGGGTCGTTGCGGATCAGTGTGGCCTGCGTGACCGTGATCGGCGCGAGGCCGTCCTGGGCGAGCACGTACCACCGGTCCGCGCTGCCGGCGATGCCTGGCGTCATGAAGATCTGACCGACGCGTGCCGCCTTCCCGGTCGGCCCCCGCACCACCTTGCCCCGGTTGGGGATGGACGGCCCGCGGAAGTCGCGCCCGGTCGGGATGGCGTTGATCCAGGCGGCCGGCACCTTTCTGATCACGGTGGCGCCGAGCGCGTTGATGCCCTCAGGCCCGACCTTCATCTTCTGGTCGGACCAGATCACCCAGCCCTGCTGCTGCTCGTCGGTGACGACCATCGCGCCGTTCCCGACCGGAGCGCCGCCGACGTCGATGCCGCCCACCAGCGTTACGTACGTCTGGATCACTCCGGACGCGTCGGCTGTCTGACCCACGCAGACCGACCAGGGTGCCTTGACCAGCTTCTCCTTGGCGGGCAGTGAGTCGGGCGCCCCGGCGATGCCCACGTACGGTCCCCGGGCGAAGCCCGCCAGCGAGGCGGCGGACACGTTGCGCACCTTGACGTCGGAGGCGTCGAGCAGCAGCCGCGCGGAGACGTAGTTGGCGACCGGCAGCAGCTTGTTGTCCTGCTCGCTGTAGACGTACTTCGCCCCGCTCTCCTCCTCCACGAGCAGCTGCCCGGGATCGGTGAGCTTCGTCGCGTTCCCGGGCTTGAGCAGCCCCCAGATGCCGAACCCGGCTGTGATCAGCGCGGCGATGATCAGCCCGCAGAACAGCGCCACCGTGTGCCGCCGCATCGGCGACTCGGGCACATCGGGCTCGGCCTGCAGCAACGCCATGCCCAGGCGCTGCATCATCAGCCGATGCGCCTGATAAAGGTCCTTACGGGTCTGCATGCCACTCCATCCCGATCAAGCTTCCGGGGACATGGTACGCATGTGGAGCACGGGGGATATGTCATCTTCTGTACGACGTGGTGATGCTGGCAGTAAAGTGACGATCATTACTGACGGGAGGATGTCGTGGCTGCTGGGGACCACCAGTCCTGCGGGAAGAGCTGGCCCGGACTGGACGCGGAACGAGACGGTGTCAAATACCCGGAGGATCCGAAGACCAAGTTCGACCAGCTGGCGCAGCGCCTTCAAGATGAGCTGGACGAGCTGGCGGGGGCCGGCACCGGCTCGCTGTCGAAGCTACAGGGCAGGGGCGATCTCTCCGGTCTCGAAAATCAGGTGATGTCCATCGCACGGTGGGACGCGGGGCGATCGTTCGTCCGCACCGTGCAGGAGGGACACGAAGAGTTCACCAAGATCTACGGACAGGTCAACGAGAAGTTCCGCATCGCGATTGAGCTCGTACGCGCCGGTGGCGGTAACTACACAGGCGTCAACAACGCCAACCTCCCGAGAGGAGGCGTGTAGGCCCCATGGCTGACAAGCAGACTCATTGGATCAAAAAGCAGTGCATGAATGGCGACCTCGACGATGACGGCAGAAGCGTCGCCGAGATCAAGAACTTCATCAAGGCGCTCGATCCCGTAGCCACGGAGACGGCCTCCACGTCCTACAAGGATGCGTCCGCCAGGCTGGTCAAGACCCTTGAAGAGATCGACAAGGTAAGCGTCGAACTGGGCAAGATCTGGGAGGGGAAGGCGTCCGTCGAGGCGCAGAAGGCGCTACGGCTGCTCCACGACACCATCGTCAACCTGTCCGACGGTCTCGAGAAGATGAGCAAGCCCCTTGCGTCGCTGAGCGACACGATCCGCGAGCATCAGGACTTCGTGAACAGCAACAGCTTTGCCTGGAGCCAGGAGTGGTCGGGGTCGTGGGACGATTCCACGCCGGGTTGGTTCAAGACCATTGACAAGGGCGTCGAGTGGGGCTCGCAGGACGAGTTGGCTGGACAGCACCTGAGGGCGTTCACCAACGACCTCGCCAAGATCCACCAGCAGATCCCCGACACGGTTGAGAAGAACCTGCCCAGCATCACGGCTCCCGCTCTTCCAACTCCCACCTACAAGCCGGTCGACCTCGGCGACACGCCCAAGTACCCGAAAAACGGCCCCCAGGACACCAACCCCTACGGCAACAACCCGAACGGCAACAACCCGAACCCCTACGACAACAACCCGAACGGCAACAATCCGAGCGTTACGAATCCGAACGTCACGGACCCCAATGCCACGGACCCCAATGCCACGGACCCGAACGCCACGGACCCGAACGCCACGGACCCGAACGCCACGAACCCCAACGTGACCGACCCGAACGGCAACGGGCCAGGGAACACCGACAACGTGAACGGAAACATCCCTGGCACCGATCAGCCTGGGATCGACCCGGCCTCCCTGAACCCCGACGGCACCAACGGCAGCGCGAATCCCAACGGCACCGACCCACGGTCGACCGGTCTGTCCGACTACCAGCCGCCGAAGCTGGACACCGCGCCGATTTCCACTATCGGCCCCAACTCCTCGACTTCGCCCACCACCATCTTGCCCGCGGGCAACCCTTCGGCGACCGCGGTCCCGGGCGGAGGCATCCCAGGCACCGGCACGAACGTCGGCACGAACCTCCCCGTGAACATGAACGGTTCCACTAGCCTCCGAGCCGGAGGCAACATGACCGGCATGAACGGCATGGGCATGCCTTTCATGCCCATGGGCGGCATGGGCGCGGGTGGCGGCGAGGAACGCACGAGCGAGTCGTCCACCTGGCTCGTCGAGGACGACGACGTGTGGGGCGGCCCCGCCAAGGAAGTCGTCGACGACACCATCCGTTGACGCCCACCCGGCGCCGGTCACGGCCTGACGATCGGCCCGGGTGCCGGTCGTCATCCTTCCAGTCCGCTCAATAGCCACTCCCCGCGTCGGGCTCCCAGTGCGGGCTCCCGCGTTACGAGCCCCTGCCTCGGCCCCCATGTTGAGACCCGTGGCCGTACCGGGGACGAGCCCACGTACCCACCTCCACGCAGCACCCCCTCTGTGAGGCACTGTGGCTGCCCCGTTGGCGCCTGATAGGGCGACTAGCGTCGCCAGACGCTCACGCTGGGAGGCGGTGTGCACCGGCAGGGGCGCCCGCGGTGACGAGGAGGCCGCGTCTAGCGTCGTCAGGTGCTCGTGTCGGGGAGGGCGGCCTGCACCGGCAGGGTGGCGCCCGCGGTGACGAGGAGGCCGCGTCCTGGGGGCCCGCCGACGGCGCCGCGCGGGAGCCGGATCGTGAACAGGTCTCCGTCGGAGGGACTCTGCACGGACAGCAGTAAGCCCGTCCGAGCCTTACGCGTCTCAGCCGTGAAGCCCCGGAAGGATGTGGCCAGGTCACCTGTGGTCCCGGCGATGATCAGCCCGTGCTCGCCGTCCCTTCCCGATCGGAGCACCTCGTCCAGCGCCATCCCGAGCGGTGAGTCGGGGTTGACGAGCTCGGCGTCGTCCACCAGCACCACGTAGCGCTCCAGCCCGGTGACCAGACCCTGGAGCTGGTCACTGTTGCCGTCCAGCACGGCGAGCGTCCCGTCCAGAGTCCTGAGCGGGCTGCGCCTGGGGGCTACGGCGATGACAGGTGTGCCGGACGAGATCAACGACTTCGCCGCGGTGAGCAGCGTTGAGGAGCGTCCCGAGCGCGCGGGCCCGGCGATCACCGCGCCTGGCCCCTGGGCGAGCAGGTCGATCCCCTGGGGCGTCAGCGCGTCACCTCCCGCGCCGATCAGCGCCCAGAGCGGGGAGGGCGGCTGGAAACCGGGCACGAGGTCGAACGTCTGGCTCGCGGTGATCCGCACCGGCAGCGCGTCCACCCGCAGCGGCCGCTCTTCTTCCCGCTGCCGGGAGCCGGAGGTGAGGGTGCGGGACAGGGACTGCAGGGCGGCCACCTGGGCGGGTCCCGAGGGGTCGCTGGAGAGCAGGGCGATCTGGTGCTCCACGATGCCGTGCTCACCCAACGACAGGGCCCGGCCGGGTGGCATGGAGGCCGGGAGCCCTTTGATGGGCAGCCCGGCCAAGCCGTAGTCGGACGGATCCGCCAGACGGAGGATCAGCCGGTCGTCGAACACCGTGGACACCTGGCCCATCAGGCTCGAACGGTCGCCGGTGACGACCGCACGCAACCCCACCGCCGGGCCCTCCCGCAGCAACTGCAGCAACGCCTCGGGCAGCCGCCCGTAGTCGTAGCCCTCGAACGCCGCGACGAACCCCTCCCAGCGGTCGAGCATGAACACCAGCCACGGCAGGCGATGCCCGGCCTGGCGGTATTCGGCCAGTGAGGCGTGGCCGGCCTCGGCCAGCAACTGCTGGCGGCGGCCTACCTCGGCCCTCAACCGGGAGAGGAGACGTTCGACGCGGTCGAGTTGGTCGCGAGTCACGACAGCGCCGCAGTGCGGCATCGCCACGAGGGGCAGCAGCGCGCCCGAGCCGCAGTCGATCGCGTGGATGTGCACGTCGGCGGGAGAGGCCTGGGCGGCGATCGCGCCCGCGATCGTGCGCAGCGCCGTGGACCTTCCGCTGCGTGCCGCGCCGGCGATGAGGAGGTGGCCGCCGTGGCTCAGATCCAGCGCGAGCGGGCGCCGGTCCTGCGCCCACGGCCGGTCCGTGACCCCGAACGCCAGCGGCCGCACCTCGCCGAACGTTCCCTGGTCGGTGGAGGTGCCGTCGCCGAATCCTTCCGAGCCTCGCGCGGGCCACGCGTCCGGCCCGAGCCAGCGGGGCCCCGTGAGTGACCCCGGCCCTGTGAGCGACCCCTTCCCCGATCCGGCCCGCGCCCCGTTCTCGCCGAACACCTCGTCGAGGACGAACCGCGTGGGGAGCGGCTCCAGCCACGGACTCGGCTGCTGCCGTACGCCGGTCAGCCGGGTGGCTTCGATGACCGCGTCGGCCAGGATCGACAGGTCGGTGACCGCCGACTCCTCCGTGGGCTCCGGCGGCGCGGGCAGCGCCCGGCCCAGCGACCGCCAGTTGACCTCGACCACCCGCACCGGCCCGCTGTCCCCGGCGCCTCTCCCGATCCCGATCACGCCACCCGGCCTCCCGACCCCGGGAAGGCTCCCTGTCGCATGCCCGCCCTCTCGTGGGCCAGGTGCAGTGCGGAGAGTGGGTGAAGCCGCGTGGAGCCCGGTGACGGGTCGCTGGCCGGGAGTGCCGTCCCGGTAGGGAGACAGCCTTCTGCGACCACTCCCAGAGGGGCTGCCTCCCGGAAGGCCCGGACCACTAGCAGAGGGGCTGCCTCCCGGAAGGCCCGGACCACTTCCAGAGGGGCTGCCTTCGGAGAGGCCGCCTCTGGCCACTCCGCTTCCTGGAACGTCACTCCCGAGAGGTCCTCTCCTGATGCTGCCTGAGGAACCGCTGCCCGAGGATCCACTGCCTGAGGAACCACCGCACGAGGAACCACCGCTGGAGGTGCCGTCCACGGAGGAACCACCCGTGGAGGAACCACCCGTGGAGGAGCCATCCCCCGAAGGGCCGATTCCGGCTGAAGGACCGGGCCGGGGCGCGGAGGCGGGCAGGGGGCTGCGACCGCCTACTCGTGCCGTCTGGACGGCCGTCGCGGCGCCCACGCCGGACTTCACGTAGCAGCGGCCGGGCGTCGACTTGGAGATGTGGGCCGCGTCCGGCAGGTCGATGACGTCCGTCGACTCCATGGGTTCGGTGACCCTGAGCGCGATCCGCAGCGAGGTGTTGGCCTGGATGTCGGCCGTCACCACACCTGCCGGGCGCTGGGTGGCCAGGATGAGGTGGATGCCCAGCGAGCGGCCCCGGCGGGCGATGTCGACGAGCCCGGCCACGAAGTCGGGCAACTCGGCCACCAGCGCGGCGAACTCGTCGATGATCAGCACCAGTCGTGGCAGCGGGTCACCGGTGTAGTCGTCGATGTCCTTGGCGCCGGCCGCCAGAAGCAGGCGCTCGCGGCGGCGGACCTCGGCGGCGAGGGAGTCGAGGGCCCGCTGCGTCAGGTGGCCGTCGAGGTCGCTGACCATGCCGACCGTGTGCGGCAGTCGTACGCACTCCTTGAAGGCGGCGCCGCCCTTGTAGTCGATCAGCACGAACGTCAGCTGGTCGGGACGGTTGGCCACGGCGAGCGAGCAGATCAGGGTCTGCAGCAGCTCGGACTTGCCCGCTCCGGTGGTGCCGGCGATCAGCCCGTGCGGGCCGTCGAGGCCGAGGTCGACCGAGAAGCGGCCGTCCGGGCCGACACCGATCACGGCCTTGGTCGAGCCCTGCTCGTGCCAGCGGGCGGCGATCTCCTGGCCGGAGGGGGAGCGCAGGCCCAGCAGGTCGAGCAGGCGGACCGCGCCGGGCAGGTTGCCCGAGGGATCGTCGCGGCTCACGTCGCGGATCGGCGCGAGGGCCCTGGCCAGGCGGTCGCACCACGACGGTGAGACGAGATCGCCCAGGACCGGCCCGATGACGTCGAGCCCGCCGCCCCGCAGGTGGACGAGCCCGTCGGACCCGCACGCCGCGACCGTCGCGCACTCCTCGGGCAACAGCCGCTGGTCGTCGTCGAGCGCCAGGGTGAAGACGCCCGTGCGCGGGCCCTGACGCAGCACCTGCGGCATGCCGGGCAGTCCGCGCAGGACCTGGGCGCCGTCGAGCACGACCAGCACGTCGTAGGGGCGCTCGTCGAAGGTGGCGAAGGCGGGTGCCTCGGGACCGCCGAGGTCGTCCCACCCGGTGGGGATCTTGCCGAGCTCGGGGATCGCGGTGTTCTGGCGCTCGTCGATGAGGGAGGCCAGCTCGGCGACGCGGCGCGCGGCGGACTCGGGGTCGGTGCCGACCAGCGCCACGCAGTCTTCGCCGCCGCGTGGCGCGCAGTGCGGCAGCCATCGCACCCAGCCCCAGCGGCGCTCACCGTCGGGGTGCGCGGACAGGACCACGACGGCGAGGTCGCGAGGGCTGTGCAGGGTCGCGGCCTGCCCGATCAGCCAGCCGGCCAGGCCGACGGCCGCGTCGCGCGGGCCGGTGACGCCGGCCACGCCGAGCCTGCGCATGGCCAGCGCCACGGGCACGGCGCGGCAGATGGGCGGGTCGATGGGGCCGCCGCTCTGCTCCTCGGTGAGCTCCAGCCCGGCAGGCAGGTCGGCCAGGCCGACCCTGAGCCGGAGCGAGTCGGGATCGTGGATCCGGCGCTCCCACAACCGCCTGCGCGGCCCCGTGGCGGTGAGCAGCACCTGGGCGGGATCAGGCGCGTCGGCCCTGCGCTCCAGCTCGTTCTCGGCCCTGGCCCGCTCGACTGCCGCCTCGTAGGCCTCCAGCCGCTCCTTGAACTCCTTGGCCGCCTTCCGGTGCTGCTTTTTGCCATGACGGCGATCGCTCCACCACTGCCCGATCATGATCACTGGGGTCATCAGGGCGAAGAGCAGGAAATACCACTGGTTCAGCACGTAGGCGAGCGTCACGCCCACCACCGCCGGCAGGAACGCCGCCAGGAGTTGCAGCCGCATCCCCTCGGCCCGCCGCGGCTCCTGCGGCTTCTTGAACGCCCGTTGTCCCTCGGTGCGGCTGAGCCGGGGCGGCCGGTTGTAGGCCACGCCGCCCTCGGGGCGAGGCGCGAGGTGGGCGTCCCTCGGCTCGATCGCGGTCAGGGTGAACACGGATGATCCGCAGGTCAGCACCGCGTGCTCGGGCCAGTCGGCCGCCTCGGTGAGTGGCCGCGCGTCCAGCTCGGGGCTCTGCCAGGAGTCGGAGGACAGCTCGGCCGCCTCCCGCTCGGCGACCCGCGCGGTGAGCTCGGCGACCTCCGCGGCCCACCGGCCCTTCAACCTCAGCCGTGGGGCCTGCTCAGGCGGTGCCCGCCGCGCGGGCTCCATGGTGATCGCGTCAGGGGTCACGCGGAGGGTGACGGCCTCGGGGGCCAGCATCGGATCCGGCACGGCGACCGCGCACATGGGATCGGACCCGATGACGTGCACCCCGAGCCCCAGGCGATGCACGGCGCCGGCGGCAGGCCCGCCCACGACCCGCACCTCGGCCACTCCGCCCGGCTCCTCGGTGATCGTGGACCTCGCCAGGCGGGGATCGAGCGTCACCTTGTCGCCGTCACGCAGCACCGCCGTGGCCGGCGCACGCGGGTCAAGGGGCCGCCCGTTGCGCCACAGCGTCATGGAATCCCCGGCCGCCCCGCCATCCGGATCGCCCCGTCCGGATCCCGAACGGCGCGGATCGGGCACGGAGGACGGGCCGCCGGAGGCCGACATGCCATAGGGCGCTCGCGCTCCGGGCAGCCGGACGACCTTGGCGAGCGGCTCCTGACCGCCGAGCGCCTCGCT
This sequence comes from Nonomuraea cavernae, assembly GCF_040655715.1. GTDB lineage: Bacteria > Actinomycetota > Actinomycetes > Streptosporangiales > Streptosporangiaceae > Nonomuraea > Nonomuraea cavernae_A. The sequence goes on along the minus strand of NZ_JBFAKL010000006.1, from coordinate 53,445 downwards.
CACCCCGGCGACCGTGGCGCCGTCGTCACCGTCGATCACGACGTCACGGTCGCCCTGCCCGCCGAGCACGGTGAGCATGATCCGCATGGGCCGTCTCCTCGGTCAGAACTCGGGCGCCAAGGTAGCGCCCGAAGCGACGTTAAGCCCGCTGGTTGACGGCAATGGCATGGAATCCGCGAGTTGTGGATAACCGATCCGCCGCCGAAAAGGCTGTGGAAAAGCCGGTGGCCTCCGAACGCGCGCATGCTATTTGCCGCTTTTAACCGCAGGTAGACCCCTTCGAAAGGCCCCTCCGAGGGGCGGTTCCGGTAAGTCCGGCTCCCCTGTCGTACGGGGGACGAAAGCCTCGATGGGGCGGTCCGAAAAGCGGTGGGCATGTGGCAGGATCGTCGGCGGCGGCGAGTAGGGTGCCCGTAGCCACAGGCCAGAGGCCAGATGGCGGCGATCGAGGAGCTAAACGGCAGGGACCGGGCCAAGCGATCAAAAGGCCCCGGAGCCCGTAAATCGCGAAACATCCGTGAACAGTGCTGCACATGTTGAAGATGTGACTCATAGCCGTAGAAAGTATGCGCGTCAACTCGCTAGAAAAAACAGGCATGGATTTGGTCGAGTTGACACCACCCCACCTGCGAAACGAGCATGGTTCCTCGCGTTCCAGCCCCGCCTCGCCGCGCGGTTGCACATAATGGCGTGAATTCGACATTTCACAAATGGGAGCCCCCCACCCATGAGGACCAGCGAAAAGCCTGCCGTCAACCCTGCCGTCAACACGGCGGGGTTGTCCGGCCCGGCCTCGCGCAAGCTCCCCGTCCCACCCCGCGAGCGGAAGCCTGCCCTGGCGGCCCTCGCGGTGCTCCTCATCCTGGGCGGGGCGCTGGCCACGACGCTGCTCGTGATGCGCAGCGGAGACCGGATCTCCGCGATCAGGATCACCGAGCAGGTCGGCGCGGGCCAGCCGTTCACCGAGCAGGCGATCGAAGAGGTGCAGATCGCCGACACCGGCATCGACTACGTCAGCTGGTCCCAGCGGCAGAAGGTGCTCGACAGCTTCGCCGCGGTCACCATCCTGCCCGGCACCCTGTTCATCGACGACATGGGCGTCACGGCCAGCCAGGAGCTGGGCCCCGGTAAGGCCAAGGTGGGGCTCGCGCTCAAGCCCGGCCAGGCGCCGGCCGGCCTCGTCAAGGGCGACCGGGTGCAGGTCGTGCACGTGCCGGGCCGTTCCAGCCAGACGGAGAGCCGGGTGCTCGCCCAGAGTGCGCTCGTGGTCAGCGTCGGAGCGCCGGGCAGGACCGGCGGCAGCGGGCAGATCACCGTGATCGTCGACTCGACGGCGTCACCGGAGATTCTCAGATACGCCTCCAGCGGTGAGATCGCGGTGGCCGTGCTGCCCGGGGCTCGCTGAGGTGGCGCTGATCGTGCTGGCCGCCGACAAAGGCGCGCCAGGGGTGACCACCGCCGCGACGGCCCTGGCGGCCGTCTGGCCGAGGCCCGTGCTGCTCGCCGAATGCGACCCCGCGGGCGGTGACCTCGCCTACCGGCTGCCCAGCGCCGACGGCGGCGTGCTCAACCCGGGCAAGGGCCTGCTCACGCTGGCGGCGACGGCGCGCCGCGGGCTGGAGCCGGCGCAGATCCACGAGCACACGCAGAAGATCGTGGGCGGGCTCGACGTGCTGGCCGGGCTCACCCATGGCGAGCAGGCGGCCGGGCTGACCTGGCTGTGGGGTCCGCTCGGCCGCTCGCTCGCCGCCGTGCCGCACGCCGACGTGATCGCCGACTGCGGCCGCCTCGGCGCCCACCCCCAGCTCGGTGACCTGCTGGCCGAGGCCGAGAAGGTCGTGCTGCTGACCAGGGCCACCCTCGACCACGTCGCCCACCTGCGCGAACGCCTTTCGATCACCAAGGCCCACGGCGTCGTCGTGATCGCCGACCCGCGCAACTACCGCTCCTCGATCGACGACGTACGCCGCATCGTGGGCTCGACCGTCGGGTTCGTCTACGGCCTGGCCCACGATCCCAAGGGCGCCGAGCTGCTGCGCGGCCAGTGGGGCGGACGGCTCGACCGTTCGCTGCTCATCCGTACGGCACGCGACCTCGCAGGACGGCTGGTGAGCCACCCGTGATCGACCACTCCCTCGTGAAGCGCTTCCGCCAGGAGGTCGGCGACCGCCTGGCCCACCAGCGCAGGCTCGACCAGGCCAATGGGCTGGCCGCGATGACCGGAGAGGACGAGCGGCAGTTCGCCAGGGCGCTGATCTCCCAGGTGCTGGAGGAACACGCGCGCAACGAGATCGGCCTGGGCCGCACCCCGCCCACGGTCGAGGAGGAGGAGGCACTGGCGGCCGGCATCCACGCCGCGCTGTTCGGCGTGGGCCGACTCCAGCCGCTGCTCGACGACCCCGACGTCGAGAACATCGACATCAACGGCTGCGACAAGGTCTTCGTCGGCTACGCCGACGGCCAGGAGCTCGCGCACGATCCGGTCGCCGAGTCCGACGAGGAGCTGATCGAGCTGATCCAGATCCTGGCGGCCTACTCGGGCCTGTCGAGCCGGCCGTTCGACACCGCCAACCCGCAGCTCGACCTGAGACTGCCCGACGGCTCGCGGCTGAGCGCCGTCATGGACGTCACGCTCAGGCCGGCCGTGTCGATCCGCCGCGCCCGCCTCGGCAAGGTGTTCCTGTCCGACCTGGTGGGCAACGGCACGCTGAGCCCCGAGATCGGCCGGTTCCTGACGGCCGCGGTCACCGCGCGCAAAAACCTCATGATCGCGGGCTCCACCAACGCCGGGAAGACGACCCTGCTGCGAGCTCTGGCCAACGAGATCCCGGCCGGCGAGCGGCTGATCACCGTCGAGCGCGCGCTTGAGCTCGGTCTCGACCAGTTCCCCGAGCTCCACCCCAACGTGGTCGCCTTCGAGCAACGGCTGCCCAACTCCGAGGGCCAGGGCGAGATCACCATGGCCGAGCTGGTCAGGCGCTCCCTCCGGATGAACCCCAGCCGCGTCATCGTCGGCGAGGTGCTCGGCGACGAGATCGTCACCATGCTCAACGCGATGACGCAGGGCAACGACGGCTCCCTGTCCACCATCCACGCCAACTCCAGCATGGAGGTGTTCAACCGCATCTCCACCTACGCCCTGCAGGCCAACGAGCGCCTCCCCATCGACGCCACCCACATGCTCATCGCCGGCGCCATCGACTTCGTGGTCTTCGTCGAGAAACGCAACGACTACGACCGCGGCGGCACCCTGCGCCGCTACGTCTCCAGCATCCGCGAGGTCAACGGCTGCGACGGCCGGGTCCTGTCGAGCGAGGTGTTCGCGCCGGGCCCCGACGGCTCCGCCCTGCCCCACGCCCCCGTCTCCTGCCTGCAGGAGCTCGCCGCCCACGGTTACCACCCGGGAGGCTGGTGATGATCCCTCTCGACCCGCTGGCGCTGTTCGCCGGCGCCGCCGCCGGCGGCGGCGTCTTCCTGCTCATCCTCTCCCTGTACGGCCTGCGCCCCAAGCCGTCGCAGCCCGAGCGCCACCTGGTCAGGATGCTGACCACGCGCGGCGCGATCGCCGCGGTCGTGGCCGTCGTCGTCCTGGCGGTCACCCGCTGGCCGGTGGTCGCCGTGGGTTCGGTGCTGCTGGTGTTCGCCTGGCGCGGCCTGTCGGGTGGCGCGGCCGAGGAGCGCGCGGCGATGCGCCGGCTCGAAGGGCTGGCCGCCTGGACCGAGTCGCTGCGTGACACGATCGCCGGCGCGGCCGGGCTCGAACAGGCCATTCCGTCGTCGATCAGAGCGGCCGCGCCCATGCTGAGACCCCACCTGCGGGCGCTGGTCGACCGGCTGCACACCAGGATGGCGCTGCCCGACGCGCTGGCGCTGTTCGCCGACGAGCTCGACGACCCGTCGGCCGACCTGGTGGTGGCGGCGCTGATCCTCAACTCCAAGCTGCGCGGCCCGGGCCTGCGCGACGTGCTGGGCGCACTGGCGGTGTCGGCGCGCGAGGAGCTCGACATGCGCCGCCGCGTCGAGGCCGAGCGCCGCTCCACGAGGCGCAGCGTGCAGATCGTGGTGATCACCGCGCTGGTCTTCGCCGGCCTGCTCGTCGTCTTCAACCCGTCCTACGTCAGCGAATACGCCGGCCTGCTCGGCCAGGCGGTGCTCGCCGTCGTGGCCGGGCTGTTCGGCGCCGGGTTCGCCTGGATGCGGCGGCTCGCCCGGTTCGACAAGCCCACACGTCTGCTGGTCGGAGGCGGCAATGGTTGAAGGCGTACTCGCCGGTGGCGCGCTCGGGTTCGGCCTGTTCCTGCTGCTGCGCGCGATCTTCCCGGCCCAGCCGGGCCTGGTGGCGCGATTGCTGGCGATCGAGGCGGTGCGCGAGGACGCGGGCGCGCCCCGCATCCAGCTCGTGCTGCCCGACGAGGAGGTCAGCGCCTTCCGCCGGGGCGTCGGCGTCAGGCTGGCCCGCGTCTACCACGCGCGCGGCTGGGAGGCCCGCTCGGTCAAGGCCGACCTGGCCTTGGTCGGGCGCTCGTTCGAGGGCTTCCTGGCCACCAAGGCGCTGCTGGCGGCGGCCGGGCTGCTGGCCTTCCCCGTGCTGCTCGGCTGGCTGGTCCTGATGGAGTGGGGCACGTCGCTCGCGATTCCGTTCTGGGCCGCCGTGCTCGCCGCCCTGCTCTTCTTCTTCCTGCCCGACGTACAGGTCAGGCGGGACGCGGCGGCGCGGCGGCGTGACTTCAGGCACGTGGTCGGCGCGTTCCTCGACCTGGTCTCCATGAACCTGGCGGGTGGCCGGGGCGTTCCCGAGGCGCTGATGATGGCGGTCTCGGTCAGCGGCGACCAGCCCAACTGGGCGATGGCCCGCATCCGCGACGCGCTCAGCGGGGCCCGGATCGTCGGCATCACCCCGTGGCAGGCGCTCGGCCAGCTCGGCGAGGAGATCAACGTCGACGAGCTGCGCGACCTGTCGGCCGCGCTCGGCCTGGTCGCCGACGACGGCGCCAAGGTCCGGGCGTCGCTGACGGCCAGAGCGGCCACACTGCGCCGCCGCGAGCTCGCGGAGATCGAGGGCCGGGCCGGCGAGCGCTCCCAGTCGATGCTCGTGGCACAGCTCCTGCTCTGCGCGGGTTTCGTGATTTTTCTCAGTTTTCCAGCCGCTATGAAGATGTTGGGGTCCTCATGAACCATCCCTGGATCATCTACCTGCGGGCCTACCTCGGTGTCCGCGTCCATCGCGCCCGCACCGCGCCCAGCCGGGGCGCCTCCGCCGTCGAATGGGTGATCATCACCGCCATCATCGCCGGCGTCGCGCTCGGCCTCGCCACGCTGATCAAGACGCTGGTGGAGCAGAAGCAGAGCGATATCCAGAACTCCTTCGGCGGCGGTAGCGGGGACACGTGATCTCGTCCCGGCTCGGTCGCGAACGCCGGCTCGGTCGCGAGCGCGGTGTCACGGTGGTCGAACTGGCCCTGCTGATGCCGGTCGTTCTCGCGGTAGTGCTCCTCATCGTGCAGGTGACGCTCTGGTTTCACGGACGCCAGGTCGCGGAGGCCGCCGCCCGCGAGGGCGCCCGCGTGGCCCGCTCGGCCCCGTTCGACTCGGGCTCCTGGGAGGGCGAGGCCCAGACCAAGGCCACGTCCATTGTGCGGACGATCGGCCCCCGGTTGCTCTCCGACGCCACGGCCACCACCTCGGTCAGGGAGCCCGACCAGCGTTTCGTCACGGTGACGGGCAGCGCCGTCCAGGTCATCCCGTTGCTGCCCGAGCTCACCTTCACGATCACGGCCACCGCGGGCGGGCCAGTGGAGTGCTTCCGGCCCGACGACGGGGGTGACGACTGCGCATGAGCCTGCGAACGAGGCGTGACCGGGGGTCGATGGCCGTGGAGACGGTCATGCTGGCCCCGGTCTTCCTGCTCTTCCTGATGTTCCTGGCCGGAGCCGGCCGGGTCGTCGAAGCTCAGGGTCAGGTCAACGGGGCCGCCAGGGACGCGGCCCGGGCCGCCTCGGTGCAGCGTACGTTCGACGACGCCGGCACGGCCGCCGAGGCGACCACCACGGCCGCGCTGCAGGGGCAGTGCGCGCAGCCCGCCGTCTCGCTGGCCGGCTCCGAGTGGGAGGCGGGTGGCCAGGTGCAGGCCGAGGTGAGCTGCGAGCTGGACCTGAGCTTCCTGGGATTCAACGGCACCAAACAGATGACCGGCACGGCCGTGGTGCCGCTCGAACAGCTGCGGAGGATCGATTGAACCCCAGGGCCGCCGGGGAGCGCGGGTCCATGTCGGTGTTCACCGTGCTCTTCTCCGTGGTCGTCTTCCTGCTCGCCGGGCTGCTGGTCGACGGCGGGGCGGCGATCAACGCCCGGCTGCGGGCCGCCGACGTCGCTGAGCAGGCCGCCCGCGCGGGCGCTGACACGATCGACGTCGACCACCTACGTGCCACCGGTCAGACCCGGCTGCTGGACGAGGGACAGGTGTGCGCCAGGGCCGACGAGGTGATCGCGGCTCACGGCGGTGACGACGTGTCCACCGGCACCTGCGCCGTTGAGCAGGGGCAGACCGCGGTGACGGTCACCGTCAAGGTGGCCTGGACCGCGTTCTTCCTCGGGGCCATCGGGTTCCCGGGCACCGAGATGGAGGGCACGGCGACGGCCGGACCCGAGGCCAGATGAGCCAGACCGATTCCGACCACTCGGTGGCCCGGAGATCGGTGTGGAAGGACGCTGGACGCGAGAAAGGAGAGGCGATGCCCACGCGAGAGCCGGTGCGCCCACCCGGGCGCGCGCATGCGCGCATGCCCGCGCAGCCGCCCGCGCGCATCCCGGCGAGGAGGTCCACGGGCGACGTGCTCGCGGGGCTCGCGGCGCTCGTGGTGCTGGTGGCGCTCGTCGGCGGCGTCCCCTACGCCCTGCTCATGTTCGTCGGGCCGCCGCTCGGGCCGCAACTGCTCGACCTCGACCTGCTCACCAGCCGCGTCGGCCCGTCCACGATCACCGCCGTGCTGGTCCTGCTCGTCTGGCTGGCCTGGCTGCAGCTGTTCGCGTGCGTGATCGTCGAGGTGTACGCGGGAGTCCGCCGGGTCGGCATGCCGGCCAGGGTGCCGTTGTCCGGCGGCACCCAGTGGCTGGCCAACCGGCTGGTCTCGGCGGTGCTGCTGCTGTTCACCGTCGGGGCGGCGGCCGTGCCCATCGCGCGGCTCGGCACACCGCCGCCCGCCCCGCCGCCCATGACGACGGTCGCGTTCTCGGCTTCTGTCGTGGAGCAGCCGCTGGAGACCCAGCGGAGCAAGAAGGTGTACGTGGTGCAGCCGCCGCACGGCCGCCACCACGAGAGCCTGTGGGAGATCGCCGAGAAGTGCCTGGGCGACGGCCGGCGATATCCGGAGATCTTCCGGCTCAACCAGCACAAGGAGCAACCCGACGCCGCCCGCCTCCGGATGGCCGACCTGATCAGGCCGGGCTGGGTGCTCGACATGCCCGACGACGCGCGCAACGTGCACGTCGTCCCCGCCAGGCAGCCGCGTGCCGAAACGCTGCGCGAACACCCCGGCAGGGCCACGACCAGCCCGGCTCGCGTCGGCGCGGAGCAGCAGCAGGCGGTCGAGAAGAAGCACGGAAAACACGAGGCCGGCGAGACGCGCGACACCCGGCGGGGCCCCGCCGACCAACAGCGTCCGGCCGAGGATCAGCGTCCGGCCGAACGGCAGGCACCGGCGGAGCAGCGGCCCGGGCTGGAGCTCGTCGAGTACCTCGCCGGGGCGTCCCTGGCCGCCGCCGGGCTGCTGGCCGCGCTCGGCAGGCGGCGCCGCGCGCAGCTGTGGCGGCGCGCGTTCGGCCACCGCATCGTGCGCCCGCGCGACGACGCCGCCGAGGCCGAGGTGGCGCTCCGGCTGGGCGCCGACGCGCCCGGCACCCGGATCCTCGACGTCGGCCTGAGGCTGCTCGGCGCCGAACTGGCCACGACCGGCCGCACTCCGCCGACCGTCTACGCGGCCCACCTGTCGCCGCGCAACCTCGACCTGTGGATCCATCCCCCTGACGGCGACGCGCCCGCACCGTGGGCCGCCCAGGACGGTGGCCAGGTGTGGCGGCTGTCCGCCCACGAGGGCCGCCTGCTGCCCGATTCGGGGGAGAACCCACTGGGCGGCGCCCCCTACCCGGGGCTGGTGTCTCTCGGCACCGACGCGAGCGGGCGGGTGCTGATCGACCTGGAGGCCGCCCAGGGCCTGATCAACATCCGCGGCCGGCAGACCACCGCCGCCCTCGCCGCGCTGGCCGTCGAGCTGGCCACCAACCGGTGGTCCGACCGCATGCGCATCACGCTCGTCGGGTTCGGCGAGGAGCTGACCGCGATCGCCCCCGACCGCATCAGGGCCGTGGGCGGCCTGGCCGAGGTGCTGCCGGAACTGGAGGCGACCGCCGCCCCCCGCCAGGAGGTGCTGACCGGCCGGATCACCGGTCGCCCGCGTGACGCCCACTACCTGCTGTCGGCGGTGACGCCGAGCCACGACGAGGCGAGACGGCTGGCCCTTCTGGCCCGCAAGGACACAGCCGGATACGTGGTGACCGGCGACGTGCCGCACGCCACCTGGACCCTGGAGATCACCGACGACGGCAAGGCGAAGATCGCCGAACTCGGCTTCGAGGTGACCGCGCAGCTCCTGCCACGCCGCCACTACCAGGCCCTGGTCGCCCTGTTCCGTACGGCCGAGCAGCTCGACGGCGAGGCCATCCCCGAGGCCGAGCCGCTGGCCGACTACGGCCTGCCCGCCGTCGAGGTGCGGATGCTCGGGCCGATCGAGATCGTCGGCCTCGACCCGCTGGAAGAAGGCCGGATGGCGCTCGCCGCCGAGCTGCTGGTCTACCTCGCCACCCATCCCGGAGGCGTGCATCCGGTCGTCCTGGGCGGCGTGCTGTGGCCGAGGGGCGTGCAGCCCATGGTCAGAGACGCGACGATCGCCCGGGTCGCCGCCTGGCTGGGCAAGCGGCACCTGCGCATCGACGAGGCGGGCAGGCTCAGACTGGGGCCCGAGGTCCGCACCGACTGGGCGCTGTTCCGCGAGATGGTTCGCCGGTCCCACGGCGATCCCACAGCGCGGGCCGTGCTCCTGGAGAGGGCGCTCGGCCTGGTCAGAGGTCCCCTGCTGAGCGGGCGTCCGGCCGGCCGATACTCCTGGCTGGCCGCCGACGAGCTGGAGTACGACGTGACGGCCGGGGTCGCCGACGCCGCGCACCGCCTGTGCGAGATCAGGCTGGCGCACGGGGAGCCGGACGCCGCGGTCGCGGCCGTCCGGGCCGGCCTGCTGCTCGCCGCCGACGACGAGGGGCTCTGGCGCGACCTGCTGCGCGCCACCCACGCCACAGGCGATCTCGTACGGCTGCGCGCGGTCGTCGAGGCGTTGACCAGAAGGGCCGGTTCGCACGCGTACGGCGGCGGACTGGCCCCCGAGACCGAGGCGCTCATCGACGAGCTGCTGCCGTCGTGGCGCCTGCACGTGGTGAGGGAGTCCACGGCATGAGACGCGTGACGGGTTCACCGGAAAGGGACGTGCCAGGGCGTATGACCGGCCGTTCACGGACGCGACGGCCACCTCGGTGCCAGGTCGGCAGCGAGACCGAGCACTCATGCGCGACCGAACGCCCGCCTACGGGCGGGAAAGGCGCTGGCGTGATGCGGCTGGTCCCGTCGGGGGCCCCATCGAGAGTCCGCTCGGGGGCCATGGCGAGGGCCATGACGGGGGCCATGACGGGGGTCGTGACGGGGGTCGTGACGGGGGTCGTGGCGAGGGCCATGACGGGGGCCGTGGCGTTGGCGCTGCTGGTGGCCGGGTGCGCAGCCCAGGCCGAGCGGCCCTACACCCCGCGCGAGGCGGCGTCCCCGGCGAAGACGGCGGCACGGGCCTCGCCCACGGCCGGGCCGCAGACGGTCGCGGTCGGCGGCGGGATGAGAGTGCGCATCGAGTGGCCGGCGAACCCCGACCCGCTGCTGAAGGTGCTGACCAACTACTACCTCGGCACCCGTAAGGCCGTGGTCGCCGGCGTCGATCGTTACAGCCGCGACCTGGAGATCGACGCGGAGGTGCAGGCGACCGAGTGGATCCGGGAGTTCACCGACACCGACCAGTCGCTGCGCGGTGTCGCGCGGCTCTACGACCTGCACGTCAGCGCCGCCAGGAGCAAGGGGGCCCAGATCGACATGTGCGTGGACGAGTCAGAGCTGCGCCTGATCTCCACGCGCACCGGTAAGGCGGTGGCGTCCCAGCCCGACTGGACGCGTGAGCCCTACCACCAGGCCGCGCTCGCGCACCGCGGCGACGACGGTGTGTGGCGCATCAGGGCACTCGTGTCCAACGACGACGAAAGGTGCAAAACATCCTCCGCCTCGTGAACGAGGGGGATTCCCCCGGTCGCCCGCGCGGGTTCCTGTTTCACCGCCGGTCGCCCGCCAGGAAGGAGGACTTCCCTTGAGGTCTTACACCAGCTCCGCAGGCGTTTCGCCTCTCCGCTGGAAGCGGTACCTGTAGGCCGCTTCACGATCTGCGTCACGCCGCACACCGTACCGCAAGATCCGTTAAATATCGTACACCTGTTCGATTTTGATGACAGCTTTCCTCCCCGCCCCGAAGGACGGGGTCTCCAGCCTTGAGGAGATTCGATGAACCCCTTGGTCCCGGCACTGGTCGCCGGGCTGCTGGTCCTCGCCCCCACTCCCAAGCCCGGTGGCGACACGACGATCGAGGGCACCGAGCGCGGCAACGAGCGGGGCATCACGCTGTCCAACTCCAGCATCGTCCTGAAGGGCGACGTCAAGGGCGGCAAGAGCGACGGCTACCGCGTCAAGCGTCCTTGCTGGTACGAACCGGGCCTGGACGCCGAAGCGATGCTGAAGTTCCAGACCGACCCCCGCACCCAGTTCGCCAGGATCAAGGCCGACGACGAGAGCTTCAACAGGTTCGTCCAGCAGTTCAAGGACAAGAAGGGCCAGCCGGGCCGCTGGTGGACGCCCGCCTACGACACGAGCCATCCCCAGGGCGCGGCGTGCTGGGCCGAGCTGGAGCTGTTCCTCTTCGTGCCGCCCGACACCACGCCGCCTTCCGGGATCACGTTCGAGCAGTTGGCGGAGATCGCCAGGGCCGCGCTGACCGTGCCCGAGCCGGTCATCAAGCTCAATCCCGACGTCAAGAGCTACGTCAACCTGCCCACCTTCGTCTGGCTCGACAACCCCGGCGACTCCCAGCGTTCGGTCACCGCGACGCTGCCGGGCATCATGAGCGCGACCGTGACCGCGACGCGGCAGAACATCACGATCACGTCGGGCACCACCGACGACCGCGCGAAGGTGGTCCAGGACGGCTGTGGCCAGGTCGGCACCCCCTACGTCAAGGGCGCCGCGTTCACCTGCGGCGTGCAGTATCTGCGGGCCTCGATCGACCAGCCGCGTGAGGTCTACGAGCTGACCGTGTCGAGCACCTGGCCGGTCCAGGTGGCCGACCGGGTGGTGCCGTTCCAGTTCGCCCCGGTCGAGGTGAGCGCCACGCGCGACGTGCCGGTCGGCGAGGTGCAGAGCAACGTTCGCAACCCGTAGTCGAAGTGCGGAGCAACGTGCGCAACCGTGGCCCGAGGTGCGGAGCGGCGTGCGCGGACCCGTGGCCGAGGTCCGCTCAGACGCCGGAGGGCCGGTACGGTCTTGCCGTACCGGCCCTCGCCAGGCTCTGATCAATCGAACAACTCGTCAACGCTTCGCACGCTGAGCGCCTTGAACGTCCACTCGTCGAGCAGCGCCTCGTCCGTGCATCCGGAGATGCGGGCCCGGGCCTCGTCGGTCACGGGGATGCCGCGAGCGTCGAGGAAACCGATCACGGACCGAGGCGCCGATCTGGCTTGTTCCTTGCGGAGCCATCTGATGATGAACTCGCTCTTGTGCTCGTAAGATCCGGTCACCCGGGGATGTTACCGACCGCTGTCACGTCATGACCGAAAGTTTTCCCGCTTCGTGGGCCAGCAGCCATTCCTTTACCGGAGCGCCGTAGTAGTAGCCGCCGAATCCGCCCGTACTGGGCAGGACGCGGTGGCAGGGGACGAACGGGGCGATCAGGTTCTGGGCGCAGGCCGAGCCCGCCGCGCGGGCGGCCGTCCTGGGTAGCCCGGCGCGTTCGGCGAGCTGGGCGTAGGAGACCGTGGTGCCGGGCTTCACCTCGCGCAGGGCCTGGTGCAGGCGCCGGCGGGTGGTGCTGCCCGGCTGCTCGACCGGGATGGCGTCGAGGGCCGTGAGGTCGCCGTCGAAGTAGTCGCGAACCGCCTGGGCGGCGGGGCCGAGGTCGTCGACCACGTCCAGGCCCTCGGTTCGCAGGGCGGGCGCGAGCCGTGCGTACATCTCCTCGGGGTCGGCGGTGAAGCCGGCCGCGACGAGCACGCCCTCGCGCGTCAGAACGGACAGCGGGCCGATCGGGGTCGGCAGGACCTGTGCTTCGATCATGTTGAGCTCCAGAGGTGCAGGGCGGCGTAGGCCCGCCAGGGGCGCCACCGCTCGATGTGGTCATCGGGAATGCCCAGGCAGGCCAGGCGCTTGGTGAGCACCAGGTCGCCGACGGGCCAGGCGTCGGGGTCGCGCAGCGCGCGCAGTGCGATGTAGCTCGCGGTCCAGGGGCCGATGCCGGGGACCTGGAGCAGCTCGGTCACGGCCTCGGCCGGATCCTGGCCGCCGTCGAGGTCGATCCGGCCGCCGCTGGTACGGGAGGCCAGCTCGTTGAGGGTGGCGATCCGGCGGTTCGTCAGGCCGAGGCCCTGGAGGTCGGCCTCGGCGAGCTCGGCCGGGGTGGGGAAGAGGTGGGTGAACACGGTGCCCTCGATGCCGCGCCCGGCTCTGGCCACGATGCGGCCCAGCAGGGTGCGCGCCCCGGCGACCGAGATCTGCTGTCCCACCACGGCGCGTACGGCCAGCTCGAACCCGTCGAACGTGCCCGGCACCCGTAGTCCCGGACGCGCCTCGACCAGCGGGGCCAGCGACGTCTGGCCCAGCGCGGCGGCGATCGCGTGGGGATCGGCGTCGAGGTCGAGCAGGCGGCGGCAGCGGGCCACGATGCGGGCAAGCTGCCGGGTGTCCTTCACCTCGACGTCCAGGGCCAGGTGGCCGGGCTTCGGGGTGAGAGTGATCGTGCCGCCGGGGACGGCGCGGCTGTAGGAGGCGGCATCGGCCACCTCCAGGCCCGGGATGGCCCGCGAGGCCAGGAAACCGAACACTCCCTCCACGTCGTACGGCTCCCGCCGGTGCAGGCGCAGCCGGAACGCCGCCGGCGCCGTGGCCACCCCGCTGTCCGGCCCGGCGTCGCTCACCCCGTTTCCGGAGGCGGAACCGCCGCGGACGGCGCGGGCCGCCGCGGGGCCGCGGGCCGTGGCGCGCAGCTCGCTCGGTGTGAAGCCGTACGTCTCGCGCATGGCCGCGTTGAACTGCCGCACACTCCCGAACCCGGCCGCGAACGCCACCTCCGTCACCGGCAGAGCGGTCTCGGTCAGCAGCTGCTTGGCCAGCAGCAACCGCTTCGTCCGCGCCACCGCGAGCGGCCCCACGCCCAGCTCGGCGACGAACAGCCGGTGCAGGTGGCGTTCGGTGATGTGCAGCCGCCTGGCCAGCCCGGCCACGCCGCTGTCGTCGGCGTCGCCGTCGTCGATCAGCCGCAGCGCCCGGCCGACGAGGTCGCCGCGCAGGTCCCAGCCGGGGTCACCGGGGGAGAGCTCGGGGCGGCAGCGCTTGCAGGGGCGGAAACCGGCGGCTTCCGCCGAGGCCGCGTGGCGGTAGAACCGCACGTTGCGCGTCGCCGGGGTGCGAGCCGGGCAGATCGGGCGGCAGTAGATGCGCGTGGTCGTCACCGCCGTGTAGAAGCGCCCGTCGAACCGGGCATCCCGCGCGGAGACCGCTCGGTAGCAGGAGTCGAAGTCGAGCTCGATGGGTGCCATGTCTTCGACGATATGCGCTGGTGGTATCCGGTGACCGGCGGAAATCGGACCTCACCGTGAAATCGCAGGTCAGCAGGCCACGGCAGGCGAGTGGCGGGAATCGGACACCCTGATGAGGTCGATTCGCGATGGGCCTCCGTGGCCACGCCGGAGGCCCTGGTCAGGTCACTTGGACGAGACCCCGACCCCCAGGTCGAACTCCCGGTAGACGCGCGCCCAGAACCCGTCGCGCAGCCAGACCCGGGCCTCGGGGAACGGGCGCAGCGAGTGGCCGAGCTCCTTCTCCGCCTCGATCAGCAGCTCCGTGTCGATGACGGTCGGCAGGATCGGCCCCGGCAGCAGGTCGCGGATGTTGTCGCGGCCCCGGGTGAGAATCCACTTCTGTGCCACGTGCTCGCCGACGTCCTCGACCCGAGGGCGGCTGGGCCCGAGCTTGGCGACCTGCCCGGGCTTGACGTGCGGCTTGACCGGAGCCCGTCCGGCGAACACCTGGGCGGGCGATGGAGCGGCGGCCGGCGGTGCGACCGGAACAGGCTGCGGAGCACGGCTGAAAAAGGGCCTCAGGAAATCAGCAGTGATCACTTCGACGGTGTCGGACTCCCAAACGAGGCGTTCGGCCTGGTTGGTGCCGTATGGCGGCTCGACGCCCCAAAGGTGGATGCGAACGCCGTACGCCTGGGCGGCCTCGACGGCGGGCACCATGTCCTCATCGCCCGCCAGCAGGATGGTGTCGGTCACCGCGTGGTGCCTGGCCAGCGCCTCCAGGTCACTCCTGATCTGCGCGTCCACACCCTTCTGCTGGCCACGGGCGTTGAGGTTGCCAAGCCGTACCTTGACCCAGGGGAGCTGGGCGATGACCCGCTGATCGACGGTGGGCACGCGGTCACGGGCTGCGTCATACCAATAGATCCGCAGGAGTTCGCCGGAAATACGTTCCAATGCATGTTTCTGGAGGCTCTGGATCAGCTCATCCGCGGCCACCCGATATTCCTTGCGTTCCTTCGCGCCAAGCAGCACTTCACCTGCTGCAGCGTAGAGATAACCGACGTCCACCAGGACGGCGTACTTAGCTGCCACAGGGTGCGGCATGAGGTCTGGGATGGCCATGTCGTCCTCCAGGCCGCGGCGTTAGTTGATCGGCCGACTATATACGTCCACTTTCTCTAGATAGTCCCAACTCCCGGAGAACTTGACACCCGTTTCCCGGGATCTATCTAGGGTAGGCCGCTCGTCCGCCAAGCCGACTTCCCTGGAGAGAGCGGCTTACGCATGGCTCTTGATGGGTTTCGCCATGTTTGTGTTCTGGCCGGGGCCGGAGGCTCCGGAGCGACCTGACGGGCCGCGAAGACGGCCACGAGAGCGGCGATCTCCTCGGCGGTGGCGTCGCCCCGGACAATACGCAGGTGTCCGCTCATAGCGGGATGTTCCCATGCTTCTTCGGGGGCAGCGTGGCCCGCTTGTTCCGTAGCGCGCGCAGGGCCCGGACGACGTGCGCCCGCGTCTCGGACGGCTTGATCACCGAGTCGACGTAGCCGCGTTCGGCCGCGATGTACGGATTGGCCAGGGTGTCTTCGTACTCAGTCACCAGCCTGGCTCGTTCGGCGTCGGCGTCACCGGCCGCGGCCAGCTCGCGCCGGTAGAGGATGTTAACCGCGCCCTGCGCGCCCATCACCGCGATCTGCGCGGTCGGCCAGGCCAGGTTGACGTCCGCACCGAGGTGCTTGGACCCCATGACGTCGTACGCGCCGCCGTACGCCTTACGGGTGATGACCGTGATCAGCGGGACGGTGGCCTCGGCGTAGGCGTAGAGCAGCTTGGCGCCGCGACGGATGATTCCGTTCCATTCCTGATCCGTTCCAGGGAGGAAACCCGGAACATCAACAAAAGTGAGGATCGGGATATTGAAAGCGTCACATGTTCGAATAAATCGGGCCGCCTTCTCGGAAGCGTCGATATCCAGGCAGCCGGCGAAATGCATCGGCTGGTTGGCCACCACACCCACCGACTGGCCGTCCAGGCGGCCGTAGCCCACCACCAGGTTCGGCGCGAACAGCGCGTGGACCTCCAGGAACTCCCCGTCGTCGAGCACGTGCTCGATCACCCGGTGCATGTCGTACGGCTGGTTGGCGGAGTCGGGGATCAGCGTGTCGAGCTCCGCGTCGGGCTCCAGGTCGGCGGCCGGCTCGAACACCGGGGCCTCGTCCAGGTTGTTGGACGGCAGGTAGGACAGCAGCGACTTGACGTACTCCAGCGCGTCCTCCTCGTTGGACGCCTGGTAGTGGGCCACGCCCGACTTGGTGTTGTGCGTGTGGGCCCCGCCGAGCTCCTCGAACGTGACCTCCTCGCCCGTCACGGTCTTGATCACGTCGGGTCCGGTGATGAACATCTGCGAGGTCTGGTCGACCATGACCACGAAGTCCGTCAGCGCGGGGGAGTAGACGTGCCCGCCCGCCGCCGCGCCCATGATCAGCGAGATCTGCGGGATCACGCCCGAGGCGTGCACGTTGCGTTTGAAGATCTCCGCGTAGAGGCCGAGCGCGACCACGCCCTCCTGGATGCGCGCGCCGCCGCCCTCGTTGATGCCGATGACCGGGCAGCCGGTCTTCAGCGCCATGTCCAGCACCTTGACGATCTTCTCGCCGTAGACCTCGCCGAGGGAGCCGCCGAAGATCGTCACGTCCTGCGAGAAGACACAGACCTGGCGCCCGTCCACGGTGCCGTAGCCGGTGATCACGCCGTCGCCGTAGGGCCGCCGGTTCTCCAGCCCGAACATCGTGGACCGGTGCCGGGCGAACTCGTCGAACTCCACGAACGAGCCCTCGTCGAGCAGGGCCAGCACGCGCTCGCGGGCCGTCATCTTGCCTTTGGCGTGCTGCTTCTCCACAGCCGCCGCCGACCCGGCGTGCGCGGCCTGGTCGAGCCGGCGCTCGAGATCAGCAATCTTGCCAGCAGTGGTGTGAATATCCGGTATGTCCGGCATTGGGGCAACAGCGCTCATGCGCGCAAGGGTAACCCCTCCTCTTAGAGTGGTTCCATGACGGACGCCGTTCGCACACAAGGCCTGTTCAAACGGTACGGCCAGCAGATCGCGGTGGCGGGGGTCGACCTCGTCGTCCCGGCGGGCAGCTTCGCCGGACTCGTCGGGCCCAACGGCGCGGGCAAGACGACCACGCTCAGCATGATCACCGGCCTGCTACGTCCCGACGGCGGCCGGGCCGAGGTCGACGGGCTCGACGTCTGGCGCGACCAGGTCCAGGTCAAGGCTCGCATCGGCGTGCTGCCGGAGGGGCTGCGGCTGTTCGAGCGGCTGTCGGGCAGGGAGTTACTGCACTACAGCGGCCGGCTCCGCGGCATCCCCAAGGCCGACGTCCAGGGGCGCGCGGAGGATCTGCTGCAGGTGATGGACCTGGCCGGAGCGGCCGACAAGCTGGTCGTCGACTACTCCACCGGCATGCGCAAGAAGATCGGGCTCGCGGCGGCGCTGCTGCACAACCCCTCGGTGCTCTTCCTCGACGAGCCGTTCGAGGGGGTCGACCCGGTCAGCGCCAACACGCTCACCGAGGTGCTTCAGCGCTTCACCGCCTCGGGGTCCACCGTCATCTTCTCCAGCCACGTCATGGACCTCGTCGAGCGGCTGTGCGACTGGGTGTCGGTGATGAACGGCGGTTACATCGTGGCGCAGGGCCCGCTGGAGAAGGTGCGCGGCGACCGCAGCCTCAACGACACCTTCCTGGCGTTGGTGGGTGGTCCGCGCGACGGCGGCGACACCGGCCTGACCTGGCTCGGCGCCAAAGACCTCGGCGCCAAAGACCTCGGCACTGGAGACACCGGCTCCAG
Source organism: Nonomuraea cavernae (assembly GCF_040655715.1). GTDB lineage: Bacteria > Actinomycetota > Actinomycetes > Streptosporangiales > Streptosporangiaceae > Nonomuraea > Nonomuraea cavernae_A. The sequence continues at coordinate 35,670 of NZ_JBFAKL010000006.1, read as the reverse complement.
GGACCTCGGCGCCGGAGACATTCGCTCCAGGGACGTCGCAGCCGGAGACCTCGGCGCCGGAGACGGGGAGCCGAAGTGACCACGGTCGCGCTCTTCGCCCAGCTCAAGCTCCGCCTGCTGGCCGGCAACCTGCGCGGTGACCTGTCCCGCAAGCTCGGGTTCGTCTTCACGCTGGTCATGGCCGTGCTGCTGGCGGCGCTGGGCTTCTTCCTGATGAGCCTGATCCGGCTGGCGCCGCACGACCTCGCGACCGACATCGTGATCCTCGTCTACACGTTCTTCCTCGTCGGCTGGATGATCGTGCCGCTGCTCGCGTTCGGGCTGGACGACACGATCGACCCGGCGCGGCTGTCGCTGTTCCCGCTGAGCACCGGGCGGCTCGCGCTCGGCATGTTCACCGCGTCCGCCACCGGGGTGTGGCCCGCGGCGACCCTGATCGTCACGGCCGGCGCGCTGGCCGGGCTGGCCACCGGCGTCGGCGGCCTGCTGGTCGGGCTGGTGGCGGTGCTCCTGCAGTTCGCGCTCTGCCTGGTCACCTCCCGGCTGATCACCACCGCGCTCTCCGGCGCGCTGCGCACCCGGCGCGGGCGCGACGTGCTCGCCGTGGCGGCGATCTTCGTGGTGCTGCTCGCCCAGTTGCCCAACCTGCTCGTCAACAGCGACCTCGGCGACCCGGTGGCGATCCTGCGCGGCATCGCCGACGCCTTCCGGTGGGCGCCCTCGGGCCTGGCCGCCCACGCCATCTCCGACGGCGGGCTCGTCGGCCTGGCCGAGCTGGCCGTGCTGGCGCTGATCGTGCTCCTGGTCGGCTGGCTGTGGATCAAGGCGCTCAGCCGGGCGCTGGTCATGCCCGACTCCTCCACCCAGGCGGCCTCCGTACGCAAGGAGAGCGGCCTGGTCGACCGCTTCCTGCCCGACGGGCCGCTGGCGGCCGTGGTGACGAAGGAGCTCAAGTACATCCGGCGCGAGCCCCGGTTCCGGGTCGGCTGGTTCTCCGCGGTCGTGGTCACCGTCGTGCTGGCGTTCTCGCTCGGCAACAGCACCGGCGGCGAGGCCGGTCCGTGGCTGGCCATCCTGCTGACCTCGTCGGGCGCGCTGATGATCGCGCTGCAGTCGGGCAACACCTACGGCATCGACGGGCCGTCGATCTGGATGAACGTCGTGGCCTGCGGTTCCGAGGAGAGCTTCCGCACCGACCTGGCCGGGCGCCACCTGGCCAACGCCGCGCTCGCCACGCCCGTGCTCGTACTGATCGCCGTCGCCGCGAGCCTGTTCACCGGCGACCCGGGAGCGATCGCGCCCGCCCTGCTGGCCGGCTGGGGCGCCCTCGGCGTCGGGCTCGGCGTCGGTTCGGTGACCAGCGTGACCATCCCCTACACGGTGCCCGAGAGGCTCAACGCCTTCAGCGGGGCCGCGCCCGGCCAGGGCGGCCAGGCCTTCGCCTCCTCCATGGGCGCGCTGCTCGGCATCGTGGTCCTGTCGCTGCCGTTCGTGGTCCCGATCGCGCTCGGCTGGATCTGGGTCTGCGTGCTGGCGCCGTTCTACGGGCTGCTGGCCGAGACGCTCGGCAGGCGGCTCGGCGCCAAGATCGGGTTCGCCCGGTTCCCCGAGCTGGTGGCGGCGGTCTCGCGGCACACCTGACCAGTGGTCTAGTCCATTTGGCGAGACCGGTCTGCGTCCGTTCCGAGTGACTCTGTAATCTGCGAAGCATGATTGACCAGCGGATCGAGCGTCGCAGTGCGGCCGTCACAGAGATGCCCGACGAGCTCCGCAACGATGTGCGGCTGCTCGGCAAACTGCTCGGCCAGGTGATCGCCGAGCAGGGTGGCGATGACCTGTTGGCCGACGTCGAACGGCTGCGCAAGGCCGTCATCGCCGCCCGCAGGGGAGAGACCTCCGCCGACGAGATCACCGCCATGGTCGCCGAGTGGGAGATCGACCGGGCGGTGCAGATCGCCCGCGCGTTCACCTGCTACTTCCACCTGGCCAACCTGGCCGAGGAGCACTACCGCATCCGCACCCTGCGCGAACGCGACACCGAGGGCGGGGTGCAGCGCGAGTCGCTGGCGCAGGCCGTAGACGAGCTGGGCAGTGAGCGCGTCGCCGAGCTGGTGGAGAGCATGGAGCTGCGGCCGGTGCTCACCGCGCACCCGACGGAGGCGCGCCGGCGCGCGGTCGTCACCGCCATCCAGCGGGTCAGCACCCAGCTCACCGACTACAACACGCCCGGTCGCGGCGCCTCCGAGCGCGCCGAGAACACGCGGCGGCTGCTGGAGGAGATCGACCTGCTGTGGCGCACCGCCCAGCTCCGCTCCACCAAGCTCGACCCGCTCGACGAGGTCCGCACGGCCATGGCCGCCTTCGACGAGACGCTGTTCCGGGTGGTCCCCCAGGTCTACCGCTCGCTCGACGCCGCGCTCGGCGACGACAGCGGCACCCGGCCCCCGCTGGCCAGGCCGTTCATCCGTTACGGCAGCTGGATCGGCGGCGACCGCGACGGCAACCCCAACGTGACGGCCAAGGTCACCCGCGAGGCCGTGCAGATCCAGTCCGAGCACGTGCTGACCGCGCTCGAGACCGCCACCACGCGCATCGCCCGCACGCTCACCGCCTCCGCGCAGTTCGCCCCGCCCTCTCTCGACCTGAACGCGGCGCTCGCCGCGGCCAGGGACGGCCACCCTGAGCTGGCCTCCGAGCTGGCCACGCGCTCGCCCAAGGAGCCGCACCGGCAGTGGCTGCTGTACGTGGCCGCCCGCATCGCGGCCACCCGCCGCCGCGACCTCGATCTCGCCTACCTGGCGCCCGGCGACCTGATCGCCGACCTGCGCCTCGCCCAGGAGTCACTCGCGGGCCACGCCGTCCGCCAGGCGTACGGAGAGTTGCAGCACCTGATCTGGCAGGTCGAGACGTTCGGTTTCCACCTGGCCGAGCTGGAGGTACGCCAGCACTCCCAGGTGCACGCGGCGGCGCTGGAGGAGCTCCGCGCCGGCGGCGAGCTGTCCGAACGCACCGAGGAGGTGCTGGCCACGATCCGGGTGATCGCCTGGATCCAGGAGCGCTTCGGCGTGCGAGCCTGCTCGCGCTACGTGGTCTCGTTCACCCGCGACGCGGCCGACGTCGCCGCGGTCTACGAGCTGGCCCAGCACGCGCTGGGCAGCCGGGCGCCGGTGCTGGACGTGGTGCCGCTGTTCGAGTCGGGCGAGGACCTCGCCAACTCCCCGCAGGTGCTCTCCGGCATGCTGGAGATCCCGCAGGTACGCGACCGGCTCGCCGCCACCGGGCGCAGCCTGGAGATCATGCTCGGCTACTCCGACTCGGCCAAGGAGCTCGGCCCGGCCGCCGCCACCCTGCGCCTGTACGAGGCCCAGGAGCGGCTCACCGCCTGGGCCGCCGAGCACGACGTCCATCTGCTCATGTTCCACGGCCGCGGCGGCGCCCTCGGCCGGGGCGGTGGCCCCGCCAACCGCGCGGTGCTCGCCCAGGCGCCCGGCTCGGTCGCCGGCCGCTTCAAGGTCACGGAGCAGGGCGAGGTCATCTTCGCCCGCTACGGGCACCTGGCGATCGCCCGCCGGCACATGGAGCAGGTCGCCAACGCCGTGCTGATGACCTCCTCACCTTCGGTCGCCGCCGCCACGGCCGCCGCCGCGAGCCGCTTCCGCCCTCTCGCCGAACAGGTCGCCACCGCCTCCGAGCAGGCCTACCGCTCGCTCACCGAGGCGCCCGGCTTCCCGGAGTGGTTCGCCCTGGTCAGCCCGCTGGAGGAGATCGGCTCCCTGCGTCTCGGCTCGCGCCCCGCCCGCCGGGGCCTCGGCGCGCCGCGCTCGCTCGACGACCTGCGCGCCATCCCCTGGGTCTTCGCCTGGGCCCAGACCCGGGTCAACCTGCCCGGCTGGTACGGCCTCGGCACCGGCCTCGCCTCGGTCGGCTCCATGGACGAACTGCGGGCGGCCTACCGGGAGTGGCCGCTGTTCAACGCCCTGCTGGACAACGCCGAGATGTCGCTGGCCAAGACCGACCGCTCGATCGCCGAGCGCTACCTGGCGCTGGGCGGCCGGCCCGACTTCGCCCGGCAGGTGCTGGAGGAGTACGACCGCACCCGTTCCCTCGTGCTGGAGGTCACCGGGCACGCACGGCTGCTGGCCAACCGCAAGGTCCTCTCGCGGGCCGTCCAGCTCCGCGACCCGTACGTGGACGCCCTCTCGCACCTGCAACTACGCGCCCTCCGGGCCCTGCGCACCGGCAACCCCTCGGAGCACGAGCGCGACCGGCTGTCCACGCTGCTCCTGCTGTCGGTCAACGGCGTGGCGGCGGGCCTGCAGAACACCGGCTGACGGCGTCCTGGCGGACCACGGTCCTGGACATTGGTCCGGCTTCAACCTGATCATGGGCATATGGCCCGATTGCACGATGAGGTGGTCGTCGAAGCGCTGCCGCAGCACTGAGAAGGACCTACGAAGGGTGGCTCACGGGCGCGATCGGGCTGTCCTTCCGGACGACGGATCGCCCGGCGATCACGCCCCGGACGATCAGGAACTGCGCCGCGATATAGGTCGCCATCAGCACCGGGCTCCGGCCGGTGAAGTCCGTCCCGGTCACGCCGAGCCCCACCAGGAGGTCGGAGAACGCGAACAGCGCCCCGCCCAGCCCGGCGACGCGATTCAGCCCGGCCCCGAACGCCGCCATCGTCACCAGCGCCAGCCCGTACAGCAGCACGGGCACCCGCAGCCCGCCCAGCGGCTCCCACAGCAGGACCCCGGCACCCAGCCAGACCACCAGGTACGTCCCCGCGATCCAGGGCCGGGCCCGCAGCCCGGACCAGGCGCCCTCCCGTGTGAAGACGGCGAGGTAGCAGACCTGCATGACGAGGAACGCCGACATACCCACCACGAAGGCGACCTGCCCGTCCACCAGCAGCGCGACGTCCCCGGCCATGGCGAACACCAGCCCGGCCGCCAGCAGCCGATGCCGGGGCGCCTCCCGCAGCACGTACACCGCCAGCACCAGGCAGAGCAGCGGCTTGGTCGCCCACTCCAGCGCCTCGATACCCAACGTCACGGAGACCAGGTTGGCCACGGCGAGCACGCCGAACAGAATGAGCATTTCCGGACGCTCCGCCACCATCGGCCGGTGCCCAGTGGCTACCGGTTTGACCGTTTATCGGACATCACCTTAACGCCCCGGCCGTGACCGGCGGGGATGCCGCCGGCCGATTCTCTGACTCCGCTGGAGAGCGAGATGCTCGCGCGGCTTGGCGAATACGATGGTCAGCAGTCTTTCTGGCGGATCACGGAGGGGGTGAACGATGGCTGAGCGGTGGCTTTCCGAGCTCCATGTAGAGAATTTCAGGAGCCTGCGGCGAGTCAGTCTGGCTTTGGGGCCGGTCAACGTGCTGGTCGGGCCCAATGGCGCGGGGAAGAGCAACGTGCTGGAGGTGTTCCGGTTCCTGGCCGACATCGTTCGCACTGATCTCCGCCCTGCGCTCGAGGAACGAGGCGGTTTCGATCGTCTGGTGTTCCGTGGGGGCGAGGTACAGCCTGAGCACATCAGCGTCGGCCTTCAGGGCAACTGGTCATCACCCGCTGAAGGTCACGCGGACGAGTACATCTTGACCATCCACGGCGAACCGCTGGCCCGAGAGGAGGTCTTCCGATTCGGCACCCAGCGGCACCGGCTGCGGACGATCAAGATCCTCGATGAGGTGGCGACGGCCCGGGAGGTCGACGTTTCGGAAGCCGATGAGCTGTCCGACAACGTGATTCGGATGGGAGACCACGGAGGCGCCGTCGACAGCCTCTCGGTCGACAAGGAAGCGAGTTCGGTCGAGAAGATCGGTATCCAGCCGCTGAGCAGCGGACTCTCCACGCTTCCCCGCCTGTCCTCTGAGGGATTCAGCCTCGGTCCGATGCGCGTGGCCGCTCATCTCGGTACCTTCCGGGTTTTCGACGTGGACGTGGTGAGGGCGTCCCTGCCATCGCGAGCGCCGAAGAGCGGAGCCGAAGGGCTTTGGGACGATGCCGCCAACCTGGCGGGGTTCTTGCTCTGGCTCCGTAATCGGCACGGGGACGCCTGGAACCGGCTGCAAGCGGATGCCGTTGAGGTGTTGCCTCAGCTCGAAGCGCTCGACTTCGAGCATCCCTCCGGTGCGTCGCACTCTGTCGTGCTGGTGCTCAAAGAGCGAGGGCTACGCGAGTCCACGCAACTGCTGGACGCCTCGTTCGGCACGATTCGGTTGCTCGGATTGCTGGCAATGCTCCACGATCCGGACCCGCCCGCGCTGACCTGCGTAGAGGAGATCGATCACGGCCTGCATCCCCAGGCGCTGGAATTGCTGGTGGAGCGAGTCCGAGAAGCCAGCGAGAGGAGCCAGTTCATCATCGCAACCCATTCACCGGCCCTGGTCGATCGCCTGAAGCCCGAGGAAATCGTGATCTGTGAGCGTGGCGACGACGGAGCCTCCCTTATTCCGGCGATCTCGACGGCCAAGGTCGAGGAGATCGTGCGGGCGAGTGAAGGGCTTCCACTCGGCGAACTGTGGTTCTCGGGAGCGCTGGGCGGTGATCTGTGAGCCGGAAAGGAGGCACCCGCGTCCGGCCTACGAAGAGGCCGGTCGTGGTTGTTGCCGGCGAGGACAGGAATGACCGTCTCGCCCTGAGGGTGCTCTTGGAGCACTTCTGCCCAGAAATGCGCGGTCGGCTCGTGGAAATCGGCGACAAGGTAAGGCTTCATCACGCCACCGGCGCCAACCTCACCGCCCGCGCTGAAGTCCTGGCAAGCAAGGTACGTGCCCGGGCCGTACGGGATGACGCCAGCGTGGCGTGCGTTTTCGTACACGAGGACCTCGACCAGGCCGACAGCGATGATTATCCGTTCGTACGTGAACGCGTGCAGAAGGCCCTGGAGTCCGCCCTTGGCCGGGCGCACTATGCGTTGGCCGTCTCGGAGATCGAAGCCTGGCTGCTGCTGTTTCCGGATGCCTTATCAGCCATTGCGGCGACGTGGTCCCTTCCCGCGAAGTGCAAGGGCAAGGACACCGGGCGACTGATCGATCCCAAGAAGGTTCTGATGAACGACGTCAGCCGGGGCGGCCGCCGTTACCGCGAATCCGATGCCCCCGACGTGCTCGAACAGGCCATCAATCTCGGCCTGCTGGCCCGGCCGGTGGGGCGCAACCGATCGTTCGACCAGTTGCGCGCGGACGCGGTCCAGTGCTGCGCGGAACACCTCAAGTCGAACACCTGAATCGGTTCGATCAGGGCGGAACAGGAAGCCGATGATCGACGAGCCGATGACCCTGGCCGGGGAGTTTTTCAGAAGGCGATCCGCTCCTGTCCCGCGTAGACGTTGCACCGCTCCCCGCGCAGGAAGCCGACGAGCGTCATCCCGAAGTCCCTGGCCACGTCGACGGCCAGCGACGAGGGAGCCGACACCGCGCACACCACGCTGACGCCCGCCGCCAGCGCCTTCTGCATGATCTCGTAGCTGGCCCGCCCGCTGACCATGAGCACGTGCCGGTCCAGCGGCAGCACCTCGTTCAGGGCCGACCAGCCGACCAGCTTGTCCAGCGCGTTGTGCCGGCCCACGTCCTCGCGGATCGCCACCAGTTCACCCTCGGCGGTGAACAGCCCCGCCGCGTGCAGCCCGCCGGTCTTGCCGAACACCCCCTGCGCCTTGCGCAGGCTCTCCGGCAGCCCGTACAGGACGTCGGGGGCGAGCTCGACGCCGCCGCGGGGGAGCGGGCGGCAGCGGTCGCGGAGCGCGTCGAGGCTGGCCGAGCCGCAGACGCCGCAGGCGCTCGACGTCAGGAAGTGACGGTCGAGCGCCGGCAGGTCGGGGATCGGGCCGTGCAGCCGCACCGTGACCGTGTTGTGGCGGGCCTCGGGCGGCAGGTCCTCGTCCACGCAGTAGCCGATGGCCGCGATGCCACCCGGTTCGACCAGGCCCTCGCCGTGCAGGAACCCGGCGGCCAGCTCGAAGTCGTGGCCGGGGGTCCGCATGGTGATCGCCACGGTCTTGCGGGCGCCGCCTGGGGCGGTGAGGCGGATCTCCAGTGGCTCCTCGGTGGCCAGGTCGTCGCGGCGCTCGCGGGAGCCGGCGCCCGAGAGCTCCAGGATGCGGACCGGCCTCGTCGGGCCCGGGCGCCCCTTCACAGCCGCCGCACGGTCACGGAGGCGTTGTAGTCGGGAATCTTCGCGTCGGGGGAGCGGCGCGTCTCGTGGAGCAGCACGTTGCCCTCCGGCCAGTGGATCTGCAGGTTGCCGGGCGTCAGCGGCGCCCGCAGCACCCTGCCTCGGTAGGTGCGCTCTCCGGAGCGTAGCTCGACCTCGGCGCCGTCGGGCAGGTCGAGCCGGTCGGCGTCGTACGGGCTCATCAGGACCGCCTCGCGCGTCGCGCCGTTGAAGCCGTCGCGGTGCTCGTGGACCATGCTGTTGAACTGCTTGCCGCGCCGCGTGGCCACGGTGAACGTGCCGTCAGAACGTTCCACGGCGGGCAGCCGGACGGCCGAGAACCTGCCCAGGCCGTCGGATGTCTGGAACCGGCCGCCGGCGAGCAGGTGACGCCCGCCGTACTGCACGTTGTCGCCGAAGGACCGAAGGCCGGCGATGCCCTCGTAGTACGGCACGGCCCGCTCGATCTCCTCGCGGATCTGGGGCGTGCCGGTGAAGCGCACGGCGGCGGCGATCTCGGGGCGGGTGCGGGCGGCCAGCTCGGTGAAGATCTTCCACTCCGGCCACGCCTCACCGATGCGCGGCCCCTCGACCTCCGGCGAGAAGATGATCCGCCGCTCGGTCGAGGTCTCGGTCACTCCGCCGACCATCTCGTAGCGGGTCTGCGCGGGCAGCAGCAGCACGTCGCCGTCGGAGGGCACCAGCATCTGCGACGACAGCACGATGTCGATGTGCACGCGCAGCCCCAGCCGCGACAGCGCCTCGCGGCAGTAGCCGGGGTCGGGCATCACCTCCAGGAAGTTGCCGCCGCTGGAGACCAGCGCGTCGAGCTCGCCCGCGTGGGCCGCGTCGATCATCTCGCCGGCCGTCAGGCCGGGCGTGCCGGGCACCTCGAAGCCCCACAGCTCGGTGAACGCCGCGGTGTTCTCGGCGGTGATGGGCAGCCCGCCCGGCAGGCCCGTGGCGTACGCGCCCATCTCGGCGCCGCCCTGCACCCCGCTGTGCCCGCGGATCGGCATCAGCCCGCAGTGGTCGCGCCCCACGAAGCCGCGCGCCAGCGCCAGATTGACGATCGCCCGTACGTTGTCCTCGCCGTAGGTGTGCTGCGTGATGCCCATCGACCAGACGAGCACCGCCGACTTGGCCTCGCCCAGCAGCCGGGCCAGCCGGAACATCTCCTCGCGCGAGGCGCCCGACAGCGCCTCCAGCTCCTCCCACGACTGCTCCGACACCGTGCGCCGCAGCCGCTCGAACCCGGTGGTGTGCTCGTCGACGAACACCTTGTCCACCCAGTCGTTCTCGATCACATGCTTGAGCACGCCGTTGAGGAACCCGATGTCGCCGCCCACGTTGACGCCGAAGAACTCATCGGTGATCTTCGTCCCGAACACCGCCGACTCCGCGTTGGACGGCACCCAGTACTTGTCCATGCCCGGCTCGCGATAGGCGTTGACCATGGCCACCCGGGTGCCGGCCTTCTTGGCGTGGAAGAGGTACTTCATCGCCACCGGCTGGTTGTTCGACGGGTTGGACCCGATGAAGACGATCAGGTCGGAGCCGATCCAGTCGGTGTAGGAGCAGGTGGTGGCGGCCGCGCCGATCGTCTCCTTGAGCGCCACGGTCGACGGCGAGTGGCAGATGCGGGCCGCGTTGTCGACGTTGTTGGTGCCGAGCGCGCGCACCGCCTTCTGCGCCGCGTAGTAGTTCTCGTTCGGCACGCCCCGGCTGGTCAGGTAGGCGCCGAAGCGCGCGTCGCGCAGCCCGCCGGCCGCCACCCCCAGCGCCTCGTCCCACGAGACGCGGGTGAAGCCCGGCTCGCCCGCGCGCCTCAGCATCGGGTACGGCAGCCGCCCCAGGTCACGAAGCTCCGCGCTCTTTCTGCCGGTCAAGCCCGAGACATCGCGCAGCAGGGAGACGTCGAGCGCCGGCATCGTGTTCAGCGGAAGCAACCGGAGCCTGATGTTGCACAGGTGGATCTCGTCCATCGTCCAGTCGCGCATGCCTCGCGTGCCCAGCGCGCAGCCGTCGCAGGTGCCCTGGTTGAGGATCCGCCACGCGTAACGCCGGTTGCCCTTGACCGACCGGAACGCCTTCGCCAGCTCCAGGTAGTTGTTCGGCTTACGCAGCCCGATACCGAACGGCCGCCACGACGCCCAGTTGCGCGGGTCCAGACGCGCCATGAATCGCTCACCACATTCCGGTTGTTCACGTCTTTCGCCCCCATCTTGCCCGCGGTGCTCGAACGCCCGGACAGCGGCGTCGGTGAAGGGCACCCGATACGTCGGCGAAGATGGAAGGGTGCCCGACTCGCGCTACTCCGACCTCGACCGCCCTCCGCTCTCGGAGGCGGCGCTCAACCGCGCCCTGGTCCGTCCAGGCAGCCTGTGGACCGGGGTGACCGTCGTCGAACGCACCGGCTCCACCAACGCCGACCTCGCCCAGGCCGCCCGCCAGGGCACGGCTGAGGGGGCGGTGCTGGTGGCCGAGACGCAGTTCGCCGGTCGCGGCAGGCTCGGCCGCGCCTGGAGCGCGCCACCGCGTTCGGGCCTGACGGTCTCCGTCCTGCTCAGGCCGGTGCCGCCGGTCGGCACTCTCGGCTGGCTCCCGCTGCTGTTCGGGGTGGCCGCCGCCTCGGCCGTCCGCCGGCTGGCCGAGGTGGACGTACGCCTCAAGTGGCCCAACGACCTGCTGATCGGCGAGCGCAAGCTGGCCGGAGTGCTGGCCGAGCGCTCCGGCAACGCCGTGGTCATCGGCATGGGGCTGAACGTCTCGGTCAGGGCCGACGAGCTGCCCGTACAGAGCGCCACCTCGCTCGCCATCGAGTCCGGCGGGGCCGGGAGCGCGCCCTTCCTCGACCGCGATCCGCTGCTGCGCGCGGTGCTCAGAGAGGTCGAGACGCACTACCGCGACTGGAGCGAGGCCGCCGGCGACGCCGACGCCTGCGGGCTGCGCGCCGCCTACCAGGCGTCGAGCGCCACCATCGGCCGCGAGATCAGGGTGGAGCTGCCCGGCGAGCGCATCCTGAGCGGCACCGCCACCGGCATCGACCACGCCGGTCACCTCCAGGTGACGGCCGGCGGCGAGCGCCACACGCTGAGCGCCGGAGACGTGGTGCACGTTCGCCCCTTGGCGTAGCCGCGGGCGACCCCGAGGTGGCACGATTTGCGCATGACCATCCCGGACCACCATCTGACGCAGGGTGAGCGGCGCATCAGGTCCTTCCATCCCCACTGGAAGCGACTCGTCGTCCCCGCCGTCGCGCTCGTGCTGATCGCCGCCGCCTCGGGCGCGGGACTGTACTTCATCCCGGGTGACTGGGAGTACGCCTTCTTCGCGCGCATCGCCGTAGGCGTCGTCGCGCTGATCCTGCTGACCGTCTGGACGTTCGTCCCCTACCTGCAGTGGAAGAACACCGCCTACGTTCTCACCACCCATCGGTTCACGATCAGCACGGGCGTGCTCAACAAGTCGACCGACGAGATCCCGATGGCCAAGGTCAACACGGTCAGCTCCGACCAGACGTTCGCCGAGCGGCTGCTCGGCTGCGGCACCCTGTCCGTGGAGTCCGCCGGTGACAGGGGTCAGATCGTGCTCCGCGACATCCCCAAGATCCAGGATGTCCGCACCGATCTGTTCCGCCTGCTGGAGGACGCCTCCGACGGCACCATCGACGGCCGCTGACATGACATAGCCTCCACACCGTGGACGCGTCAGAGACCAGGGGCAGGCCGACCGCCGAGGAGATCGACGGTCTGCTCCTCGGCATGCCCGCCCGCTACACGCGCGGCGAGGTCGCCGCGGAGGCGGGCGTCCCGCCCGACCTGACTGAGCGCATCTGGCGGGCCCTCGGGTTCGCCTCGCTCGCGGACGACGCCGTCGCGTTCTCCGACGGCGACGTGGCCGCGCTGCGGCGGGTACGCATGATGCTCGACAGCGAGCTGCTCGACGAGCAGACGGTCATCCGGATGGCCCGCGCGCTCGGCCAGACCACGGCCAGGCTGGCCCAGTGGCAGGCCGAGATCATGATCGGCGCGATGCTGCCGCCGGACGAGGAGCCGTCCGACGCGGACCTGACCCGCATCCTCGACACCACGCGGGAGCTGCTGCCCGGCTTCGAGGAGGTGCTGGGCCACGTCTGGCGCACCCAGCTCGCCGCCGCCGGCACCCGCCTGCTCACGATGGCCGACTCCCAGGCCGAGGCGGTGCCGACCCGCCTGCTGCTGGCGGTGGGCTTCGCCGACCTCGTCTCGTTCACCCGGCGGTCCAGCGAGCTGACCGAGCGGGAGCTGGCCGAGCTGGTCGAGGGGTTCGAGGCCCGCGCCGCCGACGTGGTGGCCGCGCACGGCGCCCGGCTGGTCAAGACGCTCGGCGACGAGGTGCTGTTCACCGCGCCGACCCCGGCCCAGGCCGCGGCGATCGCGCTCGACCTGGTCGAGGCCGACGAGCTGCGCATCGGCATCGCGTACGGGCCGGTGCTGCCCATCCTGGGCGACGTGTTCGGCACCACGGTCAATCTGGCCGCCCGGCTCACCACGATCGCCCGGCCGGGCGCGATCGTCGTCGACACCGGCATGGCCGAGGATCTCGGCGACCGGCCCGAGTTCGAGGTGCGCCGCATCAGGCGCCGATCGGCACGCGGCCTCGGCGTGGTGCAGCCCCACGTCTTGCGGAGATCACCCCACTGACACAAGATGGCTGCCATGCCGTACGAAGTGCAGGGCGTCATCGCCCGAGGTAAAGGCCAGGAAGTGTCAGTCGAGACGGTGATCGTGCCCGATCCCGGACCGGGCGAGGCGGTCGTCTCCGTCCAGGCCTGCGGGGTCTGCCACACCGACCTCCACTACCGCGAGGGCGGCATCGGCGACGACTTCCCGTTCCTGCTCGGGCACGAGGCGGCCGGCGTGGTCGAGGCGGTCGGCGAGGGCGTCACCGAGGTCGAGCCGGGCGACTTCGTGATCCTCAACTGGCGGGCCGTGTGCGGCCAGTGCCGTGCCTGCCTGCGCGGCCGCCCCTGGTACTGCTTCAACACCCACAACGCCGCCCAGAAGATGACGCTGAGCGACGGCACCGAGCTGTCGCCGGCGCTGGGCATCGGCGCGTTCCTGGGCAAGACCCTGGTCGCCGCCGGCCAGTGCACGAAGGTGTCGGCCGACGCCCCCGCCGAGGTGGCCGGGCTGCTCGGCTGCGGCGTCATGGCCGGTCTCGGCGCCGCGCTCAACACCGGCAACGTCACGCGCGGCGACACGGTGGCCGTCATCGGCTGCGGCGGGGTCGGCGACGCGGCCGTGCTCGGCGCCTCCCTGGCCGGCGCGTCGAAGATCATCGCTGTCGACGTCGACGACCGCAAGCTCGCATGGGCACGCGACTTCGGCGCGACCGACACGGTCAACTCGCGCGCCAACGACCCCGTCGAGGCCATCCGCGACCTCACCGGCGGGTTCGGCGCCGACGTGGTCATCGAGGCCGTGGGCCGTCCCGAGACCTACCGGCAGGCCTTCTACGCCCGCGACCTGGCGGGCACGGTCGTGCTGGTCGGCGTGCCGACTCCGGAGATGAAGCTGGAGCTGCCCCTGCTCGACGTGTTCGGCCGCGGCGGCTCGCTCAAGTCCTCCTGGTACGGCGACTGCCTGCCGTCCCGTGACTTCCCGATGCTGATCGACCTGTTCCTGCAGGGCCGGCTCCCGCTCGACAAGTTCGTCACCGAGACGATCGAGCTCGGCCAGGTCGAGGAGGCGTTCGCCAAGATGCACCGCGGCGACGTCCTGCGCTCGGTGGTGATCCTCTAGATGCTCGACAGGGTCATCACCTCGGGAACGTTCACGCTCGACGGCGGCACCTGGGACGTCGACAACAACGTCTGGCTGGTCGGCGACGCCCGCGAGGTCATCGTGATCGACGCCGCGCACGACGCGCGGGCGATCGCCGACCGCGTGGGCGAGCGCACGGTCAAGGCCATCGTCTGCACCCACGCGCACAACGACCACATCAACGCCGCCGCCGAGCTCGCCGACCTCACCGGCGCGCCGATCCGGCTGCACCCCGCCGACCAGGTGCTGTGGGAGCAGGTGTACGACGACACGGTCCCCTACCTGCCGCTGAGCGACGGCGAGAAGATCGAGGTCGGCGGGATCGCGCTGGAGGTGCTGCACACCCCGGGCCACGCGCCGGGCGCGGTCTGCCTGTACGCCCCCGAGTCCGGCACGGTGTTCAGCGGCGACACGCTGTTCAAGGGCGGCCCCGGCGCGACCGGCCGGTCCCACTCCTCGTTCGAGCAGATCATCGAGTCGATCCGGGCGCGGTTGCTGGTGCTGCCCGGCGAGACCGTGGTGCACACCGGCCACGGCGACTCCACCACGATCAGGGCCGAGGCCCCGCATCTTGAGGAGTGGATCGCCCGAGGTCACTGAAGTCTTCCGAGGGAGCGCGACCTATGTGGCGCAGGTCACATAGGCAAGCCTTACCGAATTGGGTTATCTTAGGCATGCCTAACCTTTGTTGGGCGTTCCGTCGCTTGAGAGGCTCCCTCGGGATGTACGTCTGCGTCTGTCGTGCCGTGACTGAGAACGATGTGCACGACTGCATCGCGTCAGGCGCCCGGAGCGCGCGCCAGGTTCGCGACACCACGGGCGCTGGTGGGGACTGTGCGACTTGTGTCCGGAAGATCTGTGCAATCCTGAAGCGGTCTGAAGAACTGACGACCGCTTAAACGCAGGGGGCCCGTTCCATGCAGGGCGACAAGCAGATCATTGAGCTGCTCAACGAGCAGTTGACCGCTGAGCTGACCGCGATCAACCAGTACTTCCTGCACGCCAAGATGCAGGAAAACTGGGGCTACACCAAGCTGGCAAAGCACACCCGCGACGAGTCGTTCGACGAGATGCGCCACGCCGAGCGCCTCACCGACCGCATCCTCTTCCTGGAGGGGCTGCCCAACTACCAGCGACTCGGCACGCTGCACATCGGGCAGACGGTCGAGGAGCAGCTGAGAGCCGATCTCGACGTCGAGCTGTCGGTGGTGCGGCGGTTGCGGCCGGCCATCGCGCTGATGCGGGAGAAGGGCGACATCACCTCGGCCCGGATCTTCGAGGAGATCCTGGCCGACGAGGAAGAGCACATCGACTACCTGGAGACCGAGCTCGGCCTCATCCAGGCGCTGGGTGAGCAGCTCTACCTCGCCCGCTACGCGGACACGTCGGCCAAGGAATTCCTGGACGCCTAGGTCCCTCAGGACTGACAGGCGACACTCACGACACGCGACGCGCCCGCCGGACTGCCTCCGGCGGGCGCCCGTGTTTCCGGGGGCAAGGCGTTCGGCCGCAAGCCGTTCCACCGCGCGTCATTTCCGTGCGAAACCCTCCGACGCGACACGCCGGACGGCGCATGGGTTTCTTTGGACCCGCCAGAGTCGAGTTTCGCCTTTCATCCCGGCAATCACGGTAATTTAAGCCGGACTAACTGATGTTTATCATCGTTTGCCCAGGTCAATGGATAGGTCAACGACGAGTCAAACCGTGCGCTGTACCCGGGAAACGATCGCCTAAGGTCCTACGATCGCTTCATGACCTGCGTACTTCTCGCCGAGGATGACACCTCGATTTCCGAGCCGCTCGCGCGCGCGCTGCGCCGTGAGGGCTATCAGGTTGAGGTGAGCCCCGACGGCCCGCAGGCCCTCGAAAGGGCTCTGTCGGGGGGCATCGACCTCATCGTTCTCGACCTCGGTCTGCCAGAAATGGACGGCTTGGAGGTCGCTCGCCGGATCCGCGCCGAAGGGCACGGCACTCCGGTTCTCATACTCACCGCCCGCGTCGACGAGGTTGACACGGTCGTCGGTCTCGACGCCGGCGCGGACGACTACGTCACCAAGCCCTTCCGGCTGGCCGAGCTGCTCGCCCGCGTACGCGCGCTGCTGCGGCGCGGCACGTCGGAGACCCCGGTCGTGCAGGGCGTCCGCATCGACGCCGACTCCAGGCGCGCCTGGATGGGGGAGAAGGAGCTGCATCTCACGACCAAGGAGTTCGACCTGCTCCGCGTGCTGGTCCGTGACGCGGGCAAGGTGGTGACCCGGGAGCAGATCATGCGCGAGGTGTGGGACACCAACTGGTGGGGTTCCACCAAGACACTCGACATGCACATCTCCTGGCTGCGCCGCAAACTCGGCGACGACGCCGCGAAACCGCGCTACATCACCACGGTCCGGGGAGTCGGCTTCAGGTTCGAACGCGAGTAGGGGATGCGCCGCCGCCTGCTCTCCTCAACCCTGGTCGTCGCGGTCATCGCGGTCCTGTTGCTGGGGGTCCCCCTGGGCATCGTGGTCAGCCGCCTGATCGTCGACGAGGCGGCTCAGGAGCTCAGGGCGGAGGCGACACGCCTGGTGGGGGAAGTCGAGTACGCCCGCATCCAGGAGACGCCGCTGGACCCTCAGCAGCTCGAACAGAAATATCCAGGCCGCTACATCCAGATCTACGAACGCGCGAACCCTCCCAAGGCGACCATCGTCGGCACCTCGCCGCCGACCGGCCGGCAGATGGCCGAGGACGCCCAGTCCGAGAACGGCATCTACGTCCGGGTCAGTCGCGACAGGGCCCAGGTCGAGCAGGACGTCCGCGCACGCCTGCTGCTGATCGTGGCCCTGGCCGGCGCGGCGCTCGCCGTGGCGGTGGGGCTGGCCATCGTGCAGTCACGCCGCCTGACGCTGCCCTTGCAGGACCTGGCGAAGATCGCCGAACGGCTCGGCTCCGGTGACGCCCGGCCGAGCCGCCACCGCTACGGCATCCCCGAGCTCGACCGGGTGGCAGAGGTCCTCGACCGTAGCGCCACCCGCATCTCCGATCTGCTCACCCGCGAACGCGAGTTCGCCACCGACGCCTCCCACCAGCTGCGCACCCCGTTGACCGGGCTGACCATGCGCCTGGAGGAGATCGTCGCGGCCGCCGAGGAGCCCGACATCGTCCGCGAGGAGGGCGAGGCGGCCATCGTGCAGGCCGAGCGGCTCACCGCGGTGATCGACGAGCTGCTCGCCGCGGCCCGCCGCCAGCGCCACGCCCAAGCCGAGCCCGTCCGCATCGACGAGGTCATCGACCAGCAGGTCATCGAATGGGAGCCGGTCTTCCGGGGAGTGGGCCGCCACCTGGTGCTCCAGGGCACCCGAGACCTGAAAGCACTGGCCACCACGGGCGGATTCGGCCAGGTCATCGCCACCCTGCTGGAAAACTCCGTCCGCCACGGCGGCGGCACGGTCACCATCACCACGACGAGCGGCGACAACTACATCGTGATCGAGGTGGCCGACGAGGGGCCCGGCATCTCCGACGACATCGCGCCCAAGATCTTCGAGCGCAACATCAGCGGTGGCGGCGGCACCGGCCTGGGGCTGACGCTCGCCCGCGCGCTGGCCGCCGCCGACGGCGGCCGTCTCGAACTCGTCCGCCGCCGCCCCGCCACGTTCGCGATCTTCCTGCGTCCCGCCGAGCAGAACGAACGGACGCGGGTCGTCAGCGGTCCTGCCTGATCTCGGTGTCGGGGAGCTCGACCGGGATGGGCTCGGTCGCCTCCAGGAACACCCACTTCTTGTACGACCAGAAGCGGAACAACGTGCCGAGACCGACGCCCACGATGTTGGCCACGTTGAGGCTGAGCAGGTCGTCCAGGTGCAGGGTGTATTTGGTGAAACCGATCACCAGCAGCCCGAACAGCAGGGCGATGCCGTTGAGCAGGAAGAACAGGAAGTATTCGCGGCCCAGGCCGCTCTGCTCCCGGTGCCTGAACGTCCAGAACCGGTTGCCCAGGTAGGCGAAGGTGGCCGCGATGACCGTGGCCAGCACCTTGGACGTCATGGGGCCTATGTCGAGCCCCAGGAACACGTTGTACATGCCCGTGTCGACGACGAATGCCACGATGCCGATCAGGCCGAACTTGGTCAGCTCATGCAGCAGGGCCGAGAACCGCTGGTAGAGGGGCCTTATGAAGTCCACGTCTCCGGGTCGGTCCTTCCTGTCCATGGTGCATATGGGGCATGACCTACCCAGGGTACTGGCCACTATCGCACCCGAGGGCAAGCCCGGTGAGATCGCCCCCAACGGCCGCGACCTGTGCCGCTGAACAGGGACGCGACGGATGAGAAGGCATTTCGCCCCGGTAAGCTGACAAGCCGTGAGTTCATACAGCCCCATCGGGCCGGTCGTCGGCGTGGTCGGCGCCGGCCAACTGGCCAGGATGACGCAGCAGCCCGCCATAGCGCTCGGCGTCGAGTTGCGGGTGCTCGCCGCCGCTCCCGGCGAGAGCGCCGCCCGAGTGATCGTCGACACCCGGATCGGCGACTACCGTGACCTCGCCGACCTGCGCGCGTTCGCCCAGGGCTGCGACGTGATCACGTTCGACCACGAACACGTGCCGACCGAGCACATCAGGGCGCTGGCCGCCGACGGCGTCGCGGTGCGTCCCGGCGCCGACGCGCTGGTCCACGCCCAGGACAAGGCGCTCATGCGCGAGCGACTGACCTCCTTCGGCGCCCCCTGCCCCGCCTGGGCCCGGGTGTCCGGGGTCGAGGACGTCACCCGCTTCGCCGCCGAGCACGGCTGGCCGGTGGTGCTGAAGACGATCCGGGGCGGCTACGACGGCCGCGGCGTGTGGGTCTGCCACTCGGCCGCCGACGCCGAGGCCGCCTTCGCGTCGGGCGTGCCGCTGCTGGCCGAGGCGTTCGTGCCGTTCGAGCGGGAGCTGGCCGTGCTGGTCGCCCGCTCACCCCACGGACAGGGCGTCAGCTACCCGGTCGTGGAGACCGTGCAGCGTGACGGCATCTGCGTCGAGGTGCTCGCGCCCGCGCCCGGCCTCGACCCGGAGGACGCCGCGCAGGCCCAGCGCATCGCGCTGGAGATCGCCCACGAGCTCGGCGTGACAGGGCTGCTGGCGGTGGAGATGTTCCAGACGGCCGGCGGGATGGTGGTCAACGAGCTGGCCATGCGGCCGCACAACAGCGGCCACTGGACGATCGAGGGCGCCGGCACCTCGCAGTTCGAGCAGCACCTGCGGGCGGTGCTCGACCTGCCGCTCGGCTCGCCGGCGATGACCGCGCCCGTCGTCGTGATGGTCAACCTGCTCGGCGGCGACGACCCCGACCTGTTCAAGCGCTACGAACACGTGATGGCCCACGACCCGGGCGTCAAACTGCACTTCTACGGCAAGGAGGTGCGGCCGGGCCGCAAGATCGGCCACGTGACCGCCCTCGGCGACGACCTCGAGACCGTACGCGCCCGTGCCCGGCACGCCGCCGTCTACCTGACCACCGGAGAATACTCGTGACGATCCCGACCCCCGCTCCGGCGGCCAAGGAGGCGGCGTGACCATCGGCATCGTGATGGGCAGCGACTCCGACTGGCCCGTGATGAAGGCGGCGGCCGAGGCCGTGGCCGAGTTCGGCGTGCCGTTCGAGGCCGACGTGGTCTCGGCGCACCGGATGCCGCTCGAAATGATCGAGTACGGCCGGCAGGCCGCGTCCCGGGGCATCAAGGTGATCATCGCCGGGGCCGGAGGCGCGGCGCACCTGCCCGGGATGCTGGCCTCGGTGACCCCGCTGCCCGTCATCGGGGTGCCGGTGCCGCTCAAGTACCTCGACGGGATGGACTCCCTGCTGTCGATCGTGCAGATGCCGGCCGGGGTGCCGGTGGCGACCGTGGCGGTGGGCGGGGCGCGCAACGCGGGGCTGCTGGCCGTACGGATCCTGGGGGTCTCCGACGAGGGGCTGCGCCAGCGCATGGCGGACTTCCAGGAGGACCTGAAGGCCCAGGCCCACGCCAAGGGCGAGCGGCTCCGCGCGGAGGCGGCGAGCCTGGACTGACGCCCTGGGCGTGTTCGGCTGGGGATTACGGGGGGTTGGTCACGGGGGGTTGGTTACGGGCGGCCGAGGGCGCGGTAGTGCCAGCCGGCGGAGCGCCAGGTCTCGGCGTTGAGCGCGTTGCGGCCGTCGACGATCTTTCGGGTGGCGACGGCCTGGCCCAGCTCCTCGGGGTCGAGCTCGACGAACTCGGGCCACTCCGTGAGCAGCAGCACGACGTTCGCGCCACGGACCGCGTCCAGCGCCGAGCCGCCGTAGTGGAGCTCGGGGTGCGCCTTGCGGGCGTTGTCGAGCGCGATCGGGTCGTAGACCGTGACCTGCCCGCCCTGGTTCCCTATGGTGACCGCCACGTCGAGCGCGGGGGAGTCGCGTATGTCGTCGGAGTTGGGCTTGAACGCCGCTCCGAGGACGCCCACCGTACAGCCCTGGAAGGAGCCGCCGGCCAGCTCGCGCGCCAGGTCGACCATGCGGGCGCGGCGGCGCATGTTGATCGCGTCCACCTCGCGCAGGAACGTCAGCGCCTGGTCGGCGCCCAGCTCGCCCGCGCGCGCCATGAACGCCCTGATGTCCTTGGGCAGGCAGCCGCCGCCGAACCCGAGCCCGGCGTTGAGAAACCGGCCGCCGATGCGGTCGTCGTAGGACAGGGCCTCCGACAGCTGCTTGACGTCGGCGTGCGCGGCCTCGCAGACCTCGGCCATGGCGTTGATGAAGGAGATCTTGGTGGCCAGGAAGGCGTTGGCCGCGGTCTTGACCAGCTCGGCGGTCGCGAAGTCGGTGACCACGATCGGCACCTCGCCCAGCGGCTGGTACACCTCCCGCAGCACCTTCTCCGCCCGCTCCGACCGGACCCCGATCACGATGCGGTCGGGATTGAGGGTGTCCTTCACGGCGTAGCCCTCGCGGAGGAACTCGGGGTTCCAGGCCAGCTCGGTCTCGACGCCGTCCGGGGCGAGCCGGGCGAGTTTGTCGGCGAGGCGGCCCGCGGTGCCGACGGGCACGGTCGACTTGCCGACCACCAGGCACTCACGGTCGAGGTGCGGGGCCAGCGACTCGATCGCGGCGTCCATGTACGAGACGTCGGCGGCGTACTCGCCCTGCTTCTGCGGGGTGCCGACGCAGACGAAGTGCACGTCGCCGAACGCGCCCACTTCCTCGTACGAGGTGGTGAAGCGGAGGCGGCCGGAGTCGAGGCCGCGACGCAGCACGGCTTCGAGGCCGGGCTCGTGGATCGGCAGCTCACCGCTGTTGAGGCGGCGGATCTTGTCGGCGTCGATGTCGAGGCCCAGGACGTCGAATCCGAGATCCGCCATGCACGCCGCGTGTGTGATGCCCAGATAACCGGTCCCGATCACCGTGAGGCGATATGGCACGAGTGAGCTCCTTTCGATCGCCAGGGCATGCTACCGGGCCCCCGCTATACCGTTCTGTGCCACCTGGCGTTTTGGGCAAACCGTACCGAGTGGTAGCAAGATGCTCGGACGTCCTAGTATCTGGGGTATGGACTTTCCTCTGTACGCACCTGCTGAGGAGCATGATCTGCTCCGTGAGACGGTCAGGGCGCTGGCCGACGAGAAGATCGCCCCGCATGCGGCGGCGGCGGACGAGACCGGGGAGTTTCCCTGGGAGGTCTACAAGGCCCTGGTGGCCTCCGACCTGCACGCGGTGCACGTGCCGGAGGTGTACGGAGGTGCGGGTGCGGACGCGCTGGCCGCGGTGATCGTGATCGAGGAGGTGGCGCGGGCGTGCGCGTCGTCGTCGCTGATCCCGGCGGTCAACAAGCTGGGCACGGTGCCGCTGCTGCTGTCGGCGTCGGAGGAGGTCAAGCGGCGTTACCTGGAGCCGGTCGCGCGGGGCGAGGCGATGTTCTCGTACGCGCTGTCGGAGCCGGAGGCGGGCTCGGACGCCGCCGCGATGAAGACCCGCGCGGTGCGCGACGGCGATGACTACGTGCTCAACGGCGTCAAGATGTGGATCACCAACGCCGGGGTGTCGGACTACTACACGCTGATGGCCGTCACCGACCCGGCCGCCGGGGCGCGGGGCATCTCGGCGTTCGTGGTGGAGAAGGCCGACCCGGGGGTGTCGTTCGGGCCCAAGGAGCGCAAGCTGGGCATCAAGGGCTCCCCGACCCGCCAGGTGATCCTGCAGGACGTACGGATCCCGGCCTGGCGGATGATCGGCGAGCCGGGCACCGGGTTCAAGACCGCGCTGGCCACCCTCGACCACACGCGGGTCACGATCGCCGCCCAGGCGCTGGGCATCGCGCAGGGCGCGCTCGACTACGCGATCGGCTACGTCAAGGAGCGCCGCCAGTTCGGCAAGCCGGTCGCCGACTTCCAGGGCGTGCAGTTCATGCTGGCCGACATGGCGATGAAGCTGGAGGCGGCCCGCCAGCTCACCTACCATGCCGCGGCCAAGTCCGAACTGGCCATGCACGGCAAGCCGCAGAAGGACCTGACGTTCCTGTCCAGCGCGGCCAAGTGCGCCGCCTCGGACGCCGCCATGGACATCACCACCGACGCCGTCCAGTTGCTCGGCGGCTACGGCTACACCCAGGACTTCCCGGTCGAACGCATGATGCGCGACGCCAAGATCACCCAGATCTACGAGGGCACCAACCAGATCCAGCGCATGGTCATGGCCCGGCAGCTTCTCAAATAGGTCTATGGCCTGCAGAAACCCGGGGCTGAGCGCGTGCGGTCCCGGGTTTTCGTGTACCAGTCAAGCGGTATGAAGGGCGCTGTTCCGTCGCTGTTCCGTGATCACTGGGCAAGAGGCCCGTGAGGTGTCATGATCGCAGCCGTGGACACTGACGGCTTCTGGGAGCTGGTGGAGCGTTCGGCCCTCGAGACCGACACCCGGCAAGCGTGGAACAGCCGGTTGTCGATCACCTGCCTGGCACGCTCATGTGAGCCCGGCATCATGTGAGCGTGGACACGCAGGGTGAAGCCAGGATCGGCGTGCTCGAGATACTCGGCAAGTTCTTTGACCGAGACCCCACCAGCGAGCATGACGCTGGCTAGGTGTGACGAAGCTGATGAAGCCCTTCCTTGCGGGAGGTGAGGAAGCGGACGTGTTGGCGTGAGTCCTTAGCGGGGCAGGGAATCACGCCGGCCTGGACGAGGGCGGGCTTCCACACGGTCTCGCTGTAGCTCCTGGCCTTGATGAAGTGGTCGTCCGTCCAGCGGAACAGCAGGTTGTGCGTACGGAGCGCAGGGGAAGTCGCTAACTTGATCTTGCTAACGCGGATGCTAACAGCAGCCCGTATGACCTTGGACTGCGGTGGACGCCGAGCCTGATGACTCCCGGGCTGCGACCTGGACCGATGGACTTTAGTGAACGGTCCAGGACGCTCACGAGGTGGCTTGTAAACAGGAGGCCTGCCTCAGAAGGCGCGTTTGTCTTCGACGTGGATGACGGTCAGATCGTGCCCGTCCTGGTCACGCTTGCTGCGGCCGAAGAGGCCGACCGTGAGGTCGTCGTGATTCTCCAATTCACTGGGATCGACATAGGTGAGGATGTCGGAGTGGTGGCCGGTTACGGCCCAGCCGGGCGCGTCGTCCAGGCCGATGGTGTTGAAGTCTCCGGCCGGTGTGCCTGCGTGAACGGGACCGTACTCCCTCAGGAGGGAGGTCGCCTGCTGGACGAGATCCTCCGCTGGCTCCATCAAGATCACGCAGGTTCCGTGGGCGAACAGTACCCAAGATTTGGCAGGGTCCAGCAGACGACGCCAGGTCTCGATCGCGGCCGTTTCGTTCATGCGGGGCAGCGTAGCGGTCGACGACGACAAGCCCTGAAAAACGATGATTCACGCCAAGGCCGATAAGTGCTGTGCCGCCCACAGGGGCGCGCTTCGACAGCGCCTTGCGAGACGGCTTGCTCATTGTAAAAGACGCCCACACTGACTTCGGTGGCCGCGCACATCTCCGGGTTTCCGCCAAATGTCCGTGAGCGAGGTGGTGAGCTTGTTGACGAGAACGGTGACGACAACATCGGCCACTACGAGCGCACGTCGCCAGCGTCACATCACCCCTTACCTCGGCCTGGAGTGTCGGAGCCAGGGCAGTCGGTCCGTCTGAAGGCGGACGGTCGTCCTGGTCGCGGAGGAGGCTATCTCCGCATGAAAGGGACGCCGTACGCAGGCGGGCCGTTCATTCCATGAATCAGGTCGCCATCGGTGAGTTCGAGGTTGAAGGCGCTGCCTGCTTGCCGTGGATCCCAGCCGCGATCAAGCGCTATGCGTATGGTCGCCGTCACGAGCGCCGGCCGTATGGCCATCGTCCGCTCTCCCCACCACGCGTCCGGTCGTGAGCAAGGAAGCGACACCAGGAGCACGCGGCCCGACGCGTCGGCCAGTTCCACCGCGAACGTCATCGGGCCCCAACTGTTCCCCTGGCAGTACGTGGGCTTGCGGCGGACGCGCCAGCGGAATTTAGTGCCGTCGACGGTGATGAGCCGCGAGCCCTTCTTCGGGATCGCCATGAAGCAACCTCCTGCCCTGTTCCGTGGGAAGGCCGAGAGCAACGAGAAACGATGAGAGCCGATCGCAACCGTAACCCCTGCTCAAGCTCCTGGTCGAGAGGTTTCCTCAGGCGGGCGGGCAGGGCGTCGGAGATCACCCAGATCTACGAGGGCACCGACCAGATCCAGCGGATGGTGATGGCGCGGCAGCTCCTCGAATAGGCGGTTGACGTGACGAAACCTGGTGGGTGATCGTTCACGCCGCCGGGTTCCGTGTCCGAGGGCGAGCGCTGCTGCCACCGCCTAAGGCTTTCGCAACCTGGAGGTCGCCGTCGTGAACGGGGATGCCGCTGGGTATAGGCGAAACCATGATCTTCCTGAGGCGGGCAGCCCACGTCGCCGTACTCACTCTCGTGGCCCTCCCGATCAGCGCCGTCTTCACCACCTCGCAGGCGGCGGCCGAACCGCGCAAGCGATCACAGGCCCAGGCCGCAGCCCTCGCCCGGCTCAGGCTGGCCCAGCTCAAGGTCGCCAGGCCCTTATCGATCCGCGGCTACAGCCGCAAGCGGTTCCAGCCTCGATGGGCGCAGTACAAGGGCGCGTGCGACGTTCGCGAAGCGGTCTTGGTCCGCGACGGGCGGCGGGTACGCCGCAACGCCGCCTGCCACCCGGTCAAGGGCCTCTGGTACAGCCCGTACGACGGCAAGTGGCTGAGGAGCGAGAAGCACGTGGACGTCGACCACGTGGTGCCGCTCGCCTACGCCTGGCGCTCGGGGGCCAAGCGATGGAGCCAGGCCAAGCGGCGCGCCTTCGCCAACGACCTGACCCGCCCCGAACTCCTCACCGTCAGCCACTCCGCCAACATCGCCAAGGGCGGCCAGGGCCCGCAGAGCTGGCGCCCGCAACGCCGCGCCCACTGGTGCCGGTACGCGACCTCATGGATCAGCGTGAAACACCACTACCGGCTCTTCGTGACCCGCAAGGAGAAGGTGGCCTTGCTCAACATGCTTCGGACCTGCCGAAGCTAGCGTTCCCGACCATCCTCCGTGGAACGTACCAACCGTTCCCGTCAGGCCCCGCCACGGCGGGCCGTTCACGTTGCGGGACGGACAGCGCCTGCCGCACCGTGTCGCGCGTCAGCGAGACCGGCGGGCGTTGAGCCGGGCTGCCTGGCGCGTCAGGTGGTCGCGCTCGGCGAGGTTGGGTGCCTTTCGGGCCGCCTCGGCGTACAGCCGTGCCGCCGTCGCCAGGTCGCCGTCCCGCTCGTGGAGGTAGGCCGCCACCGCGGTGTGGCGAGGCAGGGAGGTGTCCAGCGCCGCGAGCGCCGCCAGGCCGGCGCGCGGGCCGTCCGCCTCGCCGACGGCCACCGCGCGGTTGAGCCGGACGACCGGGCTGTCGGTCACGCGCGCGAGCTCGTCGTACCACTCGACGATCTGCACCCAGTCGGTCTCCTCGGCGGTGGGCGCGTCAGCGTGGAGTGCCGCGATGGCGGCCTGGGCCTGGAACTCGCCCAGCCGGTCGCGGGCGAGGGCCGCCTGCAGGATCCCGACGCCCTCGGCGATCGACTTGGTGTCCCACCGGGCGCGGTCCTGCTCGGCGAGCGGCACGAGGCTGCCGTCGGGGGCGGTCCGGGCGGCGCGCCGGGCGTGGTGGAGCAGCATGAGGGCGAGCAGTCCCGCCACCTCGGGATGGTCGATCGCGGTCGCGAGCCGCCGGGTGAGCCGGATGGCCTCGGCGGCGAGGTCGACGTCGCCGGAGTAGCCCTCGTTGAAGACCAGGTAGAGGACGCGCAGCACGGTGGCGACGTCGCCGGGCTGGTCGAACCGCACGCCGGAGACGAGGCGCTTGGCCCGGCTGATGCGCTGCGCCATGGTCGCCTCGGGCACCAGGTAGGCCTGGGCGATCTGGCGGGTGGTCAGCCCGCCGACGGCGCGCAGCGTGAGCGCGACCGCGGACGACGGCGTCAGCGACGGGTGGGCGCACAGGAAGTAGAGCTGGAGCGTGTCGTCCACCCCGGGCGCGGGCCCGGGCGACGGCTCCTCGTCGACGAGGTCCTCCCGCCGGCGGCGCGCGGCGTCCGCCCGCGTCGCGTCGAGGAACCGGCGCCAGGCAACGGTGACCAGCCAGCCCTTCGGGTCCTGCGGCAGGTCGGCCGGCCAGACGCGGATCGCCTCGATCAGCGCGTCCTGCAGGGCGTCCTCGGCCGCCGCGAAGTCGGCTCCGCGGCGGACGAGGATCGCGAGCACGCTCGGCGTGAGGCTCCTGAGTAGGATCTCGTTCACCCGAGAGGTCACTCCGTGATGGTGGGCGGCGCGGCCAGGAACGGGCGCACCTCGAGCCACTCGTGGATCGGCTTCCCGCCCGCCCCAGGGGCCGCCGACAGGTCCCCGGCCAGCTCGACGGCTCGCTCGTAGCTGTCGACGTCGATCACCATCCAGCCGGCGATGAGGTCCTTGGTCTCGGCGAATGGGCCGTCGGTGACCGGCGGGCGACCCTCGCCGTCGTACCGGACGAACATCCCCTCAGGGGCGACCGCCTGACCGTCGACGAACTCGCCGGTCTCCTCCAGCCGGGTCGCCCAGTCGTTCATGTACTGAATGTGGGCCGAGATCTCCTCCGGCGTCCACTTGTCCATGGGCACGTCGTTGACCGGTGCCGGGCCGCCGCGGTAGTGCTTCAGCAGCAAATACTTGGCCATCGTGGTTCTCCTCGGT
This sequence comes from Nonomuraea cavernae, assembly GCF_040655715.1. Lineage (GTDB taxonomy): Bacteria > Actinomycetota > Actinomycetes > Streptosporangiales > Streptosporangiaceae > Nonomuraea > Nonomuraea cavernae_A. The sequence goes on along the minus strand of NZ_JBFAKL010000006.1, from coordinate 8,500 downwards.
GCTGGTGCGACCCATTGTGGTCGCGTTCATTGCGGGGACGGAGCCAGTCACGGATTCTCGACATCGCCGCGGCGACCAACCAACTGAAAGTCTTCCCGCGTGGTCAGCCGAACAGAAGACTGGGGCTGACGTACGTATCATCTCGGCATGGTGCTGAACCTGGGGCTACGGCTCAGCCGACGGGCGATGCTCCTGGCCGCCGGAGGGCTGCTCGCCGGTTGCTCCCAGCCGCCCGAGGTCGGCAAGGTCCACCTGCGGCTGGCCACCGGGCCGGCGGGAGCGGTGTACCGGCGCATCGGCGGTGCGCTGGCCCAGCACATCTCTGAGCAGGTGCCGGGCGCCGCGGTGATCACCGTGCCGAGCGGGGCGTCCACTGACAACATTCGGATGCTGCGGGCCGGCGAGGTGCACCTTGGGCTGACCAGCCTGGACGCGCTGATCACGACCGACGGCAGCGCGCCCGAGGGGCTCTCGGCGATATGCCGGCTCTACGACAGTCACCTGCATCTCGTGGTCATGGCCGGCTCAGCGATCGACGAGTTCCGGGACCTCAAGGGCAAACGCATATCTCTCGGTGCCCGCGACTCGGGCACGGAGTTCACGTCGCTGCGGGTCATGGAACTCGGCATGCTGAAGGCCGACGGTCGGTACCTCAGCCAGGCCGAATCGGCGGCGGCACTGCGCGACGGCGAGATCGACGCGATGTTCTCCCTGACCGGCGTTCCGACACCGGCCATCACGGAGCTGGCGCGGCGGCGACCGATCCGGCTGATCCCGTTGGACGCGCAGGCGGACGCGCTCTTCACGGCGTTCCCCGGTCCCTACGCTCCGGCCATGATCCCTGCGACCGCCTACGCCGACGTCCCGGCCACCCGTACCGTCGCTGTGCCGAACGTGCTGCTCGGGCGCAACGACCTGCCCGATGACCTGGTCTACGCCATCACCGACACGATCTTCACGCACACCCGTGCGATCATCTCCGCCGGCCGTGACGACGCCGAGGACGTTCCCGAAGCGTGGCAGATCAATGTGCGTACCGGGATCTCCACCGCGTCGGTGCCGCTCCACCCAGGCGCGGCCGCCTGGTTCCGCGACCGCAAGCGCTGACCCGGGACAGCGGCACCGACGCGGTGGTGGCGGCCGAGCGCCGTCGCCCCGCCGTCGCGCGGAGCGGCGGCCCGGTGACGGAGTTCGAGACGGCGGCGGGCCGGTGACGGGGCCGGGAGCCTCAGGTCGGCAACGGAGCCGGGCCGTCGGATGACGACGACGTCCGTGGAACGACCGGCAACGCGACCACCGCGGCGAATCCGCGTCCGGACCCGTCCGGACGCGGCAGGCCCTCCTCCAGCCGCAGCACGCCCCCGGCCGCCCCGACCAGGTCGGCGCAGATCGCCAGGCCCAGGCCGGTCCCCGGCACGTTCTGGTGCCGCGGCGACCGCCAGAACCGCTGGAGCGCCTGGGCCCGTTCGGACGCGTCGAGCCCCTGGCCGTCGTCACGGACCGCGATCGTGACCACGCCTCCGGGCGCCGCGCCGGCGCCGGGTCCGGTGCCCGCTCCGCCAAGGGGGCCGTGTTCGGCACCCACCCTGTCGGGGGCGACCCGGGCGGTCACCTCCACCACCCGCGCGTCCGACAGCCGTAACGCGTTGCTGATCAGCTCGTCCAGGATGCTGCCCAGCCCGCCCGACGGCTCCAGCAACCGCAGTCCCGGCGGCACGTCGACCGCCAGGGTCTGTCCCGCCGTCGCCGTCAACGCCCGCCACCGGTCCACCCGGGTCGCCAGCACCGCGTCGAGATCCACCGGCGACGCCGTCCGGATGCTCTCCATCCGCGCGCTGGCCTGCAGTGAGTTCAGCAGCCGCTGCATCGCCTTCAGCTCGTCGACGGCGACGTCGTACACCTGCCGCCCGTCGCCGGTCGCGCGCAGATATGGTTCCAGACTCTCGACGGCGAGCCGGAGGCTGGTCAGCGGGTTGCGCAACTGGTGCGACGCGTCGGACACGAACGCCCGCTGCCGCTGCACGGCGTTCTCGACCGCGTCCATCATGGTGTTGAACGACTCCGCCAGCCGCCGCAGCTCCACCGGGCCGGCTTCGGCGTCCGCCCGGATCGTGAGGTCGCCCTGTGAGATCCGCGAGCTCGCCGCGTCCAGCTCGCGCACCGGCCGCAGCACCCACGCCGACACCGGCCAGGCGACGGTCACCAGCGCGATCAACGGCAGCAGCCCGAGCCCGGCGAGCTGAGCCCATCGCACGAGGATGCGATGGCGCGTCTTCGACAGGTCGGAGATCGTCACGACGGTGCCGACGACCTCGCTGTCGCGGCCGACCGGCTCCGCGACCACGAGCTTGGAGTCGTCCCACGGCGCCCATTCCCCGGACGGTTCGGACCTCGCCCCGGCCAGCGCCGCGGTCACGATCCGGGGCAGCGCCGGCTCGGCCCGAGCCGCCTCCTGGTACGCGCCGGTCGGCCCGAGCAGCACCGTGCCCGACGTGTTGATGACCGCGACCGGGATGCCGTAGAGCTCGTGGTAGTGCACCAGCTCCTGGTGGAGCGCCTCGGTCCGCCCGGTCGACAGCGCGGACTCGGCCAGCGACGCGAACCGGCCGATGTCGTTGAGCCGGTCGACGTACGTCTCCTGCATCTCCCGCTCGGCCACGGTGACGCTGAGCGGCACCCCGAGCGCCGCGACGAGCAGCACCGCGAGGGGCACCAGGACGACGAGCAGCCGACGATGCACCGCGTCAGCCGATCAGCCCCGGCCATCGGCCAGGAGGCGATAGCCGACTCCGTGGATCGTGCCGATGAGCACGGTCGGCACCAGCTTGTGCCGTAACGCCGCGATGTGGGTGTCCAGGGTGCGACTCGAGGACTCCCAGGTCGCGCCCCAGATCTGGTCGAGGATGACGTCGCGGCTCACCACGTTCGGCGCCCGCCGGGCCAGCAGCAGGAGCAGCTCGAACTCCTTGGGGGTCAGCGCCACGGGTGTGCCGTCGACCGTGACCTCGCGGGTGCCGACGCAGATGCGCATCGGGCCGAGGACGAGCGGCTCGTCCGGGGTGCTCAGAGCACGAGCCGCCCGGGTGCGCCGCAGGACGGCGTCGATCCGGGCCAGCAGCTCCGGGATGCCGAACGGCTTCACGATGTAGTCGTCGGCGCCGGCGCGCAGGCCACGGACGCGTTCGTGCTCCTCCGATCGTGCTGTCACGGCGATCACGGCGGTCTCCGGGCGGTCACGCAGCTTGCGGATCACGTCGAGTCCGTCGCCGTCGGGCAGAACCAGGTCGACGAGGACCACATCGGATGGGGCGGCACGCACGGCCTCCGCGGCGGTGGCGATGCGGTGGACCTCGAAGCCCGCCTGGGCCAGGACGGTCACCAGACCGCGTGCCACGCGGTCGTCATCCTCAATGATGGTGATCCGCATACCGGATTGTACGACCCGGCTCCACGCTCGCGTTAGCCCTTCAGTTCTTGGGATTTCTCTGACATCTGCCGCATTCCTTGGGATTTCTCTGACACCATCCGCGTCCTCGCCAGCCCAGACTGAGGCGGCGCACTCACCGACGAACGCGAATGCGCTGATGAGGAGGTCGCGATATGAGAACGACCAGCAGGTACCAGGCCGCCGCGCGGATGATCGCCGCGATCGGTGTCCTTTCGCTCGTCGCCGCCTGTTCCGGCAACGGAGGCACCCCCGGCGGAGGTGCCACCAGCGGAGGTTATCCGGACCAGAACATCACGTTCGTCGTGCCGTTCAGCGCGGGCGGCCCGACCGACACCGTCACCCGCATGCTCGCCGAGCCGATGGCCGCCAAGCTCGGCGGCAAGATCGTCGTCCAGAACGTCGAGGGCGCCGGCGGCACGGTCGGCGCCGGCGAGGTCGCGCGGGCCGATCCCGACGGCTACACCGTGCTCATGCACCACATCGGCATGTCGACGGCGCCCGCCCTGTACCAGAACCTCGGCTACAAGCCGCTTGAGGACTTCGAGACGGTCGGGCTCGTCACCGAGGTGCCGATGACGGTCGTCGCCCGCAAGGACTTCGCGCCCGCGACGCTCAAGGACCTCGTGACCCACGTGAAGGCGAACGCCGGCAAGGTCACGCTGGCCAACGCCGGCATCGGCGCCGCGTCCCACCTGTGCGGCCTGCTGTTCCAGACCGCCGCCGGGGTCAAGCTCCAGGAGGTCCCGTACGCAGGCACCGGCCCCGCGCTGACCGACCTGGTCGGCGGCCAGGTCGACTTCATGTGCGACCAGACGACCAACACCAGCGGCCAGATCTCCGCGGGCGAGGTGAAGGCGTACGCGGTCACCACGCCGGAGCGGGTGAAGAGCCTGCCCGACGTGCCCACCACGGCCGAGGCCGGGCTGCCCCAGCTCCAGGTCAGCGTGTGGCACGGTCTCTACGTCCCGAAGGGCACGCCGCAGGAGGTCGTCCAGAAGCTGTCCGAGGCGCTGAAGGCTGCACTGGCCGACCAGAAGGTCATCGATCAGATGGCCAAGCTCGGCACCGCGCCGGTCACGGCCGAGAACGCGACCCCGCAGGCGCACCGGGCCAAGCTCGAAGAGCAACTCGGCACCTGGGCGAAGATCATCGCCGACGCCGGCGTCAAGGCCTCCTGAGGTGACTCCTCCGCTCCCTGAAGGGAGCGGCTTCTCGCTAAGCCGCTTGCGCAGCCTGACGAAGGGCAAGCCCTGCCCTGAGGATGTTGATCGCCGCGTTGACGTCGGCGTGCGCGGTATGTCCGCACGCCGTACATCGGAACTCGGCTTGGGTGAGGCGGTTGTCCTTCGCGCGGTGCCCGCAGCGCGAGCAGGTGCGGGAGGTGCCGGCGGGGTTCACCGCGATCAGCTCTCGACCGGCGCTTTCAGCCTTGTGCGACAGGATCGTCAGGAACACCCCCCAGCCCGCGTCCAGGATGCTGCGGTTCAACCCGGACTTCTGTGCGACGCCCCGGCCAGGCCACGCGATCGTGCCAGAGGCCGAGCGGGTCATGTTCGCGATCCGCAGGTCCTCGTGCACGATCACGTCGTAGTCACGGACCAGGTTCAGGGCGGTCTTGTGCGCGGCGTCCAGGCGCTGACGGCGGACCTTGCCATGCAGGGCGGCGACCCGCGCGACCGTTTTACGCCGCCGCTTGGACCCGCGCTTCTTGCGAGCCAGGTCTCGCTGGGCGGCGGCCAGCCGCTCGGCGGACGCGGCCAGGTGACGCGGATTGGCCAGATGCTCGCCGTCGCTGGTGGTGACGAGCGACGCCACGCCCATGTCGATCCCGGCCACCGCGGCGGTGGCCGGGAGCGTCTCGGCGGGCACCTCGTCGCACGACAGGATCACATACCAGCGGTTGCCTCCCCGTTTCACGCTGATCGTCTTCACCCGGCCCTTGACCGGCCGGTGCCGGTGCACGCGGACATGCCCGACGCCCTGGAGGCGGACGAACGTCACGCTCGGGTGTCCGGGCTGGGAATCCCAGCGGCAGCCGTCGCCGTCTTTCGGCCACTCGACCGTGTCGAACCAGCCCCGGCCCTTGAAACGGGGAAAGCCCGGTGCGCGCCCGGCCTTGAGGCGGGCGAAGAACGCGGCGAACGCCTTGTCAAGACGACGCAGCGTGGCCTGCTGGGAGCAGAACGACCACCGTCCCTGACCGTCGGTGTCGTCGGCGCGGATGTGCTTGAGGTCGGCCGATTGGTCGCCGTACTTGATGCTCACGCCCGCTTTGGCGTAGGCGGCGCGGCGGTGCTCCAACGCGGCGTTGTACAGGGCGCGGTGATCTTCCAGGCACGCGGTCAGCGCGACGGCCTGGCGGGTAGTGGGGCGCAACAGGAACTTGAACGACCTACGCACGGCCACCGCCCATGGCCGCCCACTCGTACCGCGTCTCAATGGAGCGCCGCACCGTCTCGGCGGACACCACGCCGACCGTGGCCACGAAGCAGGACCGCGACCACAGCGCAGGCAGCGAGGAGCGCAGATGCGCAAACTCAGCACGCAAGTGGCGGGAGATGAAGCCCTTGAACCGGCCGGCCACACACGACGGCGAATTCTTCGAATACGGCTCGTCCAACAGACGCACGCGGCCGGGCGTCACCTCCACCGCCACGATCCCCCAGCCGTGCTCACCGCCCTTGACGCGGATCAACCCCTCCAAGCGATCCTTCACCCGCCCACCAAGAACCGGGCGACGATACTTCGAGCACCACCCCCCGTGGTACCCGAGGTCATACGCCGCGCCAAGGGAGGCGCGCACCTGACGAGTCACACGATCATTACAACAGCACCATTCATCTAACGCGCGACGAACGGAGAATGCCGATGCACAGACCTGACCGGCCAGGGCATGCTCAGGCCCTGGCGGCCCTCCCGCTCCCGATTCCCCCGTCGCCTAAAGGCGACGGTCCCCTCGGGAGGACGTGATGGAGCGCCGCCGGTCCTTCCCGGACGTCCTCGCCGGGGGCGTCTTCGTGCTGATCGGTGGCGCGTTCGTGGTGGGGTCGCTCGGCTACGAGCTGGGCACCCCGCTGCGGATGGGCCCCGGCGCCTTCCCGCTGCTGGTCGGCGTGACCGTGGCCGCCCTGGGCCTGGCGATCGTCGTCAAGGGACTCATCGCCGGCGAGGTGGTCTCGTTCGGGCCGATCCCCTGGCGCGCGGTCGCCGTCATCGTGCTCGCGCTCCTGTTCTTCGGATTCACCGTACGGGGTCTCGGATTCGTGCCGACGTCGGCGGTGACCGCCCTGCTCACCACGCTGGCCAGTTCGCGCGTACGTCCGGTCACGGCCGTGGCCGTGGCCGCCGGGCTGACCGTGGCCGCCACGCTCATCTTCGTCGTCGGACTTCAGGTACGGATCCCGCTATGGGGCCCGTGGCTGGGTTTCTGATGCGACATCCGGATTGAGGCATGGAACTTCTCGACAACCTCGCGCTGGGCTTCTCCACGGCCCTCCTGGTCCAGAACGTCCTCTACTGCTTCGTGGGAGTGCTGCTCGGCACGGCGGTCGGCGTGCTGCCCGGCATCGGGCCGACGGCGACGGTGGCGATGTTGCTGCCGATCACGTTCAGCTTCGAGCCGGTGACGGCACTGATCATGCTGGCCGGCATCTACTACGGCGCGCAGTACGGCGGCTCGACGACCGCCATCCTGATCAACCTGCCCGGTGAGTCGTCGGCGGCGGTCACCGCGCTGGACGGGCACGAGATGGCCCGGCAGGGCCGGGCGGGCGCGGCGCTGGCGGTCGCCGCGATCGGTTCGTTCATCGCGGGTACGGTGGCCACCGTCGCGCTCGCCGTCGCGGCCCCACCGCTGGCCCGCGTCGCGTTACAGTTCGGCCCGGCCGAGTACTTCTCGCTGGTGCTGCTCGGCCTGATCGTGTCGATCGCGCTGGCGCGCGGCACGGCGCTCAAGGCGCTGGCCATGATCGCGCTCGGCGTCCTGCTCGGCACGGTCGGCCAGGACCTCTACACCGGCACCCCCCGGTTCGTCTTCGACCAGCGCGAGCTGTACGGGGGCATCGACTTCGTGTCGGTCGCCGTCGGCATGTTCGGCGTGGCCGAGATCCTGCGCAACCTGGAGAACGAGCAGACCCGCACGGCGATCGTCGGCAAGGTGAAGAACCTGTGGCCGACCCGCGAGGACCGGCGCCGGATGGTCGGCCCGATCCTGCGCGGCACCGGTCTCGGCGCCGCGCTCGGCGTCCTGCCCGGCGGTGGCCACGTGCTGGCCTCGTTCACCTCGTACGCCGTCGAGAAGCGGATCTCCAAGCGGCAGCAGGAGTTCGGGCACGGCGCGATCGAGGGCGTCGCCGGCCCCGAGTCGGCCAACAACGCCGCTGCCCAGACGTCGTTCATCCCGCTGCTCACCCTGGGCCTGCCCGCCCACCCCGTCATGGCGCTGATGGTCGGCGCGTTCATCGTCCACGGCATCACCCCCGGCCCGAACGTGATCACCGACGAACCGGCGCTGTTCTGGGGCCTGATCGCGTCGATGTGGATCGGCAACGTGCTGCTCGTGCTGCTGAACCTGCCGCTGATCGGCCTGTGGGTGCGCATGCTGCGCATCCCGTACCAGGTGCTGTTCCCGATGATCATCCTGTTCGCCGCGATCGGCACGTACTCGCTGGGGTTCAACGCGTTCGACGTCTACGCGATCGCGTTCTTCGGGATCCTGGGCTACATCCTGATCAAGTGCGGCTGCGAGCCGGCGCCACTGCTGCTCGGCTTCGTCCTCGGCCCCTTGCTTGAGGAGAACCTGCGGCGGGCGCTCATCATCTCCCGCGGCGACGCGTCGGTCTTCCTGACCCGGCCGATCTCCGCGGCGCTCCTGGCCCTGACCGTGGCGGCGCTCGTCGTCACCGTCCTCCCGGCGATCCGCAAGCGCCGCGAGGTCGTATTCGTGGAGGATGACTAGTACGGCAGTCGTAGATCGTGATCTCTGTGGGGCAGTGCCCGTAACGCAGAACAGCCGCCCGGTGATCTTGATGTGTGACGATCAATGACCTTCGA
>NZ_JBFAKL010000005.1:0-357207 GCF_040655715.1 Nonomuraea cavernae | reverse complement strand
GTCGTACTCCGCAATGGCGGCAAGGATCATTTCGCGACGAAGATCGGAGAGTCCCACGACGACAGCCTATGGGCCGATTTATCGCTACACGCGCCTTCGCGACGTCTCCTCGGCTCAGTGTTCTACGCATCGTCCGCAGAGGGTCACCGATGGCGTGGCGGTGCGGTACCCGATCGACCGGGCTCCGTCCCAGACGTGTTCGAAACCCTTGGAGTAGCTGCCGGCAGGGGTGAAAATCGGCCTGGCGATCTCCTGGCCGCGGACGCAGCCGGCGTCCACAACACCGGTTGAGGAATGCTGTCCGCTTGACGCGGCGTGCCATGGGCTCGTAGGCGGGCGGGAGCGTGGCGAATCAGCCAGGCGGTCAGTGTGCTGAGCAGGTCTTCTTCGATGTTCCAGGTTTCCCAGGGGAGTTGGTCTTCGAGCAGATCGGACTCCCAGTGAGCTATGGCTTCGGTCAGGCGCTGGTCGGCCACGGGGTCTGTTGATGTCTCCCAGATGTCGAGCCAGGGGGCGAGGGTGGCGGATGCCTCGGCGCACAGCGCGAGCACCTCGTAAGCGGGTACGGCGGTGTTGGGCGTGATGAGGCTGTGGGTCCACCATGCGTGCAGGAAGGCGCGGACTGCGGCGGCCTGCTCGGCCGGCCATTGCTGCCAGTTGCCGCGAGCCAGCGAGCGGCCGACTTCGTACATGCCGAAGAGCGGCGCTACCTGGCCGCTGACCAGGGCAGATGCGAGTTGGGGCAGGATGCGGCGCAGGACTGATGCGTGGTCGTCCCAGTCGGTGGGCTCCCAGCTGCGTCGCAGCAGGTCAGGATCGAGCTCCACGTCGGGCGTCTTCAGGCGGGCCAGGTCTTCGGCGCTGCCCCAGTGGCATGAGCAGTTGTGTTCGTCAGGGTGGGCGGTCATCCCGCGGAAGGTAGTGGCCAGGTCCGCCAGGGCGGTGTCCAGGCGACGCTGTGCTGGCGTCTGCGCGGGGGGTGTCATGGGCGTCCGCCTTGGGGAACTCCGGCAGCCGCTGCCAGCCGAAGATCACCACTTTATCGGCTCAAACCGCCATAGTCATGAGGGAATGCCGGCGGAAGCAGCGATCATCCAGAGACTGAATCACAAGGTCCGCGCCAGGATCAATCGGGCTGGGGCCTGATCGTCCTGGAACGGCCCAGGACCTCAAGGAAATGGAACGCTGGACCAACTCCGGTGAGACCCACGAGTCGCGCAGCTTGAAGCATCGCGCGGACAAGGAGAGGCGAGAGACTCCGTTCCCGACCGTCCTCGTCGTGATGCTCCGCGAGCACGTCGCCGAGTACGGCACGGCCAGGGACGGCCGGATCTTCCGCACGGGCACTGGCGGGACTTACTCCAGCTCGGCGCACTCCTACGTCTGACAGGAAGCTTGCAAGCTCGCCCTCTCCCCGGCACAGGTCGCCTCGTCCCTGGCTGCCCGCCCGTACGACCTCCGCCACGCCGCTGTCTCGCTCTGGCTCAACGCGGGCGTTCCGGCCCCAGAGGTCGCCAAGCGAGCTGGCCACAGCGTTGACGTCCTGCTTCGGGTCTACGCGAAGTGCGTGCACGGCCAGCAAGAGCAGATCTACGGCAAGATCATCGACGCCCTTCCGCCCCACGTTGCGTCTGCGCAATCAGGCGTGTCATCAGATCTAGGGCTAGCTGAGCTACTCGTTATCGTCGTCAAAGCTGGCGATCCATTCGTTGATGTACTTCGCGCCTTGCTCGGCGACGACCACGTCCTCTCGCGGGGCTGGCCCAAGGGAATCGGCGAGCTTCTCGGGATCTACTGGCTTGCCTGGGCTTACCAGATAGCACGACAGGCCGGTGCTCATCTGGCGGGCCATCGAGGAGACGAACGCGTTCCGACGAAACCTGTTGCACAGCAAGAGAAGGCCTTGACGCTCAAGCTCTTTTCTCAACTCGATCAGGGTGTCCTCGAAATCCACTGGAGATCGGAATATCAGGGGCGAAGCGTCCTCCCGATCGAGGCGGAGTTCGCATATTTCATCGTCTTCGACATCGCGCAAGGTCACCACGCATGGCAGAAGCGACTCGTCTGCAAGCCTGACCAGTTCAAGCCTGTACATGCTCACCTCGGTACATAGTTCGGGTTCGGAATCCACGTGTCTGGATTGTCGTATCTGCCTAGTTTCCAAGCGCCTCTGATCTGCTCAGGCTCGATCTTGGTGAACACGGTCTCCTGCTCAGGCAGCAGATGCTTAACGCGACCCGTGTATTTCACGGGCGTGCCGTTGCCCCAGTCATCTATCTCATAGATGAAGCCCTTGTGTTTGATCGCGAACCCTCGGGCCACACTCTTGCTCTCGGAGGCTGCGATCAAGCCATTTCCGCCGGTCATGTGTTCTTCGATGCTCATCTCAGGGCTGCGGGCAGTCATGCCGTTCTCGAATATCCTTGCCGTCCTGCGGCCGTCGCCCCGAAACAGTGGGGCTACGTCCTGGTCTACGCGTCCAGCGGTCCCGCTGTCGAGTGGTGACGGCTTCGTTGGAGGACGAGCCCGCGTGCTCTCTGCGGCTCTTGCGAGGGCTCCGGTCACTCGCTTGCCGCCGGAAACCACACCGCTGGCTCCGACCGACGTGATCGCCGCCACGATGTCTGGGATGAGGCGGCCAAAGGCACGGTCCGGGTTGGACGCCCAGGTGTCCCAGTCCATTGCTGACTTGGCGAATCCGACCGGATCCTGGACGCCCGAGATCACGGCCTGGGCCAGGTCGTTGATGTTGCGTTCCCAGCCCATGTGATCGAAGAGCATGCGATTGGGGGAGAACTTGACCACCATCTCGCCTAACCCCGCTACGCCCTCGACGGCGCCTTTGACCTGTTCGGTCACCGGGTTGCCGGAGTTCAGGTTCGGGTCGAAGGTGGCCTGGAGCTGCTGGCCCATACGGTCCCAGAAGCCGCCCGTCAGCGGGAGAGCCGCTCCGGGGGCGAGCAACGAATCGTCGACAAAGACCGGCTTACCGCCGCCGAACAGCTCCGGCTTGTCGAGCTCCATCCGTTCCAAGATCAACAACCGCCGATTGATTTCCGGCCCCTGCTGCCCAGCCCACTCGGCTACCTGACGGATCCTGTTGGCCGAGACCGGCGACAACCAGGCCCCACGCAGCAACTCCCATAACTCGTCCCCGATGGAACCCAGAGACGATTCAGCCACGCGCAACGCTTCCTTCAGCGCCCGGACTCCCTCGGGGACCATGCCTTCGAGTTCCCCCATGGCTCAGCCGGGGCTGTCCGCGGGTGTACGGGCGAGCAGTGCCCGTAGTTCGTCCACTGCCTCTGCGCACGCGGTGAGGAGAACCCGGCGCTGACCGGTCAGCTCCTGGCCGAAGCGCTGCGCGGCCGGCCCCGTCCAGATGTTCTGCGACATGAGCGACACTGCCCGGTCGAGACCGGTCCTGGCCTCGTCGGTCAGTTGCTCTGCTCGGCGTAACGCCTGCTCCACTTGCTCCCGGGTCATAAGCGGCTCCCTTGGGCACGGTGATCGAGCACGAGACCAAGATGTGAAGCCATTGGACTGCGGCGCAGGAGGTAGAGCAACCGAATCGCCGGGATTGGTCTAATATCGCAGGCAATGCGCCAGCGGTCCTCGGGTTTGCCCCGGCCTCACGACTTACTCGTTTAGCTTTTCCGGGCAGCGAGGCAGGCGCCGGGCGTTCAGCGCACGACCAACCCCATCGAGTCGACCTTCGCCACCGTCAGGCACCGCACCAAGGTCACCAAAGGGCCGGGCTCACGCGCCGCCGGCCTGGCCATGGCGTTCAAGCTGATCGAGTCCGCCCAGGCCCGCTGGCGCGCGGTCAATGCACCTCACCTCGTCGCCCTGGTCCGCGCCGGAGCAACCTTCCTCAATGGCAAACTCGTCGAACGCCCCGAGGAGACACCGGCAGCCGAGAAGACTACGGTCGTCGCCTGAAAGATCTTGATCCACAGGTATTGACGATTGCTCGCCATGCCGCCCCGTCTGGTCTGTTGCTCCCGAATTGGGATCACCCGGTCTGACGCGCGACACCCAGGTTCCGGGTTTGGCGGCGCGCTTGACATAGACGCCGTAGCGATCGACACCTGATCGCTCAGCGTGCTGTGACGGTAAGCGATCAAACCTTGAGTGGTCTGCTGCCTTCCTCATGATCTGTGACGTACTTCACAAAAGATAAGGAAGATGGGCTGGCCTGGCAAAACGAACCGAATCCGGCGGCCTGGGGCTGGACGCGAGTCGACCAGCCGCCTCAGCGGTCGTGCTAAGCCAGCTTATATGTCATTCTGGAGTTGGCGGGCAGGCGATGAGTCTGGGCGCTGAGATCAAACATCGAACGTCGCACTCCCCACCCCGCACGCGTTTTCAGGCCCGAACAGGGTGGGATGCGACCTACCCGCCCCGCGTCATGCGGGACAGAAGGGGGCGTCCTTTTGAACATGGTCGCCAGTGTCCATAATGCCTTGCCCGTGCCGTCGAAGGCGACGCGCGCCGTAGTTGTCCTGGTGGTGATCATCGTCTGCGCGTACGTCGTCGGGCATCTGGCCGGTTACGGCGGGGTTGTAGCCCTCGCAGCTGCCACTGCCATGGTCGGTGTCGTCGCGGAGCGGCTGGCTCGGGTGATTCTCCACCGCTGGGTTCGCGTGGTCTAAGTGACGGGGGCTGGGCTGGCATCTGACTGGCCCAGCCTCTGCTCTTGGAAGGAAAATCGTGCAGCAATACCATCAGATTCGTCTGGACGAGGCATTTGAGGTAATCGCAGGACCATCAGGGACTTTGCTCGATGACCTGCACGATGGGTTCGACGGCGTTCCGGTGATCGGGCCACAGAACCTTGCGGACGATCACACGATTGACTCACAGAAGCTGCGCCGCCTACCTCCAGGAAAGGAACGCAAGCTTGCGCGGTTCAGCGTGCGCTCAGGAGACCTGATCATCGTCAGGCAGGGTGCGCTCGGACGGCTTGCAGTTGTAGGACCTGCCCAGGAATCCTGGCTCTTTGGGGCTTCGTGCCTTCGACTGCGGGCATACGACACTCGCGTGCTGCCTGCTTTTCTGGCGTACTACCTCAGCCACCCACCCGTTCAGGACGGGCTGCTGCAACGAGTTAGTGTTGGCACTGTTCCCGCCTTCAACGCGGCGACCTTGAAGGAATTCGAAATTCCAGTGCTGCCGCTAGCGGACCAAGAGAACATTGTGGCGATACTTCAGGCGGTTCAGGCTCAGGCGAGATTGCATCGTGAGACTGCGCGACGCCTCGATGACCTCTGTCCGTCCCTTTTCGCGGAGCTGATCCATGGAACGAGGTAAGATGAAAAAGCTGACCTGTTCGGAAGTGTTCGCCAAGCTCCTTGCCGCAGCGGACGCCCTCCGCGGAACCGTCCGTGATCCGTTCGATTTGCTTGCTGGTCTCGTGATTCTTAAGCGTGCTCATGACCAGCCTGGATTCCTTCGTACGCCGCATCCGAGCCCGTGGGTCTCACTCATCTCGGGCGATAGGTCCAGACTCGGGTCAGGGGTGACTGAGGCATTCCGCGAGCTAGGCGAGATGAACAAGAAGGTCTTTAAAGGAGCGCTGCAATTCATCGACGGCAACCGCGTGAGCGACCCCGAACTATGGGGAGCCGTCCAAATTCTGGATGGAGTCTCCCTTGCGGATGAGGCTCTAGAATTCACAGACACTCTGGGGAAGGCCTTCGAGATGTACCTCGTTAGGTACGCCGAACTCCAAGGCAAGAGGGGAAGTGGTTTCTACACACCTCCTTCGGTAAGCGAGCTAATGGTCCGGTTGGTGGAGCCAGTCGCAGGGCACAGCCTCCATGACCCGTTCGCGGGGGCCGGTGGCATGCTCATCTATGCCCGGGAATTCGTCGAGGAGAGGGAAGGCAGCGGAGCGAGCTTGAGGTTGTTCGGCCAGGAAGTTAATCAGTCCGTCTGCGCTCGGGCGCGGCTGAATCTCCTCCTCCACGGTATCGCTGATGCTGAATTGCGCCATGGCGACTCGTTGACTGATCCAGCTTTCCTTGTTGACGGCAGGCAGCAGGAGTTCGACCGGGTGCTTTGTAACCCACCTTTTTCAGTACGCTACGACGAGAAATCGATTAATCTCCGAGAACGGATGAAATATGGCTGGGCCTCGCCTGCCCATGCCGATCTAATGAACATTCAGCACGCCATGGCATCGTTGCGGCCGACCGGCAGAGGCGCGGTGGTCGCTCCGCATGGTGTTCTTTTCCGGGGTGGCGCCGATGGTGCTATACGCCGAGGCATTGTCGAGAGTGAACGCCTCGTAGCCGTAATCGGTATTGGTGCGAATGTCTTCTATGGCACTTCGGTGCCGGCCTGCGTGCTCGTTTTCGATGGTGAGGATCGCGGTGGGCGGCCGCCGGGCGATGGCGTCCTTTTCATCAATGCTGAACGAGAGATCGTATCTGGCCGTACCCAGAATCGGCTGGAGCCACAGAACATCGAGATGATTGTCGACGTTTTTCGGAGCCGAGCTGAGCTTTCCGGATTCTCCCGCTTCGTCTCGTTGGAAGAGATCGCAGCAAATGACCACATCCTCAGCATCCGGATGTATGTAGACTCGCAGATATCTTCCGCGCCATTGCCTGACGTGAGGGCCATGCTCTCAGGCGGTGTTCCCAAGAGCGAAGTGCAGGCCGATGCCGAGCGATTTCACGATCACGGAATCGACGTCGAAGATCTTTTCCGTGAAAAGGATGTGCGGTATTATGACTTTCTTGAAGAAGGTTGGGAATTCACAGCGGCAAGACTTCCTGAACTTGGATCCATGAGGAAGAATGCTGTCTTGCAGCAGTGCTCGCTGTGGTGGGAATCGAGCACGCCCCGTCTGGCTTCGCTGAGGGCCGCTGGAAAACTTCTGGCTGAAAGGGACCGCCTAACGGTCGACTTCACCGCAGCCCTTCGACCCGTTGGCTTGCTTGACCAATACCGGCTCGCTGGCGTCTTTGCGTCCTGGTGGGCCAGCCATAAGGACGACCTGAGAAGACCGGAACGTCCAATCGAGGCCCTGGGCGATAGTCTGTGCGCGGCGCTAGCGCAGCGGGTGGCTGCGGAGCTCCAACAGCTCGTGACCCTCTACAGATCCTGGGGAGAGCGTTACGGAACTTCCCTCGCTGACCTTGATAACATGCGTGCGATGGGAGCGGTCGTACTCGCGCGCCGACTCGGCGACCTGGGTTTCAGGTCATCCTGAGCGGGCCGTCGATGTCGCCCCTAGCCAGGAGTTCGCGGAGTCTTCGCTCTTTCGGCCCTGAAGCGCCTCGGCGATGGCGGCGAGCTCACTGATAGCTGCTTGGAGGCCCTCGATAATCTCCTCATGATGACCTCAGGAGGAAGCAAACTGGTGGCATCGTCAAGCGATGGGGAGACGCTGGCCCCGTCGACTACTGATCGTTAGCCTCCGCCGTGTTTGAGCTCGACCATGGCGAATCGGCCCGTCGGCCGGCCACGGAACCGCAGATTCTCTGGCTGAACACTAGGACTCGTGTCCGTGCATCTGGACTGGCATGTCCAATTGCTTGGAGGTCCTGTGCCAGTTCGCAAGAGCCAGAGCCTGTACGAGACACTCCCGCGGAGCACTTCAGGTCTCGGAGGGTCCATCAAGCTGCGATTGACCTGCGAAAATATCGTTAAGATCATCCCGCATATATCCCGTGATCAAGGTCCTACGGCTGCATACGTGTGCCTCCGGCGACCTATCAAGGGCCTGGCGGGCAAAAGGCCTGCGGCTGAGAAACCGCAGGTCAGCGCACGAAAAGCCTGGTGGAGATGAGTGCCCCCGGCAGGATTCGAACCTGCGGCACCCGCTTTAGGAGAGCGGTGCTCTATCCCCTGAGCTACGGAGGCGGACTCCCGTAAGCCTAGCGAAAGTCAGGCACTGCGTGGACCACCCGCCAGACACGAGTTCGCCCCGGCAAGTCATGGCTGCTCTGAGCCGCGGTAAAGACCTGCCCACCGCCCCCCGCACACCCCACGGGGCGTGGCTACCGTCTGCCGGGTGACCAGAAGGCGGCGGCGGGAAGTGCATCGGAGGCCGGTGGTGTTGTTCGCGGCGTTGCTGGCGCCCGCGATCTTCGCTGGTGGGTTGCTGGCCGGCGAGCTCGGCCGTTTCCAGCAGGCGGAGGTACGGCGGGAGGTGAACGCCGGAGCCGGCGGCCGGCTGCCGCTGGAGCCGGTGCTGTTGCCCGCCCCTTCTCGCCCCGATCGGCGTTACAAGGGCCTGGTCCCGGCCTTCGTTCCGCCGGCGCCCTCACCCACCCCCTCACCCGTCCTCACTCCCATGCCGACGCCGATGCCGATGCCGACGCTTGGTGTCAGGGCGTCGCCCACCGCGCCGGTTCCCGTGAGCCGGGAGGAGCCGGTGCAGCGGGAGGAGTGTGCGGGGGAGTGGGAGGACACCTGGTTGTGGGAGGTCTGCAAGGACCGCGAGCGGGCGCCGGCGCAGAAGGCCACCGCGAGCGCGTCGTTGCCCGGGTTGCTGGGGCTGTCGTCCGGCGGAAGGCGGTCGTCGGCCGAGAGGGGGGCCAGGTGATGATCGAACCGCCGGCCCGTTCGCGGCGTACCCAATAGTAGGACGCGATCTGCCCAACAGCAGGACGGGCACATCGGTCGAGTCGCAGATGACTCGACTCTGTCGTACAAAACGTTCTTTTGTGTCATAACGGCTCGCTGGAGTTCGGTCCGGACACTCGGAGGGCTGTAGTAACGTGCGTGCCGGACCCAGGTAACGAGCCCGCAAACGGAGGAGTCGGACGTGCCATCCCCACGATCAGCGGGTCTGATCGCGGTTGTCATGGCGGTGACGTCCCTGGTCGCGCTTCCCGCGAGTGCTGCGTCTCCCGCACGAACCGCGAAGACCGCGCTCCCCGCCTACGCCGCCCAAATCGGCAGCCAGGATCCGTCCAACCTGACCGAGCTGCGCAAGGAGGCTGAGAAGTCGGCCAAGGAGCTCGAGGAGGCGACCAGGGCGCTGGAGAAGCGCCGGGCGAGCATCGCGGCCTCCGAGAAGGAGCTCAAGACGAAGCTCGACTCCCTGCAGCAGGCCGAGTCGCGGCTGCAGGAGATGCGCCAGCCGGTGTCGGAGATGGTCGAGCTGCTCTACCAGCAGCCGGTGGGCGCCGACGGGGTCGGGTCGTTCCTCGCCGGCGATGCCAGCCAGGACACGTTGCGGGCGATGGCGAGCGTCACGCAGATCGTTCGGGATCGGCAGCACGCCGTCGAGCAGACCGCCACCCTCACTCGTGACACGCAGCGGCTGGCGAGTGAGGCGCAGGAGCTCCGGGCCGACAACCTGCTGACCGAGGCGCAGATGTCGGCCGAGGTCGACACACTCCGGCAGCGTTCCGACAAGGTCGTGAAGTCGTTGACCGCGGCTCTGGTGAAGCTGGGCATCAAGATCGACAAGGTGGGTACGGCGGCGCTCAAGTGCAATCCGCTGCGCATCGCGACGGCCAACAGCTATCCGAACGGCTTGATCCCGAGCAACATGCTCTGCCCGTTGCAGCAGAGGGGGCACAGCCTGCGGGCCGATGCCGCGATCGCGTTCGTCAGCCTCAACGAGTCCTACCGGCGGCGCTTCGGCAGGTACATGTGCGTCACCGACGCCTACCGGAGCCTGGCCGAGCAGCAGTCGGTCTACTATCGGCGGCCCGGGTTCGCGGCCGTGCCGGGGCGCAGCAACCATGGTCTCGGGCTGGCCGTCGACCTCTGCGGCGGGATCGAGAGGTTCAGGTCGGTGGAGTTCGTCTGGATGGAGCAGAACGCCAAGAGGTATGGCTGGTTCCATCCGGACTGGGCCTACAGCAGCCCGTTCGAGCCGTGGCACTGGGAGTATGACCCGAAGATCGACTCGGTGCTCTAGACGTCTCCCGCATGGATGCGCTCATGCGGGAGATCGCGGCCGGATGGTCACGGTAATTCAGGGTTGATGGTGATCGAGAGGTGGCCGCCGGTCTGGGCGGCCGCCAGGCGGGCCGCCTGGTCGGGGGTGGTGGCCAGCACGACCAGGGCGCCGTGGTCGTCCTCGGTCTTGGGGATGGTGATGACCGTGACGTCGTCGGCGACCAGCTCGGCCGGCTGCCCCTCCCAGGCGGCGAGTACGCCGATGGTGGAGCCGGGGGAGATGAGGCCGGCCACGTCGGCGTCGGCGATGCGCACCGGCGTGGCCACGCTGCCGGCGGGCAGCCGCAGCGAGTGGAGCAGCCGGACGTCGGTGAGCGGCTCGCCGCGCCGCATCGGCCCGGCCAGCACCCGCCCGGTGGCGCCCGAGCGCAGCGCCCCGTCGGGGGGATGCTCCAGCGCGACGGCGCGCAGGTCGCCGGGCCCGAGCACGCCCGGCGACAGGTCGCGTGCCGCCACCAGCACCAGAGGCCCCGAAGCGGGGCGTATGGCGAAATATCCGAGCAGAACGGCGAAGCCTGCCACCACGGCCGCCACCAGCCGGCGGCGCCGCCCGAGCCGTCGTGGCCAGGCCCGGATCATGGCAGCTCGATGGGCAGCTTGAGACCGTCAAGCGTGGACCCGCACGGGCAGGTGCGCTCGGCGGGCAGCGCCTGGACCGCGTCGGACACCAGGGTGCGCATGCGCGCCACGTTCTGCGCGAAGAACTCCAGCACCTCCTCGTGCGTCACGCCCTCGCCCGTCTCGACCCCCGCGTCGTGGTCGGTCACCAGCGACAGCGTGGTGTAGCAGAGCGCCAGCTCCCGGGCGAGCACCGCCTCGGGGAACCCGGTCATGCCGACGATGGTCCACCCGTTGGAGGCGAACCACCGAGACTCCGCCCGGGTGGAGAACCGCGGCCCCTCGATGACCACGAGCGCGCCCCCGTCGACCGTCTCCCAGCCCCCGGAACGGGCGGAGGCCACGGCCACCGCGCGCCCGGACGGGCAGTAGGGGTCGGCGAACGACACATGGACCGCGCCGCCCTTGTCGTAGTAGGTCTGCACGCGCCCCGACGTGCGGTCGACGATCTGGTCGGGGATCACGATCGTGCCGGGCCCATGCTCGGCTCGCAGCGAGCCCACGGCGCTGGGCGCGAGGACCTGACGCACGCCGAGCGAGCGCAGCGCCCAGAGGTTGGCGCGGTAGGGGATGTCATGGGGCGGGAACCGGTGATCACGCCCGTGCCGGGGGATGAAGGCGACCGAACGCGAGCCGATGCGGCCGACCGTGACCACGTCGCTCGGCGGCCCGTAGGGGGTGGTGAGCACTCTCTCTTCGGCGTCGTCGAGCAGGGAGTAGAAGCCCGAACCTCCGATGACGCCGATCTCTGCGCTATTGACCATGGCGCCGAGAGTAGTGGCAAGGGAGGAGGGGGAGGAGGGCCCGAACGTCGCTCTGTGGATAACCTAATTGCGCTGCGTAGTCGAACCGTCGCGATGAGTAGGATCGGGCGTATGCGGCAGAAGCGCCTCGGGCTCATCATCAGCGCGCTGATGCTCGGCATGCTGCTCGCGGCTCTCGACCAGACCATCGTCGCGACCGCCCTGCCGACGATCGTGAGCGACCTGGGCGGCCTGGAGCAGCTGTCGTGGGTCGTGACCGGCTACATGCTCGCCTCGACGGTCTCGACCCCGCTGTGGGGCAAGCTCGGCGACCAGTACGGCCGCAGGAAGCTCTTCGTCGCCGCCATCGTCATCTTCCTCATCGGCTCCGCGCTCTGCGGGATCAGCCAGAGCATGGGCCAGCTGATCGCCTTCCGCTCGATCCAGGGTCTGGGCGGAGGCGGCCTGATGGTGCTGGCGCAGGCCATCGTCGGCGACGTCGTCTCGGCGCGCGACAGAGGGAGATACCAGGGCTGGTTCGGCGGGGTGTTCGCCGTCTCCAGCATCGTCGGTCCCCTGCTCGGCGGGGTGTTCGTCGACAACCTGTCCTGGCACTGGGTCTTCTACGTCAACCTGCCGATCGGCGCGGTCGCGCTGTTCGTGATCGTCGCCGTGCTTCCGCGCGACGCCACCCTCACCAAGCACCGGATCGACTACGCGGGCGTGGTGCTGCTCGGCGGCGCGACGTCCTGCCTGGTCCTGATCACCACCTGGGGCGGCACCGTCTACCCGTGGTCCGATCCGGTCATCATCGGGCTGGCGGTGGCGGCGCTGGCCCTGCTGGCCGGGTGGGTGGGCGTCGAGCGGCGGGCGGCCGAGCCGGTCCTGCCGCTCGGGCTGTTCAGGCTCAGGGCGTTCGCGATGACGGCGGTCGTCGGGTTCGTGGTGGGCTTCGGGATGTTCGGCGCGCTGACCTATCTGCCGTTGTTCCTGCAGGTGGTGCACGGGGTGAGCCCCACCGTGTCGGGTCTCTATCTGCTGCCGATGATGGCGGGCACGCTGGTGCTGTCGATCGCCTCGGGGCAGATCATCAGCCGCACCGGACGTTATCGTTTCCTGCCCATCACCGGCACCGCCTTCGCGACGGCCGGGTTGTTCCTGCTGTCGACGCTCGACGAGCACAGCGGGATGCTGACCATGGGTCTCTACCTGCTCGTGCTCGGCATGGGCCTGGGCATGACCATGCAGGTGCTGGTGATCATCGTTCAGAACGCCGTCGACTTCAAGGATCTCGGGGTGGCCACGTCCGGGGCCACGTTCTTCCGGCTGATCGGCGGCTCATTCGGGGTCGCCACGCTCGGCTCGGTCTTCACCTGGCGGCTCAACGACGACCTCGTCCAGCTGCTCGCCACCACCCGGCTGCCCGCCGGGTTCGATCCGGCGCTGATCCAGCGGGACCCGACCGCCATCCAGCGGCTCCCCCCGGGGCCGGCGGCCGCCTTCCTGCACGCCTACTCCGACGCGATCGCCACCGTCTTCGCGGTGGCCTCGCCGATCATGGGCCTGGCGTTCGTGCTCACCTGGTTCATCCCGCAACAGCGGCTGAGGGAGACCACGAGGGTCGCCGACCTGGGTGAGGGGCTCGGCGCCACCTCCGCTCAGCGTTCGTCGCTGGCGGAGGTCGAGCGAGGTCTGGTACGGCTCGCGGACGCCGACCTGCGCAGGGGCTACTACGACCGGCTCGGTTCGCTGGCCGGGCTCAAGGGCATCCCGCCGGAGGGCGTCTGGATCGTGGCCAGGCTCGGCGGCGAAGACTGGGTCAAGGGCGAGGACCTGGCCAGACGGGCCAACGTCAGCAGGGCGCGCGGCAGACCGTACACCGACCAGCTGATCGAGGCCGGGCTGGTCGAGCGGTCGGCCGACGGCGACAGCCTGCGCCTGACCCCGCAGGGGCAGGAGTCGGCCCTGCGGCTGCTGCGATCGTCACGTGAGGGCCTGAGCAGGCTCGTGGCCGACTGGGGGCCGCATCCGCAGATCGAGCAGCTCTGCGACGAGCTGACGCCCGAGCTGCTGGGCGCGTTCGCCGACCGGCCGGCCGGCCGGGGCTAGCTGGACGCCGCGGCGGGGGCGGCGGGCGTCGACGTGGCGGTCGAGGACGAAGAAGACGAGGACGAGGTCGAGGACGTCGAGGTCGACTCGGCCGGCTTGCCGCTGGTGGCGGTCGTGCTCGCGGGCGTCGAGGACGAACGGTTGTCGGTGCGGTAGAAGCCGGAGCCCTTGAACACGATGCCCACGGCGGAGAACACCTTGCGCAGGTTGCCCTCACACGCGGGACACACGGTCAGCGCATCGTCGGTGAACTTCTGAACGACTTCGAGTTGGTCACCGCAGTCGTTGCAGGCGTACTGGTAGGTCGGCACGCGCCCCTCCTTCAGGTTCTGGCACTCGAGCGATGCGACTGCTAATGGTAACCGATTCGGTCAAACACCTATTCCACTCCCCGCTCTCTGTACCAACCGGCGAGCTTGCCCCGGCGGCTGACCGCGCGCAGGCGGCGTTCGACCTGGTCGCGGCAGGCCGCGGTGGCGACCACGAGGAGCTGGTCGTCGGAGCGGATGCGGGTGCTCTCGGCGGGCACGAACGATCTGCCCTCGCGCACGATCAACGTCACCGCGGCCCCGGCCGGGAGGCGCAGCTCGAAGATCTCCACACCGTGCAGCTGGGACCCGGGCGGCACCTTGACCTGCAACAGGTCGGCGTTCAGCTCCTCCAGCGGCGCCGACTCCACCTCGAGGTCGTGCGCCTCGCCGGGAGCCGTCACCTTGAGCATCCTGGCCACGAACGGCAACGTCGGCCCCTGGAGCAGCGTGAACACGATCACGATGATGAACACCTCGTTGAAGATGAGCTTCGAGCCCTCGACCCCCTCCGCCCACGGGATCGTCGCCAGCACGACCGGGATCGCGCCGCGCAGCCCCGCCCACGACAGGAACGCCTGCTCGCGCCAGCTGATCCTGCTCATCCGCAGCACCCGGGCCAGCAGCGCGCTGAACGCCACCGACGCCGGTCGTACGAGGAGTACGAGGAGTGTTCCCGTGATCAGACCGGGGATGATGGCAGAGGGCATCTCCTTGGGGGTGGCGAGCAGGCCGAGCATGACGAACAGCCCGATCTGCGCCAGCCACGCCGAGCCCTCCGCGAAGCCTCTGGTGGCCGCCCGGTGCGGCAGCCGCGAGTTGCCCAGGATCAGCGCCGTCAGGTAGATGGCCAGGAAGCCCGAGCCGTGCAGCAGCACCGCGCCGGCGTAGGAGACGAAGGTGAGCGCCAGCGCCGCGATCGGGTAGAGACCCGAGGCCGGCAGGGCGACGCGGCGCAGCGCGTAGGCGCCGGCGGGGCCCACGACGAGGCCGACGACGGCGCCGATGAGCAGCTCGATCGTGGTCTCGAGGACGAACGAGCCGACGCTCGGCGGGTTGGCGGCGGCGGTGCTCAGCAGCACCACGGCGATCACGGTCGGCGCGTCGTTGAAGCCGGACTCGGCCTCCAGGATGCCCGCCAGGCGTGGCGGCAGCGGCAGCCGGCGCAGCACGGAGAAGACCGCCGCGGCGTCGGTCGGGGCCAGCACCGCCGCGAGGATCAGCGCGGTCGTCGGCTCCACGCCCAGCAGCCAATGCACGAGCAGGGCCAGGAGCGCGATGCTGACCGCCACGCCCACCGTGGCCAGGATCAGTGCCGCCGGCACCGAACGCTTGACGTGGCTCCAGTTGGTGGTCAGACCACCCTCGGCCAGGATCAGCGCCAGCGCGGTCATGCCGATCTGCCGGGCCACCTCCGGGTTGCTGAACGGGATGCCGAACCCCGCGTCGCCCAGCACCAGCCCGAACCCGAGGAACAGCAGCAGGCTCGGCAGGCCGCTGCGATGGGCGATCCGGACGGAGCCGATCGCGGCGATGACGATGACAGAACCAAGAAGGAGCCAGACGTCGATCGGCATCTGGCCCCCTCTCGCATGTTCGGTCACATAAGACTAATGAGTCCCTCAGGGGTGATCACCCAGCGGACCCGCTGATCATGCTCCTCGGTCGGGATGCCGTCGATCAGCTCGCCGTCGTGCAGCAGGGCGACCGTGGGGACGTTCGGGCCGACTCTGGCCAGCGCCCGGTCGTAGGAGCCGCCGCCGCGGCCCAGTCGCACACCCGTACGCCTGTCGACGGCCACGGCGGGGACGATCACGAGGGCGGCGGTGCGGATCGCGTCGACGCCGCGCCGCGTGTCGACCGGCTCCATGATCCCGAACCGGCCCGGGGCCAGCGTGTCGGGGCCGTCGTAGACCGCCCAGTCGAGGTCGTCGTCCTCCCGCAGGACGGGCAGGATCACGGTCGCGCCGTGCTTCCACAACGCGAACACCAGCCCGTGCGTCTCCGGCTCCGTGCCGGCCGACCAGTAGCAGGCGACGAGCCCGGCCATCTGCGCCCACGGCTGGTCGAGCAGGGTCTCGCGAACCTTGACGGAGTTGGCCCGGCGCTGCTCGGGGGAGAGGCGGGCACGCGCCGACATGACCTGGCGGCGGGCGTTCAACTTGTCCATAGGTACCTCCACTAGGGTCTATGCATGGCTGACTTCGACCCTGTGACGAAAGCCGTGGTGCCCGCCGCGGGGCTGGGCACCCGGTTCCTTCCGGCGACCAAGGCGACACCCAAGGAGATGTTGCCCATCGTCGACAAGCCCGCGATCCAGTATGTCGTCGAGGAAGCGGCCTCCGCCGGGCTCCTCGACCTTCTCATGGTCACGGGCAAGAACAAGCGCTCGATCGAAGACCATTTCGACCGGGCGTTCGAGCTGGAGGAGGTGCTCGAAGCCAAGGGCGACGAGCACAAGCTGTCCCAGGTCCGTGAGCCGGCCGCCCTCGCCACCCTGCACTACGTGCGGCAGGGCGAGCCCAAGGGCCTCGGCCACGCCGTCCTCTGCGCCAAACAGCACGTCGGTGACCATCCGTTCGCCTGCCTGCTCGGCGACGACCTGATCGACTACCGCGACGAGCTGCTCAAACGCATGATCGAGGTGCGCAACCGGTTCGGCGGCAGCGTCATCGCGCTGATGGAGGTGCCGAAGGAGCAGGTCTCCCTGTACGGCGTCGCCACGATCGAGGCGACCGACGAGGACGACGTCGTCCGCGTCACCGACCTGGTCGAGAAGCCGCCGGTCGACGAGGCGCCGTCCAACTGGGCCATCATCGGCCGCTACGTCATCGACCCCGCGGTGTTCGAGGTGCTGGAGAACACCCCGCCCGGCCGTGGCGGCGAGATCCAGCTCACCGACGCGCTCCGCACGCTCGCCGGATACTCCTCCGACAAGGGTGGGCCCGTGCACGGCGTGCTGTTCCGAGGGCGTCGCTACGACACCGGTGACAAGCTCGACTACCTGCGCACGGTGGTGAAGTTCGCGGCCGACCGGCCCGACCTGGCGCCCGACTTCGTCCCATGGCTGCGAGAGTTCCTCGATGAAATCGGTTGACGCGCACCTGGCCGACATCCTGGCCACCGTACGCCCGCTCGCGCCCCTGGAGCTGGAGCTGGAGCGCGCCCTGGGCACGACGCTGGCCGAGGAGGTGAGCGCGCCGCTGCCGCTGCCGCCGTTCGACAACTCCGCCATGGACGGCTATGCCGTACGAGCTGAGGACATCGCCGAGGTGCCGGTCACCCTGCCGGTGATCGACGACGTGGCCGCCGGCTCCGACGAACTGCGGGCGGTCGGCCCCGGCCATGCCGTGCGGATCATGACCGGCGCTCCGGTGCCGGCGGGCGCCGACACGGTCGTGCCGGTCGAATGGACCGACGGCGGCACCGCCTCGGTCAGGATCGAGCGCACCGCCGCTCCCGGCAACGCGATCCGCCGGGCCGGCGAGGACGTCCAGGCGGGCGAGCTGGTGCTCGCGCCGGGCACCGTCATCGGCCCGGCCCAGCTGGGCATCATCGCCGGGGTGGGCCGCCGCCGGGTCCGGGTGCGTCCCCGCCCTCGTGTCGTCGTGCTCGCGACCGGCGCCGAGCTGGTCGAGCCGGGCCTGCCGCTCGGGCCCGGGCAGATCTGGGATTCCAACAGCTTCACGCTGACCGCCGCCGTCCGTGAGGCGGGCGCCGAAGGCTTCCGCGCCGACACCGTCGGCGACGATCCGGCCGTCTTCCTCGACCAGCTCGACGCGCAGCTGGTGCGCGCCGACGCGGTCATCACCAGCGGTGGGGTCTCGATGGGCGCCTACGAGCCGGTCAAGGAGGCGCTCGGGCCGCTCGGCACGGTCCGTTTCGAGAAGGTCGCGATGCAGCCCGGCATGCCGCAGGGGTTCGGCGTGGTGGGCGAGGACCAGGTGCCGATCTTCGCGCTCCCCGGCAACCCGGTCTCGTCGTACGTGTCGTTCATGCTCTTCGTACGGCCGGCGCTGCGGAAGATGTGCGGGCTGCCCGCCGGGCCGCCCGAGACCCAGACCGCGCACGTCATCGGGGCATTGCGGTCGCCGCAGGGGCGGCGTTCGTTCCTGCGTGGCACGCTGGCCTCCGACGGCACCGTGTCGCCGGTGCGCGGGCAGGGTTCGCACCAGCTGGCCGCCCTGGCCTCGGCCAACGCGCTCATCGTGGTGCCGGAGGATGTGACCGAGGTGCCGTCGGGCACCGCTGTGGAGGTGATCCGGCTGTGAGTGAGTTCACCCATCTCGACGAGACGGGCGCGGCGCGGATGGTCGACGTCTCGGCCAAGGACATCGGCGCGCGCACTGCCACGGCCACCGGGCGGGTGCTGTTGTCGTCCGCGGTGGTGGAGCTGTTGCGGTCGGGGGAGGTGCCCAAGGGTGACGCGCTCGGGGTCGCTCGGATCGCCGGCATCATGGGGGCGAAACGGACGCCCGACCTGATTCCGCTCTGCCATCCGATCGCGTTGCACGGGGTGAAGGTCACGCTCGACGTCGAGGACTGGGGGGTGGCGATCACCTGCCGGGTGAAGACCGCCGACCGCACCGGGGTGGAGATGGAGGCCCTGACGGCGGTGTCGGTGGCGGCGCTGGCCCTGATCGACATGGTCAAGGCGGTGGATCCGGCCGCAGTGGTGACCGATGTGCGGGTGGAGGAGAAGACGGGCGGCAAGACCGGTGTCTGGACGCGGCCATGATCCGGGCGCTCGTGGTGACCGTGTCGAACCGGGCCTCTGCCGGGATTTATGAGGACAAGTCGGGGCCGCTTCTCGTGTCGCTGCTCGCCGAGGCGGGGTGCGAGGTCGAGGGGCCCGTGGTGGTGCCCGACGGCGAGCCGGTGGAAGGGGCGCTGCGGGAGGGGGTTTCCGCCGGATACGAGGTGATCGTCACGACGGGAGGCACGGGGCTGACGCCGACCGACCTCACGCCGGAGATGACCGCCCGGGTCATTTCCCGGGAGATTCCCGGCATTGCCGAGGCCATTCGTCAGGCGAACCGCGACAAAGTGCCCACTGCCATCCTCTCCCGTGGGCTCGCCGGCCAGGCGGATGGCACGATCATCGTCAATCTGCCCGGCTCCTCCGGCGGCGTACGCGATGGCATCGCCGTACTCGCGCCTGTGCTCCGGCACGCGGTGGAGCAGGTACGCGGCGGCGATCACCCGCGCTGACACCCCACGATTCGGTGTGCTCTGGGTCACCAGTGATGACCCGTGGCGACATCGTGCTCGATGGGGGGATGATGAGAACGTGGATCGACTTCGTGGCTGGCCTGCGACCCTTGCGGAGGGATCGGTCGGCCTCCGACCGCTACGGCTGGCCGACGTACGAACATGGCGCGAGACCCGGCTGCGCAACGTCGACTGGCTGCGCCCCTGGGAGCCCAGCAACCCCGAGACACCACTCTTCCGCACCGGTCTGGGCCCGTACGTCTCCATGGTCGGCACGCTGCGCCGCGAGGCCAGACAGGGCCTGGCGCTACCCTGGGTGATCACGTACGGTGGCCGCTTCGCCGGTCAGCTGACCGTGGGCGCCATCGTCTGGGGTTCGGCCCGCTCCGCTCAGGTCGGCTACTGGATCGACGGCACCGTGGCCGGTCGCGGCATCACTCCCACCGCCCTCGCGATGGCCGTCGACCACTGCTTCTTCACCACCGGGCTGCACCGCCTCGAAGCCAACATCCGCCCCGAGAATCAAGCCAGCCGCAGAGTGGTTGAGAAGCTCGGATTCAGGGAAGAAGGCATTCGGCGTCGTCAACTCCACATCGATGGGGCCTGGCGCGACCACATCTGCTACGCGTTGACCGTTGAGGACGTTCCCGGCGGGCTGCTCGTGCAGTGGCGTCGCGCGCGTGAAGCAGCCGCTCACGGTGGGTCTCCAGTAGAAGAGGTTTGACGATCTCGCGACACACCGCACCGAATGCTCGTCAATCAGTGACACGCGGTCTTACGGTGCGTGACGTGAGCACATCGAGAACGCCGACGACACCTGGGCGTTTTCGTCGTGCCCGGAGGTGGTCGTGAGCAGCGTCCTCCTCTATCTCGCCATCGTCGTCATGTGGCTGTGCGTCCTCATCCCCATGTGGCTGCGCCGGGACAAGAGCAACCTGGCCGAGCTGGTCGAGCTCGAGGAACACTACACCGGCGAGCACCAGCTGCCCGACCTCGAACACCTCTCCATGCACGCGGCCGAGGCCGCCGAGTCCGACGACGACGCCATGCCGCTGGAGAGCGAGCGCATCGACCCCCGGCAGTTCCGGGCCCGGCGACGCGCCATCATCGTGGCCCGGCGCCGCCGCCTCCTCTTCTTCACCGCGCTGCTCGTCATCGCCTCGGTGGTGACCGCCTGGGTCGACATGATGCCGTGGTGGGGGGTCGCCCCGGCCGTGGTCGTCATGCTGTCCTACCTGGCGTTTCTGCGCATCGCCGTACAAGTCGACCAGGAACGCCGCCAGCGGGCCGCCCAGGGCCGCGCCCGCCGGGTCCGCGAGCAGCGGCACGCCGAGCGGCTCGCCGCCGAGCAGGCCGAGGCCGAGATCATCGATCTCGCCGCCCGGCAGGCGGACGTACTCTTCGACCAGTACGCCGAACCGCCGAGGCGAGCGGTGGGCGACTGAACCGGTGGCGCGAGAACCTCTTGGAGTTTGCTAACCTGGTCGAGGTTCATGGGGATGTAGCGCAGTCCGGTAGCGCACTTCGTTCGCATCGAAGGGGTCAGGGGTTCGAATCCCCTCATCTCCACCAAGGGCCGTTCTTGAAACGGCCGGACTGAAGTTGACGGGATCCCGTCTGATCATCGCGATCAGGCGGGATCTTGTCGTTTTAGGGGTTTCCGAATCGGGTTCGTCCTGGTTTGGGAGCCGCGGAGCGGGTGTCCGGGAAGGCCCGGGTGGTGTCAGGCCGCTGGTGGAGGTCGGAGTTCGCGTTGCTGGGCATGGCGATGCCGGCTCCGGGCTGGGTGCTGCGACAAGGTGATCTGAAGTGCGGGTTATGGGGCGGGTGGTGGCCTGCTCCGGCCGGTGAGGGGCGTGCGGTCGCTGTGCTCTGCTGGGATCTCGGGGATGTCGGCGGATGTGTCGGGCTCGTCTGGGGGCTGGTGGGTGTGGCGCCACTGGTCGAGGAAGTGGTCGTTGGCGACGGTGACGAGCAGCGCGAGCAGGATGGTCTGGGCGACGCGGCCGTGGGCGAGCCGGTTCTTCGGGTCGCCGAGATCAAGATCGTGTCCCTTGACTCTGCCGTTGAGGCCCTCGGTG
Source organism: Nonomuraea cavernae (assembly GCF_040655715.1). Classification (GTDB taxonomy): domain Bacteria; phylum Actinomycetota; class Actinomycetes; order Streptosporangiales; family Streptosporangiaceae; genus Nonomuraea; species Nonomuraea cavernae_A. The sequence goes on along the minus strand of NZ_JBFAKL010000005.1, from coordinate 336,207 downwards.
TTGGCCCGGACGGACTTGTAGGTTCCGATCCAGGCAGGACTGAGGTATGCCACGTCCTGGCGGAACTTGTCGAGGTGGCCGAGGTCGTCCTTGCGGACGGTGATGGTGTGCTGGTGGCAGATCCTCGGCAGTTCGCGGTCTTGTGGTCGGGCTGTGGGGGAAGAACGCGAGGTTTGGCCGCGGGGTGGGCGGCTCGTTGCCGGGTGTCGGTGAGGTCGACCGCGGTGGGCCGGCTAGGTCCGCGCTGGTGGAGGCGGTCGAAGCGGGGGCAGGCCAGCGATGGGGAGGTGCCTGCTGCCGGGCACTGGAAGCGGACGGTGCCGTCGGTGTTCGGGCTCTGCTTGAGGCGCAGCAAGTACGGCTCTCGCGCGCTGATGAGCGCGGTGAGTTCTTCCGATGGGGTGCGGATGGCGGCGTCGTCCAGACCGGTGGTGGCCTGGGCGAGCCGGGCGGGCATCAGCGGGCAGGCCAGGGACCCGCGACCACCGCGTCTCCCGCGCCACCGCCTACCGCTACATCCATGAGGGAATCGAGGTTCTCGCAGCTCAAGCGCCAGATCTGCCCAAGGCCCTTGACCGCGCTCACGCCGACGGGCTGGCTTATCTGATCCTGGACGGCACCCTGATCCCGATCGATCGCTGCGCCGAGCCGCCCTCAGCGTCAAGGGCGAACCCATCGACGCCTGGTACTCCGGCAAGACCCACCAGCACGCCGGCAACCTCCAAGCGCTGTCGGCACCAGGCGGACTGCCGTTGTGGATCGGCGAGGTCCGTCTTGCAGCCAAAACGTACGATTTAGGGCTGTCTGTCTGTTCTTTGCCGCATACCTGGTGCTACCGTACGCTGCGGAGCTCAGCGACCTCGTCACCACCCAAAACGAACTGACGTGGCGAAACTCGCCATTGCCCCTGCTTCGTCCAGCGCGGCCTTCCCGACGCTCGCGACCAAGGGTGAGCCCACGATCGCTGCCGGCTCAGCCATGCGACTGAACCGTCCGGGCACCGGGACGCGACAGACAGACGTGAAAGCAATGAGCAGCGAGTTCGGATGAGTGATCACGAGAGCTGGACCGACTCGCGACTGCTGAAGGTCGTCGCCGAAGGCGACCGCCGGGCGTTCGAGGTCCTCTACGCTCGGCACGCCCCTTGGCTGGTGCTACGGCTGACCCGCCGTTGCGCGGATGCCGGCGTGGTCGACGACGCCGTACAGGACACGTTCGTGGCAGTCTGGCGCACCGCGCATAAGTGGCAGGGAAAGGGCGAAGTGGCTGCCTGGATCTGGGGCATCGGCATCCGCCGGCTCCTCGACCAACTGCGCGGCCGCTCCCCCGCGATCATCAAGGACCACGAGGACGTCGTGGTCTCCGCCGAAGAGCAGGTGCTGCTCGGCATCGAGTACGGGGAACTGGGCACCGCGCTGAACCGGCTCTCGCCTGAGTTGCGGGCGGTGGTCCAGGCGACCGTGCTCGACGGGCTGACCTCCCGGGAGGCGGGCAAGCTGCTCGGCATCCCCACCGGAACCGTGAAGACCCGCATGATGCGCGCCCGTGGCCTGCTGAGGGAGGAACTCGCATGAGTACGGCATGGCACATTGACGAGGACCTGAGCCGGGACTACACGCAAGGCAGGATCGACGCCGTCCTGGCCTCCTCGGTCGAGGCACACCTGCTGGTTTGCGCCGCCTGCCGGCAGAGTCTGGTCCCCGCCGTGCCCCGCGCCCGGCTGGACCGCGTGTGGGACGACATCGTGGCGGTCGTGGACGCACCCGCGCCCCGGCCGCTCGAACGGCTGCTGTGCCACATGGGCGTGCGTGAGCACACAGCACGGCTGCTCGGCGTGACCCCCTCGCTTCGGCTGGGGTGGATCGCGGCGAGCGCGCTGGCGCTGCTGTTCGCGGTCCTCGCCACCGGGGAGACGACCCGATTCGGCATGCTGGTTTTCCTCGCGGTGGCGCCGACCGTGCCGGTTGCGGGCGTGGTCATGGCCTTCGGCCGGGCGGACCCCGCGCACGAGCTCGCCCTGGCGGCCCCGTACTCCATCGTGAGATTGGCGCTCATCCGTGCCACGGCCGTCCTCGGCGTCTGCGTGGCGCTGGCGCTGGTCACGGGGCTGGCGCTGCTGAACGACAGGGGGGCGCTGGCCGCCTGGCTGCTGCCGGCGCTGGCGCTGACCTCTCTGACGCTCGCGCTGTCGAGCTGGTTCGAGCCGCTGTACGCCGGGGCCGCCATCTCCGGGCTCTGGCTTTCCGGAGTCGCGGGAACGGCCCTGCAGAGCGGCGACTCGGCGCTGTTCGGCTCAGCCGTCCAGTTGCTCTCGCTGGCCGTAGCGGCCGCCTCCAGCTTCCTGATCTTCGTTCGCCGCAAGGAGTTTTCGTGATCGACACCGTTGTCCTGGACGACGTGACCAAGACCTTCGGACGCCACCGCGCCCTGTCCGGGCTGACCTTCACGACGGGGCCGGGGGTGACCGGGCTGCTCGGCCCGAACGGCGCCGGGAAGACCACGCTGATCCGGCTGCTGGCGACCGTGCTGGCGGCCGACTCCGGATCGGTACACCTGCTCGGGAGGGACTCGGTGCGCGACCGCCTGGAGATCCGGCGCAGGCTCGGTTACCTGCCGCAGGACCCAGGATTCCAGCGAGGGTTCACCGTTTTCGAGTTCGTCGACTACGTGGCGATCCTCAAGGAGATGGTGAACCGCCGCGCGCGGCACGACGAGGTGCGCCGCGTCATCGGCGAGGTGGGTCTCACCGACGTGAGCGGAAAGCGGATCAGGACGCTCTCCGGTGGCATGCGGCGGCGGGTCGGCATCGCGCAGGCGCTGCTCGGCGAGCCGGAGCTGGTCCTCCTCGACGAACCCACCGCTGGTCTCGACCCCGAGCAGCGACTCCGGTTCCGCGACCTGATCTCTCGGATCGGCGAGAACCGTACGGTCCTGCTCTCCACTCACCAGACTGAGGACGTCGCGGCGCTGTGCGAGCGGATCGTGGTGCTGAGGAACGGCGCGAGCGTATTCAGCGGCACGCCGGAGGAGCTCCGTGGTCTGGCGCACGGCCAGGTCTGGGTGTCGGGGGAGCGGGCGGGCATGCTCTCGTGGCGCACCGCGGAGGGGATGTTCCGCAACATCGGCTCCAGCCCTCCGGACGCCGACCTGGTCTCGCCCACCATCGAGGACGGCTACCTCCTGCTGCTCGGAGACGTCCCGTCGGAGGTGCCGGCATGACCGCCGTCGGAATACGGGTCGTACCGCCGCTTGCCCTGAACGAGACCGCGCGACTCCTGCGACACCCTCTCACCGTGCTGGGCCTGTTGCTGTGGATCCTGCGGGTGGCCGAAGACGGCTGGGCGGGACCGCGCCCTGGGTTCACCGCGCTGACCGCTGAAATGATCATCTTCTGGGGGGTTCCTGCCTTCTTCGCCGCCAACCTGGTCGCCTCCGCGGCGCGGCGGGCCGAGGAGACGCTGTCGGCCGCTCCGTGCGACCGATCACGACGCACCGGCGCCCTCTGCCTTGCCGCCCTCGGCCCCTTCGCGCTGTCATGTACGGCGCAGGCCCTGATGGCCGGGCTCTACTTGATCACCGGCAACGAGCTGGAGCGCTTTCCGTCCCTGGCGGAGCTGGGCATGGGACCGCTGAACGTGCTTGGGGCGGGCCTGCTCGGGGTGGCCGTCGCCCGATGGCTGCCATGGCCTGGGGCGTCGGTGCTCGTCATGCTGGCGCTGATCGTCGGCACCAAGCTCCTCTTCGACCAGCAGGGCAAGTACCTGCTCGCCCTCTATGTGGACCTGGCGGTCTGGGGCCCCGCGCCGCACCTCGACGCGGCCGGGTTCCTCCCCGGAGACATGGGTTTGCACGCCCTCTATCTGCTGTCGCTCTGCCTTGGGGCTGGGGCGCTGGCGATGCTCAAGGACACCCCCCGGCGCGAGCTCTGGCTGGGGATCGGCGCGGTCATCGTGCTCTGCGTGATGATCACGGGTATCGGACAGCTCACGTGATCCGCCTGACCCAGGCGGCCCTGCTGGCCCGGCTGAGCGGCAAGGTGATCCGGTGGCAGCCACTGATGGGCGCGCTCCTGGTCACCGGCACGGTTCTGGTCTGGACCGAACCTCTCACATGGAAGGGCGCGCTTTGGCCGCTGCGGCTGATCGCCGTGCTGCTCACGCTGGCCTCGGTGTTCGTGCTGGACGACGCCGCAGCTAACGTGGTCGCGCCGGTGCCGCTGCCGCTGTGGGCGCGGACGGCTCTGCGGTTGGGATTCGCACTGGTCTGGATCGTCCCGGTGTGGGGGGTGTCGCTGCTGGTTCTGGGGCCGTACCTGCCGGCGGTCTGGATCCTGTGGTCGACGGTGGAGCTGGCGGGGATGCTCGTCGTGGGCCTGGCCGGCACCGTCATGCTGACGAGGCGCGGCATGCGGGAGCCCGGTGTCGCGGCGGCGCCCAGCGTGGTGGGGGGCACGCTACTGATCTTCGTACTGCCGGGGCCGGTCGCGATGCTCACGCTCCGGCCCCAGGACTGGACGGCGGCCCATCTCCGCTGGTCGCTGCTGCTGATGGCCGGACTCGCGGCGCTGACCTGGATGTCACGCGATCCGGTACGACGGTCCACACTCACGAGCCAGCTCGCCGGGTCTCGGAATGGACTTAGAGTGCCCGGCAAATAGGGATCACTTGAGTCGCTTGGTCGTCGGGCGGGTGTCCCAGCGGTAACGCTTGCGAGCGCGTTGGATGAGTTGACGTACGGTGACGAGCGCGGCGGACAGGTAGAGGTAGAAGTCCAGGATTCGGCCGTCGCGGTCGGTGCAGCGGCGGATCTTAACAAGCTCTGGCAGACGCTTTGGAAGCATATGGGCCCGGCAATCATTAGCGCGGGAATCGCGAACGCACCCATACGAAGCCCGGGAAACGATCACACCGAGTTCGGGAAGCGATCTTCCAGGCACCCCCCCACCCCTGCTTGGACACACTCGTGAACACCCCACCAAGGGCTGTTCTTGAGTTAGCTCAGGAACGGTTGACGAGATCCCGTCCGATCGCTTGATCGGGCGGGATTTCTTCGGTTCCGAGGCTCTGTGGCTGCTGGGTGGGCTGATTTCGGCTCGTGCGGTGGCCCTGGCGGAGGGCGCTGGTGGTGGACCGCTGTGAGCGCGGGTGGGACCGGCCGGTGGGCGTGCGGACGGCCCGGTGTTGATCGTCTTGACCGGGACGACGAACCGCAGCCCGTCCACCGACGCCAGACGATCACTGTGGCGACTGGGAGCAGTGACCACAGTCCAGGTCCGGCTCCAGATGGCGAGGATCATGCCGGGGATCGCGGCGAAGCGGGTATAGACGCTCCAAGGGTTGGCGTGCCGTTTCCCGACCTCGTCGGTGATGCGGAAGTCCTGGGCGACCGTGAACAGGGGCTTCACGTCGACCTCCGAAAGGAACGGGTGAGACCCGCGGCTTGCGTCGGCCGTGCGTCCACAGGATATCCTGTGAACGAAAAACCAGATTGTTCATATGGAGATACTATGCCGTCGGCGTTCTCCGAGGAAGAGCGGGCGCGGATCATCGAGCGGTTGCTCGACACCGCCACCCGCCTCTTCTCGACCCAGGGCCTGCGCAAGACGTCACTGGAAGAGCTGACGACCCCTGCGGGCATCGCCAAGTCCTCGATCTACGCCTTCTATGACTCCAAGGAGGACCTCTACTTCGAGGTCATGCTGCGGCAGTACGAGGGGGTGCGGCGGCGCGTGATCGACGAAGGGCTCAACCGCGGCACCGACACCCGCGACCGCCTGCGGCGCTTCCTGCGCGCCACGGTCGTCGAACTCGACACCAACCCGCTCTACCGGCGGCTGATGTCCCACCCCGAGGAGATGGCCGCAGTCGCCGCCAAGCTCACCCCCGAGCGGATGACCGCCGCCGAGGACGGCCCGATGGCCGATCTGCTCCAGTTCCTCGACACCCATCTGGAAGGCGATCCGCAGGTACTGCTCGGCGTGCTGCGCGCGGTCCTGCTTACCCCGCTGTACGCCGAACACCTGGACGCCGACATCTACCCGGCCGTTATGGACCGCCTGATCGATGCTGTCACGGAAGGGCTCACCTCATGCTGAACGACCTGCCGTACCTGTCGGCCGGTGAAGGGCCACCCCTGGTCGTCCCGCTCTACACCCCGCAAGCCGCCAACCCGAGAGGCTTGGCGCGCTGGTCCACGATGCGGCTGGTGCGACCGTTCACCGAGCATTTCACCGTCTACGTCGTCAACCGCCGACCTGGGCTGCCATCGGGCACGACGATGGCCGACCTCGCCGCCGTCTACGCGCAGGCGATCAGGACCACCTTCGAGGCCCCGGTGAACATGCTGGCCATCTCCACCGGCGGATCCATCGCCCTCCAACTCGCCGCCGACCATCCCGGCCTGGTCGACCGCCTCGTCCTGGCCGGCACGGCCTGCACCCTCGGCCCCATCGGCAGGCGGGCCCAGCGTGCCTACATCGAGCGCGCACGCCAAGGCAGGCGGCCGAGCCCCGCGCTGGCCGAGGTCGTCACGGAATCGACGATCGGCCGAAGGCTGCTCGAAGGCCTGCTGTGGCTGTCTGACAGCGGCCACGAAGACCACACCGACGCCGCCGTCGTCCTCGACGCCGAGGACGGCTTCGACCTGCGTGGACGGCTGCACGACATCAAGGCGGCCACGCTGCTGATCCAGGGCGACAGAGACCTGGTTTACCCGCTGGAACTGGCCCGGCAGACGGTGGAAGGCATCCCGGACGCCCAGCTCGTCGTCTACCCGGGCCGAAGCCACAGCGGCACGTTCACCGACAAACGGTTCGCCCCGGACGCCCTGGCCTTCCTGACGGACAGTTGATCAACGCACTCGGTGCCCGAGTCCTCGGCGAGTCCGGGAAACGATCACTTGCCGGCCGGGAAGCGACCTTGAAGCCCCGCCTCGACCGCAGGCCACGCCCACTCGTGAACACCCCACCAAGGGCCGTTCTTGAAACGGCTGGACTGAGGTTGACGGGATCCCGTCCGATCATCTGAATCGGACGGGATTTCGTGTTTCCGAGGTCTTCGGAATCGTTGGGCGGGTCGGTTCTGGCACGTGTGGCGTTCGTGTCGAAGGGTGCTGGTGGTGTTGAGGCGCTGGGAGCGCGTGAAGGGCCGGCGGCAGCGATCACCGTGCCCCCTGATGGATGTCCGCCAGGTCAGTGGCTGGACAGGCGGTCCCAGAAGGCCAGTTCGTGGAGGGCGTCCTGATCGTAGACGCCGACGCCACCGGGGCCCGGGGCCAGGCGATGGACGTGCCCGGTGCGCACGGGGCTCCAGCGCGGCAGGCCAGGAGCGTTGGGGTCGCCGGTCGCCGCGAAGCGCGACCAGTATGTGATCATCATGTCGCCGAGCTTCCGCTGCTCGCGGGTGAGCGGGGCCCCGGGGAACAGGAACGACAGTTCCGATCCGTGCGAGGCGAGCGGCTCCACGCCACCGGGAAGGGGGAAGATCGGCGGCGCGGTACGGTCGGCGAACCCGTAGGAGTAGACCGGAGTGTGCTCACTGAGCATTCGGTCACTGGCACGACCGGCCCACGCCCAGTCGAGATCGCTCATGATCGCCGCTACGGCTTGCGTCGGCCGCCCACGGGATGGGTACTTCGCCGCGATCGCCGCGGCGTTGTCACCGAAGATGTGCCGCAGGCCCTCCTGGTATCCCTGCTCGGTGAGACCGGGGAAGATCAGCGCGGTGAACAGGGTCCCCTCGTCACGGGTGATGCCGGTGAGGATCGGCACGCGGTGGAAGCGGCCCTGCGCGAAGACGGTCGCGGGATCGGCAGGCAGCACGGCGTTGCCGTAGCCCGGAAGGGCGAGCGGCTCCTGCGCGAGGAGCTTGGAGACGGGCTTGCCACGCAGGCAGGTGACGGCTGTCTTCGGATCGGTGCAGCCGAGCGCGGCGGCGGTGGTGGCTCCGTGCGCCTCGTGGGCGGCCTTGGGAACCCACATCGGGAGGTCCATGACCGGCCTCAGGCGGCTGCCGGTGAAGGCGGTCAGGGAGCAGAACGTGCTTTGGGTGATCGCCCGGTGGAAGAGGCCGGCGGCGGTGGGCGACGCCAGGTGGGCGCACACCGAGTGCGCTCCGGCGGACTCCCCGAACAACGTGACGTTGCGTGGGTCGCCTCCGAAGGCCGCTACATTGCGCTGGACCCAGCGCAATGCCGCCTGCTGGTCCTCCAGCCCGTAGGCCCCGCTGCCCGCCAGTCCGGGATGCCCGAAGAAGCCGAACACGCCAAGCCGGTAGTTGACGGTGACCACCACGACGTCGCCGCGCGTGGTCAGGCGGGTGGCGTCGTAGTCGCTGCCGGCCCCCTTCGTCAGGCTGCCGCCGTGCAACCAGACCATGACGGGCCGGGGGCGGCGCGGAGTGGCTGAGCGCGGGACGGTCACGTTGAGGTACAGGCAGTCCTCGCTGTCGCTGGCCGGCAACCCCCACAGATCCGTGGACTGGGCGCACCTGTCACCGGGGCGTGTCGCGGCGCGGACACCACGCCAGGCAGTTACCGGCTGGGGCGACTGCCAGCGCAGGTCGCCGACCGGAGAAGCGGCGTAGGGGATGCCCTGGAAGATCCGGTGGTCCCTGGCGACCTCGCCTCGCACCCAGCCCGTATCGGTCCGTACGACACAGCCCTGGTCCAGGCCCTCTCTGTCAGACTGCTGTGAGACATGGGACGAACGAGTCCTTTTGATGTGAAGCAGGGCGAGACAGGACGATTGAGATGGCGACGATGACCCTTGCTGATCAGGCCGCCAGGACGGGGCAGGATGGTCAGGTGACCGAGAAGCGGGTGAGCCGACCGGCACGCCGGACCTTCACTTAAGGGGCAAACCGAAGAAGGAGGAACTGACCCGGCTGCGGGCCGAGAACAAGAAGCTCAAGACTCAAGCGGCCAAGCTCGATGCCAGGAACGAAAAACTCACCAGCGAGCTCGGGAAGACGAAGACCGCGCTGGATATCGCGGGAAAAGCATTCGCGCTGCTGGAAGACGTCTCACGCAGCGCGGATTCCGACGAGAGCTGAACCGGGTCATCGACCAGTACCGCGCCGGTTGACCCTCGGTGCCACTCGCGGCAGACACGTAAGGGCAAGGTTCTTCGCAAGGGATCGTCGATCCGTGCGGAGGTCGTGGCGGGCTTGACCTTGTCGCAAGGGCAGGGGTTTTACTGTTCGCCATGTTGCTGATAGGCGAAATCGCCAAGCTCGCGGGCGTGACTCCGCGGACCGTTCGTCACTATCACCGGATCGGGCTGCTTGCCGAGCCGGAGCGTACCGCCGGCGGTTATCGAAGCTACGGCATGAGCGCGTTGAGCCGCCTGCTACAGATCCGCAAGTTGGCCGCGCTCGGCATGGGACTCGGCGAGGTCGCCGATGCCCTGGCGGAGACGGGCGCGGTGGACCTGAGGGAGATACTGGCCGAGCTGGACGCGGAGCTGGCCGACGGAGAGTCGGAGATTCAGCGCCGCCGTGCCGTGATAGCGCACCTCCTTGAATACGGGGACGATCCGACGCTGTCTCCCGAGCTCGCCGCGGCCGTCCGCGGTTTTGATCTGCCCCAAGGCGACATCGGGATCCTCCGGGCGGCGGAGGTGGCGCTGCCCGAACTCGTGGACCCCTATCTCGCCGGTGTCGGGCAGGACTCGCCGTGGCAGGGGTGGAACCTGAAGCTGGCCGCGTTGGCGGACGCCGACGCGAACGATCCTCGCGTCGACGAGATCGCGGGTGAGCTCTACGCGATGCTGCCGGGTCTGCTGCCCACGGACGTCCCTACCGAGCTCACCGCGGACCAGACGTCCACCGTCGCCGCCACGGCACGGTTCGGGCAGATGATGTTGACCGATATGAGCCCTGGCCAGCGGCGGGCCATGGAACTTCTCGTCGAGTACGGACGACGAGAGCCGGAGAAATGGGGACAGTGACCAGCCGATCCCGCCATCTGCGCGGCACCCTCGGTGCCCATGACGCTCAGGGCGGCAAGACGGAAGGCCCGGTTCCGCTCAAAAAGCAATCGTGTTAACCCCTCTGCGGCCCCTGGCCGCCGATGAGGTCCAGCAGCGCCGCGTGGGTCTCCTGATCGGCTGCGACGACGAGCCCGCCCGCGCCGGTATGCGGCGGCTGGCCATCGAGGCCAGTCACCACGCATCCGGCGGCCCGGCACAACGCTATCCCGGCGGCGAAGTGCACGCTGTCATACAACCGGCCGTCTGTGACGTAGGCAGCTCGCCGGCCGGCCGCAACCCAGGCCATCGCCAAAGTGGTCGACACGACGCGCGGGCGGAACCGCTCGGCGAACCCCGCATCGGAGAGAAGAGCCGCAGCACGAAAAGCGGGTGAGTTCGGAAATGGCGGGTCCAGGTTGACCTCCACCAGCCGCGAATCCGGCGACGGCCTCAGCGACTCGTCCACGCCGTCGCGGCGGACCCGTGCCTGGACACCATCGGTCCAAAACACTTCATTGGCGAACGGGTCAACCGAGGCCGCCACCGTGATGTCCGAGCCCACGCGCAAGGCGACGTTCACCGCGACCAGCATGGTGTGCACGGCGTAGTTCAGCGTGCCGCACAGCGGGTCGACCAGCCACATGCGCACCGCCCCATCCGGACCCGTACGCCCACTCTCCTCGCCGGTCACGGCATCGCCGGGCCGAGCAGCGTGAAGAACGTCAAGTATGGCCTTCTCCGCTTCCATGTCGGCCGCCGTGGCGAAGTCACCACCGGATTTCTCCAAGCGCGCCAGCGATGCGCCGAACATAGTGCGCACGACGGCTGCTCCCACTTGCGCTGCCGTACGGGCCAGCTCAACATCTGTGATCATCATGAACCGCAGGGTAGATCAGGCAAGTCTTGCCGGAGCATTCGTGCTTGTCGTCGCCGAGATGGTCGGTGATGGCATCGACTGAGGCCCATGTTCATGGACCCGCGATGTACAAGCGCATCACCGAGGTCCGGAGCTGTCTTGCCGCAGCCTGGGTATCCAGGTGCCCGTCTGATTCCGACAAATATTTTTGTGTTGACGATATAAATCGTCGGTCGATATCGTTGGGGCATGTTCGAAGCCGGGGTGATCGAAGAGGCCGGTGTCGAGGGGGTGGCGCGCGACCCGATCCGGGCGCGGCCGCCGGTGCTGCCGATGGAGGCGTGCCCGGCGCTCGGCCTGGCGGCGATCAACGGGCTGCTCCGGCAGGAGGCGACCCGCAACCTGGAGATGCTCCGACACCGCGTCGCAGGGCGACGTGGGCGGCAATGACACTAAAGAGCCCTGATATGTCGTTTGAATTCCGTGAGGAGAACACCGTGGGCATGATCCATATCGACCTGTTCGCGACGCTCGACCTGGTTGGCCAGGCGCCGGGTGATCCCGAGGAGGATCCCGACGGCTTTCCGTTCGGGGGATGGCAGGCGCCCATGTTCGACGAGTCGGTCGGCCGGCAGGTCGGCGCCGGAATGGAGGGCATGGATGCCCTGCTCCTGGGCCGCAGGACCTACGACATTTTCGCCGCGTTCTGGCCGAACCAGGTCAACGGAGTCGACAGTGGGATCGCCACGCTATTCAACGGCGTCCCGAAGTACGTCGCCTCGCGGGGCAATCCGGATCTGGACTGGGCGGGCTCGACCCAGCTGGGGCCCGACTTGGTGAGCGCCGTGCACGAGCTGCGTGACAAGCATGAGCACGTCCACGTGATCGGAAGCTTGAATCTGGTGCAGACCCTCCTGCGGAAGCGCCTCTTCGACCGGCTCGACCTGTGGATCTTTCCCATCATGCTCGGCGTCGGCAAGAAGGTGTTCGACGGCGGTGTGGTGCCCGCCAACCTGGTGCTCCTGGAGCCGCCCGTCGCCTCGGCCAAGGGTGCCGTGCTCCTGCGGTACGGCCTCGGTGCGGGGACTCCCGGCAGCGGGGACATGCGGCGCGAAGACCGCGGCGTCGGCTGAGCCGGAGCGGGTCTCCGGAGGGCCCGGGTGGTGTCAGGCCGCTGTTGGAGGTCGGAGGTCGCGTCGCTGGGCTGGCGATGCCGGCGGTGCGGTCCAGAACTTGCCCAAGGGACCATTGCACGATGACGCCGATGCACGCGGCTCGGGCGTCGGGCAAGATCGCCCCATGCGCCTGGCTCGCAATTCTCTCGTCCTGCCTTTCACCTGGGCCGTCGGACTCGCCTCGCTCCTGACGCTCTTTGAGGTGAGCACTCCTGGCCTCTCCTACTGGGCATCAGCGCTGGCGCTGTACTGGCTGGCGCTCGCCATCTGGTTGGGACGGATGTTGGTCTCTGCCGGGCGCACGCGGACGTGGACGCCCCGGATGTTCGTTCCACTCGCACTGGTGCTGGGCACCGTGCTGCTGGTCAAGGTCGAGGTGCCCCTTCACGCGCGCTTCGCTCTGTCGGAGTCGAGTCTGGAGCGCCATGCCCGATCGATGCGCAGCGACCATCACAGTGATCGGTGGTGGGGTCTATACCGGGTGGACAGAGTGGAGAAAATCCCCGGAGGAGCGAGGTTCTTGGTCACCTCGCTCACCATGGATTGGGCGAGCTACGGCTTCGCCTACAGCCCGGATCGGGTACCGGATCAGGAAGAGGGCAGGTATGAGCACTTCAAAGGCCGTTGGTACATCTGGATCGAGGGAGTCTGAACGCCACGATCCGTAGCTTCCTGTCGAGCTGGCCGGATACACAGGCCACGGACCACGCCTACTCGTGAACATCCCACCAGTAGGTGCGGAAGGCCAGGTTCCAGAACATGGAGCCGGGCCTTTCGTCGTGCCACTGGTTAGCTCCACCAATCCTGCTCGGGCAGTCTGAGCCAGACGTCGGGTTGATCTGTGATCGAGCGGGCGTCGGTAGGCCGCAGGCCCGCGCCGCAGGCGAAGCAGTAGGCCACTGCTTGTAAGTGGTAGAGGTAGGCGGTGAGGATGTCCTCCGTGGGGTCGTCGTCGGTTACGGCGCCCCCGCCGGGATGGGTGTCCCATTCCTCGATGACGCCGTCACGGGCGACGGCTCCCTGGTCGCCGCTCTTGGGGTTGGCGAACATGCCGTAGCAGACGGAGCCGACCGACAAGCGCTTCATGACGCCAGGGGTGGACGCGGTGTATCCCCACGGCTGGAAGACGACGCATCCGCCCGGCACGTCCGTGATGCCGATGAGGGACAGGCTGTCGTCGAAGTCCGAGAACGGGTCATCCGTGATCTCTTCGACGTCGTTTTCATCGGCCGGTGTGGCCTCCAGCCGCCGTGCCGCCTCGGCGGCGGTGATGTCGGCCACACAGGCGACGCTGAAGCCGTCATCTTCCAAGCAGCCCAAGGCGGTGATCAGATGCCTGGCCTCGGCGACGGCGGCGGTCTCGGCGGCAGATAAGCCGGCCTCGCCGGGAGGAAGAGTGAACAGGTCAGGGGTCGGCGTGGCCAGGCTGAGGCGTCCCGGGCCGGTCGAGGGGGCGCATCCCCTCGTCTCCACCCAGGGACGGCTGAAGTCGACGGGATCCCGTTCGATCGGTTGATCGGGCGGGATCTTGGTCGTTCTGGTGGGTGGAGCGCCGGTTCGCTCAGTACCCGCTGCGGCGAGGGGCGGCGGTCGGGCGGCGGGAGAGATTGGTCGGGCCCGTGGGCTTGACGTCGCGCGCCGGCTGGTCGTGCCGGTGCGACGATCGGGCCTGATGCTCGGTCTTGGCCTGGGTGATCGTGGCGGGGAGTTTGATATGCATGCTTCCTCCTTGGGGTGCTAAGCCCTGGTGAGCCAGGTGACCTGGGCGCCGTTGTCGAAGGACTCGCGCCGGTTCGGGGTGAACAGGGTGGGGCGGAACTGCCCGGAGAACATGGGGATGCCCGCGCCGGCCACCACGGGGTAGCTCTTGAGGATGATCTCGTCGATCTCCGGGAGCAGGGAGGCGGCGAGTTTGCCGCCGCCGCAGAGGTAGATGTCCTTACCGGTGTCCTCGGACTTCAACCGCCGGATGAGCTCGATCGGGTCGCCGGCCTCCACCTGCACCGTGGGGTCGTCGATCGTCAGCGTGCTGGAGACGACGTACTGGCGTAGGTGGGAGTACGGGCTGGTGGTGGGGACGTCCAGGGCCGGCTCGTAGGTGCCGCGGCCCATCACCAGCGTGTCGAAGACCTTGTTGGGTGTGCCGTCCAGGCCGACGAGCTTGCGGACGTGGGTGGGGAGCGTCTCGGGGTAACGGTCGTTTATCCAGGCGACCATCTGATCCGACACGGGGTAGAAGTCGAACTCGGCGTTGGGGCCGGCGATGTACCCGTCGAGCGAGACGGCGATGTAGTAGACAAGCTTTCGCATATCGATTCACTCTCTATGTAGTACTCTGTTTAGAGTGGTCAAAACGTAGTACTACAGACGGAGTGGTGTCAAGTGCGGAAGAATCCCGAGCGGCGGCAGGCGCTGATCGATGCGGCCATCGAGGTGCTGGCCAGGGAGGGCGCGCGAGGGCTGACCTTCCGGGCCGTCGATGCGGAGGCGGCGGTGCCCCCGGGCACGGCGTCCAACTACTTCGCCAACCGCGACGACCTGTTCACCCAGGTCGGCGGACGCATCTATGAGCGGTTGCTGCCCGACGAGGCCACGATCGCCCGCGGCCGGGAGGGCGTGCAGGACGAAACCCGCTACACCGAGCTCATGCACGAACTGGTGGATCGGGTCTCCGCCTTCAATTCCGGCTACCTTGCCCTGCTCGAGCTCCGGCTGGAGTCCACTCGGCGTCCTGAGCTGCGCGCCGTGCTGACCAAGCGCATCCGCGAGGACATCGACGCCAACATCGGCTACCACGCCGCTTCGGGTCTGCCCGGCGACTCGACCGCGGTGGTGCTCCTCTACCTCACTCTCAACTGGCTTATCGTGGAGCGGCTGACACTGCCCGACATCTTCACCGAGCAGGAGATCCACGAGCTGGTGGACACCGCCGTGCGAAGATCGCTGAATGCCTGACCTCTGAGGCCGCCCGGCGATTCCGGGATACGATCACTCCTCGCCGTTCGCGACCTGCGCGATCCGGGCCATGCGAACCGTCGCAGCCTCCACACCGTCACCGAATCGGAGCGGCGAGACGCCTCAGGTCAGCCGGCGGCATCCGGTTCGCTCGTCTCCCCCGATCTCGGCAGCTTCGCCGGGTTGACCACCAGGTTCAACTCGGTGATCCGGCCACCGCTGATCTCGATGCCGATCACGCCGATCACCTTCGCGTCCAGGCTCAGCACGACACCGTCGCCGCCGGCCAGTCGTACCGGGCGGAGAGTCACACTGGCGTAGCGGCGGGCAAGCCCGGACAGCAGCGTCATGACCTGCTCCCGGCCGTGTACCGGCACGCGCGCCGCGTGAACCGCGCCACCGCCGTCGGAGCGGAGCACGACCTGGGGATCGAGCAGGTTGACCAGTTCCGCGAGATCCCCGTCCGAGGCGGCCTTGAGGAATGTGGCGGTGATCCGCCGGTGCTCCTCGGCGGAGACCGGTACCCGGGGTGGCGCGTCGGCGCGAACCCGCCGGCGCGCCCGCGACGCGAGTTGCCGGCATGCCTGCGGGGTGCGGTCGACCACGGTCGCGATCCGGTCGAAGTCCATGCCGAACACGTCGTGCAACACGAACGCGACCCGTTCGGCAGGCGTGAGACTCTCCAGCACCAGGAGAACGGCCGTACGCACCGACTCCCGCAACACGCTCACCTCGCCGAGGTCCGAGTCGTCGTAGGCGACCAGCGGTTCCGGCAGCCAGGTGCCGACGTAGGTCTCGTGGCGAGCGCGGGCCGAGCCCAGCATGTCGAGGCAGATCCGGGAGGTCACCGTCGTGAGCCAGGCTCGTGGGTGCTCCAGCTCCGCGGGCGCGGAGGTGCGCAGGCGGATGAACGCCTCCTGCACGGCGTCTTCGGCATCAGCGGAGCTGCCCAGCAGGCGGTAGGCGACGGCGAACAGGTAGCGGTGATGCTGGCCCCAATCGTCCATGTCACATGATTCTCGTCTACGTCGTCATCCGGTCATGAAGAGGATCACCGTTGTCGGCGGCGGGTTCGCCGGACTGGTCGCCGCCGTTTCCTGCGCCGAGGCCGGAACACAGGTCCGCCTCCTGGAGGCGCATCACACACTCGGCGGGCGAGCCCGCGCCACCGCGCCGCCGTACGTGGCCCACGACGGCCCCCACGTGCTCTACCGCGACGGAGCTTGGTGGCGATGGCTCGCCGAGCGCAACCTGCTCGGCCCGCACTCCGGCGTACCGCTACTCGGTCTGGCCGGATTCCGGTTCCGCCACGGCGATCGGCTGCGCCGTACCCCACCGCCCGCGCTGTCGCGGGTGCTGGCACACCGCCGTCGACGCGCACCGGTCGACATCGACTTCCACACCTGGATCCGCGGCCACCACGGAGAGCAGGCCGCGTCGGCCGCGTCGAACCTCATGGGAGTGGCGACCTTCTACGCGGAGCCGGGCCGGCTCTCGGCCGCGTTCGTCTGGGAGCGGCTGTTGCGCGTGTTCGCGCCAAGGCCTCCCGCGCGCTACCTCGCGGGCGGCTGGAACGGACTCATCGACCGGATCGCCGCCCATGCCCGCACCCTCGGCGTCAGCATCGAGACCGATGCGCGCGTGACCGACCTGCCCGCGCCACCGGTCGTCGTCGCCACCTCGCTGGACGCCGCCGGCCGCCTGCTCGGTACGACGCTGCCCAGCGTGGAGAGCGGCCGGACGCTCCTGCTGGACCTCGCCGTACGCGCAGATCGTCGCGACGCCTTCGTCGTGTCCGACCTGGACGCGGCCGGCTGGCTGGAGCGCTACACCCTGCCTGACCCGAGCCTCGCCCCGCGCGGCGAATCGCTGATCCAGGCCCAGCTGCCCCTGCGGGGAACGGAAGGCAGGGCCGACGCGCTGGTGCGGCTGGAGGAGTTGGTCGACCAGGCCCTGCCCGGCTGGCGCGAGCGGACCACCTGGCGGCGTCACAGCGTCGCCAACCGCCGTACCGGCGCGCTGGACCTGCCCGGTCAGACCTGGCGCGACCGGCCGGCCGTCGAACGCGGCGACGGCGTGTTCCTCGCCGGTGACATGGTCGCCGCGCCGGGCCTGCTCAGCGAGGTGTCCTTCCACAGTGCCATCGCCGCCGCGCGCGGCGCCCTCGGCGAGCCCGTGAAGAAGCCGATCGCCCCACCCGCGATCCACTGACCTCCACCGAGGCCGGCCGCTGAGCGTGCCGGGCGGGTACCCGCCGGCCGATGCTCAGGGCACGTATCACCGCCGAGGTCCTGCCAGATCGCCAGGGCAGGGCCTTGACGGTGCCGGCCGGCGCGGGCTATCGCTCGCCCGCACCCGCACCGCGTCGTAACGCATTCCGGGGTTCGGTCAAGTACAAGGTGTAAGCACTGTTGGACGAAGGGAGCCCGGCTCGTGCGGCTCAACCAGGTGGAACCGGCGGACCCGTTAGCTCGGACGCAGGCTTTCGAAACCTTCTACCTGCGGCATTTCGACGCGATGACGCGGTTCATCGCACGGCGGGTGGTCGACCCGCACGCGGTGGCCGACCTGACGGCGGAGACATTCCTCGCGGCGCTGCACTCCCGGGACACCTACCGGCCGGGACGGGGCAGCGAGACCGGGTGGCTGTACGGTGTCGCGCGCAACGTGCTGTCGGTCCAACGACGCCGCAGCGAGCGCGAGGTCCGCGCCGTCGAACGGGTCGTCGCGCGCCGGCTGCTGGACGGCGACGACATCGCCGACCTGGCCGACCGCATCGACGCGGAAGAGCCCGCCCGGCGGGCACTGTCGGCCATGGCCGACCTGCCGGAAGGGGAGAGGGCGTTGCTCGAGCTCGTGGTCATCGACCAGCTGACGGTGGCAGAGGCGGCCCAGGCCCTGGGCATCAGGGTCGGCACGGCCAGAGTCCGGCTGCATCGCGCCCGCCGGACTCTGCGGAATGTACCTGGCGTAGCGGCGGCTCTCGTGACGGAAGGACTGTGATGACGGTGTCGTTCAGGGACAAGCTGCTCGAGGAACTGCGTGCGGAGGCCGCCACGGTCCCGTGGGAACCCCGGCCGGCGCGCCGACCCACCCGCCCTCTGGTGGCTGCGGCGGGGTTGGCCGCGGCGGTGGGCGTAGCGGTGGCGGTCGTCATACCGCTGATGTCGGACACGCCGGCGTTCGCCGTCGTCAAGAATTCCGACGGTACGGTCACCGTGCGGATCAACGAGTTCGTCAGGCCCAAGGAACTGGAGATGAGGCTGAGAGAGGAGGGCGTGCGAGCAGTGATCGATTACGTCCCCTACGGGCAGACCTGCCGCGAGCCGCGAGGCGAGATCGTGCCTCAGCCGGAACGGATGCCGCTGAGACGAGCCGAGAACTCGATGGACTTCTGGATCGACCCGAAGGATCTCGGGCCGGACGAGACGCTCGTCGTCCAGATGCACTCCGCCAACGGCGACCCGGCCAAGGGCAATGGAGGCCGCGTCGGGGTCATCCGCGGACCGGTCGCACCCTGCGAACTCGTTCCAGCCGAGTTCAGCGGCGTAGAACGCGAGTGACCCAGCCCAGGGCACCCGCCCTGGCGAATCTCCCGGGATGTCCACACCCCGGAGGAACGCCACCCTGGGTTCCTTGCCGGAAACCCAACAGATGGCTCAGGCGGGGACGGGTTCCTGGTCAGCATCGTCAAAGGGAGGGTAGCTCTCGCCGGCCATTCGATCGGCTGCATCAATGTAGTGGGTAAGAGCGTCGCGGGACTGGGCGAGCCTTGCCATCTGATCGTCCAGTCGCTGCAGCCGTGACCGCATCGCGGCCAGCAACTCGGGACATCCGAGGAGCTCCGGGGCCTCTCCGACCGCGCAAGGCAGCAGGTACGCGATGTCCTCAGAGGACAAGCCCGCACCCAGCAGGTGCCGGATCTGCTTCACCCGCAGCACGGCGTTCTCGTCGTACTCGCGGTAACCGTTCGCGCCGCGGTCTGCCTCCAGCAGGCCCTGGGCTTCGTAGTAGCGCAACTGATGGGCGTTGACGCCCGTCCGACGACTAAGTTCCCCGATCAGCATCGAACCCTCACTTGACCTTCACACCGGTATCAACGTTGACGATGCTGCCATGAACAGCAAAACCGATACACCCGTGACAGTCATCGGACTCGGACTGATGGGCCGGGCACTCGCCGGCGCGTTCCTGAAGGCCGGGCATCCCACCACCGTGTGGAACCGCACCACCTTCAAGGCCGACCAGCTGGTGGCCGAGGGCGCACGGCTAGCGCCGACGGTTGGCGACGCGCTGAAGACAGGTCCCCTGTCGATCATCTGCGTCTCCGATTACCAGGCCATGTACGAGCTGCTCGTCGCGAGCGATAGCGAGCTGGACGGCAAGATGTTGATCAATCTGACCTCGGGCGACTCGGCCCAGGCCCGGGAAGCCGCCCAATGGGCCGAGCAGCGTGGTGCCCATTACCTGGACGGCGCCATCATGGCCATCCCGCCGGCGATCGGGACCGCCGAGGCGCTGATTCTGCACAGCGGGCCGCGGTCGGGCTTCGAGGCCCACAAGGCAACGCTCGATGTGCTCGGCACCGTCACCTACCTTGGTGCGGACCATGGGCTGGCGGCTCTGTACGACGTGGCCGGCCTCACCATGATGTGGAGCGTCCTGAACGCGTGGCTCCACGGCACGGCCCTGCTCAGGACGGCCGGTGTTGACGCCGCGACGTATGCGCCGTTCGCGCGGCAGATGGCTGCCGGTGTGGCCGAATGGCTGCCCGGATATGCCGAGCAGATCGACAGCGGCTCCTTCCCGGCCGAGGTGTCGACCCTGGAGACCGACGTGCGGGCGATGGCACACCTGGTCGAGGAGAGCGAGGCGGTGGGGGTCAACGCCGAACTGCCGAAGTTGATCAAGGCGATGGCCGACCGCTCGATCGCCGCCGGACACGGTGGGGAGCAGTATCCCGTGCTGATCGAAGAATTCAGCAGACCCCGCAACGACTGACCGATCCCGATACCGGGATCTCAGCGCTGTCGGTGAGGCCGGCTCCGTGGCGGGGTCCCGGAAACGATCATCTCCATTCCGGGAGGCGATCTTCTAGGCTCCGACCCGCCCCAGCTCACACCCACAGGTGAACACTCCACCCAGCCCAAAGGCCGTTTCCAGAGCGTTGGAAGCGGCCTTTCGCGTTGCTGGGTGACCAACTGAGTGACTACGCCTGATCAGCGGCGGCCAAGGTCCTCGATCGCCGGCACGACGGCTGTGATGAGGCACCCCAGTCCCACGCCTACCCGTTTCCGGCCAGCGCCTCAACCACAGATCGTGAACTCATGCGAGCCATGAGCGTCGTTGACAGCAGGATCCGCATGTCTCTCCCCCTGAGTTGAAGACCAGAGCGGGGTGCGACGGACGAGTCGCCGGAAATGTCGGATACCTGATGTTCACTAAGTGCCAGGAATTGCCGCTTCAAGCCAGCTGAGAAAGGTGCTTGGTGGCCTGGTCCTTCTGCCGCCGGTGCCGCACTCCTGCTCGCGGCTCGCTCGTCACGCGCGCGGCCCGGGGGCTGTGGCCGACCCGCTGCCGACCGTTCGGAATGGGGGACGACGGTGATCACTTCCGTGGTACGACTCGACGACGTGCCGGCCAGCGAACGGTTCGACTTCTGGTGGCAGGCCGTCGCCCGATCGGTGGTCTCGGTCAGCGCCTCCAGTGATCGGGCAGCCGACTTCTGGGCCGAGATGACGACGATCGACCTCGGTTCGGTACCGATCTCCCGGGTCAGATGCGCCGGCTTCGAGGCGCACAGGAGCATGAGGAGGATCCGCAGTTCGGATCCCGAGGCGTACCTGATCTCCCTCGTCCTACGCGGCAGTTCGGGGATCCTGCAGGAGGGCCGCGAGACGCTCCTGGCGCCGACCGATCTGATGCTCTACGACACCTCCCTTCCCTACAAGGCGTGGACGGCGAGCGATCCGCGTGACACGGCGACGGGGCGGCACCAGGCCGGTTCGGACGGCCTGGTGCTGCAGATCCCGCATGACGCTCTGCCGTTTCCCGCACCGGAGATCCGGCGTCTGCTGGCCGCCAGGATCGCAGGGCGACAGGGCGTCGCCGCGCTGCTCGGTGACCTGCTTCGCGGAATCGTGACCCGATCGGACGAGCTGTCGACCGCCGACGTCGGCCGGCTGTCCACCGTCATTCTCGATTTGGTCATCGCGGTGCTCGCCCACGAGCTGGAAGTCGCCCCCACTCCGCTGCTGACCGACCCCGGCAGGACACTCACTCTGCGGATCCGGGCGTTCATCGAGCAACGGCTGGGACAGGTCGATCTGTCGCCCGCCGTCATCGCCGCCGCCCACCACATCTCCCTGCGCCATCTGTATCGGATGTTCCAGCAGGAGGGACATACCGTCGGCGGCTGGATCCGACAGCGGCGGCTGGAACGCTGCCGTCGCGCCCTGGCCGATCCCCGGCTGGACGGCATACCGATCAACGCCATCGCCGCCCGGTGGGGTTTCCCGAACGATTCGCACTTCAACCGCACCTTCCGCAGGGCATTCGGCGTCACCCCGGCCGGCTACCGGTGGCAGGCGCGGAAAGGACGGCTCATCCGGGACAACTGACAGCCGGCCCGGTCATCACCGCCGCGTGCCACGCCTGCGACCGCCGCCGCAGACAGGGACCCGGGGCGGTCAGCCGGGGCCGGGGGCGGCCGCGTGGCGGACCACCACGCCGAGCAACCGGTCGCCGGGGACGAAACCGCAGTGGCGGGAGTCGTAGGAGTCGGCGGCGTTGTCGCCGGAGACGACCAGGCAGTCGTCGGGGACGGTCGTCTCGGAGACGTGGGCGAGGGCGCCGAAGCCGCTCCTGGGCACGGGATCGCCGGGCGCGGCGGTCACGCGTTTGATGCTCCAGGGCTCCCTGACCGCGAGGTTCCAGGCCGGGGGATAGCTGAGCCTGACCACCACCACCTGACCGGTCCGCACCGAGCCGATCGGGGCGCGGCGGACCCAGACGCGGTCGCCCGAGCGATAGGCGGGTTCCATGCTCGCGCCGGACACGGAGACCATGACGTAGCGGCGGCGCAGCCACAGGACGGCTCCCGCGATGGCCGCCGCGCACACCGCCAGGGTCACGACGATGACGCTCACTGCGGGAATCCATTCGGTTGGCGCGTGGCGGTTTCGGCATAGCCCTGGGCCTGGAGCCGGAACATCCGCGCGTACGTCCCGCCGGCGGCGAGGAGTTCTTCGTGGGTGCCCTGTTCCTTCACGGCGCCGTTGTCGAGCATGACGATGAGGTCGGCGTCGCGGATGGCCCCGAGCCGGTGGGAGATGAGCAGGCTGGTGCGGCCGGACCTGATCATCCGGAGCCGGGTGTGGACGTCGTGCTCGGCCTCCGCGTCGAGGCCCGCGCTCGGCTCGTCGAGGATCATGAGGTCGCGGGACCGGCGGAGGAAGGCCCGGGCCAGGGCCACGCGCTGCCACTGGCCGCCGGACAGCACCACTCCCGTCTGCGTGTCGTCGTCGCCCGAGTCGCCGAAGAACATCCGCGTCAGCAGGGTCTCGTAGCCGAGGGGCAGCCCGCGAAGGGTCTCGTGCACGCCCGCCGTGCCGGCCGCGGTCTCGATGCGGCCGCGGTCGCCGAGCGCGGTGAGGTCGCCGAGGGCGACGTTGTCGGCGGCGCTGAAGTCATAGGCCATGAAGTCCTGGAACACCGCGCCGATGCGCGCGCGCAGCGCGGCGGGGTCCATGTCCCTGATGTTGACGCCGTCCCACAGGATCGCGCCCTTCGTGGGGTCGTAGAAGCGGCAGAGCAGCTTCACGATCGTGCTCTTGCCCGAGCCGTTGTGGCCGACGAGCGCGAGCGTCGTCCCGGCGGGGAGGAACAGGTCCACGCCGCGCAGCACCCACGGATGCCCGTCGCTGTAGCGGAACCACACGTCGCGCAGCTCGATGCCGTGGCGCAGCGCGGGGCTGCCGAGCGGTTCCGCCGGTGCGGGCAGGTCGGGTCCGTCGTCCACCACCGCCGCGTAGTGGCCGAACATCATGAGCTGCTGGTGGCCGCCGGCGATCGCGTCCACCACGGAGTCCAGCGCGCCCTGCACGCCCATCACGGCTGCCACGAACATGGACACGTCGCCCACGGTGAGCTGCCCCTGGACGGCCGCGAACACGGTCCAGGCCAGCCCGGCGCCCGAAACCGCCGCCGACAGCGTCGCGAGCGCCGCCTGGACCAGCTGCTCGCGCCGGTCGAGGCGGCGGCGGGCGTCGTTGGCGGCCATGCGGTCGGCGAGCATCCGCCCGCGCAGGAACACGCCGAGCCCGAACAGCCGGACCTCCCTGGCCGCGTTCACGCTGGTCAGGAGGTCGGCGTAGAAGAACTCGCGGCGCTCGGTCGGGCCGATCGACAGCAGCACCGCCGCCCTGAGCCGCGAGAGCCGTACGGACATCATCAGGGCAGGCACCCCGGCCGCCAGCACGATGAGGGTGACCAGCGTGTTGATCACCAAGAGCGACCCGACGAACCCGGCGAGGGTGAGCAGGCCGCGGACGAAGCCGAGGACGCAGTCGACCAGCCGCCCGGGGGCGTTCGCGCTCTGCTGGGCGAGCCGCAGGCGGTCCAGGAAGGCGGGGTCCTCCAGCCGGCTCACGCCCACGGCCTGGTCGAGGGCGGTGAACAGCTCGTTCTGGGCCGAGAGCCCCACGCTGCGGTCGATCTCCCCCCGCAGGTACTGCGTCGCGTACGGCACGGCCGCGTTCACCAGGCCGGCCGCCGCGAGGCCGGCCACCAGCCCGGCGACCGCCGAGATGGAGCCGGCCGTCACCACCGTGTCGAGCGTCAGCTTGGTCAGCCAGGCGATCGCCACCGGGAACGCGGCCGTCAGCAGGGTGACGGCCAGGAAGCAGGCCATGGCGAAGGGAGCCGACCGGCAGGCGAGACCGATCGCCCGGATCAGCCCGGCCGCCAACGGGCGAGGGTCGGGCGTCGTCATCTCTCGGCGGGCGCCACGAGCCTGGCGACGTCACGCTCGACCGCGAGGACCGTCCCTTCGCTGTCGACCAGGCAGAACGCGGGATACTCGGTGACGGAGAAGGCCCTGGCGACCCCGCCGGCGAAGTCCTCGTCCACGACGACCGTCGCCACCTGCCGTAGTTCGGCGGCCATCTCCGCCGTCGCGGCCTGCTCCCCGGGCGCCACGATCGCGAGGATCAGGCGGCGGCCCCCGATGCGCTCGCGGGCGTGGGCGAGGAATCCTGGCAGCTTCTCCACACAGGGCGCGCAGCCGGGGCTGAAGAACGCCACCAGCGTCTCACCCGACAGGGAACTCCTGCCGATCTCCTCCCCGTCGAGGGTGGTCGCGGTGAACTCCTCGACGGCGGCCCCCACCGCCGGCAGCCCGCCCTCGAACACCCCTGCCGGCCCGGCCCGCAGCAGTCCTTCGAGATGGGCGGTGTGCTCCTTCAGACGGCGGACGATTCCGAGCGTCAGGACAAGATCCAGTGCGCACACCGCCCCGACCAGGACGATGGCGGCCCACATCACGGCCATTGCGTGCTCCCTTCGAGCGTCCCGACGGCTACGACAGCCTCGGGCCGAACAGTTCGCCGAGTTCCTCAAGACGTACGACGATCGCGGCCGCCGCGAGCGCCGCGACCGCGGTGACCGCCAGCCCGGCGGTCTCGGCCGCGCCGAGCGGGCCGGGGTCGAACGTCAGCCCCGCGGCGACCGCGCCGAGGAGCAGTGCGTTGCGTACGAGATGCCACCCGCTCAGCGGCGCCGACCCGCCGAAGCACCGGCAGGCGGTGGCGACGCCCCGGCGCAGGGCCAGTGCGATGGCCAGCCCGAAGGCGGTGACCAGTACGCCCGCGAGAGTCAGCGCCACGAAGGGCGCGGGGGCCAGCAGCAGCACCACGGCTGCCTCGGCGGCCACGACGAGGGGGGCGACCAGCCTGGCGGCGGCCGTCGGGGCGCTCCCCGAGGGAAGAAGGGCGCCCAGCAGTTTCCGCGTCGACTCCACGAACTCCCGCCGGTCCCCCTTGAGCTTGCTCACGACGGAGACGGCGAAGACGAGGGCGACGAGCCAGCGACATCCGAAAGTGAGGTATTCCACGTGTACTCCCAGCGCCGATCCGACCGGCCGGTGATTCCGGGGCCGCCGTGCCCGTGGCGGGGCACGGCGGCCCCGTGCCTTCCGCCGGTCAGCAGCAACCGCCGGTCAGCAGTAATCGCCGGTCAGCCTGCAGCCCGTGCACGCCGAGCCGCTGGAACAGTGTTCGATAGCAGTGTTGGAGGTACGTGCGGCCGCTAGCAGCTGCCGCTGGTCACTGTGCAACCCGTGCACGCCGAGCCGCTGAAGCAGTGTTCGATGTAGGTTCCCCTCCGGCGGGTGCCGTTGCTGTAGGTGATGCAGCAGCTGCGCACGCACTGGCAGGGACCCGACGCGAGGACCGTCATCTTGGGGACCAGCCGCTCCAGCAGCCTGTCGCCGAACCTCATGATCGTTTCGGTCATGGATATTCACCTCCCTTCGAGATCTCGTGTGCCGAGGCATTCGCGTGACCGTGAACAAAGAGGTAAAGGGGGAGTGGGGCGCCCGGGTCCTGGTGGCCGTCGGCGCCGCCGGTCATCGTGGTGGTGAAGGGTACGATCCGGCCGGTTGCGGGTGCGGTGTCTGCCTCATGAGGCCATTGCCCGTTCGAGCGCTCCTGGCCATGAGCATGGCACGGGCGCGCATCCGCCGCTTTTCCGTGCGTGCCACGCCTGTTGCCCGTGCGTGCCAGGATCCGCGGCGACGGGGGAGGGGTCACGGCCTCCTGGCGGCGAACCTGGCCGTCGCGCCGTCGCCGCGCACACGTCGCAACCCGGCCTTCTCCAGGACGCGGACGGAGGCCACGTTCGCCGGCTCCACGTCGGCGAACACCTCGTCCACGCCCGGGGCGGTGAGCCCGAAGGCGGTCATCGCCCGGGTGGCCTCTGTGGCGTATCCGCGCCCACGCCGGGACTCCACGATCCCGTACCCGACCTCGATGACGCCGTTGTCGGGCGGCCAGAACAGCCCGATCGCGCCGACGGCCAGACCGCTCTCCCGCTCGACGATCTGGCGCTGGCCGTACACGTGCATGGCCTCGGGGCGCTCGGCGACGAAGCCGGAGATGCGCCGGTCGGCGGCGGAGGGGAAGTCCTGCGCCCAGTGTGCGAGCCGGAGGCCGCCGATGACCGCGGCGATGTCGCCGGGGGGCCACAGACGCAGCACGAGCCGCTCGGTGGTCACATCCGAGCCGGTCAGTGAGAAGGAACCGGTCAGTGAGAAGGAACCGGGCAGTGAGAAGGAACCGGGCAGTGAGAAGGAAGGGGACACGCGGCACTCCTGATCGTTCGTACGCCTCGGGAACGCGGCCCGGGCGAGGACGGACTCATCGAAGGAGCGATCGAAGTGGGTCCATCCATATCGAACCACGATTCGGGCGCCGTCGTCCTGCCGGTGCTTCAGGGATCGGCGGTAGCACGACGACCGGGGGGAGTGTCACGTCTCATCGCGGCTGGATCCGATCGAGCCGCCGCCACTGGTCGTCGCTCAGCCGCAGGCTCGCCGCGGCGACGTTCTCCTCCAGGTGACCGATCGCGCCGGTGCCGGGAATCGGCAGCACGACAGGCGAGCGGTGCAACAGCCACGCGAGCGAGACCTGCGCCGCCGTGGCGCCGAGTTCCGCCGCCACGGCGGCGATCTCGGCCGGCGCCTTCGATACCGCGGGGTGGACGGGTCGCCAGGGCAGGAAGGCGATCCCCGCCTCGGCGCAGGCGTCGAGCACGGCCTCGTGCTCGCGATCCAGCATGTTGTAGCGGTTCTGCACGCTCGCGACGTCGATGATCCGCAGCGCCTGCTGGAGCTGGTCGACGGTGACCTCGGACAGCCCGATGTGACCGATCTTGCCCTCGGCCTGGAGGTCGCGCAGCGCCCCCAGCTGGTCGGCGAGGGGCACCGTCGGATCGACGCGATGCAGTTGGAGCAGTTCGAGCCGGTCGACGCGGAGCCGGCGCAGGCCCTGCTCGACCTGGTCGCGCAGGAAGTCGGGCCGTCCGCGGATCGCGGCCTCGTGCGGGGGGTTCGGCGGCGCGACCCCGACCTTCGTCGCGATGAGCAGGTCGTCAGGATAGGGGTGCAGCGCTTCGGCGAGGAGCTCCTCGTTGGCGCCCCAGCCGTACATGTGCGCGGTGTCGATCAGGGTGACGCCCAGCTCGACGGCGCGCCGGGCTACGGCGATGGCGGCCTCGCGAGCCGGTCGGGGTTCGGTCGGCAGGTGCATGGCCCCGAACCCGAGCCGCCGCACGCTCAGCTCACCCCCGATGCGGAACGTGCTCGACGGCAGGTGCCGGTGGGACGTGTCCAACTCGTTGTCGCTCACCCCCGCAACCTAGCGGCGCCCGGCACGCTTATCGTCGCCCTGCCAGGGCCACTCTCACCGGCAAGATCCGGGGCTCGGGTGTGGCGGCGGTGTGGAGGTATGGGGCAGGTAGCGTGCAATTCGTGGCGCGGCCGAGGCATCGCTCCTACCGTCGCAAGGTATGCGGACAGTGGACGTTCTGGTCGTGGGTGCGGGCCTGGCCGGCCTGCGCACCGCCCGCCTGCTCGCGCGGCGCGAGCTGAACGTGATGGTGGTCGACCGCCGCAGGTCGCTGTCGGCGGGCATCCGCACGACAGGGATCTTCGTACGCCGCACTCTCGATGACTTCGACGTGCCGGATCACCTGCTCGGGCCGGGTATCCGGGACGTGCTGCTGTATCCGCCGTCGCGGCGGGCGCCGATCCGGCTCACCAGCGACCGGGACGAGTACCGCGTGGCCGACATGGCGGCCGTCTACGAGCACGCGCGTCACGAGGCGGAGTCGGCCGGGGCGCGGGTCCTCTTGGGCGTACGGTATGTCAGCGCGGCGAAGGGTTTTGTGCGGTTCGCGGGTGCGGAGCCGGTGACGGCCAGGTTCATCATCGGCGCGGACGGCCCCCGCTCGCGGGTGGCCCGCGACCTCGGGCTCGACGTCAACCGGCGCTTCCTCGTCGGCGCCGAACTCGTCCACCCGATCGCGTCGGGCACGACCACCCCGGCGTTCCACTGCGTGCTGGACCCCCGTGTCGCTCCGGGGTACCTGGGATGGGTCATCGACGACGGCCGGCACGCGCATGCCGGCGTCGCGGGATATCCGAACGCGATGCGCACCGGTATCCGCCACCTGCTGGACGCCTTCGTCGCGGATGCGCCAGGCCGCGCGGCGCCGACCGGTCCGGTTGAGCGTCGAGGTGGTCCGATCCCGGTCGGCGGGGTGCTGCGACGGTTGGCGTGCCCCGCCGGGCTGCTCGTCGGAGACGCGGCGGGCGCGGTGTCTCCGCTGACGGCCGGTGGGCTGGATCCCTGCTTACGCATGTCCGAACTGGCCGCGGCGGTCACCGCCGGTTACCTGCGTACCGGTGACCAACGCCTGCTGAGCCGGTACGACGGGAACGCGTTGCGGGCCCGGTTCCGAGGCCGGCTGTTGCTGCGCCGCGTGTTCGCCGGCATCCGATTCCCCGCTGCGGCGGAGGCGGCGGTGACTGTGCTGCGCGGTCGTGCCGGTCGTGTCTTGGCGGCGCGGGTCCTGTTCGGCGACGGCTCGTTTCCCGAAGTCGATCCACGGCTCGTGGACCTGGCGATCGACCACCCTGGCCGGTGACGCCGACCGGTTCGCCCGTGCCGGGACGCCGGTGACGCCGACCGGCTCGCCCGTGCCGGGACACCGGTCACGTCGTGCTGGTCGTACCGGCCTGACCGGGGTTCTCGGTGCGCAACCGCCAGGAGATGATGGCGAGCCAGCTTGAGATGATCACTGCGCCGGCGGCGAAGCGCAGGCTCGCGCTGTCCTCGCTCCACGGCGGGACCGTGAGAACGAAGGTGGTGATGCCCACGGCGGCGCAGTACGTCGCCCAGCCGCGCCGTCCTTGACCGGCGAACCGCCGGGCGAACACGAGACCGGCCACGATCAGGGACAGGAACGCCGCGGCCGCGAAGACCACGTGCAGGGCGCTGTTCACGCTGAGGTGCTCGGGCACGCCCTCAGGGGCGCCGACCGGCCAGCCCAGGGCGGGGTCGGGGGCGAAGATTCCGCCGCCGATCATTCCCACGCCGTAGACGCCGACCAGAGCCGGTCCGAACGTGCCCGCCCGTCCGGGGCGCAGGGTTCGCCGGAGGCCGACCGCGAAGAGGATGGCCAGCAGGCCCGTGACCACGAAGTTCGCGATCTGGAGCCAGCCGAGGTCGCCGAGGGTCAGCGAGCTCAGCGCGTGCCGGGGCAGGTCGAAACCGGCGCGGGTGAAGGCCTGCGCGAACGAGACGACGGGGAAGAGCAGCCCGGCGACCGTGCCGCAGCTCAGCAGGAGCGTGGTCGGGCCGTGGTGGGTGGGCGTGGTGCCCGTGGAGGAGGTCGCGGTCATGGTCCCGGTCCTTTCACGACAGGTGCGTCCCGTGCGGGGCGCCGTATGGCATGACTACGAACGGGATGCGGGCGGATGGACACTCATCGGTGGATTCACCGACGGCCCGCTCGGTCGTGTCGCGCGGGATCAGGCGCCGGGCTGCTCGACCGCGTGCAGCCTGCGGCGCAGGTGGGCGCGTTCGGGTTCGGTGCCGGCCAGTTCGAGCGCCTCCCGGTAGGCCGCCGCGGCCTCGGTGAGCCGGCCGAGCCGGTGCAACAGGTCGGCCCGCGCGGTGGGGAAGGGGAGGTAGCCGCGCAGCGCCGGCTCACCGGCCAGGTCGTCCAGCAACGCCAGCCCCGCCTCCGGTCCGTCGCGCATCGCCACCGCCGCGGCCCGGTTCAGCGCGACGACCGGGGACGGCGTCAGCGCGAGCAGCACGTCGTAGAGCGCGACGATCTGCGGCCAGTCGGTGGTGGCGAGGGTCGCGGCCTCGTTGTGCAGGGCGGCGATCGCGGCCTGCACGCCATACGGGCCCGGGAGGCCGCCGGTCAGGGCGGGCGGCACCAGGCCACGGCCCTCCTCGATCATCGTGCGGTCCCAGCGGCCGCGGTCCTGCTCGTCGAGCAGCACCAGCTCGCCGTCCGGGCCGGTCCGGGAGTCGCGCCGGGCATGGATCAGCAGCATCAGCCCGAGCAGCCCGGCGACCTCCTGTTCGGCGGGCATCAGCCGGCGCAGGATCCGGCCCAGCCGGATGGCCTCCTCGGCGAGGTCCAGCCGCTGGAGGTGCGGGCCCGAACTGGCCGCGTAGCCTTCGGTGAAGATCGAGTACACCACCTGGAGCACGCCCGGCAGCCGCTCCGGTAGCTCGTCCGCGCCGGGCACCCGGAACGGGATCCGGGCCTCGCGGATCTTCTTCTTCGCCCGGACGATCCGTTTGGCCATCGTCGCCTGCGGGACGAGATAGGCCCGCGCCACCTCGGGGGTGGTCAGCCCGGCCAGGCAGCGCAGAGTCAGCGCGCCGCGGTCCTCAGCCGGCAGAGCCGGATGAGCGCAGGTGAAGAACAACTGCAGCCGCTCGTCCGGCAGGTCACCTGCGGCCACGTCCGTGGCCGGGGCCGCCGCCCGTTCGGCCTCCACCTGAAGGATGGCCAGCCGGGCGGCGAACGCCTGGTCGCGGCGGAGCCGGTCGACCGCCTTGCGTCGTGCCGTGGTCATCAGCCAGGCACCCGGCTTGGGCGGGACGCCGTCGACCGGCCAGCGGGTCAGCGCCGCCTCGATCGCGTCGGAGGTGACCTCCTCGGCCAGGTCGAGGTCGCCGAAGCGGCGGACCAGGGCGGCCAGCAGCCGGCCGCGTTCCTCACGGAACACCGCCTCGACGGACGCCACCGGCGCCCCGTCCGGTGTCCCGGTGGCGGCGGCCGGGTCGTCCATCGTGGCCTCAGCCGCCGAACTCGGCGACCGGCCGCACCACGACCGACCCGCCGCCGCGCGCGCCGGGGCAGCGGGCGGCCCAGTCCAGCGCGACGTCCAGGTCCGGCACGTCGATGACGTAGAAGCCGCCGAGAATCTCGCGGGTCTCGGCGAACGGACCATCCGTCACCGTCCGCCCGCCGTCCCGGCCGACCCGCACCGCGGTGGCGGTGACCAGGTCCGCCAGCGACTCCCCGGAGACCCAGATCCCCGCCTCCTGCACCTCCTTGTCAAAGGAGACCCAGTCCTCGACCGTGCACTGGTCGGCGGCGTCGGCCGTCTCGGCGGACGCACTCTGGATCAGCAACATGTACTTCACGATCGCACTCCTGTCCTGTTGTGGCGCGTGCGGCGCTGTTCGCCGTACGAGGTCACCACGAATGGGACACGGCCAGATGGACACGTTCGCGAAGAATACTTTTGCGACCCGACCCCCGTCGCCTCCTGTCCGCGTGGGACGGCGGCGGCGAATGAGGGACTTGAGCTCGGTCAGTGGACCAGGTGGCGAATCAGGCGATCCGGTAGGCGCGCAGCACGGTCTGCTCGACGGTGTTGCCGGCGGTGTCGGTGGACTTGGCACGCAGTGACACGAACCCCTGCCCGGCGGGGTGGCCGAGCACGACCTTGCCGTCCTGGACGCGCGCCCGCGCCCAGGTGGCACCGTCGTCGTAGGAGACCTCCACCGTCAGGCCGCGCGGCTTGCCCGCCGTGCTGTCCGGCATCGGTCGGACGCTGACCGGGATGGTGAAGCGGCGGCCCGCCGGGGCGGTGTTGTCCACATTCAGCTCAGGGGAGAACCTGATCACGGACAGCGGCAGCCGGGTGGTCTTCGCCGTGGTCGCCGAGCGGAACGTCCAGGTCGCTGAGACGCTGGTGGACAAGCTCGCGGGAGCACCCCGCTCAGCCCGTGCCACCAGCTTGTAGGCGGCCTCACCGGGCGGCACGGTGAGGTCGGCGGTCAGGGAGTCGGCCTCGCCGACCAACTCGCCGTCGCGATGGAGCGCGACGTGCGCGGTGGCGCGCGAGGAGTAGCCGAGGGAGCCGCGGCCGTCTCCGAACATCCACAGGTTCGTTGAGATCACCTCACCCGTGCGGGCGGCGGCGTCCGTGTCTTCCTCGCTGTCCTGCAACGAGGGACCGAACACGCCTCGGTTCCACCGCTCGGTGGTGACCTTGCCGGCCGGATAGCGGGTGTAACCCGACTGGAACTGGTTGAGGCGGCCGTCCGTGCCGTACTCGAGGAGGAAACGCCGCCAGCGGATGCCGTCGTCGGTGTTGACGTACTCGGTGCGGACGGACGGCGTGGTGAAGTCGTCCATCGACAGCCAGGCCCGGAACTGGCCTTCGCGCGGCGCGGCAGCGCCGGACGCCGCAGCCTCCGCGTCCGGCAGGTGCCGGGCGTAGTCGGTGCGGATCATCGCGAGGTTCTCCTTGACCACGTCCCGGTGGAATCCGGTGGGCAGGCGTCCATCCACGAACCAGGCCAGCCGGTAGGTTTCCGCGCCGGCCCAGTGGCCCCCCACCTTCGTCCGGAACCCCTCGTAGGTGCGATCAGGTCCGAGCTGGGCGGTGAACGACCGATCCAGCCGCCTTGGCAGCCAGCCCCTGTTGTACAGGTGACCGTCGGCCGAGCGCCACTGGTAGACGACCTCCCCCTGTAGCAGCACGGCGTCCGCGGCGGGCAGCGTGACCGACATCGGCCGGCCGAGCCGGGCATCGGCTTCCACGGTTCGCGGCTGATCGAGCATCAGTTCCGGCTGGACGAGCAGCGTGACACCGTCCTCGCTCACCACCGTGGTATCCACCTGCCATCTGCCCTTGGGCAGGCGGATGGTGAAGGGATTCTGCTCGCCGAAGACCGTGATCGAGGACTGCTCGGTGTCCAGACTCCTGATCGACATCTCGTACCGGCCGGTGGGAGCGCCGGACCGGTCAGTGTGGTTGACCGTCAGCTCGTAGCTTTCGACCTCCTTCTCCACACCCACGGGCGTGGAGACGCTCAGCCCATCCGGGCCGGTCGCCACCACATGACCGCCGAGCAGCCCGTCGGGCCCGTCGATGCGGGTGTCGGCGGTGACGATCGCCTCGGCCTGGCCGCCCGCCGGCACGGTGAGGGTGGCCGGCGTGACCGTGAACGTTCTGCCTGCCCGGGACTCCAGCGTGAGCGTGACCGGCCGGTCATGGTGGTTGTGGTAGGTCAGCTTCCTGGCGATCGGCTGGTCGTCGTCATGCGGCCAGGTCTGCAGACCGTACCCGAGGCCGGGCGGGTCGGCCGTCACGCTCTGGGTGGTCGCCCGGTCGGCGTCCACCCGGCCCGCGCCCTGCGTGAAGACGCCGAGTTCCGGGTTGGCCTTGGCCGAGGCCATCAGCGCGGCCTTGAGCGTGCCCGCCTTCCAGTCAGGGCGCGCTCCGGCCAGCAGGGCTGCCACTCCCACCACGTGCGGGGTGGCCATCGAGGTACCGGACATGGCCTGGTACGACCCGTCTCCGGGGCTGTCCTTGCTTCGCGCTGCGGTGATGTCCACGCCGGGGGCGGTGATGTCCGGCTTGAGGCCGCCGTCACCGGCCCGCGGTCCGCGGTTGGAGAACGCGGCGTGCTCGTCCGCCTTGGTGACCGCACCGACGGCCAGCGCGGCGTCCGCGCTGGACGGCGAGCTCACCCCGTGATCCAGCCCCTGGTTGCCCGCAGCCGCGACGAACAGCGTTCCGTACCGCTCGGTGAGCGTCTGGACTGCCGTCTCCAGCGGATCCGTCCCCGGCTCGTCCGGGCCGCCGAGACTCATGTTCACCACCTGGGCGCCCTGCTCGGCGGCCCACTGCATGCCGGCCAGGATGGCCGACTCACTGCAGAAGCGGCTCTCGCAGACCCGGCCGTCCAGCAGTGTGACGCCCGGCGCCACACCCTGATACCTGCCCTCGGAGGCCGTACCCTGGCCCGCGATGGTGGACGCCACGTGCGTACCGTGTCCGATCAGGTCGCGCTCGTCCGGCGTCTCTGTGAAGTCGGCTCGGGCGGCGACCTTCCCGGCCAGGTCGGGATGGGTGGCGTCGATGCCGGTGTCGAGCACCGCCACCTTGACACCGGCTCCGGTGAGGCCGTGCGCCCAGGCCGCCGGGGCACCGATCTGCTTGACGCTCGCGTCGAGCGACAGGCTCGCGCGGCCGTCCAGCCAGATCTTGCCGTCGCCGGCGATGACGTCTCGCCAGAAGCCTGTGGCATGCGCCCGCTCCTGCCGCACGGCGTAGCCGTTCACCGCCGCGAGCGCCCTGGTCCGCGTGGCGCCCCGCAGCGTACGCGGCTGTGAGTCGCCGGTGACGATGAGCGGCAACGCGCCGTGCGGGTCGCCGTAGCCGTGCTTCAGCAGCGTCGTCACGTCGAACAGGCGCGGGTCGAGCCGCCCCGCCCTCAGCAGCGGTACGGCGTCGCTGGGCACGACGCGCAGTCGTCCGCCGCTGTCGTCGGTGCTGAACGTGATCTCCTCGCGGCCCGCACCGCGTTGGATCATCGCGGTCAGGTCGTCGGTGACGGTGACCCGGTCGCCGGTGACGAGCGTGACGGTACGAGCGTCGCCGCCGCCGGGGCCGGGCGCCGCTTTCGCGGGCAGTGGGACGAGCAGCGCAGTGGCGACGGCTAACGCCGCGCCCGCTGTAGTGAACGTGCGCAAGGTCCTGGACTCCGATTCATCGACAGTTGATCACTACTTCTCCGCCGATGCCGGAAATTCCTTCACGTACGGATGACGGGGCCGATTGACCGGGGCTCAGGCGAGGCTTGCGTGACCGATCTGGTGGCAACTGGGCCCGAGCGACTGGTGTGAAAGCAATGCGGCCTTTCGGTGGAGTAAGGGGTGTGACTGCCAATACAAGGGCCTCTGATCTCACCGACCGCTCGGAGAAGATCAGTGACGCGGCCCTGCTGGAGCTGTCGCGCCGAAAACCCGAGCGGTTCGGTGAGATCTATGACCGGTACGTGGGTGAGATCCACGCGTACCTGGGACGGCGGCTCGACCGGCAGGCTGCCGACGATCTCACCGCGGAGGTCTTTCTCGCGGCGTTCAGGAAGCGCGAGGCGTTCGATCCCCAGCGCGGAGAGGTTCGTCCCTGGCTGTACGGCTTCGCCACCAACCTGATCTCGTCGCATCGACGTACCGAGACCAGGCGGCTGGCCGCGTTGCAGCGCAGCGCGGCCGTGCGCGACGGCACGGAGCATGGCCACGAGGAACGCGTGGTCACTCGCGTCGACGCCGTGAGCGCACAGGCGCGGCTGGCGGCTGAGCTGCGTGCGCTGCCCGACCGGGACAGGGACGTGCTGCTGCTGAGCGCACTGGGCGACCTCAGCCATGAAGAAGTGGCGCAGGCCCTCGACATCCCGTACGGCACGGTCGGATCGCGGTTGTGGCGGGCGCGCAAGAAGCTCCGTGCCGCTCTGGGCGGCGTCAACCCCTTAGCTGGAGGCTCTCATGGATGATTACCAGGCGGTGCGGGAGCTGCTGCCCGCGCCGCCGCTGTCGCCCGAGGTCGAGCGGGCCGGGCGCGTGCGGATGGCCGCCGCGTTCGCGCAGGAGCGGGTGCGGCGGGGCCGCAGGACAGCCAGATGGACCGCGCTGGGGCTCGGTCTGGCGGGTGCTGCCGCCGCGGCGGCCATCGTGATCGCGCCGACGGTGCGCCACAGCGCGCCCGTCACCTCGGGGCCGATCGCTCAGACGGATGGCAAACGGTTCCTGCTGGTGGCGGCCGCCTCGGTGGCCACCATGCCCGATGAGGGCGCGTGGTGGGGCAGTACGGAGGTCATGGGCCGGCGGTTTCGCGAGCCTGGCGGCCGGTACGTCCTCCATGAGCGCCGGATGAGGGAGACCTGGATCCCCGCCGATCCCGAAGGGCTCACCTGGTATCGCGAGACCCCGGAGGGGATCAAGCCCGCGACATCCCAGGATGAGGCGGCCTGGCGCGCCGACGGCTCGCCCACGTCGTGGACGTACGACGACTATGTCGAACAGGCCGAGCCCGACGAACAGCGAACCTTCTCGACCGAGGACTGGGACTTTCGCATCGTCGCGGCGGGCAAGGCGCTGACCAAGATGAGCGAGCTACCCGACACCCCCGAGGGGCTCAAGGCGCTTTTCGGCACGGACGACCGAACGACCCTCGACACCACGGTGCGCCTGCTGGTTTTCGCGCCCGTGACAAGCGAAACCAGGGCCGCCGCGTACCGGCTGCTCGCCTCGATGCCCGGCGTCGCCGCCGTCGGGCAGACCACCGACGTGCTGGGCCGTGCGGGGGAGGCGATCGAGTACGAGTCCGGGGAGTTCGCCCCGCACGACCAGGTGGGGGCGACCAGGACCCGGCTGGTGATCGACCCCGTCTCAGGCAGGCCACTTTCCATCGAGACCCGTTCCGTCGCGGACGGCATGCTCCTGAGCTACACGGCGATCAAGGACAGCCGCTGGGCGGACGACAACCCGTTGAAGGAGAAGAAATGAGATTCACCCTGGCCGTCACCGTCGGCCTGATCTTCGCTGGTGTGATCGCCGCTCCCGTGGCCGCCGACGCGCCGGAGGGGGCTTACTGGCGGGTCGAGACGACCTTCACCACGACTCATCCCCGCCCGGTCGGCAGCGGCTACCAGCTGATCCAGCGCGAGATCAGCACCGAGTGGCTGTCACCCGACGGCAAGAGCTGGACCGGACACCGCGAACTGGGTGCCAGACCCGCGACCCCGAAGGACGAAGCGGCCTGGCGCGCCGATGGTTCGCCGGCCACGTGGGAGTACCGCACTGAGGGCATGAAGATCCGCCTGTCCACCGAGCCGGGCAAGGGCTTCATCAAGGCGGTCCCGAACCGGCCTGGAGGGTTCCGCCTTGGCGAGAAGTACGTCACCTACCAGCAGCTCCAGTCGTTGCCCACCAACACCGAAACCCTCAGGAAGCACCTCACCGCAGACGTCAACGCCTGGATCGACAAGGCCTCGGAGGAGGCCAGGACCACCAGCCCCAACTCCAGGAAGGCCGACTGGCTGGTCAATGTCGACAAATACGTCGCCCAGAGCGCGGCCGAGCTGCTGTACGCGAATCCGGTGCCGGAGAAGGTCAGGACCGCCGCCTACCAGGTGCTGAAGACCACCAAGGGCGTCACCGACCTCGGCCGGGCCAAGGACCCGCTGGGCCGCTCCGGTCAGAAACTGGCCCTGCCCACTCCCTCCAACAAAGGCTCGGTGCTCAAACAGCAGCTCCTGGTGGACACCAAGGCCATGACGCTGCTGGCCACATACATCGACCTCAAGGACGGTGGCAAGCCAGTGCTGGGCAAGTCCGGCGTGCGGACGTACAAGGCCGGCTGGACGGACGACAAGCCCGCGATCCCCGCCGCGAACTGACCTTCTCGCCGCTGCCCTGAGGTCAACGGGTGGGAGGGACGAACTCGGGCTGGTCGAGCAGGCGCAGCCAGCTCCCGTCCGGTTGGCGCCGCACGACCTGCGCGCGAGCGCCGCTCCCGTCCTTGGGCGGCGTCGAGGTGAGCGCGATGTCACCGCTGATCAGCGTCGGCAGCGGTTGTTCCGGCTCGAAGCGGGGACGGTTGGCCAGCACCTTCTCCCACAGGGCCCGGATCGCCTCGCGGCCGACCGTCCGGCCGCCGGGCGGGTAGGCCAGCACCGCGTCCTGCTCGTACAGGGCGGCGACTCCGGCCGCGTCACCGGCGTTGGACCGCTCGACGAACAGGCGGGTGATGTCTTCGGGCCGCATGGCCTTCTCGTACTCCGGCATGGCTTCCTCCTGGGTCTCAGTGCCTTCCAGCCTGGTCGACCTGGAACTAGAAGTCCAACAGATGGTTCTGCTGGAAGCTAGAATCTATGGTTATGGAACTGAGGCAGCTGGAATACTTCGTGGCGGTCGCCGAGGAGCGGAGCTTCACCCGGGCGGCCGAGCGGGTGCACATCAGTCAGTCCGGCGTCAGCGCCCAGATCCGCCGGCTCGAACATGAGCTCGGCGCCACGCTCTTCGACCGGTCGGCTCGCGCCGCCACCCTCACCGTCGCGGGCAAGGCCGCCCTCCAGCACGCCCGCGACGCGCTCGCCGCCGCCGATGCGCTCGGCCAGGCCGTGGGCGAGGTGACCGGCCTGATCCGGGGCCGGCTCTCGATCGGGATGGTCATCGGCTGCACGATCACCCCGCTGTTCGACGCGCTCGCCGCGTTCCGCCGGGCGCATCCCGGAGTCGAGATCTCGCTGCAGGAGGACAACTCCGACCGGCTCATCGAGGGCGTTCGCTCCGGCACCCTCGACCTGGCGCTCATCGGCACCGCGACCGTCGCCCCCGACGGCCTTGACGCGTTGACGATCATCAGCGAGCGGCTCGTCGCGGTGGTCCCGGCCACGCATCCGCTGGCGCGACGCGACCGGGTCACCCTGGCCGAGCTGGAGACCCATCCGATCGTGTGCATGCCACCGGGCACCGGCCTGCGCGCCGTGTTCGATCAGGCCTGCGCGGCGCAGAACCGGCAACCCGTGATCGCGCTGCAGGCCAGCGCGGGTGACGCCATCGCCGACCTCGCCGCCCGCGGGCTCGGCGTCGGCATCCTGAGCGAGTCGATGGCCGCCCGCCACCGCGACCGGCTCACCGCCCGCACCATCGATGACGTCGAAACGCCCGCGCTGCTCGCGCTGATCTGGAAGGACACGCACAATCCCGCCGTACGTGAGCTGCTCTCGTACGCCCGGCGCGCATTCACGGAGCACTGATCCCGGCTGATCCGGTCGGCGAGTTCGTGGCCGAAGCTGGTCATGCCGGCGGCTGCTGCTGCCAGGTCGAGGGTGAAATGTGCACGCCTGCCTGGTCCAAGGTCATGTGCTCGACCCTGGGGGATCGCCTCCGGCGAGCTCGGGTCGGCTACCGGCTCCTTAGCTGGCTGAGCGTGTGGCCGGTGGCCTGCTTGAACAGGTATTCGGCCCGCTCGTACGAGAGCCTGCGACGGCCGGTCTCCGGGCACAGGTCGGCCGGAGCGGGCGGACGGCCGGGGCCGGGCCTCCGGTCCGACAGGAACAGGGGGCCGCGGCGGCGGCCCGCGACGAGGCCGGGCAGGAGCTCGGCGGTGCCGGACCGCCAGCTGATCCAGCGGGACCCGGCGGCCGTCTTCCCGCGCCGACCGGCCAGGTCGAGGTCCTCGACGTTGAGGGCGAGCACCGAGCCGACCGGCGCCGCGCTCTCGTGCAGCATCAGCCACAGCGCGCGTTCGCGCAGGCCGAGACCGGGCCGCTGCCACAACGCGGCGAGGCGCGGCGGCTCGATGGGACGGGTGCGGCCACGGGGCTCGGCCCGGCGGGCCAGCCCGGACGCCAGGTCGCCGGACAGGAGACCGTGCGCGCCGGCCCAGGCGGAGAAGGAGCGGACGGCGCCCCGATGCCGGTTCCACGTGGCGGCGGCGGCCTCTCCCCACGCCGACGTGAAGATCTCGGTGACCCGCGCCGCGTGCACGCCGCGCAGCGGGAGGTCGTCGCCCAGCTCGCGGCGCAGCCGGCCCAGGGTCTGCCCGTAGGAGC
This sequence comes from Nonomuraea cavernae, assembly GCF_040655715.1. Taxonomy (GTDB): domain Bacteria; phylum Actinomycetota; class Actinomycetes; order Streptosporangiales; family Streptosporangiaceae; genus Nonomuraea; species Nonomuraea cavernae_A. The sequence goes on along the minus strand of NZ_JBFAKL010000005.1, from coordinate 296,808 downwards.
GGACGGTCGCGGGGTCCAGCTCGGCCCGGCCCAGGAAGGCGGTCGCGGCCTCGGCCAGCGTGCCGCCCACTTCGGGGATGGCCGCGGCGGCGCAGGTCGCTGCGCGGTCGAGCAGGATCGTACGTTCGGGCAGGTTGAGGGTGAGAGCCGCGGCCCGCTCGAACTCCCGCCTGGCCTCCTCGTGCCGGCCGAGTTTGGCCAGGAGGTCGCCCCGCACGCTGGGCAGGCGGTGATAGCCCTTGAGTGCCGGCTCGGCGAGCAGCGTGTCGGCCAGCTCCAGGCCCGCCTCGGGGCCGTGGGCCATGGCCAGCGCGACCGCCCGGTTGAGCTGCACGACCGGCGTGGGCAGCACCCGGGCGAGCAGCGCGTAGAGGGCGGCGATCTGCGCCCAGTCGGTCTCCTCCGCGCTGCGGGCCCGCGCGTGGCAGGCGGCGATGGCGGCCTGCAGCACGTAGGGGCCGAGGGGGCCACCGGCCTGCCGGGCGCGCAGCAGGGCGGTGAAGCCGCGACGGACGAGCAGCAGGTCCCAGCGGCCGCGGTTCTGCTCGTGCAGCGCGATCGGCTGGCCCCCTGGCTCCGTCCGGGCGGCTGACCGGGACGCCTGGAGCTCCATCAGGGCGACGAGGCCGTGCACCTCGGCCTCGTCAGGCGCGAGCCGGGCCAGCAGGCGGCCCAGGCGCAGCGCCTCGTGGCAGAGGTCGTGCCGGATCCAGTCGTCGCCGGCGGTGGCGGTGTAGCCCTCGTTGAACACCAGGTAGATGACCTCGAGCACCGACGACAGGCGGTCGGCCCGATCCGGCCCGGCCGGGACCTCGAAGGGCACCTTGAGGTCGGCGAGCGTGCGCTTGGCCCGGACGACGCGCTGCGCGACCGTCGGCTCGGAGACGAGGAACGCGCGTGCGATCTCCTCGGTGCGCAGGCCACCGAGCAGCCGCAACGTCAGAGCCACCTGGGCGTCGTGGGACAGCGCCGGGTGGCAGGAGACGAACATCAGGCGCAGGACGTCGTCGCCCACGTCGTCGTCCAGGGCCGTGTCGAGATCGGCCTCGGCGGTGTCGGGCCGGGTGGCGAGCTCGTGGGCGAGCTGCTCGTGTCTGACGTCGAGGCGCCGGTGGCGCCGCAGGTGGTCGATCGCGCGACGTTTGGCGACGGCCATGAGCCAGGCGCCCGGATTGTCGGGGGTGCCTGACTCGGGCCACTGTTCGAGGGCGGCGAGGAGCGCGTCCTGCGCGAGCTCCTCGGCCAGCCCCACGTCGCCCACCATCCGGACGAGCCCGGCGATGATCCTCGCCGACTCCATCTTCCAGACCGCGTCGACCGCGCGGTGGGTGTCTCCGGACGTCACGTGCTCGATGAGAGCACCTGCCCGGCCGCGCACGCAACCGGCCGATCAGTCCTACGGGCCGAAGACCTGCTGGATGCTGCCCTCGCCGGTGCCGATGATCTTCCAAAAGCGCCGGGACAGCTCGACGGCCTCCTCCTGCGAGCGCGCCTCGATCAGCGCGAAGCTGACGATCGCCTCCTTCGCCTCGGCGAACGGTCCGTCGGTGACGGTGATCGTCCCGTCGGTGGCCGTGACGCGGACTCCCACCGGGTCCAGGCCGCCGGTCGCCAGCAGCACCCCGGCCTGGGTCATCTCCTCCACGAACCTGCCCATCTCCGCATAGACCGCCTCGTCCGGGGGGGCCGCGCCGTTGGCCTTGGTCGTCATCAGGAATCGCATCGTGGTGTCTCCTCGTGCTGGTCGGGGGTGATCGATCCGTGCCGATCTCTGGCTACGCATCGATCGGGCGCCGCGGACATCGACAGTAACCGCCGGACCAGGCGCCTCTTGCCGATGTGACAGGGAATGCAGCCCGTCCCGCGATGTGACAGGGAATGCGTTACGACGCGCGTTCTCCCAGGTCACCGGCGCGCAGGCGGGAGCGGCGTCGAGTCCGGCCCGGCTCGTTCGACGCGTCAGCGAGGCCGGGGAAACCGGCGGAACACGTACAGCCGGCGGATCTCCCGCCCCCGCGAAAGGACACAGACCATGACCACCGTCCAGCTCCACACCGCCACCCCGGCGACGCGCACCCTGCTCGCGGGCTCCATCGTCGCCGCGCCGCTCTTCGCGGTCGTGTCGCTGACGCAGGCATTCACCCGTGAGGGCTTCGACTTGCTGCGTCACCCCATCAGCATGCTGAGCACGGGCGACCTCGGCTGGCTCCAGATCGCCAACTTCCTGGTCAGCGGTGCCCTGACGGTCGCCGGGGCGATCGGGTTGCGCCGCGTCCTGCGCGGCACGCCCGGCGGGACATGGGCACCACGGCTGATCCTGGTCAACGGGGTGGCGATGGCCGCCGCCGGAGTCTTCGTCATGGACCCGGGCGACGGCTTCCCCGCCGGCACCCCGCTGGGCCAGACGGGCACGATGAGCTGGCAGGGGGTCATGCACATGGTCGCCGGCTCCATCGCGTTCACCGCGCTCATCGCCGCCTGCTTCGTCCTGGGCCGCCACTACTCCCGCGCCGGGCGGCCCGGATTCGCCGCGGCCTCGCGGCTCGCCGGGCTGATCTTCGCCTTCGGTGACGGCTGGGCGATGTCGGGTGGGCGCGCCGGCTCCCTGACCCTGTGCGTCGGCGCGATCACCGCGATGGTGTGGATCGCCGTGGTCGCGGCGGACAAGCGGGCCAGGTCTTGACAACGTGTACGCCGCCGTCGCCAGGGTGCCGCTCCACGGCGGCGAGGCGTCGCCGCCGTGGCCGCGGATCCTCTAAGCAGGTCCTTTACCTCCCAATCGCGCTCCGGGCGACACGGGAAGCGGAAAAGCACATTCCGGCGCGAGAAAGCAGGACTTATGCTGATCGTTCCGCGTCCGCCTAGAAACGGACGATCAACCGGCAAAGGGGATCGCGTGAGCGACCAGGACCGTGTGCCCGCCGGGATCGACGCCCGCGTCCCGAGCGTCGCCCGCATGTACGACTACTACCTCGGCGGCAAGGACAACTTCGCGTCCGACCGCGAGGCGGCCGAGAAGGTCATCGAGATCGGCCGGCAGATGGGCAACGACGCGGGGGAGATCGCCCGGGCCAACCGCGCCTTCCTCGGCCGGGCCGTGCGCCGGCTGGCCGAGGCGGGGGTCCGCCAGTTCGTCGACCTCGGCGCTGGGCTGCCCACCCAGGACAACGTGCACCAGGTGGCGCGGCGGCACGCGCCCGACGCGCGGGTGGTCTACGTGGACAACGACCCCATCGTGCTGATCCACGCGCGGGCGCTGCTCGCCCGTGACCCCGACACCCTCGCCCTGGCCGGCGACCTCAGAGACCCCGACGCGATCATGGATGATCCGCAGCTCCGCGAGCGAATCGACGTCACGCGCCCGTACGCCGTGCTGATGGCCGCGGTGCTGCACTTCATCCCCGACGACGCCGAGGCGGCCGGGATCGTCCAGCGGATCCGCGATCGGCTGAGCCCCGGCAGCTACCTCGTGGTGTCGCACATCTACCAGGGCAACGCCGCCGAAGACGTGGCCACGGCGGGCCGGCAGGTCTACACGACCACGACCTCGGGCGGCATCACGGGCCGCGGGCCCGACCAGCTCTCCGGCTACTTCGACGGCCTCGACCTGCTCCCGCCCGGTGTGGTGCCGGTCGCCCACTGGGACCCGGAGAAGCCCCCGGCCTCGCCCGTCGACCTCGACCGCCCGGGCATCCTGGCGGGCGTGGGCCGGGTCCCCGACGCCCGGTAGAGTTCCCTGCCGTACCTGTTGAGGGGGTGTGTGGTGTCGAGGACCTCGGCGATCGCGGCGGTTCTGGCCCTGGCCGCCCTGGTGCTCGCCTTCGTGGTCTCCGAGCCGCTCCTCGTCGCCGGGCTGTGCCTCTTCGCGCTGCTCTGCCTCGTGGGGTGGCACGTGCTGGAGCGTCGCGACCAGTCCTGATCCGAGGGCTTCGGCCCGGCCACCGCGTTCTGCGCGCCGCGATGGCCGGGTAGCGAGAGATACGCGGGCGGCGACCGCCCGGTTCAGCCGCGCGGCCCGGTCAGGCGGAGTTGACGTACTTGCGGGGCCGCAAAGCGTGCGCCCGGAGCGCTGCCAGCGAGGCCAGCTGCCCCACCCGGGTCATCCGGATCGCCAGCTCGTCACCGAAGGCGAGTTCGAGCGCCGTGAGCTGCCCGACCAGCTCGGCGACCGGCTTGGTGACGTCGTCGAGCCCGGTCGTCGGGTGCCAGCCCTCGCCGCCGACCACCTCGGCGACCCGCTCGCGCAGTTGGGCGGGCGACATCAGCACACCGTCGGCGAGCAGCATGAGCGCGGCCTCGCGGGCCGACACCTCGAACTCGTGCTCGCCCCGCGCCAGCAGCAGCCTGGTGACCGCCTCCCACATGGCCTCGGGCGAATCGAGCAGCCGCCTGCCCTCGGCGGTGATGGTCAGGGTGGCGCCGTCGCGGCTGAGCGCCGCCAGCTCGCGCTCGGCCAGCTCGCGCAGCCGCAGCGCCGCCGCGGAGGGGGCCAGCCGCATGGGCAGGCTGGTCTCGGACGCGGCCAGGGCCAGCAGCCGGCGCAGGGCGGGGATCGGCTGGGCCTTCACCGGCGCGTGCAGCCGCACCTCGAACGGCTGGGCCAGCTCCCGCCTGGCGGGGCCGCGACCCAGCACCCAGCGGTTGAGCCGCTCGCCGTGGACCCGGTGCAGCCAGTTGTCGCCGCCCAGGTCGGCCCGCGGCTGGGTGAGCCAGCGCCTGGTCAGCGCGACCCGGTCGACGTCGTCACCCGCGATGATGGCCAGCTCCAGGGCGGCCGAGCAGGCGACGTGGGCGCCCAGCTCCTCGGGCCCCATGATCATGCTCCACTGCAGATCGGGCACGTCGGGCGGGAGCACCCCCGTGGCGTCGAGCGCCTCCTGGTAGGCCGAGGTGCCGGCGTCCTCGCCGTCGCGGGCGTACGTGCGCAGGATCCGCGTCGTCGTCGGCGACTCGCACAGCGCGGCGTAGCGCTGCATGCCGCCGAGCTGGAGCAGGCGGCCGAGCGAGCGGGCGAGCCGCTCGTGGTCGCCGCCGACCTTGAGCGGCAGGGTGTACCAGAGGAACTCGCAGACGTCGAGCTGGGTGACCGTCTCCAGGGCCTCGCCGCCTGTCAGCCACTCGACGGCGGTCCTGGCCTCGTCGGCCAGGTCTGGATCGGAGCGCTCCAACTCAGCTAGGAGAGCGGTGACGTCTGGTGCACTCATGCCTCGAAGTTTGCCGTATCGACCCCGGGCCTGACGATGACCGAAACCGGTGCGTATTGGGTCTTGCACAGCAACTACCCTACGGAATCACTATGAGCGGACTGTAATCGGGCTAGATCCACCGTTTGTCGAACAGCATTCTGGCCTTCCACTCGGTGTAAGGGATGATCTCGGCGGTCAGGATCGGGTGCAGCCACCAGAAGTTGATCAAGGCGAGGAGCGCGAACGCGCCGACGGCGGCGGCGCCCTGAGTGCGCCGCATGGGCACAGAGCCGCCGAGGGTGCGCGCGGACGGCCCGATCAGCACCCCGGCGCAGAGTGTGATGGCCAGCACCATGAACGGCACCATCGGGATCGCGTAGAACAGGAACATCGTGCGGTTCTGGGCGATCGCGAAGTAGAACCAGGGCAGCCAGCCCACGGCGTAGGCCAGCAGGACGGCCCCGGCCCGCCAGTCGCGTGAGGCGACGTACCACGCGATCAGCGCCACCAGCGCGGCCAGCGCGCCGAACCAGATCACCGGCGTGCCCACGCCCAGCACGGCCTCCGAGCAGTCCTTGACCGCGCAGGCATTGTCCCTGCCCTCGTAGTGGAAGGCCACGGGCCGCAGCAGCAGCGGCCACTGCCACGGATCCGACATGTACGGATGGGAGGTCTCCAGCCCGTTGTGGAAGGAGAAGACCTGCCACTGGTACTGGATCCACGACCGCGCCGAGTCGAAGAGGAAGAACCCCGGCCCCGACGAGGTGGCCTGCTCCCACTTGCGGCCGTAACCCTCGGCGCTGACGAACCAGCCGGTCCAGGTCACCATGTACGTCAGGAACGGCACCATGGCGAAGGCCGCCAGCCCGGTGGGCACGTCCTTGGAGAAGGCGCCCAGGTAGGGGTGGCGCAGGCCGACGGCCCGGCGGGCGCCGAAGTCCCACAGCAGCGACATGATCGCGAACGCGACCGCGAAGGCCAGCCCCGACCACTTGACCCCCATCGCCAGCCCGAGGCAGACGCCCGCGGCGATGCGCCACGGCCGCAGGCCCAGGTAGGGCCCCTGAGAGGAGAGCGGCGAGGTCTCGTACCAGTCGATCAGCCGCTCGCGCGCCCGGTCGCGGTCGACCACCAGGCAGGCGAACGCGGCCAGCACCCAGAACATCAGGAAGATGTCGAGCAGCGCGGTGCGGGAGAGCACGAAGTGCAGGCCGTCGAGGGCCAGCAGGAATCCGGCGAAGCAGCCGAGCATGGTCGAGCGGGTCATCCGGCGGGCGACGCGGGCCAGGATGAGGATCGACAGCGTGCCGACGACCGCCGCGGCGAACCGCCAGCCGAAGGGCGTCATTCCGAACAGCCACTCGCCCGCGCCGATCATCCACTTGCCGACCGGCGGGTGGACCACGTAAGAGGCGCACTTGTCGAGGGCCTCGCCGGTGCACTTCTGCCAGATGTCGGTGTTGCCGGCGAGGATCGACCTGTCGGCGTCCTTGATCGTGACGCGCTCCACCAGCCACGTGATCAGGGAGTAGGCGTCCTTGGCGTAGTAGGTCTCGTCGAAGACGACGGCCTTCGGATGGCCGAGGTCGGCGAAGCGCAGGACGCCACCGAAGATCGTGACGATGATCGGCCCGAGCCAGCCCCACAGCAGGCTGCCACGCATGGGCGGGACCATCCGGTCGCGCACCGATCGCGCCCGGGAATCGTCCTCGTCGGCCTGCGGCTCGCCGAAGGCTTGGTACGGGAAGTCGGTCACCGCCATTCGGACATCGTACGGGCCTCAAGCCGGTGGTTACCCAAGAAACACGGCCCAATCGGGATGCCCTGCCACAATGGTCCGGTGACGGATGACGGCAGGTTGGTGCTGGCAGGGGCCCCGATAGGCCAGGTGGGCGATGTTTCGCCGAGGCTGCGGGAGGTGCTCGCGAGCGCCGACGTGGTGGCCGCCGAGGACACCAGGCGGCTGCGCAGGCTGGCCACGGAGCTGGGCGTGGAGATCGGCGGCCGGATCGTCTCCTACTACGACGCCAACGAGGCCGGGCGGGCCAAGGAGCTTCTCGAAAGCCTCAAGGAGGGCCGCACGGTGGTGATCATCACCGACGCCGGCATGCCGGGCGTGTCCGACCCCGGCTACCGCCTGACCCACCTCGCGGTCGAGGCCGGCATCATGGTCACCGCGCTGCCGGGGCCGAGCGCCGTCACCACCGCCCTGGCGGTGTCCGGCCTGCCCAGCGACCGCTTCTGCTTCGAGGGCTTCCCGCCCCGCAAGGCGGGCGAGCGCGCTCGCCGCCTGTCGGCGCTGGCCGCCGAGGAGCGCACGATGGTCTTCTTCGAGGCGCCGCACCGGCTGCGCGACTCGCTGCAGGCGATGGCCGAGGCCTTCGGCCCCGACCGCCCGGCCGCCGTCTGCCGCGAGCTGACCAAGACCTACGAGGAGGTACGCCGGGGCGGCCTGGCCGAGCTGGCCGAATGGGCCGCGCCGGGCGTCAGGGGCGAGATCACGGTCGTGGTCGCCGGGCACGTCGCCGGCGAGACCGAGCCGGACGTGGCCGCGCTGGTGGCCGAGGTCGAGCGCCGCGTGGCCGCGGGCGAGCAGCGCAAGGCGGCCGTCGCCGAGGTCGCCAAGGGCTCGGGCATGCCCAAACGCGAGCTCTACGACGCGGTTCACAGGAGATCCCCCACGCCCTAAGGTTTCCCATCGTGAGGAACTGGGGGGTTTCGCCGCAAAGGCTTGTGCCGCCGATGCAGGGAAGCGCCCTGTGGGGCTGGCTCGGCCCGCTTCTCGTCACGATCTTCGGCGGGGTCCTCCGCTTCGTCCGGCTGGATCAGCCCCGGGCCGTCGTCTTCGACGAGACCTACTACATCAAGGACGCCTACTCCCTCATCACCCACGGGGTCGAGCGGGTCACCCTGGGCGACGCCAAGAACCCCATCGCCGACCGGCGCCTCCTCGACGGCGACACCGACATCTGGAAGCACTGTCCCGAGGCCGCCGACTGCGCCTCGTTCGTCGCCCACCCGCCGCTCGGCAAGTGGATGATCGGCGCGGGCGAGTGGCTGTTCGGGATGACGCCCTTCGGCTGGCGGTTCGCCGCCGCGGTCGTCGGCACGCTGTCGATCCTCATCCTGGCCCGCGTCGCCCGCCGGATGACCCGCTCGACGCTGCTCGGCTGCCTGGCCGGGTTCCTGCTCGCGCTCGACGGGCTGCACCTGGTCCTGTCCCGGACCGCGCTGCTCGACATCTTCCTGATGTTCTGGGTGCTCGCCGCGTTCGCCTGCCTGGTGGTCGACCGCGACCGGGCGCGCGAGCGGCTGGTCGACTGGTACGAGAGTTCGCCGCTGTCCCCGTGCGGTCCCCGGCTCGGGCTCCGTCCCTGGCGGATCGCCGCCGGGGTCTGTCTGGGCGCCGCGTGCGCGGTGAAGTGGTCGGGGGTCTTCTTCCTGATCGCCTTCGCCGTGCTGAGCGTGGTGTGGGATCTGGGCGCCAGACGGGCCGTCGGGCTCCGCCGGCCGTACCAGGGGGTTCTCTCGCTGGACGCGCCCGGCGCGGTCGCGGCGCTCGGCCTGGCTCCCGTGGTGACGTTCGTGGCGACGTGGGCGGGGTGGTTCGTCACCGCCGACGGCTACGGGCGCGGCTGGGAGCAGGCCACCTCGTCGGGGCCGGTGTTCTTCGTGCTCGACTCGGCGCGGTCGTGGCTGAAGTACCAGACCGAGGTGCTCGGCTACCACACCGGCCTGGACGACTACCACCCGTACATGTCGGAGCCCTGGACCTGGCCGGCGCTGCTGCGGCCGGTCTCCTTCCACTACCCGGCCGGCCTGCCGTCCTCGGTGTGCGGGGCCGACAAGTGCTCGCAGGCCGTGCTCGGCGTCGGCACCCCGGCGCTCTGGTACGCCGCCGGGCTGGCCCTGCTCGGCCTCGTCGCGTGGTACGTGGCCACGAGGGACTGGCGGGCGGGCGCGGTGCTGCTCGTGGCGGCGGCGGGCTGGCTGCCGTGGTTCTACTACGCCGTCGCCGACAACCGCACGATGTACCTCTTCTACATGATCCCCGTGGTGCCGTTCATGGTGCTGGCGCTCGTGCTGGTCGCGGGGCTGGCCATCGGCCGGCGGAACGCCCCGCCGGGACGCCGGGCCCTCGGCGCGGCGACCGTGGGGGCTCTGGCGCTGGTCGTTCTGATTAACTTCGGGTGGCTCTACCCCGTTCTCGTCGCCGAGACGCTCACGCAGGCGGAGTGGTGGGCGCGGATGCTGATGCGCTCGTGGGTCGTCCCCGCCCCCAAATGACGCCCCCGAATGACGCCCCCAAGTGACGCCACCGGGTGTGCAGCCAGACACAGGTGAGGCCCAAGCTCGGCGGCTCATGCTGGACGCATGGATCTGTCCGACGCCCTCAACCTGCTGAACGTGGACCTGAACACCGGCTCCGGCTCGGGAAAGCCCTCGCGAAAGGGTGCCGGTGGCGGCCGACTGCCCGGACGCGTCGGCATGACCGTCCTCCTGCTCTGCTGGCTGCTGCTCGGGCTGGTGCCGTTCGCGGTCGCCGTGCCCGACTTCCGGCTCGCGACCGGCGAGATCGGCACCCCGGGCACGCTCACCGTGGTCTCCTGCACGGCTCTCGGCAAGGGCCGTTACGACTGCCGGGGACGGTTCGTCCCCGACGACGGCGGCGCCGTGACCATGGTGGCCGCCTCGCCGGACTCGGCGGCGGGCGACGTCGGCCGGGCCCAGCTCACCCCCGAGGGCGACCGCGCGCTGCCGTCGGGCACGAAGGGCGTGCTGCGCGCGATGGCCATGCCCGCCCTCGGCCTCTGCGCGCTGGCCTTCCTGCCCTACTCCGTCATGTACGTCCTGCGCGTGCGGCGGGGCCGGAAGACCGCCGTGGTCGGTGGCGGCGTGCTGACCGCCGCGTCGCTGGTCCTGCTGGTCGTGGCCGTCGTCGCCGCCTCCTCGTGACCGAAGTCGTACGCCGCCGGAACGCTCAGGCGGGCACGGTGGTGGTCTCGGACTCCGACTCGTCGGCGGGCCGTCCGCGGCGCCAGGAGACGCGGCTCAGCGTGATGGCCGCCGCGACGCAGGCCAGCGGCACGGCAGGCAGCACGTAGCGGTAGTCGAACTCCGCCGTCGCCGCCGGCGCCAGCAGCAGCCCGAACGCGCCCAGCCACGGCAGCACCACCGGCCCGCCCAGCGTGCGCCACCGGACCGCGATGCCGTACAGGCCGATCAGCATGATGCCGCCCAGCGCGATGCCAGGCAGGTGGAACACCTGCTGGTAGCGGCTCATGATGTCGGCCCACGGTGAGACGATGCGCGTCTCGGGCGGGCCCTGCTCGTAGGAGAAGGCGTCGGTGTCGGTGCGGCCCTGGAACGACGGCCACGTGGGCAGCCGCTTCGGCCGCCCGGTGGCGTCGAGGTCGTAGTAGGGCCTGAACTCGTACATGTTGTAGGTCTGCTCGTCGGGGAAGCGCGGGCGGTCCCAGTGGAAGGCGCGGAAGAAGTCGCGCGCCACCACGCGCAGGTAGTCGCCGGGCTGCGACAGGATCGCGCGTGTCGCGAACGCGCTGGCCGCCTCGTTGGTGATCTCGGTGAACTTCTTGCCCGCGCCCCACCGGTGCAGCACCTCACCGGTGCCCGTGCCGCCGCCGCCCTGGCCCCACAGGTACCACTGCGCGTACTCCTTGCGCTGGTCGACCGGGTCGTTGATGCACAGCAGCAGGAGCTCGACCTCTTTGTACTTGTCGATGTTCATCCGGTCGCAGTCGGCGAAGATGGCCGTGCGCATGTAGAGGATGAGCCCGTCGCTGTTGGTCATGGCGAATTTGCCCATGCTTGACGCGAACCAGCCCATGTACGTGAGGATCGGCAGCGAGCAGGCCACCACCACGGCCACGATCGGCTTCCAGCCGACCCGCTTGACCAGCAGGTAAACCACCACGAGCGCGAGGATCGGCGCGCCGATCGAGCGGGTCAGCCAGGTCATCGCCAGCAGCAGGCCGACCACCACGCCGACCTTCCACGACATCCGCCGGTGCCACAGCACCAGGGTGATCGCCGCCACCACCAGCAGCGTGAACATCGAGTCGGACATCACCAGCTGCTCCAGCTGGATCTGGTAGGCGTCGAACAGCACCGGCGCCGCCGCCAGCGTGGCCCCCCACTTCGGCAGCCCGAACTTCCGGCGCAGCAGCGCGTAGATCAGCACGGCCGTGGCCAGGCCCATCAGGTGCTGGGTGAACACCACCAGGGTGAAGCTGTGGAACGGCTTGAGCACCAGCAGCCAGAACCCGTAGCCGTCGGGCCTGATCGGGTGCGGCCTCGGGTGCAGCGCCACCGAGACGTACTCGTAGGAGTCGTTGAACCACATCGCGGGGCCGTAGCCGAGCATGGTGATGAGCCGCAGCACCGCGCCCAGCGCGAAAGCGGCGGCGAACAACCGGTGTCGGCGTAGAAACAGCAGCACACGCGCCATCCGGCCAGGGGCGGAGTGGTCCACAGGGGCTATCTCCGCGGCGCTCACCATGCTGTAAAGAATGCCAGTCGTTTTTAGGACTTGACCCGACCCACTCCGGGCACAGGGCATGATGGTGTGCTCTAGGAGCAGTGACTGAAGGGTTGAGACGTGGAACTGACGGTGGTCATGCCCTGCCTCAACGAGGCGGAAACCGTGGAAGTCTGTGTGCGCAAGGCATTGGCGTGCATGGAGGAGCACGGCATCGAGGGCGAGGTTCTGATCGCCGACAACGGGAGCACGGACGGCTCGCAGCAGCTCGCCCGTGATGCCGGGGCCCGTGTGGTCCATGTCGACGAGAAGGGCTACGGCAACGCGCTCATGGGCGGCATCCGTGCCGCGCGTGGCAAGTACGTCATCATGGGCGACGCCGACGACTCCTACGACTTCACCTCGTTGCTGCCGTTCGTCGAGCAGTTGCGTGACGGCGCCGACCTGGTGATGGGCAACCGCTTCAAGGGCGGCATCTCACCCGGCGCGATGCCACCGCTGCACCGCTACCTGGGCAACCCGGTCCTGTCGTTCGTCGGCCGGTTGTTCTTCCCGTCGGCCATCGGCGACTTCCACTGCGGGCTGCGCGGTTTCCGGCGTGACTCGATCCTGCGGCTGCAGCTGCAGACGGGCGGCATGGAGTTCGCCTCGGAGATGGTGGTCCGCTCCACGCTGTCGGGGCTCGACGTGCGCGAGGTGCCCACCACGCTCGCGCCCGACGGCCGCAGCCGCCCACCGCACCTGCGCTCCTGGCGCGACGGCTGGCGCCACCTGCGCTTCCTGCTCCTCTACAGCCCCAAGTGGCTGTTCTTCTATCCGGGCCTGGTGCTGATGCTCCTCGGCCTGGTCGCCGGCACCGCGCTGACCTTCGGCCCGGTGGAGATCGGCGAGCTGGCCTTCGACGTCGACACCCTGGTCGGGGCCTCGGCGGCGGTGGTGATCGGCTTCCAGGCGGCGCTGTTCGCGCTGTTCACCAAGGTCTACGCGGCCGAGGAGGGGTTCCTGCCGGAGTCCTCACGCGTCCGCAAGCTGATCGACATCGTGTCGCTGGAGAAGGGCCTGATAGCCGGCGGCCTGCTGGCACTGGCCGGTCTCGTCGGCCTGGTGATGTCGCTGGCGCACTGGCAGGTGCGCAGCTTCGGCGCGCTCGATCCGCGCGAGTCGCTGCGCCTGGTCGTCCCCTCGGCCACGGCTCTCATCATGAGCTTCCAGACCATCTTCGCCGCCCTGTTCGTCAGCATCCTCGGCATCCGCCGCACCCGCGAGAGCTCCATCGACGTCGCGGCCAAGGCCGCCGAAGAGGCCGCCGAGGCCGTCTCCCGCGAAGACTCGCCCACTTACTGATCCTTCCTTCATCGCCCTGTCCACCGGCGTCCGAAGGTTGATTAATCCGTTCGAGGCGGCTATCCGTGCGCCTTAGGCTTGGAGCTATGTCCCAGCACATCTTGACCGCCGTCGCGTGGCCGTACGCTAACGGCCCCCGTCACATCGGGCACGTCTCAGGGTTCGGCGTGCCGTCCGACATCTTCAGCCGCTACCAGCGGATGGCGGGCAACAAGGTGCTGATGGTGTCCGGCACCGACGAGCACGGCACGCCCATCCAGGTCCAGGCCGACAAGGAGGGCGTGAGCGCCAGGGAGCTGGCCGACCGCTACAACCGGGTGATCGTCGAGGACCTGACCGGGCTGGGCCTGTCCTACGACCTCTTCACCCGCACGAGCACCGCCAACCACTACGCCGTCACCCAGGCCATCTTCAAGGGTCTCTTCGACAACGGCTATATCTTCCCCAAGACCACCTTGGGCGCCATCTCGCCCTCGACCGGGCGCACCCTGCCCGACCGCTACATCGAGGGCACCTGCCCCATCTGCGGCTACGACGGAGCCCGCGGCGACCAGTGCGACAACTGCGGCAACCAGCTCGACCCGATCGAGCTGATCAACCCCAAGAGCCGCATCAACGGCGAGACGCCGGTGTTCGCCGAGACCGAGCACTTCATGCTCGACCTGCCGGCCTTCGCCGAGGTGCTCGGCTCCTACCTGCAGTCCAAGCAGGGCGAGTGGCGGCCCAACGTGCTCAAGTTCGCCCTCAACCTGCTGGGCGACCTGCAGCCGCGGGCGATCAGCCGTGACCTCGACTGGGGCGTGCCGATCCCGCTCGACGGCTGGCGCGACCAGCCCAACAAGCGGCTCTACGTCTGGTTCGACGCCGTCATCGGCTACCTGTCGGCCTCGATCGAGTGGGCCAGGCGCTCCGGCGACCCCGACGCGTGGCGGCAGTGGTGGCAGAATCCCGACGCCCGGGGCTACTACTTCATGGGCAAGGACAACATCGTCTTCCACGCCGAGATCTGGCCGGCGATGCTGTTCGGCTACAACGGCCAGGGCGCGCGCGACGGGCGGCCCGGGGCGCTGGGCAAGCTCGACGTGCCGTCCGAGGTGGTCTCCAGCGAGTTCCTGACGATGGAGGGCCGGAAGTTCTCCTCCTCCCGCCAGATCGTCATCTACGTGCGCGACTTCCTGGCCCGTTACGATGCCGACGCGCTGCGCTACTACATCGCCGTGGCGGGCCCCGAAAACCAGGACACCGACTTCACCTGGCAGGAGTTCGTCAACCGCAACAACGGCGAGCTGGTCGCGGCCTGGGGCAACCTGGTCAACCGGTCGATCTCGATGGCGGCCAAGAACTTCGGCCAGATCCCCGAGGCCGGCGCGCTGACCGACGCCGACCGCCGGCTGCTGGAGCGCTCGCGCGCGGCGTTCGGCCCGGTGGGCGCCGAGCTGGGCCGCTCGCGGTTCAAGAACGCCATCACCGAGGCTCTCGACGTGGTCCGCGACGCCAACCGCTACCTCGCCGAGCAGGAGCCCTGGAAGATCAAGGACGACGCCGAGCGGCAGAAGTCCATCCTGCACGTCGCCCTCCAGGTGGTCGACGACGCCAAGACGCTGCTCACGCCGTTCCTGCCCAGCTCGTCCAACAAGGTCCACGCCATGCTGGGCGGCGAGGGCGTCTGGTCGGGCATGCCGGAGATCCACGAGGTCGACGAGGACGGCGGCGCCCCCTACCCCGTGATCACGGGCGACTACCACGGCGAGGCCCGCTGGGAGCACCGGCCGATCAAGCCGGGCACCCCGCTGGCGACGCCGGTGCCGCTGTTCAAGAAGCTCGACCCCAAGGTCGTCGACGAGGAGCTGGCCCGCCTGGCCGACTGACGCCGTGCGCGGCTCGGGTGCGGAGACGGGGACGCTAGTTTGGACTCCGTGAGCAAGATTCCCGCAGCTCCCGAGCCGCTTTCGGCTCCGGTGTTCGACAGCCACTGCCACCTCGACATCATGGTGGGCAACCGGCAGGCCTCCTCGGGCGATCCGGTCGCGCAGGCCGCGCAGGCGGCCTCGTCCACCGTGCGCGGCATCCTCGACGACGCGCGGGCCGTCGGGGTCATCCGGCTCGTCACCATCGGCTACGACCTGCCGTCCTCCCGGTGGGGCGCCGAGGCGGCGGCCGAGCACGACGACGTCTACGCCGGGGTGGCCGTGCACCCCAACGAGGCCCACGCCGCCACCCCGGAGACGCTGGCCGAGATCGAGGCGCTGGCGGGGCTGCCCGGCGTGCGGGCGGTGGGGGAGACGGGGCTCGACTACTACCGTGACTGGGCGAGCCGTGACGACCAGCACGCGAGCTTCCGGGCGCACATCGAGATCGCCAAGCGCACGGGCAAGGCACTGGTGATCCACGACCGTGACGCGCACGACGACGTGCTGAAGGTGCTCGCGGCGCAGGGGGCGCCGCCGGTGGTGGTGTTCCACAGCTTCTCCGGCGACGCCGAGATGGCCAAGAAGTGTGCCGACGCCGGATATTTCATGTCATTTTCCGGTCCTGTCACGTACAAGAACGCCGGATATCTCCGCGAGGCCGCCCAGATCGCGCCCGTCGAGCTCATGCTGGTCGAGACCGACGCCCCCTACCTTCCGCCGGTGCCGCACCGGGGCAGGCCCAACGCCCCCTATCTCATCCCGCTCACCGTGCGCTGCCTGGCCGAGGTCAAGGGAATGCGCCCCGACGAGCTGTGCGAGGCCATCAGCGCCAACGGGGTCACGGTCTTCGGCGCCTGGTGACCGGCTCGCGGACCGTCAGCCGCCGAGAGACATCCCGAAGTCGGCGCCCTTCGCGGGCTGGAGCGGCTGCGGCTCCTCCGCGTTGCGCCCCGCCACCAGGACCTTCCCGTACGGCGCGGCGTCGGGCTGGCCGATGTAGATCTTGTTGCCGCTGAAGGCCAGCGAATAGCCGAAGAGCTCACCCGTGGATGCGATCCGCCTGTCCTCGCCGCTGTCCTTGAGCGAGATCACCCGCACCTCGCCACCGTACGGCGCGCCGATGGCCAGCCTGCCATCGGGGGCCGCGGCCAGCGAGAAGCCGAACGCCTGCTTGCCGCCCTGCCGTACCGTCCTGGTCGGGGTGAGCTCGGTGTTGAGCAACTGCACGTAACCAGGGCCCGGCGCGCTCACCGCGAACCCCGAGCCTTCCACGTAGGCCACCGCGTAGCCGTACCTGTCGTAGGAGGCCCCGGTCGGCGAGTCCAGCTTCGTGCTGACGAGCTCACCCGCCAGCACGTCGTCGATCACGACCACCGAGCCCGAGTCGATCTTCCCGCTGCTGACCTGGCGCCCGGTGCCGTCGTCGTTCTCGTACGGCACGCCGACGATCAGGGAGTTGCCCGCGCCCATCGCCAGCGACCAGCCGAACTGGTCGCTCACCTCGCTGTTGCCGCGGACGGTCTCCGACTCCTGGCTGATCCGGCGCAGCTTCCCCTCGCCCTTGCGCACGTAGACGGCGCCCACGTCGGACAACTGCGCCTCGTCCTCGTAAGGGGCGCCGATCGCCACCAGGTCTCCCTTGGCGGCCACCGACCAGCCGAAGTGCGCGCCACGCTGAACCTCGGTCGAGACCAGCCGGACCGGAGGCGCGGCGCCGCCGCCGTAGACGAGGTAGGCGGCACCCGTGTCCTCGGAGCCCTGATCGTCGGTGAACGGGGCGCCGACGATCAGGTCGGCGCAGGCATCGGCGTCGACCCTCGCCAGCGTCACCGACCAGCCGAAGCCATCGCCCGGCTGCAGGCCGGGCACCGAGACGGACACGACCTTCTCGCCGGAGATCACATGGACGGCGCCCTTGTCGCCGTCGCCGAACGGGTCGCCGACGACCACGTCCTCGACGCCGTCACCGTCGAAGTCGGCGGGACCCGAGCAGGCGGCCGCCAACGCGGCGCCGCCGGGGACGAGCACCCCCGCGGCCAGCAGCAGGGCCAGGAATGTCGATCGGATCATCACAGCTTGACCTCGACTTGCTTGCCGTCCTTGAGGAGGGTCGCGGTGAGTTCGACGGGCCTGCGGTAGAGAGGCATGTCGAAGACGAAGACGCGGTCGATGCGAGCTCCCGGCACGATCGCGTCGGGCAACTGCAGCGGAGGCGGCTCGTGGCGGGCGCCCTTGTCGTCCAGCAGGGTCACGACCGGGCTGCCGATCACGTGCAGCGCGCCACCTGGGTTGATCATGGACCAGCGGATCACGCAGAGCTGGCCCTGGGTCTGCTGGATGTCCTGGTACTGCTTCAGGCCGCACTGCGGCGCCGTGGCGACGATCAGCTGCGGGTCGTCGAACGCGTTGCCGAGGGCGTACCTCCGGCCCACGTCGGTGGACGGCTGCGCGGAGGGGGCGGCGGCCGGCGACTGGGCCGGGCGTGGGGTGTTGCGGCTGGAGGTGACGATCAGCGTGCCCGCCGTGACGGCGATGGCCAGCACCGCCGCGGCCGCCGCGATCAGCCAGCGGGTGCCGCGCGCGCGCTGCTCCTGCGGCTCCAGGGTCTTCTGGGTCTCTTGCGGCGGGATCGTGAGCAGCGAGTCGGCGGACTGGCCTGCCGGCGGCTGGTCCTGCCCCGGTCGCACCTCCCAGCGGGCCAGCTCCTCCCTGGCCGCCTGCTCCTCCCGCCGGGCGGCGTCCGGCAGGGGCGGCTGGGTCGCGGCCTGCCGCACAGGGCGGGGCCCGGCGTCGCTCTGGTCCTGGCGGGGCGGGGCGTCCTGCTGTGCGGGCTGCGTGGACGGTAAAGACTGCGGGATCTGCTCCCGCAGGGTCGCTCCCTTGCCGCCAGTGGGAGGCTTGGCCATGGTGTCGCTAGGTGGCGGGGTGGCGAACGTGGCTGTGATGTCGGGTTCGTCCACCACGTTCTGCGGTGGTTCCCATTCGTTGAGCAGCTCGGTCGCCACGAGCGTGGGCGGGTCGGCGGCCGCGGGCGCCGGAGCGCTGCCTCCGACCAACGCGAGCAGCAGATCCTGGGCTGAGGGCCGGGGACCTGGCTCCATCGACGTCGCGAGGCGTACCAGCTCGTTGAGAGGTGCGGGCAGCGCGCCCAGATCGGGCGGGGTGTGCAGCACCCGTGTGGCCATCGTGATGGGGTCGCCGCGGCCGAAGGGGTGGCGGCCGTTGCCCGCGTAGGCGATCAGGCAGCCCCAGGCGAAGATGTCGGCCGCCGGGCTGACCGCCTGGCCGCGTACCTGCTCGGGAGCCCACCAGCCCGGGCTGCCGAGCAGTTCCCCGGAGAGCGTGAACCCGGTCTCCCGGTCGAGCGCCCTGGCGATGCCGAAGTCGATCACGCGCGGGCCCGAGAGGGAGAGGATGACGTTGGCCGGCTTGAGGTCGCGATGGACCAGCCCGGCCACGTGGATGGCGGCCAGCGCGGCCGCGACCCCCAGGGCGACGCCGTGCAGCGGCCCCGGATCCAAGGCACCATATTTCGCGATCTGGTCGGAAAGTGGGGTGCCCGCGATGTATTCGGTCACCATGTACGGCCGGCCGTCGCCGGTGTTGCCGTTGTCGAGCACCTGGGCGGTGCAGAACGACGCCACCCGGCGCGCGTTCTCGACCTCGGCGTGAAACCTGGCCGCGAACCCCTCCTGGTTGGCGAACTCGGCCTTCACCACCTTGACCGCGACGAATCGCCCCGTAGGCGCACGAGCCAGGAACACCGTGCCCATGCCGCCCTCGCCGAGCCGCCCGAGCAGCCGGTACGGGCCGATTTCTCGTAGGTCCGTCGGGCGAAGCGGCGCGGCGCCCGTTGGCTCCATGAGGGACGTCCCTTCCTTTTCCACGCCATCCTCCCCTGTGGTGCCCCCGTCCGCCATCGCAGGTTCTTCGATGCGGGAGACTGGTTGGATGATGAGGCTGTTGGGCCCTGCAGAAATACGTATTTTGGCGGACAAGCTAAATCTGCGTCCGACAAAAAAGCTGGGCCAGAACTTCGTGATCGACGGGGGAACCGTCCGGCGCATCGTAAGGGTTGCAGACCTCACGACGGAAGACGTGGTGATCGAGGTGGGACCGGGCCTCGGTTCGCTCACTCTCGCGCTCCTGCCGTCGGCTCGTCACGTGGTGGCCGTCGAGATCGACCCCGTCCTGGCCACCCAACTCCCCATCACGGTGGGCGAGCGCGGTCTCGGAGACAGGCTGACCGTCGTGGGCGCCGACGCGATGAAGATCGTGCCCGCCGATCTCGGCGAGCTCCAGCCCACGGCGCTGGTCGCCAACCTGCCGTACAACGTGGCGGTCCCGGTGCTGCTGCATCTGCTGGAGGTGCTGCCCTCGCTGCGTAAGGGCCTGATCATGGTGCAGACCGAGGTGGCCGACCGGCTCGCGGCCGGTCCCGGCTCCAAGGTGTACGGAGTGCCGTCGGTGAAGGCCGCCTGGTACGCCGACGTACGGCGTGCGGGGCCCGTGGGGCGGACCGTGTTCTGGCCGGTGCCCAACGTGGATTCCGGCCTGGTATCGCTGACGCGCCGCGATCCGCCTGTCACGAGCGCGTCGAGGCAGGAGGTGTTCGCGGTCATCGACGCCGCGTTCGCCCAGCGCCGCAAGACCCTGCGGGCCGCGCTGGCCTCCTGGGCCGGAAGCCCGGCACAGGCCGAGACGGCGTTGCGCGCGGCCGGGGTCGAACCCTCGGTTCGGGGCGAGCAACTGGACGTCGAGACGTTCGCCCGCATCGCCGAACACAAGCCGTAGTACGGCCTTGACCCCCGGGTCGTTTGCCCGCATCGCCGAACACAGGCCGCGGCCTTGACCCCGGGACATTCGCCCGCATTGCCGAACACAAGCCGTAGTGCGGCTACCGACATGCAGTCCTCCGACTTTCAGGCCAGGTTGAAGGCCGCGCGGAAGTGTGCAGGCCGGGGCGTCAGCGTGCACGGGTGCGCGCCGGTTATCCACAGCCGCGGTCGAACGCCTCGTCGCCTGTCCACAGAACCACGTTCGGGTCCACGGCCGGATGGGCCGGCAGATGATCCTGAGGCCTCCACTCCTCTTTCGCCACTGGAGGCCATCCATGAACACCCGCTTCTTCGCACGGAGTCGCTGCACGTGGCTCACGCTCGGCGGAGGGCTGCTCGCCGGGCTCACCGCGCTTCCGGGCCCGGCGGCGGCCGCCACCTCCCACCCTCTCGGCCAGCGGGCGGACACCGCGTGTCTAGGCATGATCACCTTGCCGGGCGCGTACGCCCGGCTACTCGACGGCTCTCGCATGCCGAGACCCGACCGGCAGGACCGCCGCCCACGGTCCCGCACCCGCACACCGCCTACGGCCGACGCCCTGCCGGTGTCCTTCGCCGTCCGACTCGAAGGCGAAGCCTCCGCCGATCCGCCCGTCCAGATCCTCCTGACCCTGCCTGCCGAAGCATGCGCTCGCCAGGGGCGAGTGGCTGAGACGCTTCTCCACGCAGGCGTCTCCCACATCAGCCCTGCCGCTCCACCGGCGGTGGCTGGAGCAGGGCCCACGATCAGGCCTGTGGCTCGTGAAGACTCACAACCGGCCAGTGCCTGGTTCGCCCCCAGGCCGCCTGCGGAGACCTCGCCCGGTGAGGTCGCATCGGAGGTCATCAGGCCTTGGCGCGTCGAGGGCAGGGATGTCAGGCCTTGGCTCGTCGGGATCGGCGGGTTCGAGCCTTGGGATGGTGAGTTCGGCGGGCGCAAGCTTCAGGAGGAGGAGCTTGACGGCATCGAGGTCCGGGATCGGGGACTCGTAGGAATCAAGGCTCGGGCTGGCGAGCCGACGGTCGGCGACTCACGTGGCGGCGCGGTGGAAACCCATAGAGCCCGCACCGGCAGGTCAGGGAACAGCAAGGCCGGAGGGATCCGCAAGGCCGGAGAGGGCAGCAAGCCCGGAAGTGGCGCCAGGGCCCGGGGAGGCAAGCCCGCACAGACAGGGGCCAGAGCCGGCAAGCCCGCAGGCACGGCGGTGACGTTCAAGGGTGGTGTCGCGGCGGTTGCGGCCCTCGACCAGGTGGGCACCCCTTTCTCATGGGGTGGTGGATCTTCCACGGGCCCCACCAAGGGCATAGGCAGAGGAGCATCCACGACCGGCTTCGACTGCAGTGGCCTGACCCTTTATGCCTGGTCGAAGGCGGGTGTGCGGCTCGCCCACTACACAGGCTCCCAGTTCCGCCAGGGCCGCCGGATCTCCCTCGACGACCTGCGCAAGGGCGACCTGGTCTTCTTCGGCGGCGGCTCAGGCGACCCGACGCACGTGGGTCTCTACCTGGGCGACGGCGTCATGGTCCACTCCCCGAAGACCGGTGACGTGGTCCGGAAGACCCGTTTCCTGGACTCGTCCTACTACCGCCCGATCTATCGCGGTGCCGTACGCCCGGGGTGAGAGCACACCGGCAGCCGGTTCCGGACACCAGGGGCTTACGGTCCGACGAGTCCTGAGTGTGGATGTGACGGCTCTGTAGGCGAATTCGGGAGCCGGAGATGTTCCCGTGCGGTGGTCAGCCGAGCCAGCGGCCGTCACGCATGAGGTCGCGTCCCCGCAGTTCGTTCGCCTCACGCCAGGCCTGGATGCGCCGTGGCCTGATCAGGAAGTACTGGTAGGGCGCGTCGAGCTCGCGCGGGTCGAAACCGGTCTTGGCCGCGAACGCGTCGCCTGTCTCGGGGGCGAGGTGGGCGAGCTGGGCGAGGTCCACCGGTTCGGCGGTGCCTTCCACGACGACGACATCGCGGGTCGGCCCAAGGCTGAGCCGCCCCCGGCCGTCCGCCAGCAGGTTGCGGCTCGTGACCGAGGCGAGCGGCGTCGCGATGAGGAACGCGCTCCCGTCCCAGAGGTACGAGAGCGGAATCAGGTGGACGCCTCCCGGGGAGCCGGACGTCGCGACCCAGAGATCGACGTCGCTCTCCAGTCTCGCGCGAGTGTCCCGCAGCCTCTCCTCAAGTCCACGCGGCGGCGCGCCCGTCATGCTTCCTCCAGTCACTTCGTGCAGAGCCCCTCCTACAGGAGATGGGCCCGCCGGTCATCAGTCGGTTCACCGGGAGCTGCGGACACCATGGTCGATCGCGGCGGGGCGCATCAGCCCGGCAGCCCCCGGAGGGTGTTTCGCGCAGTTCGGCACCCGGCAGCGCCCCAGTCCGTCGGCTGTCTCGTGCTCGGTGACCAGGCCAGGCAGCAGTGACACATCAGGGCGTGGGTGCCGGCAATGCGGCTTCCCATGCGAACCCGTCGGGGTCGGTGAACGGCCCGGCATCGCCACCGATCATGAGCCGGTGCGATCCGGTGCCGTCGGGAGAGACGCCGGCGTCCTTGGCAAGGGCGCGGCGCCTGTACAGCGCCAGCTTGACGGGACTCGACGCGGTGGCGAACTCGACGTACACGCGGCCGAAGCTCTTGGCCACGGCAAGGCCTCGGTCGGTGTAGAAGCGCTTGCTCGCGGTCACGTCCGCGACTCCCAGCAGGAGCACGATCTCGTCGATCTGCCGGGTGGCCGGGCCCGTATCCTTCTTCGCCGAGGTCGCCACCTTCCAGATCGTCCCGTCCGGGGCTTGTACGACGCCGCCGTAGCCCCAGAACGACTTGGTGACCGGCTTCAGCTGCGTGGCGCCGGCGTCGAGAGCGGCGTCGATGAGGCTGTTGACGGTGGCCGGCTGGGACGCCGTGAGCGACAGCGTGAACCCACGGAAGCCGGTTGTGGGGGCCTCCGAGGCCCGCAGGCGTATCTGCGTGTCCAAACCGAAGGCCGCGGTGTAGAAGCGGCCGGCGGCCGTGGGGTCGGCGACGTCGAGGGTGACGGATTCGATGGATGCCATGGTCATCACGCTATTTGCAGTTCGGCGACCGGCGCTTCTTGATTCCTGATGGGTCTTGTCACCTGTTTTGCCACACACGGCGGCATCCCCGCCGCAGCGCCCGTCGCACGGCGCCGGTAGGCGCTGGGCGGCATGCCGACCAGCTCGGTGAAGCGGGTGCTGAAGGTGCCCAGCGATGAGCAGCCGACCGCGAAGCAGACCTCGGTGACGTTGAGGTCACCACGACGCAGTAGCGTCATCGCGCGCTCGATGCGCCGCGTCATCAGGTAGCTGTAGGGCGACTCGCCATAGGCCAGCCGGAACTCGCGGCTGAGGTGCCCGGCCGACATGTGAGCGCCTCGGGCGAGCGCCTCGACGTCCAGCGGCTGCGCGTACTCCCGGTCGATCCGGTCGCGGACGCGACGCAGCCGCGCGAGGTCGCTCAGGCGCCGCGCCGTGGCTCGTGCGGGCCCCCATGAGGGGTGACACATGAGAGAACTCCTTCTCGTCGGGGGAACGTGAACGGCTCAGCGAAGCTCCTGGATGCGGACCAGGTTGCCCGCAGGGTCGCGGAAGGCGCAGTCGCGGATGCCGTACGGCTGCTCGGTCGGCTCCTGGACGACCTCGGCGTTGCCGGCCTGCACCTTCTCGAAAGTGCCGTCGAGGTCCCGGGTGGCCAGCAGGATCCAGCCGTAGGTGCCCTTGGCCATCATCTCGACGATGGTGCGGCGCTCGTCCTCGGTGATCCCAGGGTCGATGGCGGCCGGCGCCAGCAGGATGGACGTGTCGGGCTGGCCGACGGGGCCGACCGTGATCCAGCGCATCTTGCCCTGTCCGACGTCGTTGCGGACCTCGAAGCCGAGGGTGTCACGGTAGAAAGCCAGGGACGCGTCCGGGTCGTCATGCGGGAGGAAGCTCGTGTGAATGGTGATGTCCATGACGAACAGGCTAGGTGCGGCTCCGTGACCGGCGCTTCTCGATTCCTGACCGATCGGGCCAGTTGTCTTGCCGCACACGGTCGCGGTGTCACACGAAGGATTCCTTCGGTGCTCAGGGCGGCCGATCGGGCTCCCGGCGGGGTGGTTCGGAGCACATCACCCGGGAAGCCCGCGTGGCGGGGAAGCGGGCCCGTATAACATCGGGTGTCCTTGAGCCGGCGGCGATGGAATGGCAGAAGATCGATGAGTTCGGTGACCGTACGGGTGCCCGCGAAGGTCAACGTGCAGCTGTCCGTGGGGCCGCTGCGCGAGGACGGCTACCACGACCTGGTCAACGTGTTCCACGCCGTGTCCATCTTCGACGAGGTGGTGGCGAACGAGTCCGAGTCGATCACCGTGTCCGTGGTGGGCGAGTGGGCTGACCAGGTGCCGGTCGACGATGGCAACCTGGCTGTTCAGGCCGCTCGGGCCCTGGCCAAGCATGCCGGCCGCACCTACGGGGCGGATCTGGTGATCCACAAGGCGATCCCGGTGGCGGGCGGCATGGCCGGGGGGAGCGCCGACGCGGCCGGTGCGCTGATGGCGTGTAACGAGCTCTGGGGTCTTGGCCTGCCGTTCGAGGATCTCCTGGAGATCGCCGGCGACCTGGGGAGTGATGTGCCGTTCGCGCTGCTGGGCGGCACGGCGGTGGGCACCGGCCGGGGTGAGCAGCTCAGCGAACTGCCGACGGGTGGGGTCTTCCACTGGGCGTTCGCGGTGGCCGACGGGGGGCTGTCCACCCCTCGGGTCTACGCCGAGTGCGACGCCCTGCGCGCGGTGGCGGGGGGCGAGGTGCCGTGGCCGGAGGCGGACGAATCCCTGCTGGCAGCCCTCCGCACGGGTGATGCCCGCGCGCTGGGCGCGCGTCTCGCCAACGACCTGCAGCCGGCCGCTCTCGCCCTCCGCCCCGAGCTGGCCGACACCTTGGCGGCCGGTCGCGATGCGGGCGCGCTCGGCGCCCTCGTCTCCGGCTCCGGCCCGACCTGTGCCTTCCTCGCGGCAGACGAAGAGCACGCGCTGCGCCTCGCCGACGTGCTGGCCGAGTTGCCCGCCTGCCGCACCGCCCTGACGGCTCACGGTCCTGTCTCCGGCCCTCGCCCGGCGTAGCACATTCGGCCCTTCCGCCACGGCTTGGGCCTGCCTGGGGCTGGCGAGCGGCGTGTGCGGCTTGGGGCGTCCCTGGCCTGGGTCGCGGCGTGTATGGCCTGGGCCGTTGCCTGGGTCGCGGCGTGTATGGCCTGGGCCGTTGCCTGGGTCGCGACGTGACTGGCCTCGGCAGGCCGGGGCAACCTCAACCAGCGAGGTTCAGCTCAACCGGGCGTGCGCGTAGGCGAGCATGGCATCGCGCATGTACCCGGCCAGGCCCTCGGCGATCCGCTCGTAGTTCGGCCTGAACTGCTCGTCGTCGACCTGCATCTGAGCCAGGTGCGTGTACTCCGCCACGGTCGGCGTCCAGAATCGGGTCATGTGCCGGTAGTGAGCGTCGAGTTCGGCGAGAACCGCAGGGTCGTCGGTGGGGGTGTCGGCGGCCATGAACTCGGCCAGCCGGATCATTCCCGCCGTCGCATCCTGTCCCATGCGGTCGATCTCCTCCGGAGACAGGGTGTCCAGGAGCTCCTGCTGGCCGGACCGCTCCCAGTGCTCCGGCCACCGTTCGCGGGCCTCCGCGCCGTACCGCGCCCCGTCGAATCCCTCGAACAGATTCTCCGGCCTACTGATTTTGGACATGTCGCCCTTCTCTCTGCTCTCCTGGAGTTCGGTGATGGTGCGGGCCACCATGCGGGCCACCGCATCGAGCCGGTCGCGCTCCCTCAGCAGCCGCTGGTGGTGCTCGCGCAACGCCGCCACCGGGTCGGTGTGCCGATCGACGATCTCCTTGATCTCGGTGAGACCGAGGCCGAGCTCACGCAGCACCAGGATCTGCTGTAACCGCAGCAGCTGATCCTCTTCGTAGTGGCGATAGCCGTTGCCACCGACCCAAGCGGGTGTCAGCAGCCCGATCTCGTCATAGTGGCGCAGAGTCCTTGACGTCACTCCCGACATCCGCGCCACCTGTGCGATCGACCATGCCATCGCCTGCCCACCTGTTCCCCGCCCGTCACCGAGCCGGTTCTTTCCGGCTCGTCCACGACGCTAGATGTTGACGCGACGGCAAGGTCAAGCTGGAAATCAACCGATCAGGGGACGCGCGAACGGGGACCGGCCCGGTGCTGGTCACCGGGTCCTCGCCGAGGTCCGCCCCTGCCTGGCCTTGGCTGACCGCTGTTCGATAGCGAGCCGGGAAGGCGTAGGGAGCCGATACGCTGGAAGCGCGATGAATCTGGTCAATCTCGAGTCTGTCTCCCATGCCTACGGGCCCAAGCCGCTGCTCCATGACGTCTCCCTCGGCGTCGAGGCCGGAGAGCGGATCGGCGTCGTGGGCCGCAATGGCGGTGGCAAGACCACCCTGATGTCGCTGATCGCAGGGGATGTGAAGCCCGACAGCGGGAGGGTGACACACACGCGGGGCCTGCGGGTGGGGTTCCTGTCGCAACGCGACGACCTCGACCCCGACCGGACCGTGCGGGAGCTCGTGCTGGGAGGCAGGGCCGAGCACGAGTGGGCCGGCGACCAGGCTGTTCGCGAGCTTCTCAACAGCCTGATCGGCGATCTCGACCTCGACGCCCAGGCGAGCGAGCTGTCGGGCGGGGAGCGCCGGCGCACGGCGCTGGCCCGGCTGCTGATCGACGAGCACGACCTGATCATGCTGGACGAGCCCACCAACCACCTCGACATCGAGGCCATCGCCTGGCTGGCGGCGCACCTGGCCGCCAGGAAGAGCGCGCTGGTGGTCGTAACGCACGACCGCTGGTTCCTCGACGCCGTGTCCACCCGTACGTGGGAGGTGGTCGACGGGCGGGTCGAGCGCTATGAGGGCGGATATGCCGCTTACGTGCTGGCCAAGGCAGAGCGGGCGCGCATCGCCCAGGCGTCCGAGGAGCGCCGCCAGAACCTCATGCGCAAGGAGATCGCCTGGCTTCGGCGTGGCCCGCCCGCGCGTACGTCCAAGCCGAAGTTCCGCATCGAGGCCGCTCAGGCGCTGATCGCCAACGAGCCGCCGCCGCGTGAGAGCGTCGAGCTGGTGAAATTCGCCACGGCGCGGCTCGGCAGGACCGTCTACGACCTGGAGGACGTGACCCTCCACGCCGGTGGGCCGGGCAGCGGGCCGCTGGTGCTCGACCAGACCACCTGGCAGTTCGGGCCGGGCGATCGCATCGGGCTGATCGGCGTCAACGGCTCCGGCAAGTCGTCGGTGCTCCGGCTGCTCGCCGACACGGTCAAGCCCGACTCGGGGCGCGTGGTCAGGGGCAAGACCGTGCGGATGGCGCATCTGTCGCAGGAGCTGGCCGAGCTCGAGCCCACCCGGCGGGTGCTGGAGACGATCGAGGACGTACGCAAGTACATCCAGGTCGGCAAGAAGGAGTGGACCGCCTCTCAGCTGCTCGAACGCCTGGGCTTCAAGGGCGACGCGCAGTGGAAGGTGATCGGCGACCTGTCCGGCGGCGAGCGACGGCGGCTGCAACTGCTCCGGCTGCTCATGGACGACCCCAACGTTCTGCTGCTCGACGAGCCGACCAACGACCTCGACATCGAGACGCTCAACGAGCTCGAAGACCTGCTCGACGGCTGGCCGGGCACGCTGATCCTGGTCAGCCACGACCGCTACTTCCTGGAGCGGGTGACCGACCGCAGCGTCGCGCTGCTGGGCGACGGCAGGTTGTCGCTGCTGCCTGGCGGGGTCGACGAATACCTCCAGCGCCGGGCGGCGGGCGCCGCGCTCACGGCCCGGGTCGGTTCGGCCGCGCCCGCCGAGCGGGTGGCGGCCGAGGCTCCGGCTCAGCCGGCGGGGATGTCGGCCAAGGAGGAGCGGGAGCTGCGCAAGGAGCTCAACCGCCTCGAACGCCAGCTCGACCGGCTCAGCGACAAGGAGGCCCGGCTGCACGCCGCCATGGCCGAGGCGGCGAGCGACTACGCCCGGCTCGGCTCGCTGGACGCCGAGCTGCGCGACCTCCTCAGCCAGAAGGACAACATCGAGGCCGAGTGGCTGGAGGTCGCCGACAGCCTCGGCGACTGACGGCTACCAGACCGACCGGCACCGGCCTGACCGGCACCGGCCTGACCGGCACCGGCACGGGCCTGAGCAGGCGCGCGACAGGTCTCCACCCGACTCCGGGGAGCGGAGCGCGTACCTCTCAGGAGTCGAATGGTGTGAGGAGCGTGCGCAGGAGCGCGGCGAGGGTGCGCTGGTCGACGGCGCCCAGGCTGGAGAGCAGCTCCCGCTCCCACCGCAGCAGGTCGGAGAAGGCGGCGTCGACGCGCGCCTGCCCCGCCTCCGTCAGGGTGACCAGGACCCCGCGCCGATCCTCCGGGTCGGGCCGGCGGACGACGAGACCGGCCTGGGCGAGCCGGTCGATGCGGTTGGTCATCGTGCCCGACGTCACCAGGGTGGCGCGGAGCAGGCTGCCCGGACTCAGTTCGTACGGCTTGCCGGCCCGGCGCAGCGCGGTGAGCACGTCGAACTCCCAGGGCTCCAGGTCGTGCTCGGCGAACGCGGCCCGTCTGGCCCGGTCGAGGTGCCTGGCCAGACGTGACACGCGGGAGAGCACCTGGAGCGGCTCGACGTCGAGGTCGGGGCGTTCCTCCCGCCAGGCCCGGACGAGCCGGTCGACCTCGTCCTGCGGATCCTCGGTCATGACACGAGTGTACTGTCTTGACATCGAGATAACTATCTCGGTATCAATTATCTCTATGTCGAGAGATATCTGGGATCCAACGACGTATGCCAGGTTCGCCGACGAGCGGTCGCGGCCGTTCCACGATCTGATCGCCAGAGTGGGAGCGGACCATCCCGATTATGTCGTGGACGCGGGCTGCGGCACCGGCGAACTCACGGTGGAATTGGCCCGGCGCTGGCCGGAGGCGACCGTGGCGGGCTTCGACTCCTCGCCGGCGATGATCAGGACGGCGAGGGAGCTGGAGGCGAAGCCGAGGTTCGAGGTCGCGGACGTGACCACGTGGCATCCCGACCGGCCGGTGGACGTGATCGTCGCCAACGCCGTGCTCCAGTGGGTGCCCACGCACCGTGACGTGATCGAGCGCTGGGTGGAGGCGCTGAGCCCCGGAGGCTGGCTGGCCTTCCAGGTGCCGGGCAACTTCGACGCTCCCAGTCACCGCGTCATCCGCGAGCTGTGCGCCTCGCCTGCCTGGTCCGACCGGCTCGGCGACCTCGATCGCGACAGCCCCGTGGACGACCCGGTCGGCTACCTCGACCTTCTGTACGGCCTCGGCTGCCGGCCCGACACCTGGGAGACGACCTACACGCACGTGCTGCGGGGAGAGAACGCGGTGCTCGACTGGGTCTCGGGCACCGCCCTGCGGCCCGTCTTCGACCGGCTGGACCCGGCCGAGCGGGACAGGTTCGCCGCCGAGCTGGCCGGGCCGCTGCGCGAGGCCTATCCGGGCAGCGAGTACGGCACGCCGTTCCCGTTCCGGCGGGTCTTCGCGGTGGCCCAGAAATGATCACGGCACCGCCGGGTGCACGTCTCGACGCCCGTCGCCAACAGAATCCCGTCGCCAAGGGAATCCTGTCGTCAACAGAATCCCGCCGGTGACTCAATCCCGCCGGTAACAGAATCCCGTCGGCAACGGAAACGAACTGCTCCAGCCGATGTGATTGCCCAGCTCCAGTGGCATGATTGTCCCGAAAACGGACCTTTTGCGAGGTGCTGTGGGCATCGAGATCGAGGACAAGTTCGACGTTCCGCCCGACTACGAGATTCCGGATCTGAGCGGGCTGGCCGAGGTCGCCGGCCCGAAGGGCTACCGGCTGGTGGCGCTCTACTACGACACCCCGGATCTCCGCCTGGCGGCGCGAGGCGTCACGCTCAGGCGCAGGCGCGGCGGCGACGACGCTGGATGGCACCTGAAGCTGCCCAAGGCCAAGGGCGCCCGCCAGGAGATCACCCGGCCGCTGACCCCGAGCACGAAGGTGGTGCCGCCGGAGCTCGCGGAGCTGGTGCGGGCCTACACGCGCGGCGCGGAGCTGCGGGCGGTCGCCGAGCTCGACACCCGCAGGAGCGTCACCCTGCTGAGCGACGGCGACACCCGGCTGATCGAGGTCGCCGACGACCAGGTCAAGGGCACCGTGTTCGGCGAGGAGCGCAGAATCGTCCGATGGCGCGAGGTGGAGGCCGAGATCCTCGACGGCGACCGCGCCCTGCTGGCCAAGGTCGGCAAGCGCCTCAGGAAGGCGGGCGCCGCCCCGTCCGGCGCGGCCAGCAAGCTCGCCAAGCTCCTCGACCGCCCCCCTTCGCCCGTGGCGGACACCGAGCCGGGCAGCGCGGGCCGGGTCGTCGTCGACTACCTCGCGAGCCAGGTCGCCGCCCTCCTCTCCCAGGACCCCCACGTACGGCGGGCCGAAGAGGACGCCGTGCACCAGATGCGGGTCGCCTCCCGCAGGCTGCGCAGCTCGCTGAAGGCGTTCAAGGCGATCGTGACCGACACCCGCGACGTCCAGGAGGAGCTCCGGTGGCTGGGCGCGGTGCTCGGCGAGGCCCGGGACCTGGAGGTGATCAGGGCCAGGTTCGCCGGCCTGCTGGACCGGCTGCCGCCCGAGCTGGTCACCGGCCCGGTCCGGATCAGGCTCGGCGACGACCTGCTCACCCGTGAGCACGAGGCG
The DNA here is from genome assembly GCF_040655715.1 of Nonomuraea cavernae. Lineage (GTDB taxonomy): Bacteria > Actinomycetota > Actinomycetes > Streptosporangiales > Streptosporangiaceae > Nonomuraea > Nonomuraea cavernae_A. The sequence goes on along the minus strand of NZ_JBFAKL010000005.1, from coordinate 266,332 downwards.
TACGTGCGGATCAGGGACACCCTGAGCGGCGCCCGCTACTACACCCTGCTGGACCGGCTCGACACGCTGGTGACCGAGCCGCGGCTGGCCAAGGCCGCGGCGAAGCCGGCCCGGAAGACGCTCACGAACGTGGCGTTCGCCGGCTGGGATCGGGTGACGAAGGCGTACGACACCGCCCAGGGAGTCGAGGATCCGGCGCAGCGGGAGATCGCGCTGCACGACGTGCGCAAGGCGGCCAAACGAGCCCGTTACACCGCGGAGGCGCTCGAACCCACCCTCGGTCACCAGATGGGCGAGCTGGCCGAGCCGGCCGAGGCCGTACAGGAGGTGCTGGGCGCGCACCGGGACGGCCTGGTCGCGCAGGAGACGCTCGCCGAGGAGGCGGAACGCGCCCGCCAGGCCGGGGAGGACACCTTCACCTACGGGCTGCTGATCGGCCTCGAACGCGCCGCCGCCGAGCGGGCTGACACGCGGTTCCCCAAAGTGTGGGCGCGGACCGTCAAAGCTGTTAGGAAGGTGATATGAGTGACATTCCTATCGTGCCTTTCGCCCGCAGCGACCCGCTGAGCGTCCCCGCGGCCTACCGCGAGCTGCGGGAGCGGGAGGGCATCGCCAAGGTCCGCACCCCGATGGGCGACGAGGTCTGGCTGGTCAGCGGCTACGAGAACACGCGCGCCCTGTTCGCCGACGGTCGGCTGAACCGCTCCCACCCCGAGCCCGGGAGCGCGGCCCGCGTCTCCGCCTCGGCACTGATCGGCGGCCCGCAGGGCGACGCCGCGACCGAGAAGGCCGAGCACGACCGGATGCGCAGGCTGTTCGTGCCGTCGTTCTCGGCCCGCCGCATGAAGGCTCTCCGAGAACACGTCGGCACCCTGGTCGACGAGCGGCTCGACCATCTGGCGAAGCTGACACCGCCCGCCGACCTGCACGCCGAGCTCTCCTTCCCCATTCCCGTGCTGGTGATCTGCGAGCTGCTCGGTGTTCCCTTCGAGGACCGCGACTACTTCAGCGGCGTCTCGGCCCGCATGGGCGACGCCACGGACGAGGCCCGCGGCCTGGCCGCCCGCGAGGAGATGGGCGTCTACATGGCCGATCTCATCGAGCGCAAGCGGCACACCCCGGGGGAGGACGTCCTGTCCGACCTGGCCGGTGAGCTGGACGACGACGGGAAGATCGCGCAGTTGGCCGGCGGGCTGCTGTTCGCCGGGCACGAGACGACGGTCAACCGCATCGACTACGGCGTGCTGCTGCTGGAGGCCAACCCCGACCAGCTCGCGCTGCTCACAGCCGACCCGGGGCTGGCGGCCGCCGCCGTGGAGGAGATCCTCCGGCTGGCCGCGCCGAGCCTGCACGGACTGCCGCGGTACGCGCACGACGACATCGAGGTGGGCGGGGTCACGATCCGCAAGGGCGAGGCCGTGCTGCTCATGACCAGCACGGCGAACAGGGACGAGCGCGTCTTCGCCGAGCCCGACGCCTTCGACCTGCTCAGGCCGCTGAGCGAACCGCATCTCAGCTTCGGCTGGGGGCCGAGGTTCTGCATCGGGGCGAGCCTGGCGAGGGTCGAGCTGGAGGCCGTGTTCGGCAGGCTCTACCAGCGCTTCCCCGACCTGCGCGTGGCCGTGCCGGTGCCGGAGCTGCGGCGCTCGGAGGGGCGCATCACGGAGGGGTTCGCGGAGCTGCCCGTCACGTGGCGTGCTGCTCCACGCTGATCACCCGCTCGCCGAACCGGTGCACCACGGCGAACCCGCCCTTACGCAGCCGCCGCTCCTCGCCGGTCAGCGCGCGGATCAGGCCGGGCAGCACCTTGCGGTGGCTGCACACGGCCGCCGGCCCGCGGAGGGACCGCACCAGCGCGGGCGTCTTGCCCGGATCCTGGCTCTCCTCGCCGAGCAGCGGCTCCAGACCGATCTTCGTGCCGTACGGCTCCAGCGTCTGGACGCATCGCAGGCTCGGCGAGCTGAGCAGCGTCTCGGGCCGGTAGGCGGGCAGCACCGTGGCCAGGGTCGCCGCCTGGGCCCGGCCGCCGGGGTCGAGCGGCCGGAGCGCGTCGTCGCCGTCCCGCTCCTGCCGGGCGCCCGCGCTCGCGTGCCGTACGAGGACGAGGGGGACGGTGTCGAGCGGCGCGGCCGAGAGGGCGCGCAGCAGACCCGTGTCCCACTCGTAGCTGAGCAGCGCGCCGGCCTCGTCGGCCGGCAGCCAGCGCAGCTCGTCCACCTCGTCGCCCGGGACGAAGTCGTCCTGCGCCAGCACGCGGCCCACCCAGTAGTCGACCCGTTTCGTCCGGCCCTGGCGCAGGTAGTGGGCAGGCGGCAGGGCGCGGCCGAGCGTCACGGTCAGGCCCGTCTCCTCGCGCACCTCGCGCAGCGCGGCGGCGATCACGTGCTCGCCGGCCAGCGGCTTGCCCTTGGGGAAGGTCCAGTCGTCGTAGCGCGGCCGGTGGATGACGGCCACCTCCGGGTGGCTCTCGTCGCCTCGCCACACCACGGCTCCCGCGGCCCGTAGCGGATCAGTCGTCAACGGTCCTCCAGCGGTGGGTGCCGATGAGGTGACTCTGCAGGTCCTCGCCCTGGTGGCGGACCCACGTGCCGTCGGCGTTCAGCCACCAGGTGTTCGTGGTGTCGGCCATGGCCAGGTCCATCAGCTTGATCAGGTACGCCTTGTGCCGCTGGGAGGTCACCTTGACCAGGGCCTCCACACGGCGGTCGAGGTTGCGGCGCATGAGGTCGGCGCTGCCGATCCACACCTCCGGCCGCCTGCCCAGGCCGAACTCGTAGATGCGGGAGTGCTCCAGGAAACGCCCCAGGACCGACCTGACCCGGATGTTCTCCGAGAGGCCGGGGACTCCGGGGCGCAGGATGCAGACGCCGCGTACCCACAGGTCCACGGGTACGCCGGCGCTGGACGCGCGGTAGAGCGCGTCGATGATCGGCTCGTCCACCAGCGAGTTGGTCTTGATCCTGATCCGGGCGGGGCGACCGGCCCGCTGGTGCGCGATCTCCCGCTCGATCCGGGCCAGCAGCCCGGCGCGCAGCGAGTGCGGCGCGACCAGCAGCCGGCGATAGGCCGAGTGGTTGGAGTAGCCGGTCAGGTGGATGAACAGGTCGGTGACGTCCTCGCCGACCAGCGGATCGGCGGTGAGCAGGCCGAAGTCCTCGTACTGCCGGGCGGTCTTGGGGTTGTAGTTGCCGGTGCCGATGTGGCAGTAGCGGCGCAGCTCGCCGGAGGGCTCCTGGCGGACCACCAGGGCCAGCTTGCAGTGCGTCTTCAGGCCGACCACGCCGTAGACCACATGGCACCCGGCGCGCTCCAGCTTGCGGGCCCAGGTGATGTTCGCGTGCTCGTCGAAGCGGGCCTTGATCTCCACGACGACCACCACCTGCTTGCCCGCCTCGGCCGCGTCGATCAGGGCGTCGACGATCGGCGACTCGCCGCTGGTCCGGTAGAGGGTCTGCTTGATCGCCAGCACCCTGGGGTCGGCGGCGGCCGCCTCGATGAACTTCTGCACGCTGGTCGAGAACGAGTCGTACGGGTGGTGGACGAGCACGTCGCGCTCGCGCAGCAGGCCGAACAGGTCCTCGTCGGCGCCCACCGCCTCGGCGGGCACGAAGGGCCGGTAGCCGAGCTCGCCGCGTTCGAGGTCCGCGATGGCGTGCAGGCCGGTCAGGTCGAGCGGGCCGGCGATGCGGTAGATCTCGTACGGCGCGACGCCGAGCTCCTCCACCAGGAGGTCCAGCACCTCGGTGGAGATCGTGTCCTCGACCTCCAGCCGGACCGGCGGGCCGAAGCGCCGCCTGAGCAGCTCCTTCTCCAGGGCCTGCATGAGGTTCTCGGTGACGTCCTCGTCGACGTCGAGGTCCTCGTTCCTGGTCACGCGGAAGACGTGGTGCTGCACGATCTCCATGCCCTTGAAGAGCTGCCCGAGATGCGCCGCGATGACGTCCTCCAGCGGGACGAACCGGTCCTTCGACACGTGGACGAACCGGGGCAGCTGCGAGGGCACCTTCACCCGCGCGAACACCGTCTGGTCGTTGGCCGGGTTCCGCACGATGACGGCCAGGTTGAGGCTGAGTCCGGAAATATACGGAAACGGGTGGGCGGGGTCGACGGCGAGCGGCGTCAGGACCGGCCGGACCCGCTCCCTGAACAGCTTGCGCAGCTCGGTGCGCTCCTCGCGGCCCAGGTCGTCCCACCTGACGATCGCGATGCCCTCGGCGGCGAGCTGGGGGGAGATCTGCTCGTGGAAGGCGGCCGTGTGCCGCCTGGCCAGCTCGTCGGCGATCGTCGCGATCCGCGTCAGTTCCTCGCGCGGTTTGAGCCCGCTCTTGGTCCGCAGCAGCAGACCGGTCGCCATGCGGCGTTTGAGCCCCGCGACCCGGACCCGGAAGAACTCGTCCAGGTTGCTCGCGAAGATGGCCAGGAACCGCACCCGTTCCAGGAGTGGGACGGAGGGATCTTCGGCCAGTTCGAGCACGCGCTCGTTGAACTGCAGCCAACTCTCCTCGCGGTTGAGGAACCTCTCCTGAGGCAGCGTCGGCTCGCCGTCCGGATGGAGCATTTCGACGGACATATCCGAAATATGCCCCGTCAGATTGAATGGAACGTTAACTACGCCGCAACGACTACTCTGGCTGGTCAGGCTGGCCGAGCCGGGCGGCGCGCTCGGAGAGCAGAGCCTCCCGCTGACGCAGCTTGTCCTCACGCTCGCGGGCCTTCTCGGTCTCCTTCTGGAGACGTCCGCGTTCCTTCTCCGTCTCCTTCTGAAGGCGCTCGCGTTCCCTCCCGGCCTCCTTGAGCGCTCGTTCACGCTCCTTTTCGGCCTCCTTCAGCAGCCGTTCGCGCTCCTTCAGCTCGCGGGCCCGGACCTTCTCGGCCTCGCGGAGGTCCCGCTGCCGGACCTTCTCCGCCTCCCGCAGCTCCCGCTCCCTGGCCTTCTCCAGCTCGCGCAGCTCCTTGTCGCTGGAGCGGGGCTTGGCCGCGGCCGAGTGCGTCCGGGTGGTGACGGTGATGGCCGGCTGCGGGTTGAGGTTGGTCAGGCCGTTCCACGCCAGGTTGACGAGGTGCGCGGCCACCTCCTCGCGCCCCGGCTTGCGCACGTCGAGCCACCACTGGCCGGTCAACGCCACCATGCCGACCAGCATCTGGGCGTACATGGGCGCCAGCTTGGGGTCGTAGCCGCGGCCGGCGAACTCGTCGGCGAGCACGTCCTCGACCTGACTGGCGATCTCGCTGATCAGGCTGGCGAACGTGCCCGTGCCCGACGCGGCGTGCGAATCGCGCACCAGGATGCGGAAACCCTCGCTGCTCTCCTCGATGTAGCGCAGCAGCGCGAGCGCCGCCCGCTCCAGCTTGATCAGCGAGTGGCTGGCGGACAGCGCCTCGGTGATCATGCTGAGCAGCTTCTGCATCTCGCGGTCGACGACCACCGCGTAGACGCCCTCCTTGCCGCCGAAATGCTCGTACACCACCGGCTTCGACACCTGGGCGGTCGCCGCTATCTCCTCGATCGAGGTCCCGTCGAACCCCTTCTCGGCGAACAGCGTGCGGCTGATGCGGATCAGCTGCTCTCTTCGCTCTCTTCCGGACATGCGTCTACGGGATGGGGATTCGGTCACGGTTTCCATAATGGCGCTGCCGGACTCGGGACCGGTCACCAAGGTGCCGGCGTCAGCCAACCCGCTTCGCCGCCAGCCGCTCCGGCGTGGGCCAGCGCACGTCGTGGGCCCAGCCCAGCTTCTCGAACATCCTGATGACGCCCGCGCTCAGGTCGATCTGCCCCTTCAGCACGCCGTGCCTGGCGCAGGTGGGGTCGGAGTGGTGCAGGTTGTGCCACGACTCACCGAACGACGGGATGGCCAGCCACCACACGTTGCGCGACTTGTCGCGCACCTGGAACTCCTCCTCACCGAACACGTGGCAGATCGAGTTGATCGACCACGTCACGTGGTGCAGCAGGCCGATGCGGACCAGGGTGCCCCAGAACAGCGCGGTCAGCGCGCCCTGCCACGACCAGGTGAGCAGCCCGCCGAGGATGCCGGGCAGCACGAGCGAGGTGATGGCCAGCGCCGGGAAGGCCTTGTGCAGCTTGACGACGTCCGGGTCCTTGCACAGGTCGGGCGCGTACTTCTCGCGGTTGGTGCGCTCGGCGTCGAACATCCAGCCCATGTGCGCGTAGAGCAGGCCCTTGGACATCGACTTGAAGCCGGGGCCGAAGCGCCACGGGGAGTGCGGGTCGCCCTCCTTGTCGGAGAACTTGTGGTGCTTGCGGTGGGTGGCCACCCAGTCGAGCACGGACATCTCCAGCGAGAGGCTGCCCGCGATGCCCAGCGCGATCTTCAGCGGGCGCTTGGCCTTGAACGATCCGTGGGTGAAGTAGCGGTGCAGCCCGACGGTCACGCCGAGTCCGGTGACGACGTAGAAGACGAACGCGATCGCGATGTCCGTCCAGCCGAGCCCCCATCCCCAGGCGACCGGCACGGCTGCCGCGATGGCGATCAGAGGCAGTCCGACCACCAGTGCGAAGGTGACGAGTTCGGCTTTGGTACGGACTTCTGGGTCGGCCTCGGGTTTGGGTGTCGGCGTCGGACGCTCGGAGAGAACGGTCATTGGCTACCTCTCACGGCATGTATGAGGATGATTGTCCGGCTACGCAACCGTAACCTACGCCATCGTAAGTTAGGAAGACCTAAGCCACGAATATGAGATAGGTGACGCTCCGCCCTGCGAGGAGAGTCGGATTCGTGGCTTGCCGGGGGTCTGGCTTTCTGCTAGCTGGCTGCCCTACCCATCGAGGGCGGGGCCAATCGGAGGAGCCGATCGGCCGTGACATGACGGTGATCCGACGTGACGCGAATCCCGGCGCGCGTCGAGGCATGGGATCGGTATCGTAGATGTGTCGGACGCGGCCAGTGTCCGATTGATCCCGGATCGTCTAATCGGCAGGACAAGTGGTTTTGGTCCACTTTGTAGGGGTTCGAGTCCTCTTCCGGGAGCTCTGAGATTCTCCCCCGGCGCGAATGAGCCGGGCGCAGGCAGGTATCCTCACGGTGTCGGGAGGGTTGCCGTGCGGTGGTCGTACGAATGCCCTGATCTGTCCAGTCACAGGGAGCCTCAGTCCGTGAGTGTGCCGCGCCCGGCAGCCGTCATCGTCCTCGCTGCGGGCGAGGGCACCCGGATGAAGAGCCAGACCCCCAAAGTCCTGCACGAGGTGTGCGGCCTCGCGCTGGTCGACCACATGCTCGCCGCGGCCCGCGACCTCGGGCCCGAACGGCTCATCGTGGTCATCGGCCACGCCCGCGAGCGCGTCGGCGCCCACCTGGCCGAGACCAGCCCCGACGCGCGCGCCGTCGTCCAGGCCGAGCAGCGCGGCACCGGCCACGCCGTACGCACCGTGCTGGAAGAGGTCGGCGAGATCGACGGCACGGTCCTCGTCACCTACGGAGACGTGCCGCTGCTGCGCACCGAGACCCTCGCCGAGCTGCTCCAGCGGCACGAGGGCGACGGCAACGCGGTCACCGTGCTCACCGCCGAGGTGCCCGATCCGACCGGATACGGACGCATCATCCGTGACTCCGCGGGCGCCGTGCTGGAGATCGTCGAGGAGAAGGACGCCAGCACCGAGCAGCGGGCCGTCAAAGAGATGAACTCCGGCATCTACGCCTTCGACGGGCGGCTGCTGGCCGACGCCGTCAAACGGGTGTCGACCGACAACGCGCAGGGTGAGGAATACCTCACCGACGTGCTGTCCATCCTGCGCGAGGACGGCCACCGGGTGGGCGCGCACGTCGCGGGCGACTACGCCGAGGTCGAAGGCGTCAACGACCGGGTCCAGCTGGCCTTCGTCCGCCAGGTGCTCAACCGGCGGCTGCTGGAGCGGCACATGCGCGCCGGGGTCACGGTCATCGACCCGGCCAGCACCTGGATCGACGTCGGCGTGCGCATCGAGCCCGACGCGATCGTCCATCCCGGCACCCAGCTGCACGGCCACACGGTCATCGAGGCCGGCGCCGAGGTCGGCCCGGCCACCACGCTCACCGACACCCGGGTCGGCGCCGGCGCGGTCGTGCGCAACGCGGTCTGCGACGACGCCGTCATCGGGCCGCGGGCCAGCGTCGGCCCCTACGCCTACCTGCGGCCCGGCACCGTGCTCGGTCGAGCAGCCAAGGCCGGTACGTTCGTCGAGATGAAGAACACCCAGGTCGGCGACCGTTCCAAGGTGCCGCACCTGTCCTACGCGGGCGACGCCACCATCGGCGACGACGCCAACATCGGCGCCGCCGTGATCTTCGTCAACTACGACGGGGTCGCCAAACATCGCAGCACCGTGGGCGACGGCGCCTTCGTCGGCTGCGACACCATGCTCGTCGCCCCGGTGACGGTCGGCGATGGCGCCTACACGGCGGCAGGCTCGATCATCGACGGCGACGTGCCACCCGGCGCGATCGGGGTGGCGCGCGCCCGGCAACGCAACATCGAGAAATGGGTCTTGCGCAGGCGCGCGGGCACGAAGTCGGCGGCGGCCGCCGAGCGGGCGCTGGCCGAGCAAGAACAGCAGGAGAGTGGCAAATGACCGGGCATGTTGAGGTCATCAGCAAGCACCGCACCGAGGTCATGAGACCGACGAAGGAGAACTCATGACCAGCATCAAGCAGCCGGGCGAGAAGAACCTCATGCTCTTCTCCGGCCGCGCCCACCCCGAGCTGGCCGAGGAGGTCGCCGAGCACATCGGCGTCTCACTCACCCCCACCAAGCTGATCGACTTCGCCAACGGCGAGATCTACGCCCGCTACCTCGAGTCGGTCCGCGGCTGCGACGCCTTCGTGATCCAGAGCCACACCGGCCCCATCAACAAGTGGATCATGGAACAGCTCATCATGGTCGACGCGCTCAAGCGGGCCTCCGCCAAGCGCATCACCGTGGTCATGCCGTTCTTCGGCTACGCCAGGCAGGACAAGAAGAGCCGCGGCCGCGAGCCCATCACGGCCAGGCTGATGGCCGACCTGTTCAAGACCGCGGGCGCCGACCGGCTGATGTCCATCGACCTGCACACCTCGCAGATCCAGGGCTTCTTCGACGGCCCCGTCGACCACCTGTTCGCGATGCCGGTGCTCGAGAGCTACCTCAAGCACCGGCTCGACCTGGCCAACACCACGATCGTGTCGCCCGACACCGGACGGGTGCGGCTGTCGGAGCGCTGGGCCGACACCCTCGGCACCCCGCTCGCCTTCATCCACAAGCGGCGCGACCTCGACGTCGCCAACTCGGTGAAGGTCAGCGAGGTGGTCGGCAAGGTACGCGGACGCACCTGCGTGCTGATCGACGACATGATCGACACCGCGGGCACGATCTGCAAGGCGGCCGACGCCCTCTACGAGCAGGGTGCCACCAACGTCATCACCGCGGCCACCCACGCGATCTTCTCCGACCCGGCGGTCGACCGGCTGAAGAATTCCCGCATCAGCGAGGTCGTGGTGACCAACACGCTGCCGCTGGCGCAGGCCGCCCGGTTCGACACGCTGACCGTGCTGTCCATCGCGCCGCTGATCGCCCGGGCCATCACCGAGGTCTTCACCGACGGCTCGGTCACCAGCCTGTTCGAGGGCGACACGTGACCGGCGAAGGCCGGCGCCCGAGCCGGTAGACTGGCCAGGTTGCGCTCGTAACGCCTTCCGCTAGGGCGGGTGAGGGGGAGCGCCCAACATCCGATCTCGCATCCCTAGGAGATGTCGTGTCCGAAGTACGTATCGCCGCCGAGCCCCGCACGGAGTTCGGCAAGGGCGCCGCTCGCAAGATCCGCCGCGCCAGCAAGGTGCCCGCCGTTCTCTACGGGCACGGCATCGACCCCAAGCACCTGACCCTGCCCGGTCATGAGGTGCTCCTCGCGCTCCGCACGGCCAATGTGCTGATCCGCCTCCAGGGTGATGGCGTCGACGAGCTCGCGCTGCCCAAGGGCGTTCAGCGCGACCCGATCAAGGGCTTCGTCGAGCACGTCGACCTGCTCCTGGTCAAGAGCGGCGAGAAGGTCACCGTCGAGATCCCGGTCACCACGGTCGGCGACGTCAACTCCGAGGGCCTGCTCGACCAGCAGCTCGTCTCGATCGCCGTCGAGGCCGAGGCCACGCACATCCCGACCGGTGTCGAGGTCGACGTCGAGGGCCTGGTGATCGGCACCGTGGTCACCGCCGCCGACCTCAAGCTGCCCAAGGGCACCACGCTGATCGCCGACTCCGAGACCGTGGTCCTCCAGGTCATCGCCAAGCCGGTCGAGGCGCCGGCCGAGGAGGAGGGTCTTGCGGGCGAGGCCGCCGAGGCCGCCGAGGTCGCGGGCGCCGAAGAGGCCGCCTCCGCCGAATAACCGCTGGGCGACGGGGCAGCCGATCCGATCGGCTGTCCCGTTTCGCTTGAGGGTCACTGGAGGCTCGCCAAGGGTCGCTGAGGGGAAACATGGACCGCTGGTTGATCGTCGGACTGGGCAACCCGGGTGCCGAATACGCCGGCAACCGGCACAACGCCGGATTCATGACCCTCGATGAGCTGGCCACCAGGGCCGGTGGGCGGTTCAAGGCGCACAAGAGCCGGGCCGAGGTGCTGGAGACCCGCGCCGCGGTGCTGGCCAAGCCACTGACCTACATGAACCTGTCCGGCGGCCCCGTCAAGGCGCTGTCCGACTTCTACAAGCTCGCCCCCGACCGGCTGATCGTGGTGCACGACGAGCTCGACGTCCCCTACGGCGCGCTGCGGGCCAAGCTCGGCGGCGGCGACAACGGCCACAACGGCCTCAAGTCGATCACCAAGGTTCTCGGCACCCGCGACTACCTGCGCGTCCGCTTCGGCATCGGCCGTCCGCCCGGCCGCATGGACCCCGCCGCCTACGTGCTGAAGGACTTCGGCACCGCCGAGCGCAAGGATCTGCCGTTCCTGGTCGACCGCGCGGCCGACGTGGTCGAGTCGTTGATGGAACGCGGGCTCGAAGTCACGCAGAACGAGTTTCATCGGGCGGATCTCAAGATTTCCGGCCCTCCTCGCTGATCATCGCATACGGCCGTTCGGCTTCCTCGGTGGTCGCATACCGCTACCATCTGGTGACTGTCTGCTATCCGATGGTCACGTGGAGGCGCGTTGAGCGACGGCGAAGGGCTGATGACCGTCGTCAGTTTCGATCCTGACGCTTCCTGGCGGGTCAGTCCGCGCCTGCCCGGCTGGGTGCGCGCCTACCGTGCGCGGGCCGTGGTGGTCGACTTCCTCGGCGGTGCCGCCGGGGCCAGCGCCGCCTTCTTCGGGCGGTTCGGTGAGATCACCCCCTACGTCACGCCGTACATCCTGGTGAGCGCGGCGATGCCGCTGGTGTGGGTGTGCGCGGTGGCGCTCAACCGGGCCTACGAGCCCCGCATGATCGGCATCGGCTCGGAGGAGTTCCGCCGCGTCCTGCAGTGCGGCGTCGCGCTGACCGCCGCGATGGCCATCGGCTCCTACCTGACCAAGACCGACATCGCCCGCGGCTACGTCGTGCTCGCCCTGCCGCTGGTGACACTCCTCACCCTGGTCTTCCGCTACGCGCTGCGCCGCTCGCTGCACCGGCGCCGGGCGCGCGGGGCCTGCATGCGCAAGGTGGTGGCGGTAGGTCACGCCACCTCGATCGGCGAGCTCGTGGAGCTCTTCCGCAAGGAGCGCCACCACGGCATGGAGATCGTCGCGGCCTGCCTGCCGCGCGACGTGCCGGGCGACCTGGTCGCCGGCGTGCCGGTCGCCGGCGACTTCAGCGACGTGCCGATCGTCGTCGACCAGCTCGACGCCGACACCGTGGCCGTGCTCGCCTGCCCCGAGATGGACGGCGTGGCGCTGCGCCGGCTCGCCTGGCGGCTTGAGCGCACGCACACCGAGCTGGTCGTGGCCCCGGCCCTGATGGAGGTGGCGGGGCCGCGCACCACGATCAGGCCCGCCGCCGGGCTGCCCCTGCTGCACGTCGAGCATCCCGAGCTGGCCGGCGCCAGGCAACTGGTCAAGAACGTCTTCGACCGGCTGGTCGCCGCCGCGCTGCTGGTCGCGCTGGCCCCGGTGCTGCTCGTGATCGTCGCCGCTGTGCGTGCCACCAGCCCGGGGCCCGCGCTGTTCCGGCAGACCAGGGTGGGCAAGGACGGCCGGCCGTTCACGATCGTGAAGTTCCGCACCATGCGACTCGGCGCCGAGTACCAGAAGTTCGCCCTGGTCAACGAGGGGGACGGCGTGCTGTTCAAGATCCGGGACGATCCGCGGGTGACGGCCTTCGGCGCGCTGCTGCGGCGCCACTCCCTCGACGAGCTGCCCCAGCTGATCAACGTGGTCTGCGGGCACATGTCCCTGGTCGGGCCGCGCCCGCCGCTGCCCGAGGAGGTCGCCCGCTACGGCGACGACGTGCGCCGGCGACTGCTGGTGCGGCCGGGGCTCACCGGGCTCTGGCAGGTCAGTGGCAGATCCGACCTGTCCTGGGAGGAATCCGTACGTCTCGACCTGCGTTACGTTGAAAACTGGTCCCTCACGCTCGACCTCCAGATCCTGTGGAAGACTTGGTCGGCTGTCGCCCGCGGGCAAGGAGCATATTGATGATGACGCGCGACGATCACGTTCTCGCCGCCGACCTGGCGACAGAAGCCGGTGAGCTGTTGCTGGGCATCCGTGAGCGTGACGGCTTCGGTGACCCCTCCGCGCTGCGAGCCGAGGGCGACCGCGCCTCCCACGTCCTGCTGATGGAGTCGCTCGCGCGGCTGCGGCCGAGCGACAGCGTCCTGTCCGAGGAGGCCACCCGCGAGGAGCGGCTGGATCCGCGCAGGCTCGCCGCCTCCCGCGTGTGGATCGTCGACCCGCTCGACGGCACCCGCGAGTTCGCCGAGGAGGGCAGGGCCGACTGGGCCGTCCACGTGGCGCTCTGGGAGCAGGGCGGGCTGGCCGCCGGAGCGGTGGCGCTGCCCGCGCAGGGACGCACCCTCACCACGGCCGAGCCGCCCAAGCTGCCCGCGTTCGAGGGGGGCAGGTTTCGCATCGCGGTGAGCCGCACCCGGCCGCCCGAGTTCGTGCAGCGGCTCGCCGTCCTCGTGGGCGCCGATCTGGTGCCGATCGGGTCGGCGGGCGCCAAGATCTCGGCCGTGCTGACCGGCGAGGTCGAGGCGTACGTGCACGCCGGAGGCCAGTACGAGTGGGATTCGGCCGCTCCGGTGGCCGTCGCGCAGGCGGCAGGGGCTCACGCCAGCCGAATCGACGGCTCACCGCTGACCTACAACCAAGCAGACCCGTCCCTACCCGATATCCTGGTTTCCCTACCTGACTTGGCGTCAACCTTGCTCGCCGGGATTCGGGACCTGCACCGCTAGAACGCCGGAGGAAGCTCTCATGCTCCAGCGCGACTACACGACGTCGCAGCTCGACGTGCTCGAAGCCGAAGCCATTCACATCATGCGCGAAGTGGCCGCGGAGTTCGAGCGTCCGTGTCTGCTCTTCTCCGGCGGCAAGGACTCCATCGTCATGCTCCGCATCGCGGAGAAGGCCTTCTGGCCGGCACCCATCCCCTTCCCGCTGATGCACGTCGACACCGGGCACAACTTCGACGAGGTCATCGAGTTCCGCGACCGGCGCGTCCAGGAGCTGGGCACGCGGCTGATCGTGGCGAGCGTACAGGCCTCGATCGACGCCGGGCGAGTGGTCGAGGACACCGGGCGACGCGCCTCGCGCAACCGGCTGCAGACCACCACGCTGCTCGACGCGATCGAGGACCACGAGTTCGACGCCGTCTTCGGCGGCGCCCGGCGCGACGAGGAGAAGGCCCGGGCCAAGGAGCGGGTGTTCTCCTTCCGCGACGACTTCGGCCAGTGGGATCCCAAGAACCAACGCCCCGAGCTGTGGAACCTCTACAACGCCCGGATCCGCAAGGGCGAGCACATCCGGGTCTTCCCACTGTCCAACTGGACCGAGCTCGACGTGTGGGACTACATCCGGCGCGAGGGCATTGAGATCCCGTCGATCTACTTCGCCCACACCCGCAAGGTCTTCGAGCGCGACGGCATGCTGCTGCCCGACGCCGACGTCGTCCACCGCGGTGACGACGAGCCGCTCATCGAGGCGGTGGTGCGCTATCGCACGGTGGGCGACATGACCTGCACTGGCGCCGTGCAGTCCACGGCCGCCACGGTGGAGGAGATCATCGAGGAGATCGCGGCCACCCGGATCACCGAGCGCGGGGCCACCAGGGCCGACGACCGCGCCTCGGAGGCCGCCATGGAGGATCGCAAGCGGGAAGGTTACTTCTAAACCGATGGACATTCTGCGTTTCGCCACGGCGGGAAGCGTCGACGACGGCAAGTCCACGCTGATCGGGCGCCTGCTCTTCGACTCCAAGGCGATCTTCGAGGACCAACTGGAGGCGGTCGAGCGCACCTCGCGCGACCGCGGCACCGAATACACCGACCTGTCGCTGCTCACCGACGGCCTGCGGGCCGAGCGTGAGCAGGGCATCACGATCGACGTGGCCTACCGCTACTTCGCCACGCCGCGCCGCAAGTTCATCATCGCCGACACGCCGGGGCACATCCAGTACACCCGCAACATGGTCACCGGCGCCTCCACGGCCGACCTGGCGATCATCCTCATCGACGCGCGCAAGGGCGTGCTGGAGCAGTCGCGCCGCCACGCCTTCCTGACCTCGCTGCTCCGCGTCCCGCACCTGGTGCTCGCGGTCAACAAGATGGACCTGGTCGACTACTCCCAGGAACGTTTCGAGGAGATCCGCGAGGAGTTCACCGCCTTCGCCTCCAAGCTCAACATCAGCGATCTGACGTTCATCCCGTTGTCCGCGCTCAACGGCGACAACGTGGTGTCCCGCTCCGAGAACATGCCCTGGTACAACGGCTCCTCGCTGCTCCACCACCTGGAGAACGTGCACATCGCCTCCGACCGCAACCTGGTCGACGTGCGCTTCCCGGTCCAGTACGTGATCCGCCCGCAGAAGGCGACCGACCACGCCTTCCACGACTACCGCGGCTACGCCGGCCAGGTCGCGGGCGGGGTGCTGAAGCCCGGCGACGAGGTGGTCCACCTCCCCTCGGGCCTGGCCACCAGGATCGCCTCGATCGACACCTTCGACGGGCCGGTGGAGGAGGCGTTCCCCCCGATGTCGGTCACCCTGCGCTTCGAGGACGACATCGACATCTCCCGGGGCGACATGATCGCCCGCCCCAACAACCAGCCGCAGGTGGCCCAGGAGCTGGAGGCGATGGTCTGCTGGATGGCCGACAGCGTCAAGCTGGCCCCGCGCACCAAGCTCACCATCAAGCACACCACCCGTACGGCCCGCGCACTGGTGCGTGAGCTCCATTACCGCCTCGACGTCAACACGCTGCACCGTGACGAGGAGGCCACCTCGCTGGGCCTCAACGAGATCGGCCGGGTGTCGCTCCGGATCACCCAGCCGCTGTTCGTGGACGATTACGCGCGCAACCGGCTCACCGGCGGCTTCATCCTCGTCGACGAGGCCACGAACGGCACGGTCGGCGCGGGCATGATCACCGACGTCCGCTGATTCGTTCACCCTGACGGCCCCCGCCTCGCCGGGGGCCGTCGGCGTTTCCGCCTGTCGCCAGGTAGATCCTTAGACCGTTCACGAATCGCATGATTACTCTCCGCGCTAGAGTCTCCACGTTCCGTGTTCATCTTCTTGAGGCGTCATCTGTGATCGACCCTTCGACCGCCACGCGGGTGGTCTTCCTGGGCGGCCTCGGCCGCAGCGGCAGCACCCTGCTCGAACGGTTGCTCGGTGAGCTGCCCGGGGTGGCTCCCCTCGGCGAGGTGGCCCATCTGTGGGCCCGTGGCGTGCTGGCCGGCGAGCCGTGCGGCTGCGGTGAGCCGTTCCCCGACTGCCCGTTCTGGCGCAAGGTCGGCGAGCGGGCCTTCGGAGGGTGGACCGGCTCGCTGGCCGAGCGGATGCTGACCCTGCGGCAGCGGGTCGACCGCACCCGCAGGGTGCTCCGCATCGACCACCCCGATCTGGCCGAATACGTCCAGGCCTACCGCCGCGTCTACGACGCCGCGGCCGAGGTGGCCGATGCCCGGCTGGTGATCGATTCCAGCAAGCACGCCTCCCTGGCCCACTGCCTGGCGGCGGACGGCTCCGATCTGCACGTCGTCCAGGTGGTGCGCGACCCGCGGGCCGTCGCCCACTCGTGGCGCAGGACCGTGGCACGGCCCGAGGACGGCCGGCCGATGGCCCGCTGGGGCTCCGGCCGCACCGCGCTCCACTGGACGGCCCAGAACCTCGCCCTCGACCTGCTCGCCCGCCGCGGGGTCCAGGTGACCCGGGTCCGCTACGAGGACCTGCTGGCCGCTCCGCGCGACACGCTGGCGTCTCTGGCGGAGCGCCTGGGCCTGCGGACCGAGCTGTCGTTCATCACCGGCACGACCGCCCACCTCACCACCGCCCACACCGCCTCCGGCAACCCGATGCGCTTCACAGTGGGCCGGGTCGAGCTGGCCCTGGACGACACCTGGCGCTCCGGGCCCCGTCGCCTGGTCGCCGCGCTCACCTGGCCGCTCAGAGCCCGCTACGGCTACCGCGGGATCGCGGTGTGACCTCTCGATCAGGAAGAAAGACGATGCGACCATCTGTCGGCGTGGTCATCCCCACCCGGGGAGACCGGCCCGAGCAGCTCCGCGCCGCCGTCCTGGCGGCATCGAGCCAGGACCACCCCGGCGAGACCTCCGTGGTCGTCGTGGCCGACGGCGTCGCTCCCGAGGCGGTCGCCGCCCAGGTGGCCGGGCAGGTGTCCGGTAAGGAGGCCGGCTCGGCCGCCGGGCAGGAGTCCGGGCTGGAGGTGTCGGTCGCCGGGCTGGAGTCCGGCCGGATCCGCGTCCTGCCCAACACCCTCACCCCCGGTCTGCCGGGCGCCCGCAACACCGGCATCGCCGCCTGCGACACCGAGCTGGTCGCGTTCTGCGACGACGACGACCTGTGGCTGCCGGGCAAGCTCGCCGCTCAGGTCGCCGTGCTGGAGAGCGGCGACGCCGAGTTCGCCAGCTGCGGCATCGAGGTCGAGTACGGCCGCCGACGGGTGCCGCGACTGGCCGGGACGAGCACGGTCACTCGCGACGACCTGGTCCGCTCCCGCATGGTGATGGTGCACGCGTCCACGTTCCTGTTCCGGCGCGGCGCCCACTGGGTGGCCGAGAGCGCCCCCGGCGGCCAGAACGAAGACTGGGACCTCGCCCTGCGCGCCGCCAAACGGCGGCCGATCGCCAACGTCGACCGTCCACTTGTCCGGGTCCGCTGGGGGGCTTCCCACTACGTCACCCGCTGGGCCGACCGCATCGCCGGGCTGGAGTGGATGCTCGCCCGGCACCCCGAGCTGGCAGCCGACCCGCGCGGCGCGGCCCGGGTCTACGGCCAGCTCGCCTTCCACCACGCCGCGCTCGGCCACCGGAGGCAGGCCGGGCGGTGGGCGGTGCGCGCCTTCACCGCCCGCGCCGGCGAGCCGCGCGTGCCGCTCGCGCTCGCCGTGGCGACCGGGCTCGTTTCCGCGCCCGCCGTCCTCGCCCTGCTGCACGACCGGGGGCACGGCATTTGACCAGCTCACCACGGATCGCGCCGACGTCCGCCGACCCGCCGCCCGTGTCCGCCCGGTCACCACTCGCCGCCGCCGAAACGCCGTCGGCCCCGCCAGTAGTGCCGCCGGCCCTGGCGGTGGCACGGGTGGCCGTCGCCGGCATCATGGTCGATCCGCTGACCGAGTCTCAGGTGGTCGAGTGGGTCGCCGCCGAGTTGGAGGCCGGGCGTGGTGGCCGGATCGTCACGCCGAACGTGGACATCTGCCGGTCGGCCGCCCGCGACCCCGCACTGAGGGAGCTGGTCGACTCCGCCGACCTGGTCGTGGCTGACGGCATGCCGCTCGTGTGGGCCGCACGGCTGCTGGGCACCCCGCTGCCCGAGCGCGTCACCGGAGCCGACCTGATCTGGTCGCTCAGCAAGCTGGCCGCCCGCCAGGGCTGGCCGATCTACCTGCTGGGCGGGCCGCCCGGCGTCGCCGTCGCCGCGGCTCGCGAGCTCACCGGCTGCTATCCGCGGCTGCAGGTCTGCGGGGTCGAGTCGCCGCCCTACTCCTTCGACCAGACCGGTCCTGGCCGCGAGCGCGTGCTGCGCAGGGTCGTGGCGGCCAGGCCCGGACTGGTGTTCGTCGGGCTCGGCTTCCCCCGGCAGGATCTCCTGGTCGCGCGGTTGCGTGAGCGGCTGCCCGGGGCGTGGTTCGTGGGCTGTGGGTCGGCCATCGCGTTCGCCTCCGGAGCGGTGCCCAGAGCGCCCGGCTGGATGCGGCGTTCAGGGCTGGAGTGGTCGTTCCGGCTGTTGAGTGAGCCGGGGCGGCTGGCCCGCCGCTATCTGGTGGACGACCTGCCGTTCGCGCTGCGGCTGCTCGGCGGCTGCCTGGCCGAGTGGCTTCGCGGGGCCCGGCGGCGTCGGCTGTAGGCCGCGAGTCACTGCGTTCATCGGGTGATGGCGGCCAGCATGAGACGCCGTGCGCGCGCCGGTGCGGTGGCGTCGGCGAGTAGCTGAATCTCCTGGTTGGCCGACATCGCGATCCCTGTCAGGGCCGTCACGAGATCGTCCGCGTCCAGCATCGTGGTGATGTCGCCCGCTTCCTGCGCGATCACGATCTGCTCGCGCAGGAAGGCCCGCCATCGGGTCACAGTGGCGAGCAGAAAGCTCCGCAACTCGCCTGGTCGGCCATCCAGCTCACAGGACGCGGCGGTGATGAAGCAGCCGTTGGGGAACGGGCTGCTGTCCAGGTAGCCGCACCACAGATCGATCAACACGCGCAGGCGCGGCAGACCCGAATCCACCTTCATGCTCGGCGCAACGACGGCGGCGATGAACATCTCGGTTGCCTTGGTCAGAACGGCGAACTGCAGTCCGGCGCGGGAGCCGAAGGGGCCGACGACGCCCGCCTTGCTCATGCCGAGAGCTTCGGCCAGGGTGCCGATGGTCAGTGCGGAGAGGCCGTCGGTGGAGGCCTTCGTCACGCCGGTGGCGACGATTCGTTCGCGGGTCAGCTGGGCCGCCTCGGCGGATCTCCTCATGGTTGACGAGTTTAGCAAACGATCGTACGCTAACCAGCCAACGAACGATCGTACGCTAAAGGAGTCCGGGAGATGCGTGTTCGGTGGCTGGGCTGGGCCGGGGTGGAACTGGAGGCGCAGGGTCACAGCGTGGTGATCGACCTGCTCGGTCGCCCGGAGGGAGTGTTGGAGGGCACCCCGTTGTCGGCGCCTATGCCGACGGTCGTCCGGCCGCGTACCGAGGGGGACGTGATCGCCGGGCTGTGCACGCACCTGCATCGAGACCACACCGATGCCGCGGCACTGGCCGAAGCGCTCCGCCCCGATGGCCAGGTGTTGCATCCTGCGTCCTTCGGTGGCGACGACCACGAGAACCTGTGGACGCTCAAGGCCGACCGCGAGCTCGACGAATGGAACCTGTCCCGGAGGCCGATGGGGCTGTGGGAAACCGTCACGATCGGCCCCTTCACGATCGCGGCCGTTCCGGCCGTCGACACTCTGGGTGATCCGCAGGTGTCCTGGGCCATCGAAGCCGGCGGAAAGCGCGTGCTACACCTGGGCGACAGCATGTTCCATGGCTACTGGTGGCGCGCCGCCCACCGGTTCGGGCCGTTCGACGCGGTGCTCACTCCGATCAACGGGCCGATCGTGTGCTTCCCGCACTGTCAGCCCCCGAGCCCCTATCCGGCCTCGCTCGACGCCGGCCAGGCGGCCGTGGCCGCGCGCCTACTGGGAGCGAAAATCGCGATGCCGATCCACTACGACGGATTCCAGGTCGACGGCTTCTATGACACGCGGCCCGATGAGCTTTCCCGATTTCTGGACGCGGCCTCGGCCGAGACCTATGAGGTCGCCGCCCTCAAACAGGGCGAGGACATCACCCTCTAGGCCCTTGGCGCACAGCGTCAGCATCGGCGGCGATCAGGTGGTGAGCTCGCGTACCCGTGACACCTGCGCGGGGGTGAGGCCGCGGGCGGCTGTTTCCAGGGCCCGGCGCGAGTCCATCGGGCGAAAGGCGGTGCGTGACAGGCCTGACCAGACGAACCCTCGCTCGGCCGTCCCGGCGCCGGCGCACGCCCGGCTCACCCGGCGCTCGACGGTGGCCGACCAGGTCAGGCCCGCGTAGTCGTACAGGCGCCGGAAGCCGGGCACCGGGTCACCAGCCAGGCCCTCATAGGTGGTCACCAGGACGCCCGGGGTGCGGGCCAGGATCCGGTGCGTCACCCGCCACAGCGCGGCGGCCTTGGCGACGTGGTCCTGGGAGCCGACGAGGGCGCGGAGCTCCAGCAGCTCGGGGTGGTCGCGGACGAGCAGAGGCTGCTCGAGCAGCTCGTGGAAGTAGACGGTCCAGCCCAGCCGCTGCCAGCTGGCCACGAACGACACCGGGTCACGTTCCAGGGCGATCACCTGGCAGCCGAGCCGCGAGGCGAACCAGCCGGCCGACAGCACCGCGAACGGGTCGTCGAGCAGGGCCCGCCGCCCGGCCACCCGGCCCCAGGTGAAGGCGGTGCCGTACCGGAGCAGGCGGGCGAGATCGTACGGCGAGCGGTTGGCGCGGAGCTCGGGCAGGAAGCGGTAGCGCAGCGCGGTCGTGTCGCGGAAGGCGGGCAGCCAGGTGGCGGAGTTGTCGTCGCAGATGTACTGGAACCGGTGCGTGACCTCGGCCCGCAGCACGCCGGGGCAGCGGCCGGGCGGGTGCTGGGGGTTGAGCGGCTCATTGACGTAGACGAGCTCGCCACCGGCCGCCAGCATCTTGCCCGTCCAGCTCGTGCCGCTCCGGGGCAGGCCCGTCACCAGGATCGGCGGACGCCCGGTCATGCCGCCGACCACGAGCGGATCCGCAGGGCGGCAAGGCTGTGGCGGCCGAAGGGCCGCAGGCCGTAGCGGTGGTGGAGCTGCCAGAGCGGCAGCAGGTTCTTCGCCAGCATGCCGCCCGACCAGCCCAGCGCCGCGCCGAGCGCGCCGTGCGCCGGGATGAGCGCGACGTCGAGCGCGATCGTGATGGCGGTCGCCGCGACGAGGTTGAGCAGGCTGGCCGTGGTGTGCCCGGCGGCGGTGAGCACGACGTCGACCATTCCGCAGGCCGTCGCGACCATCATCGTGGCGGCCAGCACCAGGGCCACCGGGGCCGCGGAGCCGTACTCCGAGCCGAGCAGGCGCAGCAGCCACGGCGCCAGGGCGGCGTACCCAAGCCAGACGGGCCAGGTGAGCATCACCAGCCAGACGGTCGTGACCTGGTAGAGCTGGCGGGCGCGCGCCAGCTCGCCGTCGGCCAGCGCGCGCACCAGGCGCGGTTGCACGGCCTGCGCCAGACCCTGGTTGGCGAGCTGGCCGACCACCTTGAAGCGGGTGGCCGCGGTGTAGACGGCGGCCTGCGCCGGGCCGCCGAGCAGGGCGACGATCACGATGTCCAGCCGCTGGAACACCGCCTGGATCGCGCCCGCCACCGACCGGGGAGCCGTGTAGCGCCACAGCTCGCGGCCGGTGCCGGCCAGGTGGCGGGCGCGCGGCACCCGGCCGCGCAGACTGCCCGCGGCCAGCAGCAACACGGGAAGGTACGGCAGTGCCCACGCGACGGGCAGCCAGCCGGGTGCCGCGACGACGGCCGCGGCGGACACGAGCAGGAGCTGGCCGGCCGGCAGCAGCATGCCGTCGAGCAGCACGGTGGGGCGCATGGCGCCGAATCCCCGGGTGGCGGCCAGCAGGATGTCGGCGGCGACCATCGCGGGCAGCGCCAGGGCGAGGAGGCCGAGGTGGGGGAGGAGGGCGACGGTCGCGGCCAGGGCCACGGCCACACTGGGGACGAGGGCCGCCCGGATATATCCGGAAATGCCGAGATATTCGGACGCCTGGGCTCGGGCGATGAAGTACACCAGACCGTTGCCCGCGTCAAGCTTGGCCACCCCGGCCGCCATCAGCGCCAGCGCCGTGGCGGTGAAGAAGGCGCCGGCCTGCTCGGCGCTGAACGCCCGGGTCACCACCACGACCAGCAGGAACTGGGCCAGCGCGCTGGTCGTGGCCCCGGTCACCCCGGCGACGCCGCCCCTCGCCAGCCCCGTCAGCGACGCCACGACGGGTCACCGCCCAGCCAGCGGACCAGGTGCGTGTCGTACACCTCGAAATGGTCGCTCAACGCCTGCCGCACCGAGTCGGGCAGCGGCTTGGGCCGCGACCGGCCGTTGTGCCGCTCGAACTCCGGATAGCCCAGCCGCGGCACCCCCAGGAAGTCGAGCACCTCGTCGTAGACGTGCTCGGGCTCGGCGAAGAACCGGTGGCTGTCGAGGACCAGGATCCGCTCGCGCCCGAACAGCGGCTCCAGCCGGTCGAGCTGCTCGGCGTAGCGGCCGCGCGCCAGGTAGGCGTGGTGGCGGTGGGAGTGGTGGACGGAGTGGGGATCTGCCCGCAGGCTCTCCTCGGCTCCGGTCAGCCGCTGGACCTCCAGCTCGACCGCGTACTCGAAGTGCGACTCGGTCTCGAACCCCCTGGCCAGCTCGTGGGCATGGGCCGAGCAGGCCCGCTCGACCGGGTCGCGCACCAGCACGATCAGCTTCGCCCCGGGCAGGTCGGCGGCGATGCGCTCACCGGCCAGCGGATGGAACAGGTAGTAGGGCGACGACTCGAAGGCCAGCGGCCGGGCACCGTACCGGCTGGTCAGCAGGTCGGCGCTCATCCGCAGCTGGAAGTGCGCCTGGTACCAGGACAACGGACGGGAGTAGCCGACGTCGAAGTAGTGGACGCCCTTGTGCAGCACCGGCTTGAGCAGCAGCGGATGCTGCGCGAGCGCCCGGTAGAGCGAGGTGGTGCCGCACCGCTGCGCCCCCACGATCAGGAACGACGGCAGGAGTCGCGCGGCCGACGTGAACCGTCCCACCGCCCGGGAGACGGACAGCACCGACTGCTTCAGGGCCTTCACGTGAGCAACTCCTGGTGGTCGAGGAGCGGGTTGAGCCAGACGTCCGGGGAGCCGAGCGGGGAGTGGCCGTCGGCGGCGTGCCGGTCGGCCAGCGCGATGAGGTAGTGCAGCGCGGTCAGCCGGGCCTGCGCGGCCGACAGCCCGAACGGCGCGAGCACGCCGACGGACTGCGCGAGGCAGGCGCGCGCGGCCGTCGCCGGGTCCATCCGGCGCAGTGCGCGCTGGAAGAGGTGGTGCAGGGCGTCGAACCCGCAGGGCACGCCGACCGCGTAGCGCTCCCAGTCCCAGACGAGCAGCCGGCCGTCGGCGGAGGGGGAGATGTTCCACGGAGACAGGTCGCCATGCCAGGCGGCGCCCGCCGGGCCGCCGGTCGCGGCGATCTCCCTCACCGCGTCGGTGAGCAGCGTGGCGGAGACCCGGCCGCGCCTGACCGGCAGCGGAGACAGCGCCAGCACCTCCAGATCGCGCCAGCGGCCGTGGTGCAGCACGGCCGGCGCGACGACGGTCTTGAGCGCCTGGTCGGCCAGCCTCCGCAGCGCGGCGGCCTCGTGCGCGACCAGCTCGCGGGCCCGCGAGGTGTCGCCGATCTTCACGTACGCCAGGCGCTCGCCACCCGACCAGGCCTCCAGGATCGGCTTGCGGTTGGCCCGCCGGGCGGGGCGTACGTGGAGCACGGTCTCGATCGGGGCGCCCAGGACCTCGCTCAGGTGGGCCGCGATCGACCCCTCGGCGGCCAGTACGACCTTGCGGCCGGGATGCCACCAACGGCGGGGCGCCAGGCGGCGCGGCAGCAGCCGGTGCGGCAGCACGCTGTAGGCCCGGGGCGAGCCGGAGCCGGGATGGAGCAGCCGCACGGTCTCGTCGAGATAGCGCAGCCGGATCTTCGCGTCGTTCACGAACGGTTCCTCCACAGAAGGGCGAAGGAGATGAGATAGAGGATGAGCGGCGTGACGAGCCCGTCGTAGACGAACATGTAGAGCAGTACGAGGGCCATCACCAGCACTCCCGCGAGCCCGACCGGGCTGCGGTCGTTCCAGTGGCGGCGGATCGCGCCGACGAAGAACGCCACGTACAGCGCCGCCCCGGCGAAGCCCTGGGTGATCATCAGCAGCCAGAGCTGCCCGTCGCTGCCCAGCGGCGGGTGGCCGCAGCCGCCGCACCAGGCCGTCTTGCCCGTGGTGATCGTGCGGTGGTTGCCCATCGCGTTGCGGGTGTTGCCGTAGCCGATCAGCGGAGAGTGACTGGCGGCGCTGATCGTCGCCGACACGGTGAAGGCCCTGATGTCGTTGGAGTGGGGGCTGTCCAGCCGCTGGGCGACCAGCGCGGCGAGCGGGCTGAACGCGAACACCAGGGCTCCCGTCACGGCCGCCGCGCACACCGCGAGCCTCGTCCGGCCGCCCACCCGGACGACCAGGTAGAGGGCGCCCAGCCCGAGCCCGATCCACAGCCCCCGGTTGAGGGAGTAGACGATCGGGATGGCCGCCAGGCCCATGAGCACGACCGCCACGGCCCTGCGCTGCCGTCCCCCGTGGGCCCACCAGCCGACGACGAACCAGATCAGCAGCACCGACACGTTGCTGCCCCAGGCGTTGGCCCATTCGAACGGTGCTTCCGGGCGGGGGGAGGCGTAGCCGAGCACCTTCTGCGTCTGCGCAGCGGTGGGGTGGATCAGGTTCTGGACGAACGAGTTGCCGCCGATCCAGTCGGGCAGCACCAGCTCCAGCGGTGAGGTGAACGAGAAGCTCGGGAAGAACACCCCGAGCAGCCCGCCCGCCACGGTGGTCACGAACAGCACACCGAGCATCCGTACCAGCCGTAGCTGGGGCAGCTCGCGCTCGCTCAGGTTGCCCAGGTAGAGGACCATGACCAGCATCGACACGTAGAGCGCGAGCCGCATCAGGTAGCCGATGACGCGGCCCGCCCCGAACTCGCCGTAGGTGTCGGGCGGCATCTCCGACAGCATCAGCGCGCTCAGCCCGTAGCCGGCCAGCAGCAGCAGCCACAGCCCGAACCCACGCGGCACCCTGATCGGCCTGCGCCGCCAGAGGACGACCGCCATCGGCACCGCCAGCACGATCACCGCGAGCCCGCCGAACCCCAGGCCCCACCACACGGGATAGCCCACGAGCAGCGCGGCGATGGGCCAGGCGGGGCCTCTCACGTCAGCGTGCCCGGCGGATGCGGCAGCGCCTGCATGGGGCTGGTCTCGGGGTTGATGCCGGGATCGAGCTCGGCTCCGGCCACGAGCTTGCCGAGGGAGGAGTGGGAGCGGGTGGTCACGGTCGGAGGGAACACCGGCTCGCGGACGGCGGTGAGGACGCCGATGATCGGCACGTGCTGCCTGGCCAGCGGGCGGACCGCCGCCCTGACGTCCGCCGAGGTGGCGCGGCCGAGCCCGACGACCAGCACCGCGGCGTCGGCCCTGGCCAGGTCGCCCACGTCGGAGCCGTCGAGCACGGTCAGCAGCGTGGCGTCGGCGAGCGGGCCGGCCACGGCCGCGGCCGCGAACCCGATGGGCACCGCCCTGACCAGGAGCCGCTTGCCCTGGCAGCCGGCGATCACAGTGGAGGCCAGGTCGTGCAGCGCGCCGTGGTCGGGGCGGTGCGGCAGGTCGGCGATGACCGGCAGCCCGGTCAGCCGCTCGACGTCGGCGGCGGTGCGCAGCAGGGTGTCGAGCCGGTCGCGCAGGGCGGCCCCCGCGGCGCCGAGAAGGAGCCCCAGCATCAGCCCGGTGCCGAGATAGAGCGGCAGGCTGGGGGAGCTGGGGCGCTCCGGCGGGACGGCCTGGCTGAGGATCGAGCCCGGGGACACGGTGAGCGTCTTGAGGGCGTCGTACTTCGTGGTCAGGCTGTAGGCCTGCCGGTTGAGCACGCTCTGCCGGTGCTGGGCGAGGGTGTGCTCGGCGGTGCCGGCGGGCAGCGTGGGGAGCTCTCTGACCACGGTGTCGAGGTCGGTGTTGACCTGCTTGAGCTTGGCCAGCATGGCCTTCTGCTGGAGCGTGATCGCCGCCTGCGCGCTCTCGGCGCGGACCGCCAGGTAGGCGTCGGCATAGGCTTGCGACTGGGCCGCCGCGGTGGCCGGGTCGGCGGCCGTCACGGAGATCGACAGCACCGCCGAGTTGGGCGGCACGGTCACCTCGACCGGCTCGGGCGTGATGGTGCGCAGCAGCTCGGCGGCCTTGGCGGTCACCACGGCCGACTGCGCGACCTGCGCCTCGGTGTCGAGGTTGAGCGGCTCGCGCTGCCGGGCGGTCACCTGGTTGCTCTGCTCCTGCGCACCGACCGCCGTGACCAGGACCTGAGTGGTGGCGGTGTAGGCGGACGGCACGACACACAGCAGGACCAGGCCGGCCAGGCCGCCGGCCAGGACGAAGCCCAGGAAGTGCTGCCAGCGCCTGCGCAGCAGGGCGAAGTGCTCGCCGAGACCGGTGCCGGAGCGGTGGGCCGGGAAGTCCGGCGACAGGCTCATGAGGCTCCCAGGGGTGTGCGCGTTGTCATCGTGTGGCGACTCAGCGTCACATGTCGAGGCGCCCGCCCACTATAGGCCGGGCAGATATCGCCCAAGCTTATTACGGAAGATTTTCTCCGGTCCCGCCTAGGATTCGCCCTCCGATAATGCGAATTCGGACGAAATTTCGGGTCGGATTGCAGCTGGTGTCACCAGCCGGAACACCAACACCGGCTGACGTCATGGAAACGGCGTGGCATGGTTCAGCATTGACAGGGCGGGGGTCCTGGGAAAAGGGGGCGGAGGGTGCTGATGCTAAAAGACATTTCGTTTATGTCCAACAAAAAGGGCATGATTCTGCTGATAGGGCTGGTCGCCGTGTTGGTCGCGGGCCTTGGGCTGACCGGGTGTTCGGGCACAGCGGACACCCGTGAGGGGGTGGCGTCCCCGGTCGACCCCAAGCCCAGGAAGGGCAAGGCCGCCTGTACGGTCACCGACAAGCTCATCCCGTCCTGCGGCGCCTGGTGGGGCATGGCGCCCGAGATCTTCACCGGCGTGCCCGTGGACCAGGCCATCCGGAGCGCGGAGCAGCGCATGAGCACGCACGCCGACGTGGTGCACGTCTATCACCGCACCAGTGAGTTGTTCCCCACCGACCGGGAGATCCGGCTGGCCCGCGACCCCGCCCGCCCGAGGCTGCTGCTGATCAACTGGAAGCCGTCGTTCGATCACACCTGGGCGGAGATCGCCGGCGGAGCCCTCGATCACCGGATCGACCGGCTGGCCGCCTACATCCGGCGTACGTTTCCCGAGCGGTTCTTCCTCACCATCCACCACGAGCCCGAGAACGACGTCCGCGCCGGACAGGGGTCGGGCATGCAGGCGGCCGACTACGCGGCCATGTACCGCCACGTCGTGCTCCGGCTGCGCGAGAAGGGCGTGAAGAACGCGGTCACGGTCATGACCTACATGGGCGCCCCCAACTGGGCGGCCAAGGCCTGGTTCGAGGAGCTCTACCCGGGCGACGACGTGGTCGACTGGGTGGCGATGGACCCCTACGCCGACAGTGACGTGCGCGACTTCGCCGGCCTGGTCAACAAGACCCGGCCCGACTTCCCGCGCTGGCCCGGCTTCTACCGGTGGATGCAACTGCGTTTTCCCGGAAAGCCGGTCATGGTGGCCGAGTGGGGCGTGTTCGAGGACGCCGGCTCGCCCAAGGGCGCCTTCTACCACTCCGTACGCACCCAGATCCGCAATTATCCGCAGATCAAGGCCCTGATCTACTTCGACTCACCCCAGGCGCCGCGCGGCAACACCAGTTTCGACACCGAGCCGACGACCGGCAGGGCGTTCACCACGCTCGCGCGCGACCCGCACTTCCGCTCGACCCGGGTGCCGCTGCCCTGACCCTCGCCGGTCAGCGCACCCAGCCGCCGGCCCGCAACGCGCCCAGCACCTGGGAGACCGCCGCCTCGATCGACAGGTGGGTGGTGTCGATGACCAGGCCGGCGTCGTCCGGCTCCTCGTAGGGGTCGGAGACGCCGGTGAACTCGGGGATGAGCCCGGCGCGGGCCTTGGCGTACAGGCCCTTGCGGTCGCGGCGCTCGCACTCCTCCAGCGGGGTGGAGACGTGCACGAGCAGGAAGTCGGCGCCGACCGACTCGACCAGCTCGCGCACCTCCGCGCGGGTGGCCTCGTAGGGGGCGATGGGCGCGCAGATGGCCAGGCCGCCGTGGCGGGCCGCCTCGGCGGCGACGAAGCCGATGCGCCGGATGTTGAGGTCGCGGTCGGCCTTGGAGAACGTCAGGCCCTTGGACAGCAGGGCGCGCACCACGTCGCCGTCGAGGTAGGTGACCGTGCGGGTGCCCAGCTCCAGCAGCGCGTCACGCAGGCCGCGGGCGACGGTGGACTTGCCCGAGCCGGACAGGCCGGTGAAGAACACCACGAGGCCGCGCCGGTGCGGCGGGCCGGGGATGCGCACCGGCTCGGGGCCGGCCAGGTGCTCGGTCGCGCCGTAGGCGGTGGCGACGTGCTCGCGCAGCTCCAGGTCGATCTCGGGCTCCTCGCGCGGCGCGAGCGGCACCGGGACGACGAGGGTGCCCTCGGGCAGGTGGTCTCTGGCCCGCAGCGCCGCCCTGACCACCGACGGGCCCGGCTCGCCGTACGAGAGGGGGAGCAGCACGATCACCGCGTCGAGCTCCTTGGCGGTGGCGGTGATCTCGGTGAGGTCGTCGAGCGGCCCGCGCATCGTCACGACCAGCGCCGGGCGCCCGCCGAGGGCCTCGCGCACCTGGGCTGGGGTGCGGTGGAGCCGGGCGAACGGGCCGTGCTCCGGCGCGCCCAGGCCGCGGACCGGACCGGCGGTCAGCCCGTCGGGCTCGTGCTCGGTCACGGTGAGGACGGCGAGCGGCACGCCCTCGGGGTCGAGCAGCGTGACCTCGTCGCCGGGGGAGCCCGGGGAACCCGGAGAGCCGGGAGAGCCGGGGGAGACGTCGGTGGGCAGACGCAGCGTGACCGGCGCCGGCCAGGGGGTGCCGTCGGCGAGGGTGCCGCGCTCGGTGACCGTGTGCAGGTCGTCGTGGCCCAGGAACCCCGAAAGGGGCTGGAACGCTCCGGACAGCAGCAGCTCGAGATCGGCCAGCTCGTACGCGTCGGGGGTGTGCTCCACGTTCAGATCCCAAGTGCTCCGGCTACGTGACCGTCATAGTGTGTCACTAGATGAGACGTGCGAAGTGGTTCTGCGGCTTCCTGATGACCATGGTGATCTCGTCGTGTGACGAGGGGTGACGGCCGCGGCTCAGCCGGTCGGCCAGCGTGACGGCCGTGCGGCCGAGGCGGCCCAGCGCGGGGCCGCTGGTCCTGGTCTCGTCGTCGGTGATCTGCAGGCCGCGGCTGAGGCAGAAGGCGTGGATGCCGTCGTACGAGGTCAGTGGCTCGTAGACGGCGGGCAGCGGGCCGGGCGTGCCGTCCGCCACCAGGTGGCGCCAGAGCGCACGACGCAGCCACCCCGGCGTGAGGCGGTCGCACAGGCCGTAGGCCGACTTGCGGTCGCGCATCCGCAGCAGCACCAGCCCGCCGGGCCGCAGCGCCTGGAGCAGCCGGTCGAAGACCAGCTCCGCGTGGTGGATGCGTTCGAGCAGGAACGACAGCTGGATCACGTCCACCGACCTGGGCGGCACCGGCGCGGACCGCAGGTCGCCCAGCGACCAGGTGACCAGGTCGGCTCGTTCCTCGACCACGCTCCTGATCACCGGCAGATCCTCGTCGACCCCGGTGAGCCGGGTCTCGATCCGGTCGAGGGCCAGCGGCTCGTCGTGCGCGCATCCGGCGATCAGCAGGTCGAGCCGCCTGCCGAGTTGACCGGCCCAGTGCTCGCGGATCCGTTGATCGAAGAGGCCGCCTTCAGGCGCGACCGACCGCACTTCAGACATGTCGCTTAGAGTAGTCGAGCTATCACGATTAGTGAGGGATTTCCCCCTGTCAGCGTTCCGGGACCGTGGACGACCGCGTGTACGCGGGCAAGGCCGACCTCGACGCGGCGGGCGACAGCGGATGGCCGCTCGGCTGGTTCTGACGGTTCGTTGGCCTTCTGTGGCGGGGTACGCGGTCGTGCGGGCCGAGGCGGCCAGTACCCTGGAGAACTACACCCCCGCGACCTGTCCCGGCCGGGGGTAATCGTGTTGCCGTCGTGGGGCTGTGGGCGTATCTGATGAGTCTTTCCGGGCTACTTGACCTTGTTGCCGCCGACCCGAAACTGACCGCCGCGCTCGAAGAGGGCGGCGACGTCTCGCTGGTGGCGCCCTCCGCGTTGCGCCCGTTCGGCGTGGCCGCGCTGACCGGGCACGACCAGCGCACCGTGCTCGCGGTGACCGCGACCGGCCGTGAGGCCGAAGACCTGGCCTCCGCTCTGACCAGCCTCATCGAGCCGAGTTCCGTGGCGGTCTTCCCGGCCTGGGAGACATTGCCGCACGAGCGGCTCTCGCCGCGCAGCGACACCGTGGGCCAGCGGCTGGCCGTGCTGCGCCGGCTCGCCCACCCGGTCAAGGGCGACTCGGCGGCCGGGCCGCTCAGCGTGGTCGTGGCTCCGGTGCGCGCGCTGCTGCAGCCGATCGTGAAGGGTCTCGGCGACCTGGAGCCGATCCGGCTGAGGGCGGGCGACGACGCCGACCTCGAAACCGTCGTGGACGACCTGGTGGGCAACGGCTATCACCGGGTCGACATGGTGGAGAAGCGTGGCGAGGTCGCGGTGCGCGGCGGGCTGCTCGACGTCTTCCCGCCCACCGAGGAGCACCCGCTGCGGCTGGAGTTCTGGGGCGACACCGTCGAGGAGATCCGCTGGTTCAAGGTGGCCGACCAGCGTTCGCTGGAGGCGGCCGAGGACGGGCTGTTCGCGCCGCCCTGCCGTGAGTTGCTGCTGACGCCCGAGGTACGGGCGGCGGCGCGCGAGCTGGCCGGGCGCTACCCGGCGCTGGCCGAGGTGCTCGACCAACTGGCCGAGGGCGCGCCGGTGGAGGGCATGGAGGCGTTCGCGCCCGTGCTGGCGGGTGAGATGGACCTGCTGCTCGACCACCTGCCCGCCAGGGCCGCGGTGTTCGTGTGCGATCCCGAGCGGATCAGGGGCCGGGCCGAGGAGCTGGTGCGTACGTCCCAGGAGTTCCTGGAGGCGTCGTGGATCAACGCGGCGGCGGGCGGCGAGGCGCCGATCGACCTCGGCGCGGCGGCCTTCCGCGGGCTCGACGAGATCCGCGACCACGCCGGTGTGCTGGGGCAGCCGTGGTGGACGATGGCGCCGTTCGGCACGGGGGTCGAGCTCGACGCCCACGACTCCGAGGCGTACCGGGGAGACACCAGGAGGGCGCTCGGCGACGTCAGGGGCTGGCTCGCGGACGGCAAGGCCGTCGTGCTGCTGAGCGAGGGGCACGGCCCGGCCGAGCGCATGGTCGAGGTCCTCAAGAGCGTGGACATTCCCGCCCGTCTTGAGAAATATCTGGACAAGGCGCCTGAGGGGCAGGTCGTCCACGTCACCACCGGCCTGATCGAGCACGGCTTCGTCACCCCCGACCTGGCCGTGCTCACCCATCTCGACCTCGTGGGCCAGAAGGCGTCCACCAAGGACATGCGCCGCCTGCCCTCCCGCCGCCGCAACATGGTCGACCCGCTGCAGCTCAAACTCGGCGACCACGTGGTGCACGAGCAGCACGGCGTCGGCCGCTACGTCGAGATGGTCCAGCGCACCGTCCAGGGCGCCACGCGCGAATACCTGGTCATCGAGTACGCCAAGGGCGACCGCCTCTACGTGCCCACCGACCAGCTCGACGAGGTGACCCGCTACGTGGGCGGCGAGGCCCCCACGCTCAACCGGATGGGCGGCGCCGACTGGGCCAAGGCCAAGTCCCGGGCCAAGAAGGCGGTCAAGGAGATCGCCGGTGAGCTGATCCGGCTCTACTCGGCCCGCATGGCCTCGCCCGGCCACGCCTTCGGCGCCGACTCGCCATGGCAGCGCGAGATGGAGGACGCCTTCCCCTACGCCGAGACCGGCGACCAGCTGGAGGCCATCGACGAGGTCAAGCGCGACATGGAGCGCGGTGTCCCGATGGACCGGCTGATCTGCGGCGACGTCGGCTACGGCAAGACCGAGATCGCCGTGCGGGCGGCGTTCAAGGCCGTGCAGGACGGCAAGCAGGTGGCCGTGCTGGTGCCGACCACACTGCTGGTGCAGCAGCACATGTCGACGTTCACCGAGCGCTTCTCCAGCTTCCCGGTGACGCTCAAGCCGGTCTCGCGCTTCCAGACCGACGCCGAGGTCAAGGGCACGCTCGAAGGGCTGCGCGCCGGCGCCGTGGACGTGGTCATCGGCACGCACCGGCTGCTCAGCCCCGAGGTGCGGTTCAAGGACCTCGGCCTGATCGTGATCGACGAGGAGCAGCGCTTCGGCGTCGAGCACAAGGAGGCCATGAAGCACCTGCGCACCCAGGTCGACGTGCTGGCCATGTCGGCCACGCCGATCCCGCGCACCCTGGAGATGGGCCTCACCGGCATCCGGGAGATGTCGACCATCCTCACGCCGCCGGAGGAGCGCCATCCGATCCTCACCTTCGTGGGGCCGTACGACGAGAAGCAGATCGGGGCCGCGATCCGGCGCGAGCTG
This sequence comes from Nonomuraea cavernae, assembly GCF_040655715.1. Classification (GTDB taxonomy): domain Bacteria; phylum Actinomycetota; class Actinomycetes; order Streptosporangiales; family Streptosporangiaceae; genus Nonomuraea; species Nonomuraea cavernae_A. The sequence goes on along the minus strand of NZ_JBFAKL010000005.1, from coordinate 233,759 downwards.
ATGCGCGACGGCCAGGTCTTCTTCGTGCACAACCGGGTGGCCTCGATCAACCGGGTGGCCGCGCGGCTGCGGGAGCTGGTGCCGGAGGCCCGCATCGCGGTGGCCCACGGGCAGATGAACGAGCAGCAGCTCGAAAAGATCATGGTCGGCTTCTGGGAGCGTGAGTACGACCTGCTGGTCTGCACCACGATCGTGGAGTCGGGGCTCGACGTGCCCAACGCCAACACACTGATCGTCGACCGGGCCGACAACTACGGACTGTCCCAGCTCCACCAGCTCAGGGGCCGGGTCGGGCGCGGCCGGGAGCGGGGCTACGCCTACTTCCTCTATCCGCCGGAGAAGCCGCTCACCGAGACCGCGCACGAGCGGCTGGCGACGATCGCGCAGCACACCGAGATGGGCGCGGGCATGTACGTCGCGATGAAGGACCTGGAGATCCGCGGCGCCGGCAACGTGCTGGGCGCCGAGCAGTCGGGCTTCATCGCGGGCGTCGGCTTCGACCTCTACGTCCGGCTCATGGCCGAGGCCGTGCAGGAGCAGAAGGCCAAGCTGTCCGGCGAGGAGGCGCCCGAGGAGCAACTCGACGTCAAGGTCGAGCTGCCGATCAACGCGCACATTCCGCACGACTACGTCACCTCCGAGCGGCTGCGGCTGGAGGCATACAGGCGGATCGCCGCCATCTCGGCCCGCGTCCACATCGACGAGGTGCGCGACGAGCTCACCGACCGCTACGGCAAGCCGCCGGTCGAGGTGGAAAACCTGCTGGAGGTGGCGAGGTTCCGCATCGAGGCCCGCCGGGCCGGGCTCACCGACGTCACCCTGCAGGGCCAGAACATCAAGTTCGGCCCGGTCAGGCTCAAGGAGTCGCAGCAGGTACGCCTCGACCGGCTCTACAAGAAGGCCATCTACAAGCAGGCCGCGGAGACGCTGCTCGTGCCGGTGCCCAAGACCAAGCCGCTGGGCGGGCAGCCGCTGCGCGACCTCGAGTTGCTCACATGGTGCGGCGACCTGGTCGAGGCGATGTTCCTGGAACCAGCACGGGTAAGCTAGCGGCGGTTTTTGTCGGAAAGGGATGCATGTGAAGTCGATTCGAGTGGCTGTGGCCGCTGCCGCACTGGCTGTCGGGATGACCGCCTGCTCCTCTCCCATGGAGGCGGGCGCCGCGGCCGTCGTCGGGAACGAGCGCATCTCGGCGAGTGACCTGAGCAGAAACGTCAAGGAGTACGAGGCCGCGCTGCGCAAGGCAGGCATCCAGGCCAACCAGATCGGGCTGCCGGGCAGCGTGCCCGAGGTCGTGCTCTACCAGCTGGCCAACGTCAAGCAGGCCGAGCAGCTCGTGCGCAAGGCCGGGGTGCGGATCAGCGAGGGCGAGGTCGACCAGGCCATCGACGCCGCCCAGCAGCAGGGCGCCACCCTCGACCAGAACATGCTCTCCCGTGGCATGGCGCCGAGCCTGGGGCGCGACTACATGCGCATCTCGGTCGGCATCCAGAAACTGCTCCAGCAGTACGGCGGCGGCACCGACGAGGCGGCGCAGCAGCGCGGCAACGAGCGGCTGCAGAAGGAGGCCTCGACCATCTCGATCTCCTTCAACCCGCGTTACGGGAAGATCAACCAGCAGCGCTCGGAGGAGAACCAGGCCCTGTTCATCGACGCGGGCCGCTTCGGCAAGGCCGCCGAGCCCGCCCAGCAGCCGCAGCAGCCGCAGGGATAGCCGTGCCGCTGATCGTCGTCACCACCTCGCCGCGGATCGCGCCGGGCCTGCTGAGTCACCAGGCCTGGCAGGCGCTGCGCTCCGGCCGGGTGCTGACCGGCTCGGAGGACCATCCGCAGCTGCCCTACCTGGCCGAGGCGGGTGTCGAGGTGACGGTCGTCACGCCCGACCCCCGGCGGCTGGCGGCGGAGGCGGTCACCGAGACCGTGGTGTGGCTGGCCGACGACGACGAGCGGTTCATGCGCGACCTCGGGCACGCGGCGATCGCGCTGGACGAGCCGCCGGTGATCGAGGTGGTGCCGGGCTCCTACGACCTGCCGGGCGCCCGGGTGCTCGACCTGGTCGCGGTGATGGACCGGCTGCGCGCGGAGTGCCCGTGGGATCGCAAGCAGACCCACGAGTCGCTGGTCCCGTACCTGCTCGAAGAGGCGTACGAGGTGCTGGAGACGATCGAGCAGGGCGACTATCCGGCGCTGCGCGAGGAGCTGGGCGATCTGCTGCTGCAGGTGGTGTTCCACGCGCGGGTGGCGGCCGACTTCGACATGGACGACGTGGCCGCCGGGATCGTCGAGAAGCTGGTGCGGCGTCATCCGCACGTGTTCGGCTCGGTGCGGGCCGACAGCGCCGACGAGGTCAACGACAACTGGGAGGCCATCAAGGCCGCCGAGCGGGCCGCGAAGGGCGAGGAGACCTCGCTGCTGGACGGCGTGCCGCTCGGACAGCCGGCCCTGTCACTGGCGGCCCAGCTCGTCCGCCGCGCCGAGCGCGCGGGCGCGCCCGAGGCCCTGGCCGCCGCGGTCGGCCAGGGGGTCGGCCGCGAGCTGTTCGACCTCGTCCGCCGCGCCCAGGAGGCCGGCATCGACGCCGAGGCGGCGCTGCGTGCCGCCGCCCGCTCCTACCGCGACCGGGTGCACGCCTGGGAGTCCCGCCGCGAGTCCTGAAGGCGGGCGCGCCGACGGGGTGAGACCGTACCGATAGGCTCTGAACGCATATTGCCTTTCGATTTAGGAGCGCATCCCGTGGCTACCATCGAGGTCGTTTACGCTCGCGAGATCCTCGACTCCCGGGGCAACCCCACGGTTGAGGTCGAGGTGGTGCTCGACGACGGCAGCAGTGGCCGCGCGGCGGTGCCCAGTGGCGCGTCGACCGGCCAGTTCGAGGCGGTCGAGCTGCGTGACGGCGGCGAGCGTTATGCCGGCAAGGGCGTCGAGAAGGCCGTGCTGGCCGTCACCGACGAGATCTTCGACGAGGTCAACGGCGTTGAGGCCGAGGACCAGCGCATCATCGACCAGATCATGATCGACCTGGACGGGACGCCCAACAAGTCGAAGCTGGGCGCCAACGCCATCCTGGGCGTCTCGCTGGCCGTGGCCAAGGCCGCCGCCGACAGCGCCGATCTGCCGCTGTTCCGCTACCTCGGCGGGCCCAACGCCCACCTGCTGCCCGTGCCGATGATGAACATCCTCAACGGCGGCGCCCACGCCGACACCAACGTGGACATCCAGGAGTTCATGATCGCGCCGATCGGGGCCGAGACGTTCCGTGAGGCCGTGCGCATGGGCACCGAGGTCTACCACGCGCTCAAGGGCGTGCTGAAGGAGAAGGGTTACGCGACCGGGCTGGGCGACGAGGGCGGGTTCGCGCCCAACCTGCCGTCCAACCGCGACGCGCTCGACCTGATCCTGGTCGCGATCGAGCGGGCAGGCTACACGGCGGGCGAGGACGTCGCGCTGGCGCTCGACGTGGCCGCCTCCGAGTTCCACAAGGACGGCGTCTACACGATCGACGGCAAGGGCCTGTCGGCCCAGGAGCTCGTCGCCTTCTACGCCGACCTGGTCGACAACTACCCGCTCGTCTCCATCGAGGACCCGCTCGACGAGGAGGACTGGGCCGGCTGGAAGGCCATCACCGAGGCGCTCGGCGACCGGGTCCAGCTCGTCGGCGACGACCTGTTCGTGACCAACCCCGAGCGGCTGGCCCGCGGCATCGAGCACGACACCGCCAACGCGCTCCTGGTCAAGGTCAACCAGATCGGCACCCTGACCGAGACGCTCGACGCGGTCGACCTGGCCCACCGCAGCGGCTACCGCTGCATGATGAGCCACCGCTCGGGCGAGACCGAGGACACGACGATCGCCGACCTGGCCGTGGCCGTCAACTGCGGCCAGATCAAGACCGGCGCCCCCGCCCGCTCCGACCGGGTGGCCAAGTACAACCAGTTGCTGCGCATCGAGGAGACCCTCGACGAGGCCGCACGCTACGCGGGTCGCGCGGCCTTCCCGCGGTTCCGGCGCTAGTTTCGGGTACGGCTCGCGGTGGCGGTCCACCGCGAGCCCGCTACCAAGGGGAGTGCGGCATTGGCGAAGAGACCACAGCTGACCGGACGGGCCGCGATCATCGCGGTCGTGGTGTGCGCGATCGCGATGAGCCTGGCCTACCCTGTGCGCGAATACATCGCCCAGCGGCGCGGCATCGCGGAGCTGCGGGCGGAGAAGGATCAGGTCGAGGCCGAGCGGCGGATCCTGGACGCCCAGGCGCGTCAGATCCAGGATCCCAACTGGATCAAGCGCACCGCCAAGGAGCGGCTCCACTACTGCGGCTCCGGCGAGAAGTGTTTCGTGGTGACGGACCCCGGGCTGGGTAAGGGGCAGGCGGCGGCCAAGCAGCCGGCCCCGCTGCCGCCGTGGTACCAAACGCTCTGGACGTCCGTCACGGCCGCTGATTCGGGCACCGGCCTGCGGGCGGGCACAGGAGAGAAGGAGAGTGTTGAACAGTAGCGAGACCCCGGCCGAGAGCGACGTCGAGGCGGTGCGCCGGCAGCTCGGGCGTCCGCCCCGGGGGTTGCGCGGGGTCGCCCACAGGTGCCCGTGCGGCAATCCCGACGTGGTCGAGACCGCGCCGCGGCTGCCCGACGGGTCGCCGTTTCCCACGCTCTACTACCTGACCTGCCCCAAGGCGGCCTCGGCGATCGGCACGCTGGAGGGCTCCGGCCTGATGCGGGAGATGCAGGCCAGACTGGCCACCGACCCCGAGCTGGCGGCCGCCTACCAGGCGGCCCACGACGACTACGTCGCCAGGCGCGACAAGGTGGCCGAGGAGGAGGGCGTGGAGCCGTTGCCGCGCGGCATGCAGAGCACCGGGGGGATGCCGCTGCGGGTCAAGTGCCTGCACGCGCTCGTCGCGCACGAGCTGGCCGTCCCCGGCGCCAACCCGTTCGGCAGGGAGGCGCTCGACGCCCTCCCCGACTGGTGGAGTGACGGACCATGCGTGTAGCCGCTGTCGACTGTGGCACCAACTCGGTGCGCCTGCTGATCGCCGATGTCTCCGATGACACGCTCGTCGAGGTCGAGCGGCTGATGGAGATCGTCCGGCTGGGTCAGGGGGTCGACGAGACGGGCCGGTTGGCGCCCGAGGCGCTGGAGCGGACGTTCGGCGCGATGCGCGGCTACCGCAAGCTCATCGACCAGCACGGCGTGCGGCGCACCAGGGTCGTGGCCACCAGCGCGACCCGCGACGCGGCCAACCGGCAGGAGTTCGTCGACGGCGTGCGCGAGATCTTCGGAGTCGAGCCCGAGGTGGTCACCGGCGGCGAGGAGGCCGAACTCTCGTTCACGGGCGCGACCAGGGGGCTGCTCAGCCTGTCGCCCGAGACCGGGTTGCCGCAGGGCCCGCTGCCGCCCTATCTGGTGGTCGACATCGGCGGCGGCTCGACCGAGTTCGTGGTCGGTTCGCGACACGTCGACGGCGCGATCTCGGTCGACATCGGGTGCGTGCGGCTGACCGAGCGGCGCCTGCGCGACGCGGGCGACCCGCCGTCGGCGACCGCGATCGAGGCGGTGGTGGCCGACATCGAGGCGGCGCTCGACCGGGTGGCGGAGGCGGTGCCGGTCCAGGAGGCCCACACGCTGGTGGGGCTGGCCGGCTCGGTGACGACGGTCGCGGGCATCGCGCTCGACCTGCCCGCCTACGACCCGGAGCGGATCCACCACTCGCGCATCGCCGCGGATCAGGTGCACGACGTCACGCGCCGGCTGCTGGCGATGACCCATGACGAGCGGGCCCGCATACCCGTGATGCATCCGGGACGGGTGGACGTCATCGGGACGGGTGCGCTCATTCTTGATCAGATTGTGAGACGTTTCGGGTTTCGGCAGGTCGTGGTGAGTGAGCACGACATTCTTGACGGAATCGCCTGGTCAATCACCTAAAATACGGTCATATCGGGGCATTTCGGGATTCATGCCGTAGTTGAGTGCGCGATCACTTTTGTGCTTAGGTAAAGGAGCATTACGGGGGCTTTGCCATATTGCCGGACACAGATGATGTCGGCGTGGCGACCGTTCCCGAGCGCATCTTTTCCCTCACGGAATGGAGCACTCTCCCAATGATGTCCTCTCCCTTAGTACGGAAAGCGGTGGCGTTCGGCGCCTCCACTGCCGTGCTGGCCGGCATGGTCGCGGCGCTGGCAGCCAGTCCCGCCCAGGCCGGCCCGAAGGTAGGCCAGGCCGGTCCGGCCGCCGCCCAGGCCGGCCCGAAGAAGCCGCAGCCGAAGGTCTCGGTCTCCACGCCCAAGGCCGCGCAGCGCGACTACGCGGGCGCCTGTCCCATCAAGGTCAACGTCTCCGCCAAGATCAGCGTCAAGGCGACCGGCAAGACCACGCTGGCCTACCGCTGGCTGCACGGTGACGGGTCCAAGAGCAAGGTCAAGACCGTCCGGATCAAGGGCCACGGCACGAAGTCCGTCACGGTCAAGCAGACGGCCACGTTCAAGGACGACGTCAAGAAGGGCTGGGAGGCCGTACAGGTTCTCAGCCCGCGCAAGGTGACCTCCAAGAAGGGCTACTTCTCGGTCACCTGTGCCAAGGTCATCGAGCTGGAGGAAGCCACCAAGGTCTCCGTCCGCGCGTGGGCGAGCCCGAGTTCCTACGTCGGCTCCTGCACTCCGGGCACCAAGATCGACTTCACCGGCCTGATCAGGGTCAGTGACCCGTCCTGGGTGCGCTACCGCTGGATCCTCAACGGCAAGGTCGTCGACTACGGCAAGACCAAGGTGTGGCGCTCCAAGAAGGTCGGCTTCGGCATCTCCCCGCGCAGCAGCGAGCACGGCTACGCGGTGCTCCAGGTGCTCGGCCCTGACCGCGCCTACTCCAACAAGGCCCACTACAAGGTCCTGTGCAAGTCCGAGGCTCCGGCCACCCGCGTCGCCGTCACCGACCTGGTCACCGCGACCAACCACGACGGCTGCAAGGTCGGCGCGCACGCCGTCGTCCGGTCGACCGGCCCCGGCCGCGTCGAGTACGTCTGGTCGCTGAACGGCCAGCGCGTCCTCAGGGGCGACACCGTGTTCAGCCACGGTGGCAAGCGCACCGTGACGCTGCCGGAGAAGGTCCTGACCGGCGCCGCGACCAAGGGCGGCAAGATCACGCTGACGGTCTTCGGGCCGCGCAACAGCGACTCGATCACACAGTCCTACGCCGCCTGCGAGGCCCCGAAGCCGACCGTGTCGGTCTCGGCGGTCTCGATGACGGGTCAGCGCAACGAGATGTGCGCTGACAAGCGCGGTCCCGGCGTCGACTTCAAGGCGACCCTCACCAGCACCGGCCCGACCACCGTCAAGTACTACTGGGTGGTCAACGGCAAGCGCGACCACAACACGCTCGAGCGCCAGGTCAACGGCAGCCTCGACGTGCAGTGGGGCGTGGGCGGCACCCACGGTGCCTCGGTGACCTCGGGCTCGATCGAGCTCGTCGTCATCAGCCCCAACGCGACCTCGTCGGGCGCTTCGCAGTTCACGGCGACGTGCCCGCCGGCGTCCACCCCGACGCCGGCGGCCACGCCGTCCGCCTGATCGGTCTCTCCGACCGGTCGACCTGACCGGGTGGCGCCCCTGCGGCGCCGCCCGGTTTTTCCTTTGCCGCGATCGTTCGGCCCCGGTCCGAGGAAGTCCGGCTGATCGGGCACCATCGATGTCATGAGCTTCGTACCTCCCGGCACCGGCTGGCCGGACGACCCGGCGACCGCTGACACCCCGGTCGCCCATGACCCCGCAGACGTCCGCCGCCTCGCCACCACCAGCCCCACCCTCGCGGAGCTCACCGCCCGGATGTCCGTCTGCCGTGCCTGCGCCCGCCTGGTGGAGTGGCGCGAGGAGACCGCCCGGGTGAAGCGGCGGGCGTTCGCGGACGAGACCTACTGGGGCCGGCCGATCGCGGGCTGGGGCGACGACCACCCGCGCATCCTGATCGTCGGCCTCGCGCCGGCCGCCCACGGGGGCAACCGGACCGGCCGGATCTTCACCGGTGACCGCAGTGGCGACTGGCTGTTCGCCTCGCTGCACCGCTGCGGCCTGGCCGTACAGGAGACCAGCGAGCACGCGGGCGACGGGCAGAAGCTCCTCGGCGCGCGGATGCTGGCGTCCGTGCGGTGCGCGCCGCCCGCCAACAAGCCGACGCCGGACGAGCGCGACACCTGCCGGCCCTGGATGGCGCGCGAGCTGGCGATGGTCGCGCCGAGCGTGCGGGTCGTCGTCGCGCTCGGTGGGTTCGCCTGGCAGGCCATGTGGCCGGCCCTGAAGGAGGCCGGCTACGGCCTGCCGCGCAGCAGGCCGCCGTTCGGGCACGGGGTGGAGGTCCCGGCGACGTACGGCGAGGCGGCCGTGACCCTGATGGGCTGCTATCACCCCAGCCAGCAGAACACGTTCACCGGCCGCGTGACGGGGCCGATGCTCGACGACATCTTCACCAGAGCCGCCACTCTGGCGCTGTGACACGCGTGACAGGTCACGGATTGGTAATAAGAAGGGCTCTGACGTAGGCTGTTTGTGAAAGCTTTCACAAGCATTCCCATGAGGGTGGGCCCGAAGGATGACCAAGCACATTCTGATCGTCGGCGGCGGCTACGTCGGCCTGTACACCGCGCTGAGACTGCAGCGCAGACTCCACCGTGAGCTGCGTGACGGACAGGTGCGCATCACCATCATCGACCCCCAGTCCTACATGACCTACCAGCCGTTCCTGCCGGAGGCGGCGGCCGGCAACCTCTCGCCCCGGCACGTGGTCGCGCCGCTGCGGCGGGTGCTGCCCAAGGTCCGGATCCTCAACGGCACCGTCACCCAGGTCGACCACGCCGAGCGCACCGCCACCTTCCAGCCCGCCGAAGGGGAGGCGCGGCGGATCGGCTACGACCTCATCGTGATGGCGGCCGGCTCGATCTCGCGCACCCTGCCGATCCCCGGCCTCACCGACATCGGCATCGGCCTCAAGACCGTGGGCGAGGCCATCGCGCTGCGCAACCGGGTGCTGCACCTGCTGGACGTGGCCGAGTCGACCGACGATCCCGAGGTGCGGCGCCGCGCGCTCACGTTCGTCGTGGTCGGCGCGGGCTTCGCGGGCGTCGAGGTGCTGGCCGAGCTGGAGGACATGGCCCGCGACTCGACGCGCTACTACCGCAACATCAAGCCGTCCGACATCCGCTGGGTGCTCGTCGAGGCCACCCGGCGGGTGCTGCCCGAGGTCGGCCCCGAGATGGGCAAGTGGACGCTGGAGCAGTTGCGTGAGCGGGGGATCGACGTCAAGCTCGACACCCGCCTGGAGTCCTGCGTCGGCGGGCACGTGGTGCTCTCCGACGGCTCGGCGTTCGACGCCGAGACCCTCGTGTGGACCGCCGGGGTCAAGCCGAGCACGGTCGTGAAGGCCGGCGACCTGCCGCTCGACGAGCGCGGCCGGGTCAAGACGACCACCATGCTGACCGTCGCGGGCACCTCCGACGCCTTCGCGGCCGGCGACGCGGCGGGCGTGCCGGACGTCACCAACCCGGGCCAGTACTGCGCGCCGAACGCCCAGCACGCGGTGCGCCAGGCCAAGGTGCTCGCCGACAACATCGTCCGCCGGCTGCGCGGCGAGCAGCTGGTTGAATACCGCCACAAGTATGTCGGATCGGTCGCCGGTCTCGGCCTGCACCAGGGTGTCGCGAACGTCTACGGGGTCAAGCTTCGCGGATTCCCTGCGTGGTTCATGCACCGGACCTACCATCTGTCGCGGGTGCCGACGCTGAACCGCAAGGTCCGTGTCGTCGTCGACTGGACCCTCGCGCTGTTCTTCAAGCGGGAGACCATCTCCCTGGGTGAGATGGAACACCCGCGTGACGGGTTCAGGGCAGCCGTGGCGACGACCAACCGCTAGCCGCGGTACGGCAACGCCCCGGCGTCCTCGCGCCGGGGCTTCTCGGCGCCAGTGAGATCTCGGACGAGAGGGGATCCTCGGGTGGGGCTCTCTGCGGTGACCGTGCTCGGCGTCGACCGGCCCGGCGTCATCGCCGCGGTCACCGGCTCGCTCGCAGACTGCGGGGCGAACATTCAGGACTCGACGATGACGCTGCTCGGCGGCCACGTGGCGATGATGCTGCTGGTCTCGGGCGACCTCAGCTCGGAGCAGCTCGTCAAGCAGCTGGACACCCTCGACCTGGTGGTGACCACCTCGGCCGTCGACGCCCGCCGCCACTTCGGCTGCCAGGCCGGGGGGCTCGGCTACGTGCTGACCCTCCACGGCCCCGACCGGCCGGGCATCATCTCCGCCGTCAGCGGCGCGCTCGCCTCGGTCGGCGGCAACATCACCGGCATGAGCACCCGGCTCACCGGACGCCTCTACGTGCTCATCGCCGACGTCGACATCCCCGAGCCGGTCAACGTGGCCGCGCTCATGTGCGACCTGGCCGTCGTGGGCTCGGGCCTCGATTCCGAGATCACCTTCCGCCCCGTCGAACCGGACCTGCTGTGAACGGCTTCGTCACCGCGGACATACGCCGCGCGACCCGCGTCATCGTGTACGGACGGCTACCGGGCACAGGCGATCCGGTCACCATCGACGCCGATTCCTTCGAAACTCGGTGTATTCAGCACCAACTGGACCATCTACCCGGTTTACTCTTCCTTGACAGAGCCTCAGGGGCTCTGGCGCTTCACCGCAAACTTCACAGTTGTGACAGCTGATGCGAAGTTGTGCTCCTCGGGAGCATGGTCCCTTTCGTATGATTGCGGCGCCCCCGTAGCCCAATGGCAGAGGCAAACCCCTTAAAAGGGTTGACGTGCGGGTTCGAATCCCGCCGGGGGCACCGGCCTCACCCCTGGCGAACCGATCTTCCAACCCACGCCCGAGACCTGGGAACTTCACCGGCGACGCGTTCGTTCTCTTGCTGCTGAAGTCTCGAAACCACATAGATCTGAGCGCGAGTCGACCTTGGCGACGCCGGGTCTCGTAGGCTCGGCGCAGGAGGCATCGATGGAGAGTAAAAACCCCGTTTTCAACAGGTCCCGGCAGCAGCCCGGGGCATGGGCGCCCCCCGCCCCGACCCCCGACCAGCTGCAGCACATGTACGACTCCCCGTCGTACGCACCCCCGGCGGGGCCCGCCTATCGCACGATGACGATCGACGACGTCGTGGTCCGCGGGTTCATGACCCTGGGCACGCTCATCGCGGCCGCCGCCGCGGCGTGGTACTTCCAGGTCCCGATGGCCGTGGCCGTCGGCGCGGCGATCGTCGCGCTCGTGCTGGGGCTGATCGCCTCGTTCAAGCAGAGCACCAGCCCGGCCCTCATCCTGGCCTACGCCGCGTTCCAGGGCGTCTTCCTGGGCGCGATCAGCAGCCTCTTCGAGTCGTTCTTCAACGGCATCGTGCTGCAGGCGATCCTCGGCACGGCGTTCGCCTTCGGCGGCGTGCTGGCCGTCTACTCGCTGCGCATCGTGCGGGTCACGCCGAAGCTCACCAAGTTCGTCATCGCGGCGGCCATCGCGGCGATCGGCCTGATGGTGGTCAACCTGCTCGTCGGCTTCTTCGTCGACGGCGGCATCGGCATCCGCACCGACTCCCCGCTCGGGTGGATCTTCAGCATCGCGATGATCCTGCTCGGCTGCTTCTTCCTGCTGCTCGACTTCGACGCCGTCGAGCAGGGCGTCAAGCAGGGCGCCCCCGAGAAGTTCGCCTGGCAGTGCGCGTTCGGCCTGACGCTGAGCCTGGTCTGGATCTACCTCGAGGTGCTGCGCTTCATCAGCTACTTCAGCGGTAACGACTGAGATCAGACAGTGACGAGGGGCCCCGCCGATCCGGCGGGGCCCCTCTGCTGTGTCAAGCATGAACTTCATGTAACGAATTGGTGCCGACTTGGGGGTTGCCATTCCGGTGGAGGTGTTGCAGTGTCGAGCAAAGGACCTTAATCCGTGGAGGTGCCCATGTCCTTGAACCACTCACCGGAGACGCAGATCAAGCTCATCGCAAGGGTCCCGACGATAACGGGACGCCAGCTCCCCGAGTGGTTCCAAGCCATCGACAACGGTCCGTCGTTCCTCAGATGTGACGAGCGGGCCAACTGGCTCGCCGACGAGCACGGGCTGACTCACGGCTACGCCGCCGCGATCGTTCACGAACACGAGCGGCACCGCCGTAATCGCATGGGCTTCATCTAGAGGCCTCCCACATTCGCGCCCGTGCCTGAGGCACGGGCGCGTCATCATGGGTAGATGGATCTAGACAAGGCACGAGAGTTCCTCCGGCACAACCATCGCGCCGTGCTGCAGACCAGACGTGGCGACGGTAGCGCGCAGTTGTCGCCGGTGACGGTCGGCGTCGACGCCGACGGCCACGTGGTCATCAGCACCCGGGAGACGGCGGTCAAAACACGGAATGTCCGCCGTGATCCCAGTGTGTCGATCTGCGCCTTCACCGACGCGTTCTTCGGCGAGTGGGTCCAGGTCGACGGCAAGGCCGAGGTCGTCTCGCTGCCGGAGGCCATGGACCATCTGGTCACCTACTACCGCGACATCGCGGGCGAGCACCCCGACTGGGACGACTACCGCGCCGCGATGATCCGCGAACGCCGCGTCATCCTCCGGGTCACGCTCACCCGCGCGGGCCCCGACGTCCAGGGGTAGGCCGTGTCACCCGGCCGCCGCCGGCAGGCGCGCGGCCGGGTGATGAAACCCGAGCTAGCCCAGCCGCTCCAGGATCATGGCCATGCCCTGGCCGCCACCGACGCACATGGTCTCCAGGCCGATGGACTTGTCGTGGTGCTGGAGGCTGTTGATCAGCGTGGAGGTGATGCGGGCCCCGGTCATGCCGAACGGGTGACCCACCGCGATCGCGCCGCCGTTGACGTTGACGCGGTCGAGGTCGATGCCCAGCTCCCGGTAGGAGGGGATGACCTGGGCCGCGAACGCCTCGTTGATCTCGACCAGGTCGATGTCCTCGATCGCCATCCCGGCGCGGGCGAGCGCCTGCCTCGACGCCTCGACCGGGCCCAGGCCCATGATCTCGGGCGACAGGCCGGTGACCCCGGTGGACACGATGCGGGCCAGCGGCGTGATGCCGAGCTCGGCCGCCTTCACGTCGCTCATCACGATCACCGCCGCCGCGCCGTCGTTGAGCGGGCAGCAGTTGCCCGCCGTGACCGTGCCGTCGGGCCGGAAGACCGGCTTGAGCGTCGACACGGCCTCGTAGGTGGTGCCGGCGCGCGGCCCGTCGTCCTTGCTGACCACGGTGCCGTCGGGCAGCGTGGCCGGGGTGATGTCCTTCTGCCAGAAGCCGTCGGCCAGGGCCTTCTCGGCGAGATTCTGGGAGCGTACGCCGAACTCGTCCTGCTCCTGGCGGGTGACGCCCTTGAGCTGGGCGAGGTTCTCGGCGGTCTGGCCCATGGCGATGTAGATGTCGGGCAGCGCGCCGTCCTCGCGCGGGTCACGCCAGGTGTGCCCGCCCTCGGCGAAGGACTTGCTCTTGGCCACGGCGTCCTCGAAGAGAGGATTCTGCGTGTCGGGCAGCGAGTCGGAGTTGCCCTTGACGAAGCGCGACACGGTCTCGACCCCGGCCGAGACGAAGACGTCACCCTCGCCCGCCTTGATCGCGTGGAAGGCCATCCTCGTGGTCTGCAGCGACGAGGAACAGTATCGGGTGACCGTGGTGCCGGGCACGTTGTCCAGGCCCAGCATCACCGACACCACGCGACCCATGTTGTAGCCCTGCTCACCGCCGGGCAGACCGCATCCCAGCATGATGTCGTCGATCGTGGCGGGATCGAGCTGGGGCACCTTGTCCAGCGCGGCTCTGATCATCTGCACGGTCAGGTTGTCGGGACGGATGTCCTTCAACGACCCCTTGAACGCACGGCCTATGGGAGAGCGTGCGGTTGCGACGATGACTGCCTCGGGCATGTGGCCCCTCCTTTGTCAGCACTCTTCTAGAACTATATTTCAGTATTGCCGACATGCCCGCAGCCCCCCTCCCGGTAATTCTCGGCCGATTGCACGAACCCGTGAGATCGGGGCTTCTAGCCGTACATGCCTGGCGCCGTGGCGGTGCTGTCGTTGAGCGCGTGCATCGCGCCCTTCTCGTCGCGCCACAGCCGCCAGCCGTCCTGGCTGCCTGTGTACCAGGAGGGGGGTGCCGAGGAACTTGTGACACGCTTGCCCGTCGTGAGGTCGTAGTCGCAGACGGCCGCGACCGAGTAGAAGCCGGGAGCCTGACCGCGCAGCGGGAGAGGCTTGGGATCGGTGACGCAGAACGACCAGCCGCGCTCCTCCTCGATCGGCACCTGGCGGCCCGTGGTCAGGTCGAAGGCGGTGCCCTTGGTGTCGTGCTTCAGGAAGCCCAGCTTCTGCATGCGGTCGGGGAAGGCCAGCCACCAGCCGGAGCCGGGCACCTCCGAGGCGGTGATCTGGCCGACCACGCGCCCGGTGGCGGAGTCGAGCCGGGCGAACCCGCCGTAGGCGCCGTGCTGGTCGACCGGGCGGACCACCGGAGCCAGCCCCGGGCTGCCGCTCGGGTAGACGCGCACCACCGAGGGGCGCATCCAGTTGACCGTGCCGTCGGCGATCTTGATGGAGAAGAGCCCGAACGCGGACACCTTCTTGGTGCGCGGGTTGGTGTAGGGGGCGACGTAGCCGACCAGGTCTTCGCCGGTCGAGCCGAAGGCCCAGCCGCCGGACAGATCGATGCCGGGCCCGAGCGCCTGCTCGATCGGCTGCTGCCACTGCAGCTTGCCGGTCTTGAGCTCGTACGACTCGATCATGGGGTTGGACGAGAGCCGGAGCAGCAGCACCCGCTCGGCGTCGGACCACTCGACCTCGGCGATGCCGGGCAGCTTCCATATCAGCTTGCCGGTGGCCGGGTCGAGCACGACCACCCGTGCCGACGACAGCGCGGTCTGCTCCGGCAGGCAGATGTAGGGGCCGCAGCGCTGGGGGCCGAAGGTGGAGTGGACGGGCCTGGTCCACTTCTGCCGGCCGGTGCGGGCGTCGCGGGCGATGAGCGTGGCGTTCCACTGGCTCGTCTTGGCCGGGTCGAGCGCCACGACGACGGCCTGGTCCTTGCCGGTCGGCACGATGGCCGGCGCCGAGACGCCCATGCCCGGCAGCCGGCCCGCCATCGTGGCGGGCTGGGCCCACAGCTTCTTGCCGTTGGTGAGGTCGAGCGCGGCGGTCTCCAGAGTGCCGTCGGGCTTCAGGGACGTGGCCGTGACGACCCCGCCCGCGGTGGTCATCCGGCTGACAGCGTTGACCTCGGTGTTGTGCCAGGTGGGGAAGGCGGCCGTGGCGGCGTCGCTGTCGGAACAGCCGGCCAGGGCCAGGATCCCGGCGAGGGCCACGGCGGGTTTCGCGAGGGGCCGGAGCACGATCAATCCACTCCAAAGGGGACGGGGAGTAGCGGCTCCGACGCGGAGGGTGACCGAGGTCAGGTGTCGTCGAGCATCTTGCCGTCTCGCCTGCGGAACAACGTCGCCCATCTGCCGTGGGGACCCGTCGCCCGCCCTGCGACCCGGGTCGGGGACACCTCGGTGCCGGACTCCTCCGCGGCAGTGGCCGCCGCTAGGTAAATCGGTTGTAGTCCTTCGCCCCGCGCGGGTCGCGGCTCAGGCCACAATCCCAACGCAGCGCATACAGAAGGTAGCACCGCGTAAGCGGCCTGTGCGTAACCTCGGTCAGATGGATGGAAACGATCCGGTCCGAACATCTCGCCCGGATTTGTTGCGAATTCGGGGCCCAGGACGTCGGCGAACGCGACCGTGCGCCCGCCCGCGTCGACCACCGCGATCGTCTGCGCGGCCGCCAGCTGGCGGCTCCAGCGCCTGGTCACCCAGCGCAGCGGCTGGGCGATGGGACGCACCGTGCCGAGATCGGGGCAGGTGCCCACCACCACCTCCGCGCCGGCCTCGCGCAGCCGCCGCACGGTCTTGGTGAGGTGGCGTACGGCCGTCGCCGGCGGCGTCTTCGTGACCACGTCGTTGGCGCCGACGAAGACGACGGCCACGTCGGGCCTGAGCCGCACCGCCTTGTCCACCTGCTCGGCCAGCTCCGCCGACGACGCGCCCGACTTGCCGAACACGCCGAGCCGCACCGGCCGCTCGGCGATGGCGGCCAGGCCGCCCGCGATCAGCACGGCCGGGGTCTTGCCCGGCTCGCTCACTCCCAGGCCTATCGACGTCGAATCGCCCAGCATGACCAGGGTGAGCGGGACACCGGGGAACTCGCCGTAGAGGCCGTCGGAGGCCGGCCCCTCCAGCCCGTGCGGGCGGCCGATCACCCTACGGGCCAGCACGCTCTCAGCGATCAGCAGGCCGTAGGCTGTGGCTCCGAGGGCCGTCAGGCCGCCGCCGCCGAGTGCGGCCGCTGTCGCGATCTTGCGTGCGGCTCGCGCCACTCCGGCCGACCAGACCACGTGCTCTCCTCATCGGACTCGACGGTAGCGTTTGCTTGAAACTAGCCGAGAGCCCGCCACCCGTACGCGACCTCGGCATCGAGCAAGCTGATCAAGCTTTGGCAAAGAAGGTGAACACCTCGGTGCGCGTTTATGATTCCCTGGTCGAACTGATGGGCAACACGCCCCTCGTCCGGCTGCACAAGGTCACTTCCGGCCTACCCGCCCAGGTGCTCGCCAAGGTCGAGTACTTCAACCCTGGCGGCTCGGTGAAGGACCGCATCGCCGTACGCATGATCGAGGCGGCGGAGGCGTCCGGAGAGCTGCGCCCGGGCGGCGTGATCGTCGAGCCGACGTCCGGCAACACCGGCGTGGGCCTGGCCATCGTGGCCCAGCAGAAGGGCTACCGGTGCCTGTTCGTGGTGCCCGACAAGGTGGCCCAGGACAAGATCGCCGTGCTGCGGGCCTATGGGGCCGAGGTCGTGGTCTGCCCGACCGCGGTCGCGCCCGATCATCCCGAGTCCTACTACTCGGTCTCCGACCGGCTGGCCCGGGAGATTCCCAACGCCTGGAAGCCCGACCAGTACTCCAACGTCAACAACCCTGATTCCCACTACCACTCGACCGGCCCCGAGCTGTGGGAGCAGAGCGAGGGCCGGATCACCCACTTCGTCGCGGGCATCGGCACCGGGGGCACGATCAGTGGCACCGGCCGCTACCTCAAGGAGGTCTCCGGCGGCCGGGTGAAGGTCATCGGCGCCGACCCCGAGGGCTCCGTCTACTCCGGCGGCTCCGGCCGGCCCTACCTGGTCGAGGGGGTCGGCGAGGACATCTGGCCCGCCACCTACGACACCGGGATCTGCGACCGGATCATCGCGGTGTCCGACAAGGACTCCTTCAACATGACCCGCCGGCTGGCCCGCGAGGAGGGCCTGCTGGTCGGCGGCTCGTGCGGGATGGCCGTGGTCGCCGCGCTCCAGGTGGCCGCCGAGGCCGGGCCCGACGACGTGGTGGTCGTGCTGCTGCCCGACGGCGGCCGGGGCTATCTGTCGAAGATCTTCAACGACGACTGGATGGCCGACTACGGCTTCCTGGCCACGTCGTCCGACGAGGGCCAGGTGGCCGACGTGCTGGCTCGCAAGGGGCCGGGGCTGCCGGAGTTCGTGCACGCGCACCCGTACGAGACGGTCGGCACGGCCATCACGATCATGCGCGAATACTCGGTCTCGCAACTGCCCGTGATGAAGGAGGAGCCCCCGGTAATGGCCGCCGAGGTGGTCGGCTCGATCGTCGAGCGCGACCTGCTGGAGGCGCTCTACCGCGGCAAGCTGTCGTCCGACGACCCGATCGGCGAGCACATGTCGTCACCGCTGCCCACGATCGGCGGGGGCGAGCCGGTGGCCCGCGCGGTCGAGGCGCTGGAGAAGGCCGACGCCGCGGTGGTGCTGGAAGAGGGCAAGCCCGTCGGGCTCATCACCCGGCAGGACCTGCTCGCCTTCCTGGCCAACCACTAGGACACCCGGACCGCGGCGCCGCGCTGAGCCCGGCGTCGCGGTCACGGCAGCGGAAACTCCGCGACCACCTCCCAGCCGCCCTCGGGCACCGGTCCCGCGTGCAGCCTGCCGCCCAGCGCCTCGACCCGCTCGGCCATCCCGACCAGCCCGAACCCGCCGCCGAGGCCGGACGTCCGGGCATCGGCCGCCGAGCCGAAGTCACGCACCCGCAGCCCCGCCACCCGGTCGGAGAGCCGCAGGCGGGCCTCGATCCAGGACGCTCCCGGCGCATGCCTGCGCACGTTGGTGAGCGCCTCGCGCAGCACCCGGTGGAGCGTCGTCATCACCTCGGGCGGCAGGGTGGCGTCGTCGATGCCCGGCCCGATCTCGAACGCGACGCGGGGCCCGTTCGCCGCGAACCGCTCGGTCAGCAGGCGCAGATCGGCCAGCGAGGTGCCCGGCGTGCGGGCCGCCTCGTCGTCGTCTCGCAGCACGGTGACCAGGCGGCGCATCGAGGTGAGCGCCTCGCCGCCAGCGCCGGCGATCGCGTCCAGGGCGGGCAGCACCGCCTCGGGTCTCATCTCGGCGACCGTACGGGCGGCCTGTGCCTGGACCACGATGCCGGTGATGTGGTGGGCCACCAGGTCGTGCAGCTCCCTGGCCAGCTCCAGGCGCTCGCTGCGTCGTACGGACTGGATGGCCTCAGTGCGGCGCTCCTGCTGGAAGCGGAGGTAGCCACCGGCGCCGGCGGCCAGCGACCAGCCCGCGAACAGCAGGAACGAGAAGGCCAGCCCGCTGTTCTGAAAACCGCGCCCCGCTCCCTCCGCCAGGAGTACCACCAGCACGCCGAAGGACAGCGTCGCGGCCCGCCAGACCGGCTCGGCGTGGCGTAGCACCCCGATGGTGAGCACGAGCAGCGCGCCGCTCTCCGCGCAGCCGGGCACGCCGCCGAAGCCGGTGACGCCCATGGTCACGGAGACGCCGGCGGACAGGGCCAGCAGGACGGCGAGACTCGTCAGGCGATGCCGTCGCCGCAGCATCACGGCCACGACGCCGGCCGCTCCGGTGGCCGGGACGAGCCACTGGATCCCGTCGAGGCTGACCGCGATGCCCAGGTCGATCAGCAGCATCAGGCCCAGCCAGCCGAGCATGGCCAGCTCGCTCAGCCGGCGGATCCAGTAGACGATGCGTTTGGAGTCCCCCACCCCACGCAGCCTAGACCGGAGGTCGCAGAGGCCGTATCGGCCGTTCGGCCGACCGGGCGCTCGAGAACCGGCCCTTCAGCGGAGGCGTGGCCGGGCGGCCGGCGGCGATGCTGGAGTCCGGAGAAGGGGGACGGAGACATGATGGTCATCGGGTTCGCGTTGCTGGGTGTCGGGCTGGTCATCGGAGTGTTGCTCGCTCTGGCCGACCCGGTGCTGCTCTCGCGTATCAACGGGGAGTACGCGGAGGGCGGCAGCGGCCCGCGCCGGTGGGGGACGGACCGCGGGCGGCTTCCGTTACGGTGGCCATATGACCAACGGTTTCGAAACTCTGGCGATCCACGCAGGTCAGGAGCCCGACCCGCTGACCGGCGCGGTCGTGCCACCGATCTATGCGACGTCCACCTACAAGCAGGACGGCGTGGGCGGCCTGCGTTCCGGATACGAATACAGCCGCTCGGCCAACCCCACCAGGACGGCGCTCGAAGAGGCGCTGGCCGCGGTGGAGGGCGGAGCGCGCGGACTGGCGTTCGCGTCCGGCCTGGCGGCCGAGGACACCCTGTTGCGCGCCCTGTGCAAGCCGCAGGACCACGTGATCATCCCGAACGACGCCTACGGCGGCACCTACCGCCTGTTCGCCAAGGTGCACGCGCGCTGGGACCTGCACTTCGACCCGGTGCCGCTCGGCGACCTCAACGCCGTGGCCGCCGCGATGACGCAGAAGACCCGGATCGTGTGGGTGGAGACGCCCACCAATCCGCTGCTCGGCATCGCCGACCTCACCGCCCTGGCCCAGCTGGCGCACGAGAACGGCGCGCTGCTGGTCGTGGACAACACGTTCGCCTCGCCGTACCTTCAGCAGCCGCTCGCGCTGGGCGCGGACATCGTCGTGCACTCCACGACCAAGTACATCGGCGGCCACTCCGACGTCGTCGGCGGCGCGCTGGTCGCGGCGGACCCGGCGCTCGGCGACGAGCTGGCCTACCACCAGAACGCGATGGGCGCCGTGGCCGGGCCGTTCGACGCGTGGCTCACGCTGCGCGGGCTCAAGACGCTCGGCGTGCGGATGGACCGCCACTGCGACAACGCCGAGCGGGTCGTCGACCTGCTGCTCGCCCACCCGCGCGTGACGCAGGTGCTCTATCCGGGCCTCGGCGAGCACCCCGGGCACGAGGTGGCCGCCAAGCAGATGAAGAGGTTCGGCGGCATGGTGTCGTTCCGCGTGGCGGGCGGTGAGGCCGAGGCGGTAGAGGTGTGCGACCGGGCCAAGCTCTTCACGCTCGGTGAGTCGCTCGGCGGAGTCGAGTCGCTCATCGAGCATCCGGGCAGGATGACACACGCCTCCGCGGCAGGATCACCGCTCGAGGTGCCCGCCGACCTCGTGCGGTTGTCGGTCGGCATCGAGACGGTCGGCGACCTGCTCGCCGACCTCTCCCAGGCGCTGGGTTAGGTCGGCACCACCATCAGGAACAGGATGACCAGCCAGATCACCGCCAGCAGGCCGCTGATGGCGGCGATCCGGCCGTTCTGCATCTGAGCGTCGTCGGCCGGGGTCTCGCTCGCGAGGGCCCGGACGGCGGTGCGCAGGTCACGGTCGATGATCACGATCAGCACGATGGCCACGATGAACAGGGTCATCGACGCCGTCATGTACCACTTGCCGAGCACACCGCCGCCCATGACCACGCCGAGCGCGATGCCGAAGATCAGCACGCCGAGCGAGCCGATGGCGTAGACCCGCGTGGTGCGCTGGATGTTCCGCAGGACGGGCACGTTCTTGGTGCGGATGGCGCGCGGCGCGGCCATCGTCACCGCGGTGAGCGGGCCGATGGCGAAGATGGCGAAGCCGATGTGCAGCCACAGAAGCAGGGACATGCCGGAGAGACTAGTCCCCGACGATCTCGGCCGGGGACTCGACACACTCCTTCTGCTCCGAGGTGCAGCGCATGACGAGTTCGGTGGCGGCGATGGCGATGATCATCAACGCGATCAAAAGAATCATGGCAATCATGAGGCACCCCTCCTTCCCCGTGTCAGACGGAAATATCGTCCGTTATGACTAGAGGCCGCGGCAACGGAATAAGTTCAGCGCGGGTAGGGTTGGGATTCGCTGTTTTTCTCTCACCCTTCGGTTACAAAGGAGTTCCTTCCGTGGCCATCAGGCATGTCGAGCCCTACACCGACGAGTGGCTGCAGCAGCCCGCCTGCTACGTGCGCCGCGTCGTCGGCCGGCTCGGAGCCGAGGTGGCCGACTGGTGGGAGGGGCCCTGCGATCCGCGTGACGCCACCATCCGGTTGGTCGACGGCAGCGCGCTGGTGTGGGATGAGGAGAGCGGCTGGCGACTCGGCCACTTCGTCTCCGGAGGGCGCGACCGGCACACCGAGCTGTCCGGGGTCCGCTACCTGGGCGGCGGCCTGCTGCCCCGGCCGGAGCGGGTGCCCGCGGCCCTGGCCGACGCCCGCGCGGGCGTCGGCGCGAGTAGCGCCTGGCGTCCCTGCTACCGCTCGCACCGCAACTGCCGCGACGGGTTCGACGTCGCCCTCGACTTCTACGCCCGGCTCATCGACGCCTGAGCCGAGACGCTTGAGCCTGAGACGCCGGAGCCCGAGACGCTTGAGCCTGAGACGCTTGAGGTTCAGACGTCTGAGCCGCAAGAGCCTGAGCCGCTAGCGGGCGCGGCGCAGCCTCAGGAAGTCGCTGACCACGTATTCACCCAGCCGGTCGGCGCTGGGGGAGAAGACCCGGCCGCCGTTGCGGCGCGCCAGCTCGTCCACGAACTCCTGCAGCCGCTCGTCGGCCGCCAGCATGAAGACGTTGATCGTCGCCCGCCGCCGCGTCATCTTGTCGACCTCCGCCAGCGTGAGCTCCAGCGTCTCGCTCGACGGAGGCCACTCGAACGCCGAACGGCCGTTGCGCATCAGGTGGGCCGTCGGCTCGCCGTCGGTCACCACCAGCACCACGGGCTCGAAGTCGGGGTGGCGGTCGAGGTGGCGCCCGGCGATCAGCAGGGCGTGGTGCAGGTTGGTGCCCTGGACCATGTCCCAGTCGAGCCCGGCCAGCTCGTCGGGCTGCAGCACCCGCGCGTAGTTGGAGAAGCCGATGATCTGTACGGCGTCCTGCGGGAACTTGGCGGCCACCAGCGCCTGCAGGGCCAGCGCCGTCTGCTTGGCGGCGGCCCAGGTGCCGCGCAGGGCCATCGAGTAGGACAGGTCGACCAGCAGGCAGACGGCGGCCGCGCTGCGCCGCTCGGTCTCGGCCACCTCGAAGTCGTCCACCGACAGCCGCACCGCACCGGCCGCGCCACTGGGCGGGCGCCGGAGGCCGCCGTTGCGGACCCCGTTGACCAGCGTGCGCACCACGTCGATGGGCTGCTCGTCGCCGAACCGCCATGGCCGTGACGACCCGGTCAGCTCGCCGGCCGAGCCCGCGTCGCGCTGGTCGTGATCGCCCCGGCGCCCCGCGTCGAGCGAGGAGAACACCCGGCGCAGCGCCGTCTCGCCGAGCCTCCTGACGGCCTTGGGGGTGAGCTCCAGCTTGCCGCGGCGGCGCAGGAGGTAGCCCTGTTCCTCCAGCTCCCGCTCGATCCGCCGCAGCGCCTCCAGGTCGTCGACGGCCGAGCGGCCGAGGGCGCGGCGGACCGCGGCCTCGTCGATGTCGTCGAGTCTGGCGCCCGGGTAGTCCTGGCGCAGCGCCGCCTCCAGCTGCGCGAGGTCGGCCAGCTCCTCCAGCGCGGTGACGGAGTCGCCCATGCCCAGTGGCTCCTCGCCGGTCAGCCGCTCGGGGGAGTTCCAGGCCAGGTCGGGGCGGCGGGTGTGGAGGGCATCGCCGAGCCTGCGCATCTGCTCGGCCAGGCCCTCCTGGTCGAGGGTCTGGTTGATGAGGTTGGCGAGCTCCTCACGCTGGCGTGGCGTCAGCGAGGCGAGCATCCGCTGGGTGGCCGCGGCGCGCCGGGCCAGCAGGTCGACGAGCTCGTCGAGGGTACGCGGCCGCTCCGGAAACAGGTCACCATATTTCGCCATAAAGGCGTCGAAGTCGGCCTGGTTGTGCTCGCCCCGGCCATCCCTGTCCAGCATGTCGTTCAGATCCGACATCATCTGCCGGATCCGCTCCATCGCCGCCGGATCCGGCTGGGCCAGCGCGTCGCGCAGCCCCTTGAACTGGCTGTCGAGCACCTCGCGCCGCAGCAGGTCGCGCAGCTCCTCGAAGGTCTGCCGGGCCGCGGCCGAACGCCACTCGTAGGAGCTCAGCTGCTGGATCGCGCTCGCCGTGTCGTCGGGCAGCCCGTCGAGCTCCGACTCGCGTAGCCGGGCGTCGTCGGAGGGGTCGGGGAAGAGCTCGGCGCGCTCCTGGCCGATGGCCTTGTCGAGCAGCGCCCGAGCCTTCTCCAGGGTGCCGTCGAGCCGGCCGCGCTCGCGCAGGTCGCGGCGGCGGCGGCGTACCTCTCTGAGCATGTCGTCGAGGCCCTTGCGGTCCTGCGCGTCCGGCAGCCCGCGCTTGAGCAGGTCGCGCAGCGCGTGCACGGGCGTCGAGCCGGACAGGATGGCGTCGCCCATCTCGTCGAGCGCCGCCCGCACGTCGTACGGCGCGGCAAGGGGGTCAGGGCCGTCGAAATACTCGCCATAGCGGTAGGCCATCACGAACCCACGCTAACCCGGGAATCCCGGCCACGCGCCCCCTTGGCGGCGCTCACGTGCGGTAGACGGTGACGCCGTCGAGGTCGTCCTTGGACAGGCGCCGCATGAGGTAGAGACCCTCCAGCGCGAACTCCAGGGCGGCCGCGGCGTGACCGGGCGACTCCTCGCCTTCGCCCATGCCCAGCTTGGACATGACCTTGGAAAGGCCGTCGACGGGACCGATGCGGTGCAGCAGCTCACCGGCCGGGACCAGCTCGCCCGACTCCACCTGGTTGCCCTCGGAGAACTTGTCGGTCAGCGGCGACAGCTCGACACCGCCCAGCCGGCTCCGGAACGTCTCGGCCGTGGCCCGGCGGAGCAGGTGAGCCAGGATCTCGGTCTCCCTGCCCTCCTCGCTGACCTCGAACTCCACCTTGCCGCGCAGGCTGTGGACGACGTTGGCCAGGTCGCACACCCGCGTGACGGCCCGCTCCTCGCCGGTGATCGCCGCCCTGCGCACCGCCGAGGCCGAGGCGGTCTCGGCGGCCGCGATCGAGAACCGGGCCGAGACGCCCGACCGCGCGTCGACGGAGGTGGACTCGCGGACCAGCCGGGTGAACCGGGCGATCACCTCGACCAGGTGCTCGGGGACGTCGGCCCCGATGTCCGGCACCGACTCCTGGCGGATCAGCTTGAGCTCGTCGTCGACGGTCAGCGGGTAGTGGGTGCGGACCTCCGCGCCGAAGCGGTCCTTCAGCGGCGTGATGATGCGGCCGCGGTTGGTGTAGTCCTCGGGGTTGGCGCTGGCGATGAGCAGGAGGTCGAGCGGCAGCCGCAGGTTGTAGCCGCGCACCTGGATGTCGCGCTCCTCCAGCACGTTGAGCAGCGACACCTGGATGCGCTCGGCCAGATCGGGCAGCTCGTTGACGGAGAACACGCCGCGGTTGGTGCGCGGGACCAGGCCGTAGTGGACCGTCTCCGGGTCGCCGAGCCGGCGGCCTTCGGCGATCTTGATCGGGTCGACGTCGCCGATCAGGTCGCCGACGGAGGTGTCGGGCGTGGCGAGCTTCTCTCCGTAGCGCTCGTCGCGGTGCTTCCAGGCCACGGGCAACTCGTCGCCCAGCTCGCGCGCCAGCGTGACACAGCGCGTGCAGACGGGCGCGTACGGGTGGTCGTTGATCTCACACCCCTCGACCACCGGTGTCCACTCGTCGAGCAGACCCGTGACCGTACGGATGAGCCGGGTCTTGCCCTGACCTCGCTCACCGAGCAGGACCAGGTCGTGCCCGGCTAGAAGGGCCCGCTCCAGATGGGGCAGGACGGTGTCGTCGAAGCCCACGATGCCGGGAAAACGGGGCTCACCTGCTCGCAGCTTGGCCAGCAGGTTTTCGCGGACCTCTGCTTTCACGGTGCGATGAACGTGACCGCTCTCTCGCAACTCGCGGAGGTTTAGAGGCTGATGCACGGGATCGAGACTACGTCGCCCGGGACGAAAGCGGCAGGGACTTTCGCATCTGGAGGAGATCTCGGACCTTGACAATTGAGTGACGGCTCGTGTGCGTGCTTGTTCCTTTAGTGGGGAGAATCGGGCGAGGGAACTAAGACGTGTCGAGGGAGGCGGGAAGCGTGGCCCTGATGACAAGCCGCTTCGCAGACGGCCTCGCCGTGGGCGCCGACCTGGCGGAAGTGGCCGAACGGGCTGTCGGCCAGGCCCTGTCGAGGCTCGGTGACCAGGCGGACCTGGTCTGTTTCTTCATCTGCGGCGACGACCCCGACGACGTGGCCAGGGCGGGCGAGCGGGCGATGAGGCTCGCGCCCGACGCGCACGTGATCGGCTGCAGCGCCACGGGAGTGATCGGCGACGGGCAGGGGGTCGAGCTGGCGCCCTCGGTGAGCGCGTGGGCGGCCACGCTCGGCGAGGCCCGGCTGACCACGTTCGCGCTGGAGACGCTGACGACCGAGGACAAGTTCGTCGTCGTGGGGCTGCCGGAGCGCAGCCCCGACGACCATGTGGCGATCCTGCTGACCGACCCCTACTCGTTCCCGACCGACGCGTTCGTCGAGCGCTCGGTCGACGTGCTGGGCGATTTGCCGTTGATCGGCGGCATGGCCAACGGACTGCAGGGCCGGGGCTCGGTGCGCCTGTTCGCCGACGGCGAGGTCTACACCGAGGGCGCCATCGGCGTGCTGCTGAGCGGCGACGTCCAGGTCAGCACGGTGGTCAGCCAGGGATGCCGGCCCATCGGGCCCACCATGGTCGTCACCGGCGCCGAGGAGAACCTCCTGCTGGAGCTGGCCGGGCAGCCCGCCCTGGCCCGGCTGGAGGACATCGTCAGCGACCTCGACGAGGACGACCGCGAACTGGTCGCCTCCGGGCTGCAGATCGGCCTGGCGATGGACGAGTACGCCGACCGCCACGAACGCGGCGACTTCCTGATCAGGGGGGTCATCGGCATCGACCCCGAGCGGGAGGCGGTGGCCATCGGCGACGTCGTCGAGATCGGCAGGACCGTCCGCTTCCAGGTGCGCGACGCGGCCACCGCCGACGAGGACCTCTACGACATGCTCGACGCCCACCGCGAGGAGCTGGGCCGGGTCGACGGCGCGCTGCTGTTCTCGTGCAACGGCCGGGGCTCGGCGATGTTCGGCACCGCCGACCATGACCCGGTGGCGCTGCGCGACACGCTCGGCCCGATCGGCATGGCCGGCTTCTTCGCCGCGGGCGAGGTGGGACCGGTCGCCGGCCACAACCACGTCCACGGGTTCACGGCGTCGGTGCTGGTCTTCTCCTCGGGCCAGGCGGGCGGCGAGTGATCCTCGCGATCGACGTCGGTGGCACCAAGCTGGCCGCCGGCCTGGTCGGGCCCGACGGGGCGGTGGCCGCCTCGGCGCGCGTGGCGACCCCGCAGGACACCGACGCCGAGACGCTGTGGGAGACGCTGGCCGCTCTCGTCGAGCCCTTCTCCGGGGCCGTCGACGGGGTGGGCGTGGGCTGCGGCGGGCCGATGACCTGGCCGCGTGGCGAGGTGTCCCCGCTCAACATCCCGGCCTGGCACGCCTTCCCGCTGCGGGCCCGGCTGGCCGGGCGTTTCCCCGGCCTGCCCGTACGCGTCCACAACGACGCCGTCTGCCTGGCCGTGGCCGAGCACTGGCGGGGCGCCGGCCGGGGCAGCCGCGACATGCTGGGCATGGTCGTGTCCACCGGGGTGGGCGGCGGGCTGATCCTGGGCGGCCGGTTGATCGACGGCGGCACGGGCAACGCCGGGCACATCGGTCACGTGGTGGTCGAGCCGGACGGCGGGCCGCCCTGTGGCTGCGGCGGCCGGGGCTGCCTGGAGGCGGTCGCCCGGGGGCCCGGGCTGACCGCGTGGGCGGTGGCGCAGGGCTGGCGTCCCGGCCGGGGTGTCCGGGAGGGCGGCGACGAGGCGTACCAGGAGGATCGGGTGGTGACCGGGCGGGCGCTGGCGGCCGACGCGCTGGCCGGTGACGAGGTGGCCCTGGCGGCGATGCGCCGGGCCGGACGCGCGCTGGGCGTCGCGATCGCGTCGGCCACCCACCTGTGCGACCTGGAGCTGGTCACCATCGGAGGCGGGCTGTCACAGGCGGGGAAGCCGTTGTTCGGGCCGCTGGAGGAGGCGCTGCGCGAGCACGCCCGGATGGACTTCGCGCGGAGAGTCCGGGTCGTGCCCGCCGCGCTCGGCCAGGAGGCCGGGCTGGTGGGGGCGGCGGCGCTGATCCTGGCGGGGGAGACCTACTGGGCCACCCCCCACTCGGCGGCCACCCGCTCCGACAGCGCCGCGTGCCGCGGGTTGTAGACACGGAAGAAGTCTCTGCCGCACTCCAGATCGTCGAGGGCCGAGGCGATCTCCTCGTGGAGGAAGGGCTCGGCCTGCTCCGGGGTGAGGCTCGCGTTGTCGCGCAGCATCGTGGAGAAGCGGTCGCGTTCGAGCGTCGCGATCGTGCTGGGCACGGTCGAGCCGACCGGGTAGCCTCGCCCGGCCAGGCAGGCGCCGTAGCCGCGGGCCAGCTCGACCAGGCGCGGATCGGTGTCGAGCTCGCGCTGCCGGGCGCGTTGGACCGCCCTGGTGTACTGCCGCCGGAAGTGCGGGACGTCGGTGACATCGCGGCCCAGGACCTGCTTGACGGCCTGGACGTAGCAGGCGGAATGAGGCTCGGACAGCGTCGAGACGAAGCGGTCGTCGAGCCAGGTGTCGGAGCCGTCGGCGCTCGGCACCTCGGGGTAGATCATCGTGGCGAAGACGCCGTGGCCGTAGCGGTCGCGGTAGGCGCGCATCGCGGTGTGGTCGCCCTGGCGGCGCCTGAGCTGCTCGGCCGTCGGGGTGGGCAGGTCGGGCGCCCAGGGGATCTGCTCGATGCCCCGGGCCTTCAGGCAGGCGGCCGCGACGTGCTCCTGCTGCCACCGCTTGCTCGTGCCGCTGGGCAGCGCCTGGGAGGTGGCGCAGCCCGTCAGGAGGATGGCGACCGCCAGCACCACGAGGATCTTGGGCATGGGGGTCACATTAGAGGGTCAGGTGGGCCAGGCGGGCTTGCGGGGCTGGAAGAGCCAGACGTCGAACAGCGACCGCAGATCCTTGCCGGACAGCTGCTGGGCCAGCGCGATGAACTCCGGGGTGGTGGCGTTGCCGTACCTGTGCTGCTCGGTCCAGGTCTTCAGCAGCCTGAAGAACGTCCGGTCGCCGATCTCCTTGCGCAGAGCGTGGAGCGTCATGCCGCCCCGGGTGTAGACCGACTCGTTGAACAGGTTGCGGGGCCGGGCCTCGCCGGGAGGGTAGCTCCAGATCCGGTCGCCGGCCGGGCGGGCGAGGTTGCGCCGGAAGGTGGCCTCGGTGGTGGCCTTCCCCGTGTGGTCCCACCAGAGCCACTCGGCGTAGGTGGCGAAGCCCTCGTTGAGCCACAGGTCCTTCCAGCGCTTGATGCTGACGCTGTCGCCGAACCACTGGTGGGCCAGCTCGTGGGCGATGATGCCGTCGTCGGGGTGGAACCCGCCGTAGAGCGGCTTGGTCTGGTTCTCGAGCGCGTAGCCGGCCGCGAAGTTGTCGATCACGCCGCCGGTCGAGGAGAACGGGTAGGGGCCGAAGATCTTGACCCAGTGGTCGGTGATCCGGCTGGAGTCCTTGTAGAGGCTGTCGAGCGAGCCGCGATAGGCCGGGTCGACGGCCGTCACGTTGGGGATGCCGCCGGGCGTTCTGCCCTGGCGCAGCTCGAAGTCGCCGAGGGTCGCGGTGGCGAGGTAGGTCGTCATGGGGTGGCCCTCGCGCCACCGGAACGTGGTGCGGCCGTCAGAGGTCGTCGGCTTGCCGGTCAGCTCGCCGTTGGCCAGCGCGGTCAGCCCCTTGGGCACCGTGATCTGGAAGTCGAAGGTGGCCTTGTCGGCCGGGTGGTCGTTGGCCGGGAACCAGGTCTTGGCGCCGTTGGGCTCACAGGCCACGAACGCGCCGTCGGCCGTCGGGATGAAGCCGTACGTGCCCAGATTGGTCGCGTCCTTGAGCGGCTGTGGCTGCCCGGAATAGGAGACCTTGACCTTGAACGCCGCGCCCTGGGCCAGTGGCTTGGCGGGCGACACGGTGAGCTCGTCGCCGCGGCGCGCGAACGTCGCGGCGGCCCCGTCGACCGAGACCGCGCGCACCTTCAGGCCCGAAAGGTCGAGATTGAACCGCGACAGCCACTGGGCCGCCCTGGCGTCGATCGTCGCCACCCCGTCGAGGTGCCTGGTGGCGGGTGTGTAGCCGATCGCCAGGTTGTAGTGGGAGACGTCGTAGCCGCCGTTGCCGTCGAGCGGGAAGTCGGCGTCGCCGATGCCCGCCGCCCCCGCCCCCGGCGGCGGGGTGGGGTGCGCGGCGGCCCCGTTGCCGGACGAGCAGGCCAGCACGCTCAGCAACGCGATCACCGGCATGCCCGCGTAGCGGTTCAACCCCATGGCCCGACTCCCCTTCGTAGCGTGGTCGGAAGTTTACGCTGCGTAGGGGCCGGGCGAGGGGCGTCCGACGATCAGAGATTGCCTCTGCGGTCCTGCTCGCGCTCGATGGCCTCGAACAACGCCTTGAAGTTGCCCTTGCCGAAGCCGAGCGAACCGTGCCTCTCGATGAGTTCGAAGAACACGGTGGGCCTGTCCTGCACCGGCGTGGTGAAGATCTGCAGCAGGTAGCCGTCCTCGTCCCGGTCGACCAGGATGCCGCGCTTCTTCAGCTCCTCGATCGGCGCGCGCACCTCGCCGATGCGGGCCCGCAGCTCGGGATCGTCGTAGTAAGAGTCGGGCGTGTCCAGGAACCGCACCCCCGCCTCGCGCATGAGGTCGACCGTGGTCAGGATGTCGTTGGTGGCCAGCGCGATGTGCTGCACGCCGGGGCCGCCGTAGAACTCGAGATACTCGTCGATCTGCGACTTCTTGCGGCTGACGGCCGGCTCGTTGAGCGGGAACTTGACCTTGCGGGTGCCGTCGGCCACGACCTTGGACATCAACGCCGAGTAGTCGGTGGCGATGTCGTCGCCGACGAACTCGGCCATGTTCGTGAAGCCCATGACCTTTTGGTAGAACTCCACCCACTCGTCCATCTTGCCCAGCTCGACGTTGCCCACGCAGTGGTCGACGGCCTGGAACAGCCGGCCGGTCCTGGTGGCCGGCGGGGCGACGAGCGGCTCGGCCGGCTGGTAGCCGGGCAGGTAGGCGCCGCCGTAGTTGGACCTGTCGACGAGCGTGTGCCGCGTCTCGCCGTAGATGGCGATCGCCGCCAGCACCACCTTGCCGTGCTCGTCCTCCAGCGTGTACGGCTCCGCGAGCCCGCGCGCCCCCTGCGCCACGGCGTGCCGGTAGGCGCCCTCCACGTCGGGCACCTCGATGGCCAGGTCGATCACGCCGTCACCGTGCTCGGCCACGTGCCGGGCCAGCTCGGTGCCGGGCCGGACCGAGGCTCTGAACTCGAACCTGGCGCGGCCCGAGGTGAGCACGTAGCCGACCTCGTCGCGGCTGCCCGTCTCCGGGCCGCGGTAGGCCACCAGCCGCATGCCGAACGCGGTGGAGTAGTAGTGGGCCGCCTGCTTGGCGTTGCCCACGGCGAAGACCACGGCGTCCATGCCGTTGACCGGAAAGACATCACTCATACCGCTAACTCTGGTAATACCTGGACGAGTTGTGCAAGAGTTACTTCAAATGGTGCACAATCTGTCCAGTATCAGCCCGCCGAACCTGGAGAATCTGTACACCATGACGATCGACGACCTGGACGCCCGCCTGATCGCGCTGCTGGCCGCCGAGCCCCGGCTGGGTGTCCTCGAGTGCTCGCGCCGGCTCGGCGTGGCCCGCGGCACCGTCCAGGCCAGGCTCGACCGGCTGGTCGCCAGGGAGGTGATCACCGGGTTCGGTCCCGACGTCTCGCCGGTGGCGCTCGGCTACGACGTGACGGCGTTCATCACGCTGGAGATCAGGCAGGTGGCCGGGCACGAGCCGGTGTCCGACGGGCTGGCGCGCATCCCCGAGGTGCTGGAGGCCCACACGATCACGGGAGGGGGCGACCTGCTCTGCCGGGTGGTCGCGCGGACCAACGCCGACCTGCAGCGGGTCATCGACCGGATCGTGGACGTCAAAGGCGTGCTCAGGACGTCGTCGGTCATCGCGCTCGACACGCCTGTTCCATACCGAGTGCTGCCGTTGGTCGCCGATGTCCCCCGGCACGGCTCTCGTTCGACGTAGCATCCTGGAGAGGGCGAGGCACCGTTATCAGTCGTTTACCCTTGACATTCGCCCAGCTGACGGGGGTTTTACGCGGTGCGGAGTGGTGGTGGAAAAGGCATGCGGAAGCGGCGCGTCCTTCGACGGCTGCTGATTGCTTGTGGGCTGGCGATCGTGGGGGCACTCGCTCTGTTCGGCATCGCGTGGGCGATGACCCCGATCCCCGACAGCACTCAGGAGCAGGCCACGGCCCAGGGTTCGGTCATCTACTACCGCGACGGCAAGACGGTGCTCGCCAGGCAGGGCATCGACCGCCGGAACGTCGAGCTGGCCAAGGTGCCCGAGCACGTACGCGACGCGGTGATCGCCGCCGAGAACCGCTCCTTCTACCAGGACGGCGGCGTCTCGCTGAAGGGCACCAGCCGGGCGCTGTGGTCCACGCTCACCGGGCAGCAGCTCCAGGGCGGCTCGACGATCACCCAGCAGCTGGTCCGCAACTACTACAGCGGGCTCAGCCAGGAGCGGTCCATCACCCGCAAGTTCAAAGAGATCATGATCTCGATCAAGGTCGACCAGTCCAAGTCCAAGGACTGGGTGCTGGAGCAGTACCTCAACACGATCTACTTCGGCCGTGGCGCCAACGGTGTCCAGGCGGCCGCCCAGGCCTACTTCGGCAAGGACGTCAGCAAGCTGACCGTGGCCGAAGGCGCCTATCTGGCCACGGTGATCCAGCAGCCGAGCCGCTTCGCCGACCCCCAGGGCGACGACCTGGCCGCCGCGCAGGGGCGCTGGCAGGCCGTGGTCGCGGCCATGGGCGAGACCGGCGCGCTCGACGCCGAGCAGGTCGCGGCGCAGCGGTTTCCCAAGCTGAAGGCGCCGAAGAAGCCGTTCGTGCTCAAGGGCCAGGCCCAGTACATGCTCGACCAGGTGACCGCCGAGCTCAACCGGCGCGGCTACTCCGACGAGGACATCAACGGCGGCGGCCTCCGGATCGTCACCACCTTCGACAAGAAGCTGATGGACGCGGCCGAACGCGCGGTCAAGGAGGCGGTGCCGGAGTCCACGCCCAAGAAGGTGCGCACCGGGCTCGCCGCCGTCGATCCGGCCACCGGCGAGGTCGTCGCCTTCTACGGCGGTGATCCCCGGCGCTCCGACTACGACAACGCCTTCTCCGCCAAGGTGCCGGCCGGGTCCACGTTCAAGCCCTACACACTGGCCACGGCGCTCGACAACGGGTTCGACCTGTCCACGCGCGTCAACGGCAACTCCCCGATGCGCGTGGCCTCTGATCCCGACCACCCGATCCCCAACGACAGCGGGCGCTCCTACGGCCAGATCAACCTGGTCACCGCCACGCAGAACTCGGTCAACACCGCGTTCGTCGACCTCGGCCAGAAGGTCGGCCTGGACAAGGTCGCAGCCACCGTCAAGTCGGCGGGCATCCCGGCGGACCAGCTCCGGCAGCACCAGGCGGCCGCCGCGTTCCCGCTCGGCGTGGCCTCGGTGAGCGCGGTGCAGAACGCCTCCGGCTTCTCCACCTTCGCCAACGGCGGCACCCACATGGAGGCGCACGTCGTCAAGTCGGTGAAGGACGCCGACGGCGTCAAGAACGTGATCAAGCCGGTCGCCACCAAGGTGGTCAGCGAGCAGGCCGCGGCCGACACCACGTACGCGATGCAGCAGGTGGTGAAGTACGGCACCGGCACCGCGGCCAGGCTCTACGACCGGCCGGTGGCCGGCAAGACGGGCACCACGGACGATTCCGTGTCGGTCTGGTTCAACGGCTTCACCCCGCAGCTGGCCGTCGCGGTCGACATGTTCCGTGACGACAACAAGACCGTCACGATCCCCGGCTACGGCGTGCAGTTCGGCGGTCAGCTGCCGGCCCAGATCTGGCGGGCGTTCATGACCGAGGCGATGGCCGGCAAGCCGGTCGTGGACTTCCCGGAACCCTCCGACTTCGGCTACGGCTACTCCACGCCGGACTGGGAGCGGAGCGTCCCCGACGAGCGACCGACCGAGCGGCCCGACGACTGGGACACCTCCCAGCCCGAGCTCACCGACCCGCCGGCCAGCGACCCGATCATCACACGGGGGCCCGAGGAGGACGGGCTGCCGGAGGACGACCCGGGCCTGCCCACGCAGGAGCCGGAGCCCATGCCCACCCTCGGCCCCGACGACCAGAACTCCGGCAGATCGCTGGACGACTAGCCCCGGACGGCCGGGGCTGGGACATCGGCGGCGCGGCTGGGCAGGACGTCGCCACCCTGCCCCCGGCGGCCGGGGCGGCGTCAGCGCGCGGCGAGCTGCTCGCGTAGCTCCTCGGGGGTGGTCACAGGCAGCCGGCAGGTGAAGCCCCTGCACACGTAGGCCGCCGGGGCGCCGTCGATCGGCCCCCGCCCGTCCAGCAGGGCGGGGCGTGCCTCGTCGCCGGTGCCCGGCCCGGGTGCCACGACCAGCCCCGGGACATCGGCCAGCAGGGCCTCGCGGTGCAGGGCCCGGGTGCGCGGGTCGCCGGGCGGGCCCACCACCGCCACCTCGACCGGCCCGTCGAGCGCCGCCCGGGCCACGGCCAGCCCCCAACCCGCGAACCTCGCGTGCCCGCCGGCCAGCACCGACACCGTGCCGAGCGCCTCGTGGGCCGCGTCACGGTGCCGCGTGGAGCCGCTCAGCGCCGCGTAGGACAGCAGCGCGCCGGCGGCGGCGTACTGGCCTGAGGGGGTGGCGTTGTCGGTGGGGTCCTGCGGCCGCTGGAACAGCCGCTCGGAGTCGTCCGCCGTGTCGTAGAACCCGCCCCCGGCGTCGGCGAACCGGTCGAGC
Source organism: Nonomuraea cavernae (assembly GCF_040655715.1). GTDB lineage: Bacteria > Actinomycetota > Actinomycetes > Streptosporangiales > Streptosporangiaceae > Nonomuraea > Nonomuraea cavernae_A. The sequence goes on along the minus strand of NZ_JBFAKL010000005.1, from coordinate 199,553 downwards.
ACGACGTCGAGCAGCGCGCCGGCCAGCCGGAACCAGCGCGTCTCGCCGGTCACGCCGTAGAGCGCGATCAGCCCCTCGGCCACGTTGGCGTAGTCGTCGAGCACTCCGGCGTTGGCCCCCGCGCGGCCGTCACGCGAGGTGCGCAGCAGCCGGCCCTCGGCCAGGTGCACGTCCTCGATCAGCGCGGCGGCCGCGCCGGCCGCCTCCACCAGGCCGGGCCGGTCGAACACCATGCCGGTCTCGGCCAGGGCGGCGATGGCCAGGCCGTTCCAGGAGGCCACCACCTTGTCGTCGCGCGCCGGGCGGACGCGCCGGGCCCTGGCGGCGAGCAGCCGGGCGCGGACGGAGCCGAGCCGGTCGACGTCGGCCGGGTCACGAGGCAGCTGCAGCACCGACGTGCCGTGCTCGAACGTCCCGGTGACCTCGAACACCTCCTCCGCCCAGGCTCCGTCGCCGGGCCCCAGCACCTCGCGCAGCTCCTCGGGGGTCCAGACGTAGAATCTGCCCTCCTCGCCCTCGCTGTCGGCGTCGAGCGCCGACGCGAAGCCGCCCTCGGCGGTGCCCAGCTCGCGCAGCATCCACTCGGCGGTCTCCAGCGCGATCCTGCGGGCCAGCGGGTCGCCGGTCGCCTTCCACCAGTGCGTGTAGACGCGCAGCAGCAGGGCGTTGTCGTAGAGCATCTTCTCGAAGTGCGGCACCACCCACGCGGCGTCGACGCTGTAGCGCGCGAAACCGCCGCCGAGCTGGTCGTACAGCCCGCCGCGGGCCATCGCCTCCAGGGTCGTGCCGCTCATTTCCCGCTCGCCGGACCGCAGCAGGAACTCCAGCGCCATCGACGGCGGGAACTTGGGCGCCCCGCCGAACCCGCCGCGCTCCGGATCGAACGACTCGCGCAGATTTCGTACGGCCTGCTCCAGCGTCTCCTCGGTGGGCAGCGGCCCCTGCGGCAGCGCGGTGGACCGGTTGAGCGCCTCGACCACCTTCGAGCCCTGCGCCAGCACGGTCTCCCGGTCACGGACCCACACGTTGTGCACCCCGGCGAGCAACTGCTGGAACTGAGGACGCGGGAAGTAGGTGCCGCAGTAGAACGGGTGCCCCTCGGGTGTGGCGAACACCGTCATCGGCCACCCGCCCTGCTGGGTCATGGCCTGGGTGGCGTTCATGTAGACGGCGTCGACGTCGGGCCGCTCCTCGCGGTCGACCTTGACGTTGACGAAGTGCTCGTTCATCAGCCGCGCGGTCTCGGGATCCTCGAAGCTCTCGTGCGCCATCACGTGGCACCAGTGGCACGCCGAGTAGCCCACGCTGATCAGCAACGGCACGTCCCGCGACCGAGCCTCGGCGAACGCCTCCTCGCCCCACGGGTGCCAGTCGACGGGGTTGTCCGCGTGCTGCTGCAGGTAGGGGCTCGTCGCATCCTTCAACCGGTTCATCAGGACCTCCTGTCCTCAACCAACCCTAGACCGCCTCACCGACGCGCCTGCGGGACTGACGGGGCGCGCCTCGCCCGCTTGGCGGGTGTTGGGGGAGGGGGCACGGAGGCGTAGGTTACGGAGAGTGGACCTGAACTTCGTCTGCACGCACGCGGGCCGGCGCGCCTCCGACCTCACCAGGAGAGACGTGGCGCGGGCCCTGCTCGACGTGCCGTCCGGGGTGGCGCTGGTGGCGTTGCCCGAGCTGCGGCGCGCGATGATGGCCGCGGGCAACCCGCTGTCCGTGGTGTTCTGGGAGTCGGCCAGGACGATCCTCAACTCGATCGAGTCGGGCGCGGCCACGGTCGGTGACGTGCAGCGCTGGATCGAGTCGACCGGCACCGAGCCGATCCTCATGACGCCCAGCTACTTCGTCTGGCCCGAGGAGGACGAGCGCGGCCCGGTGTCGACCGAGATGTTCGCCAAGCTCGTCCACTACCTGGAGGCGCGCGTCCAGGCCGGCGAGATCGACCCCGACGCGCTGGCCCGCGGCGACCAGGCGGCCCGGCGGGCGTACGAGGAGATGCAGGAGGAGTGGCTGGGCGGGCCGCTGCCCGACGGCCGGGTGCCCGGGTTCGCGGTCAACGACGAGCAGGACGAGGAGTTGTTCGCCGCCTGGGACGAAGAGGAGGCGCTGGCCCTGGAGGAGCTGCGGCGGATCATGGAGGAGCTGCCCAAGCCGCCCGAACCGCCCGTCGCGGAGCTGGACCGGGCGGGCGCGCGCCTGCGGGCGCTGCTGAGCCTGCCCGGCTATCCGGCCAACGTGCTGCGGGCCTGCGCGGCGTTCGAGGAAAGCCCGATGCCCGACGACGACCGCGCGCTCTGGCTCGCCGTGGCGGCCGGCATCGCCGGGCCGATGTCCGACCTGCCGGAGGAGGACGACACGCTGGAGGAGTGGACCGATCTCGAAGGCGAGCCGCGGCACGAGGACACCGTGCTGGCCCACCTCTGCGCCATCCAGCACGCCGACTGGCTGGCCGCGGTGACCGCCCTGGCCAGGCTCGGGCCAGGAGTGCTCGCCTCGCCCGAGCGGATCGCCCGGCTCATCGCCGAGTCGGAGGACATCGACATCGAGGAGCAGGACCTTGCGGGGCAGGACATCGACGACCTGGCCGCGACCGAGAGCCTCTTCACGCCGGTGGTGACGCTCTGGGGCTATCTCGGCGTCGTCGACCAGGACGACGTGCTGACCCCGCTCGGCTGGTGGGGGCTGCCGAAGGCGCTGGAACGCGCCTGGTCACCCCGCGACTGAGGGATCGAGCAGGTCTTTGTACTCGGGGTTGCGCTCGATGAGCCGCGTGACGTAGGGGCACTGCGGCACCACGGTGAGGCCGGTGTCGCGGCTCACGTCGAGCGCGTGCTTGATCAGCTTGCTCGCCAGGCCCTGTCCTTCGTACTCGGACTGCACCTCGGTGTGGGTGAAAACAATCTTGGTGGGCAGCAGGAGATAATCGGCGAACCCGGCGACCTTGCCGTCCACGAGAATCTCGAACCGGCTTTGCGCTGAGTTGTCGACTACTTCGATCGGCATCTATTCGGCTTTCGTGTCGTCTTCGTCGGCCCCGTGGGGAACCTTGATCCTCGACATCTGCTTGTTCATCGACTTGATCAGGAAGTACAGGGCCACCGCGATGAGGGCGACGACGGTGAAGCCGAGCAGGCCCGGACTGACATCACCAGCTGCTAGAACTGTCACCCCTTCAGTCTGCCACCAAGGGGTCGTGGTCGGGTCAGTGGCAGGCGGCCGAGACCTCGTCGGCGTGGATGCCGGCGAACAAGTCGTCCTCGGGCAGCCCGGTGTCGACCAGTGAGCGCGCCAGATGGAAGTCCTCGGTCGGCCAGATCTCCTGCTGCAGATCGCGCGGGCAGACGAACCAGAAGCCGTCGGGGTCGACCTGGGTGGCGTGGGCCAGCAGCGCCTCGTCGCGGATCTCGAAGTAGTCGCCGCACGGCACCCGGGTGGTCACCGGCCACTTGGCCGGACGATCCTCCCATCGGGAGATCCAGTCGGAGTAGGGGGAACCCATGCCGCGGGCGGTCATCGCCTCGTGCAGCGCCTCGAACCGCTCCTTGGTGAAGCCCATCTGGTAGTAGAGCTTCAGTGGCTGCCACGGGTCGCCGGTGCCCGGGTAGCGGTCGGGGTCGCCGGCCGCCTCGAACGCCTCCACCGACACCCTGTTGGTCATGATGTGGTCGGGGTGGGGATAGCCGCCGTCGTCGTCGTACGTCATGACGACGTGCGGCCTGAACTCACGCACCGCGGCCACCAGCGGCGCCGAGGCGACCTCCAGTGTCTGCAGCGCGAAGCAGCCCTCGGGCAGCTCCTCGTCGTCGCTCTCCGGCAGCCCCGAGTCCACGAAGCCCATGAACCTCTGCCGGACGCCCAGGATCTCGCGCGCGCGGTCCATCTCGGCCCGGCGGACCTCGCCGATGTTGGCCACGACCTCGGGCCGGTCCATCTTGGGGTTGAGCACGGACCCGCGCTCACCGCCTGTCAGTGTGCAGACCAGCACCTCCACGCCCTCGCGGACGTAACGTGCCATCGTCGCGGCGCCCTTGCTCGACTCGTCGTCGGGGTGCGCGTGGACGGCCATCAGCCTCAGCGGTGCGCTCACGGGCTCGATGTCTCCTCTGTCAGGACCTATCACTAGCCCAGACAGGCTAGTTTCTGCTGGGCGGTCGCGAGGGCGTGACCCCCGCGGGCGACAATTGTCTCGGATAACGCTGAGGGAGTGCAGGGAGATTCCGCCATGGCCACCAGAGATGTCGAGAACGGGCCCGTTCTCGGCACACCCGACGACTACCCGGACCGTCCCAAGCGAGGTGGTCGTCTCGTCGTGCACGTCGTGATCGGCGTGCTGGTGGCCATCATCGCAGGTGGATGGGGCTACGTGATGTGGTCGATGACCGGCAGCAGCACCGGCGCGGGCTCACAGGTCGTGACGTTCACCGTGGAAGGCCCCAACCAGGCCGAGATCACCTTCGACGTCAGCAAGCCGACCGAGCGTGCCGCGGTCTGCCGGATCAGGGCGCTGGACGTCAACCACGCGGAAGTGGGCAGCAAAGAGGTAAAAATTCCGGCCGGTGAGGGTACTGAACGTCTCAAGGAGCGCGTCAGCACCAGCGTGCGGGCGACTTCCGTCCACATCCAGTACTGCAATCTCGTATGATGAGACGTTTGGGGAAGCGTTCGTGCGGCTGACTTGTTAGCCTTTCGCAATTAAACCGCACGCAACCTCAAGTGATCCAGGGCCCCCTAGGCAGCAAGGAGAACCCGTGGCCGACTCTCGCGATGAGAACGTCACATGGCTGACGCAAGAGGCGTACGACCGCCTGAAGGCGGAGTACGAGTATCTTTCGGGCCCCGGGCGCGTCGACATCGCCAAGAAGATCGAGGCCGCCCGCGAGGAAGGTGACCTGAAGGAGAACGGCGGCTATCACGCGGCCAAGGACGAGCAGGGCAAGATGGAGGCCCGCATCTTCCACCTCCGGCAGATCATCGACAACGCCCAGGTAGGAGAGGCGCCCAAGGCCGAAGGCGTCGTCGGGCCCGGCATGACCGTGACGATCCGGTTCGTCGGTGACGACGACGAGGTGACCTTCCTGCTCGCCTCCCGCGAGGAGAGCGGAGCACCGATCGACGTATACTCGCCCAAGTCTCCCCTCGGGGCGGCGATCAACGGCAAGAAGATCGGTGAGAAGGCGACCTACAGCATGCCCAACGGCCGTCAGAACACAGTCGAGATCCTCGAGGCTGTGCCGTACATCGGCAACTGACACCCGATGACACCGACCGCCGGGCCCACGCTGGCCCGGCGGATTTTTCGCGTGGTTCCGGCATTCGCCACGACCTGAGCTTTCTCGTCCGTTCCCGCAAGCGGCGTGACCACCGGCGGCTGGTTCCGTTCATCGTGGTCACGCTGGTCGCGGTGCTGACCGCCGACCTGCTGTTACTCGTGCAGCCCGGCCGGCGAGAGGTGACCGAGGCGGTGCGCACCCGGCCGGATTCCCGGCAGACGCCGGTGGCCGAGGTCAAGACCAGGCAGCCGGTCAAGCCGCTGGGCACGCTGCGCAAGCCCCACCTGTTCGTGGTGACCCGCAAGCCGTTCACCACGGCGATGCTGAAACGGGTGGCGCGGTTACGCGGTGTGCGGGCTCTGGAGCTGGCCGACGCCGCCTCGATCACGCTCGACGGCAAGCGCGTCCAGACGCTCGCCGTCAACCCCTCGACCTTCCGGTCCTACACCCCCAAGGTGACGGCCTCCTCCGACCCCCTGTGGAACAACGTGGCGGCGGGCGACGTCGCGGTCTCGTTCGTGCTCGGCAGCGACGGCGGCCTCGCGCTGCACAGCCGGGTGTCCGGCCCCGCCGGGCCGCTGCGCATCGGCGCCTACGCCACGACCGGTTTCGGCGCGGTCGACGCGGTGGTCTCCCGTGACACGGGCCGCTCGCTCGGCCTGCCGAAGGACAACGCGCTGATCGTCAGCGCCCCGAAGACCGACTCGGCCAAGCTGCGCACGAGCCTGCTGAAGCTGCTGCCCAAGGGCTCCCAGGTGGCCATGGTCAACCCGGTGCTGCCCCCCGCCCAGACCCAGCCGCGCGCCTGGGCCGCGGGCTCGTTCCTGTCGGGCGAGCAGGTGACGGTGGCGCTGCGGGCGGCGGTCTCCAAGCTGGGCCGGCCCTACGTGTGGGGAGCCGAGGGGCCCGACACGTTCGACTGCTCGGGCCTGGTGCAGTGGGCCTACAAGCAGGCCGGTGTACGGATGCCCCGGGTGACGCACCAGCAGTGGGTGACGGGGCCGCAGGTGCCGCTCTCGCAGGCGCAGCCCGGTGACCTGCTCTTCTGGCGCAACGACCCGACCAACCCCGCCTACATCTCGCACGTGGCGATCTTCTGGGGCAACGGCAAGATGCTGCACGCGCCGCGCACCGGTGACGTGGTCAAGCTCGTGCCGGTCAACACGCGCAACCTGGCCGGTGTGGTGCGGGTGAGCCCTGCCGTGGCGGCCGGGGTCAGGTAACCGTAAGACTCCTGTACCTGTCCGGGTGCCGTACGTGCTTTTCCCGCGCAACCGTGTAATTCTGATTACATGGAAAGCGAGGAGATCACCGCACAGCTCCGAGGCTGGTTCACCGGGCGACTGCCTGAGGGCTGGTTCACCGGGCCGCCGGAGATCGTCAGAGACCGCGAGGAGATCGCGGTGTTCGGCACGCTGCCCGAGCCGGCCGGCGACCTGCCCGAGGCCGAGCGGGCCGCCCTCGTCGACGGGCTGATCAGAAGGTTCCGGGAGGAGACCCGCGAGCGCCGGATCGAGATCGCCAAGGAGGCCGAGCGCAGGTTCCGGCAGAAGGTGTCGTGGGGCGTCGTCTGCGGCGACCAGGTCGTGATGTTCACCACACTGTCGGTGCCGGTGATGACCCGGTTGCGCCAGCCCGAACGGCAGGTCCTCGACACGCTCGTGGCCGCCGGGGTGGCCCGCAGCCGCAGCGACGCGCTGGCCTGGTGCGTGCGGCTGGTGGGCAAGAACACCGACACCTGGCTGGCCGAATTGCGCGACGCCCTGCAGCATGTCGATCGAGTTCGCTCCACCGGGCCGGACGTCCAATCCTGAGGGCACGCAGCGCGAATCGTCCGGGCATTGGTTTATACCTCTCCGCACATTGGTTTAGACCAAGTAGATTGGCCTAAACCACTGCTCTGACGAATTCTTTTAAAACGCTTCCGCCTGGGTAGGCTCCCCCAATCGTCAAGGCCGCTGCCTGCGACGGAGCTCGTGCGAACAGGTCTATGCCAATTGGCTTTCGCGCGGCCTCGTCGTTAATGATGGCTGGGCCCTGAGAAGTGTGGAGGAGCCGGAGCCGTGTCCCTTTCCGTGGAAGTACCAGCCCCGACCAGCAATAGCGAATTGGTCGCGTGGGTGAGCGACATAGCCGCCCTGACCCAACCCGACCGGATCGAATGGTGTGACGGCTCGGAGGAGGAGTGGACGCGCCTGACCAACCTGCTCGTCGAGCAGGGCACCATGACGCGCCTGGCGAAGCGGCCCAACAGCTTCTACGCCAAGTCCGACCCGAGCGACGTGGCCCGGGTCGAGGACCGTACCTTCATCTGCTCCGAGCGGGAGGAGGACGCGGGCCCGACCAACAACTGGATCCCGCCCGCGGAGATGCGCGACACGTTCGGCAAGCTCTTCAAGGGCTGCATGCGCGGCCGCACGATGTACGTCGTGCCGTTCTCCATGGGCCCGCTGGGCGGCGAGATCTCGCAGCTCGGAGTGGAGATCACCGACTCCGCCTACGTCGCGGTGTCCATGCGGATCATGACCCGCATGGGGGAGCGGGCGCTGCGCCTGATCGAGGAGCGCGGAGCGGCGCGAAAGGCCGGACAGAGCGACCACGAGCAGGACTTCGTGCGCTGCGTGCACAGCGTCGGCGCGCCGCTCGGAGACGGGCAGGACGACGTCCCGTGGCCGTGCAGCTCCACCAAGTACATCAGCCACTTCCCGGAGACCCGCGAGATCTGGTCCTACGGGTCCGGCTACGGCGGCAACGCGCTGCTGGGCAAGAAGTGCTACGCGCTGCGCATCGCCAGCACCATGGCCCGCGACGAGGGCTGGCTGGCCGAGCACATGCTCATCCTCAAGCTCACGCCGCCGTCCGGGGAGACGCGTTACATCGCCGCGGCCTTCCCCAGCGCGTGCGGCAAGACCAACCTCGCCATGCTCCAGCCGACCATCCCCGGCTGGAAGGTCGAGACCGTGGGCGACGACATCGCCTGGATGAGGTTCGGCGACGACGGCCGGCTCTACGCCATCAACCCGGAGGCCGGCTTCTTCGGCGTCGCGCCGGGCACCGGCCAGACCACCAACGCCAACGCGGTCAAGACGCTCTGGGGCAACAGCATCTTCACCAACGTCGCCCTCACCGACGACGGCGACGTGTGGTGGGAGGGCCTCACCGACGAGGTCCCCGCGCACCTCACCGATTGGAAGGGCCGTTCCTGGACGCCCGGCGGCGATGAGCCCGCGGCCCACCCGAACGCCCGGTTCACCACGCCGGCGTCGCAATGCCCGACGATCGCACCCGAGTGGCAGGACCCCACGGGCGTGCCCATCTCGGCGATCCTGTTCGGCGGTCGCCGCGCCACCGCGGTGCCGCTCGTGACCGAGTCGCTGAGCTGGGAGCACGGCGTCTTTCTCGGAGCCAACGTCGCCTCCGAGAAGACCGCCGCCGCCGAGGGCAAGGTGGGCGAGCTGCGCCACGACCCGTTCGCGATGCTGCCGTTCTGCGGCTACAACATGGGCGACTACTTCGCCCACTGGCTGAAGATCGGCCGTCGTGAGGGTGCCCGGCTGCCGCGCGTCTACTACGTCAACTGGTTCCGCAAGAGCGCCGACGGCCGCTACATCTGGCCGGGCTTCGGCGAGAACAGCCGCGTGCTCAAGTGGATCGTGGAGCGCCTCAACGGCGAGGCCAAGGCCGTGCCCACGCCGATCGGGCTGCTGCCCGACGCGCTCGACACCGAGGGCCTCGACCTGCCCGAGGAGGACCTGCGCACGCTGCTCTCCGTCGACCGCGAGGTGTGGCGCGAGGAGGCGGCGCTGATCCCGGACCACTTCGCGACGTTCGGCTCCCACCTGCCCAAGGAGCTGTGGGACGAGTACAACGCCCTGCTCGACCGCTTGTCCTGACCCGGCCCGGTACGGCTCGGCGCACCGGGCCGTACCGGCGGATCCCGTTCCGTCCGGCCAGGGTACGGTGTACCCAAACAAGCGCTTGGACAGGAGGCGGGATGCGGATCGTCGACATGGGCGGCGGGGCACTCGGGCCGGGGGACGAGGGGCCGCACCAGCCGGGGCCCGATCTCCTGTGGAACGAGTCCTACTACCTCGATTTCGTCTCCGAGGACGGCGAGCTGGGCGGCTACGTCCGGCTCGGCCTCTACCCGAATTGGGGCCGGGCCTGGTACTGGGCCTGTCTGGCCGGTGCGGACGGCCGGCAGCGCATGATCGTCGACCACGACGTCAAGCTCCCGACCGGCGCCGACCTGGACGTCAGCGGCGACGGCTACACCGCCACCCAGCGGACCGTCGAGCCCATGGAGGCGGTCCGTCTCACGCTCGCCGCCGACGACCTCCACCTCGACCTGGAGTGGCGGACCGCCGGCGGTGTCTACGGCTACGGGCTCACCTCGCGCTACGAGATCCCGTGCCGGGTGAGCGGCACCGTCGGCGGCCGCCCCTTCGACGGCCACGGACAGCGTGACCACAGCTGGGGCGTGCGCGACTGGTGGTCGGTCTCCTGGCTGTGGAGCAGCGGCCGGCTGGAGGACGGGACGTACCTGCACGGCATGCAGGCCAACGTCGGAGTCGCGCTGCCCTGGCCCGCGTTCACCGTGCCGCCGGACGGGCAGGTCGAGCACGTGGAGGGTTTCTCCGCGGCCACCGAGTTCGCGGGCGACCGGCCGAGCGCCGCCCGGCTGGCCTTCCCCGGCCTGGGAACGACCGTCGAGCCGCTGGCCGATGCCCCTGTGGAGCTGATCTCACCCGACGGGACGCTCGCCCGGTTCTCCAGGTCGATGTGCCGGTTCGTGACCGACGACGGACGGGTGGGCCATGGCTGGACCGAGTGGCACCAGCCGCCGGGCTGGCGCGAGCACGGATGGGGTCCCTTGCTCTGACGTGGCAGGACATCCTAGGTTCGCTGCATGATCGTGGACGCGCACCAGCACTTCTGGAACCTTGAGACCGGCTCCTACCCTTGGCTGACCCCTGAGGCCGGAGTGCTCTACCGGACCTACCGCCCCGAGGATCTGGCGCCCGAGCTCGCGGCGGCCGGGGTCGAGGCCACGGTGCTGGTGCAGGCGGCCGACTCCTACCAGGAGACCGACTCCATGCTGGCCCTGGCCGACGCGCACGACTTCATCGCCGGGGTCGTCGGCTGGGTGCCGCTGACACGTCCTGACGAGACCGGCGAGGCCCTGGAGCGCTACCGCGGACATCCGCGCTTCTCGGGGGTCCGTCATCTCATCCACGACGAGCCCGACCCCGACTGGGTGGTCCAGGACACCGTGCTGGAGTCGCTCGGGCTGCTCGCGGAGGCGGGCCTGACCTTCGACGTCGTCTCGCTGCTGCCCCGCCACCTCGACCACGTGGTCACCATCGCCGAGCGCCATCCCACCCTGAGGATCGTCATCGACCACCTGTCGAAGCCGTCGATCAAGGACCACGTGTGGGAGCCGTGGGCCTCCGGGCTGGCCCGCGCCGCCGCCTGCCCCAACGTGTACGCCAAGGTGTCGGGGCTCGTCACCGAGGCCGACCACGCCAACTGGACCGTGGAGGATCTGCGGCCCTACGTCGACTACGCGGTCGAGACGTTCGGGCCCGAACGCCTGATGGCCGGCAGCGACTGGCCCGTCGCGCTGCTCGCGGCCGACTACCAGACCGTCTGGCGGGTCACGTCCGCCCTGCTCAGCGGCACGGACCGGGACCTCGTCCTCGGCGGCACCGCAGCGCGTTTCTACGGGTTTAGCTGACTTTCGGGGGGAAACCCTTGTGACGTGGGCGGACTTCGTTGCGTCGACGGATCTTTCCTGACCGTCACGCCCGTCGCGTGCACGGACAGCGTCGGCGCCCCGTACGAGATCACTCTGGAGCTCCGTCGCGACGGCACGCCGTACGGAACGGTGGGTGAGAGGTGCGGGTGGGTGCTCGCGCGGGTGGCGCGCGGCGTCGACGAGGCGCGTCAGGGGCGCGGAGAGGCGCGGCGCTGGTCCGACCCCGACGACAGGTTCCCCGACGAGGCGCCCGACAGTGAGCTGTTCTCGTTCCGCTATCGCACCCGGTCGGGCACCGTCGGCGGTGGTGAGCTGCGCTGCCAGCTGCGGACGATCCCGATGTGGGTGCCCGGGCGGGAGCGTCCTGGCAGGTGGCGGCTGACGCGCCGGGCCTTCGTCGAGGCGTGGGGCGCGGGCGGCGTGGGCATGCGGGCGGTGCTCACCTCGGCGGAGCTGGCGTCGTTCGTACGGGGGCTGGTCGACGAGGCGGAGGGCTGTCTGGGTGGCCGCAACCTGGCCCGCAATCCGGTCGAAGATCTCGGCAGGAATCCCATTGAGGGGGCGGGCAGGGGCTAAACCCGGTGATAATTGCCTGTTAGGTCATTCGACCCGAGGCACAGCACCGCTGGGGAGGACTCCGTGGGCCTGCGCGACCTGGTCTACCGGGTGTATGAGCGCCGCTTGGAGAGCAAGCTGTCCAAGGACAGCGTGCCCCGGCATGTCGGGGTCATCATCGACGGCAACCGCCGCTGGGCGCGTGCCATGGGCATGCGCGACGTGGCCAGCGGTCACCGCAAGGGGGCCGACAAGATCTCCGAGCTGCTCAGCTGGTGCCACGAGAGCGGAGTCGAGGTCGTCACGGTCTGGATGCTGTCCAACGACAACCTCAACCGGCCCCGCGAGGAACTGGAGCCGCTCCTGCGCATCATCGAGGACGTGACGCAGGAGCTGGTGGACGCGGGCTGGCGGATAAGTCCGGTGGGGGCGCTCGACCTGCTGCCGGACAGAACTGCCAATGTCCTGAAAAATGCAAAAGAAGTTACATCACACCGTCCGGGCCTGATTGTGAACGTTGCAGTTGGGTATGGAGGAAGACGTGAGATTGCCGATGCGGTGCGCTCACTCCTCCAGGAGCATGCCAGCAAGGGTGCCAGCATCGAGGACCTCGTCGAGGTACTCGATGTCGAGCACATCGCGGAGCATCTTTACACTCGCGGCCAACCCGATCCGGACCTCCTCATCCGGACCTCGGGCGAGCAGCGCCTGTCGGGCTTCATGCTCTGGCAGAGCGCTCATTCCGAGTTCTACTTCCACGAGGCCTACTGGCCCGACTTCCGCAGGGTGGACTTCCTGCGGGCGCTGCGCGATTACGCTGCGAGACATCGACGTTACGGTTCATAACCGGACATCTGGGTATGATGCACGTAACGTTGTAAGTGTTCGACCGCAGGTCGGACGCTACGGAGGGGGCCCGCCTTTGCGCCAGGACACTGCCGAAGGGGCCGGCACCCCGGCACCACCGGCCGGTCACGGCCGGAGATCCCGGGCCCGGTCCGAATCCCACCTCGTCTGCAGGGCGCCCGTCCTCTTGGGCGCCCGGGGGAGAACGTGTGGCAGTGTCCTCGAGCAACCCTTCGACCCAGCCCGCCAAGCGCACCTACGTTCTGGACACCTCGGTCCTGCTCGCCGACCCGGCGGCGATGACCCGCTTCGCCGAGCATGAGGTCGTCCTCCCGATCGTGGTGATCACGGAGTTGGAGGGAAAGCGGCACCATCCCGAACTCGGTTACTTCGCGCGGAAGGCCCTGCGCTATCTCGACGACCTGCGCGTGCAGTACGGCAGGCTGGACGAGCCGATGCCGACAGGGGATGGCACGATCAGGGTCGAGCTCAACCACAGCGACCCATCCATCCTGCCCGTCGGGTTCCGCCTGGGCGACAACGACACCCGCATCCTGACCGTGGCCCGCTCACTGGCCGCCGAGGGTTGCGACGTCGTCCTGGTCTCCAAGGACCTGCCCATGCGGGTCAAGGCGGCCTCGATCGGCCTGGCGGCCGAGGAATACCGCGCCGAGCTGGTCGTCGAATCCGGGTGGACCGGCATGGCCGAGATCCAGGTGACGACCGAGGACGTCGAGACGCTCTTCGACCAGGGCACCGCCGAGGTGGAGGAGGCTCGCGAGCTGCCCACGCACACCGGCCTGCGGCTGCTGTCGTCCAAGGGGTCCGCGCTCGGCCGGGTGCTGCCCGACAAGTCGGTACGGCTGGTGCGCGGCGACCGCGAGGTGTTCGGCCTGCACGGCCGCTCCGCCGAGCAGCGCATCGCGCTCGACCTGCTGATGGACCCTGAGATCGGCATCGTCTCGCTCGGCGGCCGGGCCGGCACCGGCAAGTCGGCGCTGGCGCTCTGCGCGGGCCTGGAGGCCGTGCTGGAGCGCCGCCAGCACCGCAAGGTGATCGTCTTCCGGCCGATCTACGCCGTGGGCGGTCAGGAGCTCGGCTACCTGCCGGGCACCGAGGGCGAGAAGATGGGCCCGTGGGGGCAGGCCGTCTACGACACGCTGGGCGCCATCACCTCACCCGAGGTGATCGAGGAGGTGCTCGACCGGGGCATGCTGGAGGTGCTGCCGCTCACGCACATCCGGGGCCGCTCGCTGCACGACGCGTTCGTGATCGTGGACGAGGCCCAGTCGCTGGAGCGCGGCGTGCTGCTCACCGTGCTCAGCCGGATCGGCGCCAACTCGCGGGTGGTGCTCACCCACGACATCGCCCAGCGCGACAACCTCCGGGTCGGCCGGCACGACGGCGTGGTCGCGGTGGTGGAGAAGCTCAAGGGCCATCCGCTGTTCGCGCACGTCACGCTGACCAGGTCCGAGCGGTCGCCGATCGCGGCACTGGTGACCGAGATGCTGGAGGACATCACGCTCTAGATCATGTGCGATCAGCTCATTTGAGATCGCCGCAGATGAACCGCCCCTCCGTCTTGGGGGGGCGGTTCCTGTACGTGTGAATGATCTTGACCTGTTCGAGGGCGGCGTCCTGCTGGGCCGTGCAGACGATCTGGGCCATGGCCGGCCTGCTCAGCGTGCCCTCGCCCCTGACGTAGACCGTCAGCGTGGAGGTCCTCGGCAGTTGGACCTCGTCGCGCTGTACGGGATTGAGAGAGTCCTCGATGCGCTCCAGGGTGAATCCCCGCAGCGCGGTGTCCAACTGGCCGAGCGGCTGCGTGGAGGCCGCGAACAGGGCGGTGAGCAGACTCTCCACCGCGTCGGACTCGACGTCGGCCGGCTCCCTCGTCAGCTCGCCGTCCTTCAGCAGGAAGATGGTCTTGGACGGGGGCGGGACCTGGATGACCGGTGGTCTGGTCCGCTCCTCCACGGCGTTGGGCGAGATGCCGCAGCCGGCCACCGCGAGCCAGGCGGCCAGCACGAGTGCCATACGGGTCCTCATGGCCGCGGCAGCCAGACGGTGAACAGCGTCCCCGGGTCCTGGGGGCGTACGGAGATGGTGCCGCCGTGCAGGTGGACGTTGGCCCGTGCGATCGACAGGCCGAGACCGCTGCCCTGGCTGCGGGCCCGGCCCGCGCCCGCCTTGTAGAAGCGGTCGAAGACGTGGGCCAGCGCCTCCGCCGGGATGCCCTTGCCGTGGTCGCGCACCTTCACCTCCAGGCCGTTCTCGGTGCCCCTGGCGTTGACCAGCACGGGAGGCTGCCCGTGCTTGAGCGCGTTGCCGACGAGGTTGGCCACGACGACGTCGAACCTCCTCGGGTCCAGGTTGACCGTCAGGTTCCGCGGGGCCTTGACCTGCACCTGCTTGCTCCAGCCGCGTACCTCCAGGCAGTCCTGGATCGCGTCGGCCACGTTGACCGGCTCCAGGTTGAGCGTCGCGGTGCCGGCGTCGAAGCGGCTGATCTCGATCAGGTGCTCGATCAGCTCGCGCAGCCGCTCGATCTCGCCGAGCACCAGCCGCACCGCCTCGGCCGACTCCTCGGGCAGCCGGTCGGCCTCGTCGTAGAGCACGTCGGCCACGGCGGTCATCGCGGTGAGCGGGGTGCGCAGCTCGTGCGAGACGTCGGCGACGAACCGGCGGGACATGGCCTCCAGCGAGCGCAGCTCGGCCACGCTCAGTTCCAGCGCCGCCGCCGCGTCGTTGAACCTGGCGGTGAGCTCGGCCAGCTCGTCCTGGCCGTGGACCGGCAGCCGGGTGTCCAGCCTGCCCTCACCGAGGGCCTGGGCGGCCGCGCTGAGCCGCCTGACGGGTAGCAGCACCTGCCGGGCCGACAGCCAGGCCACGACCAGGGCGATCAGCACGATGACCGCGCCGCCCTGGGTGAGCGTGCTCCGCAGCGTGCTCAGCTGGCTCTCCTCGTCGCGCAGCGGGAAGAAGACGAAGGCCCGCAGCCCGGTCGGCTCGGCCGCGGGGCCGCTCTGGCGGTAGACCTCGGAGCCGACGATGAGCCAGAGCTCGCCGTGGATCACCTTGCGCTGGCTCACCACGTTCTGCTTGGCCCTGCCGTACAGCTCGTTCGGCACGTCGGCCATGGTCAGCGGGCCGTCGGCGTAGGCCAGGTTGCGGTACTCCACCGTGACGCTGCGGCCGGGGCCGTCGAGCGCCTGGGCCAGCTCGGCGAGGTTCTGGCTGGTGGGCGGCGCCTCGCCCTGCCTGAGCCGGCCGACGGGGAAGGTGATCCGGTTCAGCTCCCGGACGACCACGTCCACGGCGGTGTCCTCGGCCCGCTGGACCAGGGCGGCCTTGGCGAGTTCGAAGCCGATGGTGGCGACCAGGACCGAGGCGGTGACCGCGACCAGGGTGAAGGTGATGACCAGGCGCGCCCGCAGTCCGGTGGGCAGCGGGATCACGGCGGGCTGAACCGGTAGCCGAACCCGCGGACGGTGTGGATGAACACCGGCTCCGCCGGGCGTGGCTCGATCTTCGCCCGGACCCGCTGCACGCAGGCGTCGACCAGGCGCGAGTCGGCGACGTGCGTGTGGTCCCAGACGGCCCGCAGCAGGTAGCGCCGGTTGAGCACCTGGCCGGGGTGCCGGACCAGCTCCAGCAGCAGCCGCAGCTCCGTCGGAGTCAGGTGGATCTCCTTCTCGCCCAGCATGACCTTGAGCGCGCCCCGGTCGATCATCAGGTCGCCGAACGCGATGCGGTCGGAGGCGGCCGACTCGGCCCGGCGCAGGATGGCCCGGATGCGGGCGTCCAGCACCCGGGGCTCGACCGGCTTGACCACGTAGTCGTCGGCGCCCGCCTCCAGGCCCACGACCACGTCGAGGTCGTCGCCACGGGCGGTGAGCAGGATGACGGGAAGCTGGTCGAGCCGGCGGATCCGGCGGCACACCTCGACGCCGTCGATGCCGGGCAGCATGACGTCGAGGATCGCGATCTCGGGGCGGCGCGACCGGATGTGGTCGAGGGCCTCCTCGCCTGTGGCGTAGGAGGTGACGGAATGCCCCTGTCTGGTCAGCGCGAGCTCCAGAGCCGTACGGACTGAGGGATCGTCTTCGACGAGGAGTATTCCGGCCACGCGCACATTATTCTTCCAACCTGCCAATATGCAGGTTGTGTCATAGAACTGTGACATGCCGCGCACATGACCACAAAGAGCCCGCGAGACCCTGGAATACGGCCCTCCCTTCGGTTACGGGAGCCCGAGGGGCGGGCCGACCATGTGATGAAAATCACACTATTTACGAAATGCCACGCTAACGCCATGGTTGCCCCCTGGAAGGTAAACCGAATATCCCGTTTCGGTTGCGGACCACCCCCCCACACAGGGCAAGCTCATAGGTCGTGAGCCCAGGTCCGCAGTTGAGAGAGCGCCGTGCGCCCGAAAGCTCCCGCTCGCGCCGTTCGTCCTCGCGGCTGACCCCGAAGCGGGTGCTCGGCGTCGGCCTCACCGTGGTGATCGTCTTTGGCGGCGGCGGCTACGTCGCCTACCGCGCGGTGCAGAACGCCAACACCCCGCCCACCCCGTTCTCGGCCGAGGAGTTCGGCAAGATCGCCAGCGGCGACCTCAACGCGCCCGATCCCGAGACCGACACGCTCAAGGAGTCGGCGGTCCAGGCATACAGGGCCGACCAGCTCAAGAAGGGCCGCACGGGCGGCAGCAGCAAGGACTTCGACTGGGTCGAGGTCAAGGAGAGGGGACCCGGCGGCAACGGGTTCCCGCCCGCCAACTTCCCGCCCGGCAGCAACCCGTCCCCCGGCAGCAACAAGGCCGCCGCCAGGAGCATGCTGGCGTCGTTCGGCTTCGGCGCCGACCAGTGGGGCTGCCTGGAGAGCCTCTGGCAGAAGGAGAGCGGCTGGAACGAGCGGGCGATGAACCGCTACTCCGGCGCCTACGGCATCCCTCAGTCGCTGCCCGGCAGCAAGATGGCCAGCGCCGGCGGCGACTGGCAGACCAACGCCGCCACCCAGATCAAGTGGGGCCTCGGATACATCAAGGGCCGCTACGGCACGCCGTGCGGCGCCTGGGGACACTCCCAGGCCAGGGGTTGGTACTGACAGGTCATCATTTCCCTCTGTAATCGGCAAGCCGTCGCGCCCGGCGAGATAGGGCGGCGCACGCTGACCCCATGGGTGTGAAGGTCAGTGTGATCGTCAATGTCCACAACCCGGGTGATACGGCCGACGCGTGCCTGCACTCCGTGCTGGAACAGACTCTGCCCGCGGACGACTATGAAGTGATCTTCGTGGACGACGGGTCCACGGACGGGATCGCGGATCGGCTCGACACCGTCGCCGCGGTGCGCCGGAACGTGAAGGTGCTGCACCTGCCCCACACGGGCTCGCCGATGCGGGGCCGCAACGTCGCCATCGCGGCCGCCCAGGGCGACTACGTCTACCTGATGGACCAGTGCGACCGGCTGGAGCGCGACGCCGTCGCGCGGATGTACGACAGGGCCGTGGAGACGGACGCCGACGTGCTCGTCGGCCGGCTCGTACGGGACTGGGGGCCGCCGGTGGCCGCGTTCGAGCAGAGCAGGGCCCGTGCCGACATCCTGCGTGACCGGCTGTTCAGCCTGCTCACCCCGCACAAGCTCTACCGCCGCGCGTTCCTGGAGGAGCACGGCCTGGGCTTCGCCGTACCCGGCGGGCGCGTCGCCGAGCAGGCGTTCGTGGTCCGCGCCTACCTCCAGGCCAAGATCATTTCGGTGCTCGCCGAGCACGTCTGCTGCCACCTGGGCGAGCGGACCGAGCCGGCGGACGACCCGCGCGCCCTCGTGGCCGAGCTCCGGTCGCTGCTGAACGACATCGACACCCACATCGGCGAAGGCCGCCACCGCGACCGCATGTACGGCCACTGGTTCCGCTCCACCGTGCTCAGGCCGTTCGTAGGGGCCAGGTTCGCCGCCTCGTCCGTCGACCGCAGCCTGTACTTCACCCTGCTCAGGGACCTCGTGCTGGAGCGCTTCCCCGAGCGGCTCGACCGTTACCTGCCCGTCCAGCTACGGGTCGTGGCCGCCCTGCTGCGCATCGGCCGGCTCGACCAGCTCGTCATCCTGGCCAACTCCACGGGACGCACCGGGCTGCGCGCCGACCTGACCGAGGTCCGGTGGGACGCCCACGTGCTGGTGCTGGAGCTGGCCGTCGAGCTCCTCGGCAACAACGGCCAGCCGGCCAGGTACCGCACGGAGAACGACCGGCTCTACTGGACCCCGCCGCGCTCCGTCGACGCCCGGCTCCTGCCGGACGACGTCACGGAGGTCAGCTCCGCCGTCGAGCGCGCCCGCATCGAGGTCTACGTACGGCACGCGGAGACGGGCGTGGTGCACTTCCTGCCCGTGGCCTACCAGGTGGAGCTGCTCAAGGACGGTCGCCGGCACACCAGGGTGCGGATCCTCGGCGAGGCCCGGGTCGACGTGACCGCGGCCGCCCTGGGAGAGCCGCTGCGGCCCGGCCAGTGGGAGGTGCACGTCCGCATGTACGGCGGGGCGCACCAGGCCAGGAGCCGCGTCGGGCGCCCCGAGGGCCCGCTCAACTGCATGGGCGTGCTGTCACAGCGGCCCAGGACGCGGCTGGTGGTGCCCTGCTGGAGCGACATCGGGGAACTGGGCCTGGCCATCGAGCCGCGCTCGTTCTCCGAATCGGTCGCGCTGGTGTCGCCGGGCGTGTCCATCCGGCGGCTGGACGGGCACGTGTACGTCGTCCTGCCCGTGCCGTACGTGCCGCCGAGCGGCGGGCCGCCGGTGGAGCTGGTGCTGCGCAACGCCGCCAGGCGGTCGCGTGAGGTGTCCGCGCCCGCCCTGGTCGAGCCGGGGCTGCCGGGGAAGCTCGCCGGCCAGCTCGTCGCCAAGGTGCCGGTCAAGCGGATGCTGCCGGGCCGCGACCAGCTCGGCCCCGGCGCCTGGCTGTCGTCGCTGCGCACCGCCGACGACGAGATCGGGCTGCGGTTCGGGCTGGAGATGCGCAGAGGGAAGATCGTGGTGCGCCCGTCGGCCGCCGTGGACCCCGAGCGCCGCTCGCCGATGGGCAGGGACACGGTGTGGCACCGCCTGGGCCGCCGCCTGCCCGGCGCGCGGCACCTGGTGCGGCTGGCGCGCGCGGGCAAGCACCGCTATCTCAGGGACTGAGTTCTCAGCCCGGAGAAGGAGTACCTGTAGACGGGACGCCCGGCAGCACTCCCTGATCACGTGGTCACGAGCGGCTGATAAACTGCCGTCATGACCGCGTACCTGTCCAGCTGGTGGCCCGCCTCCTAGGCGGCATCCGCAGCGACAGTTACGCGTCCGGCCGCCTCGACGAGGCGGCCGTCGGCATTTCCAGGGGCGTCCCGTCGAGCATCTCGACAGACGAAAGGCACAACCCGTGACCACCACCTGGGCCGCACTGCTCGGCACGCTCCTCGACGGCACCTCGCTCACCACCCGGCAGGCCGCCTGGGCCATGGAGCAGATCATGTCCGGCGCCGCGACGGACGCGCAGATCGCCGCGTTCGCGGTCGCCCTGCGCGCCAAGGGCGAGACCGTCGCCGAGGTCGCTGGGCTCGCCGACGGCATGCTGGCGAGGTCGTCCGCCATCCGCATCGCGGGCGACACCGTCGACCTGGTCGGCACCGGCGGCGACCGGGCCAACACGGTCAACGTCTCTACCATGGCCGCCATCGTCACCGCGGCCGCCGGAGCGCGGGTCGTCAAGCACGGCGGCCGGGCCGCCTCGTCCTCCACGGGAGCCGCCGACGTGCTGGAGGAGCTCGGCGTCCGGATCGACCTGCCGCCCGCCGCGGTCGTCCGGGTCGCGGAGGAGGTCGGCATCACGTTCTGCTTCGCGTCCACCTTCCACCCGGCGCTCAAGCGCGCCTCCGGTCCCCGGCGCGAGCTCGGCATCCCCACGGTGTTCAACTTCCTCGGGCCGCTCACCAACCCCGCCCTGCCGGCGGCCCAGGCGGTGGGTGTGTTCGACCCGGGCATGGCTCCGGTGATCGCGGGCGTCCTGGCCGAACGCGGCGGCTCCTCGCTCGTCTTCCGCGGGGACGACGGCCTCGACGAGCTCACCACCTCGGGCCCGTCCACCGTCTACGTCGTACGGCGGGGCACGGTCACCCGCACCGCCCTGGACCCCGCCGACCTCGGCATCCCCCGGGCCAAGCCCTCCGACCTGCGGGGCGGCGACCCCGCGCACAACGCCCGGGTGGTCCGGGCGGTCCTCGCCGGCGAGCCCGGACCGATCCGCGACATCGTCCTGCTGAACGCCGCCGCCGCTCTGGTCGCCGCCGAGGGCACCCCGCCCGCGGCCGACCTCACCTCGGCTCTGGGGGCGGCCCTCAAACGCGTCGCGGACGCGGTCGACTCCGGAGCCGCCGCCCTCCTGCTCTCCCGATGGGCCGCGGCGACCAGCCGGTGACTCCTGGGGCCGTCAGGACGGGGGCCTGGTCATGGCCAGCACGTCAAGGGCGGCGTCGAGTTGCTCCTCGGTGATGCGGCCCTCGGCCACGTGGCCCCGTTCGACGACGACCTCACGGATGGTCCTGCGTTCGGCCAGGGCCTGCTTGGCGACCTTGGCGGCCTCCTCGTAGCCCAGATACCGGTTGAGCGGGGTGACGATCGACGGTGAGGACTCCGCGTACTCGCGCAGCCGCTCCACGTTGGCCGTGATCCCCGACACGCACCGGTCGGCCAGCAGCCGCGACACGTTGGCCAGCAGCCGGATCGACTCCAGGATGTTGCGGGCGATGACCGGAAGCTGCACGTTGAGCTCGAAGGAGCCCGAGGCGCCCGCGAACGTGATGGCGGCGTCGTTGCCGATGACCTGCGCCGCGACCATGGCCGTGGCCTCGGGGATCACCGGGTTGACCTTGCCGGGCATGATGGACGAGCCCGGCTGCAGATCCGGCAGGTTGATCTCGCCGAGCCCGGCCAGCGGGCCCGACCCCATCCAGCGCAGATCGTTGGCGATCTTGTTCAGGGAGACGGCCACCACCTTGAGCTGGCCGGAGAGCTCGACCATGGAGTCCTGCGCGCTCTGGGCCTCGAAATGGTCCATCGCCTCGCGGAACGGGATGCCGGTCGCCTCGCGCAGCTTGGCGATCGCCCTCTCGGCGAACCCCGGCGGCGTGTTGATGCCGGTGCCCACGGCCGTGCCGCCCAGCGGCAGCTCCAGCACGTGGCCCAGGGCCGACCTGACCCGCACCAGCCCGTGCTCGATCTGCGAGGCGTAACCGCCGAACTCCTGGCCCAGCGTCACCGGCGTGGCGTCCATCAGGTGGGTCCGGCCCGACTTCACCACCTGGTCGAACTGGATCGCCTTGGCCCGCAGCGCCGCCGCCAGATGTTCGAGGGAGGGCAGCAGATGGTAGGACACCTCGGTCGCCGCGGCCACGTGGATCGAGGTCGGAAACACGTCGTTGGACGACTGCGAGGCGTTGACGTCGTCGTTCGGGTGCACCGGACGGCCCAGCCGCTCCTGGGCGAGCGTGGCGACGACCTCGTTGACGTTCATGTTGGACGACGTGCCCGACCCCGTCTGGAAGACGTCGATCGGGAAATGGGCGTCGTGCTCGTTCTCCGCGACGTCGGCCGCCGCCTGCGCGATCGCCTCCGCGACCTCCTTGTCGATGACGCCCAGCTCGGCGTTGACCTCGGCGGCGACCGCCTTGATCAGGCCGAGCGCGGCGATATGGGACGGCTCCAGCTGCCGCCCGGAAACCGGGAAGTTCTCAACCGCCCGCTGCGTCTGCGCCCGCCATCTGGCCCCCGCGGGTACGCGCACTTCGCCCATCGAGTCATGTTCGATACGGAACTCGCTCATGCCTCCAGTCTGACCCACGGGTGCGGGATCGGCCCGGCGCGAGCCCACCGGATCGGCTCACACACCGGACCTGCCTGGTCAGCCCGACAGAACCGCCACGATCAGGATGGCGATCACCACGGCGGCGCCCGCGGCCACGGCCATCAGGATGAGCATTCCGGTGCGGTTGCCGCTCGACGGCTGCTCGGGCCCGACGATCGAGAACAGGTCGGTGCCGAGCCCCTGGGCGCGGTCGTCCTCGGGCGACGGAAGCGGAGCCGGGATCTGCTGTGGCCCCGGCGGCGACATCGGCGGCGAAGGCAGCGGGTAGACCTGCTGGCCCGGCGAGTTGTGGGGGTTCGGCTGCTGCACCCGCCTGGTGGTGACCGCGCCCTCGTCGCCCGGCCAGCCGGGAGCGGGGCCCTGCGGCAGCGGCGTCTTGGGCCGCATCATGCTGACGGTGCGCTCGGGATCGTGACCGCCCTGTGGTCCCGAAGCGGCTCCGCCCTGCGTGGGCCGCGGGACTGTGCCTGGCCCGCGCGGGCCGGCCGTGTCGGCCTGCTGCCCGAACTGCTGCGGGCCCCGTCCTCGTGGCTCCTGCCCGTACGGGCCGGGTCCTTGAGGGGAGCCCTGCGGGCCCGCCGGGCCCCGGCCGTAGGCGGCGTCGGCACCCGGCCCCTGCGGACCGGAGCCGTGCGACCCGGACCCCTGCGGGCCTGGCCCTTGCGGGCGGAGGTCGTGCGGACCGGGCGCCTGTGGGCCGACGCCATGTGGGCGGGGCGCCTGCGGGCCGGGCCCCTGCGGACCGGCCCCGTGTGGACCGGGCCCGTGCGGACCGGGCCCGTGCGGACCGGACGTCTGCGGGCCGGACGTCTGCGGGCCGGGCGGCTGCGGGCCGGCGGCTCCGCGCGAGCCAGGGCCGGCGGGGCCCGAGGGCCCGTGCGCCCCGGAGGGGGCGTGCGAGCCGGACGTGGAGCCGCGGCCTTGGGCAGGCTCGCCACGGACCTGTTCGTACGGCGAGCCGGCGCCACGGCCGGGACCGAAGGCGCTGGGCGCTGCCCCCTGGTCGAACGCGGAGCGCGCTCCCTGGTAGGGCGGCTGGGCATGGGGCACGGCGGCCTCCCGATCGGTCAAGGCCTCGGCCGTGATCACCGGCATCTCGTTGGTGGGCGTGTCGGCGACCATCCTGAGCAGCGTCTCCGCCTTCGCCGCGGACAGCCGCTGCTGGTAGTCCTTGTTGAGCAGCCCGACGAGCACCGGCCGCAGCTGACCGGCCTGGGTGGGCGGGTCGGCCGTCTCGCTGAGCAGCGCCGCCAGCGTCTCGGCGATCGTGGCCCGCTCGTAGGCGGGACGCCCCTCGACGGCGAAGTAGAGCGTGGCGCCGAGCGACCAGATGTCGGACTCGGGGCCGGTGTATTCGCCCCTGGCGCGTTCCGGGGCGGTGTAGCCGGGGGACCCGATCACCATGCCGGTCTTGGTGAGCTTGGAGTCGCCCTCGGCCTTGGCGATGCCGAAGTCGGTCAGCACGACGCGGCCGTTCTGGGTGATCAGCACGTTGCCCGGTTTGACGTCGCGGTGCGTGATGCCCTGGGCGTGCGCGGCACGCAGCGCGCCCAGCAGGTCGACGCCGATCTCGGCCACCAGCCGGGGCGGCAGCGGACCCTCCTCGTCGATCACCTGCTCCAGCGAACGGCCCTCGATGAGCTCCATGATGATCCACGGGCTGTTGCCGTGGATGAGCACGTCGTGGATCGAGGCTACGGCCGGATGGTTGATCCGGGAGGCGATGCGCCCCTCGCGGACCATGCGTTCGCGCAGCTCGGCGCGTTGTTCCTCGGTGAGCCCGGAGTCCTGGCGGATCTCCTTGACAGCCACCTCGCGTCCCAGAGCACGGTCACGGGCCCGCCACACGGTGCCCATGGTGCCTCGGCCGAGCGGCGAGATCAGCTCGTAGCGCTCTGCGAGCAGGCGTGTCTGCTGTTCCGGCATGAAAAGAAGATATCGATTCTCGCTTGGGAAGTGCTTTAGCCTCGCTTGCGAAGTTCTCTTGGCCAGAACCGTCGAGGGAGGCACAACTTTATCACCGTCGTCTTGAAGCGGGCATAAGCAGAAGGCACCGGTCGTGCTTCGACTCTTTTCCGGTGCACTCCCTCGCCGGCCCTGCGCTCCTGCCGGGGCGCGGGCACGGTGACCGCCACCGGCTCCGCCCGGTGCAGGCCACGATGCGTCGTCCTGCGGGCGAACGCGGGCGTCGGGGGAGCGGCCGGCGAACGCACGGGCCGCCGCGCGGCCAGTGGCTCCTCGGCCGAGCCGCCCGCCGCCACACGCGCCAGCATCAGCGAGGCTCGTACGGAGTCGAGCCTGGTCTGGGGGTCGATGCGGAGCAGTGCGTCGAGCACCGGGGCCAGTGGGCCCGCCTTGGTCATCGGGATCGGCTCACCGCTGGTGAGCGCGGCCAGCGCGGCGGCGGCCGTGCGGCGGCCGTGCAGACCCCTGCCCTCGACGGCCGTGTAGAGCGTCGCGCCGAGTGACCACAGGTCACCGGCCGGGCTCGCCTTCGCGCCGAGCACCCGCTCGGGGGCGATGTAGCCGGCGGAGCCGAGCACGATGCCCGCCTGGGTGATGGAAACGTCACCTTCGAGCGCGGCCAGGCCGAAGTCGGTGAGCACCGCGCGGTCTTCGGTCACCAGCACGTTGCTGGGCTTCACGTCGCGGTGCAGGATGCCCTTGGCGTGGACGGCGCGTAGCGCGCCGAGGATCTGCCGGCCGATCTCCGCCGCCTGGCGCGGGTGCAGCGGACCGTTCTGCTGCACGAGCTGCTCAAGTGACCTGGCCTGGAGCAGCTCCATCACGATCCACGGGCGGTCGTCCTCGGTGACCACGTCGAACACGGTGATGACCGACGGGTGCGCGACCATCGCGGTCGCCCTGCCCTCACGCTCGGTGCGCGCGCACAGCTCGGCCCGCAGCTCTTCGTCGAGCACGGCCGGCAGGCGCACCTCCTTGACCGCCACGTGACGGTCGAGCAACTCGTCGTGCGCCCGCCAGACGGTGCCCATGCCGCCGCGTCCGACCGGTTCCAAAAGCCGGTAGCGCGCGGCGAGGAGGTAACCGGAGGGCGCACGCATGCCTGGCAGCTTACCTATTTGTGTAAACCGACCAGTAGAGGCGTGGCCGATAAAATGTTGCGATTCTGAGTCAACCTGCCTGACTCGGTTCGTCAGTAAAGTGGCGGTCGCATCAGGCCCGCCGACCCTGATTTTCCGCCGTCGGAGCGATGGCCGGCACGCCGCCCTTTCGGGCCGTCGAGGCCGCCGAAGTGCTGGTCGATGCCGGGTCCGAGCGGCGGGCCGGTCGATCATGGTCGCGATCCCGGCAGGCCGGTCCGGGCGTCTGACCGGGAGCCTGACGCGGTGGCTCGGACTCGCCGCGACCGCCCCCCGCCACGGGCTTCCGCGCCCGCTTCGGGCGCCGCCCCGACGGCCCGTCCGGAGATCGCGCCGGTGCCGAGGGCCGTGAGCGCGGGGGGCCCGGATCGCGCCGGGGCCGAATGGGGGCGTGTTCCCGCAGCTCACCGCATTGTGTGCGCTGTCCGCTCACTTCGTACAGAAAGGTGTGTGATGCTCAGTAAGTGCTTCGCAGGTGTCAGGTCTGGTTGCTGACAAGAACTCTCCCGAACGCGTCAGCACGTTGTAAGGGTGCTGTAAGGGGGCGGGGGCAGAGTGGGGACACACGTAAGTAAGTCCTGTGAAGAGGTCCGGAAAGTGTCGCCTTCTGAATCCCGCGCAACAGGAGCCATCATCTGAGAGGTGCACCATGTGCAGTCACTTCCCCGCTTGCCCCAGTGCCGACTCGCCCGACCGTGAGGCGTCGCACGTGATCTCGGCGCACCCCGGTCAAGGGTGGAGCCTGCTCTGCAACGGCGTCGTGCTGTTCGAGGACACCGGTCTGCTGCTGCCCGACGGCCGGGTCGTCGCCCCCCACCGGGCGCCCGTCGCCGCGTGAGCCGCCGGCGGGTGGTGCCGAGCGGTGTGAGCGCCCACCCGGCACCTTTCCGGCCGCCCGCCTAACGGCGGCCGATGCTCAGCACCGGCCCCGTGGCGTCGGCGAAGAAGTCTTCGCCCTTGTCGTCCACGACGACGAACGCGGGGAAGTCCTCGACCTCGATCTTCCAGACCGCTTCCATCCCCAGCTCGGGATATTCCAGGACCTCGACCTTCTTGATGCAGTCCTGGGCCAGCCGGGCCGCCGGGCCGCCGATCGAGCCCAGATAGAAGCCGCCGTACTTCTGGCACGCGTCCGTGACCTGCTTGGACCTGTTGCCCTTGGCCAGCATCACCATCGAGCCGCCCGCCGACTGGAAGCGTTCGACGTAGGAGTCCATGCGTCCGGCGGTCGTGGGCCCGAACGAGCCGGAGGCGTAGCCCTCGGGCGTCTTGGCCGGGCCGGCGTAGTAGACCGCGTGGTCCTTCAGGTACTGCGGCATCTCGCCGCCCTCGTCGAGCAGCTCGGCGATCTTCGCGTGCGCGATGTCGCGGGCGACCACCAGGGGGCCGGTCAGGGAGAGCCGTGTCCTGACCGGATATTTCGTCAGCTCGGCCAGGATCTCGGGCATGGGGCGGTTGAGGTCGACCGAGACGACGTCGTCCGAGAGGTGCTCGTCGGTGGTGTCGGGCAGGAAGCGGGCCGGGTCGGTCTCCAGCTGCTCCAGGAAGACGCCCTCAGGGGTGATCTTGGCCAGGGCCTGCCGGTCGGCCGAGCAGGAGACGGCGATGGCCACCGGGCAGGAGGCGCCGTGCCGGGGGAGCCGGATGACGCGGACGTCGTGACAGAAGTACTTGCCGCCGAACTGCGCGCCGATGCCGAGCTTCTGGGTCAGCTCGAAGACCTTGGCCTCCAGCTCCAGGTCACGGAAGCCGTGCCCGGCCGGCGACCCTTCGGTGGGGATCGAGTCGAGGTAGCGGGCGCTGGCGTACTTGGCGGTCTTGAGGGCGTATTCGGCGGAGGTGCCGCCCACGACGATCGCCAGATGGTACGGCGGGCAGGCGGCGGTGCCGAGCGAGCGGATCTTCTCCTCCAGGAAGGCCAGCATGCGCTTCTCGTTGAGCACCGCCTTGGTCTCCTGGTAGAGGAACGACTTGTTGGCCGAGCCGCCGCCCTTGGCCATGAACAGCAGTTTGTACTCGTCGGCGTGGCCGAAGGGGTCTTCGGCGTAGAGCTCGATCTGGGCGGGCAGGTTGTCGCCCGTGTTCTTCTCCTCCCACATGGTCAGCGGGGCCATCTGGGAGTAGCGGAGGTTGAGCTTGGTGTAGGCGTCGTAGACGCCGCGCGAGATGTGCTCGGCGTCGCGGCCGTCGGTCAGGACGTGGCGGCCGCGCTTGCCCATGACGATCGCGGTGCCGGTGTCCTGGCACATGGGCAGCACGCCGCCGGCCGAGATGGAGGCGTTCTTGAGCAGGTCGAGCGCGACGAACCGGTCGTTGCCGCTGGACTCGGGGTCATCGATGATCTTGCGGAGCTGGGCCAGGTGCGACGGCCGCAGGTAGTGCGAGATGTCGTGCACGGCCGTCTCGGTGAGCAGCCGCAACGCCTCCGGGTCGACCTCCAGGAACGTACGGCCCGCTGCCTCGACTCTCCGCACCCCCTCCGATGTGATCAGCCGGTATGCGGTCTCGTCGGCGCCCAGCGGAAGCAGGTCGGTGTAGTCGAACTCGGCCATGACCATCCTTTCGATCCCCCAAAGGGTACGCCCACGGCCGCGTGCGTTCGTGCCATGGGGGCGTACGGTATGGGCGGTCTGTCAGGTGGCGTCGGCGGCGAGCCGGACCGGCTCGGGGGAGCGGCCGGCGGTGAGGCCCACCACGATGCCCGCGATCACCAGGCCCGCGCCGAGCAGGTCGTAGCCGGAGGGCGTGGCGATGCCCAGCACCAGCCCCGTGCTGATCGCGCCGACCGGGATGAGCCCGGCGAACAGTCCCGCCCGGCCGGGGCCCAGTTTGGGCAGCGAGGTGTACCAGAGGAAGAACGCCACCACCGTCACCACCGTCGCCAGGTAGCCGAACCCGAGCGCCTCGGCCGCCGTCGGCGCCCGCAGCATCCCGGCGCCTTCCCTGACCAGCCCGATCAGGGCCAGCATGGGCACAGCCAGCATCGTCGAGTAGGCGCTCACCCGGATCGCCCCCAGCTTGGGCAGCAGCGGGATGGCCAGCAGCGAGAAGCTGATCTCTCCGACCAGCGCGCCGAGCGCCCACAGCAGGCCGGGCAGGTTGCCGCTGCCGAGCCCCGTGGCGAGCGTCGCGCCCGTCACCACCACGACGGCCCCGGCGAGCAGCCGTGGCGAGGGCCGGCCCCCGGCCAGCGCGAGGGCCAGCGGCACGGTGCCGAGCACGGTGCCGACCAGCGCGGGGCCCGAGGCGCGGGTGGACTCGATGACGCACACGTTGAAGATGACCAGCCCGAGCATCGCCAGCCCGCCGAGCAGCGCCCACTCCTTGGCGGTGAGCCGGACGAACCGCAGGCCCATCGCCCAGGTCACGACGAGCAGGATGACCACCGCCACCAGGTAGCGCACCGCCTGCCCGCCGTAGAGGGGGTAGTCCGCGATCAGTCCAGACACTCCGGCCAGCGTCCCCACGATGAACATGGCGCTGGCCGCGCCGGTCACGCCGTTTCTCATGGAAGGGATGGTAGGGAGACAATGGTTCTGCCAAACAGTCCAATCAGCCGACATGTAAGAGGACCAATGTGGCCGACCTTCATGTGTCGATAAATCATGCCGATGGGGGCATCGCCGCGCAGATCGCCGCCGAGTTGCGCGAAGCCATCCGGCGTGGGCGCCTCACTCCCGGCGTCCGCCTGCCCGCCAGCCGCGACCTGGCTGCGGACCTGGCGGTCTCGCGCGGGGTCGTCGTCGAGGCGTACGAGCAGCTGGTGGCCGAGGGTTTCCTGATCTCCCGGGTCGGCTCCGGCACCCGCGTGGCCCCCGCCGCCGCCCGCCCCCCGGCTCTGCCCGCTCCCTCGGCGCCCGAGGGTCCCGGCCCCCACTACGGCCACCGTCCCACCTCTCCCGACCTGGGCCACTTCCCGCGCGAACGCTGGCTGGCCTCCGTCAGGCATGTCCTCACCACCGTGCCCTCCGACGCGCTCGACTACGGCGACCCGGGCGGTGTCCCGGAGCTGCGCGAGGAACTGGCCGGCTACCTCAGGCGGGTGCGCGCCGCCGACGTGGCCCCGGCGAACCTGGTGATCGTGGGCGGCGTGGCGCAGGGCCTCAGCCTGGTCCTGCACGTTCTCACCCAGCGGACCGGAGCCGGGCAGTACACCCTGGCCGTCGAGGACCCGGCCAGTCACCGCCAGGTCCCGCTGCTGCGACGGGCGGGCGCCCGCCTGCTGTCCGTGCCGGTCGACGACCAGGGCCTCGACGTGGCGGCCCTGCGCGGCCGGCAGGCCGACGGGGTGCTCGTTACGCCCGCCCACCAGTACCCGACCGGCGTGGTGCTCTCCCCGGCCAGGCGGGCCGCGCTCATGGCCTGGGCCCAGGCAGCCGACGGCTTCGTGCTGGAGGACGACTACGACGCCGAGTTCCGTTTCGACCGCGACCCGGTCGGCTGCCTCCAGGGGCTGGCCCCCGACCGGGTGATCCTGTCGGGCAGCGTGAGCAAGGCCCTGGCGCCCGGCCTGCGGCTGGGCTGGGTGGCCGCTCCGGCCGAACTGGCCGAGGCGGTGCGCCGGGCGCGCGGCGAGCTCGACCTCGGCTCCCCGGTCATCGAGCAGTACGCGCTGGCCCACTTTCTGCGCACCGGCGGCTACGACAAGCACCTGCGCCGGATGCGCCGCGAATACCATCGCCGCCGCGACGCCCTGGTCGCCGCGCTGGCCGAACATCTGCCCGAGGTCCGGGCGTACGGCATCGAGGCGGGCCTGCACATCTACCTGCGGCTGCCGGACGGCTGGGACGAGAGCCGGGTGTCGGAGCTGGCCCAGGAGCAGGGGCTGGCCGCCGAGCCGGTCGCGCCGATGCGCTTCACGAAGGGCGGCCCGGCCGTGGTCGTGGGCTTCGCCCGGCTCCCGGCCCACCGAGCGGCGGAGGCCATCCGAGGCTTAAAGGTCAGAATGTCTGGACAAAGTATTGACTGAAGGAGAAAGTCTCGCTTACAAAGAAAGCCCGCTCCCTTGGAGGCGTCATGCGTGTGGGACTGCTGGGTCTGGGCCGGATCGGCGCGTTCCACGCAGCCACCCTGGCCGCGCATCCGCTGGTGGACGAGCTGGTCGTGGCCGATCCCATCCGCACGTCCCCGTACGGCCGGCCGGGTGACCCGTTCGACGCCGACGCCGTGGTCATCGCCACCCCCACCGGCACGCACGCCGAGCTGCTGATCGAAGCCTGCCGGAGGGGCATCCCGGCCTTCTGTGAGAAGCCGGTGGCCGGTGACGTCGAGCGGACACGGGAGGTGCTGGAGGCGGCCCGGGGCAACCGGGTGCAGATCGGCTTCCAGCGCAGGTTCGACGCCGGGTACGCCGCGCTGGCCCGCGCGCTCCGCGATGGCGAACTGGGGGAGTTGCAGCGGGTGCACCTGATCACCGCGGATCCGGCGCCTCCGCCGCCCGAATACATCCGGCTCTCCGGCGGCATCTACCGCGACTGCCACATCCACGACTTCGACATCCTGCGCTGGGTGACCGGCCGCGAGGTCGTCTCCGTCTACGCGACCGGCTCCAACCGGGGCGCCGCCTTCTTCGGCGAGGCCGGCGACGTGGACAACAGCGCCGCCATCCTCACCCTCGACGACGACACGCTGGTCACGCTGCAGGGCTCTCGCTACAACGGCGCCGGCTACGACGTGCGCATGGAGGTGGCGGGCACCAAGGGCACCCAGGTCGCCGGCCTCGACCCGCACGTCCCGCTGCGGTCGGCCGAGGGGCTCCAGCCGCCCGGGGCGCCCTGGCCCGACTTCGTCAGCCGCTTCCGGCAGGCCTACACCGACGAGATCGACGGCTTCCTGCGCGGCGACCGCAGCCTGTGCTCGATCGAGGACGCCCTGGAGGCCCTCTACATCGCCGAGGCCGCCGAGCTGTCCCGCCGCGAGGGCCGTCCCGCCCGGCTGCACGAGGTCCGTACGACTGACGAGAACGGGGTGCCGAGGGTTGGCTGACTACCGGGAGCTCCGCGAGATCAGGGCGAGGTTCCCGGAGCGCGTCGCCGAGGCGGCCGCGGCCCGGCGGCGCAGGCCGCTCCTGGGCGCGCGCGACCAGCTGCTGATCATCGCCGCCGACCACCCGGCCCGGGGCGCCCTCGCCGTGGGCGGGCGCCCGCTGGCCATGGGCAGCCGCGTCGAGCTGCTCCAACGGCTCACCATCGCGCTGTCCCGCCCCGGCGTCGACGGGCTGCTGGCCACTCCCGACATCGTCGAGGACCTGCTGCTGCTCGGCGCGCTCGACGACCGCGTCGTCATCGGCTCGATGAACCGGGGCGGCCTCCAAGGAGCGGTCTTCGAGTTCGACGACCGGTTCACCGCGTACGACACCGGCACGATCAGGCGGATGCGGCTCGACGGCGGCAAGATGCTCTGCCGCATCGCCCTCGACGAGCCCGGCACCGCCCCGACGCTGCAGGCGTGCGGCCGGGCGATCACCGAGCTGGCCGAGAGCGGGCTGGTCGCGATGATCGAGCCGTTCTGGTCCGGGAGGGCGGGCCACGACCTGTCCCCCGAAGGCGTGATCCGGGCGATCAACGTGGCCCAGGGCCTCGGCGCGACCTCGGCCCACACCTGGCTGAAGATCCCCGTCGTCGACGGCATGCAGCAGATCATGCAGGCCACCACGCTGCCCACCCTGCTGCTCGGCGGTGACCCCGGCGACACCCCCGACCTGGCCTACGCCTCGTGGCGCAAGGCGCTGCGGCTGCCGGGCGTGCGGGGGCTCGTGGTCGGCCGGGCGCTGCTCTACCCGCCCGACCACGACGTGGCGGCGGCCGTGGACACCGCCGTGGCTATGCTCGGGCCTTGACCGCCGGCTCGAAGCCCCTGGCCAGCACGATGATCGCGGCTGCCAGCACGAGCGGCGCGGCGAACGCCACCCGCATGTCCGCGGCGTCCGCGATGCCGCCGACCAGCGCCGCGCCGATGATGAAGCCGACGTAGTTGAACAGGTTGACCCGGGCGATCGCCACCCCGGTGCCCGCCGGGTCGAGCCTGCCCGCCGCCGAGAACGACTGCGGAGCCACCACCGACAGCCCGACACCGGTCAGCCCGAACGCCACGATGGCCAGCGGCTGGCTGGGCGCGAAGACGATGCCGAGGAACCCGAGGGTCGCGATGGCCCCGCCGATCCTGACGATGGCGGCCGGGCCGTACCTCCGCACCGCGAGGTCGCCGCCGAGCCGTACGGCCAGTGTGGTTGCCTGGTAGGCGGCGTAGCCGAGCGGCACCACGCCCGCGCCCGCGTTCAGGACGTCCTGCATGAAGACGGTGCTGAAGTTGGAGACCGCGGCGTCGCCGACGTACAGGAAGCCCATCGCCAGGCAGAGCGGGATGATCGGCTTCCACGGGAACCGGCCGGCGACGGCCTGCGTGGACTCGACTTTCTCCTCCTGGATCGTGCAGAGCCGCGGCCCGGCGTAGACCGAGCCCGCCACCGCCAGCAGCATCGGGACGCTCATGATCACGGCCAGGTCGAGCGAGGCCGCG
Source organism: Nonomuraea cavernae (assembly GCF_040655715.1). Lineage (GTDB taxonomy): Bacteria > Actinomycetota > Actinomycetes > Streptosporangiales > Streptosporangiaceae > Nonomuraea > Nonomuraea cavernae_A. Next base: position 166,608 of record NZ_JBFAKL010000005.1, on the reverse strand, counting down.
GCGGACGCCCACAGCGCACCGGCCAGGCTGAAGACGCTCCACACGCAGTGGAAGCCGTTCAGCACCGCCCGCCCGTACCTCCGCTCGACCGCCACGCCCTGCATGTTGATGCCCGCGTCGACCGCGCCGACCGCCAGCCCGAACAGCAACAGCGCGACCACGAGCAGCGCGACGTCGGGCGCGAGCCCGGCGAGCACCACGCCGGCCGCCACCGCCGGCTGCGCGGCGCGCAGCAGCGGTTTACTGCCCTTGTGTGAGGCGAACGTGCCCGCGGCCACGCTGCCGATCCCGGCGAAGACGGGGACGATGAGCAGCAACAGGGTCAGGGACCCTTCGCTGAGGTGGTGCTTGTTCTGCAGGTTCGCGACCTGGGTGAGCAGTGTCGCGAACGACAGGCCCTGTACGGCGTAGGCGACGAACGTGGCGATGCGGGCCTGGCGATCACGCGGGGTCGGCACGGAGGCCTCCAGATGGGGGGAATCAAACGTGAGGCGCGGTCAGGTTATTCGCTTCACCGGCGCCTCCGCCAGCAGGCGCCGGCCGGTGCCGCGCGCCCCACACGCCGAGAGCGACCACGGCGGCCACCTCGGTCGCCGCGAGACCGCGTTCGACCAGGCCAAGCGGCATGACCTGCCACCAGGACAGGCCGGCGCGCGTCCCCACGAGCACCATCGCGCCGATGCCCACCACCCAGAGCACCGACCCCAGGCCGAAGCCGAAGGCGAACAACGCGTGCCTGCGCCCCTCGGTGTGCCGCCAGGGCCGGGCGATGATCAAGGCCGCCAGCGGCAGGCTGAGAAACGCCACCAGACTGCCCGCCCGGTGGATGCTGCCGCTCAGGCTCGGGCCGACCGACCAGTCGTGCTTGGGAAACCAGGCCGTCACCAGCAGCCCGGCGCTCCACGCCATCAGCGCGAACGTGCCGAAGATCCCGGCCAGCCGGACCCGGGCCAGCGCGACGCCGATGGCCGCGGAACCGCCCGCCAGCGACGCGACCGCGAAACCGAAGATCCACCCCTGCGCGCCGAGGCCGTGCTCGCTGATGGTCCGCCGCAACGGGTTGATCTCCCCGAGGCTGACCAGGTCGAGCCCGGCGATCACCGCCACGCCGGCTCCCACCGCGCCGAGTCCCCAACGTGCCGCCTGCCGCACGCCCACCCCTCTCCGTACGGGCCGGAAGAGTTCTCCCTACGGCCGATCTCCACGTGAGGCCGGTCTTCGTGCCAGGCCGGTGCTCATGCCAGGCCGGTCTTCGTACGGGCCGGGAGAGTCGCCCGGAACCACCGGTCCTGTCCGGTCAACGGGTGAAAAGCCCGGCGGATTCCGGGGTTTGGCCGCTTGTACCGGCGAATCGGGTGACACGGTCCAACAGACCCGAGCGAACATCCCGCCTGCCGGATATCGTCGGAAGTGTGAACGAACGCCCGGGGTCTTGGCTCCCACGCCTGCAGGAAGTCGGAGAGCGGCTGGCTGAGGAGTGGGTCACCGCGCGTCGATCCACTCCCAAACAGGAGGGGCCGCAGCCGCACGAGCTGCGCGCCTCCGACGACGACCGCGAGCGCATCGCGCAGGTGCTGCAGGACGCCCACGCCGACGGCCGTATCACCCTGGAGGAGCTCGAGGAACGGCTCGGCACCGTCTACTCCGCCCGCACCCTCGGCGATCTCGCCGGCGTCACCGTAGACCTGCTCCCCGCCGAGCAGCAGCCGCTCAACCTCGACGGCCGGCCGGTGTCGGCGATCTTCAAGCAGCAGGAGCGGGGCGGCCGGTGGGTGGTGCCCGCCGAGCTCGACGTCACGGCCATGTTCGGCACCACCAAGCTCGACCTGCGTGACGCGATCCTGCAGAACCACCGCATCGTGATCAACGCCACGCTGGTCTTCGGCGGCCTGGAGATCCAGGTGCCGGCCGACCTCGAGGTCATCCGCGTCGCCAAGGGCAAGACCGTGCGGCTGACCAAGCAGCCCACCGAGCCCGGAGCACCCGTGGTCGAGGTGCGCACCAACAACTTCGCGGGCGACGTCAAGGTCAAGGAACCGCCCCGCCGCAAGCGCCGCCGCTGACCGGCCCCCTCAACGACCGTCCTCCGACCGCCTCGCCTCGCGACCGCCCGGCGACCGTGACCGCCCCGCGACCGCGACCGCTCCGCGGACGCCGCCGAGGCGGCGCCGCGGATTCCGCCGCCGACCCGCTCAGCCGGCGGAGTCGAAGTTGATCGCGCTGTAGGCCCGCAGCTTCCACAGCTGGTGCTCGCTTTCGACCTTGCGGATCGTCCCCGAACGCCCGCGCATCACCAGCGAGCTGGTGCGCGCGACCCCGCCGCTGAACCGTACGCCCTGCATGAGCTCGCCCTGCGTGATGCCCGTCGCCGCGAAGAACACGTCGTCGGACCTGACCAGGTCGTTCGTGGTGAGCACCTGGTTGAGGTCGTGCCCGGCGTCGAGCGCCTTGCGGCGTTCGGCGTCGTCGCGCGGCCACAGCTTGCCCTGGATGACGCCGCCCAGGCACTTGAGGGCGCACGCGGCCACGATGCCCTCCGGGGTGCCGCCGATGCCCAGCATCAGGTCGATGCCGGTGCCGTCGCGCGCCGCCGTGATCGCGCCCGCCACGTCACCGTCGACGATGAACTTGATCCGCGCCCCGGTCGCCCTGATCTCCTTGACCAGCTGCTCGTGCCGGGGGCGGTCGAGCACGATCACGGTGACGTCGGAGGCCGAGCAGCCCTTGGCCCTGGCGACCGCGTTGATGTTGGCGGACACGGGAGCGTCGATGTCGACCGCGTCCGCCGCCTGCGGGCCGGTGACCAGCTTCTCCATGTAGAACACGGCCGACGGGTCGTACATCGACCCGCGCTCGCTCACCGCGATCACCGACACGGCGTCGGGCATGCCCAGCGCGGTGAGCCGGGTGCCGTCGATGGGATCGACGGCCACGTCGCAGTCGGGTCCGCTGCCGTCGCCGACCTGCTCGCCGTTGAACAGCATCGGGGCACGGTCCTTCTCACCCTCGCCGATGACCACCACCCCGTTCATCGAAACGGTGTTGATCAACTGACGCATCGCGTTGACCGCGGCTCCGTCGGCGCCGTTCTTGTCGCCCCTGCCCACCCACCGTGCGGCGGCCATCGCGGCGGCCTCGGTAACGCGAACGAGCTCAAGAGCGAGGTTTCGATCAGGGGCGTGCTCGCCCGTGGCCAACGCGGGAGGGACGGACGTCTGATCGGACATGATGAAGGGACCTCCTTGTGGGCAACTGCCTCGATGGTAGTTGTCCCTGTATCCCCGGTCAGCGGAGGATAATGTGCCTGCCATGAGCAGCGATGTGGAACAACCGGTCACACCCCGCATCTCCGAGCGCGGTGCGGCCACACGCGGCGCGCTACTCAGGGCCGCCCGGGAGGTCTTCATCTCCAAGGGCTTCGCCGAAGCCGGGGTGACCGATGTGGTGGGCAGGGCCGAGGCGAGCGTCGGCAGCCTCTACCACCACTTCTCCGGCAAGGCCGACCTCTACCAGACGCTGTTCGAGGAGTTCCAGGCCAGGCAGTCCCAGCGGACCAAGAAAGCCGCCCGCGAGGCCAGGGCCGCGGGCGAGAACGACCCGATGCGGGTCTTCGTCGGCGCCGCTCGCGCCTACCTCGACGGCTGTCTGGAGGAGCGCGAGCTCGCCGCCCTCTTCATGCGCGGTGACGGCCCGCCCGGCTTCGAGGTCGTCATGCGCGACCGGCTGCGCACCTGGGCGCAGCGCAACGCCGCCCTGTTCGAGGACGACGAGGCCGCGCTGGTCGTGGTCATCACGGGAGCGCTGGCCACCGCCGTCTCCGAGGTCGTGCGCTCGGGTGACAAGGGGCTGGCCGAGGAGGTGCTCGCCATCATCGGCCAGATCCGTCCGGCCACTTCGGCAAGCGGCCCCACCAGCGGGTAACCTCACCAGATGTGCGACGGTTCACCGAAGGTTTCTACGGCTACGCGGTAGCAGTGTTCGTCTGTCTCGCGGCGGCGGGGCTGTTCCTGCTGATCACACCGCAGAGCCGTGAGCAGCACATCCCTCGGCTCGAATACTCGATCACCGTCGCCAACTTCGGTCACAGCGTCCCCTACGGCGTGTGGGCTCCCGCCAAGGACCCGGCCGGCTGGGTGTCCAACAGCAACCGCATCACCAAGGGCGAGAACGGCGCGCAGGTCCTCTCCATCGGCTACGCCACGGCCAAGCGCGAGCACGCCATGTTCGTGCAGAGCGACGAGAGGCCGGCGGCCGCCTTCGCCGGCCGGATGGCCAACTCCGAGCGAGTGGTGGGCACCGAGCAGGTCGGCGGTCAGACGTGGGAGCGGCGGTTCCGCGAGGACAAGGACCAACGCTCGCTGGTCCGCATGCTGCCGGAGGTCACGCTGGTGGTCACGGGCACGGCCGACTGGCCCGAATTGGCCGAGCTGGCCGCCTCCCTCCAGCAACGTCCCCGCGGCTGACACCCGATTGTCGGCCGCCGACCCTAAGGTGGTGCCTGTGGCAGACGAGAAGGCACCCTCATACGAGCAGGCCCGCGAGGAGCTGACCGAGGTCGTGCGCCGCCTGGAGACGGGCGGCCTCACCCTGGAGCAGTCGATCGAGCTGTGGGAGCGCGGCGAGAAGCTGGCCGCCATCTGCGAGGAATGGCTCCAGGGGGCCAGGGTCAAGCTCGCCGCCGCCATGGCCCGCCGGTCAGACCCGACCGCCGCCCGAGACGACGACGCGCCCTTCTGAGCCCTTCCGGGGCCCCTCTGAGCCGTTCCCGGTTCCTTTCGGGACCGTTTCCGGCTCCTCCGGCTCCTTTCGGCTCCTCCGGGCCCGTTTCCGGCTCCTCCGGCTCCTTCCGGCTCCTCCGGGGCCGTTTCCGGCTCCTCCGGGGCCGCTCCTGGCCCTCTCTGTGGCGGTTCCGCGCCAGACTTTCTGGGGGGCCGGTTCCGCGCGCCGGGCTCAGGTGGCCGGGAGTCCGGGCTCGGGTGGCCGGGCGCTCCAGACTCAGGCGGTCGGGCGCTCCAGGGAGACCACCGGGATGCGCCGGGTGGTCTTGGCCTCGTAGTCCGCGAAGCCGGGCGCGATCTCGACCATCCGGGCGTAGAGCCGGTCGCGCTCCGCACCCTCGATCACGACCGCCTCGGCCTCGAACGTCTCAGTGCCGATCTCGGCCGTGACCCTCGGGTTGGCCCGCAGGTTGTGATACCACGCCGGGTGGTTGTCGGCTCCGGCGTTGGAGGCGATGACCACGGTCTTGTCACCGTCGCGCAGATACATGACCGGGGTGGTGGCCGGCCGGCCGCTCCTGGCTCCCTTGGTCGTGAGCAGGACCAGGGGGGAGCCCTCGAACATCCCGCCGACCCGGCCCTCGTTGGCGCGGAACTCGTCGATGATCTGCTGGTTGAAGTCGTTCGGCATGCAGGCTCCCGTTTAATCGGAGGATCCTCCGCTTATGTCGGGCGCCAGCCTATACGGAGGGTTTTCCGGTTACAACCGATATGCTCACACGCGTGTGCGGACGCCAATCGCTGCCGATGATCGGACAGCCCCCACCCGAACGTGCTGACGCCGCGCGCAACCGCCAGAAGATCATCGAGGTCGCCTCCCGCATGATCGCCGAACACGGCGCCGACCAGTTGTCCCTCGACGAGGTGGCGAAAGAGGCGGGCGTCGGCGTCGGCACCGTCTACCGCCGCTTCGGTGACCGGGCGGGGCTGGTGTGGGCGCTCATCGACGAGCGGGAACGCCGCTTCCAGCAGGCGTTCCTGAGCGGGCCGCCGCCGATCGGCCCCGGAGCCCCGCCCGCCGAACGCATCCGCGCCTTCCTGAGCGCCGTCGTCAACCGGGTGATGGACCAGGAGGACCTGTTTCTGCTGGTGGAGCTGGGGTCGCCGAAGGCGCGCTTCGGCGGGCCGTACAAGGTGCATCACACCCACCTGGCCACCCTGCTCGCCCAGGCCCGTCCCGGCGCGGACGCCCGCTTCCTGGCCGACGCGCTGCTCGCCTCGGTCAACGCCCATCTGATCCGCTACCAACGTGACGAACGGGGCATGTCCGTCGAGGCCATCAAGTCGGCACTCGACGACCTGGCCCTCTCGGTGACCGGCGGTCCGCCCACCTGAAGCACAGGTCCGGGGCGAGCTGATCGAGCGGTCGGTCACCCTGACGGTCCGGCTCGACCGCGCCCCCCGAACCCCGGCGCGTCTGCTCATGATGGGGCCGAGGTTTCCGCTTATCGGAATCGCGCCGGCGCGGCTGAGACCCGTCAGGCCGGGTCGGCGGGCTTCTTGCGTGGTTTGCGCGGCTTGGCCGGAGGGGGGTCGCCGTCGCCGGGCACCTCGGTGCGGACCGTCAGGCGGTCGTCGGTGAGCCGGATCGTCAGCAGGGCGCCCGGTTTGACGTCCTTGGCCAGGCGTACGACGTCACCGGACGGGTGCTGGACGATGGCGTAGCCGCGTTCGAGCGTCGCGGCCGGCGACAGGGCCACGAGACGGGCGCGCAGGTGGGACAGGGAGTCCTCGGCCCGGTCGAGAGAGCCGGCGAGCGAGCGCCGCGCCCGGTCGCGGAGGGCGTCGGCCTGCTCGGCCCGGCGTTCGAGCTCGCGCACCGGATCGGCGAGGGAGGGGCGGGAGCGGACCGACGTGAGCCACGAGGTCTCCCGGTCGAGCCAGCCGCTGACGACCCTGCGGCCCCGGTCGCGGAGCTGGCGCACCAGGGTCAGCTGCTCGCCCACGTCGGGCACGACCTTCTTGGCGGCGTCGGTCGGGGTGGACGCCCGCACGTCGGCCACCAGGTCGAGCAGCGGGCTGTCCTGCTCGTGACCGATCGCGCTCACCACGGGAGTGCGGCAGGCGGCCACGGCGCGCACCAGCGTCTCGTCCGAGAACGGCAGCAGATCCTCCAGCGAGCCGCCGCCACGGGCGATGACGATCACGTCGATCGACGAGTCGGCGTCGAACTTGCGCAGCGCCTCGGTGACCTCGCCCACGGCGTAGGGCCCCTGGACGGCCACTTCCTCGACCTTGAAGCGCACGGCGGGCCAGCGGCGCCGGGAATTCTCCAGCACGTCGCGCTCCGCCGCCGAGTCACGCCCGCAGATCAACCCGACCGTGTCCGGCAGGAACGGCAGCCGCCGCTTCCGGTCGGTGTTGAACAACCCCTCCGCGGCCAGCAGCCGGCGCAGCCGCTCCAGGCGGGCCAGCAGCTCTCCGACGCCGACGGGGCGGATCTCCAGCGCGGTGAAGGCGAATGAGCCCTTGTTGATCCAGAAGTCGGGCTTGACGTGCACCACGACCCTGGCGCCGTCGGCGGGACGCGGCATTGCCGCCTCGTAGACGCCGCGCGGTGCCGTGACCCGGGCCGACACGTTGGCCACCGGGTCGCGCAGCGTCAGGAACACCGTGCCGCCGCGCGCCGTCAGGTCGGTGATCTGCCCCTCGACCCAGACCGTGCCCAGCTTGCCGATCCAGCCGCCCACCATCTGCAGGACGGTGCGGATCGGCAGCGGAGACTCGGGCGACGTCTTCGAGGTCATGCCGGAAGACTACGGTGCCGGACCGACTATTCCCCGGCGCGCAGCTTGGTCAGCCGGTTCTCGAACATCCGGATGACCTCGGGCCGCGCGGCCGTGGCCTGCTCGTACGCCAGCAGCTCGGTCATCTGCTCGGCCGACTTGCCGCGCATCCTGGCCCGCAGCGACGCCACGGTCAGCCCGGAGTAGCCCGGCAGCGGCTCCGCCAGATCGATGCCTCCGGCGGCAGCCCTCGCCGCCGGCTCCGCCACCGCCTTGGCCCCGTCCTCGGTCTCCGCCGCGGCCGCGGTCCCCGTGGTGGCTCCGGCCTTCCCGGCACCCGCCGTCTTGGCGGCGTCCTCGCCCTTCGCGGCGGACTTGGGCTTGGCAACGGTCTTGGGCTTGGTGGCGGCCTTCGGCTTGGTGGCGGCCTTGGGCTTCGCGGCCGCCTTCGGCTTGGCCGCAGGCTCGGCGGCGGGCTCGGCGGCGGGCTCGGCCACAGGCTCGGCGGCCGGCTCAGTGGCGGCTTCGGCGGCGGGCGTCACGGCCGTCGGCTTCGCCTTGACGGGCTCGGCACCGGCGGGCGGCTCGGCCGCGACCGCGGGCTCCGCCGAGGCGGCGGCCGGCTCCGCACCGGCCGGCGGCTCGGTGGTCGTGGCCGCGGCGGGCTCGGTCTTGGTGGCCTTGGACTCGTCCGCGGGCGCGGCGGGCGCGGCCTTGGACTCGCCGCCGGTCCCGGCAGGCTCGCCCTTGGCGGGCTTGGCAGGCGCGAAGATCACCGGTTCGGGGGTGGTCTTGGTGGACCCGTTGGCGGCGGCAGGCTCCGCCGAGGGCCGCGGCGCGAAGATGACCGGCTCCCTGCGCGCGGGCTTGGTCTCCTCGACCGGCGCGGGCGCCGCCACCTGGTCGGCGGCGGAGGAGCGGGAGTCGTACGACTCCTCCTTCTCGCCCTTGCCGGCCAGGCCCTTGAGCGAGTTCTTCATCCGGTCGACCAGGAGCAGCGCCTGACCGGCGGCGCTCAACGTGGACTGGACGACGAGGAGCGGAAGCTCTTTTGCCTTCTCCTTGTCGGTGACGGACTTGGTGATGTTGCGTATCACGTCGCTAAGGGACATGACGTCTCCCTGGGAGGTCAGTATTGGACGGCCAGTCTGGCAAACGGCGGGCAAGCTTGCACGCGCGGGCCTGTCGGCCGCTCCACGTAGCATAAGAAGTATGGAGCCCAAGACCCGCACTTCCCGCCGTGTCCTTGTCGCCAAGCCGCGCGGCTACTGCGCCGGAGTCGATCGAGCCGTGATAGCGGTCGAGAAGGCTCTGGAGCAGTATGGTGCACCGATCTACGTGCGCAAGCAGATCGTGCACAACACCCATGTGGTCAAGACACTCGAAGCCAAGGGCGCCATCTTCGTCGAGGAGACCGAGGAAGTGCCCGAGGGCGAGATCGTCGTCTTCTCCGCCCACGGCGTCTCGCCAGCCGTGCACGGCGAGGCGAAGCAGCGCGGGCTGCGCACCATCGACGCTACCTGCCCGCTGGTGACCAAGGTGCACAACGAGGCGAAGAGGTTCGCGGGCCAGGACTACGACATCCTGCTGATCGGGCACGAGGGCCACGAGGAGGTCGAGGGCACCTCGGGCGAGGCGCCCGACCACATCCAGCTGGTCGACGGCCTCGATTCGGTGGGCAAGGTGCAGGTCAAGGACCCGTCCAAGCTGGTCTGGCTGTCGCAGACCACGCTGTCGGTCGACGAGACGGTCGAGACGGTCGCCCGGCTCAGGGAGCGTTTCCCCACGCTGATCGACCCGCCCAGCGACGACATCTGCTACGCCACCCAGAACCGCCAGGTCGCGGTCAAGGAGATCGCGGCGCAGTCCGAGCTGGTCATCGTGGTCGGCTCGGAAAACTCCTCCAACTCCAAGCGGCTGGTCGAGGTGGCCAAGGAGTATGGCGCCGACGCCTCCTACCTGGTCGACAACGCCACGTTCATCAAGGACGAGTGGCTCGACGGCGTCACGACGGTCGGCGTCACCAGCGGCGCCTCGGTGCCCGAGGAGCTGGTCGACGAGGTGCTCGCCCGGCTGGCCGGCCACGGCTTCGCCGACGTCGAGCAGGTCGAGTCGGTCAAGGAGAGCATGAGGTTCGCGCTGCCCCACGAGCTGCGCAAGGACCTCCGGGCCTCCTAGTCCTCGCCGCGCGGCGTCCCGTAGACCTTGGGCTCGAAGTAGCCCTCTGGCTCGGGCACGAACGGCTGGCGCGGGCGCGGCACCTCAGCGCCCGCGCGGAGCTCGTCGCGCAGCTCCCGTACGTTGTCACGCAGGCCGCGCCGCCAGGCCACGCCGAGCACGACGGCCGAGCCCGCGAACAACCAGGGCGCGCCGCTCGACAGCGAGCTGTACAGGCCGAGCGCGAGTGACTGCACGATCGAGATCGAGACGAGCGCCCGGCCGAGCTCGACGAAGAACGTCGCCGCGAAGAACACCAGCGGCGGCGTGACGACCAGCGACAGCAGCTCGCGCGGGTTGACCAGCACCACCCCGAGCAGGCTCGCCAGCACGAACGCCACCCCGGTGACGATCGGCAGATCGACCAGAGCGGCCAGGACATAGCCCGCCAGAGTGGCGATCAGGGCGAGCGCGATGGCGCCGCGGGCGGTCAGCTTCACCGCTGAACGCCGGCCTTTCTCACTCACTGGCCCCGCCCCCCTTACTGCGACCCGTTGGCCAACTTACCGTTCACGTGCGAAATGAGAGACGAGGTTTCGAGCAGTTCGGGCGAGGCCAGCGGCCTGGGCAGGTTTTCGAGCATCTCCGGGGAGTCGAGGTCACCGTCGACAACTCCAAGATCGTGAAGTTTGCGCGCACTGACCAGGACGCGGCTTTCGAGTGATCCCACAGTCTTGTTGTACGCCTCGACCGCCCGGGTGAGCGACTTGCCCAGCGACTCTACATTCCTACCCAGCGACGACAGCCGTTCGTACAGCTCCTTGCCCAGCTCGAACACCGCGCGGGCGTTCTCGCTGAGCGCGGCCTGCTGCCAGGCGTAGTGCGCGGTGCGCAGCATCGTGATCAGCGTGGTGGGGGTGGCGATGTGCACCCGCCTGGTCATCGCGTACTCCAGCAGCGCGGGATCGCGCTCCAGCGCCGGAGCCAGGAACGCCTCGCCCGGGATGAACAGCACCACGAACTCGGGCGACGGGTTGAACGCCTGCCAGTAGGTCTTGGCGGCCAGCCGGTCGACGTGGTCGCGTACGTGCCGGGCGTGCGCGTCGAGGCGGACGGTGGCCAGCGACTCGTCGGACGCCTCGGCGGCCTCCAGGTAGGCGGCCAGCGACACCTTGGAGTCGACCACGATGTTCTTGCCGCCGGCCAGCCGCACCACCATGTCGGGCCGCATCGCGCCCTCGGTGACCTGCTCGTCGAAGTCGCAGTGGCGCTGCATGCCGGCGATCTCGGCCACCCTGCGCAGCTGCAGCTCGCCCCACCGGCCGCGCGCCTCCGGCCGCTGCAGCGCGCGCACCAGCGCCGTGGTCTGGGAACGCAGCTCCACGTTGCTCTGCCGGACGAACTCCATCTGCTTGGCCAGCTCGGCGCGGGCGGCCCGCTGGCCGGACTCGGTGTCGCGTAGCTGTGTCTCGACCCGGGCGAGCGCGTCCTTCAGCGGCTCGACCAGGTGCTCGACGGCCTGCCTGCGCTGGTCGAGGTCGCCGGTCGCCTCCACGCGGCTGGCGTTGAGCCTGGTCTCGGCCAATTCCAGGAAGCGGAGGTTGTTGACGTCGAGCGCGCGCGCCGACAGGGCCTGGAAGCGCTCGGTCAGCTGCTCCTCGACGTAGACCAGCTTGTCGGCCGACGCCTTGGCCTGCGCGTCGGCCTCGGCCACCCGGACCGCCGCGCGAGTGCGGGCCACCAGGAACCCGATGGCGAACCCGGCGACGAGTCCGATGAGAAGCGAGACGGCGTCCACTTCAGCGATGATTGCAGGACATCGGGCTCGGATCCGCCAGACACGCTTGCGCGCACCCCCTGTGTCACGCACAGTGTCCCTATGATTACGGGGATTCGCATGGTGGTGGCACTCCTCGCGACCATCGCCATCGTGTCCGGGGTGGTGGCGGGGGCGTTGGCGCTGACCGGAGGCGGTGCCCGCACCGGCTCGCCGGAGCCGTCGGTGAAGGTGGTGTCGGCGCAGCCGCTGCGGTGGTCGCCGGGCGCCTGCGTGCGCAGGTCCGGCGACAGATACGACCTGACACCGTGTGGCGGCGGCCACTCCGAGGTGGTGGCCGTCGCGGCCGACCCGCCGGGCCTCGGTGAGTGTCCCGACGACACCGACGACGTCGTCCGCATCGGCGAGGCCCGTACGGCCTGCGTGCGTGACTTCCTCGCCCCGCACGCGGGTGTTCCCGGCGGTGGCGGCGGGGTGCTCAGGGCCGGCGACTGCGTCGCGCTCGACGGCCGCGAGCGGCCGTGTTCACGACCCGGCTGGTACGGCAAGGCCATCGCGGTCACGCGCGAGGCGGCCGGCTGCCCGGCGGGCACCCTCGACACGTTGACCGCGGACGGCGTGATCTGCCTCGGCGGCGGCGGCCGGGTGCTGGAGCGCGGCATGTGCGTGGCCCGGCCCGCCCGCGACGTGGTGACCAGGTCGGCGATCACCCGCGTGGCCTGCTCGTCCGGCCGGGCGTGGGCTCAGGTGAGATCCTTCGAGTCGGCGCCCGCGCGCTGCCCGAAGGGGTCCGACCACTACCTGGAGAGCCGGGCGGCCTACCGGCCGGTGACCTGCCTGCGTCTGCGCAGCAAGTAAACTCGCTGCACGTGAGCGAGCGTAGCGAGGCAACCATCCAACACTGCAGTCCAGGGCGCGTGCGGCCGGTTAAGGAGGAGGCATGAGCCTCTCGATCGGCATCGTCGGCCTGCCCAACGTCGGCAAGTCGACGCTCTTCAACGCGTTGACCAAGACCGGCAACGCGCTCGCCGCGAACTACCCGTTCGCCACCATCGAGCCCAACGTGGGCATCGTGGGCGTGCCCGACGATCGGCTGCCCGTGCTGGCCGGGATCTTCGGCTCGGCCAGGATCCTGCCTGCCAAGGTGGAGTTCGTCGACATCGCGGGCCTGGTCAAGGGCGCCTCTGAGGGGCAGGGGAGGGGCAACCAGTTCCTCGCCAACATCCGCGACACCGACGCGATCTGCCAGGTGATCCGGGTCTTCAACGACCCCGACGTGACGCACGTCGACGGCGAGATCTCCCCCAAGCGCGACATCGAGACGATCAACACTGAGTTGATCATGGCCGACCTGCAGACGGTCGAGAAGGCCATCCCGCGCCTGCAGAAGGAGGCGCGCAACAACAAGGACAAGAAGGCCGCGCTTGAGGCCGCCGAAGAGGCCCTGAAGGTCCTGGAGACCGGCAAGACCATCTTCGAGAGCGGTCTCCTCGACCGTGAGGAGCTGCGCGAGCTCCACCTGCTGACGGCCAAGCCGTTCCTCTACGTCTTCAACCTCGACGCCGACGAGCTGATCGACACCGCGCTCCGCGAGCAGCTGTCGACCCTGGTCGCCCCGGCCGAGGCGGTCTTCCTCGACGCCAAGATCGAGTCCGAGCTGGTCGAGCTCGACGACGAGGAGGCGCTGGAGCTGCTGCAGTCGGTCGGCCAGGAGGAGTCCGGCTTGTCGCAGCTGGCCAGGGTCGGGTTCGAGACGCTCGGGCTGCAGACCTACCTGACGGCCGGGCCCAAGGAGACCAGGGCCTGGACGATCCGCAGGGGCGCCACCGCGCCCGAAGCGGCCGGTGTGATCCACACCGACTTCCAGCGCGGCTTCATCAAGGCCGAGATCGTCTCGTTCCACGACCTGGTCGAGGCCGGTTCGATCGCCGCCGCGCGTTCGGTGGGCAAAGCGCGCATCGAGGGCAAGGACTACATCATGCGCGACGGCGACGTGGTCGAGTTCCGGTTCAACGTATAGGGCGGGTCAGCGGACGAGCGCCCGGCGCAGGCGCCAGATGCCGAGCGCGAAGAGCACCGCCGCGTAGGCGGCCAGGACGCCGAGCTGAGGCAGGATGTCGGGCAGGCCCGCGCCGTGCCGCACCAGCTCGGCGAAGCCGTCGTAGCCCCAGGCGTGCGGGGTGAGGTAGGCGAGCGTCCTCAGCGTGCCCTCGAAGGAGTCGAGCGGCACCATGGTGCCGCCGAGGGCGCCCAGACCGAGCCCCAGGATCACCGACAGGGAGATCGCCGCGCCCTCGTTGTCGACCAGCGCTCCCACCAGCGTCGCCGCGCCTCCTCCCACCAGCGCGAACAGGAGCACCATCGCGGAGGCGCCGAGCGGGTCGCCCCAGTCGACGCCGAACAGCACGGCCGAGCCCAGCATGATCAGCAGGCTCTGGACGAGGGCGATGACCAGCCGCCCGGCGGCCTCCCCGGCGACGATGGCTCTGGCCGGTGTCGGCGAGGCGTACATCCTGCGGGAGATTCCGAGCAGGCGGGTCTGCACCAGGCCGATCGAGGTGGTCAGGGCCGTCAGGAACGTGTAGAGCAGGAGCAGCGGCGGCGCGGAGAAGGCGAACTGGTTGAATCCGGGCGGGATTTCGCTCCGTCCGACGGTGACCACCTTCACCTCCACGCCGGCGCCGCTCGCGACCAGACGCAGGCTCCCGTCGAAATCGGAGCCGCCTTCCGCGGCGCCGAACCGGGCCGCTCTCAGCACGGCCGCCTCCCGAGAGACCGCCCACCGCACCCGGCTGCCCAGGTCCGCGGCCGTGAAGTCGCCGGTACGGGTCACGTACCTGACCTCCACCTGACCGCCGGCGCGGAGTGTGGCGTCGTAGCCGGCGGGGATCACCAGTGCGCCGTGCAGCCGGCCCTGCTCGACGTCGGCGAGCAGGCGCTCCTCGCTGCCGGACCGGGCGACCTGGACGCTCGGCGAGCCGAGGGAGGTGACCAGCCGGTCGGCGAGCGGCGTCCCGCCTCCGGCGACCCCGAGTTGCAGGTGGCGGCCGCCGCCGAACAGCAGGCCCATCAGGAAGATCATCATGAACGGGGTGATGATCACGAAGAAGATGTTGCTCCGGTCCCGGAAGACCCGGCGCAGATCGAGAAGCGCGATGGCGAGCGGTTTCATGCGTGCGTCAACCTTCCGACACGGGTCAGGGCGAGCCCGCCGGTGACGGCGGCGATGCCGAGCAGGACGAGGACCGGCGTCAGCAGCGCGCCGGGCGAGAGGCCGGCCGCCAGGTCGGCCAGGCCGGTCATGAACCACCGGTGCGGCGTGAGATGGCTCGCCACCTCCAGCACTCCGAGCTGGGGGATCGGGAACAGAGAGCCGCCGAAGACGCCGAGAACCATCGCGACCACGGACATCCGGTTGGCCGCCTGCTCGGAGGTGTTGGAGAAGCCGGCGACGGCCGCCGCTATCCCGGTCACGGCCAGCACGCCGGCGATGACCAGGACCGCGACCCCGAGCGGCGGTCCCCATCGGGCGCCCATCAGCCAGGTGGATGCGGCCACGACCACGGCCATGCTCACCAGGCACACGAGGATCCCGCTGAGCGCCTTGCCGCCCAGGATCGCGGCCCGCGAGATCGGGGCGGCGAGGAGCCGGGCCAGCACCCGGGAGCGCCGCTCCTCGAAGATGGCGGCCACGCCGAACATAGCCACGTAGAACAGGAAGAAGAACGCCATCCCGGCGGCGTGATAGGTGGTCGTGTCGAGCTGGCGGCGGGACGCGGACGTGTCGGACACCAGCGACAGGGGTGCGGCGACCTCCTGCGCGCGCTGGGCGAGGCGCCCGTCCCGTTCCTCGTCCGCCGGCAGGCCCCGCGAGGCGGCGAGCACCGCCAGCCGGATCGAGTGCCGTTCCATCGCGAAGGCCTGACCCATCTCCCTGGCGACCTGTACGGCGGTCGCGGCGTGCGCGCCGCCGATCACCTCCAGTTCGGCGGCCGAGGAGGAACGGGCCGAGGAGAAACCGGCCGGGATCACGAACACCGCGTCGGCCTCCTTCCGCTCGACCAGGCGGGCGCCGTCCTGGACGGAGGAGACCCGCTGGAGGTGGATGGTGCCGCGCCGTTCCAGGGGTTCGAGCACCTGCCCGACGAAGGCCGTGGCGTCCGGGCCGCGGTCGAGGTCGGCGACCGCGTACCGGGCGCTGAAGCGGCTGCCGTCGCCGCCGAGCATCAGGTTGAACAGGAAAGCCAGGCCCAGCGGCAGCAGGACGCCGAAGAGCAGGAGGGTGCTGTTGCGCGAGTGTTGCCGGAGATCCTTGAGCAGGATGGCCGTGACGGGAAGCATCGGTCGTCTCCTCAGTCCCGTAGTGCCTTGCCGGTGACGTGCAGGAAGACCGATTCGAGGTCGGGCTCGCGCACCTCGACCGACCGCACCGCCACTCCGGCCTCGCCGAGCGCGCCGAGGATCGCGGGTAACAGGCTCCGCGCCTCCTCCACGATCAGCTCCAGGTCGCCACCCTCGCCGCCCGCCTCCAGCACGCCCGGAAGGGCCTTCAGAACGGGTACGGCTCGTGCCGCTCCTTCCTCGGCGCGCAGCACGACCCGGTCGTGCTCGTCCACCAGGCTGACGAGTTCCCGGCGCGTCCCCTCGGCCAGCATGCGGCCGGCGTCCACGATGCCCACCCGGTCGCACAGCCGTTCGGCCTCTTCCATGTAGTGCGTGGTGTAGAGGGTGGCCACGCCCTCGGCCGCGAGGCGCTGGACGCTCTCCAGGATCGAGTTGCGGCTGTGCGGGTCGACGCCGGCGGTGGGCTCGTCGAGCACCAGCAGCCGTGGCCGGTTGAGCAGCCCGATGGCGATGTTGAGCCGGCGCGTCATGCCGCCGGAGTACTTCGCGACCGCCTCGTCCGCGCGCTCGTGGAGGTCGACGATCTCGAGCGCCTCCGCGATCCGCATCTTCGCCGGGCGGCCGGTCAGGCCGTACAGGCGCCCGAAGAAGCGCAGGTTCTCCCTGGCCGTCAGATCCGGGTACAGGGCCAGCTCCTGCGGCACGTACCCGATCAGGGCCTTGGTCTTCACGGTGGTCACGTCGTGACGCAGGCCGTCGATCAGGACCAGGCCGTCGTCACGGCCGAGGACGCCCACGACCATCGAGATCGTCGTGGTCTTGCCCGCGCCGTTGGGGCCGAGGAGCCCATAGGTCTCGCCCTCCTCGATGGCGAAGCTCACGTGGTCGACGGCGAGGAGGTCGCCGTAGTGCTTGGTCAGATCGGTGATCTCGAGAACTGGCATCTCGGCCTCTCGTTGCTTGGTTCATTACTTGAGTAATGAACCAGAGAAGCGAAGAGATGTCCAGTGGCGGGTTGTCTGATTCCGGGACAGATGAGGCGTCAACCACCTGGAGCCCTTGCGCGTCGAATCGTCACGGCGTTCACGCTGACTCGGGAGGCCCCTCATGATCCGTCGCATCATCCAGAAACGACGTCCCGCCCCGTCGCTGGCAGGCATCAGCCTCGAAGAGGAGCTCGCCCTGCTCAGGGTCGAGCTCATGTACGGGCTGCGCGTCAACCGCGAGGCCTACCTGCGCAGGAAGGTGGACGAGCGAGAGGAGCTCACGTCGCGGTTACGTGACCGCGACGCCACCACGATGCTCGCCGACCTGCGTGGCTCGCTCGAGCGGGCGCTGCCGCGCAACGGGATGGCGGCGTCCGTGGTCGACCTGCGCAGCAGGAGGCAGGCGACCTCCACCCAGGATCCCGAGCCGGCCTGACGGCACCGTACGGACGGCCGCATGCCCTCGGTGGGTATGCGGCTGGTCGCGTCTTATACCAAATGCGTAGTTCGGGACAGTCCCTACGCCAATCGGACAGGAATGTCTAGCCGGTGGGTAATGCCTGCCAAGGCATCTGGCCTGGCCAAATGTCAATTCCGCCTGATTGTGGAGGTGCTGGGCACTCCCGTGTGTCATGCGTACTCGGTTTGCCCCCGCACGGCGATGCCTGCAGCATGGGCGTGGCTTTCCTGGAACAATGGCGGAGACGGATAGGGTGACTGCTTCACCACGGATGATGGGGATCGGCAACGGACGACACCGCGCCAGCCGGGGGGACGGGCGCGAGCGGAGGCGTGATGGCTCGTAGGTCAACCGTCCAGCACGGTCCTCGGATCGCTGGCGACCCCGAGCTTTCGGCGCGCCCGGACATGGCCGACTACGACGTGCCGCCGCCGCGCAGGTCGCGGCGTGGCTGGTCGGGTGGCGGCGGGCGCTGGCTGGTCTGGACGGGCCGCATCATTCTATGGGCGCTTATCGTGGTTATCGTGGTGAATGGGGTCCGTGCCCCATTTGAGCGGTTTACTCAGCAGGAAGTCGCGGCTCCGAATGGCGTCGTCGATGTCCACCATGGATTCCCGGTCGACCGGGGCATGGCGTTCGCCGCCCAGTTCGCGGGCGTTTATCTGAATTTCAACCCGGCTGACGCCGCGAGCCGGGCGGGCAAACTGGACGCGTTCCTGGCCGACGGCATGTCGCCCCAGCTGGGCTGGGACGGCAACGGCAAGCTGGCGGCCGTGGCCATCCAGCCCTACGACATCCGGGCCGACGACGCCAGCAACGCCGTCGTCACGGTGTCCTTCCAGTCAGGGGCGCGCAGGCTGATGCTGTCCGTGCCGATCTACTACTCGGGTGACGACGATGACGGCGGCAGGTTCGTGGTGTCCGGCCGACCGGCGATCCTGCCCGCGCCCGCACCGGCCGACCTGCCCCAGATCGCCGAGCCGGAGGGCGACGACGTCGCCGCCGCCGAGCTCAAGCCCCAGCTGGAGGGCTTCTTCAAGGCGTACGCCTCGGGTGACACCGCGGGGCTGCAGCGCTACCTCGCCGTCGGTAAGAGCCTGCCGAGCTTCGGCGGCGCGTTCACGTTCGGCGGACTCCAGGAGCTGGTGGTGCCTGTGGGGGGTGCCACGCGAGAGATCAAGGCAGTGGTGGTGTGGGTCGTGCCGACCGGCGCGGCGCCACCGACCGACCCCAACGCCACGGACCCGAGCGAGGTGGCCGGCCGCCTTGAGCAGGCCTACCACCTCACCGTCGATAAGCAGGGCGACAAGTGGTACGTCAACGACATCCGCGGCGCCGGTCGGGCTGTTGGGTAGACGTACGACCACGCTGCTGATCGGCACCCCCCGGGAGGACAAGAAGTGATCCTGAAGACCGTAGTGCTCAACCTGATCGAAATGACGCCGTCACCCGCTCCGACCGGCGTCAACACCGAAGGACTCGCCAGCTTCCTGCGCGCGTTCTTCGCTCCGCTCTTCCTCGTCGTCGTCTCGGTGGTCGCGCTCTTCTTCCTCTTCACGCGTGAGATCACCCGATTCGTGCAGTTCCTCATTCTGGCCGTGGCCATCGGCGTGATCTTCTACGTTCCCAACATCATCGAGGTGACGGCGAAGGCAATCGCGGGCGCATTGGGCATCAAGTAAGGGGTTGGGACCGCTCCGCGGCGGTCATGAACGAGCGGGTGGAGAGGAGGACCGCGTGGACCTGCCCACGTACACCAACATCTGGCGAATCGAGAAGCGGCTCTACAAGCTGTACGACCTACGGCTGCCGATGCCGCTTCCCATCGTCTGGATCGGCGTGTTCGTCGGCGTGTTCGTGCCCTGGTCACTCCTGTTGTTCCTGGTCGGCGTGCCCGTGGCGATGCCGTGGCACGTTCTCTACCTCGTGCCGCCGGGGATCGTGACCTGGCTGTCCACCCGGCCCGTCATCGAGGGCAAGCGCCTCACCGAGCTGCTGGAGTCGCAGCTCCGCTACCTTGGGCAGCCGCGCGCCTGGTACCGTCTCGCCCCCGCCACCGAGTCCGAGACGATCACCTTCTCCGGCCGCGTCTGGCACACCATGCCGGCCCGGGTGCGCGTGAAGAAGCGGCGCAAGGTGCGCCAGCCCAAACGTTCGGCCCAGCGGGCCAGTGGTCCGCGCCAGGTGCGTCCCGCCGTGGCCGCCGCCGCTGCCGCGGCTGCTCAGGCCCCGCTCGCCGAGCCCGCGTCCGGCCGCTCAGGCTGGGGTTCCGCCTCCCGGCGCGGCACCGCCCCCGCCCTCTCGCAGGAGCTGCACGCTGTGCGGGGCGAGGTCGTCACGAAGGACGCCGCTCCCATGCGGTGGGGGGAGTTGCCCGTTTCCACCGACTCCCCAGCCGTCACTCAGGCCCTCGATGCGGGTCCCGGATCGTCGCCCGCTACGGAACTGTCACCGACCGGAACGTCCTCCGTCCGGGGTGACGCGCCGGGGGCCACTCAGCCCGCTGAGGGCGGGCTTGGCGGGAGCGGCATGGCGGAAGGCCGTAAGCGTGCGGAGGCGCGTGAGCGGTCGGGGCCAACGGTGGGGAAGTCCATCGACACCGAGGCGTTGCGGCGGCTGCGCAGACTCGCGGCGACCGCCGACGCCCAGCCGTCCACCCCCTCCACCCCCTCCACGTCGGCCGGGCCGGCGTCCCGTCGGTCTGCGGCGGCGGGGTCCGCGTCCGATGAGCCCGCGTCCGATGAGCCCGTGTCCGGTGAGTCCGTGTCCGATGAGTCCGTGACTGATGGGTCCGTGTCCGGTGAGTACGCGGTTGGCGGGTCTACGTCCGTCGACTCGGCTACGGCTGGGTCCGCTCCGGTCGAGGCGGTGGCAGGGGAGGCCGGGGCTGCCGAGTCTGTGGCTGGTGTCACGAGGTCCGGTGGGGCCGCGACTGATGGTGCTGCCTCGGATGAGCTTGCGCCGGGTGGGGCAACGGCCGGCGGGACTGTCCCCGGTGCGGCTGTGGGCGGCGGAGGCGTGGCGGCCGGTGGGGCTGCGGCTGGTGAGGTGGGGACAGAGGACGCTTCGGTGTCCGGGGGTGAGATCGGTGATTCAGCCACCGCCGATGAGGTGCGGGCCGGGCGTGGGCAGAGTGGTGAGGTCACCGCTGATGAGTCCGCGGCCGAGCGGTTGAGGGGACCACAGGAGGTCACCGGCGAAGGTGGCTCCACGAAGGCGGCGACCGGGGCCGGGGCGGCCGACGTCGCGGGGAGTGAGGCTGCTCGGGCCGAGGAGGCGTCCGGGAGTGCTCGGGAGGCGGGTGCCGACCGGAGCATGGACCGGGATGCGGGCCGGGACGAGGATGAGCGGCCTCGGGAGGACGAGGTCGCGCGGATGCAGCACCGTAAGGGGCAGCCGCCCAGGCAAGTGCCGTCGCTGGACGCGCGGCGGAGCCGGCCGTCGGCCGGTCAGGTGGCCCGGCGCGACCAGGGAGCGGGCGCTCCACCTCGGCGGGCCGGTGAAGGCGTCTCGGCCGGTGCCCGTCGCGACGAGGACACCAGGCGCAACGACGTGGCTCCGGCGGCCCGTGAGGGCGGCGTGCGGCGGGGCGAGGGAGGCGCCGACGACGGCGCCACCAGGCGGAACGAAGGCGTGGCGGCTTCGGTGGTTCGGGAAGGGGGCACCGGACCGCGGCCTGTGGTGACCGGGCCTCGTGAGACACGGGTGCGCCGGGTGGAGTCCGTCGTGGGGCGTGACTCCGGCGGTTGGCGGCGGATCGCCCAGGTGGTCGTCGGCGGCGGCGGGGTGCGGAGCGACGGCTCGGAGATCGACGAGGCCAGGGCGAGAGGGGTGTTCAGCGGCAGCCGCCGGATCGTGGTGCTCGGTTGCACGGGCGGCGCCGGACAGAGCACGACCGCGTTGATGCTCGGCCACGCGCTGGCCACCTACCGGGACGACAAGGTGATCGCCGTCGATGCCAACACCGGCGGCAACACCCTGACCAGCAGGATCGCACCGGAGACTCCGGAGACGCTCACGTCGCTGCTGGCCGGGATGCACCAGGTGAGCGGCTACCTGACGATGCGCGGCTACACGACCCGTACGGCGTCGGGTCTGGAGGTGATCGGGGCCGACTCCGACGCGGAGGCGGAGCAGCGGCTGACCGATCGCACACTGTTCTCCGACCACCGGCTGGGTCAGGTCATGCACCTGCTCGACCGGCACTACAAGCTGGCCGTCATCGATCCGGCGGCCGCGCTGGCCGCGCGGGTCCTGCCGTACGCGGACCAGCTGGTGCTGGTGGTGCCCGCGAGTGAGGAGGCGCCGGAGGCGGTCGCGATGACGTACGAGTGGCTCGACGGGCACGGGTGCGCGGACCTGCGGCGGCGGGCGGTCATGGTGGTCAACGGGGTGAGCAGGCGTTCGATGGCCGATGTCGAGCAGGCGGAATCGGTGGCCAGCGGCAGGTGCCGGGCCATCGTCAGGGTCCCCTGGGAGGACGACCTGGCGCCGGGTGGCGCCGATGTCGTCGACCCGGGGCAGTTGCGCGCGGCCGGGCGGCGGGCCTATCTCGCCCTCGCCGGTGTCGTGGTCGCGGGCGTTACGGCACAGGCGGTGCGACCGAGCAAGGAGGAGTTGGCGAGTGACCCCCCGGGCACGAGAATCGGTGAGCGATAAGTGAACAAGCGAGCAGGTCTGGCCCGTTCATGCGCCGAGGGGGCGGCATGAGCAGGGCGTCCCGAACGCATCAGCGTCTGGCGGTCCGCTACTTCGACGACCGCATCCTGCTCAACGACACCAGCGCATGGGCGTACTTCCGCCTGCCGACGGTCAGTTACGAGTTCGTCACGCCCGAGGAACGTGAGGCGCTGGCCACCAACATCACGATCGCGCTGGCCGCGATCAGGATGCCCGACGCCGAGGTCCACCTGAGGGTCGCGCACCGTACCTACCCGGCGGCCGAGTGGGCGATGGCTCTCAACGGCACCTCCGACGAGGGCCCGGGGTGGCGCGACTACCTGGAGGAGATGTACCGCCACGTCTGGGCGAAGGACTTCTGGTCCAAGGAGGTCTTTCTCGGGGTGCGCCTCGGGGTGCGCGGCAAGCAGCTCGGCAGCGGAGTGCTGTCGCAGCTGTTCGGGTTCTACCAGCGGACCGAGAAGGCGCTCGGCCTGGAGGACGACAACGTGCCCGCCGCCGAGATCGGCAGATGGACCGAGCAGGCCGAACGACTCGGCCGGGCACTCGCCTCCAGCGCCCTCTACGCCCGGCACGCCACCTCGGTCGAGGTGGCGTGGTTGTTCCAGCACGCGGCCGCGGGCGCGCTCGGCGACCCGCCGGCGTCGGCCAGCCCGAAGCGGCGCTGGGGCAAGGGCGAGATCGAGTCGCTGGTCGAGGGTGAGATCCACAACGGCCGGTCGCTGCTGCGGATCGTGCAGCCGCAGGGCGACTCCTACGTGGCCCACCTGTCGTTCGCCCGCTTCCCCGACCTGATGCCGTTCCCCGACGGCGAGCCGTGGATGCACTTCGCCGACCAGCTGCCGTTCCCGGTGGAGATCTCGTCCAGGATGCGGCTGATCCCGCCGGTCAAGGCGTCGAAGGACGTCGCCCGCAAGCTGGCGCACGCCCGCGACATGGACATCCACATCCGCGAGGCCGGCGCCGAGGCGCCGATCGCGCTGGCCGAGCAGATCGACGCGGCCCGCATGCTGGAGCACGGCATCACCAAGGAGCGGCTGCCCTTCGTGTACGGCTGGCACCGCCTGATCGTGTCGGCCCCGACCGAGGACATCTGCGTGCAGCGGGTCGAGGCGGTGGTCGAGCACTACCGCGACATGGGCATCGACGTGGTCAACTCGACGGGCGACCAGTTCTCGCTGTTCCGGGAGGCGCTGCCGGGCGAGAAGGTGGGGGTCAACGCCTACGCCCAGCGTCAGCCGCTGCGCACGATCGCGGGCGGCATGTGCACCGCGACCGTGGATCTCGGCGACCGGCTCGACGACGGCGCCGACGGCTGGCTGGGCCCGTACATCGGTGAGACCGTCGGCCGGGCCCGCAGCATCGTGCACTTCGACCCGCTGCTGGCCGCCTCCCGCAACCGGCCGACGGCCATCGCGATCACCGGTGAGCCGGGCGGCGGCAAGACCACGCTGGCGCTGCTGATGATCTATCAGATGTCGCTGCGCGGGGTCACGGTCGCGGTGATCGACCCCAAGGGCGACGCCGAGTCGCTGGTGCAGCTCCTGCAGAAGCGGGGGCGCAAGGCGCGGATCATCCCGCTGGGCTCGGCCTCGCCGGGCCTGCTCGACCCGTTCTCGTTCGGCGACGATCTCGCGGCCAAGAAGACCATGGCCACCGAGACGCTGCGGCTGCTGCTGCCGCGCATGTCGGAGGAGCGCGAGTCGGCGATGATCCAGGCCGTCGCGGCCGTCTCCAACGGCACCGACCCGTCGCTGGGCAAGGTCGTGGAGTTCCTGGAGCAGTCGTCCGACGCGGCGTCCAAGAACCTCGGCGCGGTGCTGCGTTCGATGTCGGAGATGCACCTGGCCAGGCTCTGCTTCGACCCGTCCGGCGGGGAGCAGATCGACAGCGAGGGCTGGACCACGGTGTTCACGCTGGGTGGGCTGACGCTGCCCGACGTGGCGACCGGCCGCGACGACTACTCCTACGAGCAGCGCCTGTCGGTGGCCCTGCTCTACCTGGTCTCCCAGTTCGCGCGCAGGCTGATGAACGGGCTCGACCGGCGCGCGCCCAAGGCGATCTTCCTGGACGAGGCATGGGCGATCACCTCGACGCCCGAGGGCGCCAAGCTGGTGCCCGAGGTCAGCCGGATGGGCCGGTCCCGCAACACCGCGCTCGTACTCGTCTCCCAGAACGCCGGTGACCTGCTGAACGAGCAGGTGACCAACTGCCTGTCGTCCGTGTTCGCGTTCCGGTCCACCGAGCGGGTGGAGGTGGACCACGTCATGTCGCTGCTCGGGGTCGAGCCGTCCGAGGAACACAAGGCGGTGCTGCGTTCGCTCGGCAACGGCGAATGCATTTTCCGTGATCTGGATGGCAGGGCGGGACGCATCGGAGTAGATCTGATCTCCGAAGAGTTGCTCCGCTGGCTCGACACGAATCCAACGCACGACAAACCCGACGACAGCGGGCATGATGATCTTCAAGGGGGAGTGGGCACCAGAGCGCAGGAGGTGCGGTCATGAAGATCCGGCTACCCAGGCGGCTCGCGTTCGTCCTGGCTCTCATCGTGGGCATCCTCGTGGTCCCGGTCGTCGTGGGCGGCTTCTCGCCGGCCGCCGCGGCCCCGTGTGACCTGTCGCCCGAGCTGACCCCCGAGGTGATCAACAGCGGCGTCGACGGCATGATCCAGCCGCCGACGCCCGAGGGCACCGCCCCGGCGCCCACCACCAACTACGCCCAGTTCGGGATGAGCGGCCAGTTCTGGCACACGTACGACCTGGGCTGCTCCGACATCGCCGCCGTCATGGGCAACGGCTGGGCCAACACGGTCTTCCTGTGGGCCAAGGCGATCGACCGGGTGACGATCACGACCTACCAGGCCGCGGCCACCGAGGGACCACTCCAGTCGATCAAGGACGTGGTCGACGACATCGTGATCAACCTGTCCAACGCGATGTACTGGCCCTACCTGCGGCCGATCGTGATCCTCGGCGCCATCTGGCTGGCCTGGTACGGCCTGATCCGCAAGCGGGCCACGACCACGGCCGAGGGCGTCATCTGGATGGTGCTCGCCGTCACGGTGGCCACCTGGTTCTTCAGCAGGCCGGGCGACTTCACCGGGCTCGGCAAGGTCGTCACCGACAAGACGGGCGAGGTCGTCAACTCCGCCTTCGCCGGGCTGCCCGGCGCGGGCGGCGCCTCCTGCCTGCCTGGTCCCGGCCAGACCAACCCCGAGGTCAAGGCGGGCGGCTACGGCCAGGTCGGCACTCCGGGCGTCGACCAGAACGCCGACGCGCTGTGGTCGACGCTGGTCTGCAAGCCGTGGCTGGTGGGCATGTTCGGCACGTCCGACCCCAACGCGCCCGTGGTGCGCGAGTACGGGCGGCTCATGCTGGAGACCCAGTCGATCCCCATGCCGGAGACCGGTCAGGCCGCCGCCGATCCGGCCGCCCATCAGGCGAAGTACGCCGAGATCGCGGAGAAACTCAAGGGTGATCCGCGCTTCGCCATCTTCCAGGGCAAGGACTGGACCAGCCGGCTGGGGGTGGCGATCGGCGCGCTCATCGCCGCCCTGGTCGCCGGGGTGCTCATCTTCCTGGTGGCGGTCTCGCTGCTGGTGTTGAAGGTCGGCTTCCTGCTGTTGCTGATCCTCGGGCCGGTGTTCCTGCTGATCGGCGTCCATCCGGGCAGCGGGCGGATCATCGCGATGCGCTGGGTGGAGATGCTGGTCGGCACGCTGCTCCGGCAGGCCGTGCTGGCGCTCGTACTCGGTGTGCTCGTGTACGGCTACGCGTTGATCATCTCCACCGCGATGCCGTGGGGGTTGCAGATCCTGTTCATGGCCCTGCTGACGATCGCGGTGTTCTTCTACCGCAGGCCGTTCCAGCATCTGTTCGCCTCGATGAACGGCCACACGCTCACCACCCGCATGCTCGGTGACGCCGCCAGCTCGCGCACGCTGGAGCGGTCGTCGGTGGCGCTGCCGCCGGTGGCGGCGGCCCGGATCGGGCGTTGGGGCGCGAGCAAGGCCGAGCCGCTCGTCCAGGCGGCCGCGACGGGCACCGCGGCCGGTGCGGCCGCGGCGGCGGGCGTCGCGCAGGTCCGGGCCCGCGGCGAGGAGGCGGGCGGAGCGGGAGTGCAGCCGGGCACCCGCGTGCCCGCCACGGCCGCGCCGCTCAACACCGACCAGCAGGGCGGCAAGGCGGCGGGCCGGCAGGTCCCCGCGCCGCGCAAGGGCGCGGCCCCGCCGCTCAACCTCGGCGGCACACCGACCCGCACGCGCGGGGCCGCCGCCCCGGGCGGCCCGCATGTGTCGCCGGGCGGGAGCGCTTCGGGCGGTTCCGAAGGCGCGGGCGCCCGGGGTGGCTGGTTCGGCGGGCGTTCGGGCGGTGGGTGGGCGCCGCGCGCCGGCTCCCGGCCCCGGTCGAGCGGCTCGGGCGGCGTGGGCCGTTCGGGTGGTTCCGGCTCTGGCGGTGGCGGGTTGTTCGGCGGTGGGTCCCGGTCCGGTGGCTCGGGTGGCTCCGGTGGCTCGGGTGGTTCACGGTCCGGTGGCGGGCTGTTCGGCGGCGGATCCCGTTCGGGTGGGTCCGGCGGTGGCGGGTTGTTCGGTGGCGGGTCCCGGTCCGGTGGCTCGGGCGGCTCGCGGTCCGGTGGCGGGTCCGGTTCGGGGGGTTCCCGGTCCGGTGGCTCGGGCGGGGGTGGCTCCAGCAGCCGCCGATCCTCGGGCGGCGGGCCGTTCGGCGGCTCCTCGCGTGCCGCGGACGTGCCGTCGCCGCGCTCCGAGGCGCCTCCGCTCTGGCTGCCCAGCCGCCGGAGCAACGGTTCGGGCGGTGACGACCCGCCGGTGCCCTTCTGGCTCAAGCCCAACAGCCCGGACAAGGACTGAACATGGCTCAGCAGGGTGACAGGCGGGGGCTGGCCTTCGCCGCCATCGTGGTGGTGATCGCCGCCGTCGGTATCTACCTCACGATGTGGCCCGATTCCGGCGAACCGTCCGGTGAGCCCGTCGCGGCCGGCCCCACGAGCAGCGCTCCGGCGGCGCCGGGCAACACGCCGCTCGCCACCGCGAGCGACGCGCCGTTCGACATCTACTCCTTCCTGCCCATGTCCAAGGAACAGCTCGCCGCGGCCGCCGACCTGGCCGAGCGTTTCACGGCCGCGTACGGCACCTTCAGCTATAACGAGGACCCGGTGGCCTACGCCGAGCGGGTGAAGGTGTTCACCACGGCCGACCTCGGCAACGTGCTGGCGAGGACCCTCTCCTCGCCGGGCACGGTCGACCGCAACCGCGCCGACGAGGTCGTCTCCACGGCCACGGCCAGGACGAAGGAGATCAGGTCGGTCGAGAAGACGTCCGTCGTCCTCGTCGTCACCGGCACCCAGCAGATCACCGCCAAGAGCGGCGCCAAGCAGCTCACCGAGGACTACGCCGTCACCGTGAGCCAGCTGGGCACCGACTGGCGGGTCTTCGACCTTCAGCCGGCCGGTGACGGCCAGGACGGGGACACCGAGGGGTGAACTTCTCCCGCACCCGCGTAGCCCTGGCGTTAGGCGCCGCCGGAGCCCTGCTGCTCGCCCTGATCATCATCTCGCCGATGCTCATGACCTCGATCCCCTCCTTCATCGGCGAAGGCGGGACGGATCCCGACTGCACCGGCGGCTCGCAGTCGGAGGAGGCCTCCGACTCGGCCGCCTCCGACATCCCGGTGGACTACCTGAAGCTCTACAAGGAGCACGGCGAGAAGATCGGCGTGCAGTGGAACATCCTGGCCGCCGTCGGGAAGCGGGAGACCGACCACGGCCGCTCTGAGCTGCCCGGCGTCAAGAGCGGCACCAACTCGGCGGGTGCGGCCGGGCCCATGCAGTTCCTGATCAGCACCTGGGGCGGCAAGGCCAGGATCGAGATGTCGTCCCGCTTCAACGGCTACGCCTCCGACGGCGACGGTGACGGCGTCGGCGACGTCTACAACCCGGCCGACGCCATCCTGGGCGCCGCCAGGATGCTCAAGCGCAACGGAGCTCCGGAGCAGGTCCGCCGGGCGCTGTTCGTCTACAACCGGGCCTGGTGGTACGTCGACCAGGTCGAGGAGATCGCCAAGCGTTACGCCAAGTCCGGCGAGGTCGAGGTGCCGCCACAGGCCGACGACTCGTGCGACGAGCCGCTGGTCGAGGCCGCGCCCAACGACGTGGTGGCCAAGATCCTGTCCTTCGCCCTGGCCCAGCGCGGCAAGCCGTACCTGTGGGGAGGCACCGGGCCCGACGCGTTCGACTGCTCGGGCATCATCTACGCGGCCTACCGGACGGCGGGGCTGTCGATCCCGCGCACCACGTTCGGGCAGTGGCCGTTCGGCATGAAGATCTCGCAGGGCAGCGAACAGCCGGGCGACCTGGTCTTCTTCAACTCGGGGCCGGGCACCGGGCCCGACCGGCCCGGGCACGTGGGGATGGTCGTGTCGAAGGGGCAGATGATCGAGGCGCGGTGCCGCCTGTGCGGGCCGATCAAAGTCACGGGCTACGCGTCGCGTGGCAACATCGTGGGCTTCACCCGGCCGCTGCAGAATCCTGACATCGTCGAGCAGCTCACGAGGCTGCGGAAAGCATCACTATGACAGTTGTCGTGGTCGCCGCGGTGATCATTTCGTCCGGCGCGCGGGTGCTCGCCGCGCAGCGGGCCGAGCCGCCCGCGCTCGCCGGGGGCTGGGAGTTCCCCGGCGGGAAGGTGGATCCGGGGGAGAGCGAGTTCGAGGCGCTGGTGCGGGAGTGCCAGGAGGAGCTCGGCGTGCGGATCGCCGTGGGCGAGCGGGTGGGCGGCGACTGGCCGCTGACCGAGGGGTACGTGATGCGGGTCTGGCTGGCGTCCGTGGCCGAGGGGACACCCGAGGCCAAGGAGCATCTGGCGTTGCGGTGGCTGGCCCCCGGCGAGTATTACGACGTCGAGTGGTTGGGTGCGGACCACGAGATCATGAAGGCTGTGGAAAGAGTTCTCCAGCGTGATTAGGTCATCGCTCTCCGCTACATAACGATTACTAGGAGTAGTTTGTCGCAGCGGGGGGAACGCGGCGTGATGAATCGAGGCTGGGTCGTGACGGGGGCGTTGATGCTGGTGGCAGCGCCGGTCGTGCCCGCTGCGGCGGCCGGGATGGCGATGGTGCTGGAGCGGGTGGACGTGCCACCCGGGATCGGGAAATGGGTCAGGACCGGCGACGTGCTCCGCTTCCGGGTACGGCTCGACGGGAGCACCGGGAACGTCCGCGTCGCGGTCGCCGCGAGCCCGGTCCACGCCCTGTCGGCCGTCACCTGCCCGGCGGATCAGGATCCCGTACGGCCCTTCGACGCCGCCCGGATGATCTCGCACGGCTGGCCGGGCTCGGCGCCTGTCGCGTCCCGGGTGCTGCCGACAGCGGCTCCGGGCGTGTCTGTGGTGGTGCCGGCACCGGCTGCGGTTCCGGGTGGGTCCGGTGCGTCGCCGACATCGGCTCGGGCTTCCGGGTCCGGTGCGGTGCCGACGTCGGCTCAGGCTGCGGTTCCGGGTGGGTCCGGTGCGTCGCCGACGTCGGCTCGGGCTTCCGGGTCCGGTGCGGTGCCGACGTCGGCTCAGGCTTCCGAGTCCGGGTCGAAACCGGCTCCGGCCGGGTCCGGGGTGCTGACACCACCGGCTCCGGGCGGGTCCGGTGCGGTGCCGGCAGTGGCCGCCACGCCGGGAATGGTGCCGACACCGGGAGTGTCCGGGGCGCCGGTCGGTACGGAGCTGATCATCAGGAATGACGGCAGATCGGTCGAGGATCGGGTGTTGGCCGCGGTGCGCGCGCCGGCTCGCCGGGCCGCCATGAACGCGGCCCAGGTCTGTCGCCTGGGAGACACCGCCGAGGAACGGGCCGTTGACGTGCTGCTCACCGTGCCGGAAGGGGCGGACGAGGTGGTGCTCGCGAGCGCCGCCCGGATGCCTGAGGCGTCCGGAGGGGCCACGACTCTGAGCGATACCGCCACGACGTCCGTCAATGCCGTCTCTCTTGGCGGGAGCTGGACGGAGCCTCCTTCCGTCACCTTCGCGGTGACCGGCCACGCGACCCGCGTACCGCCCCGATCGGGCGATCCAGGTCGCGTGCTGGATGAGGGCGGACATACCGGGACATCGGCCGCCCCGGGCCCCATCAACGCTCGTACCGGCGGGTCGCGTGCCCCGGGTCGGGCCGGCCGTACCGGCACGCCGGACACATCAGGCCGGGTTGATGGCCGTACTGGCTCGCCGGAGGTGGCGGGCCAGGTTGACGGGCGTGCCGGTTCGCCTGGTGGAGCAGGTCGCGGTGGTCGGGCAGGGGTGGCAGCCCGGACTGGCCGTACCGGTACGGCCGACAGGGCGGGTGGCCGTACGGGGATGTGGGCCGTGAGTGCTCCGGAGACCGGTGTCGCCGAGGCCCGTACGGGATCTTCCGGAACCGGGGTGGCGATGCCATCGCAGCAGTCCGGGACCGGGGTGGCGATGCCCGCGCAGCAGTCCGGGGCCGGTATGCCCGCACTGCCGTCGGGCGGGCAGGCTCTCGTCATGCCGCAGGCGCAGCAGCAGGGTGGCGCGCAGCCCTTTGTCGCCGCGCTGGAGAGCAGCGGATCGGCCGATCTGGGAGCGCCGTTGCCGCGCCAGATCGCCGTGTCGACGCGGCGGGCGCAGCGGCTGGAGCCGGCGAATCCGCTGGCGGGGGCGCGTGGGGCGCCGGCCGTCGCGGGGGGCATCGCGGTGCTGCTGGGGGGACTGTGGGTGATCGCCCGGAAGCAGCGCGCACGTCTCCAGAAATTGGAACAGTAGATCCGTCTTTACTGTTACTTTGACCCGACTAGTATTCCCTTGACCATTGTTCGGGATACGCGGAGGGCACTGGTGGCACGTACGCGAGCGACGGCCGTCTCCGCCATGGTCTTGGCCCTGGCCCTGACCGGTGTCGGCACGGCGCCTTTCATCATGCAGAGCGCGAGTGCCTCGGTGGCGTACGACCCGGGAGTCGAGCCGTGTGAGGCCGGTCAGGCGTGCGAGAACAGCCCGGAGGTCACGGTCACGGTCACCACGACGCTGGGCACGCCCACGCCGGAGGAGCCGGAGACCACGATCACCCGGACCGTCACCAAGTCGCCCTCGAAGGCTCCGACGCCGAAGAAGACCACGTCCAGCCCGGCACAGAACCCGCCGGAGACCACGCAGCCGCAGAACCCGCAGCCCTTGCCGACGCAGAGTGTCCAGGTGCCGGCCCCCAGCAGCGAGCCGACCGAGGAGGAGACCGTCGAGATGCCGGCGGTCGCCGGCACCGAGACTCCCACGGAGACCTTGTCCAGCGCCGCGCCGGAGATCACGACCAGCGAGCCGGTCCAGTTGGAGGTGCGCAACGCGGCGCCCGAGTTCGACCAGCGTGACGTCACGCAGAAGCTCAGCATCCCCGCGCTGATCCTGGTGCTGCTCGCGCTCTTCGCGGTGCTGATCTTCGAGGGCCGGCTGCGCCGGTTGGCGCACGCGGCGGCCGTGCGCAGGGCGGGCCCCTACACCGGCGCTCCCACCGAGGCCGCAGGCCACCCCGCGGGTCCTGGCTACCCGGCGGGCCCCGGATTCCCGGGCGGTCCCGGCTATCCTCCCGCCGGTTACCCGGCGGGGCCCGGCTACGCGAGCGTGGGTTATCCGGCGCCGCCCGGCTACGCGCCGTACGCGCCGATCATCAGTTTCGTCCCGGTCCATACTGCCGGCGGTCCCGTCCAGTACGGCGCCGTCTACCAGGACCCCACCATGTACGCCCCCGAGGCCCAGTCCGAGCCCGTGG
This sequence comes from Nonomuraea cavernae, assembly GCF_040655715.1. GTDB lineage: Bacteria > Actinomycetota > Actinomycetes > Streptosporangiales > Streptosporangiaceae > Nonomuraea > Nonomuraea cavernae_A. Next base: position 134,918 of record NZ_JBFAKL010000005.1, on the reverse strand, counting down.
TGCTGCACCCGGACGAGTACACCAGCCAGGAGGCGTCCGCGCAGGAGGGCTACCGGTCAGCGTTCGAGCCGCTGGTCCCGGTGGAAGAGCCTCCGGCCGACATTCCGGCGGGTGGCGCCGAGCCCTACGACGACTCACCCGAACGCCCTCTCGGGGCCGCGTCGGCCGCTGAGACGGGCGACTCCGAGCCCTGGCAGCAGACCGTGCGGGAAGCGCGGCCCGCTGAGGCCGGACCGGGCGCTTCGCAGCCGGTGGCCGACGATGTGACGGCGGTTCAGCCGCTGCCTCAGCAGGAGGAGCGCGGGCGCGGCTGGCGGCGGCGACGCTCCAAGTGATGTTCTCCGGCCGGTGGGGTCAACGCCCCACCGGCCCGGGAGTGGTTACTTCGCGCGCTTGAAGATCTTGTTACCCAGCCACACGATCGGGTCGTACTTGCGGTCGACGACGCGCTCCTTCATGGGGATGAGGGCGTTGTCGGTGATCTTGATGTGCTCGGGGCAGACCTCGGTGCAGCACTTGGTGATGTTGCAGTAGCCGAGCCCGTGCTCCTCCTGCGCCGACTCCTGCCGGTCGGCCACGTCGTACGGGTGCATGTCGAGCTCGGCGATCCGCATGAGGAAGCGCGGCCCGGAGAAGTTGGGCTTGTTCTCCTCGTGGTCACGGATCACGTGGCAGACGTTGTTGCACATGAAGCACTCGATGCACTTGCGGAACTCCTGGGACCGCTCGACGTCGACCTGCTGCATGCGGTACTCGCCGGGCCGCACCCCGTCCGGAGGCGTGAAGGACGGGACCTCTCGCGCCTTCTCATAGTTGAACGAGACATCGGTGACCAGGTCCTTGATGACGGGAAAAGTGCGCATCGGTGTGACCGTGATCGTCTCGTCCTCCTCGAAGGTGGACATCCGGGTCATACAGCCCAGCCGCGGCTTCCCGTTGATCTCCATCGAGCAGGAGCCGCACTTGCCGGCCTTGCAGTTCCAGCGGACGGCGAGGTCGGGCGCCTGTGTGGCCTGCAGCCGGTGGATGATGTCGAGGACCACCTCGCCCTCGTTGACCTCGACGGTGAAGTCCTCGAGCTTGCCCTCGCCGCCCTCACCACGCCAGACCTTGAACTTTGCCTTGTAGCTCATGACTTCGCTATCCCGTCGAACTCGGCCATCTCTTCGTCGGTGAGGTACTTGGACAGCTCGTCCCGGTCGAACAGGGAGATCAGGTCGTCCCGCATCGAGGGCTGGACCTTCTCCTCGACCTTGACCGACGAGCCGTCGGAGGTGGAGCAGACGAGCAGCTTGCGACGCCACCCGGGGTTCATGCCGGGGAAGTCGTCGCGGGTGTGCCCGCCACGGCTCTCCTCGCGCAGCAGAGCGGCGCGCGCCACGCACTCCGAGACCAGCACCATGTTGCGCAGGTCGAGCGCCAGGTGCCAGCCGGGGTTGTAGATGCGCGAGCCGGCCGCGCCGACCATCCGCACCCGCTCCTTGAGCTTCTCCACGACCTCCAGGGCCTCGGACACCTCTTCGGCCTTGCGGATGATGCCGACCAGCTCGTTCATCGTCCGCTGGAGCTCGTGGTGCACCTCGTAGGGGTTCTCGCCGGCCCGCTCCAGGGGCTCCAGGGCCTCGGTCCGCGCCTCTTCGACCAGCTCCTCCACGACCTTGGGCCGGGTGGGCAGCTTGTCGATGTACTCGGCCGCGCCCGCGCCGGCCCGGCGGCCGAAGACCAGCAGGTCGGACAGCGAGTTGCCGCCCAGCCGGTTGGAGCCGTGCATGCCGCCTGAGACCTCGCCCGCGGCGAACAGGCCGGGCACGGCCGCTGCGCCGGTGTCGGCGTCGACCTCGACCCCGCCCATGATGTAGTGGCAGGTCGGGCCCACCTGCATGGGCTCGGCGGTGATGTCGACGTCGGCCAGCTCCTTGAACTGGTGGTGCATCGACGGCAGCCGCTTCTTGATCTCCTCGGCGGGGAGCCGGGTGGACACGTCGAGGTAGACGCCGCCCTGGGGTGAGCCGCGACCGGCCTTCACCTCGGCGTTGATCGCGCGGGCCACCTCGTCACGAGGAAGCAGCTCCGGAGGCCGGCGGTTGTTGGCCTGGTCGGTGTACCAGCGGTCGCCCTCCTCCTCGGTGGTGGCGTACTTGTCCTTGAACACCTCGGGGATGTACTTGAACATGAAGCGCTCGCCGTCGGAGTTGCGCAGCACCCCGCCGTCACCGCGGACCGACTCGGTGACCAGGATGCCGCGCACGGACGGCGGCCAGACCATGCCCGTGGGGTGGAACTGGATGAACTCCATGTTGATCAGGTTGGCCCCGGCCAGCAGGGCCAGGGCGTGCCCGTCACCGGTGTATTCCCAGGAGTTGGACGTCACCACGTAGGACTTGCCGATGCCGCCGGTGGCCAGCACGACGGCCGGCGCGTCGAACAGGATCAGGTTGCCGGTCTCGCGCCAGTAGCCGAACGCGCCCGAGATGCGGTCGCCGTCCTTGAGCAGCCGGGTGACCGTGCACTCGGCGAAGACCTTGATGTAGGCCTCGTAGTCGCCGTGCGTCTCGTAGTCCTCCTGCTGGAGGGCGACCACGCGCTGCTGCAGGGTGCGGATCAGCTCCAGGCCGGTGCGGTCGCCGACGTGGGCGAGCCGGGGGTACTCGTGCCCGCCGAAGTTGCGCTGGCTGATCTTGCCGTCCTTGGTGCGGTCGAACAGCGCGCCCCAGGCCTCCAGCTCCCAGACCCGGTCGGCCGCCTCCTTGGCGTGGAGCTCGGCCATCCGCCAGTTGTTGAGGAACTTGCCGCCCCGCATGGTGTCACGGAAGTGCACCATCCAGTTGTCGTCGGGGTTGACGTTGCCCATGGCCGCCGCGGCGCCGCCCTCGGCCATGACCGTGTGCGCCTTGCCGAACAGCGACTTGCAGACGATGGCCGTGCGCTTGCCCTGCTGGCGGGCCTCGATCGCGGCCCGTAGCCCTGCGCCGCCCGCGCCGATGACGACGACGTCGTATTCGTGTCGCTCGATTTCCACTGAAAGATTTCCTTACGCGTACGGGAAGGCGATGATGCCATGGGCGACCATGCGGACGTAGAAGTCCGCGATCATGACGGAGAACATCGAGGCCCACGCGAGCTGCTGGTGCTTGGCGTTGAGCTTGGAGACGAACGTCCAGGCCCGGTAGCGCAGCGGGTGGCGGGAGAAGTGGTTGAGCCGGCCCGCGGTGATGTGCCTGCAGGAGTGGCAGCCGAACGTGTAGCCGAGGATGAGCACCGCGTTGACGATCAGGATCCAGGTGCCGAGGCCGAGCGGCTTGTGCACGAGGGCCAGGATCGCGTCGTAGGTGAGCACGAAGCCGATCAGCACCGCGAAGTAGAAGAAGTAGCGGTGGATGTTCTGGATGATCAGCGGGAAACGGGTCTCACCGGAGTATTTGCCGTGTGGCTCGGCCACCGAGCAGGCGGGCGGCGAGAGCCAGAACGAGCGGTAGTAGGACTTGCGGTAGTAGTAGCAGGTCAGCCGGAACCCACCGGGCAGGCCGAGGATCAGCAGCCCCGGCGGCAGGGTGTACCACTCGCCGAAGGGGGCCCATCCCAGGAATCGCGCCCCCTCGGGGCAGGATTCGGCCAGGCACGGCGACGAGAACGGGGCGATGTACTCGGCCCCGGCCACGTAATAGTTGCCGTCGAGGATCGCCCACACACCGTAGACGAGGAACGAGCTGAGCCCGAGGAATGTCAGCAGTGGGGCCAGCCACCATCTGTCAGTGCGCAGGGTGCGCACCTTGATCTGCGCACGCTGCCTTCTGACCGGCGCATCGGGCGTCGTCTGGGTCATCGCGGACCTCTCCACCTCCCACGGACCCCGCACGCCTGGGGTCCGGGTTGTTCGCTGGGCGCGCGTGGGCGGGGCGTCGTCTCCGCCCGGGCGCGTGTTGGTGCGCCATACGTTACGACGCCAGCAGGGGCATTTGTGAGAAGGGTCACTCACTTTTTGGCTGACCTGCTGTGATTCCCGTCACGTCACCGTCAGGGAGCCCGTCAGAGGCGCTGCCCGTGAGTCGGCAACTTAACCACGGAGACGAAAAAATCATCGATTTGTCGGACAACTCGGATGAACTGGTCGAAATCCACGGGCTTGGAGACGTACGCGTTGGCGTGCAGCTGGTAGCCCCTGAGAATGTCCTCCTCGGCCTCGGACGTGGTCAGGATCACCACCGGGATCGTCCGGAGATCGGCGTCGGCCTTGACCTCGCGGAGCACCTCCAGGCCGTCCATCCGGGGCAGGTTGAGGTCGAGCAGCATCAGATCGGGTCTCGGCACGTCCTTGTAGGTGTCCTCGCGGCGCAGGAACGCCATCGCCTGCTCGCCGTCGTTGACCACGTGCAGGCGGTTCTTGACCTTGTTGAGCTCGAAGGCCTCCCGCGTGAGCAGGATGTCGCCCTGGTCGTCCTCCACCAGGAGCACTTCGATCGGCCGCCAGTCGCTCATTCGTCCTCTTCAGTCGCGGGCAGGGTCCACCGGAACGTCGTCCCGGGCCCCTCGGCGTCGCCGTCGAGCCAGAGCTGACCGCCGTGGAAGTCGATGATCTTGCGGCAGAGGGCCAGCCCGATGCCGGTTCCTGGATACACGTCCCGCGGATGCAGCCGCTGGAAAATCAGGAAGATCCGGTCAGCGTACTTGGGTTCGACTCCGATCCCGTTGTCCGAGCAGCTGAACTCCCACATCTCGCCCGCCCGCCTGACCCCGATGTGCACGCGGGGCGGCGCTTCGGAGCGGAACTTCACGGCGTTCTCGACGAGGTTCTGGAAGAGCTGGACGAGCTGGAGGCGGTTGCCGATGACCTTGGGCAGCTCGTCGGAGGTGACGACCGCCCCGGTGTCCTCGATCATGGCCGACAGGTTGTCCAGGGCGAGGCGCAGCGCCTCGCCGGTGTCGGTGACCACGCGCTCGCCGCTCGTCCGGCCGACCCTGGAGAAGTCGAGCAGATCGTTGATGAGGAGCTGCATCCGCTTGGCGCCGTCGACCGAGTAGTGGATGTACTGCTTGGCCCGGTCGTCGAGCTGGTCACCGTAGCGTTGTTCGAGCATCTGGGTGAAGCTGGCGATCTTGCGGAGCGGCTCCTGGAGGTCATGGCTGGCGACGTAGGCGAACTGCTCCAGCTCGCCGTTGGACCTGCGCAGCTCGTCGGCCTGGTCCTCGGCGGTGCGCCAGGCCGCCACGACGCGCCCGCGCATGGCGTCGATGTGGCTCGACAGCTCGGCCAGCTCGGCCGGCCGGTCGACCCGCAGCCGGTGATCGAAGTCGCCGCCCGCGACCGTGCGCACCTGCTCGGTGAGCTGCGCGATGGGCTTGAGCACGGTGTAGCGGACGATGAACGCGAGGCCGACGGCGACGGCGACGACCACCACGAACAGCACCACCAGCGCCGCGTTCAGCCGGTCGAGCTGCGCCTCGACGGTGGGCCGCGGCCCGGCGTCGCGAACGGCCTCGATCATCAGGACGGTGAGCACGATCCCGCCCGTCAGGGCGATCACGGAGGCCAGGCCCGTCGCGACGAACCAGCGGGCGACGGGCAGCCGGCCGAGCCCGGTCGGCTGCTCGGGCGGCGGCAGCGGGTGGATGCTCACTCGGATCCCCTCAGTGCGAGTCCCCTTCGTACGAGCACCACGGCGAGGTCGTCGCTCAGGGTGCCCACGTGCGTGATGAGCCGATCGAGATCGATCGAGCCGTGTTCGCGGATCAGGTCGACCAGCCCGTCGACCCCGAGAAGCTCCTTGCGCTCGCCCACGACCGCCTCGATCAGGCCGTCGGTGTAGAGCATCATCGACCACTCCTCGCCCAGCGGGACGTCGAGGATCCGCCACTCGGCGTCGGGAAAGATGCCGAGCGGCGGGCCGGACGGCGTGTCGGCGACCACCTCGACCCTGCCGTCGCGCACCAGCACGGGGGGCGGGTGGCCGACCACCCGCAGCCGGGCGTGCCGCAGGTCGGGGGTGATCGTGGCCATGCAGAGCGTGGTGAAGATCTCGGGGGCCTGGCGCTCGGCCCGCAGCACCGCGTCCAGCGTGCGCAGCATCCGGTCGCCGGTCTGCCCGGCCAGCACGAGCGTGCGCCAGGCGATGCGCAGCGCCACACCGAGCGCCGCCTCGGCCGGACCGTGTCCGCAGACGTCGCCGACCACGATGTGCACCGAGCCGTCGGGTGTCTGCACCGTGTCGAGGAAGTCGCCGGCGAGCAGCGAGCCCTGGCTGCCGGGCAGGTAGCGGGTGGTGTGTTCCAGCGCGTCGGTGTGCAGCAGCGGCACGGGGAGCAGGCCGCTCTCCAGCCGGGAGTTCTCCTTGGCGGTCAGCTCGGCCGCGACGAGCGCGAGGTGCGCCAGGTCGGCGCGCTTGCGCTCCATCGAGTAGCGCACGGCCCTGGCCAGCAGCCGCGCGTCGATGTCCTGCTTGACCAGGTAGTCCTGGGCTCCCGCCTTGACCGCGGCGACGCCCACGTGCACGTCGCGCAGGCCGGTCAGCACGAGCACGGCCGCCTGCGGGGCCATGGCCAGCACCTGCTCCAGCGCCTCCAGCCCGGTGGCGTCGGGCAGTGTCAGGTCGACGAGCACACACTGGATCTGCGGGGTGAGCTTGGTCTTGGTCTCCTGGAGGCTGCGCGCCCAGGTGATCTTGGGCGGGGCCTCGGCCTGTTTGAGAAGCTCCTCAACGAGAAAGGCGTCACCGTCGTCGTCCTCGATGAGGAGCAGCGTCAGCGTTTCGGAGAGAGTTGCCGTCACACGCGCCTCTTCGTGGAAGTGGGATCGTTGTCGCTCATTGTGTTATGAGTTCGACCCCTTGTGGAAGCGTGCCTTCCTGACCCGCCTCGATGACGAATGCCAGAAGTGTCGCCCGGAACGCCTGAGCGGCCCTGGTGGGCTCCACGTCGCGGCGATGGGCCAGCGCGATCGTCCGGGTCAGCCCGGGAGGCGCCAGGGGGACGCCCCTCAGCCCCGGCCTGCCGTCGAGCACCATCGACGGCACCACGGCCACGCCCAGCCCGGCCTCGACGAACCTGAGCACCGCGTCCATCTCGCCGCCCTGCACGGCCAGCCTCGGCTCGAACCCGGCCTGGCGGCACGCGGCCAGCGTCGCCTCGCGCAGGTCGTAGCCGCGCCTGAACATCACCATCGGCTTGCCCCGCAGGTCGGCGATGCGCTGGTACGGCCTGCGGGTGGGCTCGTGCGAGGGCATGGCCACGACGAGATTCTCTCGCAGGACGTCCTCGGTCACCAGAGAGGGGTCGTCGCTCTGCAGCGGCATGATGATCATTGACAGGTCGAGCTGACCACGGGCCAGCGCCCGGACGAGGTCGCGCGAGCCGCTCTCCTCGACCAGCAGCTCGATGCCGGGATAGTCGCGGTGGAAGCGGGCCAGGGCGTCGGCCAGCAGCCCGGCGCACAGCGACGGCGTCGCGCCCAGCCGCACCCGGCCCCGGCGCAGCCCGGCCAGCTCGGCCACCTCCTGCCTGGCGGTGTCGGCGTCGGCCAGCATCCGGCGGGCGAGGGGGAGCAGCGCCTCGCCGGCCGGGGTCAGCGTGACGTTGCCGCGCGCCCGGGAGAACAACGGCGCGCCCAGCTCGGCCTCAAGGGCCTTGATCTGCTTGCTGAGCGACGGCTGGGCGACCCGCATCCGCTCGGCCGCCTGAGTGAAGTGCCTGGTCTCCGTCACGGCCACGAAGTAGGCGAGCTGCTGCAACTGCATGTGATTTTCCTCGCACCGGTGGTGCGCATTCGCGAGCGCAATCGCCGTACAAACCAGACATCATAGCCGAAGGCTATGAAAACGAGGCCCGCGATGACTTGGACGGGACATCGCCGGATACCTAGCGTCAGAAGACGTGACTGCCACGATAGAGCGCGGTGCCGCCACCTCGCCTGTGACCCCCAAGTCCGGCCCGCCCGCGAAGAGACCAACGTCCCGGAGGCCCGGCGGGTTCCTGGGCTCCTCCAACGGCAAGAAAGTCGTCATGGCCGTCACGGGCGCCGTGATGGTGGTCTTCCTCCTCGCCCACATGCTGGGCAATATCAAGATCTTTTTTGGTAGGGACTCGTTCAACGCGTACGCGCACGGACTGCGCACGCTGCTGGAGCCCATGGCGCCGTACCGGCTGCTGCTGACGGTCCTGGAGATCGTGCTCGTGGTCGCGGTGGTGGCGCACATGTGGGCCGCGATCTCGCTGGCGCGGCGCGCGCGCAAGGCCCGGCCGGTGAAGTACGTGGCGAAGAAGTCGCAGGCCAGCGGCTACACGACGCACATCATGCGGTTCGGTGGCGTCACGATCGTGCTGTTCGTGGTCTGGCACCTGCTCGACCTGACCTTCGGCGTGGTCAACCCCAAGGGGTACGACTCCTCGCCCGCCGACCGCATGATCGCCGGATTCGACCCGTCGCGCTGGTGGGTGACGCTGATCTACCTGGTGTCCGTCGTCATGATCGGGCTGCACCTGCGGCACGGCATCTGGAGCGCCTTCCAGACACTCGGCTGGGCGAACCGCGCCCGCTACCGGGTGCTGAAGGCGACCGCCGCGCTGATCTCGGCCGCCCTGGTCATCGGGTTCCTGGCCCCGCCCCTCGCCATCACGTTCGGAGTGATCAAGTGAATTACGTCGAAGGGGAGCCGATCCGCGACACGAAGGCTCCCGCCGGGCCCATCGAGGAGCGGTGGGAGAAGCGGAAGTTCGGCGCGAAGCTCGTCAACCCGGCCAACAAGCGCAAGCTCAACGTCATCGTGGTCGGCACCGGTCTGGCCGGCGGCTCGGCCGCCGCCACCCTGGGCGAGCTGGGCTACAACGTCAAGTCGTTCTGCTACCAGGACACGCCGCGGCGCGCGCACTCCATCGCCGCGCAGGGCGGGATCAACGCCGCGAAGAACTACCGCGGCGACGGCGACTCCATCCACCGGCTGTTCTACGACACCGTGAAGGGCGGCGACTTCCGCGCCCGCGAGTCGAACGTCTACCGGCTGGCGCAGGTCTCGGTGAACATCATCGACCAGGCCGTGGCCCAGGGCGTGCCGTTCGCCCGCGAGTACGGCGGCCTGCTCGACACGCGCTCGTTCGGCGGCGCGCAGGTGTCGCGCACCTTCTACGCCCGCGGCCAGACGGGCCAGCAGCTGCTGCTCGGCGCCTACCAGGCACTGGAGCGGCAGATCGCGGCCGGGACCGTGGAGATGTTCACCCGGCACGAGATGCTCGACCTGATCATCGCCGACGGCCGGGCCAGGGGCGTCATCGTCCGCGACATGGTGACCGGCGAGATCGAGCGGCACGTGGCCGACGCGGTCGTGCTGGCCACCGGTGGCTACGGCAACGTGTTCTTCCTGTCCACGAACGCCAAGGGCTGCAACACCACGGCCATCTGGCGGGCGCACGAGCGGGGCGCGTACTTCGCCAACCCCTGCTACACGCAGATCCACCCGACCTGCATCCCGGTGTCGGGCGAGTACCAGTCGAAGCTGACGCTGATGTCGGAGTCGCTGCGCAACGACGGCCGGGTGTGGGTGCCGCTGCGCAAGGGCGACGACCGCGCCCCCGGCGCCATCCCCGAGGACGAGCGCGACTACTACCTGGAGCGCATCTACCCGGCGTTCGGCAACCTCGTCCCCCGTGACATCGCCTCACGCGCCGCGAAGAACGTCTGCGACGAGGGCCGCGGCGTCGGTCCCGGCGGCCTCGGCGTCTACCTCGACTTCCGCGACGCGATCGGCCGGCTCGGCCGCGACGCCGTGGAGAAGAAGTACGGCAACCTCTTCGAGATGTACGAGCGCATCACCGGCGAGAACCCCTACGACGTGCCGATGCGCATCTACCCGGCGGTCCACTACACGATGGGCGGCCTGTGGGTCGACTACGACCTGCAGTCCACGATCCCCGGGCTGTTCGTGATCGGCGAGGCCAACTTCTCCGACCACGGAGCCAACCGCCTCGGCGCGTCGGCCCTGATGCAGGGCCTGGCCGACGGCTACTTCGTGCTGCCGACCACCATCGGCGACTATCTGGCGGCCGGGCCGTACGGAGAGGTCGACGAGGAGGCCGTGGCGGCGGCCGAGATCGCGGTACGGTCCAAGATCGACCGGCTGCTCGCGGTCAACGGCACGCGCACGCCCGACTCCTTCCACCGCGAGCTGGGCAAGCTCATGTGGGAATACTGCGGCATGGAGCGCACCGAGGAGTCGCTGCGCAAGGCCCTGGAGCGCATCCCCGAGCTGCGCGAGGAGTTCTGGCGCGACGTCAAGGTCTCCGGCACCGCCGAGGAGCTGAACCAGGTGCTGGAGAAGGCCGGCCGCGTCGCCGACTTCTTCGACCTGGCCGAACTCATGTGCCTGGACGCCCTCGTCCGCACCGAGTCGTGCGGCGGCCACTTCCGGGCCGAGTCGCAGGACGCCGACGGTGAGGCGCTGCGCGACGACGAGACCTTCGCTCACGTCTCGGCCTGGGAGTACTCGCCCAAGGGTGAGCCGGTGCTGCACAAGGAAGCGCTCGAGTACGAGTACGTCAAGATGACCCAGCGGAGCTACAAGTGAACCTGACCCTGAAGGTCTGGCGGCAGAGCGGCCCCTCCGACGCCGGACGGATGGTGACCTACCGGGTCGAGGACGTCTCGCCGGACATGTCCTTCCTGGAGATGCTGGACGTGCTCAACGAGCGGCTCATCCTCGAAGGCGACGACCCGGTGGCCTTCGACCACGACTGCCGCGAAGGCATCTGCGGCATGTGCGGCATGGTCATCAACGGTGTCGCGCACGGCGAGCAGCGGGCCACCACCACCTGCCAGCTGCACATGCGCCACTTCGAGAACGGCGCGACCATCACCATCGAGCCCTGGCGGGCCGCGCCGTTCCCGGTGGTGAAGGACCTGGTCGTCGACCGCTCGGCGTTCGACCGCGTCATCCAGGCGGGCGGCTTCGTCTCGGTGCCGGCCGGCTCCGCTCCCGACGCGCACAGCATCCCGGTGCGTAAGGAGGACGCCGACGACGCCTTCGACGCCGCCACCTGCATCGGCTGCGGCGCCTGCGTGGCGGCCTGCCCCAACGGCTCGGCCTCCCTCTTCACCGCCGCCAAGATCACCCACCTGAGCCTGCTGCCCCAGGGCCAGCCGGAGCGGCTCTCACGCGCCAAGGCGATGGTGGACCAGATGGACGCCGAGGGCTTCGGCGGCTGCACCAACACGGGTGAGTGCACCGCGGTCTGCCCCAAGGGCATCCCGCTGGACACGATCGCCCAGATGAACAGCGACTACCTCAAGGCCAACGCCAAGTAGTCCTTCGCGAGGGGCCGTACGGGATGTCCCGTACGGCCCTTTCGCATGCGCCGACGAATCAGAATGATAGTTGCAGCTATCATAGCTGTAGCCATCATAGTCGTAGGAGTATGCGTTGATCCGTAAGCCTGATCGCCTCTTCGGCCGTGATTTCGAGTGGGAAGAACTCGTCGAGTTCGCGACGTCCTCGTCGGCGGGTGCGACTCTGGGGCTCGTCCACGGTCGCCGCCGCCAAGGCAAGACGCTCATGCTAGAGCTCCTGGCTCGCGAAACGGGCGGTCTCCTTTTCGCGGCCACTCAGCAGACCGAAGCCCAGAACCTCGCCGATCTGGGAGCCGCCTACGCCGAATACCGCGGTCTACGGCAACCGGTGGTGTTCTCCGGCTGGCGGGAGGGGCTGGACGAGCTGTTCCGCCTCGGCGAAGAGCGTGCCGTACCTGTGATCATCGACGAATTCCCTTATCTGATCTCCGCCACACCCGCGTTGCCCTCGTATCTGCAGCAGGCACTCAGTCCGCTCAGGTTCGCGAAGGAGAGCACGCGCACGCGCATGATCCTCTGCGGAAGCGTGCTCACCACGATGGCGCAGTTGCTCGGCGGTGGCGCACCTCTGCGCGGCAGAGCGGTGCTCGAACTCGTCGTGAGGCCCTTCGGGTACCGCGAAGCGAGCGCCTTCTGGGGCTTGGACCACGACCCCGAACTGGCCTTTAGAACGAATGCCCTGGTAGGTGGCACACCTGCCTACCTGGAGATGAGTGGTGGCTCCGGTCCCGCGGATGTCGGCGGCTTCGACCGATGGGTTGGCAGGCGCCTGCTGAATCCTGCCTCCGCGATGTTCCGTGAGGGTGGATTCCTGCTTCGTGAAGAGCCTTCGATCACCGATCCGACGTCATTCGCGGCCACGTTGACGGCCATAAGTGCCGGAAACCACCGTCGCTCCGAGATCGCCGCCGCCCTTGGGCGTTCCACCAGCGCGCTGGCCCACCTGTTGACGGGCTTGCAGGACATCGGGCTTGTCGAACAGGTCGACGATGCCCTTCGAGGCAAGCGCAGTGTCTTCCGGATCGCCGAGCCCATCGTCCGCCTTCACCAGTTGATCACGCAGCGACACGAACCCGAGTTGGTGATCGGTCAGGCGGAGCGGGTCTGGCGCGCGAATGCCGACACAGTGGCATCCAAGATCTACGGCCCACACTTCGAGGATCTGGCGCGCCAATGGTGCTTCGAGCACGCTTCCGAAGAGACGCTCGGTGGCGCCGCTACCGACGTACGCCCTACCGAGATCGCCTGCCGCGAACATCGTCGGGGTCACGAGCTCGACATCGTCGCGACGGAGACCAGTCCGTTCGCCGCTGATCGGATCATCGCGATAGGAGAGGCCAAAGGCACGCTCACCCCCGTGGACGTGCCTCATTTGCACAGGCTGGAACATCTGCGGGGCCTCCTGCCCGACACGCGGATCGGGCGCCCCCCCAAGCTCATGCTCTTCGCCCGCTCGGGATTCACCGGTGCTCTGAGAAGTCACGTCGAAGGACGTGCCGACATCGAACTGATCGATCTGCCTCGGCTGTATTTCGGGACCTAGAACGGCCCCGGACACAGGCGGCCTCCCGTCCGGTGGGACGGGAGGCCGGTGAGCGTGGATTACGAGTGCGGGCAGGTGTCGCGGTACTCCTCGATGTCGCTGCGCTGGGGCGCCGGGCAGAGGAACCGCTCGTAGCGGGTGTCGTCGTCGACGAACCTCTTCAGCCAGGCGACCATGTACTTGCCGGTCGGGGTGTTGGTGGTCTGCGGGAAGAAGTGGCTGGCGCCGTTGAGCTCCATGTACGCCTTCTCCGACGAGGCCGGGATGCTCTGGTAGAACGGCTCGGAGTGGGTGGTCACGGAGGCGACCGAGTCGTTCTCGCCACCGATGATCATGGTCGGGACCCGTACGCCCGACCAGCTCTTGGTCAGGTTCCACGGGGCCAGCGGGACCGCGGCCTGCAGGCTGGGCCGATCGTTGGCGGCCTCCAGGGTGCCGCCGCCGCCCATGGAGTGGCCCGCCACGGCGAGCCGGGAGGCGTCGATGCGGCTGCGGACCGCCGTCGGGCTGTCCTCGACCAGGTAGTCCAGGGCGGCCAGGAGCTGGCGGCCGCGGCTGGCGGGCTGGTCGTAGCGGGAGTTGGTCTCGATGCCGATCACCACGAAGCCGTGCGAGGCGATGCGGGGGCCGAGCCAGGAGATGCTCGACCACGAGGCGGTGTAGCCGGGGGAGATGGCGATCGCGCCGAACGTGCCCTGGCTGGTGTCGTTCGGGTAGTAGATCTGGCCGCCGCCGAACCCGCTCACGCTGAGCGAGGAGACGGACTGCTGGGAGGTGGCGAACGGGCCGCGGCTCGCCTCCAGGACGGAGTCGGTGGGGTCGGGGCCGCGCTCGTACGGGCCGGCGGCGTGGGCGGCGGGGGCGAGGGCGAGGGTGCCGCACGCCAGGGCCACGGCCATGGCGAGCTTGGTGAGGGTTCTCGCGGTGGGGAGAGACACGTCGGGAACTCCATGTTCGCTGGGGGGTCCGATGGGGGGAACCGGTGGGGGGAACCTGTGTCCGCCGACATTGTTGAGCCCGCTTGTCAGCACCCGCATCGCGTGAATCGCCGGTCTCAGGAGAGGCGGCACGCCGGTTTCGGGGGACGTGCGCCGCCGGTCTCAGGAGAGCAGCCGCGCCAGCTCCACGCGCGAGCGCACGCCCAGCCTGACGAAGACGTTCCTGAGGTGGTGGTCGATCGTGCGCGGGCTCAGGAAGAGCCGCTCGGCGACCTCCCTGTTGGTCGCGCCGTCCGCGACCAGCCGGGCGATCCGCAGTTGCTGGGCGGTGAGCAGCCGCTCCGGGTCTCCGGCGGGGGAGACGTGGACGACGGCCTCGCCGGAGGCGCGCAGCTCCGTCCGGGCCCGCTCGCTCCACAGCGCCGCGCCCAGCCGCTGGAACGTCTCCAGCGCGTCGTGCAGGTGCTCCCGCGCGGCGCCGGGCCGCCGCTCCCTGCGCAGGGCTCCGCCGTACAGCAGTTGGGTACGGGCGGTCTCGAACCGGCAGGCGCCCTGGCGGTGCAGCTCCAGGGCCTCGCGGAACAGCTCGCCCGTCTCGCCCGGCGCGGCGAGCAGCGCCCGGCAGCGCGCCACGAGCGCGAGCCGGTCCGGGCTGCCGGTGCTGGCCGCCCAGCGCTCCAGCACCCGCAGGGCCGCCGCGGCCCGCCTCCTGTCACCGATGCGGGTCGCCGCCTCGATGAAGTGCGGGCTGGCCATGACCCGGATGACGACGTGGTCGTTGCCGTGCCTGCCGCGCAGCCTGGCGGCCGCCTCCGCCGGACGCCCGATGGACAGGTCGAGATGGGCCAGCGCCCAGTTGCCGAGCGTGGTGGCGATGCCCAGGCCATGGGACTCGGCCAGCTCGATGGCGGCGTGGGCCCGGTCGCGGCAGCTCTCCGCGTCGCCCTGGACGGCGGCGGCGTGCGCCAGCCAGGCCAGGTGCTGGGCCGCGGCGTTGAGCTGGCCCGACTCCTGGGCCAGCCGCAGCCCCTCGGTGGCGTGGGCCGCGACGGAGGAGTAGCGGCCCAGCCAGAACTGCGCCTGGATCATCGACTCCAGCAGTTGCGGCACGACGCTGATCGCGCCGCGCCGCCTCGCCGTGTCGACGGCCCGGGCCGACAGCTCGATCGCCGTGGCGTCCTCGCCGAGCAGCAGGCTCGCCACGCACGCCCAGACCAGCGTCACCGGGCTGCTCACCCCCGCGGCCAGCTCCACGACCCGGCGCAGCGGCCCGGCGGCGGCCCGGTGCCGGCCGCTGAACGTGGCCGCTATCCCTTCCAGGTACTCGAACATGAGCTGCGCGGCCACGCAGTCGTCGCCGCGGCGCAGCACCGCGGCCTGCCGGGCGATGGCGTGCAGGGCACGGATGTCGCCGGCCAGGTAGCTGGCCTCCGCCGCCTGCAGCAGCGCCTTCACCCCGACCAGCCGGTCGTGCTCCACCAGCCAGGTGGCAGCGGCCAGCAGCCTGTCGCGGGCGCTGTCGGCGTTGCCGCTCAGCAGCTCCAGCCGGCCGTACATCAGCTCGGCCTGACCGCGTGAGGAATCGGACGCCACCGGGCGGCGCAACCAGGTCAGCAGCGACCTGGCGCGCGGGAAGTCGGCGGACACCCACGCGTGTCGGGCGGCCGCGGCCAGCCATTCGGCCCTGCTGGCGTCGTGGCCGGTCAGCCGGGCGGCCCGCTCGTAGGCCAGGGAGGGGCCGGGATGGCCGTGACGCGCGGCGGTCGAGGCGGCGGCGGCCAGCTCGGCGGCGAGTCGTTCGGGCGGGCCGTCCAGCGCGACCGCCCGGTGCCAGGCCCTGGCCAGCCGCCGGCTCTCCCCGCCGAGGAGGTCGCCGAGCAGCCGGTGCGCGGCCCGCCGCCGGGCCAGCGGCGCCTCGGCGTAGGCGACGGCGCGGACCGTCTCGTCGGTGTAGACGTACCGCTCGCCCTCGGCGCGGATCACCCCGGCGCGCTCGGCGGGCGCCAGCACGGACAGCGGGTCGGCCGGTTCGGTGGCGAGGATCAGCGTCGCCGTGTCGAGACCCGGATCGGCTGCGAGGAGCAGCAGCAGGAACCGGGTGTCCTCGGGCAGGCCGGCCAGCCGGTCGGCGTGCGCGCGGTGCAGCCGCCCATGGGCCGGCAGGCTGTCGGGCGCCGGCGCGAGCCCGGCCAGCTGCTCGGCGCTGAGCGACTCCACCAGCTCGCGCAGGGCGAGCGGGTTGCCCCGCGAGATCCGCTCCAGGCTGCCGCGCAGGTCGCCGGAGAGGCTGCCCGGCAGCAGCTCCGCCGCCAGCGTGCGCGTCGCGGCCTGGTCCAGCGGCTCCAGCGTCCGCACCGGGACGTCGCCTGGCAGTTCGCCCGGCAGCCCGGCAGCGTCCCATGCCGTGAACAGCAGCGCGATCCGCTCCCCGGCCACCCTCCTGGCCGCGAACGACAGGGCCTCCCGGCTGGCCGCGTCGAGCAGGTGCAGGTCGTCGACGCAGACCAGCACCGGCTCCGCGCCGGCCAGCTCGCGCAGGAACTCCAGCAACGCGGCCGGGAGCGCGACCCCGCCGTCGCTGCGGCCCAGCCGCAGCGCCCAGGTCAGCACGTGCGACCGGATCAGCCCGGCCACCGGATGCAGCAGCGCGTGCAGGCCGGACAGCGGCAGGTGCGTCTCCTGGCGGATCCCCCGGGCGCGCAGCACGGCGAAATCGCCCGCCAGTGTGACGGCGAGGTCGAGCACGGCGGTCTTGCCGATGCCCGGCGACCCCAGCAGGGCCAGCGCCCCGCCGTCTCCCTGGCGGGCCCGGTCGAGCAGCAGCCGCACGGCGGCCTCCTCGGCGGCGCGCCCGTGCAGGACGCTCTGGCGCGTGACAGCGGCTGACGACATGACCAGAGTGTTACTCGCGGGTGTCAACTGATAAAGGGGTGCGGTGTAAAGACGTCCGGGACCGGCGAAATCGCCGATGCGTCTCCGCCGGATCGGCCACCTCGCGCGGTCTGATCATTCGAGGCTTAATTTGTATGTTTGCAAGCATACTAATAAGGTGGCATCCGTGCGTAAGCCTGATCGAGTGCTCATGCGGGACGCGGAGTGGTCCGCGCTGGCCCGGTTCGTTGGCCATCCTGACCCGCAGCTACGACTCGGGGTCGTCTCCGGTCGTCGCCGCGTGGGAAAAAGCTATTTGTTGCGAGCGCTGGCCGAAACCGTCGGTGGGCTCTACGTGTCCGCGGTCGCGGAGGAGAGTGTCGTCGCCGCCAGACAGCGATTCGCTGCGGACATCGCCCGGTATGCCGGGATGGGGCCCGAGCTCGTCGCCGACACCGGCTGGCAGTCCCTGCTGACGACGGCCATCGAGCTGACCGCGCGGCGCGGCGATGGTCCGGGGGTGCTGGTCATCGACGAATTGCCGTACTGGATGGCCCATTCACCGGAACTGCCCGGCCTGCTCCAGTTGCTCTACGACCAGTCGCAGGCGGGACACGGGCCAAGCGGCCGAGTGATCGTCTGCGGTTCGGCCATGTCGGTGATGAACGAACTGCTGTCGGGCACCAAGGCGCTTCGGGGCCGTGCGGCGATCGACCTTCGCCTGCGTGCGTTCGACCTGCCCGGCATGGCCCGGCACTGGGGGATCGGCGACTCGTCGGCCGCCCTCCGCGTGCATGCGATCCTCGGCGGCTCTCCCGGCTACCGCAATCTCGCCAACGTCGATCCGCCGCGAAGTCTCGTCGACGTGCGGGAATGGGCCGCGGCCACCGTGCTGGATCCGCGGCAGGCCCTCTTTTCCGCGAGTGAAGCGGAGTACCTGCTGCGCGAGGATCCCAAGTTCAGCGGCAGCGCCTTGCACTACGCGATCATCAACGCGGTCGCGGCCGGCGCCACCGGTCCGGCGAAGATCGGTGCCCTGCTGGAGCAGCCGCGCACCACGGTGACCCGTCCTGTCGAGGCCTTGGTGAGCGCGGGCTTCCTGAGGTACGAGTCCGATCCGCTCTGGGAGCGGCGGCCGGTGATCACGATCGCCGACCCCATCATCCGCTTCCACAACCTGATCACCGTCCCGCAACGTGACCTGGTCGAGACGGGACAGTCCGTGGAGGCGTGGCGGCGCGCCGAGCCGACCTTCCTGTCCCGCATCCTGGGACCGCACTTCGAGGACTGCGCCAGAGACTGGCTCCGCACGCAGGCTGACCCCGCTCTCCGCGGTGAGGCGAGCCAGATCACCGCGACGGTCGTCAACGACCGTCAGGGGCAGGCCAAGCATGAGATCGACGTCGTCGCGATCGACAAGAGAGCGGGACGGGCGGTCGTCAGTCTCGTCGGCGAAGCCAAGGCGACGCTCACCAGGCGCGGCGTGGCAGACCTCGACCGCCTGGAGCGACTCAAGGCGTTGCTCTCGCAGCATGGGCACGACACCACGCGGGCGATCCTGGCGATCTTCTCGACCGAAGGGTTCCATCCTGACCTGATCGGCACGGCGCGCCGCAGGGGTGACGTCCTGCTCGTCGACCTGCCGGCCCTGGTCGGGGGTGGCGATGTGCCGGTGCGGCCGGGGTGAGCGGTCAGGGGTGGGGGCAGGGGTGGGGGCAGGGGTGGGCGGTCCAGGTGGCGGTGGTCTCCAGGTGGTGGCGCCACAGCTTCTCGCCCTCGCCGCCCGGCTCCCAGCGCGCCGCGAAGTTGAGCAGGTCGCGGCAGCGCGCCAGCATGGCCGCGTGCCGCCGCTCCCACGGCGGCACCGTGCCGTCATAGGCGTCGAAGAAGGACGCCAGGGACGGCACATGCGCGGGGTGGTGTGTGCGGACGATCCACTCGCACCACGCGAGGTCCTCAAGTGGCACGCCCTGATGCGCCCACTCCCAGTCGAGGATCGCGGCCGTCTCGAACGTCTCGGGGTCGAACAGTAAGTTCTGCGGGCCGAAGTCGCCGTGGACGATCCCCAGCCGGTGGATGCGGGTGAGCGTGCGCCCGCAGCCGGCGAGCACCTCGGCCGCCCGGCCGTCGTCCAGCAGGTCCTCGCCGTGGACGCCGTCGACGAACCGGATGGTCAGGCTCGTCGCGGTGATCTGGTGGACGGCGGGCACCGGCAGCCGCCCCTTCAGCCTGCGCAGGAACCTGCTCTCGGTGCGCAGCCGCGTGGCCGCGCCCGGCCCCTGGTAACACTTGACCACCAGGGCGCCGTCGCCGACCGTGCTGTTGGTGTAGCCGTGCCTCACAGGCAACGATTCTGGCCTACCGGCGGCCCGGACATCACCCGGCGCGCCAGGCGCATTCGGCATACCCCGCATCACTACCGTATGTGACGACATGTTACAGATAGTGCATGGCAGATCTCCGCCGCGGTCAGACGCGCAACCTGGTCCTCGCGACCTCGGCATTCGCTCTCACGTTCTGGGCGTGGAACCTGATCGGGCCGCTGAGCAGCAGCTACACGAAGAGTCTGCACCTGGCGCCGACGCAGACCTCGCTGCTGGTCGCGATCCCGGTGCTGGTCGGCTCGCTGGGGCGGATCCCCGTCGGTGTGCTGGCCGACCGGCTGGGCGGGCGGCGGATGTTCGCGATCATCTGCTTCCTGTCGATCCTGCCCGTGCTGCTCGTCGGCTGGTCCGGCTCGTACGGGTGGCTGCTGTTCTGGGGGTTCCTGCTGGGGATCCCGGGCACCTCCTTCGCGGTCGGCATCCCCTTCGTGAACGCCTGGTACGAGGCCCCGCGGCGAGGCTTCGCCACCGGGGTGTTCGGGGCCGGGATGGGCGGCACGGCCCTGTCCGCGTTCTGCACGCCCCGGCTGGTCGAGGCGCTCGGGCGCGGGGCCACGCACGTGCTGATGGCGGTGGCGCTGGCGGTGATGGGCCTGATCATGCTGGCGTTCAGCCGCGACTCGCCCGCGTGGCGACCCGCGACCGCGCCGGCGCTGCCCCGGATCCGCGAGGCGCTGAAGGTCAAGGCGACCTGGCAGTGCTCGTTCCTGTACGCGGTGGCGTTCGGAGGGTTCGTCGCCTTCTCCACCTACCTGCCCACGCTGCTGGAGAACGTGTACGCGTTCGCGCAGACCGACGCCGGGCTGCGCACGGCCGGATTCTCCATCGCGGCCGTGGTCGCCAGGCCGTTGGGCGGCATCCTGTCCGACCGGATCGGGCCGGTCCGGGTGCTGCTCATCTCGTTCGCCGGGGTCGTGATCATGGCGATCGTGCTGTGCTTCCGGCCGCCGCCGGAGCTACCCGCCGGGGTCTCTTTCGTGTTGATGGCGCTCCTGCTCGGTCTCGGCACCGGAGGCGTGTTCGCGCTGGTCGCCAAGGTGGTCGAGGCGTCGCGGGTGGGCACGGTCACGGGCCTGGTAGGAGCCGCGGGAGGGCTCGGCGGCTACTTCCCGCCCCTGGTCATGGGCGTCGTCTACAGCGCCGCGGGGGCGTACACGCTGGGCTATCTGTTGCTGGCCCTGACCGCGCTGGTGGCGTTCGTCTACACGTTCAGGGCGTTCAGGGCGCTGCCCTCCTGACGCGAAAACCGTTTGCCTGGTCAACCTGAACCTTGCCAATCTTGACAGGTTATGCGCTCCCTTCCCCAAGCCGATCCCGGCGTGCCCGACATCCGCGGTCCACTGCGCTACCTGTGGTGGAACGCGCGCTCCCAGCTGCCCTCCCTCCTGGCCGGCATCGCGTTCGCGATCGTCTGGTGGCTGGTGCAGGCGCTGGTGCCGGCCGTGCTCGGCAAGGGCATCGACGCCGTCATGGCCAAGGACAGCGGGGCGCTGCTGACCTGGTCGGCGATCATGCTCGGGCTCGGCCTGGTGCAGGCGGGCTCCGGCATCATGCGCCACCGGATGGCCGTCTACAACTGGCTGGCCGCCGCCTACCGCACCGTCCAGGTGACCGCCAGGCAGGCCGCCCGCCTCGGGGCCACGCTGCCCAAGCGGCTGTCGACCGGCGAGGTGGTCAGCGTCGGCAACTCCGACATCGCCCACATCGGCACCGCGATGGACATCCTGCTGCGCGGCACCGGCGCGGTCGTGGCGATCGTCACGGTCACCGTGATCCTGCTCTCCACCTCGCTGCCGCTGGGCCTGATGGTGCTCGTCGGCGTGCCGATCATGATGGTCGCCGTGGGTCCGCTGCTCAAACCGCTGCACAGGCGGCAGAACCTCCATCGCGACCTGGCCGGCGACCTGGCCACCCGGTCGGCCGACATCGTGGCCGGGCTGCGGGTGCTGCGCGGCATCGGCGGCGAGCAGGTGTTCGCCGAGCGCTACCGCGAGGAGTCGCAGCGGGTCCGCCACGCGGGCGTCGGCGTCGCCAGGATCGACTCGCTGCTGGAGGGCGCGCAGATCCTGCTCCCGGGCATCCTCATCGCCACCGTCACCGGCGTCGGCGCGTCGTTCGCGGTCGGCGGCGAGATCACGGTCGGCCAGCTGGTCGCCTTCTACGGCTACGCGGTCTTCCTGATCGGGCCGATGCGCACCCTCACCGAGGCCGCCGACAAGCTGACCAAGGGCCACGTGGCCGCCCGCCGGGTGGTGCGGATCCTGTCCATCGAGCCCGAGGTGTCGGGCGGCACCGGCACGAGCAAAGGTGGCGTGCTCCGCGACTGCTACAGCGGCGTGACCGTCCGGCCGGGCATGCTGACCGCCGTCGCGGCCGCCGCGCCCGAGGAAGCGATCGCGATCGCCGATCGGCTGGGCCGCTACGCCGACGGCGACGTCACCTTCGGCGAGGCCGACCTGGCCACGCTGCCGATGGCCGAGATCCGCTCGCGCATCCTGGTCGCCGACAACGGTGCCCGGCTGTTCACCGGCAGGCTCCGCGACGAGCTCGACGTCCGCGGCGGCGCCTCCGACGAGCAGGTGCGGCAGGCCCTGCGCGCCGCGTGCGCCGAGGACATCGTGGAAGCCCTGCCCGAAGGGCTCGACGCCGCGGTGGCCGAGGCGGGGCGGGAGTTCTCCGGTGGCCAGCAGCAGCGGCTCCGGCTGGCCAGGGCGCTGCTCTTCGACCCGGAGGTGCTCGTCCTGGTCGAGCCCACCAGCGCGGTCGACGCCCACAGCGAGGCGCGCATCGCCGACCGGCTGGCCCGGGCCCGCGCCGGCCGTACCACGCTGGTCTGCACGACCAGCCCGCTGGTGCTCGACCGCACCGACCACGTGATCTACGTCGAGGACGGCAGGGTGATCGCCGAGGGCGCCCACCGCGACCTGCTGGCCTCCGCACCGCGATACGCCGCGACCGTGACCAGAGGGGAGGACTGACGATGGCCCGCGAGATCCTGCCCGTCGCCGACGAGAAACAGGTGCGCGCCTACGCCAGGCGGCTGACGTTGAGATATCCGCGTCAGCTCACCGTCGCCCTGGTGCTGCACGGGCTCGCGGCGGTGGCCGGACTGGCCGTGCCCTGGCAGCTCGGCACGCTGGTGCAGACCATCCGCGACGACGGCGAGGTGAGCGTGGGCCTCGTGGCCCTCGGCATCGGCGGGTTCCTGCTGCTGCAGAGCGTCCTCGTCCGCTACGCGGTGCTGGCCTCGGCCCGGCTCGGCGAGAAGGTCCTCGCCGAACTGCGCGAGGAGTTCGTCGACCGGGTGCTCGGCCTGCCGCTGTCGACGGTCGAGCGGGCCGGGGCGGGCGACCTGATCACCAGGACGACGCGCGACGTCGACTCGCTGTCCAGGACCGTTCGGCACGCCGTGCCCGAGACGTTGATCGCGGTGGTCACCTTCGCGATCACCATCGGCGCGATCGTGCTGGTCAGCCCGCTGCTCATGCTGCCGATGCTGATCGCGGGCCCGATCCTGTGGTCCGCGACGCGGTGGTATCTCAACCGGGCCCGCGACGGCTACCTGCGCGAGAACGCGGCCTACGCCGACATGACCGAGGGGCTGGCCGAGACCGTCGACGGCGCGCGGGCGATCGAGGCGCTGGGCCTGCACCGGCGGCGCGGGCAGCGCACCGACGCCGACATCCGCGGGTCGTTCGGCGCCGAGCGCTACACCCTGCGCCTGCGCACGATCTGGTTTCCCGCCGTGGAGCTGGGCTACGTCCTCCCGGTCTGCGCCACGCTGCTCGTCGGCGGGCTCTTCTACACCAACGGCTGGGTGACGCTGGCCCAGGTCACCGCGGCCACCCTCTACGCCCAGCAGCTGATCGACCCGCTCGACCGGTTCCTCATGTGGATCGACGAGCTACAGGTCGGCGGCGCGGCCATGGCACGGCTGCTCGGCGTGGCCAACGTGCCCGACGACCGGGCGCCCTCCGCCACCCGCCCCACCGGTGAGCTGATGGAGGCCGACGACGTCCGCTACGCCTACCGCGAGGGCCGCGACGTGCTGCACGGCGTCTCCCTGACCGTCAGGCCGGGGGAACGGCTGGCCATGGTCGGCCCCTCGGGCGCGGGCAAGTCGACGCTCGGCAGGCTGCTGGCCGGCATCCACGGCCCCCGCACCGGCGTCGTGTCGGTCGGCGGGGTGCCGCTCGTCGACCTGCCGCTCGACGAGCTGCGCGGCCACGTGGCGCTGGTCACCCAGGAGCATCACGTGTTCAAGGGCACGCTCCGCGACAACCTGCTGATCGCCCGGCCGGGGGCCGACGACGCGGCGGTGTGTGCGGCGCTCGACGCGGTCGACTCGCTCGACTGGGTGCTCGGCCTGCCCGACGGCCTCGACACGGTGGTCGGCTCGGGCGGCCTGGCCGTCTCGCCCGCCCAGGCCCAGCAGCTGGCGCTGGCCCGTCTGGTGCTGGCCGACCCGCACACGCTGGTGCTGGACGAGGCGACCTCGCTGATCGACCCGCGTGCCGCCCGGCACCTGGAGCGCTCGCTGGCGGCGGTGCTGGAGGGCCGGACGGTCATCGCCATCGCGCACCGCCTCTACACGGCCCACGACGCCGACCGGGTCGCGGTGGTGGAGGACGGCCGGATCAGCGAGCTCGGGTCGCACGACGAGCTGGTGGCGGCGGGTGGCTCGTACGCGGCGCTGTGGGGCAGCTGGCACGGTGTGCCCGCCCGTCCGCCGCACGAACCGGTTGGCTGACGCCGTTCGCCCGGCCGGTCCAGGGCATCACGTCGCTCGGCGTGATGCCCTGTTCGCTCGGCCGGTCCAGGGCATCACGTTGGTCGGCGTGATGCCCTGGACCGAGGGGACAGGTGAGCGGGACGTCACTCGCCCAGCGACTTCTTCAGGAAGTCGACCTGGAGCAGCAGCAGGTTCTCCGCCACGACCTCCTGCGGCGTCATGTG
This sequence comes from Nonomuraea cavernae, assembly GCF_040655715.1. Taxonomy (GTDB): domain Bacteria; phylum Actinomycetota; class Actinomycetes; order Streptosporangiales; family Streptosporangiaceae; genus Nonomuraea; species Nonomuraea cavernae_A. The sequence goes on along the minus strand of NZ_JBFAKL010000005.1, from coordinate 110,900 downwards.
CGTGACACCGGACAGCGGGAGGACGTTGTGCTGGCGGCCGGCCGCGAGGAGCGCGGACGACAGGCGGAGCGTGTGGGCGGCCACCACGTTGTCGTCGGCCAGGCCGTGGATGAGCAACAAGGGGCGGTCCAGCTTGGCGGCGTCCCCGAAAAGGGAGGAGTTGTCGTAGACCTCGGGCTGCTCGTCCGGGTGGCCCAGGTAGCGCTCGGTGTAACAGGTGTCGTACAGCCGCCAGTCGGTCACCGGGGCCCCGGCCACCGCGGCGTGGAACACGTCGGGCCTGCGCAGCACCGCCAGCGCCGCCAGGAAGCCGCCGAACGACCAGCCGCGGATGGCCACCCTCGTCAGGTCGAGATCGTCGGGATACTGCTCGGCCACCCCCTGCAGGGCGTCGACCTGGTCCTCCAGCACCGGGGTCGCCAGGTCGCCCAGCACCGCGCGCTCGAACCCCGGGCCGCGGCCGGGAGTGCCCCGCCCGTCGGCCACGATGACGGCGAAACCCTGCTCGGCGAACCACTGGCTCTCCAGGTAGCCGCCGCGCCGGTTGAGCACCCGCTGCGCGTGCGGCCCGCCGTACGGGTCCATGAGGACCGGCAGCCTGCGCGAGCCCTGCTCGTGCCAGGAGGGCAGCACCACGGCGGTGGCCAGCTCGCGACGGCCGGAACGGCCGAGTGACACCCGCAGGTCGAGACCGGGATGCTCGGCCATGGACGGGATCGGGATCGCCACGCCGTCGCGGCGCACGACCGTGGTCGAGACGCCCTCGACGTCGAGGGTCTGCTCGCTGAGCACGCCGACGCCGCTCGCCATCCGGCCGGAGAACACGCCGGACCGGGTCGAGACCGGCAGCAGCGAGTGGCCGTCCCAGGTCCACAGCTGGATCTCGGTGGGGTCGCCGCTGGCGGTGAACAGCACACTGTCGTGGTCGACGTCGAGCACCGCGCGCACCTGCAGCGTCGGCGGGGTGACCGCGCGGTCGCCGACGAACAGCCGGTTGCCGCCGTCGGCCTGGGCCACCCAGACCAGTGACCCGTCGTCGAGGTGGGCGGGCACACCGGCGACGACGTCGACCCAGGCCGGATCGGTGTCCTCGCGGACCAGCGTGGACCGGCCGGTCGCGGGGTCGACCGCGAACAGCCGCAGCGCCTTCTGATCGCGTGGCATCGTCACGATCGACAGCGCGTGGGAGTCCCAGGCGGCCGTCGTGAGGTATTCGTCGTCGTACGGCACCGCCACCCGCGTCCCGTCGAGGCCCAGCACGAACAGCTCGGTGACGGCGTTGGGCGTGCCGGCGGCCGGGTAGCGCTGGGTCACCGCCGGACGGTCGGGATTGGCCGGGTCGGCGATGTACCAGCTGTGCACCGGCGCCTCGTCGGCCCGCTCGACCAGGAGCGCGTCGCTCGACGGAGACCACCAGTGGCCGCGCATCCGGTGCATCTCCTCGGCGGCGATGAACTCGGCCAGGCCGTAGGTGACCGTCGGTGACTCGGGCGCGGCCAGCGCCCGGTCGTCGCCGGAGGTCAGGTCCTGGACACGCAGGGCGCCGCCGGTGACGTAGGCGACCCGGCGGCCGTCGGGGGAGACGCGCGGATCGATGGCCGAGCCGGGGATGTCGAGCCGGCGCGTCTCCCCGCTCGGCAGGTCGGTGACGTAGAGGCCGCCCGACAGGGCGAAGACGGCCGTGGTGACCGCGCTGTCGGTCGTGTAGGCGACCACGCCGCCCGCCTGCTCGCGGCTGCGCTCGCGCCTGGCCCGCTCCTCGGGCGGCAGGTCGTCGTCGGCGTCGAGCGAGCGCGGGTCGACGACCAGCCGCTCGGCCTGTGTCTCGGTGTCGAGCTCCCACAGGCAGGTCACAGGGTCGGTGCCGGACCTGGTGCGCAGGAACACGACCCGGGCGCCGTCGGGGGAGATGGTGAAGCCCCTGGGCACTCCGAGGGTGAACCGGCGGGTCCTGGCGAAAAGTCGCGGGAAGCTCTCACTCATGGCGCCAATCCTGCCAGCAGAAGGGGTTGGTTAGGCTCGGAGGCATGACGGAGAGCGAGGCGCCGGCCGGCGAGCGAAACCACGGGCGCGATCGGCGGCTGCTGTTCGTGCACGCCCATCCCGACGACGAGTCGATCGGCACTGGCGCGACCATGGCCCGCTACGCCGCGGAGGGCGCCCACGTCACGCTCGTGACCTGCACGCTTGGCGAGGAGGGCGAGATCATCCCGGCCGACCTCGCCCATCTGGCCGCCGACCGCGACGACGCGCTCGGCCCCTACCGCGCCGGCGAGCTCGCCGGCGCGTGCCGGGCGCTCGGCGTCGAGGACCACCGCTTCCTCGGCGGGGCGGGACGCTGGCGCGACTCGGGAATGATGGGGCTCGCCTCCAACGAGCGGCCCGAGGCGTTCTGGCAGGCCGACCTCGACGAGGCCGCGGGCGAGCTGGTCAAGGTCATCCGAGAGGTGCGGCCGCAGGTCCTCGTCACCTACGACGCCAACGGCTTCTACGGCCACCCCGACCACATCCAGGCGCACCGCGTGTCCCTGCGGGCCGTCGAGCTCGCGGCCGACCCGGAGTTCGGCGAGGGCGAGCCGTGGCGCGTCGCGAAGTTCTATCACACGGCCATGGCCGACTCGGTCATGCGGCGCTCGGCCGACGCGCTGCGCGAGGCCACCGACGTGTCGTTCGTCGCCGAGGACGTCGACAAGGCGCCGTTCGGCAGTCCCGACGAGGCGATCACCACCGAGATCGACGCGCGGCCGTGGGTGGGCCGCAAGCTCGACGCGATGCGCGCCCACGCCACACAGATCAGCGTGCGCGACCCGTGGTTCGCGCTGTCCAACGGCATCGGCCAGCAGGCCGTCGGCGTGGAGCACTTCATCCTGGCCAAGGGAGCGCCCGGCCCCGACGTGCCCGGGCTGCCGGTCGAGGCGGGCGGGCTCAGCGAGCCGGGCCACCGCGAGAACGATCTGTTCGCCGGCATCCACTAACCTCGGTCGACATGGAGCAACGCAGCCAGGCCGAGTCGGCCCTGGGTGGGGCGGCCTACGGCATGCTGTTCGTGCTGGGGCTCGTCATGGGGATCGTGGGCGGGTTCACGCAGGACGCGTGGCACCTGGGCCCGGTCCCCGCCGCGGCGGTCGCGTGGGTGCTGGGGCTCTTCGGCGTCTGTGTGGGGGCGGGCAGGTTGATGCGCGCCAAGATGGGGGCGGCCGTGACGGCCGCCGGGTGGTTGCTGGTGTCGATGCCGTTCTCGCTGCAGCTGTCGCAGGGGGATCTGGTGATCGCGGGGGGCGCTGCCGGATATGTCTACCTTTATGGGGGGATGGTGGCGTTGGTGGCGGGCTTCTTCCTGTCCCCCTCCACCTCCCCGCCCGGCTCCTGGCTCCTCCGCGGCCACCCCTGACCCGCGCGACCGCGTTTATACGACCATTTTTTACGGCAAGGCACGGGAAGGCCCACCCGTATTTGCGACCATCTTTTACGGCAAGGCACGGCAAGGCCCACCCGCCGCCCGTGGCCGGGCCCTCTCCAGGGACACGCTCCTCCGGTTCCCCGGCGAGCCGCCGTGACGTGCGCCCCCTGGGCCCCGGCCGTGGTCCACGCCTGGCCGGGTCCCAGATGACGCCTGGCTGGCCGGGGCCCATCTGGTGCATGTCTGGGGCCCGGGCTCACGGGATGCGCGCTTGGCCGGAGTCCTAAGGGTGTCTGCCCGGCCGGGGGTGTCTGCCTGGCCGGGCCCGTGGGGTGCATGTCTGGCCGGGTCCCACGGGATGTGCGCGGGGCCCGGCGTTCAGGGTCGGTGTTCTACTGGGCCGGGGGTTCCGGGAGTGGGGTTTCCGATGGCTCCGTCGGCACGTCGGTCGGCACCGTCGGTGTGTCCGTCGGTGTGTCCGTGGCCGTGGGGCAGATCGGGATCGGGTCCACCGGGGGCGGGGTGTCCGTCGGGACGCCGGTCGGTTCCTCGGTGATCGTGGGAGTGGTCGAGGGCGTCGGGGTCGGTTCCGGCACGGTCGGGAGCGATGGGGTCGGTTCGGGGGTGGTCGGGAGCGACGGGGGCACCGAGGGCGTCTCCGAGGGCGGGATCACCGGGATCCCCGGCTGGCAGGTCTGGGTGACCGTAGCCGTGACCGTCACCGGAGGCGCCGTGACCGTCTCGGTGACCGTGGTCGTGACCTCGTGCGTCGCCGTCTCCGTCACGGTCGCCGTGACCGTCTCGGCGGGCGCGGTCTCGGTGACCGTGGCCGTCGGCGTGGCCGTCACCGTTCGGGTCGGCCAGGGCAGTACCTTGACCTTGACCTTCGGCTTGCCTTTCACCTTGTACGCGCCCTTGCCGAGCTTCTTGCTGGCCTTGCCCGCGCCCGTGGTCACGGGGAGTTCGGCGGCGGTCGTACGGCAGGACTTGCCCTTGCAGACGCGCTGACGGATCGTGAACCTGGCGGCGCCGTCGTACTTGACGGCCACGTCCAGGTAGGAGGTGCCTTTCTTCTTGACGACCTTCGTCGTGGCGGTGTACTTACCGATCTTGGGGGTGGGCGTCGACGACGCGATCACGACGCGGAGCGGGGCCTCGGATAAACCCATGGGGTCGCTCGCCGAGGTCTGAGTGATCGCGATACCGCCGGCACCGGCCAGAGCCATGGCGCCGACCAGCGCGCCCAGAATGGAAAATCTCATGATCCTGCTCTTTAGGGAGATTTCAGGACGTCGATCATTATTCCGAGTTGTCAAGATTGGTCAAGACTGAGACGCATGAACAGGCGACACAGGTTCCGTCGGGTGGTGAACTATCTGAATCTGGCCACCCCGCTAGGTTTGCTGATCTCCGTCATCGGCGGCGCCACCCGGCAGCCCGGGCCCGACGGCCTCGTGCTCGCCTTCGGCTACCGCTACCGCTTCCCCATCGCGGGGGCGTTCACCGTGGGCAACGTCGTGCTGACCAGGCGAGACTCGCTCGACGATCGGCTCATCCTGCACGAGGGCAGGCACGCCACCCAGTGGGCGTGGTGCGTCGGCCTGCCCATGCTCCCCCTCTACCTGCTGTCCATGCTGTGCTCGGTGCTGCTCTGCGGGCACCAGGCGTCGTACAACGTGTTCGAGCGGCTGGCGGGCCTCGACGACGGCGGCTACCCGCGCGCGGCCCTGTGGTGGCGACGGCGCGCGGGAGAGCGGCAGGGCGGGTGAGGCCAGGGTGGGTGAATCAGGGCGTGAGCCGCAGCGTGTGCACGGCGGCGTCGCGCACCGACTCCTTCCGCGAGTACATCGGCAGCAGCCCGCCTTCGGCCCAGAGCGTCGCCTGGTCCCAGTAGTTGTCGTGGAAGGCATGGCCGGAGGCGCCGGTCAGGTTGATCCAGCGTGACTTGTCCAGGTCGCCCAGGTCGACGACCATCCGCATCGACGGTACGGCGGTGACGGCGTAGCCCTTCTGCACGTTCCAGCCGGTCGCGTTGACCGCGTCCTTGTTGCCGGGCACCGGCAGCGGGCCCCGGTTGAACAGGGCCTCGATCGGCCCGATGCCCGACGTGCCGAGCGAGCCATGGGTCAGCGGCAGCTGGTGCAGGTCGCCCCAGCGCCAGGAGCCGACGTCGTCGCCGAGCAGCCCGGACACCTCCTGGTAGGCGTCGGCCAGCGCCTGGCGGAGGATGTCGTCGCGGGTCTCGGTGGCCTGCTTGGTCGTCGTGTCGTCCCAGAACGGGTCGTCGGGGGTGTCGAGCAGCCGCCTGACCACCTCGTACCAGCGGTCGCCGCCGCTCGGCCGGGCGGCCTCCGGCAGGTCGTCGTCGAACGTCAGCTTGAGCAGGTGGCGCCAGACCGCGTTGAAGTAGGCGGCGGGGGCCGAGTCGAGGCCCTGCGAGCCGTCCCAGCCCTTCAGCAGCTCCCGGGCGCGCGCGCTCGGGCCGGCCAGCTCCACCTCCATGAGCGCGGGGATCAGCGTGGTGGCCAGGCCGTTGTTGCTGTCCTGCTGGATCTTGGACATGGTCGCCGCGTCGACCTGGCCCTTGTCGATCTCCTGCTTGAGCCGGTCGGTGATGCGCTGCGAGCGGTAGCCGTAGGACCAGTCCTTGGTCAGCAGCGGCTGGTAGCGGCGAGGGTCGATGACCGCGTTGTTGGCGGTGACGATGTAGCCCTCCGCGGGGTTCTCGACCGAGGGGAGCTGGTCGTAGGGGATCGGCGCGGTCTTCCAGTCGTACTCGCCGGTCCAGCCGGGCACCGGCCAGGTGCCGTCGCCCTTCTCGCGCACCGGGATCCAGCCGGGCGCCTGGTAACCGATGCCGCCCTCGGTGTCGGCGTAGACGAGGTTCTGGGCGGGCACGTCGAACAGCGCCGCCGCGGCCCTGAACTCGTGCCAGTCGGCGGCCTCGTTCAGTGCGAAGATCGCGTCGGCGGTGCGGCCGGGCATCAGCGCGGTCCACTGCAGGGCCACCGCGTTGGCTCCCTCGCCCGGCTTGACGTCGCCCATCACCTCGTTGATCAGCGGCCCGTGCCGGGTGCTCCTGACGTCGATCGTGACGGTGGCGCCTCCTGCCACCTTGATCTCCTCACGCCTGGTCTCCAGCTTGGCCTGCTCGCCCTTGTACAGGTAGGTGTCGCCCGTGACCTTCTCCATGAACAGGTCGGCCACGTCGGGCCCCAGGTTGGTGAAGCCCCAGGCGATCTTGTCGGTGTGCCCGATGACGACGCCGGGCAGGCCGGCGAAGGTGAACCCGGTGACGTCGTAGCCGCACTGCTCCGTGATCTCCCTGCAGTGCAGCCCCGCCTGGTACCAGACCGACGGGAGCTGGGCCGACAGGTGGGGGTCGTTGGCGAGCAGCGGCTTGCCGCTGGCCGTGTGGCGGCCGGAGACCACCCACGAGTTGGAGCCGATGCCCTCGTGGTCGGGGCCGCTCATCGTGCCGGGCAGGGCGTCGAGTGTCTTCCTGGCCTGTGCCAGCGCCGCCGCGCCTCGCGCGTCGGTCGCCGGCTCGTCCTGCCGCGGCTTGGCCCGCTGGTCGAAGCGCTCCTCGACGATCGCCCCCTGGGTGACGATCGGCTCGTGCTCGTCGAACGGGTAACCGGGGTAGAGCTGCTCGACCCGCTCCCGGGGGAGCTTGGTGAGGGCGAGCGCGCGGTCGATCTCGTCCTCCAGGTTGGAACGCAGGTCCCAGGCCATGGCCTTCAGCCAGGCGACCGAGTCGACCGCGGTCCACGGCTCGGGGGTGTAGCCGCCGTTCTGCACCTTGAGCACGGAGTATTCGAGGCTGCGGTCGGAGGCGTTCGGGTTCGCCTGGAGCCAGGCGTTCACGCCCTTGGCGTAGGAGTCGAGGTAGCGCCGGGTGCGCACGCTCAGCTCGGGCAGCTCACGTTCGGCCACCTGGCGCCAGCCCATGGTCCTGATCGCCTTGTCGGTCTCGACCGTGGCCGCGCCGAACAGCTCCGACAGCCGCCCGGCGGTCGTGTGCCGCCGGAAGTCCATCTCCCAGAACCGGTCCTGCGCGTGCGCGAAGCCCTGCGCCATGAACAGGTCCTCGGACGTGTCCGCGTAGATGTGCGGGATGCCAGATTTATCGCGATAAATCTCCACATTCCCGTTTAAGCCCGACAGCCGCAGAGTCCCCTCCACCTGGGGGAACGACTGCCGTACGGTGTACACGAGCACCCCCGCGAGCACCACGGCGAGTGCGAGGAAGATGGTCAACACCCGTGCCAACCAGCGCAAAGGCCACGGCAGCCAGGCATAGGGCCTCAACCTCACGAAAACCTCCAAACTCCCGCGATGCCCCCTAAGTCTGGCAGTCCGTGGTCACTGCTCTCACCGTCACGGCGACCGGCCGTCAGTGTCCGCCGAGCACCCAGACCTGCCCGTCGGGCGTGTCGGAGACCAGAACGCCGATCTCGGCGAGCGAGTCGCGCAACCGGTCGGCGGCGGGCCAGTCGTGGGAGTCGCGGGCCCGGGCCCGCTGGTCGAGAAGCTCGGCCGCGCCCGGCGGCAGCATCGGGGTCCTGCCGATCCCGGTCGAGAGGTCGAGCGCCAGCACGTGGTCGAGATGCAGGAACGACTCGAACTTGGAGCCGGGCGGCACCGACTCGTCGCGTTCGAGCTCGCGCAGGATCCGCAACGCCGTGGGGGTGTCGAGGTCGTCGTCGAAGGCCGCCTCGGCGCGCTCGACGTGGTCGCGGGCCATCGGCGCGCTCGGCGACTCCGACCACTCGGCCACCCGGCCCCGCCAGCGCCGCAGCGTGCGGTCGGCGGCCCGCAACGCGTCCCAGTCGAGGCTGACCTGGTGACGGTAGCGCTGCTCCATGAACGCCAGCCGCACGGCGAGCGGGTCGAGCCCGGCCTCGGCGACGTCGGACAGCAGCACCACGTTGCCGGTCGACTCGGCCATCTCGCGGCCGTCGAACAGCAGGTGCTCGCCGTGCACCCAGTGCTTGACCACCTCGTGCCCGGCGGCCGAGTCGGACTGGGCGCGCTCGTCCTCGTGGTGGGGGAAGCGCAGGTCGATGCCCCCGGTGTGGAGGTCGACCCGCTCGCCGAGGAAGCGCAGGGACATGGCCGAGCACTCGATGTGCCGGCTAGGGAAGCCGCGACCCCACGGGGCGTCCCAGGTCAGCTCGCCGTCGCCGGGCCTCCACAGCGCCCAGTCGGCGTGGAAGCGCTTGCGCGGGTCGACGTCGCCGTGCCGGTGACCGGGTCTGAGGGCGTCGAGCCGGTTGCCGGAGATCTCGCCGTACGTCGGGAAGGACGCGGCGTCGAAGAAGACCGAGCCGTCCGGGACCGCATAGGCATGGCCCTGCTCGATGAGCTTGGCGATCAGCTCGACCATGGGCTCGATCGTCTCGCTGGTCCGGGGGGCGTGCTCCGGCGGCCGGAGGTTCAGCGCGGCCGTGTCGCTCTCGAAGGACTCCTCGTAGTGGCGGGTGACCTCCGTGACCGGACGGCCCTCGGCCCGCGCCCGGGCGAGGACCTTGTCCTCACCGACGCCCCCACCGACGCCCTCACCGACGTCCTTACCGGAGTCCGTGTCGCCGGCGAGGTGACCCACGTCGGTGATGTTGCGGCAGACCACCAGGCGCACGCGCCGGCGCTCCAGGACCCGGCGGATCAGGTCGGACAGCAGGTAGGAACGCAGGTCGCCGACATGCGCGTGCCGGTAGACGGTCGGCCCGCAGGTGTACATGCGCAGTGCCCGCGCGGGAGCGATCTCCTCGGTACGCCTGGTCCTCGTGTCGTAGATCCGCAACATCCCCCGAGCCTAGCCCTCGGCCCGCGCAGGAGGTCATCCGCCCAGGAAGCCGACGATGTCGCGGTCGCCGCGCTCGCGCAGCCGGGCCAGCACCTCGTCGCGGGAGGTCGTGTCGGGCAGCCCGACCCGGGCGCCGATCAGCCGCAGCCCCTCCATCTCTGAGGTCACCGGCGCGGTGTAGCCGATGAGGTGGAGGGCGCGGTTCAGCGGCGGTATCCCCGCCGGGGCGGCCGGCAGGTAGCGCGTCAGCAGCTCGCCGCCGTCGGAGACGGTCAGGAACACGTGGTCACCCTCGCCGGCCTTGAAGTCGGCCAGCACGTTGCGGATCGAGCCCATCGTCGGCTGGTTGTGCCAGCTGATCACCACGTCGCCGGACGGCGTCGAGGCGGTGAGCTGGCCACCGGGAGCCATGCCCAGGTAGGCCGCGAACCCCGTGGGCAGCGGCGAGCCCGACCCGCGCAGATGCTCGGCGTTGACGTCCACCCGGTGCCACCAGCGCCCGTCGCGGCTGCGGAAGCTGCGCCGGGTCTCCGACACGTCCTTACGCGGCTGGTACGGCTCCGCCTCCCCGGTGGGAGAGGTGCCCGCCACCCGGATCCACCCGCGCTGGGTCCGCTCGAACCCCGGCCCGCCCGAGTAGGCCCGGACCGAGCTCTCGCTCACGTCGTAGCGGGAGGTCAGGTTGGTGACGATGGTGCTGACCGAGGCCTCGCCGCCGGCCCGCTCGATCTCCCTGGCGATCATCTCCCTGATGCCCAGGTACTCGTCGCCGCCCCACTTGGTCAGGCCGTACTTGTTGCGGTCGACCCGGTGGAAGCGCCCGTCGGCGGTGAGCTGGTTGCGGATGCCGACCAGGCTGTAGTCCTCGCCGATGCGCTCCTGGATCTCCTCGGGCGACAGCGGGCGACCGGCCACCAGCAGCACCGCCTCGGCCTTCTCGTTGATGCTGCGCGGCCACGGCACCACGTGCTGGTCGAGCACCCGCAGCTGCGGCACCGACGCGATCCACCGCTCGGCCACGTCCTCGCGGATGCCGAGCTGCGTGACCATGGCGACGGCCTCGCCGAGCGGCCGGGGCCCGTCGGCGAACAGCTGGCGCGTCTTCTCGCGCAGCTCCTCGGCCCCGCCCGCGATCAGCCAGCCGTCGGCCTGCTCGTAGCCGGTCAGCAGCGTGCGCACGAACCGCCAGGCCGGGATGCCCAGGGTGCGCAGCTCGGCGCGATGCCACGGCACCGCCGCGGCCAGGTCGTCGGCGGGCACCGCCGAGCCGAGCCGGCCCCGCAGCCAGGTGACGTGCGCGACCAGGGCGGTCGCCTCCGGCCCGCCCAGCCAGGCCTCCACGTGGTCGCGCAGGTCGCGCTCGATCTGCCTGATCCGCTCCCGCGTCACGGAGAAACGCTGCGCCAGCTCGTCGAGCGTGGCCCGCTGCACCGCGTAGAGCCGGTCGCGCGCGATCGCCCGCTGCCGGTCGTCCAGCGCCGCGAACAGCCCGTCGACCAGGTCGGGCAGCGGCTTGTCGGGGCGGGCCGGCGCAGGCTCGGGCGCCGGCTCCAGCAGTCGCTCGAACACCCCGCCGAACAGCTTCTGCACCACGTCCTTGCCCAGGGTCTCGGGTGCCCGCTCCGCCTCGGCCGGGTTGGCGAAACGCAGCAGCGGCAGGATGTCGCCGAGCAGCAGATGGCCCCAGCAGGTGACGGCGAGATCGGCGAGACGGCCGGCCACGGCCTGGGCGCCCACGATGGCGCACGCGCGGTCGAGGGGGATCGCCTGCCACCAGGCCTCGGGCAGCTGGGGATCCTCCGCGATCGGCGCGATCTGCCCAGGGGAGGTCCAGCGCAGGGGTGGCGCGAGGTCACTCAGGCTGAGGTTCATTGAGGTCCAACCGGCGAAGGGAAGATATCCGCAGTTCAGAGTATGTGATCAGAGCTACAGAAAAGGGCTACCTCTTCCCGAATGGGATATGTAGAGCATCGAGCGTGCTCGCGTGCAGGCGACGTACAGCATGCCCCGCTCCCGCTGCAGGAGTCGCGCGCGGGCGCCAGGATCGTCGGGTGGCGTCTCGGGCACGATACCCTCCGCCACGCCGATGAGGGCGACGCGCTCGAATTCGAGCCCCTTCAGATTCTGGAACGTCGACACCCGGACGTCGGCATCGGCGAGCGCCCGCCTGGCCGCTCGCACCAGCTGCGGGGTGCGGGCTCCTACGGCGATCTGCCCGGCGGGCACGCCCTCCTCCAGCCAGGACGCGATCGTCGTGGCCAGCCCGGCCAGCTCCGCCTCGGCCGAGTCGTAGACCCGGATCAGCGGGTGCTCGCCGTTGCGCGTCGCGCGGAAGCCGTACAGGCCGGAGACGCCCTTGACCAGCCCGCCCGCCAGGCCGCCGCCGCGCAGCCGGACGCCGAACGAGAGCAGCTCCTGCGGCAGCCTGCGGGAGATCCACAGCGAGTGCAGGGCGGCGGGGATGCCCACGGCGCCGAGCGCCACGCGCGTGTCGGTGATCCGCTGATGAGGGTCGCCCACGATGAACAGGTCGTCGTGCGCGTGCGGCACCGCCGCGCGCAGCAGCCGCCACTGCGCCGGGCTGATGTCCTGAGCCTCGTCCACGATGATGTGACGGTACGGCTTGCGTCCCGGCTCCACATCGTCGAGTAGATCTCCCGTGGCTCTCGACAACAGGCGCAGCGCCTCGTCGGTCAGCTCCGCCAGGGTCCGGGCCCCGGGGCCGACCAGCACGGGCCGCCGCCCCTCGGCGTGACCCACGATCCGCATCGCCAGCCGCTCGGCGTTGTCCACCTCGACCCGCTTGCGCAGCACCTCGTCGCCGAGCAGCCGGTCGAGCCTGGCGGACAGCTCCTCGCCGAGGCTCTGCGAGTAGGTCACCAGCAGCACCGGCCCCTTGCCGTGCCTGGCCAGGTAGGCGGCCCGGTGCAGGGCCAGGAGCGTCTTACCGGTGCCCGCCCCGCCGATGACCAGCACCGGATTGTCGTAGCGGGCGGCGCGGGCCAGCCGGTGCTGCGGCGGATACAGGAACGTGCACCACGCGGGCGACTCCAGCACCCGTTCCAGCTCCAGCTTGTCGGTGACGAACACCGCCCGGTCCGGACTGCGGCGCAGCGCCGCGTGGAAGTCGTCGCCGTCGATCGGCCCCGGGTCGCCGTCGTAGGGGCGGTGCCCGTCCAGCTCCCGCCAGGCGTCGGAGAGCGAGCCGCCGCGCGCCAGCACCGCCAGCGGAGCGTGCTGGGTGGGCGGGAGAAGTGGTTCGAGCGCCTCCACGTCGGCCTCGGTGGAGATGAGCCGCACCAGCCGTAACGCCCGCACGTCGATGCCGAGGGCGAGCAGGTCGCCGTCACAGATCGGATCGAACAGCCGCGAGGTGCCCGCCGACCTGCGCAGCGCGGGCTCCACCCGCTCCAGCGCCTCGGCGTCCCACTCCTCGACCACCCCGATCACCGGGTTGATCCCGTAGCGGTGGCGCCGCGCGTACGACCAGGCGTCCGGGTCGGGCAGCACCGTGAGCAGCCAGTAGACGTCCCGGTCGCGCGCCACCACGCCACGATGCCCTTCGGCGAGCCGCAGGGTCGCGATCCGCGCGTCCCGGGCGCCCCTGACCCGCTCGGGGTGCGGACCGCCCGTGACGTTCAGCAGGAAGCGGCGCAGCGCGACCACGGCGTCCCTGCGCACCGGCTGGGCCAGTGCGCTGAGCTCCCTGGGGAACTCCGGGCCGATCGCGAGCCGCGGCACGGCTCAGTCCAGCAGAACGAGCAGGTCGCGGTCCCCGCGCTCGCGGAGCCTGGTGAACAGGTCGGGCAGGGCCACCGGGCCGGTCATGCCGATCCTGGTGGCGATCACCCTCGCGGCCTGATCCTTGGTGCCGCCCGGCGCGGTGTAGCCGACCAGGCGGAGCGCCCTGGTGATCTTCTCGGCGCTCTGCGCGGCGACCGGCAGGTGCCTGGCCCGCAGCACCCCCTCGTCCGACAGCGTGAGGAACAGGTGACCGCCCTCCTTCGCGCCCACGTCCACGAGCAGCCGTTCGATGGACTCCAGCACCGGCCTGCCGTGCCACGTCATGGTCAGCGAGCCCGCCGCGCTCTTGACGGTCCGGGTCTCACCGGGCGACAGGCCCAGGTACGCCGCGAACCCGGTGGGCAGCGCGCACTCGCTTCCGGCCAACTGGTCGGCCGTGACGTCGATGCGCAGCCACCACCGCCCGTCCGGCTGGCGGAAGCAACGCCGCGTCTGGGAGACGTCCTTCAACGGCTGGTACGGCTTCGCCGGCTGCTCGACCGGCCCCCCGTTGGCCTCCCCGGGGTTGGCCTCCCCGGAGTTGGCTTCCACGGGCGTGGCCGGCGCGAACGCCTGGAACAGCGGCGCCGGAGGCGGCGCCCCGTTGGCCGGAGCCGGCCGGGCGAACGCCGACGGCGCCTCGGGCCGCGCCCCCGGCTCCTCGGGCCGCATCCCCGCCGCCTCGGGCAACGGCCCTGGGCCGCCCTCCTGGTGCGCGTGGGCCGGCAGGGTCGCCAGCACGAACTGCCAGGCGGGCACCTCCAGCGCGCGGATCTCCTTCGTGTGCCACGGCGCCGCCCCGATCAGCCGCTCCTTGGGTGCGGCCGGGCCGATCGACCTGCGCAGCTCGTCCAGGTGCGCTCGGTACGGGGCCGCCTCGTCGCTGGCCAGCCACTGGTCGAGCTGGGCCCTCAGCCGCGTCTCGGTCGCGGCGATCTCGGCGGGGGGCACGGCGAACAGCTTGGCCAGCTGGTCCACCGCCGACGGCTCGTCGGTGAACACCCTGTTCTGCGCCACGGCCCAGCTCTTGTCGTCCAGCCCGGCGAACGCCACCTCGATCAGCTCAGCCAGATCCCGCCCGTCACCGGACGGCCCGTCCGCACCGCCACGCCCGCCCCCGGCGCCGTCATCGACGTCCTCGTCCCGAACTCGTCCCGCCGAACCGCCCGCGCCGGCGGCCCGCGCCTGCGGGTCAGCGGCGTCACCCGGGTCAGCCGCAGCGATGGCCACTTCCGCCGGCGAGTCACCCGCGTCGGCCCGGTAAGCGTCACCGGCGTCGGCCTGTGGATCGGCTGCATTCGCCCGGTCCGAGTCAGCGGCGTTCGCGTCCGCTCGTAGGACGGCGGCGTTGGCGTCCGCCTGTGGATCGGCTGCATTCGCCCGGTCCGAGTCAGCGGGGTTCGCGTCGGCTCGCGGGTCGGCGGCGTTCGCGTCGGCCACGCCCGCGTGTTCAGCGTCAGCGGCGTACACCTCGCCGTCCTCGTCGGCGGCGGCGTTCGCGCGTGAGTCGTCCGCGTCGGCGGCGAGTTCCGGTTCGCGAGCCGGGGTCTCGCCGTTGCCCGCACGGTGCGCTTCGACGGCCTCGTCCGCGAAGTCCGAAACCTGCCGACGCGCCTCGGCGGCCTCGTCAGCGGATTCGGCGGCCCGCCGGCGTGCGTCGGCGGATTCGGCCGCCAGTCGGCGTGGGTCGGCGGCTTCGTCGGCGGCCTGCCGGTCCGGTTCTGCGTCGTTGGCGGCCTCGGCCTGGAACCCGGCCACGTCCCCCTGTGCGCCGGCCGCGCCTGCCGCGGCGGAGTTCGTACTCGCCGGCGAGACGACACGGTCGGCGGCGTCCGGACCCGACGGCGAGTCGGCCGCGGCTGAAGCCGGGGGTTCGGCCAAGGACAGGCCGGGGGAGTCGGCCGCGCCTTCGTCGGGCTGGTCGTGTGGGTCGACGGCTCGGAAGTGGGGGCGGAAGATGTCGGCGAGGCCGTCGCCCGGGGACGCGCCGCCGGGGGAGGGGTCTCTGGGGGGCCCGTCGAGGACACGGGGGCGCAGCGGGCCCGAGGAGTCGGCCGAGGGCACGTCGGCGTCGACCGCCAGTTGCGGCTCGGAGGCGTCCTCGGTCAGGGGTTCGGCGTCGGCGTCGAGCACCGGCTGGGAGTCGTCGACGGCCGGTTCGAGAACCACGATCTCGGCGCCGGGCGCCTTGGCGGGAGCGGCCGCGGGACGAGCGGGTGCGAGTCGTACCAGGACCGAGGAGAACAGGGTGGTGAGCACGGGGCGCGCCTGGATGAACGGCTGGTCGACCAGCTCTCTGCCCGTCAGGGCGAGCAGTCCGGCCCAGGAGCCCGCCCGGTCGAGCGCGATCGCGACCTGAGGCTCGTCGGCCTCGTCCGGATCGAGCACGTGCAGCGCGGGCAGGACGTCACCCACGGAGGCGGCGGGCCAGTGCTCCAGCGTGATCTCCGTGAGGAGCTCCGCCAGCGACTCCGGGGCGATCGCCGCGAGGACGAGCGGCAGGGGCAGGCTGCGCCACCAGGCGTCCGGAAGGTCCGGCTGCCCGGTGAGAAGCGTGATCGTGGACGCGTCGCTCCACCTCAACGGTGGTACGAGGTCGCTCAGGCAGAAATTCATCCCGTTCCGTTCACCAGCCCCTCACTCCGCCGAAGCGGTGCAGCCATACTCTCGCCGCCCACGGAAAAGACCATAGTCCGGCAAAACGGCACTACGCATCATGGACGACGCATCAACGTCGTACGGCGGCGAAGCGCAGGCGTACGTAGTCGGCCATCCAGCCGGTCTCCCTGCGCAGCGCCGGCGCCGCCAGTTCGTTGACCCGCCGGAGCAGGGGTTCGACGATATCCGGCGGCAGCCCTTCGAGTACCGAGGACGCGAACATGCGCACCCAGTCGGCGGCTCCGGCGGGGCACTCGTCGAGGGGCGTGGGGCGGTCGAAGTATTCGAGCAGCCGCACGACGAAGCCCTCGCGCTCCAGGCGCCGGGCGTACTCGGCGGGAGTGGGAAAATACCAGGGCAGGTCGGGTTCGCGCAGGCCGTACTCTCGCCAGGCCGTGAGCATGGCGGCGGTCAGCTCGGCGCAGTTGCCGGCCCCGCCCATCTCGGCCACGAATCTCCCGCCGGGCGTGAGCGCCTCGCGCACGCTGGCGATGACGGCGGCGGGGTCGCGGCTCATCCAGTGCAGCGCGGCGTTGGAGAAGACGGCGTCGTAGGCCTGCGCCACGGTGAAGTCGTGGCCGTCGCCGATGATGAAGTCGATGCCCGGATACTGGGCGAGGGCCTTCTCGATCATCGCGGAGGACCCGTCGATGCCGAGCACGCGGGCCCCGCGGGAGGCGATCTGGGCGGTCTGCACGCCGGTGCCGCAGCCGAGGTCCAGCACGCGCTCCCCCGGCTGCGGGTCGAGCAGGTCGACGAGGGGAGCGCCCTGGGTGGAGACGTAGCCGAAGCTGCCGTCGTAGGCGCGACTGCTCCACCGCTCCAAGCTCGGTGTGTCATAGCGCAAGACGATCAGCTCTCATTCGTCAGACATCGGGCCCCCGTGGCCGTGCTGTCCATTCACTTTAGAGGCTGAACGTCTCTATGACATACCAAGTCACATCGGTCTCATCCGCCGCTCTTTGTCCATTCCTTCTTCAGGTAGGACTTGCCGGCGTCCGTCTGCGGGATCGTGAGCAGGATGGGCGGCCCGGGAGCCGCGGGCAGCCGGGCGGCCTGGTGGGTGTCGAGGGTGCCCCGCGTGAGCATGGCCTCGCCGCGGGCGGGCCGGGCGAAGCCCTTCTGGAGGAGGTTCTGGCCTTCGTCGGAGAGGACGAACTCCTGCCAGAGCCGGGCGGCGGCGGGATGTGGCGCGTGCTTGCTGATCGCCAGGACGTGGTAGGCGCCGAGCGGCGCGTCCTTCGGGATCGTCACCTTCCACGCTTCGGGGTCATGGGCGCTGCGGGCGGCGTTGAGGTGGTCCCAGCCGACGACCACGTTGGCCTTGGCCGGCTCGGTGAGCCGCCCCTCCCGCTTCAGCCTGTGGAACAGCTCGACTCCGCGCTGCGGGCGGGGCACGCCGTGCAGCAGCGAGGCCGCCATCACGCCCTCGAAGGCGCCCATGGAGCGCAGCGGGTCGCCGTCGAGCGCCACCATGTAGCCGGGCTTGGCCAGGTCGGCGAAGGAGGCGGGCGCGGGCACCGTGCGCGGGTCGTAGCCGATCGACATGTAGCTGCCGTAGGCGGCGTACCAGGCGCCGGACGCGGCCTTGACGTCGTCGGGCAGGTCCTGCCAGCCCTGCACCTTGTACGGGGCGAAGGTGGCGGCGTTGGCCACCGCCACGTCCAGGGTCAGGTCGAACACGTCGGGCTTCAGCCGCCCGGCGGCGTCGATCTCGCGCTGGCTGCTGGCGTTCGGTTCGAGCTCGTTCACCTTGACGCCGTACTTCTCGGCGAAGGTGTCGATGATCTGGCCGTAGTTGACCCAGTCACGCGGCAGGGCGATGACGTTGAGCTCGCCCTCCTGCTTGGCGGCCTCGGCGAGCCGCTCCAGGCTGCCGAAGCCCGCCTTCATGGAGCTGGCCTTGGCGTTGACCGGAGGCAACGGCTTGGACTCTGTGGTCGTCGACGCGCCGCATCCGGCGCTGACGAGGATGGCTGCGACAGCGGCGCAGGTACGTACGGTCACAGAGTGAATACTTACGGTTATGAAGCTCCAGGTCGAGGAGGCGCGGCGGGAACGACTCGGGCCGCCACCAGCGACTCTTCGGGGATCTCCACCAGCGTGCCGTCTCTTTTACGAACTTTGAGGATTCCGTCGTCCCACGCTTCCAGGATGCCCACGGCGTCGCGGAAACCCCCCGGATCGCGTCTGCGCGTGGTGATTCGCGTCCCCACGTCGGCGACTGTGATGCTGATCACGAAGCGACCGGCCACGAGTTTGCCACCCTCCGTTCCGGCCAGTTGGCAAGCACGGCAATACTAGGGCGTAGCAAACCGCGGTCAGAGACATGCCATGGTGGCGGAGAAGAAGGAGCTCGAGGTGACCTACGTCATCGCGCAGCCTTGCGTGGACGTCCTGGACAAGGCGTGCATCGAGGAATGCCCCGTCGACTGCATCTACGAGGGCGAGCGCATGCTTTACATTCACCCCGACGAGTGCGTTGACTGCGGCGCGTGCGAGCCAGTGTGCCCCGTCGAGGCCATTTTCTATGAGGACGACCTTCCTGAGCAGTGGAAGGAGTACTACCGGGCCAACGTCGACTTCTTCGAGGACCTCGGCTCGCCCGGTGGCGCCTCCAAGGTCGGCAAGATCGAGAAGGACCACCCGGTCGTGGCCGCGCTGCCCCCGCAGGGCGAGGGTCACTAGCCGTCGCAGGGCGTGGGCCGCTCTCCGGAGCCGCCCACCCGCGGGTCTTCCCGGGCGCCGTCTCGGGAAGACGTGGCGAGCCGGTCCTCCGGCATGCGTCGCATCCCGCCGCACCACCGAGATCCTGGAGCCTCGTGAACACCCTGCCTGACTTCCCGTGGGACCGGCTGGAGCCGTACAAGGAGCGCGCCCGCGCGCATCCCGAGGGCATCGTCGACCTCTCGGTCGGCACGCCCGTCGATCCGGTGCCGCAGTTGGTCCAGAACGCGCTGTGCGCGGCGGCGGACAGCCCCGGCTATCCGCTGACCCACGGCACCACGGAGTTGCGGGAGGCCGCGGCGGGCTGGCTGCACCGCAGGCACGGCGTCACCGTCGACGCGCGCGACGTGCTGCCGCTGCTCGGGTCCAAGGAGTTCGTCGCCTGGCTGCCGACCTATCTCGGCGCCAAGCGGGTCGTCTTCCCCGAGCTGGCCTATCCCACCTACGACGTGGGGGCCCGGCTGGCCGGGGCGGCGGCGATGGCGGCCGACGGCCTGCTGGCGCTCGGCCCCCAGCACGTCGACCTGGTCTGGGTCAACTCCCCGGGCAACCCCACGGGCCGGGTTCTGCCGCCCGAGCACCTGCGCAAGGTGGTGGCCTGGGCGCGCGAGCGCGGCACGGTCGTCGCCTCAGACGAGTGCTACCTGGAGCTCGGCTGGGAAGAGCGGCCGGTCTCGATCCTGCATCCCGACGTCTGCGGCGGCTCCCACGAGGGGCTGCTCGCGGTGCACTCGCTGTCCAAACGGTCCAACCTGGCCGGATATCGGGCGGCGTTCGTCACGGGCGATCCCGCTCTGGTGGGCCGGCTGCTGCACGTGCGCAAGCACGCGGGCATGCTGATGCCCGGTCCCGTCCAGGCCGCGATGACGGCCGCGCTGGGCGACGACGAGCACGCCGACGCGCAGCGCGAGCTCTACGCCGCCCGTCGTGCCCGGCTGCGTCCCGCGCTCGAACAGGCGGGCTGGCGCGTCGATCACTCGACGGCCGGACTGTACCTTTGGGCGTCCAACGGAGAGCACGCCTGGGATCAGGTAAGCAAACTCTCCGAAATCGGCATTTTGGTCGCACCGGGCGATTTCTACGGACCAGCAGGTAAGCGACATGTCCGTATCGCCATGACGGCCACTGACGAAAGGATCAGTGCGGCGGTGCGCCGCCTCCAGTAGGATCCCGCGTCATAGTTGGCTCGCAATTGCGAGCAAGCATAAATTGATAAGGGCGTTTGCCGAGGCAGACCGCGAGTGGAGCGAGCTGATCGATGAGCATGACCTCCATGGTCGTACTCGGGCTGAGCATCGCCACCGTCCTCCTGCTGCTGGGAGCCTTCTTGGCCACCCTGCGCCAGGACAGGAAGGGCCGCACAGCCGCGCCGCCGGTTGAGGTCGCTCCTGTTGAGACCCCGTTACCGGCGCCGGTGAGCGCGGCTGGGCATGCGGGGTCCGACTACACCGATCCCCGGGCCATCCAGGTCGGAGACCGGATCCACGTCCACGGCTCGCCCGCGCGCGTGCTGGGCGCGATGTTCATGTCGTGGCAGGGCCAGCAGTGGACCGAATACCTGCTGCGCGACCGCACCCGCCGCTTCCAGTGGCTGTCGGTGGAGGTGCGCCAGGGCCTCGCCCAGGGAGATCCGCCGCACCTGGAGGTGCTCCTCTGGACCGAGGTGCCCACCCAGGGCATGGTTCCCGCCAAAAGCATGCTGATCATGGAGGGCGTCGAGTTCTTCCCGATCGAGCGGGGCACGGCGGCGTTCAGATGTGAGGGCGACACTGGCAACCCCGAGCGTGGGCTGCTCGACTTCGCCGACTACCGCGCCTCCGACGGGCGGTTGCTCTCCTTCGAGCGCATCCAGGGCAGGTCGTGGACCGCCAGCTACGCCCGGCCGCTGCCGCCCGGCTCGATCGACATCGTCAGCCGCGCGTCCTAGGACAGCTCGACGCGGCGGTCGCCCGCCTTGCCGCCGGACTGCCAGTCATCGACCTCCAGATCGTTGGACCAGGTGGCCCCGCTGAACCCGACCCGGCTCAGGCCGTATTTCTGCGCGTGGGCCACCGACCAGGCGGCGATCAGCCAGCCGCGCCTCTTGGTGGTGACGGTGGCGTTGCCGAGTGCCCGCGCCAGCTGGCGGCGGGCCTCGCCGGTCCGCGCCACGGGCGCGGCGGTCTGCCCCTTGGCCGGTGGATACCAGCAGTGCACGGCCCGGGGGACCCGGCCGGTGAACGCCGCGGCCAGGATCTTGGCATCGGTCTCGTGGGGCGCGTAGGCGTAGCCGCCGGCGGAGCGCTGCACCTCCTGCGCGGCCTCGGCCAGCGGGATGGTCCGGTAGTTCTTGACCTTGACCAGCGCGGCGAAGAACTTGTTCGTCGAGTAGACCGGGTCCATGATCTGTTTCTGCGTGCCCCACCCCTGCGACTCGCGCTGCTGGAACACACCGACCGAGTCGCGGTCGCCGTGGTCGAGGTTGCGGAGCTTCGACTCCTGCAGCGCCGTCGCGTAGGCGATCACCACGGCCCGCTCGGGCAGCTTGCGCCGCGCCGCCACGGCCGCGATGGTGGCCGACACCTGCGCCTGCTCGATGTCGAGGCCGAGCGACCCGTCGGGAGTCCGCACGGCGCAGGAGGCCTCGGGCACGGCCAGCGGCTTGGCCTTCTTGAGCAGCGTGTAGAGGCCCACGGAGATCCCCACCGCGAGCACGAGAACGATGACCGCGATGGTGAAGACTCCGCGGGAGAAGCGCAGGCGCACCCTGAAAAACCTACCTGGCCAGATAGGCTCCGTGGCCATGAGTCACCAGAGCACCTCGTCACCGCTCCCGCGGGCCGTCGACGCCCTGTGGGAGCGGCGCGCGGAGCTGTCGCCGAGCGACGCCGAGGCCCGCGCCGTGGTGGTCGGCGCGATCGACCTGCTCGACACCGGCAAGGCGCGGGTCGCCGAGTTGTCCGACGGCGAGGTGGTCGTCGACGAGCGGGCCAAACGCGCGATCCTGCTCGCGTTCAAGGTGCTCGGCCTGGCCAGGTCGCAGGTGGGCGACTTCCAGCACCATGACCGGCTGCCGCTCAAGACCACCTTCGACGGGGTCCGGGTGGTCCCCGGGGCCATCGCGCGCTGGGGCTCCTACGCGGCGCCCGGCGTGGTGCTGATGCCGTCGTTCACCAACATCGGGGCCTACATCGGCGCCGGCACGATGGTCGACACCTGGGCCACGGTCGGATCCTGCGCCCAGATCGGCAGCAACGTGCATCTGTCGGGCGGGGTGGGCATCGGCGGTGTGCTGGAGCCGCCCAACGCCGTGCCGGTGGTCGTGGAGGACGACGCGCTGGTGGGCAGCCGCGCGATGATCGTCGAGGGCGCCCGGGTCGGACGTGGCGCCGTGGTGGGCGCGGGCACGATCCTGTCGGCGACGATCCCGGTGATCGACGTGCTGACGGGCGAGGAACTGGCCCGTGGCCGGATCCCCGACTGGTGCGTGGCCGTCGGCGGCACCCGGCAGAAGGAGTTTCCCGGAGGCGTGTTCGGGCTGCCCTGCGTGCTGGTGATCAAGCGCCTGGACCCGGGACAGCGGCATGACAAGGCGGCCCTCAATGAGGTGCTGCGCGAACATGGAGCCAATACCTGATGCTGGACCTGACACAGGACGTGCGTGCGCTGACGGCGGCGATCGTGGACATCGAGTCGGTGAGCGGAGCCGAGAAGGCGCTGGCCGACGAGATCGAGCGGGCGCTCGCCGCGCTGCCGCATCTCGAGCTCGACCGGTCGGGCGAGACCGTCGTCGCCCGCACCTCACTGGGGCGCGGCGAGCGCGTGCTGATCGCCGGACACCTCGACACGGTGCCCGTGGCCGCCAACCTGCCGAGCCGCGTCGAGGGCGACCTGCTCTACGGCTGCGGCACCTCCGACATGAAGGCGGGAGTGGCGGTCGCCCTCAAGCTGGCGGCCACCGTGCCGGTCCCCAACCGCGACATCACGTTCCTCTTTTACGACTGTGAGGAGATAGAGGCGGAGCGCAACGGGCTCACCCGGGTGAGCCGCGACCACCCCGGCTGGCTGGCGGCCGACTTCGCGGTGCTCATGGAGCCGACCGACGGGGTGATCGAGGGCGGCTGCCAGGGCACGCTGCGGGCCGAGATCCTGGTGACGGGCAAGCGCGCGCACAGCGCCAGGTCGTGGTTCGGGGTCAACGCCATTCACGGCATCGAACCGGTGCTGGCCAGACTCAACGCCTACCGGGCGCGGCGGCCGGTGGTCGACGGGCTCGAATACCACGAGGGCCTCAACGCCGTACGCGTCGAGGGCGGGGTGGCGGGCAACGTGATCCCCGACGCCTGCGTGGTGACGGTCAACTACCGGTTCGCGCCCGACCTGTCGGTGGAGGAGGCGCAGACGCACGTGCGGGAGGTCTTCGACGGGTACGAGGTCCGCTTCGTGGACGCGGCCCCCGCCGCCCGGCCGGGCCTCACGCATCCGGTGGCCGCCGCCTTCGCCGCGGCGGTGGGCGGCGTGCCCCGGGCGAAGCTGGGATGGACCGACGTGGCGAGGTTCTCCACCTTGGGAGTTCCGGCCGTCAACTACGGGCCGGGCGATCCGAACCTGGCGCACCAGCAGGGAGAGTACGTGTCGCTGTCCAAGATCGTGGAGAGCGAGCGGGCGATGCTCGACTGGCTCACAACGTGAAAGTGGCTCTCCTCGCCGGCCATTTGGCGGGGAGAGCCACTTTCAGTCCCGAGCAGCACCCTCGGCAGTTAGACGCGAGGGGGTCGAAATTCGGTTCCCTGCTTCCTCCAGATTTTTTACGAGCCCGACGCAGGCCATTCATCTGCGGTTATGCCATCCATGATGTCCTGTCGGCGACTCACACCCGGGTCCGCCCCGTAGTGAGCCCACGGGGTGACAGGCGCCGGCCGGGACTCGCCGGCCGGGGAAGAGGACTAGCGTGATCCGCATGGAGAAGATACGTCGCGAACGCCGTCAGGGTCAGGCCGTGGTCCGTGGCGCGCTGGTCCCCGAGTCCACCCACGACCAGCGGTTGCTCGACCGGCAGGGGCCCGCCGACTGGGTGCACATGGACCCGTGGCGGGTGCTGCGCATCCAGGCGGAGTTCGTGGAGGGGTTCGGGCAACTGGCGGAGCTGCCCAGGGCGGTCACCGTCTTCGGCTCCGCGCGCACGGACAAGGACGACGCCTACTACGCGATGGGCGTCGACCTCGGCAGGGCGCTGGCCGAGGCCGGCTACGC
Source organism: Nonomuraea cavernae (assembly GCF_040655715.1). Classification (GTDB taxonomy): domain Bacteria; phylum Actinomycetota; class Actinomycetes; order Streptosporangiales; family Streptosporangiaceae; genus Nonomuraea; species Nonomuraea cavernae_A. Next base: position 87,291 of record NZ_JBFAKL010000005.1, on the reverse strand, counting down.
CGTCATCACCGGAGGCGGGCCGGGCACCATGGAGGCGGCCAACCGGGGCGCCACCGAGGTCGCGGGCGGCATCTCCGTGGGCCTCGGCATCGAGCTGCCGTTCGAGCAGCGCATGAACGACTACGTCGAGCTCGGCATCGAGTTCCGCTACTTCTTCGTACGCAAGACGATGTTCGTGAAGTACTCCTGCGGCTTCATCGCGCTGCCCGGCGGGTTCGGCACCCTCGACGAGCTGTTCGAGGCGTTGACGCTGGTGCAGACGCGCAAGGTCACCTCGTTCCCCGTCGTGCTGCTGGGCACCGAGTTCTGGGGCGGGCTGATCGACTGGATCAGGAAGGCGCTGCTCGGCACGGGCAAGATCGCCACCCACGACCTCGACCTGATCAAGGTCACCGACGACGTCGACGAGGCCGTGCGGGTCATCGTCGACTCCGACCGGGCCCGATCCCGGCAGCACCTGGAGGAGCGGCAGGCCGCCGCCTCGCACATCGCCGAACCCCAATAGGCTGACATTTTGTGAATGTCTGCGTCTACTGCGCCTCCAGCCAGAAGATCGACCCCAAGTACGTCGCGCTCGCCACGAAGGTCGGCACCGAGCTCGCCAGGCGTGGCCACACCCTGGTGAGCGGCGGCGCCACCGTCTCGTGCATGGGCGCCGTCGCCACCGCGGCCCGGGCGGCGGGCGGCCACACCGTCGGTGTCATCCCGCAGGTCCTGGTCGACATCGAAGTGGCCGACCGCGACTCCGGCGAGCTGATCGTCACCGCCGACATGCGCGAGCGCAAGGGCGTCATGGACGCTCGCTCCGACGCCTTCCTCGTGCTGCCCGGCGGCATCGGCACCCTGGAGGAGCTCTTCGAGATCTGGACGGCCAGGGTGCTCGGCATCCACGACCGCCCCCTGGTCATCCTCGATCCCTGGGGCCTCTACACCCCGCTGCGCCGGCTCGTCGAGGGCATGTACGACGAGGGCTTCACCAGGGCCGACGTGTTCGACGCCATCGCCTGGACGACCACGGTGGAAGAGGCCTTCGCCCACCTGGAGGGCCGGCCCGCGCCGGTCCGCCCCTCGGTGGCGGAGCTCGGCGAGGCCGTCGGCTGACCCGTCAGGCGAGACCGCGACGGGTGAGGGCCGGCGGGCGGCGACCGGCCAGCGACTCGGTCATGTCCAGCGCGAGCCGTACCTGATCGGTATGTTCCGTGACGAACACCTGCGCGCCGTGCCAGCAGTAGATCGCGGCCGCCGCGAGCGCCGCGTCGAGCTCGTCCGGCAGCGTGACCAGCACCGTCGCGCCCGCCCGAGCCAGCGCGGCGGCCTGCGCGGGCGAGGTCGCCGGAGTCCAGGCGGGGTCCAAAGGCTCACCAGGCGCGACAAGTGCGGGACTCATGCCTCGATGGTATGAGTACGATGCCAATGTGCTGGTCATACTCGCCATCGCCGCGCTCGCCATCCTGGCCTGCGTCGTGCTGGTATCCCTTGGCAGGGGCGGTGAGCTGACCGAGTTCCCGCCGGACGTGCCGCCTCTCGACCTGCCCGAGCCGGGGCAGCTGACGGCGGTCGACTTCATGGCGTTGCATCTGCCGGTCAACCTCGTCGGCTATCACACGCAGAGCGTCGACGAGACGTTGCGCCGGGCCGCCAACGCGATCACCGCCCGCGACACCAGGATCGCGGTCCTGGAACAGCGCGTCTCCGAGCTGCTGTCGAGCCGGTTGTACGCGCGGCAGGAGGTCTACGCGGCCCCTGGCGCCGCCCTGCGTACCGACCACGAGCCCGAGGCCCCTGCCGCGTCCATGGAGCTGCCCGAGGCGGGTGACCCCGTCCCGTCCCTCGACACCGCCGCCCTGGCGCCGTTCGCCACCGGTTCCGAGCTTCCGTTCGCCACGGGTTCGGAGCTTCCGGCACTCAACGGCGTCGAGCGCCGCGGCCCCGAAACCGCCCAGACCGGCGACATCTCCGTCACCCAGGCTGACGTCTCGCTCGCCCAGGCCGACGTCCCGGCCGCGCAGGTCGACGTTCGGGCCGCTCAGGCTGACGTCTCGGTCACCGATACCGATATCCCGGCCGCGCAGGCCGACGTGGCCGCCGCGCAGGCCGACGTGCCGGACGGTGAGGCGGGGCGTGACGCCGATGACTCCCGTGGCGGCGGTTCCGGTGGACGGACGCCTCGTGAGTGAGGTGGTGCGGTGCGCCTGGGCGGGCATGTCCGACCCGCTCTACCTGGCCTACCACGACGACGAGTGGGGCCGGCCGGTCCGGGGTGACGACGGCGTTTTTGAACGGGTGTCGCTGGAGGCGTTCCAATCCGGGCTGTCGTGGCTCACGATCCTGCGCAAGCGTGACAACTTCCGCGCCGCCTTCGACGGATTCTCGATCCCGAAGGTGGCCGCCTACACCGAATACGACGTCGAACGGCTGCTCGGCGACGCCGGGATCGTCCGCAACCGGGCCAAGGTGGAGGCGGCGATCGGCAACGCGCGGGCCGCGCTCGACCTGCCCGGCGGGCTGTCCGAGCTGGTGTGGCGGCACGCCGACCCGGACGCGCCCGTCCCGAGGGCGATGTCCGACATCCCCGCCGTCACGCCCGGCTCCGTGGCGCTGGCCAAGGAGCTGAAGCGGCACGGGTTCAGGTTCGTCGGCCCCACCACGGCCTACGCGCTGATGCAGGCCATCGGCCTGGTCAACGACCACATCGAGGGATGTGTCGCCCGCGCCGGGAGTGCCTGATCACTCCCGGCCGCCGCCGCCTCACGGCTCGGCGGCACGGTCGCCCCTCCGGGCCTGTCAGCGGCCGTGAAATACCGGCCGCTCCTTCGCCAGGAACGCCTTGGTCGCGTCCTGGTGATCGCGGGTGGCGACGCACTCGTCCTGTAGGTCGGCCTCCACGAGCAGGGTTTCGGACAGCGAGTGCGACGCCGCGTGGGCCAGCGCCCGCTTGGTCGCCGCGTACGCGAGGGTGGGGCCCTGCGCCAGCCGTACGGCCAGCTCCTGGGCGGACTTCGGCAGGTCGTCGGCGGGCACCACGCGCGTGACCAGGCCGAGTTCGAGGGCGCGGGCGGCATCGACCGGCTCGCCGAGCAGCAGTAGCTCCGCCGCCCGCCCCGGACCGACGAGACGTCGCAGCGTCCAGGAAGCGCCGGAGTCGGGCGCCAGGCCGATGCCCGTGAACGCCATCGCGAACTTCGCCTTGTCCGAGGCCACCCGCAGGTCGCAGGCGAACGCCAGCGCGGCGCCCGCGCCCGCGGCGACGCCGTTGACCGCGGCCACGACCGGCTTGTCCATGGTGGTGATCAGCTCGACGATCGGGTTGTACTGCTCGCGCACGGTGTTGGCCAGGCCACGGCCGGCCTCCAGGTTGGCGGCGTGCTCGCGCAGGTCCTGACCGGCGCAGAAGGCCCGGCCCGAGCCGGTCAGCAGCACCGCCCGCACCTCCGGATCGCCGGCCGCCCGGCGCATCGCCTCCAGCAGTGCGGTCTTCACCTCGGACGTCAGCGAGTTCATCGCATCGGGGCGGTCGAGGGTGACGGTGGCGACGGCGTCGGTCACGTCATAGCGGATCACGATAACTCCCTGTCGACGAACGCGGCTGCTGCGGGCAGCAGGCGGGCGGCCTCCTGCTCGAAGTAGGATCTGGCCTTCTCCCCAGGCCAGGCGGGTGGCAACAGCTCGGGGGGCAGGCCGGGGTCGCGGAACAAGAAGTTGCGCCACCCGTGCACCAGTCTGCTCCTGGTCGCGAAGACCTGATCGCCGGGGGCCCCCTCGGGGAGCGCCCCGACCAGCGTGACAGCCTCCGACAGCCAGTGCTCGTACGCCTCGCCGATGGCCGTCAGGTCCCACGCCCGCGCCACCAGCTCCTGCGAGTCGCCCTCCAGGGCCGCGTCGAACCGGTCGGCGCGGACCCCCTCGCCGTCGAGGAGGTTGTCGAGCTCAAGGGAGGAGCGCGGGCCGATCCAGGAGGTCTCCGACAGCGACGCGTAGCCGAGGAAGGTGAGATCGGCTCTCAGCCGTTCCCGGCGCTGCCGATCCTTCACCGGTTCGAGCACGATCAGGTGCCAGCGGCCGTGCCAGCTCGGTGTTCCGGCTCGGTAAATTCTCAGTGCGGCCTCGTCCAGCCGTCTGACGCACTTGGGGGTGAGCCCGTAGCCGGGCCCCTGAGGCAGCCTGACCGGCCACAGCCAGCCCTGCCTGACCATCCGTGAGACGGCGGTGCGCACCGCAGGAGCGGCGATTTCCAGGGGTTTCATCAGGCGTACGAGAGCGGCCACGGACGCCTGCCCGCCGCGCGTGCGCAGGTGGTCTCCGTAGAGGTCGAAGAGGGCGGCGCGAGCATGCACGAAGTCCAGTTTGGACGTCTTGGCCACTGTGGACAACGCATTCTGGGAGGAGATCGTTACCCATGAGGGCTCTCGATGCGGGAGAATAGGACATCACAGAAGACGTGAATGCGCCGCCCTCCCTAACGGGCGGTCGAAATCGCGGGCCGCGGGAGCCCAAGGCAGGAAGGGATGCACGCATGGCGGCGATGAAGCCGCGGACCGGCGATGGTCCGCTCGAGGTCACCAAGGAAGGGCGCGGCATAGTTATGCGGGTCCCCCTGGAGGGTGGCGGCCGGCTCGTCGTGGAGATTTCCGCCGACGAGGCAAAGGCGCTCGGTGAGGCGTTGAAGAACGTCGTCGGCTGAGAGCTCCCGAGACCACCTGACCCCACGGCCCTGGCGTTCGCGCCAGGGTCGCTGACGTTCGAGGAGATTGTTCCCGTGCCCATTGAGACCACTACGTCGGTGGTCACCGACCTGCCCGCAGACGCCGAGCTGGTGGCCGTTCCCTATGCCAAGGATCTGGTCCCGTCCCGCGCGCTCGACCTGCCGGTGCCGGTGGCCGACCTGCTGGCCCACTACGAGGCCAAGGGTGAGGCCGGCGAGGTCGTGGAGGTGCCCGTGGCGCGCGGGAGCGGCGTCGGCCGGGTGCTGCTCTACGGCGTCGGCGACGGATCGCCGCGCGCGCTGCGCAAGGCCGCGGCGGCGCTCACCCGCCGGGTCAAGGGGCGCGCGGAGCTGACCGTGGTGGTGCCCGACGGCGACGTGGCGGTGTTCGCCGAGGCCGCGCTGCTCGCCGCCTACACCTACCGCATCGGCGAGCCGGGCAAGGCGTCCGTCGGCGCGCTGACGTTCGTCGGCGCCGACGAGGCGTCCGTACGTCGCGCCCAGGCCGTCGCCGAGGCCGTGGCGCTCGCGCGTGACCTGGCCAACACGCCCTCGTCCGTGAAGAACCCCGTCTGGCTCGCCGAGCGCGCCGCCGAGCAGGGCGTGCCCACGCGGATCTGGGACGAGGAGCAGCTGCAGGCGGGCGGCTTCGGCGGCATCGTGGCCGTCGGCAGGGGGTCGGCCAGCCCGCCCCGGCTCATCCAGCTCTCCTACACCCCGGACGAGCCCGCCGATCGGCACGTGGTGCTGGTGGGCAAGGGCATCACGTTCGACTCGGGCGGCCTGTCACTCAAGCCGACCGAGAACATGAAGACCCAGAAGACCGACATGGCGGGCGGCGCCGTGGTGATCGCCGTCCTGGGGGCGCTGGCCGCCCTGGGCGCGCCCGTACGCGTCACCGGCCTGATCGCCGCGGCCGAGAACATGCCCTCCGGCACCGCCCAGCGGCCCAGCGACGTGATCACGCACTACGGCGGCCGCACGGTCGAGGTGCTCAACACCGACGCCGAGGGCCGGCTGGTGCTGGCCGACGCGCTCGCCTACGCCGACGCCGAGCTCGACCCCGACGCGGTCGTCGACGTCGCCACGCTCACCGGGGCCATCACCGTCGCCCTCGGCCGCAACGTCGGGGCCGTCTACTCCACCGACGACACGCTGGCCCGGGAGCTGGTCGACGCCGGGCAGGCCACCGACGACCGGCTGTGGCGAATGCCACTGATCGACGACTACGAGCCCGCGCTGGAGTCGTCGATCGCCGACCTGTCCAACGTCGAGATCGGCTCCACCTACGGGGCGGGGTCCATCACGGCGGCGTTGTTCCTGCGGGAGTTCGCGGGCAAGCGGCCGTGGGCCCACCTCGACATCGCGGGCGTCGGCCGCAGCACCGTCGACGAGGGCACCCTCACCAAGGGGGCGACGGGGTTCGGGGTGCGCGTGCTGCTGGAGTGGCTCACCCGGCCGTGACCGGTGGCCGGCTCGCAGCCGGGCGTGTCGTCGAGCGCCGTCATGGCCGGGACGGCGTGCGTACGGGAGGCTAGTCGGCGATCTTGACGGCGGCGAGCAGGCCGTCGCCGAGCGGTATCAGCAGTGAGCGGAGGCGGTCGTCGCCCTGCACGAGCTTGCCCAGCTCGCGTAGCGCGACCGTCTCCGGGTCACGCTGGGACGGGTCGGCGACGCGGTCGTGCCACAGCGCGTTGTCGAAGGCGACGATGCCCCCGACCCGCAGCAGTCGCACGGCCTCGGCCAGATAGTCGGAGTACTCCTGCTTGGCCCCGTCGGCGAACACGAGGTCGTAGCCGCCGTCGGAGAGCCTGGGCAGCACGTCGAGCGCACGGCCCGCGATGAGCCGCACCCGGCCGCCGGAGAACCCCGCCTCCGCGAAGGCGTGCCTGGCCAGCCGCTGGTGCTCGGGCTCCACGTCGACGCTGGTCAGCGTGCCGTCGGGGCGCATGCCCCGGAGCAGCCAGAGGCCCGAGACTCCGCAGCCGGTGCCGATCTCGACGACCGACTTGGCGTTGACCGCCGTGGCCAGGAAGCAGAGCGCCGCCCCGCCTCCGGGAAGGATGGGCGTGGCACCCATCTCCAGCCCGCGCTGCCGCGCCGCGTGCAGGAGCTCATCCTCGTGATGGAACTGCTCCGCATAGGCCAGAGTGGCCTCTCCCGGACTGGTCATCGGCCTCCTCCCCCCACTTTCATGCGATTGGTCACCGGTCGCAGCCTAGGGGAGACACGCCCGGACGGGAACTCAGGAGCGCCCTCCGGCGTTGCAGGTTTAAACGGGCTTTGCCGGTCCGGAAGGCAGGCAGTACGCACGAAGGGACGAAACCAGGCACTATGGCGGTAGCGGTGGTCCCAGAGAGAGGAGTGCTGGTGGACGATAGTGACCACCAGGCCGATACTCCCGTGTCTGATTGGACGCCTCCCAGCTGGGAGGAAGTGGTGCGGACTCACTCCGCCCGCGTGTATCGACTGGCGTACCGGCTTACCGGCAATGTCCATGATGCCGAGGATCTCACTCAGGAGGTCTTCGTCCGGGTTTTCAGGTCGTTGTCGAGCTACACGCCCGGCACGTTCGAGGGTTGGCTGCACCGGATCACCACCAACCTGTTCCTCGACATGGCGCGGCGCAAGCAGCGCATCCGGTTCGAAGGGCTCGCCGACGACGCGGCCGAACGGCTGCGCGGTCGCGAGCCGTCACCGGCCCAGGCCTTCGACGACGCCCACTTCGAGCCTGACGTTCAGGCCGCGCTCGACGCGCTCACTCCCGACTTCCGGGCGGCGATCGTGCTGTGCGACATCGAAGGGCTGTCGTACGAGGAGATCGCGGCCACGCTCGGCGTCAAGCTGGGCACTGTCCGGAGCCGTATCCATCGTGGCCGGGCGCAGTTGCGGGAGGCGCTCGACCATCGGGCACCCCGTAATTCACAACTCCCCCCGCCAGCATTCCCGTCGGGGACCCGTGGGGAGGAAGTCTGATATGTCGCATCTTGGAGAACGCGTATCCGCGCTTGTGGACGGTGAGCTCAATCACACCGAGCGCGAGCGCGCCCTGGCCCACCTGACCTTCTGCGCGGAGTGCAGGCGCGAGGTCGAGTCGATGCGGGCGCTGAAGTCGCGCCTGCGGTCGCTCGACGACATGGTCATGCCGGCCGACCTCACCATGTCGCTGCTGCGGATGTCGGAGCCGGGCGGCCCGCTGCCGCCCCGGGAGCGGCCTTTCCCTACCCGGACGTTCGGCGGGGTGCCCATCCCGGGCCCCTACAGCATCGCCCCGCTGGACAACCGCCCGCGCAGGGACGCGACCGGTGGCGCTTCCGGCCCTGGCCGTGGAGCTAGACGGCGCTCGACCTACGTCGCGGTGGGCGTGGTCTCGGCGGCCGTCGCCCTCGGCACGTTCTTCGCCGCCTCGGGAGTGGGGCAGACCACCCCCAACCCGCCGGTCGAACTCTTCAACCAGCACCGGCCCGCGACCCCGCAGGTCACCACGCCGCCGATGCCCACACCCTGACCTTGGCCCGGTGAGCTGGGATACTCGGTTGGCGTAGTCGGCGGTGACGGGGGCATACGATCTGGGTTCGGGTTTTGTCAGGTGTGCCCATTTTCTGGGGGCATCCTTGACAATTGCTTTACGACCCTCGTATGCCGATCGCGCCAGGATTGCGGTGTCCGAGCAAGGAGTGGTGAGAGTTAGATGACCGACGAGACGCGCCCCGGCGAAGGACGCACACCGTCGGACTTCCCCGGCTCACAGGGGCGACCGGAGTTCCTGCCCGCTGATGAGCATCCGGAGCAGCCCGGTTGGGGATCCGAGACGAGCTCGTTCGGTCTCTGGAGCGATCCGTCAGGTCGTTCCGCCGGCACGGAGATCTTCGGTCCGCCCGATCGGCCGTACACGGCCGCCTCCCACGGTGAGCCGTCCGGCCCACAGCCCGGCTCCCAGCCCGCACAGGGGCCGTTCGGCGACCCGTCCGGCTCTCAGGGCGGCTTCGGTGACCCGTCCGGCCCGCAGCCCGCCCAGGGCGGCTTCGGTGACCCGTCGGGCCCGCAGCCCACCCGCGCCTACGAGAGCCCCTTCTTCGGCACCTCGGCCGGCCCGCCTCCCTACGGCGGCGAGGCGCCCCCGCCGCCTCCGCGCAGCGCGCTCGGGATGGGGCAGGGGTGGGCGCCGCCTCCCGGGTCGCCGGGCGCGGCCACGGTCAGGCGCGGCCCGAGCGTCAGTCTGATGGTGGTCCTGGCCGTCGTCATCGCCCTGATGGCCTCCTTGCTCGGCAGCGTCGGCACCTACCTGCTGACCAGGGGAGGTGACGGCACCGATCCGTCCTACAGCCTCGGTCCCGCTCCCAGCGGCGCCGTCAACCGGCCTCCCGACTCGGTGGCCGGGGTGGCGTCGCGCGTGCTGCCCAGCGTCGTCTCGCTGGAGGTCGGCAACGGCAGCAACACCGAGGGCGCGACCGGCTCCGGCTTCCTGATCAAGAACGGTTACGTGGTCACCAACAACCACGTGGTCGCCATGGCCGCCAAGGGCGGCGAGATCCGGATCATGTTCAACAACCGCAAGACCACCACCGCCCGCATCGTGGGCCGCGACCCCGGATCCGACCTGGCGGTGGTCAAGCCGGAGGAGACGTTCGGCACCCCCGAGATCACTCTGGGCAACTCCGACCAGGTGGTCGTCGGCGACCCGGTCATCGCGGTCGGCTCGCCGCTGGGCCTGTCCGGCACGGTCACCACGGGCATCGTCAGCTCCCTCAACCGCCCGGTCATCGCCGGAGACGAGAGCGGCACGTCCGCCGAGGAGCCCGCCTACATCAGCGCCATCCAGACCGACGCCGCCATCAACCCCGGCAACTCGGGCGGCCCGCTGGTCAACGTCAAGGGCGAGGTCGTGGGGGTCAACTCCGCGATCGCCACCCTGAGCCGCTCACTCGGCAGCCAGAGCGGCAGCATCGGCCTCGGGTTCGCGATCCCGGTCAACCAGGCCCGCCGCGTCGCCGAGGAGCTTGTCAGCACCGGCAAGGCCAAGCGCCCCAAGATCGGCATCGTGCTGGATCGCGACTACAAGGGCGAGGGCGTCCGCATCACCACCGACCGGGTCGACGGCCGGCAGCCGGTCGACGCCAACGGCCCGGCGGCCAAGGCGGGCCTCAAGGAGGGTGACGTGCTGATGGAGATCGACGGGCTCCGCCTGCAGGACGGCAACGAGCTCATCGCGCTGATCCGCAGCAAGGCCCCCGGCTCCCAGATCACCGTCAAATACCTGCGTAACGGCGAGGAGCGCACCGCCAGGCTGACCGTGACCGCCGACGACGAACCCGTCGCCACCCCGTCCTGATCGGGCGTGCGGCGGGCCACCGGCCTGGACGGGGCCGCCCAGGTTTGAAATCGTCAGCGTGGGCGGACGCCCGACCTGTCCCGGCTAGCCCTTAGTCTGGGATTGACCGGGGTCGTCCTCGGAGCTATTTCACTGCGGTAGGAGCTCACCGTGTTCGGACTCGGCTGGATGGAGATCGGGGCGCTGATCGTCATCGCGCTGCTCGTCTTCGGTCCGGATAAGCTGCCCCAGGTGGCGTCCCAGGCGGGTGAGACGCTGCGCAACCTGCGCCGGATGGCCAACAACGCGCGCGAGGACCTACGGGCCGGGCTGCCGCCGGAGCTCTCCAACTTCGACCCGGCAGACCTCAATCCGCGCAACTTCGTCCGCAAGCACCTCCTGGACGACGTGGAGAAGGACTGGAACGGCAAGCCGCGCGAGCTGGAGCCCGCCACGGCGACCCACCTCACGGACCCACAGCCGGTCGACGAGCTGGGCTACGGCGAGATCCCGCCGTACGACTCCGAGGCGACCTGACGCCGGGAAAGCACGGCGAGATCCCGCCGTACGACTCCAAGGTGACCTGAGGCCCGGGAAACACGGCGGGCCCGCTCGTGGACGAGCGGGCCCGAAGTGAATGAGGCGTCAGCGGTTGGGCGACAGGCCCAGTCGGAGGCCCTTCATGCTGGACGAGCGCTTGCTCAAGGTCGTCGCGATCGAGCGGAGCTCGGCGGCGGCCGGAGAGTCGGGATCGGTCAGCACGAGCGGCTTGCCCTCGTCGCCGCCCTCGCGCAGCCGCAGGTCGATCGGGACCTGACCGAGCAGCGGCACCCGGGTGCCGAGGGTGCGGGTGAGCGCGTCGGCGACCGTCTGGCCGCCGCCCTCGCCGAAGACCGCGATGCGCTCGTCGCAGTGGGGGCAGGGCAGCCACGCCATGTTCTCGATGACGCCGGCGATCTGCTGGTGGGTCTGGGCGGCGATCGAGCCCGCCCGCTCGGCCACCTCGGCGGCCGCCATCTGCGGCGTGGTCACGACGAGGATCTCGGCCGACGGGAGGCGCTGCGCCACCGAGATGGCGATGTCGCCGGTGCCCGGAGGCAGGTCGAGCAGGAGGACGTCGAGGTCGCCCCAGTAGACGTCGGCGAGGAACTGGTGGAGCGCCCGGTCGAGCATCGGCCCGCGCCAGACCACCGCGCTGTTGCCCTCGGGCTTGAACATGCCGACCGAGATGACCTTGATGTCATGCGCCACCGGCGGCATGATCATGTCCTCGACCTTGGTCGGCCGGTCGGAGGCGCCCAGCATGCGGGGGATGCTGTGGCCGTAGATGTCGGCGTCGACGATGCCGACCTTGAGACCGCTTGCGGCCATGGCGGCGGCCAGGTTGACCGTCACCGACGACTTGCCGACACCACCCTTGCCGCTGGCCACCGCGAAGACGCGGGTCAGCGAGCCCGGCTGGTTGAAGGGGATCTCCTTCTCGGGCCCCCGGTCGCCGCGGAGCTTGGTCTGGAGAGTCTTGCGTTGCTCGGTGCTCATGACGTCGAGTTCGATCTCGACACCTGTGACACCGTCGAGGGCGGTGATCGAGGCGGTGACGTCGCGGCGGATGGTGTCCTTCATCGGGCAGCCGGCGACGGTGAGGTAGACGCCGACGCGTACGACTCCGTCGGGAGCGATGTCGATGCTCTTGACCATGCCGAGATCGGTGATCGGGCGACGGATCTCGGGGTCGATGACGGTGGCGAGTGCTGCCGTCACCTGTTCCTGGGTTGGTGCCATCGAAGTCTCGGCACGAGGGAGTGCCGTCCCTCCTTTGTCATATATGTAGGACAGGCGCTGCACGCCAGTGAGGATGCCCCTCCATGGTATGAACCAGTGCGCTGGCACGGTTAATCCGCAGCTGTTTAGGTGTCCGTGCAACGTTCTAAGGTTACTCCGTGACTCTTCTGCACGACGAGAGCCTCACCGCCGAGGAGCTGACGGTCTGGCGGATGCTGCAGCGGGCCCAGATGCGGGTCACCCGCCATCTTGAGGCGGAGCTGTTCGTCGCCCACGACCTCGCTCTGGCCTCCTACGACGTGCTGCTCCAGCTCGCGGAGGCGCCCGAGCGGCGGCTGCGGATGAACGACCTGGCGGGCAGGGTGCTGCTCTCCCGCAGCGGCCTGACGAGACTGATCGACCGGCTGCAGCGTGACGGGCTGGTGGTACGCGAGGCGTGCGCGAGCGACGCGCGCGGTCTCTACGCCGTGCTGACCGACCCCGGGGCCGCCCGGCTGGCTCAGGCCACTCCCACCTACCTGCGGGGCATCAGGAGCCAGTTCCTCGACCTGCTCGCCCCAGGTGAGATCGAGCAGGTGCGCGTGATGCTGGCCAAGCTGGCGGCGCTCGACCTCACCGACGCTCCCTGAGCTCCTCCAGCAGCCGCTGCACCTCGGAGTGCAGATAGTCGCGGGTGGCCACCTCGCTCAGGGCCATCCGCAGCCCGGCGATCTCGCGGGTCAGATACTCGATCTCCGCCCGGTTGCGCTCGGCGGTCTCGCGGTCCTGCTCGTACTGGACACGGTCCCTGTCTGCCTGGCGGTTCTGCGCCAGCAGGATGAGCGGCGCGGCGTAGGAGGCCTGCAGTGACAGCATGAGCGTGAGGAAGATGAACGGATAGGGGTCGAACCGGAGGAATTCAGGGGCGAAGACGTTCCAGATCCCCCAGATCCCGACGAACACCGTCATGTAGACGAGGAACCTGGCGGTGCCGAGGAAGCGGGCGATCTCCTCGGACAGCCTGCCGAACGCCTCGCGGTCGTAGTGGGGGCGCAGCGTGCGGCGCAGCTCGCGGGGCTGGTCGAGACGGTCGGTGCTGGTCACGGGTGCGGCCTTTCGCGCCAGTCCTTCGGCAGCATGTGGTCGAGCACGTCGTCGACCGTCACCGCGCCGACCAGCCTGCCCAGCTCGTCGACGACCGGAGCCGCCAGGAGGTTGTAGTTGGCCAGGTAGGAGGCCACGTCGGGCAGCCTGAGCTCCGGCCTGATGGGGTCGATCGAGGGGTCGATCGCGGCCCCCAGCAGGGTGGAGGGCGGGTCGCGGAGCAGCCGCTGGAAGTGGCTCACGCCCAGGTAGGCCCCGGTCGGGGTCTCGGTGGGCGGTCGTGCCACGTAGACCTGGGCGGCGATCGCCGGGCTGAGGTCCTTGAGCCGGATGTTCGCGAGGGCCTCGGCGACCGTGGCGGTCGGGGGCAGGATCACGGGCTCGCTGGTCATCATGCCGCCGGCGGTGTCCTGGGGGTAGGTGAGCAGCCGCCGCACGGGGGCCGCCTCGCCCGGCTCCATCAGCGCGAGCAGCCGGGCCGCCTCCTCGGGCGGCAGGTCGTGCAGCAGGTCGGCGGCGTCGTCGGGGCCCATCTCCTCCAGCACGTCGGCGGCCCGCTCGGGCTCCAGCGTGCTGAGGATGCCGATCTGGTCGCGGGGCGGCATCTCCTCCAGCACGTCGGCGAGCCGGTCGTCGTCGAGCGCGCGGGCGATCTCGAGCCGCCGTTTGCCGGGTAGTTCGTGCAGCGCGCTGGCCAGGTCGGCGGCGCGCATGGACTCGAAGGAGGCGAGCAGCCCGGCGGCGCCCTGGTCCTTCTGCAGCACGTCGAAGCCGGTCACCTCGTCCCAGTCGACGACCCTGGCCTCGCGCCGTCGCCTGCCCCGGTAGACGGCCACGCTGGTGATCTCCCAGACCGACGGCTTCGTCTCCTCCATGGCCACGTCGTAGACGGTCATCTGCTGCCCGCCGACGATCACGGCGAGGTCGAGCATCTCGCCGATGACGAGCGTCTCGGTGCTCCGCTTCTCGAACCTGCGGACGTTGAGCTTGCCGGTGAAGATCACGGCGCCCGCCTCGATGCCGCGCACCCGGGTGATGGGCAGGAAGACGCGGCGGCGCGGCTGCACCTCGACCACCATGCCGTGGACGCTCGGCGGGCGGGAGCCGCGCAGGCCGACGACGACGTCCCGGATGCGGCCGATCGGATCGCCCGCGGGGTCGAAGACCGAGGTCCCGGCCAGGCGGGCCGCGAAGATCTTCACGTGAGCAGGCTAACAGTGGAGGGGCGTTGCGCCTGGAACGCCCTACGTGTCAGGATCATACGTTGCTAACGGTACTTACTCTGGATGGTGCGGCATGCGGAATGCCGGTCTCGCGTTCGCGCTGGTCTCAGCGTCGTGTTTCGCCTTCTCCGGCCCCATGGCCAAATACCTCATCGAGGCCGGTCTGACCCCGATCGAGGCCGTGTGGTGGCGCATGGCGGGCGCCGGGTTGCTGCTGGTCGCCGTCCTCGCCGTGCTGCGACCGTCAGCGCTGCGGATCCCGCGCTCCCGGCTGCCGTTCTTCGCGACGTACGCGATCGTGGCCGTGGCCGGAGTGCAGTCACTGTACTTCCTCGCCATCACCCGGCTGCCGGTGGGGATCGTGCTGCTGCTGGAGTACATGTCGCCGGTGATGGTGGTCCTCTGGGTGCGGTTCGTCCGCGGGATCAGGCTGGCCCGGGCCGCCTATGTCGGGGCCGTGGTGGCCGTGGTGGGGCTGGGCATCGTCGTCGAGGTGTGGGACGGGCTGCGGCTGGACGGGCTCGGCCTCGTGCTGGGCCTGCTGGCCGGGGCGTGCTGCGCCGGATATTTCCTGATGAGCGATAGCTTCGGGGACGACGTCGACCCGCTCGGGCTGATCGCCTGGGGCATGACCGGAGCCGCCGTGGTGCTCTTCCCGTTCGCCCGGCCGTGGGGCGTCCCGTGGGAGTCGTTCACCGTCTCGGTCGCGCCCCAGGGCGGGGTCACGCTGCCGGTGCTGGGGGCGTACCTGTGGATGGTGCTGATCGCCACCGTGACGGCGTACATCCTGGGCGTCAACGCGGTGTGGCGGCTGTCGGCGGCGGTGGGGGCCACGGTGGCGTCGCTGGAGGTCATCGGCGGCGCGATGGTCGCCTGGGCTCTGGTGGGCGAGACGCTGGGCGTCTTCCAGGTCATCGGCGGCCTGATCGTCCTGTCGGGCGCCCTGCTGGCGCAGACCGCCTCGGCCCGTCGATCCCCGGCGCCGGAGCTGGAGACGGTCGAGCCGGCGCGGGTGAACTGAGACCCGCGAGCGCTCAGGCCGCGGGGCTTCAGGCCGCGGGGCTTCAGGCCGCGGGCGCTTCAGGCCGTGGGTGTGAGGCGTAGCACCGTGGACTCCCGCGCCCACCGGTCGGTCAGATGGACGCTGTCGGGAGCGTTGAGGCGCTCCTTGGCCAGCGCGGCGACGGCGTCGGGCTCGGCCGCCTGGTCGACCACCCGGACCGCGGCCTCGAAGTCCACCAGCCGGGCGCCGTTGTCCTTGCTGCGCAGCGTCACGCGCACCCGGTCGAGGGCGTCGAGCCCCGGCAGGACCTGCTCGCCACCCCCGGTGACGAGGTAGATGCCGCCGTCGTGCCAGGCGTGCCAGGCCAGGCGTGGACGGTCGAGCGTGAGCCAGAGGATGCCCGACTTCTTGGCGCCCTCCTCGATGGCCGCGGTGTTGTCGCTCACAGGACGACTGTAACCCCGGCCCAGGTGCTCCGGAGCGCCCCCGTTAACGTGTGCGCATGCGCTCTCGTCGTTCTGTTCTCGCGGTGCCCGGCAGCAACCCACGCTTCCTGGAGAAGGCCCAGAGCCTGCCCGTCGACGAGGTCTTCCTCGACCTGGAGGATTCCGTCGCGCCGATGGCCAAGGCGGAGGCGCGCAAGAACGTCGTGACCGCGCTGCGCGAGGGCGACTGGACGGGCAAGACCCGCGTGGTCCGGGTCAACGACCTGTCCACGCAGTGGACCTACCGCGACGTGATCGAGGTCGTGGAGGGCGCGGGCGCGCACCTCGACTGCCTGATCCTGCCCAAGGTCCAGGACTCCACCGAGATCGTCTGGCTCGACACCCTGCTCACCCAGATCGAGAAGACGATGGGCTTCGAGGTCGGCCGCATCGGCGTCGAGGCGCAGATCGAGAACGCCCGCGGCCTGGTCAACGTCGACGCCATCGCCGGGGCGTCCCGCCGGATGGAGGCGCTGGTGTTCGGCCCCGCCGACTTCATGGCGTCGGTCAACATGCGGACCCTGGTCGTGGGGGAGCAGCCGCCCGGCTACACCGAGGGCGACGCCTACCACTACATCCTGATGCGGCTGCTCATGGCGGCCCGGATGCACGACCTCCAGGTCGTCGACGGGCCCTACCTGCAGATCAAGGACGTCGACGGGTTCAGGCGGGTGGCCCGGCGAGCCGCCGCGCTCGGCTTCGACGGCAAGTGGGTGCTCCACCCGCTGCAGGTGGACGCTGCCAACGAGGTGTTCTCGCCCGGCCAGGAGGACTACGACCACGCCGAGCTCATCCTCGAGGCGTACGAGTACTACACGACGGTGGAGAAGCGCGGCGCGGTCATGCTGGGCGACGAGATGATCGACGAGGCCTCACGCAAGATGGCGCTCGTCGTCGCGGCCAAGGGGCGGGCCGCCGGGCTGGCCCGCACCAGGACCTTCAGCCCGGAGGGTTAGACCTTCAGCCCGATCGTGGTGAAGAACCAGAACGACGAGGTCAGCCAGAGCCCCACGAGCAGGGTGAACGTGAGCCCGCCCAGCACCGGCAACGACCAGCCCGGCAGGCCGCGCTTGGGCAGGGCGAGCAGCTTGGCGGTCAGCACTCCGTAGAAGAAGCAGCCGAGCAGCGAGTGGGCGAGCACCCGGGGCACGTCGTACTGCAGGCCCAGGGCGTACAGGCAGTGGAAGGCGACGGGGATGGTGAGCAGGAAGGCCAGCCGGCCTGACCAGCGGTGCACGGCGGGCGGGATGGAGATCCCGAGTTTGCCCCACATCGACAGGGCGGAGACCACCTGGACGAACGCCAGCACGAAGGCGCCCGTGGTCAGCCAGGCCTTCATCGGCAGCGCGGCGGAGAAGCCCGCGGGGCCCACGGCGAACCCGGTGGGCGCGTGCACCCGCCCGTAGACGCCGAGCGCGATCATCACCAGGCCTCCGGCCAGCAACGGCACGACCAGCGAGGTGAGGCTGTGAGACGGCTGTCGCGTGGTGGTGGTCATCGCATCTCCTGGATGAAGCCGTCGACGTCCTTGGGGTAGAGGGTGGCCTGGTCGACGGTCACGGGGGCGGTGGGCTGCTCGCTGTTGAGCTCGGGCACGTTCAGCTGCCTCTCGTCCACGAAGGCGGTGCCCACCTGCGTGAAGCCGCCCTGCGGCCGGGCCAGCATGATCCAGCCCGCGCGGATCTTGGCGCCCCTGACCTGCGCGGTCGCGCGGTAGAGGCCGGAGGGCTTCTTGACCGTCGGGGCGTCGAAGTTCCACTTCTTGCCGCCGACCTTCAGCCAGCCCTTGGCCTTGCCGCCGCCGAGCGTCGCCCCGGCCGCGGCGCCGCCGAAGCCTTCGAGGCCGACCTTGCCGGCCCCGGCGGTGCCCTTGAACCAGGCCTCCGTCCTGCCGTCACAGAAGTAGCCGATGGCCTTGCCGCCGCGGATGGAGATCGCGATGAGGCCGCCGTTGCCGGTGACGCGGCCCGCATAGTCGATCTTCGTCACGGTCGTCTCGGTCGGGGTGGGCTTGGCGCTCGCGGACGGTTCCCCGGCGGGCGGCGTCGCGTCGCCGCCGGTCGTGGGGTTCTCGGTGGGGTCGCCCGCGGTTTCGGTGGCGGTTTCGGTGGCGGTTTCGGTGGCGGCGGTGGGGTCCGCCGCGGGTGTCGCGGTGGTGCTGGCGACACCGAGCCCGGCGGCGAGCACGGCTCCGGCCGCCAGGGTGATGACAGGTCCCAGCCTTGACATTTGATTGCTCCCAGGGTCGAGATGTGTACCTCCCCGAGCATCCGCCCAAATGGACGGACCGTCTGTGAACTAATGCGCATCAGGTGGACACAATGTAAAGATGCAGGAGAACCCAGGACCCCAGGTTCCGTACGGCCCTCGGCCGCCGGACGGGCCCGCCTATCCCTATCCACCGGTGCCGCAGCCCACGTCCTGGTTCATGCCGACCCCGCGCGGCGCCAGGTACGACCAGCTCGCCCGGACCCCCGACGCCCGCCTGTGGCGGCAGATCGTCGGCACGATCACCCTGGCCGGCGGGTTCCTGCTGATCGGCGTGTTCGTGGTGTTCACGGGCGCGGTGATCGCGACGATCCTGGGTGTCTCCACACCGATGCGGCCCGGCGGCTACTTCGGCGACCCGGTCCTGGAGATGGTGGTGCTGCTGCTGTCGATCGCGCTCGTCCTGCCACTGGTCTTCGGTACGGTCGCGCTGGTCCAGCGGCGTCGGCCGGGGACTCTCTCCTCGGTCGCCGGGCGGCTGAGATGGTCGTGGGTGCTGCGGTTCGCCATGCTCGGGGTGCTGGCCCTCGCGCTCGGGCAGACGGCGCAGGTGATCGCGCTCGTCCTGACGGGTGCGGGGACCTCCGACCTGTTCGGGTGGGTCGGCTGGGAGGCCTTCCTGCCCGCGCTCGTCGCCATGGTGCTGCTGGTGCCGTTCCAGGCGGCGACCGAGGAGTATCTCTTCCGCGGGTGGGTGTTGCAGGCGTTCGGGGCGCATCTGCGTAATCCGGTGTGGGGGATCCTGATCGGGGCCGGGATCTTCGCGTCGTTGCACGGTTACACGTGGGTGGGGCTGATCGACGTGTTCAGCTTCGGGGTGGTCATGGGGTGGCTCGCGGTGCGGACCGGAGGACTGGAGGCCGCGATCGGGCTGCACGTGGTCAACAACATGATGGCCTTCGGGCTCAGCGCGGCGTCCGGGAGGCTGGAGGAGGCGTTGCAGCAGGGGGAGGTGCCGTGGCAGTCGCTGGTGGGAACCGTGGTGCAGCTGGGCGTCTTCACAATTGGCGTGCTTTATCTGGCCAAAAAACGGTCGATCGGCACTATTTCGGGATAAGTGGGGCCGAGGTCCCGGGAATCTCGCTAGAGAGGTCTCGCCATTCCGGCTCAGGCATGCTGATCTGGATCCTGTGGGGTGGCGAGGATGGCGGAGGTGATCATCTCTGTTCGACGGGGTACGAGTAGACGCGTGCCGTTGTTCCATGCTGTTGGTGCATGGAGGCTGAAACAGGCACATCAAAGTGAACGAGCACCCCTGGAACGGTCCCAGTGGCCTTCGGGAAGCTCGCTCATTGCCCGGTTGACCAGGTTGGACCCGCTCGACAAGCGCGACTAGGAGGTGCGCCGCGTGGCCTCCGGCCCCAGCGACCCGCCACGGCGACTGCCGGATGACGACGACCCGCGTTCCGAAGGCAGGCCCGCCTCGGATCCGCACGGCCAGGGTTCGTCGCAGTCTCCTCACGAGCCCCGGATCCGGCACTCGCCGCCCGGGCCCACCGACGACCGGGCCAGAGGTTTACCGCTGGCCTCTCCCTGGGGTCTGCCGCCCTTCTCCTCGCCGATCCCGGACGATGACGAGCCCGTGGAACCTCCGAGAGGGCGCAGGCCGTACAGCTCGCCGACGGCCGAACCCGAGACCGAGCAGCGGAGCCACCCCCGGCGCCAGGTGGACCGCCCCGACAAACTGGTCGCCTCCGGCCCACCCCGCCCCCAACCGGAAACATCGAGTACGGATCGCCCCCAGCCTGACCGTCTCGACGCCGCCCACTCCAGCGATGATCAGTCTGAGGCCGGTCAGCCGGACGCCGTCAGGCCCTACATCGATCGGCCGAGACCGGAGTCCATCAGCCTGCCTCCTGGCGTGGTGCCGCGATCCTGGTTCGAGCCGGAAGCCGAAAAGGCAGGACAGGAGCCCGAGACGCCGCACCGGCGCGAAGCCGGCACGCCTCCCTACGGCATCCCCCGTCCCGTCCCGGTGGCTCGGGAACTTCCGGCGGAGCCCGAGTCCCAGCCCGAGCCCGAGCCCGAGTCCCAGGCCGAGCCCGAGCCGGAGTCCGAGCCCAAGCCCGGGGCCGAGCCCGAGCTCGTCGCGGGGGAGGAGCAGGACGGGGAGGATCAGGCTGTGCGGCGGGTGGGGCGGCCACCGGGAGGACGGCCCACCCGGCCGGATCTGCTGGTCGCCACAGGCCCGACCCGCTCCGGGACCAGCGGCAGGCATCACAGGGGCCCGGCCCCGGCGGCCGTCCGACGGGCCAGCCCCGTGGGCCGGCGGCGGGGCAGCGCGGCGCCGTTCGCCATCGTGCTGGTCCTGGCGCTGGTCGTCGCCGGAGGCGTGCTGGTCTGGCAGTGGACCACTCCCGACGAGGCCAGGCTGCGGCTGGAGGCGGGCACCGGCCAGTCCGGCGACGACCTGTTCACGGTCCCGTCGGCGGGGGACGGCTCCGTACAGATGCTCAACGACATGACCTCGGTGGGCCAGGCCGTGGTGGCCGTGGGCAGTGACACGACGAGCCCGACGCCGCGCCCGCTGTTCCTGTTCTCGCCGGACAGCGGCAAGACGTGGCAGCTGGGCCAGGTCACGGGCGCGACCACGCCCACCGTCCAGCGGGTGGTGGGAGGCGACGGGCACTGGCTGGCCAGCGGCGGCGACGGCCAGGGCGGCGAACGCGGGCTGTGGACGAGCGCCGACGGGTTGAGCTGGACGGCCGTGGAGCAGGCCGGGCTGTCGGCGTTCCGCGCCGGTGACCTGGTCGCCGACATCGCCAGGACCCGGTCCGGGTTCGTGGCGGTGGGACGTACGACGCTGGATGACGGCGGGACCGGCCCGGCGGCGTGGCAGTCGCCGGACGGGCGCGCCTGGCAGCGGGTCGAGACGGGCGGACTGGACGTACGGGAGCTGAAGGCGGTCGTCGCCAGGGGCGACACGGCGATCGCGGTGGCGCAGCCCGTCGAGGGCGCCGGCTCGCGCGTCGTCCGGTCGGGCGACGGCGGCCGCACCTGGCAGGCGACCGGCTTCCAACTGCCCGAAGCGGCCCCGCGGCCCGGGACGCTGGCCGTGCTGGCCAAGCAGTTCGTGCTCGTGCCGACCCGGCAGCGTACGGTCAGCGGCGAGGTGCGCGTCTACTGCTCACCGACGGGCGCGCAGTGGTCGCTGTGCGGCTCGATCGGCGGGCTCGGCGGCGAGAGCCCCGGCATCGAGTCGGTGATCAGCCACCAGGGCGGCATCGCGGCGATCAACCAGGTCAACCTCGGCAGATACGCGGTGCTGACCAGCACCGACGGCCGCAGCTGGAACAAGGGCGCCGACCTCGGCGACCTGTCGGGGGCGACGCTGCGCGGGTTCACGATCACGGAGTCGGGCACGCTGTTCGCGGGCGGCGACCGCGCGGCCGCGGACGTGGACAACCAACTCGTCCTGATGGCCGCCCCCGCGCGCGGCGACGCCTCCCGGGTGGGGCTGGCGGGCGTCGACGGCCTGTCGAGGATGGCCAGGGAGACCAACGGGCTGGCGCACCACGACGGCAGGTACGTCGCGGTCGGCTCCGCCTCGGGCGACGCGGGCATCTGGACCAGCCTCAACTGGCAGAGCTGGACCTCGATGAGCCTCGGCGGCCCGCGCCAGCAGACCCTCGACGACGTCGCGTACGGCCGGCGTGGCTGGCTGGCGGCCGGCAGCACGCAGACGGGCATCGGCGTCACCGAGCCGCTCCTGGTCTCCTCCTCGGACGGCCGCACCTGGAAACGGGTGGCCTCGTCCGGCGACCTGGCCCTCCCGAAGGACCATCCCTACCTCGGCGTCCGCGTGGTGGCCGCCGGCCCGGAGGGTTACGTGCTGGCCGGCGAGGACAGAGGCTCCTCCGGCCCGGCCGCCGCCCTGTGGTTCACCCCCGACCTGCGGAAGTTCACCCGGTCGAGGAAGCTGCCGCAGGGCGGTTCCGGCACCCGGATCCACGACCTGGCGGCCACGAACTCGGGGTACGTCGCGGTGGGCGGCGCGGGCGCGGGCGACCAGGAGAGCGGCGTCGTGTGGGTGTCGGAGGACGGCGTCAACTGGAAGGCCCGCAAGCGGGTCGCGCCGCCCGACGCCACCGGCGCGGGCCTGCGCCAGGTGGCGTCCTACCAGGACCGGCTCGTCGCCATCGGGTCGGCGCTGGAGCGTGGGTCGCGGCGGGTGTTCTCCGCGGTCTCGGACGACGACGGGGTCACCTGGCGCACGGCGTGGCTCCCCGCGGACGGGGCGGCGGCCGTGTACGACCTCGCCGCGGCCGACCAGGGTCTCGTCGCGGTCGGCTGGCACGGCTCGCCGGACAACGGTGACAGCGCGGCCTGGATCTCGCAGGACGGCCTCACCTGGAACCGTTCGGACCTGACGAAGGACCGCCTGGCGGGCCCGGGCATGCAGTGGCTGGCGGCGGTCACGGTGGCGGGCTCGGAGGTCGTCGCGCTCGGCCGGAGCACGACCTACAGCGCCGACCACCTGATCCTGTGGACCTCCACCCTGACCGCCAGCCGCTGACGGCGGGCGTCACCGGATCACCGGAGAGGGAGCACGCCCCACTCCGTCAGGTCGCCCACGAGACCACCGGTGAGCGGGAGCCGGGCCAGGTCGTCGGACGTGCACCAGCGCGCGTCCGCGGCGTCGTCTCCGGCGGCGAGCACGCCGCCCGTCACGGTGGCGTGGTAGTCGCGGATCTCGTACGTCACCCCGTCCGGCCCCGGACGTTCGACCGTGCCGGCGAGGGAGCCCACCGCGACCCGCAGGCCGGTCTCCTCCAGAATCTCGCGCTCCACGGCGGCCCGGTCGGTCTCCTGGGGCTCCACCCGGCCGCCGGGCACCGACCAGAGGCCCTCACCCGGTGGGTGGCCACGCCGGACGAGGAGGAGCCTGCCGGAGCCGTCGACGACGATGGCGCCGACACAATTTACGCGCACATGGTCAAGATTACGACGAGATAACGAGATACGCTCTTGACGGGTCCGTGTTCCAGGAAGCACCGTGGGTAGCTGTGAGAGCGGCTCCGACGTGTCCCCGTTGCTTTGGCCCGCTTCATGGGCCGAATATCTGGTCGAGTGCATGGCGCTGTGACACGCATGGTGATGTCGTGCCCTACCAGCCGCCCTGGCCACCGTCCGCGGCGGCAGTGGAGGCGATGCGCAAGAGCGCGATGGTGCCCATCTGGCTGCCCTGGCCGCTGCCTTCCGGCTGGCTGGTGACCGGGTTCGCCGAGGCGGGTGACGAGCGCACCGGAGCGGTCGCCACCGTGGTCGCGCTGTGCGGGCCGTCGATCAGCGGGGGCCCCGCCGACCTGCTCATCGTCGCCGAGGAGCCCGGAGTCGGGCTGGGGGCGGCGTTCGCGGGGATGGACGGGCCCGACCCCGGTGAGGGTTTCGACTCGGGCCCGCCGAATGCCAAGATCGGGGTGCTGGGCCACCCCAGCCCGCTGTGGTGCGTCGGGGGCGCGCCCGACCGGGCCGTCTACACGGGCGAAGCGCTGGGCAACTGGCTGTGGACGATCGCCTGGCCCGCGGAGGCCGGCTGCCTCATCGCGCTCAGTGAGCTCGATCTGCTGGACCTGCGCGAGCTCGACCTCGACCTGCCCTTCGGCGCGTTCTCGCCGAAACTCGAGGACTAACCGGTACGACTCATCCTCAAGGCGATTCGCGCTGTCATGGAGACGAGCTAGAGTTCGGAGGCGTGACAGCGCGTATCGAACGAGTGGTGACCGCGGGCACCGTCGACATCGACGGCACCGAATACAAGGTCGAGAACAACACCTGGATCCTGGGCGACGACGACGAGGTGATCGTCATCGACCCGGCGCGAGACGCCGAGAAGATCCTGGAGCAGGTCGGCGAGCGAGAGGTGCTCGCCGTCATCTGCACACACGGCCTGCCCGACCATGTGGGCGCGGCCATCGAGGTGGCCAGCAGGGACGAAGCAATCGTCGCTCTGCACCCCAAGGACAGGCCGCTCTGGCGGGAGACCTGGTCGGAGACCTGGCCCGACATCGACATGGAGGACGACGGCATCTTCGGCGTGGCCGACGTGCAGCTCGACGTCATGGAGACGCCCGGCATCACGCCTGGCGGAGTCTCGCTCTACTGCGAGGCGCTCAGCGCCGTGTTCACCGGCAAGTCGCTCCAGGCCGACGGCCCCGGCAAGATCGGCGGCGAGTATCCCGCGCTGCCCGACCAGCTCACCTCGATCGGCGGCCGCCTCTTCACGCTGCCCGCCGACACCCGGGTGCTGGCCGCGCACGGCGAGGAGGTCACCGTCGGCGACCTGGAGCCCCACTTCGACGGCTGGGTCTCAGGCTCGCTCACCCGCACCGAGACCCAGGACGAGGGGCCGCTCACCGACGGCACCAGGGTCGCGGGCATCAGGATCACGCCGGGCGACGACTAGGTGTACGACCAGCTCCCGCTGGAAGGGATGCCGCGGCGGCTCTACTCCTGCACACCGTCGCGGTTGAACACGTGGCTCGACTGCCGCCGCCGCTACCGGTTCACCTATCTTGACCGGCCGCAGCCGTCGAAGGGGCCGGCCTGGGCCCACAACAGCGTTGGCGCGAGCGTGCACAACGCGCTGGCCGCCTGGTGGCGTGAGCCGTACGAACGCCGCACCCCGCTGACGGCGGCCATCCTGCTCACCAACGGGTGGATCACCGAGGGGTTCAGGGACTCCGAGCTGTCCTCCCAGTGGCTCGGCCGGGCCCGCGACCTCGTCTCCGGCTATGTCGCCACGCTGGATCCATCGGACGATCCCGTGGGCGTGGAGCGCACGGTCGCCACCCGCACCCAGGTCATCGCGGTCTCGGGACGCATCGACCGGCTCGACCGGCGGGGCGACGAGCTGGTGGTGGTCGACTACAAGACCGGCCGGCGGCCGCTCACCCAGGACGACGCGCGCTCCTCGCTCGCGCTGGCCGTCTACGCGATCGCGGCGTCCCGGATGATGCGCACCCCGTGCCGCGCGGTCGAGCTGCACCACCTGCCGACGGGTGAGGTCGTCGAGTGGCGGCACACCGACGAGTCACTCGGCCGCCACTTAGGGCGCGCCGAGGAGATCGCGACCGAGGCCGCCGTCGCCGACGAGCACTACCGCGAGACGATGGGCGCGCCCGCGCGTTCGGCCGGGCCGGCGGATCGCCGGGCGCAGGCGGGGCCCGCCGCCGTGCCGCCCGAGGTCGACGCCCGCTTCGCTCCCAGCCCCGGGCCCATCTGCTCCTGGTGCGACTTTCGCCGCCACTGCCCCGAGGGGCTGGCCGCGGGGCCCGAACGCCGCCCCTGGGAGGGCCTCGCCGACCTCGCGGAGTGACCGGTCAGGAGGCCTGTACCGCCTCGGGACGACAGTTCAGGAGGCCTCTACCGCCCGGCTCGGGACGACCGGTCAGGCGGCCAGTGCCGTCGGCCAGCGGCGTGGATCGGTCAGGCCCTTGAGCCCCTTGCTCACGTCGTAGCCGGCCGTGCCCAGGCGCTGTCGCGCGGCGTGCAGCATCTCCCTGGTGGAGGGCATGAACGCCCGGTCGTGCAGGTGCTCGGGCAGAGAGTTGAGGCCGAGTCTGAACGCCTTCAGCCCGGCCGTCACGGTCGCCTGAGGCGCCTCGGGCAGCACGCCGTACATCCGTCTGGCCCACTCCGGCAGCGTGTAGTAGCAGAGCGCGCCGAACGGGAAGTAGGCGGGTTTGCCGGGTGACAGCAGCCGTAGTTCCTGGGGCAGCCGTGGCCAGAGCAGGAACCGCACGGTCGAGGCGGCCTCCTCGGTGACGCGCAGGCTGGGCCGTACCTGCTTGAAGTAGGCGTCCATCTCCGCGCACGAGCCGGGCACGTCGTCGAGGTGCAGGCCGACGTAGGTGGCGCTGGCGCGCTGCTCGCGCAGGTAGCGGTCGGCCTGGCGCTCGGTGAGACCGAGCCCGCCGCGCCTGGCCACCTCCAGGTAGGACGAGACCTCCGCGCAGTGCACCCACAGCAGCAGCTCGGGGTCGTCCACGCGGTGAACCCGGCCCGTGTCGGGGTCGGTGACGCGCAGCCGCCGGTGGATGTCGCGGACCCGCCTGCCGATCTCGTCGGCCTCCTGTGGGCTGCCGAACGTCACCCTGCCCACGAAGTCGGCGGTGCGGCGCAGCCGGCCGAACGGATCGTCCTGGAAGTTGGAGTTCTGCCAGACACCGCGCATGGCCAGCGGGTGCAGTGCCTGCAGCATGAGGCCGCGGACGCCGCCCACCCACATGGAGCGGTCGAGGTGGACCTGCCAGGTGGCGCTCTGCGGCGACTGGACGACTATCTCTTCGATGCTCGCCAT
This sequence comes from Nonomuraea cavernae, assembly GCF_040655715.1. Lineage (GTDB taxonomy): Bacteria > Actinomycetota > Actinomycetes > Streptosporangiales > Streptosporangiaceae > Nonomuraea > Nonomuraea cavernae_A. The sequence goes on along the minus strand of NZ_JBFAKL010000005.1, from coordinate 61,132 downwards.
AGTAAGTAGATGATTACATGGCATTGGACCGTTTGTCCAAAGAGCGCCTCTCGGCCTCGTTCCAGAACCGGACCAGGGCCGCCGCGGTCGTCTCGGGGGCCTCCACGGCCGGCGAATGGGCCGCGCCGGGCACCACCATGTAGTCGGAGCCCAGGGCCGCGGCCATCTCCGACTGCAACTCGGCGGGCCAGCCGTCGTCGTGCTCGCCGTAGAGCACGAGCGTGGGCACCCCGATCTGGCGCAGCTCGTCGACCCGGTCGCGCATCGTCACCACCTGCTCGGACATGTTCGCCAGACCGACGGGCGAGTTGGCCAGCAGGCGCTTGCGCAGGAACGCGATGATGTCGTCGGGCACGTCGGCGGCCAGCGCCTCTGGCTCGAACCGGGTGTGCCAGACGTACTCGAGCCCCTTCTCCGGGATCTCCTCCATGAGCCTGCGGGCGTGACGGGCCCGCCGGCCGACGATCGCGGCCGGGCCGGAGCTCATCAGCGTGAACGAGGCGAACTTGGTGCGGCCGTCGATCACGGCCTCGCGGGCCACGAGCCCGCCGAAGGAGTGTCCGACCAGGTGGATAGGCTCGCCGTCGCCGAGCTCCTGAGCCAGCAGGTCGATGTCGGCGCCGAGCGCGGCGCACGAGTAGGCGGCCGGATCGTCGGATCCGGGAGTTTCGTACTGGCCGCGCAGGTCGATCGCGACGACCCGGCGGCCGGACTGGACCAGCGTCTGCAGAATCGCGAGGAAGTCTTCCTTGCTGCCGGTGAGCCCGGGCACCAGGAGTGCGGTCCAGCGCTCCACCACCCCGCTCATCGGAAGCGCGTCGAGGGCCGCGAACGTGCCCTGGGGCGTGTCGATCTTCCGTGGCTCGACGCCAGGAGGCAGGTTGAGGAATCGCGGCGTACTCACGTGGGGCAACAATACCCAGAGGTCAGCGCTTCGACACCGGCAAACTCTGTACGCTGGTGCGACTTCTGGGGAGTTGTGCCGAATGCGCACGGTGGAGATCAGGGCCGCCACCTCGTGCGCGGGACTCGCCCCTGACATGACGAGGCGCGCACCGCGTTCTCGCGGTGCGCGCCTCTCAGTGCCGCCTTAGCGCTGCCTCGGTGAGGCTGTCAGCCGGAGCGGCGGCGTCCGGGGCCACCGCCGTTGCCGCCACGAGGCTGGCGGCGCTGCTGCTTACGCTCGGTGGCGGCGGACGGGGCGATCTCGTCGTCGTCCGTCGCCAGATCGGGTGACTGGAAGATCACCGCGAACGGGCTGGGCGGGATGATCCGCTCCGGCTCCTGACGGGCCGGAGGCGGCGGCGTGGACAGGAAGCTGAACTCGTGGCCCTTGTCCTGGCTCACGACCGGCTCCCGGTCCTGCCGGCGATCCGCGACCGGCTCGCGCTCGGGCGCCGGACGGTCTGCCACGAGCTGTGCGGACCGGTCCTGGGAGACCTGCTCGCGCTGCCGTACGGGCCGCTCCTCCGGCTGACGCCGGGTGGACCGGCGGCCGGCGACCGGCTGCGCGTCCGCGACGGGCTGCGCGTCCACGACCGGCTTTGCCGCTGCGACCGGCTGTGTGTCCACGACCGGCTTTGCCGCTGCGACCGGCTGTGTGTCCACGACCGGCTTTGCGTCTGCGACAGGCTGCGCGTCCGTGGCCGGCTCACGCGTGACGTCGGCCACCGGTGCGGTCGCCGCACCGGCGGACCGGCGGGTGCGCCGCCGTGGCTCGGCGGTCACCGCCTCCACCTCGTCGGCGGAGATGATCGCGGGCGTCTCGTCGGCGTAGCGCGAGTGGTTGTCCACGGGCTCGACCTCCGGCGTCTCGACGGGCGAGGTGCCCTCTTCGGTTAGCTTTCCGCCGCGGGTGCGACGGCGCTGGCGTGGCGTGCGGGAGGGTCGCTCCTCGCGTTCCTCGCGTTCCTCGCGACGACGGCCGCCGCCGCGCGTGCGTGTCCGGCCGGTCTCGCCGAGGTCCTCGATGCGCTCCGCCGACAGGCCCGCCCGTGAACGGCTGGCGTGCGGCAGGACACCCTTGGTGCCTTCGGGGATGTTGAGCTCGGTATAGACGTGCGGCGAGGTGGAGTAGGTCTCCTCAGGCTCGGCGAAGTCGAGCCCGAGCATCTGGTTGATCATCTTCCACCGCGTCAGCTCCTCCCACTCGACGAACGTGACCGCGATGCCCGTGCGACCGGCTCGGCCGGTGCGGCCGATGCGGTGCACGTAGGCCTTGTCGTCGGCGGGGCAGTCGTAGTTGACCACGTGGGTGACGTCGTCGATGTCGATGCCGCGGGCCGCCACGTCGGTGGCCACCAGCACGTCGATCTTGCCGTTGCGGAAGGCGCGCAGGGCCTGCTCACGCTGGCCCTGCCCGAGGTCGCCGTGGACGGCCGCGACCGCGAAGCCACGGATGTCGAGCTGCTCGGAGACCATGTCGCAGGCCCGCTTGGTCTCACAGAAGACCATGGTGAGCCCGCGTCCCTCGGCCTGGAGCAGCCTGGCGACGATCTCGATCTTGTCCATCCGGTGCGCACGCCAGACGATCTGGCGCACCTGCGGGGTGGTCTCGCCCTCACTGTCGCTGCCGTGCTCGGCTCGGACATGGGTGGGGCGGTTGAGGTATTTGCGCGACAGCGCGACGATCTCGCCCGGCATGGTGGCCGAGAACAGCATGGTCTGTCGCTGCTCGGGGATGAGCTTGAAGATCCGCTCGATGTCGGGCAGGAAGCCCAGGTCGAGCATGCGGTCGGCCTCGTCGAGCACCAGCGAGGTGATCTGACTCAGATCGAGGTGCTTCTGCTTGACCAGGTCGAGCAGCCGGCCGGGGGTGCCGACGATCACGTCGACGCCGGCCTTGAGCGCCTCGACCTGAGGCTCGTACGCGCGGCCGCCGTAGACGGTCAGCACGCGCGAGCCGAGCTTGCCCGCGGCGGTGACGAGGTCTCCGCTCACTTGGTGGGCCAGCTCGCGGGTCGGCACGACGACCAGCCCGCGTGGCTTCTTGCGGTTCTTGCGTGGCTTACCGATGCTTTGGAGCATGGCGATGCCGAACGCGTAGGTTTTGCCCGTGCCGGTGCGGGCTTGGCCGATCAGGTCCTGACCGTCCAGGGCGAGTGGGAGTGCCATCTCCTGGATGGGGAACGGTGTGGTGATGCCCTCGGTCTCGAGGGCATCGGCGATTTCTGGTGTGACTCCGAGGTCTCGGAAAGTCGTCAGCGTGGCCTGCCTCAGTCTCAAATGAAGGCGGGCCTGCCGGGACCAACGGGCGAAAAACAAACCCCGTGCCTGGGTCCTCGCGGTAGAGCCAGCCCTCGCGCGTCATCAGCGACCGCAGCCCGGGGAGCGGGGGTTATCGGGGAAATCCCCCGAAATAACACAGTGCGGTCGCACTTTCACAGATCAGTGTACTCGATACCACAACGCTGACCGAGCTATCGGATGTTCCCGAAGATTCCGCGAAGTACGCTGCCTTCCATGAAGGAGTCTCCTGGAGTCGTCGATCTGCTCGGTGTGCTGGCGTATGCCGAGCTCAGTGCGTATGCGCGCATGACGGAGGATGCGGCTTCGCTGGCCCCCTCACTGGCCGACCGGACCGCGCTGAGCGAGCTGGCCGTGGCCGAATACGGACACTTCCGGCTGCTGCACGACCGGCTGGTCGAGCTCGGGGCCGATCCCGAGGCGGCGATGTCGCCGTTCGTCGAGGCCCTGGACGCCTGGCACGCCCAGACCACGCCGGCCGACTGGCTGCAGGCGCTGGTCAAGGCGTACGTGGGCGAGGGCATCGCGTTCGACTTCTACCGGGAGGCGGCCAAGCGGCTCGACCCGCCGATCGCGAAGCTGGTCGACGAGGTGCTGGCCGACGAGGGGCGCTCGGAGTTCGCGGTCGAACGGGTGCGGGCGGGGCTGGCTGCCGACCCGGTGGCCGCCGGCCGGCTCGCCCTGTGGGCCAGGCGGCTCGTGGGAGAGGCGCTCAGCCAGGGGCAGCGGGTCGCCGCGGCCCGGCCCGAGCTGGCCCGGATGCTGGCCGAGGCCGAGAGCGACGACCAGGCGGAGATCTCGCGGATGTTCGCCAGGCTGACCGAGGAGCACAACAAGCGGATGGCCGCCCTCGGCATCTGACCCACCCGTGGAGTCGCCCATCGAGCGGCGCGAGAGCGTGAACGGCGGTAGCGTGCCAGGCATGAGGGCCTCGCGCCGCTATGACGGTTCGTTGACGAGATGTGGGCCGAATCACTGGACCACGCGCGCCGCGCTGAGGAGGGGGAGCGAGAGCTGCCCCACGAGTGAGCCACGGCGTCACGACCTCCACAGGCGTCGGCGGCCGCCCGGATGCGCTCTCGGAAGGCCCGGCGAGCGCGCCTGACCGGGCTCGGGAGCGGCCGGCCCGGCCGCTCCCCGCCGCTCGGATGACGCCGGGCTCGGCGCCTGGATCGGCTCGCGGTTTAGAGGGTGCCGCCGAAGCCGACGGGCCTGGACTCGTCCTCGCCGATCTCGATGAAACCGAGGGAGGCGACGGGCACCAGCACGCGCCTGCCCTTGGTGTCGGTGAGGGTGAACACGCCACGATCGACGGCGAGCGAGTTGCGGATCTCCTCTTCGACCTGCTCGGCCGAGAGATCGGTCTCGACGACGAGCTCGCGGTGCACGGATCGTACGCCGATCTTGACTTCCATCATGCTCCCTTTCGTGCCTGTGGACGCGGCGGCCACGGAGCTTCCGCTGGACGGCCGGACATACCCCATGGTCGTCGCTGGAGGGTGGGAAAAGGTCGTTGATCGCCCCGAGCGAACGCTGTTATGCCGTACGCGGAAAACCGCTGATGCCGCGCCAGGCGAGCCGGGCCACGAGCTGCTCGGCCGCGTCCTTGGGGATGGAGCCGTGGGTGGTGACCCAGTAGCGGGCGCTCACCTCGGCCATGCCCACCAGGCCCACGCCCAGCAGGTGGGCCTCGTCGCTGGCGCAGCCGGTGTCCTCCTGGATCACCGCGCTGACCATCTCGGCGCACTCGCTGAGGGACCGCTCCACCCGCTGGCGGACGGGCGCCACGTTGCGCAGGTCTGACTCGAAGACCAGGCGGAAGGCCTCACCCTGGGTGGAGACGAAGTCGAAGAACGCGCTGAACGTCGCCTGGACCCGCAGTTTGTTCTCGTTGGTGGAGGCCAGCGCCTCGCGGCAGCGGTTGACCATGTCGTCGACGTGCAGGTCGAGCAGGGCCAGGTAGAGCTCCAGCTTGCCGGGGAAGTGCTGGTAGAGCACGGGCTTGCTGACCCCGGCCCGGTCGGCGATCTCGTCCATGGCGGCCGCGTGGTAGCCGTTCTCGACGAACACTTCCTGCGCGGCGCTCAGCAACTGCCGTCGGCGGGCGAGTCGGGGCAGCCGGGTGCCCCGGGGCTTGGCGTCCGGGGTAGCGGTCACGCGGGTCTCCAAGAGGTCTGGCGGCGGGCCGGATGACATCCTACGTGTGCGGCCTCAGCGATAGTCGTCATCGTCGAGCTCTACGACCCGCTCCTGGTCGGCCGCGTCGGCGGGGTCGGCCTCCAGCGGCAGCGACCAGTGCGGCTCGTCGCCCGTGTCGGCCTCACGACGCTGCTCGGCGGCGTCGGCCTCCGGCGCCTCGGCGGACAGCCCACTCTCGTCGAAGGGGCCGTCGTCCCCGCGTACGTCCATCTCCGACATGTGAAGTCCCCTTCCAAGGTGTGGACGGCACCAGCCTACGCCTGGCCGAAAAGATCACCGTGTTCTTCCACTCTGGCGAGTACGTCCGGCGCGGTGAAGATCAGGTCGTCGGGGTGCTCGCAGCTCTCGACCTCCTTCCACAGCAGCGGGGTGGAGACCGTGGGGTGGTGCCGGGCCCGCAGTGAGTAGGGGGCGACGGTGGTCTTGGCCGGGTTGTTCTGGCTCCAGTCGATGAGCACCTTGCCGGGACGGGCCTTCTTGGTCATCACGCTGACCACCTGCTCGGGATGCTCCTTCTCCAGCAGCTGGGCGAGCCTCTTGGCGTACACCGACGCCTCCTCGCGGCCGTCCCACGCGGCGTACAGCTGCATGCCCTTGCTGCCGCTGGTCTTCGGCCGGGCGGTGAGCCCGTCGGCGCGCAGCACCTCGCGCAGCGTGACGGCGACGCGGCAGCACTCCACGACGGTCGCGGGAGCGCCCGGATCGAGGTCGAACACCAGCGTGTCGGGCGGCAGCGCCTCGCCGTCGGCGGAGACCCGCCACTGCGGCACATGCAGCTCCAGGGCGGCCAGGTTGGCGTAGTAGACGAGGGTCGGCAGATCGTCGACGACGGCGTAGTCGATGGTCTCGCGGTTCTTGGTGCTGCCCACCGCCGGGAGCCTGACTCTCCTGACCCAGCCGGGGGTGTGCTCGGGGGCGTTCTTCTCGAAGAAGGAGGGGCCGTCGACGCCGTTGGGGTAGCGCTTGACGGTCAGCGGACGGCCGGCGAGGTGTGGCAGCAGCACCGGCGCGACGCGGCTGTAGTAGTCGATGACCTCGGCCTTGGCGAAGCCGGCGGCAGGGTAGAGCACCTTGTCGAGGTTGCTCAGCACCAGCTCGCGCCCGTCGACTCTGACCGGGACCTTCTTGTTCATCTGCGGGGTTCCGGACACTTCACAGGACGACCTCCGCGGGGAGCTTGTCGGGGCGGAGCCCGCGCCACACGGGATGGCGCAGTCTCAGTTCGTCGGTCAACATCGTGTAGGCCACCTCCCCGACGAGATCAGGTCTAACCCAGCGATTGCGCCACGGCACGTCGTTGGCGAACGGGCTGCGGGAGACCTCCAGCCGGCTCAGCGTGGCGTACAGCTCGGCGAGCGTGGCGTCGGTGAAGCCGGTGCCCACGTGGCCGACGTACCTCAGTCCGTCGCCGGTGAACACCCCCATGATGAGCGATCCGATGCCGCCCGACCTGCGGCCCTTGCCGGGTTTCCAGCCGCCGATCACCACCTCTCTGGTGCTCAGGTTCTTCACCTTGACCCACCAGGGGGAGCGCGTGCCCGACCGGTAGGGCGAGTCGAGCCGCTTGGCGATCACGCCTTCCAGCCCCTGCGTGTGCGTGGCCGTGAGCAGGTCGGAATCTCCAGGAAAGTACGGCGGCGCACCGATGTCCAGTTCGTCGAGGAGGCTGCGCCGGTCGCGGTAGGGCAGTTCGAACAGCGGAGTGCCCTCCAGGTAGAGCAGGTCGAACGGCAGGTAGGTGATCGGGTACAGCTTCAGCATGGCCGGTTCGGGGTCCGTCAGGTGCATCCGCCGTTGCAGGCGCTCGAAGCTGGGCCTGCCCCGCCGGTCCAGGGCGACCACTTCGCCGTCGAGGACGGCGTTCTTGACCCCGAACCCCGAAATTTCGGGATAACGGCGCGTGTAGTCCACCCCGTGGCGGCCCGTGACCCGCAGCCCCTCATTGAGATGGACGATCGCCCGGATGCCATCCCATTTGACCTCCAGGCCATACCTTTCCCGATCCGTGGGGAGTTGCCCAGGTACGGCCAGCATTGGTGCGATCGGGTATGGCATTGCTTGCCCCATGACGGGTATGTGCCCATTGGCGAGCTGCCCGCTACAGCTGAGGAGTGCCCATGCGCAGCATCTGGAAGGGTGCGATCTCCTTCGGGCTGGTCACGATCCCGGTCAGGCTGTTCTCCGCGACGGAGCAGAAGGACGTCAGCTTCCATCAGGTGCACCGTGAGGACGGCGGCAGGATCCGCTACAAGCGCGTATGCACCAAGGACGGCGAAGAGGTCCCCTACTCCGACATCGCGAAGGGCTACGAGCTGGCCACCGGCGAGATCGTGGTGCTCACCGACGAGGACTTCGAGGGCCTGCCGCTGAGCACCTCGCGCCGCATCGACGTGCTGCAGTTCGCGCCGGCCGACCAGATCGACCCGATCTACTTCGCCAAGTCCTACTACCTCGAGCCCGACGCCCAGGGGGCGAAGCCGTACGTGCTGCTGCGTAACGCGCTGGAGAGCTCGGGGCAGGTCGCGGTCGTCAAGGTGGCGCTGCGCCAGCGCGAGTCGCTGGCCACGCTGCGGGTGCGCGACGGGGTGTTCGTGCTGGAGACCATGCTCTGGCCGGACGAGATCCGCCGGCCTGACTTCGAGTTCCTCGACGAGGACATCGAGGTGCGGCCGCAGGAGCTCAAGATGGCCGAGTCGTTGATCGCCACGATGGAGGCCGACTTCGACCCGGCCGCCTACCACGACTCCTACCGCGAGGCGCTGCAGGAGGTCATCGAGGCGAAGGTGGCGGGCAAGGAGGTCATGGCGCCCGCCGAGGCCGAGGAGGAGGGCGGTCCGGCCGTCGACCTCATGGCCGCGCTGCGGGCCAGCGTCGAGGCGGCCAAGCGGGAGCGCTCGGGCGAGCCCGCCAAGGGCGGAAAGACGGCCAAGGGGGCGAAAGAGAAGGACGCCGAGAAGGCCGCGCCCAAGCGCAAGGCTCGTAAATCGGCCTGAGACGCACAAGGACCGTGCGAACCGTGCCCCGGCGGGGCACGGTTCGTCGTTCGGGGTGGAAACGCAGAATGCGCCTCCGGCGATAATTCACCGGAGGCGCATTCTTCTGTGACAACGGCTCCGTCGATGAATTCCCCTGAGCGTTCCGGTGATTCTTGGAACGCATTTCCGGGACGGAGCCCAGTGCGGCCATTTTCTGAATGCCTGTGTCCTGCGCAGTCCAATCGCACTGCCTTAGCGAACGATTTTTCTGGAGAACACAGGCATTCGGCTTCGGGCCGGCACTTCAGGCGGGCCGGAATCCGGTCGCCTGTCCACACTTCTACTACCGGACGCTCCAACCGTGAGCGTCCCGAGCCTCAGCTACTGCGCGATGGGCGACGCGGTGCCGTAGTAGTAGTAGGGCGGGTAGTTGTCGTTGTCGTTCCGGTTGTCGTTGTCATTGTCGTTGTCGTTGTCGTTGTCGCCGCGGTTGAAGTTGCGAGCGCGGGCGTCAGCGTCGTTGTCGTTGTCGTTGTCGGTGTCAAGGTTGTTGTGGTTGAACACGTGCACCTTGACCTTGACCTTGTTGCGCTTGTGGCCGCCGCGGTGGTTCCAGCCGCCGCCGCCGCCCCAGCAGCGCCGACGCCAGCAGCCAGTGGTGAAGCTGGTGGTGGGCGTAGCGGTGGAGGCGGTCGTGCCAGCGGCAGCGCCGGCGCTCGACGCGGTGGTGAGCGCGCCGAGGCTGATGACTCCGCCGGTCATGGCCGTGCCGACCGCAAGTCCCGCGATGAGACTCTTGAACTTGGGCATTGAATTCCCCCCTAAAGGATCGGTTGCCCCGTTCACGATATTCTCCGGACTGATCGGAAAATATCGTGGATGACAGTTAATGCGCCATCCGACCGTTTTCATTTCCGGCGGAGGAGCAATACAAACGGCCGTAGGGGTGTTTTACGATAGGCTAACGCTCTCATTGCTAATGTTAACCTTTTATGAAATGAAATGGCATGATTTGTCCGTTTTAGGGCGGCGGTCGGGGCGTCGTGAATCCACCACTTGCGCACTCGCCCTATCTATACAATTCCCGATAAATGTGGATTTGTCCGATATGGGATAGTGTGATAGTCCAAGATGGCTGTCGTGAGGTGATCGAGGAGGACGGATGGCAACAGAGCCGATCCCGCACTGGCCAGGACGCACGGTGGGCTCGGTGCACGTCAGATCGACCCCCGAGGGCGCGCCGGAACGGGCCGTGTTCGTGCACGGCCTGGCGGGAGCCGCCACCAACTGGACCGACCTGATGGACGAGCTCAAGGACGTCGTGACCGGTCACGCCATCGACCTGCCCGGCGCCGGCCACTCACCCGCGCCCGCCGACGGCGACTACAGCGTCGCGGGCCACGCCCGGGCCGTGATCGAGCTGATGGAGCACACCGGCCCCGCCCACCTGTTCGGCAACTCACTGGGCGGCGCGGTCTCCGTCAAGGTCGCCGCCGACCGCCCCGACCTGGTCCGCTCGCTGACGCTCGTCTCGCCCGCGCTTCCCGACCTGCTGCCGAGGTACGGCCCGTTCCGCGTGGCCGCCACCGCGGCGCCGTGGCTGGGGGAGTGGGTCACCGGCAAGCTCCGCCTGGTCCCCGCCGAGCAGCGCATCAACGCCAGCTTCGCGATGGTCTGGGCCAACGCGCGGGCCGTCCATCCGGAACGCCTGCGCGAGGCGATCGACGAACTGCGCCGGCGCGACGACCTGCCCTACGCCGCCGCGGCCATGCTCGGCTCGGCCCGGGGCATCGTGGCCGAGTACTTCCGCCGCGGCGCCGACAACCTATGGAGCCACGCGGCCAGGGTCCAGGCGCCCACGCTGATCATCCACGGCAGGCACGACCGGCTGGTACGGCCCGCCATGGCCGCCAAGGCCGGCCGTACGTTCCGGCGCGTCAGGCTGGTTCTGCTGCCGAGAGCCGGGCACGTGGCGATGATGGAGATGCCCGGCGTGGTGGCCTTCGAGGCACGCCGTCTGATCGCTGAGACACGATTGGGGAATGCCCCGCTGGCCAGCTAGGTTTCACACAGGGAGATAGGTCCCCCTGAAACGGGAGCGTAGAAGTGTCGTTGCCACCGCTGGTCGAGCCAGCCGCCGAGCTGACCGTTGACGAAGTGCGCCGCTACTCGCGGCACCTGATCATTCCCGACGTCGGGATGGCCGGGCAGAAGCGGCTGAAGAACGCCAAGGTGCTGTGTGTCGGCGCCGGCGGTCTCGGCTCACCCGGGCTGCTCTACCTGGCGGCCGCGGGCGTCGGCACACTCGGCGTCATCGACTTCGACGTCGTCGATGAGTCCAACCTGCAGCGCCAGGTCATCCACGGGCAGTCCGACGTGGGCCGGCCCAAGGCCGAGAGCGCCGCCGCGTCGGTCCGCGAGATCAACCCGCTGATCGACGTCGTGGTCCACAACACGGCGCTGACCACCGAGAACGTCATGGAGATCTTCTCCGGCTACGACCTCATCGTCGACGGCACCGACAACTTCGCCACGCGCTACATGGTGAACGACGCCGCGGTGCTGCTCGGCAAGCCGTACGTCTGGGGCTCGATCTACCGTTTCGACGGCCAGGCGAGCGTGTTCTGGGCCGAGCACGGCCCCTGCTACCGCTGCCTCTACCCCGAGCCCCCGCCTCCCGGCATGGTGCCGTCGTGCGCCGAGGGCGGCGTGCTCGGCGTGCTGTGCGCGTCGATCGGCTCCATCCAGGTCAACGAGGCCATCAAGCTGCTCACCGGCATCGGCGAGCCGCTGGTCGGACGGCTGATGATCTATGACGCCCTGGAGATGAAGTACCGCGACCTCAAGGTCCGCAAGGATCCCGAGTGCGTCCTGTGCGGCAAGAACCCCACGGTCACCGAGCTGCTCGACGACTACGAGGCGTTCTGCGGGGCCATCTCCGATGAGGCCGCCGAGGCCGCCAGTGGCTCCACGATCACCGCGCTGGAGCTCAAGGCCATGCAGGACAACGGCGAGGACATCTTCCTCGTCGACGTCCGTGAGCCCAACGAGTACGAGATCGTCTCGATCCCGGGCGCCACGCTGATCCCCAAGGGCGAGTTCCTCAACGGCTCCGCTCTGGAGAGGCTGCCGCAGAACAAGCGGATCGTGCTCCACTGCAAGTCCGGCGCGCGGTCGGCCGAGGCTCTGGCGGTCGTCAAGAACGCCGGGTTCGCCGACGCCGTCCACGTCGGTGGTGGCGTGCTGAGCTGGGTCAAGGCCGTCGACCCGAGCCTGCCGTCCTACTGAGTCCGAAATGGTCCGGCGCCCGGTTTCCAGGGATGTCACCGGGTCGCCCGCATTAAGGTCGGTGCCGTGGACACCGCTCGCCCCTGGCCGCCTCTGGTAGTGGCCTCAGTGCTGACCATGGTCTGCGCGGTGGCCGCCGGTGTCGCGGCGGGCGCGGCGGGCACCGAGCTGACCAGGGGCCCGACCCGCGTCGAGCTCCACGTCGCCGCCGAGCGGGAGGTGTCCGAGCGGTGGCGCACCTGGGCGTCCGGGCGCGTCTTCCCGGCCACGCTGCCCTACTCCGCCGAGCAGGGCGGGCGCGAGCGGGCCAGCAGGATCGGCATCTCGCCGCTCGCGGCCTGCGCCGGTGCGGTCGACTCCAGGGCGGCCGCGGCGCTGCGCCGGGCCGGCTGCAGGGGAGTGCTCCGCGCCACGTACATCGACGCGTTGCGGGGCGTGCTCGTCACCGTGGGCGTCGTCGCCCTGCCCGACGAGCTGAGCGCCGCCCGCGCCAAGTCCGCCTTCCCCGAGGGCGGCGAACCGGTGCCCGGCCTGCGCCCGGTGGCCTTCAAGGGCACGCTCTCCGACCGTTTCACCCCCTCCGTACGCCAGGCCGGCACCGTACGCCAGGCCGGCCCCTACCTCGTGCTGACCACGGCCGGGCAGGTCGACGGGCGGCCCGCGCGGGCGGCGGGGGAGCAGCGGCCGGCCATCTTCGCCTTCGCGAGCGAGATCTCCGAGCGGGTCCTGGCCGACCTGAGCACGCCGCGGATGCCCGACTGCGGGGCGGCGGAGTGGCAGTGCTGAGGTGCGCGGCCACGCTGGCGGTGGCCGGGGTGGTGCTGCTGGGCGGCGACCCCGCCCTCGCCGACGACGTGCGAGCGGGACAGCGGCCGGTGCTCGACACGCTGGCGCTGCCCGAGGCCTGGCGGACCAGCAAGGGCGAGGGCGTCCTCGTGGCCGTGCTCGACTCCGGCGTCGACCCGCACCACCGCGACCTGAACGGTTCGGTGACCGTCGGCGAGGACTTCACCGAGGGGGCCAACCCGCCGGGGGTGGCGCCGCGCCGCCTGCACGGCACGTACATGGCGTCGCTGATCGCCGGGCACGGCCACGGGCCCGGCGGCAGGCGCGGCGTGATCGGTGTCGCGCCCAAGGCCGGGCTGCTGTCGGTCCGCGTGATCCTGGAGGACGAGGAGCCGGGGTTCCGGGAGTTCAACTCCGCCGAGCGCTTCGAGGACGTGGTGGCAAAGGGCATCCGCTACGCGGTCGACCAGGGCGCCCACGTGATCAACATGTCGATCTCCAAGGAGCTGGCGACCAAGGAGGAGCGGTCCGCGGTCCGCTACGCGATCTCCAAGGGCGTGGTGCTGGTGGCCGCCGCGGGCAACGACGGGGCGCGCCGCCCGGGCCGCGCGGGGTCGGCACCCTACTCCTATCCCGCGGCCTTCCCCGGGGTGGTGTCGGTGGGGGCGACGGACCGGCGGCTGCGGCGGGCGACGTTCTCCAACTGGAACTCGTCGGTGCTGGTGTCCGCTCCCGGGGTCGACATCATGGGGGCCGGGCCCGGTGACGAGTACTGGGTGGGCAGGGGGACCTCGCAGGCCACCGCGCTGGTGTCCGGCGTCGCCGCCCTCATTAAGGCAAAATATCCGGAAATGTCGCCTGCGCTCATCGCGCAGGCCATGACCGCGAGCGCGACCGACCGCCCGCCCGGCGGCTATGACACGGGCACCGGGTTCGGTGTGGTCAACGCGGCCAGGGCGCTGACCGAGGCGGCCCGGCTGGCGGGGCACACCGAGAGCGCGCGGGGCAGGCAGGCACAGGACCCGTCGGCTCCGATCGGCGGCGGATCCGCCGGCCCGATCAGGGTGGTGGTCAGGGACCAGAGCCGGGTCACGGTCTACGGCACGATCGCCGTGGCGGCCGGCATAGGGGCGCTGGCATCCTTGATGTTGATATATGTCCTGGTCAGGCGCGTCCGTCGCGCCCAGCGTCCTCAAGACGCATGATCCGTGCATCTAGGGGGACGAAATAGACACGAGCCGAGCCTGGGAACGAGGCGGTGGTGAAGGCACGTAGGTCCACCTCAGGGCTGCCACGCGGCACCGGAGCCACACCGGGACGGAGAAACCCGCTCGGCGCGCCCGCGGGCCGTGGCTCACGCGTGCGCGCCTGGCCGGCCGCCTCCTCCCGCCGCGCCACGGCCGTCCGCGAACGCGTGGAGGCGGAGGCGCTCCGGCAGGGCGTGCGCTACCGCCGCTGGTTCGTGCTGCTCGTGGGTGCCGTGCTGACCATGTCGGCGCTCGTCGCGCTGATCGGCACCATCGGCCTGTTCGCCGAGACCAGGTCGCGACCGCTGACCGGGGCCGAGCAGACCCGCTACAAGCAGGAGGAGATCGCCCGGCGCTGGCAGGCGTGGCCGGCGACCGGTGTGTTCCCCGAAGAGGTGAAGTACGTCGGGCTCGACCGGGCCCAGCAGTACGCCAGGCGCGTCGGCATCGCCCCCGAGACCGCGTGCCGTGACGCCGTGGACACCTCGGTGGCCGGCATCCTCGACGACCACGGCTGTGTCACCATGCTCCGCGCCACCTACGTCGACCAGACGTCCACGTTCGTCTTCACGGTCGGGGTGGCCGTGCTGAAGGACGAGGACTCCAGGCTCTCGGCCACCGAGCAGCTCAGCCAGGACGACCGGGTCGGCGTGCTGCCCGTCGCCTTCCCCGACACGGTGACCGAGCGGTTCGGCAACGCCCAGCGCCAGCGCACCGGCTGGGTCGGCGCCGGGCCGTACATCGTCTTCTCCACCGGGGGTTACGCCGACGCGCGCACCCGGGCCGCCATTCCCCAGGAGGAGATCCTGCACAGCGAGCTCTGGTCGGCCGCCAAGTCGATCGGCAACCAGATCGCCTACTTCCTCGCGGATCCGCCCAAGGTCCCGCCGTGCACCCAGGGGAACGTGTGCTGAGCGTCGTCGCGCGCGCGCTGACCGCCGCGACCCTCCTGCTGCCCGGGCCCGCGATCGACGAGCCCGTACGCGAGCGGCAGCAGTGGGTCCTCGACGCGCTCAACGTCGAGCAGGCGTGGACCGTCACCAAGGGCGCGGGCGTCACCGTGGCCGTGATCGACAGCGGCGTCGACGCCGAGGTCAGCGAGTTGCGCGGCCGGGTGACCCTCGGCCCCGACATGAGCTCGGCCTCCCTCGACCGCAAGGTGGAGCCCGGCAGGCACGGCACCGCCATGGCCGGGCTCGTCGCCGGCTCCGGCGCCGGCGACGGACTGGTCGGGGTCGCGCCCGAGTCCCGCATCCTGTCGCTGCCCGTGGCCGTGACCGAGGATCCGCCGGTCGACAGCCTCGACCCCCTGAAGGAGGCGGAGAGCACGGTGGAGAGCCCGCTGGCCCGGGCCCTGCGCTACGCCGCCAACCACGGCGCCAAGGTCATCACCATGTCCATCGGGACGTACGGACCGGTCAAGTCCGAGCGTGAGGCGGTCTCCTACGCGCTGGGCAAGGGCGTCGTGCTGGTCGCAGCCGTGGGCAACGACGGGCAGACCGGCTACGCCAAGGAGAAGGGCACCTCCTACTGGAGCTTCCCCGCCGGATACCCCGGGGTCATCGGCGTGGCGGCCGTAGACAGGCAGGGCAGGGGCGCCGCGTTCAGCAGCGACAACCTGTCCGTGCTCGTCGCGGCGCCCGGAATGGACGTCCCGGTCATCAGGCGCACCGGCGGCTACGAGCTGGCCAAGGGCACCAGCCCGGCCGGCGCGCTGGTGGCGGGCGTGGCCGCGCTGATCAAGTCGCGCCATCCGGCCATGCCACCCGAACAGGTCGCGCAGGCGCTGATCGACGGCGCCCGGGGCCGTCCGGCGGCCGGATACGACGACAAGACCGGGTTCGGCGTGGTCGACGCGGGCGCGGCGCTCAACGCCGCCGCGAAGCTCGCCGGCGTCAGATCCGAGCTGGCCGTGCCCAACAACCTGCACTTCGGAGTGGGTAAGGACTCGCCGCCGCTGTCTCAGCCCGGCCCCGATCCCTGGCGGCTCTGGTTGTACGGCGGAGGCGTGCTGCTCGCGCTGGTCACCTTCTCCGGGGCGATCATCGTCCTCAATCAGCGCAAAGGTTAAAGATCCGCTATGGTCGCGCCTCATGGGATACGAGCTCCGCGTGGTTCGGGAGGCACCGATCGCCTTCCCTGACCTGGCGAAGGCGATCTCGCCGGCCGGATTCGAGCTGCGCGAGACACACGAGATCGTCGCCAGGCATGGCGGCGGCACACACGCTGTGGGGCGCTGGCAGGGCCAGTTGGTCGGCGAGCCCGGCTCCGACTGGCAGGTGGCCCAGCTCGTCAGGGTGGCCACCCTGCTCGGCGCCAGGCTCGTCGGCGAGGACGGCGAGATCTACGCGCTGCGTGACGGGGTCCTCGAGGTGCTGGCCGACGGCACCGCGATGGAGATGGGCAAGTTCGACGAGATCATCGAGGCCGGCCCAGCCGAATGGCGCCCGTGAACCCCTACGCCGAGCGCGTGCTCGAGGTGGTGGAGTCCATCCCCCCGGGCATGGTGATGTCGTACGGCGACATCGCGGAGTATCTCGGCGAAGGCGGGCCTCGGCAGGTGGGCCGGGTCATGTCGACGTGGGGCGGCGGGGTGCCCTGGTGGCGGGTCGTCCACGCCGACGGTACGGGCGCCCCTGACCACGAGCAACGCTGCCTGGCCCACTGGAGGGACGAAGGCACCCCGCTCCGCGGCGACCGGGTCGACATGCGGCGGGCCCGGTGGGGCGGGCGTTCAGCGGATTCTCAGGAAAGCGTTTAACCTGCGGGTTTGTCCGCTTGGCGGATCCGTGGCAGATGACTCCCCTTAGCATGGGCTGAACAGTGATGGCGGTCCGAAAGGCGGTCCCCCGATGGCCACCGGCGTTACAGCCCAGAGCCAGGGCGGCACAGCCCAGAGCCAGGGCGGCGATCAGGCCGCCGACCGCCTGAAGGTCGTCCAGGACCTCTGTGACCGCGGCGAGCCCCTCGACGCGGTCATGCGGGCCGTGGGCCCCGGTGGTCGCGACGCGGCGTTCGACAGCGAGGTGCTCAGCGGGCCGCTGGCCGCCCGGATGGACCTCGCGGTCAAGCGTGGCGTCCCGCGCAGGCGTGAGCTCCTCACCCTGGTCCGCCCCTACCTGGCGGCCGTCGACCCCGGCGTCAAGCGCGAGCTGCCCGTCGCCCGGCGTCTCCTCTGCCATCTGATCGAGCACCGGCCCGACGCCGAGCTGGTCGAGGGCGACACGTTGACCAAGGTCGTGGCGGCCTCGGCCGAGCCGTCCAAGCGGATCCGCAAGGGCCTGCGCTGGTACGCCGAGCTGCCGTTCCGCGACGAGCTCCCGCCCGCCCTGTTCCGGCTGCGGCGCGCCGACATGGTGCCCGTCACCCACATCGACGACATCCAGTGGATCGACGGCAGACTGCGGGTCACCGGCTTCGCCTACCTCGCCGGCCTTTCGGTGCGCAGCCGCCGGTTCAACCGGGCGACCGTGGTGCTGCGCGGGCCGCGCTGGCTGCCGCCCGTACGCCTGCGCACCCGCCGCGTGCTCGCCCCCGAGGCCACTCACGGCGCCCGTGAGCCGGGCTGCAACTACGACTGGTCCGGTTTCTCCGCTGACCTCAACCCGTGGGCGCTGCGCTGGCGCGGCGCGGTGCGGGGTCTGGTCTCCGCTGTCCGGCGGCGCATGCGCCACCGGCCCGCCGTCCGCGACGCGACGACCTGGCGTGCCGAGATCGTGTTCTGGAGCCGCGGCGCCCGGGGGACGGGCCTGCTGCGCGGCTCGTCGATCGGCCGGCCCGAGCGGCCCGCCGGGCGCAAGCTGCGGCCGGGGCTGTGGGCCAGGCCGGTCTGGACCTCCGACCGCGCCCTGCAGGTCGTGCTCCAGCCCAACCGCGCCGAGCTGGCCGACGCCTCCGTCCACGACGACCACCTCGACCTCAAGATCTTCCTGCCGGGCCGCACGGTCACCAAGGGTCACGCCCGCCTCGGCGGGCATCGCATGGCCGCCGAGTTCGCCCCCGTCGCCAACGGCACGGAGGTCCTGATCAGCCTCGCCGTCCCCGCGTTGCTGCAGGAGAAGGACGGGCGGCGGCTCTGGGTCGAGCCCAAGGGCGACCCCGCCGCGTCCGTCATGCTCGCCGACTCGGGCGAGATCCGCGTGCCGTCCGGCGACCGCGAGATCACGGTGCTCGGCGACCGCCGCGATCGCGTGATCGTGTCCGCCCACCGCATCCGCCCGGTGATCACCTCGGCGGTCTGGGAGGGCGAGTCGCTGGTCCTGCGTGGCCGCTACCCCGACGCCGCCGGGCCGCGCGTCGTCACCCTGCGGCACCGCTCGGGGCTGTGCTACTGGATCCCCATGGACCGCTCGGGCGACGAGTTCTCCGTACGGCTCGCCCCCTCGACCATGGACCGCTTCGGCGAGGCGGTGCCGCTGTCGTCCGGCACCTGGAACATGTCCATCCGCCACCCGTCGGGCGAGATCGTCCCGCTGCGCATGGACCACGCCGCGCTGTCCGGCCTCGACGAGGACCCGCGCACGTTCGACGGCCGTGTCTACCGCATGGTGTCGACCCGCTTCGACGTGCCGGTGGTCACGGTCGAGGAGGACCGTCCCGCCGGCGAGAAGGGCGTGGCCGGCACCCATGTGCTGCGCCGCGTCTTCTACCCCGCGCAGCGTACGGAGCCGCTCAACGACGCCACCGTCTACGTGGTCAACGACGGGCGCCTCTACGCCGACAGCGTCCGGGCCGTCTACGAGGAGCGGCTGCGCCGGGGCGACGACCGCGAGCACATCTGGATCGTCAAGGACGGCGCGTTCGTCCCGCCGGGCGGCGCGACCGTGGTGCGCGCGGGCAGTCGCGAGCACCACGCCGCCCTGGCCAGGTCCCGCTACATCGTGACCAACGCCTTCCTGCCCGTGTGGTTCCGCTCCCGCGAGGACCAGGTCGTGCTGCAGACGTGGAACGGCACTCCGGTCAAGCACATCGGCAACGACCAGCCCCACATGGCCCGCGACCCGCGCCCGCCGGTCTACCACCGGCAGGTGGCCGAGGTGCGCGGCTGGGACGTGCTGCTGTCGCAGTCGCCGTGGGCCACGCCGGTGCTGCGCCGGGCGTTCGGCTACCAGGGCGAGGTGCTGGAGAGCGGGCTGCCGCGCAACGACGTGCTCTCCTCGCCCGACCGCGACCGGCTCGCGGCCTCGGTGCGCGAGCGGCTGGGGCTGGCCGAGGGCAAGCGGGTGGTCCTCTACGCGCCGACCTGGCGCGACTACGACCGCAAGAACGCGATGGTCAAGCTCGACCTGGCCAAGGCGCGTGAGGCCCTGGGCGCCGACCACGAGTTGCTGGTGCGCGGGCACGCCATGCAGGCGGTGCCGGCGGTCCCGGACATCGCCCGCGACGTCACGACTTATCCGGACATGGCCGATCTCCTGCTCGTGACCGACGTGCTGGTCACGGACTACTCCTCGGTCATGTTCGACTTCGCCGCCACCGGCCGGCCCATCGTCTTCTATGGCTACGACCTGGCGAAGTACGCCTCGAAGCGAGGGCTCTACATCGACCTGCCGGAGACCGCTCCGGGGCCGCTGCTGTCGACCTCGGCCGAGGTCATCGAGGCGTTGCGGTCGATCGACGAGGTGGCGGCCACCTACTCCGACCGCTACGACGCCTTCCGGGCCACCTTCGCTCCCCGGGACGACGGCAAGGCCACGGCCCGCGTGGTCGACCGCATCTTCTCCTAGCCGCCCGCCTCAGACCTCCAACGCCGTCTGCCCTGGCGGTAGGCGTACGGTTCTGGGCGGCGTGTCGGCGAGAACGTGGATATTTGCCGCGATATCGTGGGCGGTTTCGGCGGGAGGCCGGTCAACTCGGCACGATCTACCCCTGTGGTCTGGTGGAATCTAGTGTTGTGAGTGGTCAGACCTGGCGATTGGTGCGACGTGGAGGCGGGGGGCCTGTCGAGGCCCCTGTGCTCGATGAGCACCAGCGTGCCGTGGTCCGGCACGGGAGTGGCCCGTTGCTCGTCCTCGCGGGCCCCGGCACCGGCAAGACCACGACCGTGGTCGAGTCGGTGGTCGAGCGCATCGAGCGGCGCGGGGTCGATCCCGAGCGGGTGCTGATCCTCACCTATAGCCGCAAGGCCGCCGGTGAGCTGCGCGAACGTGTCACCGGGCGCCTCCGCCGCACGACCAGGACCCCGCTGGCGCTGACCTTCCACAGCTACGCCTACTCCCTGCTCCGGCGGGAGGCGGTGCTCGCCGGTGAGCTGCCGCCGCGCCTGCTCACCGGTCCCGAGCAGTTGCTGGAGATACGCCGGCTGCTGCACGGCGAGCTGGAGGACGGGGCGCCCGAATGGCCGGCCTCGCTGCGTGAGCCGCTGAAGACGCGCGGGTTCGCCGAGGAACTGCGCGACTTCCTGTCGCGGGCGTACGAGCGCGGGCTCGACGGTGAGCGCGTGGAGGAGCTGGGCAGGCGGTACGGCAGGGCCGACTGGGCGGCCGTCGGCCGGTTCGCGCTGCGCTACCAGGCCCGGTTCGACCTCGATCCGGAGCCGGCCCTCGACTACGCCGAGCTGATCAGGGCCGCGGCGGCGCTGCTGACCGACCCCGACGTGCGTCGCAGGGAACGCGCGGCGCACGACGTGGTCTTCGTGGACGAGTACCAGGACACGGATCCGGCGCAGGAGTTCCTGCTGCGGCAGCTGGCCGGTGACGGGCGTGACCTGATCGCGGTCGGCGATCCGGACCAGTCGATCTACGGGTTCCGGGGGGCCGACGTGCGCGGGATCCTGAAATTTCCGGAACGGTTTCGCACCCTCGACGGGCGGGACGCCCCGGTCCTGGCCCTGCGCGTCTGCCGGCGCAGCGGGCCCGACCTGCTGGAGGCGTCGCGCCGCGTAGCCACCCGGCTCCCCGCCGCCCCCACCCCCGACGCGACACCCGTCCTCGACGCGCCACCCGTTCCCGTCCTCGACTTCGGCGAGGGGACCGCCGGTTCCGCGGCCGATCCGGTCCCCGGCGGACCGCGGACCGGGGGGCGGCGGACGCACGGGCATCGGGAGCTGGTGCCCGTGGACGACGCCGAGCCCGGCGAGGTGCGAGTGCTGCTCGCCGACAGCATCAGCCAGGAGGCGGCCGTCGTGGCCGACACGCTGCGCCGGGCTCACCTGATCGACGGGGTGCCGTGGCATCGGATGGCGGTGCTCGTGCGCTCCGCCACCCGGCAGGTGCCTCTGCTGAGGCGGGCCCTGGTCAGTGCCGGGGTGCCCACGATGGTGGCGGGCGACGAGGTGCCGATCGCGCAGGAGCCCGGCGTACGGCCCCTGCTGACGATGCTCCGGGTGGCGCTCGATCCCGAGGCTCTCGACGAGGGCGTGGCCGAGGAGTTGCTGACCGGCCCTCTCGGTGGCACGGACATGATCGGCGTCCGGCGGCTCCGCCGAGCCCTGAAGATCGCCGAGAACGAGGCGATCGACGGCGCACCGCCCACCGCCACGTCCGAGGCAAGCCCTCCGGACGCGGAGCACGACGCCGTCCCGTCCACCGAACACGCGGTCCCAGAAGGCGGGCCGGGTGACGAGCAGGTCGCCGAGGATCCGGAGGAGGACGGCGCCGGCCCGTACTCGTCGAGAGCGCGTTCGTCCGGGGAGTTGCTGGTGGCGGCCGTGCGGGACGTGCGGGAGCTGACCCGGGTGGAGCCGCACGTCGCGCTGCCCGTCGAGCGGGTGGCCAGGCTGCTGACCACGGCCCGGGAGGCCGTGGGCCGGCAGGGCACCGCCGAGGACGTGCTGTGGGCCGTCTGGCAGGGCAGCGGCCTGGCCGAGCGGTGGACGGAGCTGAGCCTGGCGGGGGGCGCCAGGGGGGCGCAGGCCGACCGCGACCTCGACGCGGTGGTGGCGCTGTTCGACCACGCGGCGAGGTTCGTGGACCGGATGCCGAAGGCGGGGCCCGAGGTGTTCCTGGACGATCTGGCCTCGCAGGAGATCCCGGGTGACACGCTGGCCGAGCGGGCGCCCGACGGCGACGCGGTGCGGGTGCTGACCGCGCACCGGTCCAAGGGGCTCGAATGGGACGTGGTCGTGGTCGCGGGCGTGCAGGAGGGCGTCTGGCCCGACCTGCGGCTGAGGGGTTCGATGCTGGGGGTCGAGGATCTGGTCGAGGTGGTGGAGGGGGCACGGCCGAGCGCGGCTTCGCTGGCGTCCAAGCTGCTGGCCGAGGAGCGCCGGCTGTTCTACGTGGCCGCGACGCGGGCCAGGAAGAGGCTGGTCGTCACCGCGGTCGGCGGCGAGGACACCGACGAGCGGCCGTCCCGGTTCCTGAGCGAGCTGATGCCGGGCGCCGTCGACACGGCCACGGTGGACGACCGGGCGCGGTGGCTGAACATGTCGGCCCTCGTGGCCGACCTCCGGAGCGCGGTGACCGACCCCACCAGATCGGCGAAGGTACGGCAGAAGGCCGCCCAGCAGCTCGCCCGGCTGGCCGCCGCTGGAGTCCAGGGCGCGCACCCCGGCGACTGGTACGCCCTCACGACCATGACCGACGACCGCCCACTGAGCTGGCCGGACGACGTCGTCAGGATCTCCCCGTCGGCGGTCGAGAGCTTCAGCAAGTGCGGCCTGCGCTGGCTGCTGGAGACGGCAGTCGGGGCGGCCGGCACCAGTTCCGCCCAGGGGCTCGGCACGGTCATCCACGCGCTCGCCGTGCTGGCCGCGACCGACCTGCCGAACGAGGAGCTGCTGGGCGAGCGCCTCGACGAGATCTGGAACGAGCTCGACTTCGGCGGCGTGTGGTTCAACCGCAAGCAGCGCCAGGTGGCCGAGCAGATGATCGGCAAGTTCCTGCGCTGGCACAAGGAGAACCCCCGCGAGCTGGTCGCGCTGGAGGAGGCCTTCACCGCGACCGTGAGCGACGGCGTCCAGATCAAGGGCCGGGTCGACCGCGTGGAGCGCGATTCGGAGAACCGAGCGGTGATCATCGACCTCAAGACCGGCGGCTCCAAACCCAAGGCGGGCGAGCTCGACCGCCATCCCCAGCTCGGCGTCTACCAGCTGGCCGCGCTGCTCGGCGCGTTCGCCAGGCACGGCATGACCGAGCCGGGCGGCGCCGCGCTGGTCCAGCTGGGCAAGGCGGCGGGCAAGAAGGATGCCCTCGAACAGCAGCAGGGCGCGCTCGCCGACGACGCCGACCCCGGCTGGGCCAAGAACCTGGTCGACACCGTCGCGATCGGCATGTCGGGGCCGTTCTTCCAGGCCAAGGTCAACGACGGCTGCCGCACCTGCGCGGCCAGGGCGAGCTGCCCGGTCAACGACAACGGGGGTCAGGTGTGCTGAGTCCCGCCGAGCTGGCCGCGAAGCTCGGTGTCCTGCCGCCGACCCGTGAGCAGGCCGAGGTCATCGAGGCCCCGCTCGAACCGATGGTCGTCATGGCGGGCGCCGGCTCGGGCAAGAGCGAGACCATGGCCGGCCGGGTGGTCTGGCTGGTCGCCAACGGCCTGGTCAAGCCGGAGAACGTGCTCGGCCTGACGTTCACCCGCAAGGCCGCGGCCGAGCTGGCCACCAGGGTCAGGGAACGGCTCGCGGGCCTGGCCGAGGCCGGCCTGATGGAGCCGGGGCTGCTCGACGAGGAGCCGACCGTCTCCACCTACCACGCCTACGCGGCCCGGCTGGTGACCGACCACGCGCTGCGCGAGGCGCTGGAGCCGACCATGCGGCTGGTCACGCCGGCCGTCTCGTGGCAGCTGGCGTCGCGGGTGGTGGCCAGGTACGACGGGCCGATGGACCGGATCGAGCTCGGCCCGCCGTCGGTCACCGCGGCCGTGCTGGAGCTCGCCGGTGAGCTGTCGGAGCACCTGCGCACCGCCGCCGACGTGCGGCGGATGGGGGAGTGGCTGGCGGAACGGCAGGCCGGGCTCCCGGGCCGCACCACGCTCGCGCAGCGCAGGCCGGGCAGCGTACAGGCCGCGCGGGAGCAGTTGCTGCCGCTGGTGGAGGCGTACGAACGGCTCAAGCGCGCCAGGGAGGTCATCGACTACGGCGACCAGATGTCGCTGGCCGCCCGGATCGCCGCCAACCACAGGGAGGTCGGCGAGATCGAGCGCTCCAGGTTCGCGGTGGTGCTGCTCGACGAGTACCAGGACACCAGCCACGCCCAGCTGGTGCTGCTCCGGAGCCTGTACGGCAACGGCCACCCCGTCACGGCGGTGGGCGACCCCTGCCAGTCGATCTACGGCTGGCGCGGCGCTTCGGCGGGCAACCTGCGCCGGTTCCCGACCGACTTCCGCACCGGCGCCGGCGATCCGGCCCCGGTGCGGCAGCTCGGCGTCAGCTTCCGCAACGGCGACCGCGTCCTCGACGTGGCCGCCCGTGTCCAGCTGCCGCTGCGCATGGAGGCCCGAGAGGTGCCGGTGCTCGTGCCCGGCCCCAACCGGATCGACCGCGGCCGGGTCACCTGCGCGTTCCACGAGACGGCCGAGGACGAGGCGAAGTGGATCGCCGACGGCGTTGCGGCGATCCTCGGCCAGGAGGTCGCGCCCGACGGCCTGCCGTGGGGCGACGGCGAGCGCAAGAAGACCCTGGCCGTGCAGCCGCAGGACGTGGCGATCCTGGCGCGCAAGCGCGCGCAGTTCCCCGCGCTGCGCAGGGCGCTCGAAGAGCGTGACATCCCGGTCGAGGTGGTGGGTCTGGGCGGCCTGCTGACCGTCCCCGAGGTCAACGACATCGTGGCCACGCTGCGGGTGCTCTACGACCCGACGGCGGGTGACGCGCTGGCCAGGCTGCTGGCCGGGCCGCGCTGGCGGATCGGGCCCGCCGACCTCCGGGTGCTCGGCGAGTACGCCCGGGAGCTGACCCGAGAGTCGCGCGGGGGCCGCCGGGAGCAGGACCCGCTCGACCAGGTGGTGGCCGACCTGGCCGAGGAGCGCGGCAGCCTGGTCGACGCGCTCGACGAGCTGCCCGATCGGGAGGCGTGGCTGGAGGCGTTCTCGCCGCTGGCCAGGACCCGGCTCGTCACGCTGGCGTACGAGCTGCGCCAGCTCAGGGCGCACACCGGGCAGCCGCTGCCCGACCTGATCACCGAGGTGGAGCGGAGGCTGGGCCTCGACATCGAGGTCGCGGCGCGAGGAGGCACGGTCAGTGCCTTCGCCGCCCGGGCCGACCTCGACGCGTTCCTCGACGCGGCCTCCAGGTTCGCGGGCGACTCCGAGGATCCGACGCTCGGCGCGTTCCTGGCCTACCTGCAGGCGGCGGAGAGCGAGGAGTTCGGGCTGGAGGCGGGCCGGGTCGGCGAGAGCAACAGCGTCAAGCTGATGACCGTCCACGCGTCGAAGGGCCTGGAGTGGCCGGTGGTGGTCGTGCCGGGCCTGTCGCAGCTGGTCAGCTCGAAGGGCACGATCGCGACCGGCAGCGTCTTCCCGGCCACGCCGGTCACCAACAGTCGCTGGACCGAGAACCCCCGCAAGCTGCCCTATCCGCTGCGCGGCGACGTCGGTGACCTGCCCCGGCTGACCGGGCTGTCGAAGGAGGAGCTGGCCGCGTTCGACGAGAGCTGCCGCGAGCGCGACCTCATGGAGGAGCGGCGCCTCGCGTACGTGGCCGTGACCCGGGCCCACTATCACCTGATCGCCTCCGGCTACCGCTGGGGCACCGCGTCCAAGCCGCTGGAGCCGTCCGACTTCCTGCTGGAGATCGCCGACACCGCCGACCGGGTGGCCTTCTGGGCGCCCGCCCTGGCCGAGGGCACGACCAATCCGCTGCTCGCCGAGCCCGCCGCCGCCGTCTGGCCGGTCACGCCCGAGGGGCTGCGGTACGAGTCGGTGCTCGACGGCGCCCGGCTGGTGGAGGACGCGCTGGCGGGAGACCTGGTCCCGGCCGAGGACGAGCCGCTGCGCTCGTTCGAGGAGGAACGCGTACGGGCCTGGGAACGCGACACCGACCTGCTGCTCCGCGAGCGGGAGCTGCACCGGCGGCGCGGGTCGACGACCGTCGAGCTGCCGTCCAAGCTGACCGTGTCGTCGCTGGTCACGCTGGCGGCCGATGCCCGTGAGCTGGCCCGCAGGATCCGCCGTCCGGTCCCGGTCAAGCCGGCGCCGCTGGCCCGCCGGGGCACCTCGTTCCACAAGTGGCTGGAGTCGCGCTGGGACCAGCAGCGGCTGCTCGACGACTTCGATCTGGACCTGGTGGAGGAGGTGGAGGAGGCCGACGTGCGTCTGGCCGACCTGCAGCGGCTCTTCGAGCGGAGCGAATGGGCCGAACGCCGGCCGCTCGACCTGGAGGTGCCGTTCGAGACCATGATCGCCGACCGGCTGGTGCGCGGCCGGATGGACGCGGTCTTCGAGCTGCCCGGCGGGCGCTACGAGGTGGTCGACTGGAAGACCGGCGAGCCGCCGAAGGGCAGGGCGGCCGAGGCCGCGTCGGTGCAGCTGGCCGCCTACCGCCTGGCCTGGTCGCACCTGGCCGGGGTGCCGCTCGACCGGGTGGGCGCGGCCTTCCACTACGTGCGCGCCAACCGGACCGTCCGCCCGGTGGACCTGCTCGGCGCCGACGGCCTGGTGGCGCTCATCGAGGCGGTGCCGGTCGGCCCTCAGACGTAGTGGCCCTCAGACGTAGTGGAACGCCGGGTGGGGGTGCATCAGGAAGTCGTGGTGGGAGATGTTCCAGGCGTAGGCCCCGGCCATCGCGAACACCACCGTGTCCCCCACTCGCACTGAAGTCACGATATTTCGGGCGAAAACGTCTTTGGGGGTGCACAGCTGGCCGACCAGCGTGACCGGCTCGTCCGTCACGCCCGGTCCGCCGCCCGTGGGCAGGACGGTGAACGGCTGGTCGTGCCCCTTGGTCACCGGCGTGCGCAGATGATGGGTGCCGCCCAGCAGGATGGCGTACGCCTGACCGCGCACCCGCTTCACGTCCACGACCGAGGTCACGTAGTGGCCGCAGTAGGCGGTCAGCGCCCGGCCCGGCTCCACCCGCACGTGCTGCCCCGCCCGGCGCAGCTTGGCCAGGCCCGCGCCGTAGCCGGCCCAGTCGAACCTCTCCTCCGGCGCCCCGTAGTCCACGGCCATGCCGCCGCCCAGGTTGACCTCGGCGTGGTCGGTGTCCAGCAGCCGCTCGGCCAGGTCCAGCAGCCGCTCGGCGTCGAGGCCGCTGGCCAGGTGGGCGTGCAGGCCGCGCAGCCGTACCCGGTCGGTGAAGAGCGGCAGGCACTCCTCGACGCCGGCCTCGTCCATGCCGAACGGCCCGTCCATGGTGAGCGCGGCCCCCTCGACCGGAAGATCGGGGTTGATCCGGAGCAGCACGTCGGCCTCCCGGCCGGTGGCGAGGAGACGGCGCAGCTCGCCCGGCGACTCGACGTGCAGCCGATGGCAGGGCAGCCGCAGCTCGGCGTCGGTCTTGCCGGGCCCGCCGAGGGCCAGCGGCATATCCGGGAAGAGCCCGGCGACGTGGGCGTGCTCGCCGCCCGAGGAGACCTCGAAGCCGTCGACGTGCCGGGCCAGCACGCGCAGCAGCTCGGGGTCCGGGTTGGCCTTGACGGCGTAGTAGAGCTCGACGTCCGGCAGCGCCCACCGTACCGAGGCGGCGTGCTCGTCCAGCGCGGGCAGGTCGTAGACATAGGCGGGGACACCGGACGCCCGGAGGGCGGCGGCCCGGACGCTCGGGGTGATCATGCGAGCGGGTTGGCGATCGGGACGTACCCGGCGGACCGGTCGGCCGCCCTGGCCCAGCGGACACTCAGGTTGGCCTTGGCGGGCAGCGGGTCACCGGCCAGCAGATTGGACAGGGGGAGCGGCCAGCCGAGGTCGGCGGCGTGCCGGGCGAGGATCTCGCGGGCCGCCCGCCACAGCTCGCGCAGCACCTCGTCGCCGTGCGGCGCGGCGAGCGTGGCGGCGATCTCGGTGAGGTGGTTGACCAGCAGGCAGTAGACCACCCGGTCCCAGCCGCGCTCGGCGTCGTAGGTCAGCGCCTGCGCCACCCGCGACGGCACGCCGCCGAGGTCATGGCGACCCGCGACCAGCTTGGTGCCCTCCAGGTCGCGGAACACCGCCTCGACGGGCAGGTCCGTGCCGTCGTCGAGGCCCACGAGGACGTTCTGCAGGTGGGGCTCCAGGATCACGCCGTGCCTGAAGTACAGCTCCAGCACGGGCAGCGCCACCACCGACACGTATGCCGTCCACCAGGCGAGCGGATCGCGGTCCGGCGCGTCGAGGGCCAGCGCCCCGGCCATGACGGGAACGACGCCCGCCGAGCACACGGACCACGGGCTGGCCCTGACGATCACGCCCAGTCCTTCGAGCAGCCGGGTGCCGAGCGCGGCCGAACGGTAGCCGGGCTCCGGCAGCCATCGCGTGCCCGGCAACCTGGCGGACACCTCGTCGAACACCGGGCCCAGCCGTGAGGTCAGCTCCACCGCCCCGGCCAGTTCGTACCAGGCGTTCTTCCGCACGCAGTTGGTGATGCGGACGTCCAGGCTGAACTTCAGGCACGCCTGCGCCTGCGCGGCGTAGACCGTGCGGACCGACGAGGTGGGCATCACGTCCGGCCCCGGGCCCAGGTCGACCAGCTCCGCGCCGAGCACCGGGCGCAGCAGGTCGAGCTGCCACGGGTGCGCCGGAAGCAGCCGGTGGCCGGACGGCGCCTCGCCCAGCGCGTCGAGCGCCGACGTGTCACCCGCCTGCGCGAGCACGTCCTCGCGCACCCCGAGCAGCCGCACCGGGAACTCCGCGTGCGCCTCGGGTGCGTAACGCAGCCAGTCGTGCTCGTCACCGCCGCGCGCCTTGGGGCTGGGATGGAACGGGTGCCCGTAGACGAGAGCCTGCTCCGACTTCAGCCACGGGTCGGCGGGTGGCTCGGCCCCGGCCCGCGCCGTGAGGATCGCGGCCACCGCGGCCCTGCTGGCGGCCACCTGCCGGGCGAACTCCCCATTGTGGGCGGTGGGCAGCCCGCCCGACAGCTCGGCCTCGGCGAGGCGTACCAGCTCGTCGGAGGTCAGCGGCTGCCAGGCGCCGTTGTCGAGGCGCTCGGCCGGCCCGTCGAAACGCAGCGCCGCGCCTCCGTGCGTGCGGACCCGCAGCAGCCGATCCGCCACTCTCAGCAGAAGGTACGGCGGAGCGGGCCAGACCAGCCCGCGAGGGCCGGCCACCTCCCGCACGCAGCAGCGGAGCAGGGCCGCCAGCGTCGCCTCCTCGGCCAGCGTGGCGGGCGCGTCGAGGACCAGACCGTGCATTCAAGCTCTCCTCAGGTAGTTGGGCCCGCTGGTGCCGTAGAACTTGTTGATGTCACGCGCCCCGGACCGTTCCTTGGCCACCAGGGTCCCGGCGGTGATCATGGACTTGCCGGTGAGCCTGGCCGCGTCGAGCGTCCTGGCCCGGAGCAACCTGGCCATGGGGTCACCGCCGTGCTCGTCGAGCGCCTCGGCGAGGGTGTCGCGCAGCAGGGCGGTGGCCCGCCTGTGGGGCAGCGCGCCGAAGACGACCGCCGCGGCCGCCAGGTGCAGGGTGATGGTCACGAACACGTCGGCCAGCGCGTGGGGATCGTCGGTCAGCATCCGCCGGTCGGTGAAGTCCGGCGCCTCGACCCCCGCCGCCGCCAGCCGGGCGGGGGAGGCGAGCAGCCCGTCGTTGTCCTTGACCAGCAGCCGCATCCGGCCTTCGTGGAAGACCAGCGCCAGGTTCTGCTGGTGCGCCTCCAAGGCGACGCCGTAGCGCACGAACAACCGCACGTGCCAGCGCAGCAGGAGGCGCAGGTAGGCGGGCAGCACGTCGCCCAGCACGTCGCCCAGCTCAGCCCGCACGCCGGGCACGTTGAGCGCCGCTACCGGCACGATCTTCCCCTCGGGCAGCCGGCGCACCATCCAGGCGAGATACTCGTGGCCCGCGTGCGCGTAGGTCTGCTCGTCGGCCACCAGCACGTCGGGACCGGCCAGCCGGCGCAGCAGGAGCTCCGCCCTCGCGCCGTCCTCGAGTGTGCCGGCCTTGATGGAGCGGCGGTTGCGCGCGCCGAGGGTGCTGGTGGGCAGGGGCAGCTTGAGATGGGTCCGCGGGCCGACCTCCACGGTCCGCATCGACAGCGTCGGCCGCACGGTGAGCCGGGCCTCGTCCAGCACCCGCACCCCGCCTACCTTCCGTACCTCCTCCACGGCCAGAGGATGCACCGGGAACAGCACCCCGTCGGCGGCGAGGCCGGGCGCCACGTCGGGCGGAAGCTCGGTGACCGGACCCGGCGCCAGCGCCGTCCGCGGCACCACGGCCCACCTCAGCTCGAACGAGGGCGCGAACTCCGGCGCGTACGCGACCAGCTCCGCCGCCGACAGCCCGAGCCGGGCACGGGACGTCGGATAGACGGGATGGTCCACGAAGGCGGCCAGCGACTCGTAGGACGGCCGCGCGGCCAGCACCGAGGCGAGCCGCTCGTCGTGCAGTCGCGAGGCGGCCAGCGCCTGCGCGCACTCCTCGGAGAACGCGGCCACCCCTTCAGCGTCCGCCGGATCGGCCACCTCGGCCAGAGTGTCGAGCACCTCACCCAGCCGCAGCCGCTCCTCAGGCGCCACCACGAAGTCCTGGAACAGCAGGCCCGGCGCCAGCCGCACCGCCCGGCCGCCGGCCAGCGTCATCCGGACGCCCTCCCGGCTCCGGCTCACCCGCGACGACAGCCTCCCGTAGTCCTCGCGCAGCAGCGCGTCGAGCACGCGTGCCGCGAGACGGGACTCGCGCTCGCTCACCCGACCACCCAGGGCCGGGCCGCCCGGTAGGCGCCCACGGCCGCCTCGACCCGCGCCCTGTCGGGCCCCACGGCCCGGATCACGCCCAGGTAGTCGCGGTTGGTGTGGGTACGCCGGACGACGTCGCCCACGGATCGCAGCGGCCGGTGCCACAGCCGGACGTCGCCTGACTCCACCGACTCCGCCCCGGGCGCCGACGTGATCGTTCCGGACCGGTCGGCGACCAGGCTGACCGCGCTGCCGTACCGGGAGATCTCCGGCACGGCGGGCACCGGCTCACCGAGGTGCACCCGCAGAATCCACTCGAACAGCGGCACGCCGAGCACGTCGGCCAGCAGGAAGTCGCAGTGGTCGCCGATCGCGCGGTAGTTGACCTCGACGACGCGCGGCCCGGCGGGCGTGACGACGTATTCGGTGTGGCAGGCGCCGAAGCCGACGCCCAGCGCCCGCAGCGCGGCCAGCACGTGCTCGTGGGGTCCTCCAGGCGCCCAGTCGAGCCGCTCCTCCACGAAGTGGGGCAGCGGCCCCAGCGTGGTCGCGAACCCGCCCAGCACACGCAGCTCGGCGCCGTCGCCGAGGGTTTCGAGGGTGCGCAGCGGCCCCTCCAGGTATTCCTCCACGACCAGCGCCTCGCCGGGGCGCCGCCTCCTGACCTCGGCCACCGCAGCGGCCAGGTCGCTCTCGACCAGCACCACGTCCTCGCTGGCCACTCCCTCGCGCGGCTTGACGACCAGGGGGTAGGGGAGACCGCCGGGCACCGGGTCGCCGGGCGCCAGTCGCACCGAGCGGACCCGTTCGACACCCGCCTCGGCGAGCCGGCGACGGGTCAGGAACTTGTTCTTGGCGGCCAGGCAGGCCCGCCAGTCCTTGCCGGGCAGCCCGAAGTAGTCGGCGGCCAAGGCGGTCTCGGCCTGAAGGTGGTCGGAGTTGGTGAAGATCGCGTCGGGCCGGCCGAGACCGGCGATCACGTCGATGAGGGCCCGTGGATCGCGAACGTCGCAGGCCACGGCATCAGGATGCCGGTCGGGCCAGTCGGTCAGGATGGTCACCTGGCAGCCCAGGGCCCGCGCGGCGGGCAGGAACCCGTCGGTCACCGAATCGGTCGGCTTGATCGCGGTCATGTAGAGCCGCAACGCGTGACACCCCCGGACGATCAGGTAAGGCTAACCTAACCGGATGATCCTAACTCGCGAGAGATCACCTCGCCGCCCGGATACCGTAACCGGTGGCTAACTCTGAGGTCATAGGATGGCATGTGATTCGGGAAGGTGGGCCCGTGGAGACCAGGGCGGCAGAGCAACTCATCGGACCGCTGCTCCTCGCGCGCGGCGCCATCGACAGATCGGCCGCGCTGCGGGCCGACGGCGCCTGGCTGGAGCGGGCCTGGGCCGAGCCGACGACCAGGGTCCTGCTCGTCCACGACGGTCAGACGCTGGTCAGGCGGGTCGGCGACGAGGTGCGGGCGGTGCTGTTCACCACCGAGGAGGCGCCGCCGGGCGAGCGCTACCTCCTGGGCGTCGACGGCGACGTCGTCTACTTCGCGGTGGCCGCGCCACTGCCGGGCGGGCCGGCCGCCGATGTCAACGGCCGGGTGACGGTCCCGCTGAGCCTGCGTGACACGCCCGACGGCGCGACGGTCCCCGCGGGTCTGCGCCAGGCGGGCGGGCTGCTGGGTGACCGTGACGCGGGGCTCCTGGTCTACGCCGTGGCGCTGGACGCCTGGCACACCACCCACGAGTTCTGCCCGCGCTGCGGCGGCCGTACGAACGTGATGGCGGGCGGCCATATCCGGGTCTGCCCGCGCGACTCCAGCCAGCACTTCCCGCGCGTCGACCCTGCGGTGATCATGCTGATCCGCGACGAGCACGACCGCTGCCTGCTGGCCCGAGGCCCCCAGTGGCCGGAGAGGCGCCTGTCGATCCTGGCCGGGTTCGTCGAGCCGGGTGAGTCGCTGGAGCACGCGGTGGTGAGGGAGGTGGCCGAGGAGGTCGGCATCACCGTCGTCAACCCGCGCTACCTCGGCAGCCAGCCCTGGCCCTTCCCACGCAGTCTCATGCTCGGCTTCTTCGCCGACGCCCTGATGACGACGCTCACCCTCGACGCCGAGGAGATCGCCGAGGCCCGCTGGTTCTCCCGCGAGGAGCTGTCCGACGCGCTGCGCTCGGGCGAGATCCGCCTGCCGCCCGCGGTCTCGATCGCCCGCCGGCTGATCGAGACCTGGTACGGCGGCCCCCTGGCTGGAGACTGGTGACCCGATGTCACTTACCGTAAATTCGAAGACACCTTCGGTAGCGAAAGCGGTAAACTCATGCCCATGAACGAGTCTCACATCGTCGAGATCCTGGATCTCGAGCGTCAGAAGCTGGCGATCCAGCACGCGGCCATCGAAGTGCTGATGGACGACAAGATCAAGGCCTCGGAGCGGCGGGTCATCGACGCCGTGACGGGCGCCATCACCAACGCCGTGGTCGAGCTCAAGGGCGACATCATCGACGTCCGCAACGAGCTCAAGCGAGACATCGGCAGTGTCCGCACCGAGCTCAAGGCCGAGATCGGCAGTGTCCGCACCGAGCTCAAGGCCGAGATCAGCAGTGTCCGCACCGAGCTCAAGACCGACATCAGCGATCTGCGGATCGAGCTCAAGGGCGACATCGCGCGTCTGGAGCAGAAGCTCGACAGTCACGTCCACTGAGATGAGGACCTGAGTGACTCAACCACCCAGGTCCTCGTGGGCATAGTAAACCAACCGACAGAGCCTCCGGCGGGAAGCCGGGGGCTCTCGTTGGTGGTCAGGCCGCTTCGAGCAGAGCCTTGACCTCACGAGCGGACGGATTGGTACGCACCACACGCCCCCGGGGGGTCTCGATCACCACGGTCGGCACCACCTGGTTGCCGTTGTTGACGCTCATCACGAACTGAGCCGCGTCCGGGTCGCGTTCGATGTCGATCTCGTCGAAGCTGATCCCCTCGCGGGTCAGCTGCGACTTCAGCCGCTTGCATGGGCCGCACCAGGTGGTGCTGTAGACCGTGAGCGCCATGTCGGTGGATCCCTCCAAAGGACAAGGAAACAGGCGCTCGGTGCAACAACGGGGAAGTGCCGGGTAATCCCTAACCGATGCGGTCGGCTATCCACCGCTGCACGCGCTCGGTCACACCCTCTTCGCGGTAGAGGGCCGAGCTGTGCGCCACGCCGGGCGTGGTGAAGATCGTCACCGGCACGCCGACCTGGCCGAGCATCTCCTTGAGCACCTGGCTGTGCGTGGCCGGGACGAACTCGTCCTGCGAGTGGATGGTCAGCATCGGCGCGTCCTTGCGGCTGGCGTGCCAGGCGATCTCCATGCTGGCCCAGATCCGCGAGCACTTGCCCTTGGGGGCGCAGCCGCCGGCCAGCTTGATCGCCGACGTGCGGAGCTTGCGCTTGTAGGGATCGGTGCTGGCGGCGCCATCGGCGTAGGCGCGCAGCGGGGAGACGATCGGCGACAGGCCGACGACGCCCTTGAGCCCGGTGAGGCCGTTGCCGTAGGTGCCGACGGCCCCCGCGATGTGCCCGCCCGCGGAGAACCCCACCACCACGTAGTTCTTGGGATCGAACGACCAGCGCTCGGCGTGCTTGCGGGCCCTCGCGATCGCGGCTAAGGCGTCGGTGCGTTGCGCGGGCCAGGCGGCCTGGCTGGTGAGCCGGTAGTTGATGTTGAAGACGGTGTAGCCGAGCTCGGCGTAGCCGCGGGCGATCTCGCTCATGCCCTTCTTGTCGCCACTGGACCACCAGCCGCCGTGGATGAGGAAGACACCGGGGCGCTGCGTGCCGTCGGAGGTCCACCAGACGTCCATGTCCTGGCGGCGCTGCGAGGCGTAGGAGACGGTTTCGAACGACAGGCCGCCGAGTCCGTACGGGTCGGTGGGTGTCGTGGCCTCCGGTCCCGGCGTGGGCCCTGTGGTCGCGTGTGCGGTCACCGGTGTGAGCGCGATGGTTGCGAGCGCCAGCGCGCCGGCGAAAACCGCAAATCGCACAGCCTTGCCTTTCCCCATGGACATGGTCGGGCCCCATTGTGAAGGAAGTGATCGATTCTCGCATCTTGGCGACCGGGACGGGCACCGGGCGGCATGTTGCCAGAATGGAGCACCGCACCGCCACCGGCTGGGAGGATTGACAGGTGAGCGACGTGAACGACGTGCTGGCCGGGCTCGACCCGGAGCAGCGCGAGGTGGCCGAGGCCGTGCGCGGGCCGGTGTGCGTGCTCGCGGGCGCCGGCACCGGCAAGACCAGGGCCATCACCCACCGCATCGCCCACGCGGTGCGCAGCGGCGTGGTCGACGCGCCGAGCGTGCTCGCCGTGACGTTCACCACACGGGCGGCGGGGGAGCTCAGGCAGCGGTTGCGCGCGCTGGGCGCGCCGGGGGTGCAGGCGCGCACGTTCCACGCGGCGGCGCTGCGGCAGCTCACCTATTTCTGGCCGCGGGTGATCGGCGGTGAGGCGCCTTCGGTGATCGAGTCCAAGTTGCCGGTGCTGGTGGAGGCCTGCCGTCGGATCCGGAAAAATCCGGATCGGTCCGAGCTGCGGGACATCGCGGCCGAGGTGGAGTGGGCCAAGGTCACCCAGATAGGCCCGGAGGACTACGTCGCGGCCGCGGGCAAGCATCACCGTACGCCTCCGGTTCCCGCCGATCAGGTGGCCGTCCTCTATGAGGCGTACGAGCAGATCAGGCGTGAGCGGCACCTGGTCGACTTCGAGACGATCCTGGAGCTGACCGCCGCGGTGATGACCGAGCACCAGGAGGTGGCGGCGCAGATCCGCCAGCAATACCGCTACTTCGTGGTCGACGAGTACCAAGACGTCAACCCGCTGCAGAAGCTCCTGCTCGACACCTGGCTCGGTGGCCGCGACGACCTGTGCGTGGTCGGCGACCCCAACCAGACCATCTACTCCTTCACCGGCGCCACGCCGCGCTACCTGACCGGGTTCGCCGTCGAGCACCCCGACGCCGCCGTGATCCAGCTGGTCCGCGACTACCGCTCCACCCCGCAGGTGGTCGACCTCGCCAACCTGGTCATCGCCAAGGGCCGGTCCCCCCACCGGCTGCGGCTCGTCGCCCAGCGGCCCGAGGGGCCGAGGCCCGTCTTCACCGACTACGACGACGAGCCGGCCGAGGCCGCCGGGGTCGCCCGCGCCATCAGGAAGCTGCTCGACCGGGGCGTCGCCTCGCGCGAGATCGCCATCCTGTTCCGCACCAACTCGCAGTCCGAGGCGTACGAGTCGGCCCTGGCCAAGGCCGAGATCCCCTACGTGTTGCGCGGCGCCGAACGCTTCTTCGAGCGGCCCGAGGTGCGCCAGGCGGTCGTCCTGCTGCGCGGCGCCGCCAGGTCCGCGTCGGGCGAGCCGCTGGCCTCGGAGGTCCACCACATCCTGGCGGGGGTCGGCCTCACCCCGCAGCCGCCCGGCGGTGGCAAGGCCCGGGAGAAGTGGGAGTCGCTGAAGGCGCTGGCCGACCTGGCCGAGGACATGGCGGCCGAGGGGGCCGAGTTGCCGGAGTTCGTCACCGAGCTGGAGCGCCGCGCGTCCGAGCAGCACGCCCCGCCGGTCGAGGGCGTCACGCTGGCCTCCCTGCACGCCGCCAAGGGCCTGGAGTGGGACGCCGTCTTCCTGGTCGGTCTCACCGACGGCATGATCCCGATCATCTACGCCGAGACGCCGGAGCAGATCGAGGAGGAGCGACGCCTCCTCTATGTCGGCATCACCCGGGCCCGCGAGCACCTGTCGCTGTCGTGGGCCCTGGCCCGCTCGCCCGGGGGGCGCAAGGGCCGCCGGCCGTCCAGGTTCCTCGACGGTCTCACCGGCCGCGCCTCCGCCCCGCCCCGAGCCGCCTCGGCCACCCGCGAACGCCGCCAGGTCGCGGCGCCGGTGAGCTGTCGCGTGTGCGCCAAGACGCTGACGGCGGCCGCGGAGCAGAAGCTGGGGCGGTGCGCCACCTGCCCGGCCGACTACGACGAGGCGCTGCTGGAGAGCCTGAAGGCGTGGCGCTCGGCGATGGCCAAGGAGGCGAAGGTCCCGCCGTACGTCGTCTTCACGGATGTGACGTTGCAGGCGATCGCCGAGCGGGTGCCGGTGAGCGAGCAGGAGCTGCTGTCGATCGCGGGCATCGGCCGGGTCAAGGTCGACCGCTACGGCGAGGCGGTCCTGGGGCTCTGCCGCTCGGCCGGCGGTTGACGCTCGCCGTAACTGCACCGAAATGAAGGCACGCCATCATACGGTGGGCGGGTTTGGTGTGTCATGAGCGACAAGTCAGACTTGCCGGTAGACGGTAATCACGAGGGGGATTCGTGAATGAGGCGCTGAAAGAGCTCATCGATCTGCTCGACCTTGAGCAGATCGAGCTCGACATCTTCCGTGGTCGCAGCCCGGAGGAGCGCATCCAGCGGGTGTTCGGGGGACAGGTGGCCGCGCAGGCGCTGGTCGCGGCCGGCCGTACGGTGCCGGATGACCGGACCGTGCACTCGCTGCACGCCTATTTCATCAGGCCCGGCGACCCGTCCATCCCGATCGTCTACAACGTCGAGCGGCTGCGCGACGGGCGGTCGTTCAACACCCGCCGCATCATGGCGATCCAGCACGGCAAGGCGATCTTCACGATGTCCGCCTCGTTCCACATCTTCGAGGAGGGTGTGGAGCACCAGGCGTCCATGATGCCGGTGGTGCCCGAGGCCGAGACGCTGCCGATGTTCCAGGACCAGATGATCGGCCTGGTCGGCGACGCGCCCGAATACCGCGACTGGCTGTCGCGGCCGCGTCCGGTCGACGCCCGCTACGCCTCTCCGCTGACCTGGGAGGCCTACCAGAATCCCGCCCTGAAGAGCGCCCAGACCAACGTGTGGTTCCGCTACCACGCCGAACTGCCCGACGACCCGCTGCTGCACGTGGTGCTGGCCGCCTACGCGTCCGACTTCACGCTGGTTGACACGATCATGCTGGCCCACGGCATGGCGTTCGGCGCCTCCGACGTGCAGGGATCCTCGCTCGACCACGCCATGTGGTTCCACCGGCCGTTCAGGGCCGATGACTGGCTGCTCTACGCCCAGGAGTCGCCATGGGCGGGCGCGGGCCGGGGGCTCGCACGGGGTGAGATGTTCACCGCGTCGGGTGAGCTCGTCGTCTCGGTCGTCCAGGAGGCCCTGATCCGCACAACAAGGTCACAAAATCGCAGGTAGAAAATATGTTGCCGGTTCCCGGCTTCCCGGTTTAGGGTCATGGTCAAGCAAGTCGGACGGTCCTGTCCAACTGTCCCAGAGCGGAGGTGAGTCCCAGTGATCAGCATCCAGATGTCTGCCACGCCGTGGCTCACGTTCGCATGCCGTAGTTCGGTGAGGCTCGTCGATGGGCCGGCCAGGCTGCGGCAGCACGAGTCTGCCCGTAGTCAGGCCACCGCCTATGCGCTCGCCCACCTGGGTGCCAGCGCTGAGGGCGCGCCCGTCTCCGCAGGCGCCGACATGCCGACCCAGCAAGTCACCAAGGGTGGAATGCGTGGTCCGCAACCCTGGAGGGATGCTCCGGTCATAACCTGACCGGCACAAGAGCAGCCCCCAGGCCGCGGATCCGTACACAGGATCCGCGGCCTCTTTGTTTTCCGTGATCCCCCCACCACCCACGAGGTGCCCGACCAAGATCAAAAGATCGATCAGAAGGAGAAACAAGATGGGGGCGAAGACGATCATGGACCTGATCGACGAAGCCAAGATCCCCTGTCGTACCGACCCTGACCTGTGGTTCGCCGAGTCGCCGGAGGACGTCGAGTTCGCCAAGGCGCTCTGCGGCGGCTGCCCGATCCAGAAGGCCTGCCTGGACCGCGCGCTCGAGCGCGAGGAGCCCTGGGGCGTCTGGGGTGGCGAGCTGATCCTCCGGGGAGCCGTCGTACCCCGCAAGCGGCCCAGGGGCCGCCCGCGGAAGCACCCGGTCGCAGCCTGAACACGTACCAACGAACGAGAAAGCAGACAGACAGATGAGCACGAACTTCACCCGAGGCCTCGAACTGCCGTATCTCTACCATGAACTGGTCAGTGACCGAATACAAACGCTCCACCGCGAAGCGGAGGAGCAACGCCTGATCTCGCGCATCCGACGTGTGCGACAGGCGGAGCGCGGAGTGCGGCGGGCGAACGAGCGCCTCAGCCGGGCTCTGAGCCGCGAAGTCTGACGGGGGAGATCCTGCCGCCGGCGCAGGATCTCCCGCGGATCCCTTTGATAGGGCCGGGCGCGACGATCGCGCCCGGCTCTTTCGTGTCCCGGTCAGGTTCGTGTCCCGGTCAGGTTCGTCTCCTGGTCAGGCGGGCAGGCGGCCGAAACGCATCGCGTCGCGGATGCCCTGAGCGGTCACCGGGTCCTTGAAGTGACCGGCCTCGCCCACCAGAGCCCAGCCGGGGCCGGTGGAACGCCGGAAGGAGGACGGGCGCTCGGCCGAGCTGTGCCCGGGTCCTCGTAGTAGGCGTAGTGGCAGGCCCTGCCGTTCAGCCGACCTGCAGGCTGCATAACCGACGCATGTGTCGGTTATTTCGGTCCTTACGCCGTTGGTTCGCGTGAGTCAACGGGTAGGGTGCGGGCGTGGAAGTCAGGGAGCCGAAGAGGCGCGTGCCGGGATCCGTCCGCCGGGCGCGCATCATTGAGGCGGCGCTCTCCGTGTTCGCGGCCCGGGGCTACCACGCCACCGCGATGGAGGAGATCGCGACCTCCGCCGGGGTGACCCGCTCGGTGCTCTACGACCACTTCCCGTCCAAGCGGGTGCTGCTGATCACGGTCCTCCAGGAGCAGAACGCCCTGCTGGTCGAGCATGTCGGCGCGCGGATCACCGGCTCCGGGTCCCCGGGCCACCGCCTGCGCGCCACCTTCGACGCCTATTTCAGCTTCGCCGAGGACCGGCCGGAGGCTCGGTGCCTGCTGTTCGACCGCACTGACGAGGACGACGCCGAGATCAAGGTCGTGCGCTGGGGCATCAGGGAGACCCGCACTCGGGCGGTGGCCGCGATGCTGGCCCGCGACCTGAGCCGGCTCGGCCTCGATCCCGGAGCGCTGATCACCGAGGCGGTGGTCGAGCTGCTGATCACCGGCACCGACGGCCTGGCCCAGTGGTGGACGAGGCATCCGGATGTGCCACGCGCCGACCTGGTCGAGGCGGCCATGAGGGTGCTGTGGACCGGGTTGTCGCAGCTTCCCCTCGGCCCCGCCGTACATGTCGGTAAGTGATCGGTGCATTCGCGCACAGGACGTATTGACCTAGGTGAGCCGGGCGTTCATCGTTCCGCGTAGCCGAACCAACAGTGGTGTCGGCTACGTGGGAGGTTCGATGGCTGAGCAGGAGCAGGGCGGGACACAGGCAGGATCGGCGGCTTGAACTGATCACGCGGCCTGCTGAGCCCGTACTGGCCCTGGCGGAGCGGTGTGATCGGGCGGCCGGCACCCGCCGGCCGCCCGGTCAGGGCACGCTCTGGTACGCCGCTCCCACGGCGTGCGTGACGAGGGTGGTGAGCACGTCCTTGACCGAGGCCCGGTTGCGGGCGTCGCACATGACGACCGGGGTGAGCTCGTCCAGTCCGAGCGCTCGCCGTACCTTCGCCGGATCGTGGCGGCGGGCGCCGTCGAAGCAGTTGACCGCCACCACGAACGGCAGGCTGCGCTGCTCGAAGTAGTCGACGGCAGGGAAGCAGTCCTGCAGGCGGCGGGTGTCGGCGATGACGACGGCGCCCAGCGCGCCGAGCGACAGCTCGTCCCACATGAACCAGAACCGGTCCTGGCCCGGGGTGCCGAACAGGTAGAGCCAGAGGTCCTCGCGGATGGTGATGCGGCCGAAGTCGAGCGCCACCGTCGTGGTGACCTTGGTCTCGACGCCGGAGATGTCGTCCACGCCCATGCCGCGGTCGCTCAGCAGCTCCTCGGTGTGCAGCGGCCGGATCTCGCTGATCGTGCCCACCAGGGTGGTCTTGCCAGCACCGAAACCGCCCGCCACCAGGATCTTCAGGGCGGTCGCGGCGGCGAGTGACCTCCCCGTGGGCCGGAGGCGGTCAGAGCCTGCGAATTCCATGCAGTACTTCCCTGTAGGTGCGTTCGTCGATCGTCTGGTCGGCGCTCTGGGGCGGGTCGATGGTCACCAGACCATCGCTGCGCAGGTCGCCGAGCAGCACTCGAGTGATGTTGAGCGGCAGGCCGAGTTGCGCGGCCACGTCGGCCACCGGGGTCGGCCTGCGGCAGATGGACAGGATCGTCTGATGCTCGGGGTTCAGGCCGGCCGGTTCGAACGGCAGCCTGCTCGTCTTCACGATGGCCACCAGGTCGAACGTCTCGCCGTGCGGCCGCGCCCGGCCGCCCGTGAGCCCGAACAGCCTGACCAGTGGCCCGGGGTCCTCGTCCGTCACGGTTTCGTGCCGTTCCATACCGGCGCCGGGGCCGCTCCCCTCGGCTGCGTGGACAGGTGCTCACCCACCCGCTTGACGAGCAGGGCCATCTCGTACGTGACCAGCCCCAGCTCGGCGTCACCCGCGGCCAGCACGGCCAGCCGGGCGCCCTGCCCCGCGGCCGTGACGAACAGGAAGCCGCCCTCCAGCTCGATGATCGTCTGGCGGACTCCGCCGAGGCCGAAGTGGCGCCCCGCGCCCATGGCCAGGCTGTGGCTGCCGGCCGCGATGGCCGAGAGGTGCTCGTTGTCCTCCCTTGTCATCCCCTGCGAGCCGCCCATCGTCAGACCGTCGGCGGACAGCAGGATCGCGTGGCGCACGCCCGCGA
The DNA here is from genome assembly GCF_040655715.1 of Nonomuraea cavernae. Lineage (GTDB taxonomy): Bacteria > Actinomycetota > Actinomycetes > Streptosporangiales > Streptosporangiaceae > Nonomuraea > Nonomuraea cavernae_A. The sequence goes on along the minus strand of NZ_JBFAKL010000005.1, from coordinate 19,934 downwards.
CGCGCTGGGTGAGGTCGTCGAGCAGCCAGCTCAGCTCAGTTCTCGGGTCGGCCATGGGAGTCCTTTCCATTCCGCATGTCGTGGGGCCAGTCGGCTTCCTCGCGTCCCTGCCGCCAGCCCTGCTGCATGGAGGACATGACGCGGAGGAGTTCCTCCGGGGAGCGGGTGGTGACATCGGGTTCGTCCCGCGACTGCGGCTTGCGTAGTTGTGGTGCGAGGCTGGCCTGCCGTACTCGTACGGGCAGGCCGTCGAGGTCGTCGTCGGTGTCCGGCGGCGACGCGGTGGCCGCCTCGACGGGCGACGGCGCGGGCGGTGGTGGCGGAGCGGCGTTCAGCGTCCGTACGGCGGACGCGGCGCGGAGCGTCCCGGCGGCCGAAGGACCAGGCCGGGAAGGACGGGCCGGGTACGACCGGCCGGCGTCGAACAGCGAGACCTCGAGCTCCGCGCCGGGGCCCCCGCATTCGGTGATCAGGCTCGACGGCAGCATCACGATCGCCGTGGTGCCGTCGTACGGCGACGGGCGGAGGACGACCTTGATCCCGTGGCGGGCGGCGAGCCGCGACACCACGAAGAGCCCCATCCGGTCACTGCCCGCCAGGTCGAACTCCGGCGGGTTGGCCAGCAGGGCGTTGAGCTCCTCCAGAGCGGCCGGGTTCAGGCCGAGGCCACGATCCTCGATCTCGATGGCGAAGCCGTTGGCCGCGGTCAGGCCGCGCACCTGCACCATCGTGTTCGGCGGGGAGAAGACCGCGGCGTTCTCCACCAGTTCGGCGATGAGGTGGATGACGTCGGTCACCGCGCCGCCTACCAGCAGCGGCGCGTGGGCCATCGCCGGCATGCTGACCCTGGTGTAGTCCTCGACCTCCAGCACCGCGCTGCGCACCACGTCGTAGACGGGCACCGGGTCGCGCCAGCGCCGGCCGGGGGCCGCGTCCGACAGGATGATCAGGTTCTCCGCGTGCCGGCGCATGCGGGTGGTGAAGTGGTCGAGCTTGAACAGTCCTTCCAGCGTCTCCGGGTCCTCGACCTTGCGCTCCATCGAGTCGAGCAGGTTGAGCTGGCGGTGCAGCAGCGCCTGGTTGCGCCGGGCCAGGTTGAGGAAGACCTGGCCGACGCCCTTGCGCAGGACGGCCTGGCCGATGGCGGCCTCGACCGCGGTCCGCTGGACGGCGGAGAAGGCCTGCGCGACCCGCTCCACCTCGGCGGTCCGGGCGCGCTCCAGCTCGGGGGTCTCGGCCGGGTCGACGTCCTCGCCCTTGCGCAGCCGTTCGACCAGCCGCGGCAGCCGTACCTCGGCCAGTTCGACGGCGGAGCCCTGCAGCCGCTTCAGCTCGCCGATCAGGGAACGGCCGAACCGGTAGGACAGCACGATCGACAGCACCACGGCGAGCAGGCCGAGCCCCAGGACCAGCGAGATGCGCAGCAGGCCGGCCGCGACGAGGCCCTCGCCCTTCGCGGTCGCGCGGGCCAGGTCCCGGTCGGAGTTGCTCTTGAGTCCGGTGATCGTGGCCTGAGTGTCGCGGTGCCAGGCGCTCGCCGAGACCGGCAGCTTGCCGGTCGTGTGCCAGCTGTAGACCGCGTCCTCGGCCGTCAGGAACCGCTGGTAGGCGGGGGTCGCGACGAGCTGCGCGTGCCACTCCCGCAGATCGGGGCCGATGTCACGTTCGGCGTTGACGAGTTGGAGCCGGCGGCTGGTCATCGCCGTGACGAACGCCGCGTGCTCGGCCCGGGTCATCTCGCCACGGGCCAGCGCCGGGGTCAGGATGGCGTTCTCCCTGGCCAGGTACTCGGTGGCGGAGCTGTAGGCGGTCAGCCCGCGCAGCACCCGGTAGGAGGAGATCTCGGTGATCCGCTCCGTACCGCCGAACTGGCGGTTGGCGACGCTGATCAGCGAGCCGAACTTCTCCGTCGCCGTGAGCGGGGTCATCTGCCCCTCGTCGGTGGCGGAGCGCACCGCGGGCAGCCCTTCGAGCGCGTCGAGGAGCGCCTGCACGGTCTCGGGCTTGGTGCCGATCGGGTGCTCCTCGCTGACGGTCGTGGCCACCTCCCGGATCCGTGCCGCCGCGCTGTCCGTGCGCTGCCGCTGCGCGGCGAGCTCCGGATCGTCCGCGGTACGGCCGGCGCTCACGGCGGTGGCCTGACGTTCGCGCTGGATCTCGGTGATCAACGCCCGTGTGGGAACACCGACGACATCCCATTCGCTCCGGCTCTGCGCGAATCCGGATGTTTCGCCAACCATCGAATAGGCGATGAACCCCCACAAGGCGACCAGTGAGATCAGCGGCACCAGGAGGATCCTGAGGATCTTGGAGCGGATCGGCGGGACGGATCTCATGCGTACTGTCCAATTCCGCGCGTGTGGCTGCGCATGGTCGAACGGCCTGAGTGAGGCAAGAAATGCCTGTTGTGCACGCTGCGACTAGCGCGTTGTGATTTGTCCCACTATGCCGGGGGGGCTCGCGCGCGACAAGATGGCGTCGCAAAAGTTGGGATTTCGAGACGGAATCCCCGTGCCCATCGGCGTTCCGGTGATTCCGGCCGGCGCGGGCTGGGATCCGCGCTGCCACTGACGACACGCGGGCAGAGCCTTCCGCCGCGCGCCCGGGAGATGTTTCATCGAAGCAGCCGACAGTCATCGACCTTGGAGGCAGGCAGTGGCATTCCAGCTCATCGCGCTCTACAACCATCCCGAGAGCGCCGCGGCTTTCGACAAGCACTACAACGAGACGCACGCTCCGCTCGCGGCCCAGTTCCCCGGGCTGCGCTCCTACACCGCCACCCGTCCCGCCGCCCCCTCGGGCGAGCGGCCCGCCTACCACCTCGCCGCGGTGCTGACCTTCGACGACGAGGAGTCGTTCAACGCGGCCGTGGGCAGCGAGGTGGGCAAGGCGGCACTGGCCGACCTGGCCAACTTCGCCGGTGCCGGGGTCACGATCCTCACCGGCCCGGCGGACGTCGTGCTCTGAGGCCCGACCGTCACTCCGCGAAGCCCTGGTCCCGCTCCCCGTGACCAGGGCTTTCGTCGGGACAACCGCCTCCTCGGCCACGAACGGCTCGGGTGACATGCGGGACGGCCCAGACGTTTGTTGATCGTCCGAGATAGCGCAGACGGTACGATCCAGGGCATGGGACCTGTGTTCGTAACATCCCTGCTGATGCTCCCGTCACTCGCTCTGGTGCTGATCCCCTTTCACGATGAATCTGGCGCGGTCGACACCCGCAACCGTCTTTCCGGCTTTCGCACCCGCGAAACACTCGCCTCCCCCGAGGCGTGGAACGCCGCTCACACCTGGGCGAGGCGCCCGTTACGGCGACTCGCCGGGGTGATGGCGACTGTGATCGGTGCTTCCGTGATCAGCGACGTCGCGTTCACCCTGCCCGAAGCGGTGGAATTCGTGATCATCGGCATCCAGCTCATGATCCTCGTCGTCGGCGTTCTGCTCATCTGCTGGCGAGCCAATCGCGTGGCTGCGCAGGTCAACCGGCAAATGTCAGGAAAGGCCGACGCCTCCGGCACCTGAGAGCGGCCGAAGGCTGGAACGCCGGTGTGACGTGACCTGTGGTCGCCAACCGGTCACCACCCCTGGAACCGGCCATAGCCCTGGAACAACGAAAACCCTCGAACCTGATGGGTTCGAGGGTTTCGATGTCCTGCGATGTCACGTGGTAGCGGGGGCAGGATTTGAACCTGCGACCTCTGGGTTATGAGCCCAGCGAGCTACCGAACTGCTCCACCCCGCGTCGGTGTGTGGTGTAAGAGTATCGGCCGTGCGGGGTGGGTGCAAACTGATCGGCCGGGGCCGCCCAGCCCATCATGGGCTGGGCGCCGGTGTCGGTGTCGTGGTGGGTGAGGTGGTCGGCGTGGCCGACGGGCTGGCCGACGGTGACGGGCTGGGCGTGCCGGTCGCCGCGGGCTCGGCGCCGAGGTTGCGCAGCGCCTTCAGCGCGTCGTCCAGGCGCTTCTGCGCCTTGCCGTACTCCTCCCAGTTCGGCGGGTTGGCCTTGAGGGCGTTCTGGGCGTCCTCGTAGGCCTTCTCCGCCGTGGTGATGGCCTGCGTCAGCGCCGTGATCTGCTGGTTGGGCTGGGTCTGCTGGTTGGGCTGCGTCTGGGTGGTCTGCTGGGCGTCGCCGAACACCTGCTTCAGAGCGTCTTCCAGCTTGTCGCCCGACCCCACCTTGTTGCCGAACGCCACCAGGACGCGCCTGAGGATGGGGTAGGGCTCCTGCCCGGTGCCCGCCTTGGTCTGCACGTAGACGGGCTCGATGTAGATGAGCCCGCCGGCGTACGGCAAGGTCAGCAGGTTGCCGTATCTGACGTTGGCCTGGCCCAGGCCGAGCGGGCCGAGCTCGCCGGAGAACTTGTTCTGGAAGTTGTTCTGGGCCTGGCCCGGGCCCGGGATGGCGGTGTTGGACGGCATGCGCAGGATGCGCAGCTTGCCGTAGTCGTCACCCACGGTGGAACCCGCCGCCATGAAGGCCGCCAGGTTGGGGCCTTCCCTGGGCACGAACGTCGTCGTCAGCGAGAACGACGGCTTGGCGTTGTCGATCGGCATCGTGGTCGTCAGGTAGTAGGGCGGCTGCTTGGTCTGCTGGTCGCCCTGCGACGGGTCGTTGGGGACGTTCCAGAAGTCCTGGCCGCTGTAGAAGGCGCCCGCGTTGGTGATGTGGTAACGCGAGAGCGTGTAGCGCTGCACCTTGAAGAGGTCTTCGGGGTAGCGCACGTGGCTGTTGAGGTCGGGGCTCATGTCGGAGGCCGGGCGGATGATCCCGGGGAACGCCTTTTTCCAGGTGTTGAGCACCGGGTCGTTGTCGTCCCAGCTGTAGAGCGTGACCGTGCCGTCGTAGGCGTCGACCGTGGCCTTGACCGAGTTGCGGATGTAGTTGATGTGGTCCTGGGGCTGCTGCGTGACCACGCGACGGTCGGTCGTGGTGTCGCGGGTCATGTCGCCCAGGCTCTCGCTCTGCGAGTAGGGGTATTCGTTGGAGGTCGTGTAGCCGTCGACGATCCAGGTGATCCGGCCGTCGATGATCGCCGGGTAGGCATTGCCGTCGAGGGTGAGGAACGGCGCGACCTTCTCGACCCTGTCACGCGGGTTGCGCACGTACAGGATCTTGGAGTTGTCGTTCACGTCACCCGACAGCAGGATGTTCTTCTCGCCGTACTTCGCGGCGAACATCATCCGGTTGATGAACGAGCCGACCGGGACACCGCCCTTGCCGGTGTAGGCCGTGTTCTTCTGGCCGGTGCCGCCCGTCTCCGGGTAGTCGAGCTCCTGCGGGTTGCTGGGATTGCCGCCGGCGATGACGTACTCGTTGGCCGCGGTGGTCTCGCCGAAGTAGACGCGCGGCTCCGACAGCTTGGTCGAGGTGGCCAGCTGGCCGGTGACCGGCATGTCCTTGGCGTCGTACGCGGGCAGACCGCCTGAGTCGACCTCGTTGCCCGGCGCGGCCACGAAGCCGTAGCCGTGCGTGTAGACGAGCGCCTTGTTGATCCAGTTGTTCTGGCCCTCGGGCGGGCCGAGCAGCTCGCGAACGCTCACCACATGGTCGACCAGCTTGCCGGTCGCGTCGGGGTAGCGGTCGACGTCGAGCTGGTCGGGGAAGCCGTAGAAACCACGGATGCGCTGCGTCTGCTCGTACGTCGCGGAGACCAGAGCAGGGTCGAGCAGCCGCACACCGGACACGGAGGCGTCGCCGTCGTTGGTCTTGACCTTGGTCGGATCGGCCTCGGCCGTGTATTCGATCATCTCGGCGCCCGCGACGCCGTAGGCCTCGCGTGTCGCGTCGATGTTGCGATCGATGAAGGCGGCTTCCTTGAGCTGCTGGTTGGGCTTGACCTGGAACTGCTCGACCAGCAGCGGGTAGACGCCGCCGATCAGCACGGCCGACAGCACCAGCAGGCCGAAGGACACGCCGGGGAGCATGCCGCCCGGCCTGATCACGCCCGCGAAGAACAGCGCGGCGCAGATCAGCGCGATGATCGCGAGAATCGTCTTGGCCGGCAGCACGGCGTTGACGTCGGTGTAGGACGCGCCGTTGACGAAGCCGCGGTCGGAGAAGACCAGACCGTAGCGGTCGATCCAGTAGGCGACGGCCTTGAGCAGCACGAACACGCCGAGCAGCACCGACAGGTGCGCCCGCGCGGCCCGGGAGGCGTGCACGCCCGGCGACTGCAGCCGGAACCCGCCGTACAGATAGTGCGTGATCGCCGACAGGATGATCGAGATGATCACCGCGGTGAACAGGAAGTTCAGCACCATCCGGATGAACGGATAGTCGAACATGAAGAACGAGATGTCGAACCCGAACAGCGCGTCCGCCTTGCCGAACATCTCGCCGTTGACGAACTTCATCCACGTCTGCCACTGTCCGGCGAACGACGAGCCCGCGAAGAGCGCGAGCATGCCCATGCCGACGATGAAGATGAGCTTGCGGTGCGGGTCGAGCGCCATGCGGTAGCGGTCGGCGCCGCTGCCGCCGCCGAACATGGCGGGCCCGAACATCGGTCGCGTCCGGAAGGCCAGCAGCATGTTGCCGCCGACGATGCCCACCATCAGCACCGCTCCTACCAGGAACAGCACGATTTCGGTCAGCAGCACACCGGAGAAGACCGACGTGTAGTCGATCGCGTCAAACCACAGATAGTCGGTATAAATGCCGGAGAAGAGGAAGAACAACGCCACGATCGCCACAAGTGCGATCGCGACAGGCAGAAGCAGTCGCGGTCGGCGGGGCAAGCGCATCGCCCTGCCGGCTCCTGGGGTCCGGAAGCTCAAGGCCAACCCCTCGTCGTGATGAACAAACGGTCCGTGTCTGGCAACCTACACCGCAGGGCCAGCCCTACGGCTAACGTACGACGGCCGCCAGAAGTTTCATCCGGTGCCGCAAGCGGGCACTGCGCCCTTGCCGGTGCGCAGCGCGTCGAGTGCGAGCACCGCGTCGTGCAGGTTGTCGGCCTTGACCAGGCGCAGCCCATCAGGCACGGCCTGCAGGGCCTCGTCGCAGTTTTCGGCCGGGGTGAGGAACACCGAGGCCCCTGACTTGCGGGCGCCGACCATCTTCTGGGCGATGCCGCCGATCGCGCCCACCTGGCCGTTCGGGGTGATGGTGCCGGTGCCCGCGATGTCCTTGCCGCCGGTGAGCTGGCCCGGCGTGAGCTTGTCGATGATGCCGAGAGAGAACATCAGCCCCGCGCTCGGCCCGCCGACGTCGCCCACGCTGATGTCGACGTCGAACGGGAACTCGTACTTGGGCTGCATGACCACGCCCACGATCGACTTGCCGTCGGAGCCGGCCTTGGTCGGCACCATCACGTCGAGCGTCTTCTCGCCCCGGGTGACGTTGAAGGTGACGGTCTCGCCCGGCTTGTGTGCCCTGACCGCGTCGGAGACGGTCTTGAGCTCGGTGACCCGCTGGCCGTCGACCGTGTTGATCTTGTCGCTGTCCTTCAGCTTGCCGTCGGCGGGCATGCCCTTCTGGACGGACGCGACCGAGACGACGGTGCTGTACGGGATCTTGAGCTCGGTCAGCGCGGCGGCGGTGGCGTAGTCCTGGGAGTTGGTCATCTCGACCGTGTTCTCCTCCTCGACCTGCTTCTGCGAGCGGGTGTCGGGGAAGATCGTCTCCTCGGGGACGACGGCGACACTCGGATCGATCCAGCCCCGCAGCGCGGTCAGCAGATCGATCCGGCTGCTGGGGCCGCCCTGGTAGGCCACCGTGACCAGGCTCAGCGCACCGCTGGTCGGGTAGGTCTCCCGTCCGCTGATCGCGATCACGGGTTTCTTCTCGATCTCGCCGATCGTGTTCTCGGTCGGCCCGGGGCTCAGCACGACGTACGGAACCTTCGCGGTGGCGCCGAGGATGCCGAGCGCGAGCACGAGAAAACCCGAAACCAGCAGGGTCAAGGCGCGTCGCGACATGGAGACGAGCTTATTCGCAGGCACCGACCCACTCGGCCGACCCGTCGGCGAACACCTGATGTTTCCAGATCGGGACCTGGGCCTTGAGATCGTCGATCAGCCGGCGGGACGCCTTGAACGCCTCGTCGCGGTGCGGGCAGGCCACCGCCACGATCACCGCCGTGTCGCCGAGCTCCAGATCGCCGACCCGGTGGACGGCGGCCAGCGCGGTGACGGCGAAGTCGGCGGCGACCTTCTCGGCCACCTGCCTCAGCTCTTCGACGGCCGACGGATGGGCCGAATAGGACAGCCGGGTCACCGGCTTGCCGTGATCCTGCTCACGTACCGTGCCGACGAAGACGGCGGTGCCGCCGGCGGCGTGGTCGCCCACGGCGGCCAGCACCTCGTCCACGGAGAGCGCGGTGTCGCGAATGCCGAGCAACCGGATGACGTCCACATAAGGGAGCCTACAGAGTCTGTCCGGAGATGCCGCGTTCAGTGACGCCGCTTCTTGCGCACCTGATGGACGATGGCCGCGGTGCCGATGACCGCGACGGTGGCGCCCGCCGCCGTGAGCGTCGCCTCCTTGACCGGCAGCCGCCTGCCGACCACGGTCGTGCGGTTCTCGCGGAGCTCCAGCAACTGCTCCAGCGCCGCCTCGTTGGTCCAGGCGGGCTTCCAGCCGGCCTCGCGCAGCCCCGCGCAGTCGACGACCCACGGGTAGACCACGTAATGCAGGTCGGTCGCGGGGGCCGGGGTGATGCCGAGCCGGTGCAGGCGCTGGGCCGTGCCGAACGTCAGCCCCGCGGGCAGCTCGAACCTCCGCAGCCCCGACAGCTCCTCGACCTTCTCCTGCTCCAGCCACCCGTCGGAGCCCACCGCCAGCACGCCCGTCACCAGGCCACGCGCGGCCAGCACCAGCGCCGACAGCAGGTCGTCAAGGTGGCAGAACTGCCAGCGCGGTGAGCAGCCCTTGACCGTCAGCAACCTGGGCGACTCGAAATGCCGGGTGATGACCGTGTCGACCCCCGGCCCCACCACCGCCGCGGGCCGCAGCACGGTCACCTCGAGCCCGGGATGGCTGCGCAGCGCCCGGCGGACCAGCGCCTCGATCTCCAGGTAGTCGCCCACCACGCCGGTGTCGGGCTCGGCCGCGACCGCGGCGTCCTCCGGCAGCGGCACGTCGTTCTCGGGCGCGGCGCCGTACACCATGGCACTCGTGACGAGCACCACACGGCGGACCCGCGCGGCGGCGGAGGCGGTCAGCACCGTCTGCGCCGCCCGCAGGTTGTAGGCCCGGCGCTCGCCCGGGACGGAGTCGACCGCGTAGTCACCGGCCAGATGGACCAGGACGTCGATGTCGGAGATCCGGTTCGCCAAGAGCGGATCTCGTACGTCGATCACTCTCCACGTGGCTTCCTGGATGTCGCCGCGCTCTTCGTCAATGGCCACCACTCTGCGGAAATCCGCGGAGGATACGAGCCTCGCGAGCAGCTCGCGGCCTAGGCCGGAGGCAGCGCCGGTGACGGCTACGACTGGTTGGCGCGGGCGTTTCGAGGTAGGCACCAGGTCCTCACTTTGCACTGATCCGCCGTAGGACGACTAACGTTGCGGATGTGGACTCCTCCATCCTGCACGAGGTAGAGCGGTGACTGACCTGCCAGGTCGCGAAAACGACCCTAACGAAAACCCGTTCGCCATGTTCGGCAACCCTGAGCAGATGGCTCAGGCGATGCGCCAGTTCGCCGACATGCTGTCGGCGCCGCAGGGCTCGGGCCCTGTCAACTGGGACATGGCCAAGAACATCGCCCGCCACGCCGTGGTCGCCGAGGGCGATCCCAGCGTCATGGAAGGCGAACGCCGTCAGATCGTCGACGCGCTGAGCCTGGCCGACCTCTGGCTGAACGAGGCGACCTCGCTGCCCAGCGGCGTGTCCAATCCGCAGGCGTGGAGCCGTTCCGAATGGATCGAGAACACGATCCCGGTGTGGCGCAAGCTCTGCGAGCCGATCGCCGAGCGCATGGTCGACACCATGGGCGGCGCGCTCGGCGGAGCCGGTCTGCCGCCCGAGGCGCAGCAGATGGCCGGGCCGCTGATGGGCATGCTCAAGCAGATGGGCGGCATGATGGTCGGCCAGCAGATCGGCCAGGCCCTCGGCTCGCTCGCCCGCGAGGTGATCGGCACCACCGACATCGGCCTGCCGCTGTCCGGCACCGCCGCGCTGCTGCCCGGCGGCATCGCCTCCTTCAGCCAGGGCCTTGAGCTGCCCGCCGACGAGATCAGGCTCTACCTGGCGCTGCGCGAGGCGGCCCACCACCGGTTGTTCCAGCACGTGCCGTGGCTGCGCTCCCACCTGCTCGGCGCGGTCGAGGAGTATGCCAAGGGCATCACGGTCGACACCTCCGCCCTGGAGGAGCAGATCCGCGGGCTCGACATCAACAACCCGGAGGCGATCCAGGAGGCGCTGAGCGGCGGCGCGCTCCTCAAGCCCGAGGAGACCGAGCGGCAAAAGGCCGCGCTGACGCGCCTGGAGACGATGCTCGCCCTGGTCGAGGGCTGGGTGGCCACCGTGGTCGGCCAGGCCGCCGAGGGCAAGCTGCCGTCCGCCGGCGCGCTGGCCGAGACCGTACGCCGCCGCCGCGCCACGGGTGGCCCGGCCGAGCTGACCTTCGGCACGCTGGTCGGCCTGGAACTGCGGCCCCGCCGGCTGCGCGAGGCGGCGGCCCTCTGGCAGGCGTTGAAGGACGCGCGCGGCATCGACGAGCGCGACGCCCTCTGGTCACATCCCGACCTCATGCCGCATGCCGAGGACCTGGACGATCCCGAGGCGTTCGTACGTGGCGACTCGTCGTGGGACATCTCACAGCTTGAGGACAAGCCCGACGACGGCGAGGGCGACGCGCGTTGAGCTCACACCGCGACGCGGTTGCCGTGCTGACCGGCTGGGCGGCGCCGACCGTCGAGGAGAAACTGCTGCGCGAGGAGTTTCTCGACCACCTGCGCGCCCACCACGACGCGATGTGGCGCGAGTGCGTGCCCGGGCACCTGACGGCGACCACCGCGGTGCTGTCGCACGACGGTGCCCGCGTGCTGCTCACCCTCCATCCCAAGGCCGGGATGTGGCTCCCGATGGGTGGCCACTGCGAGCCGTCCGACCCGACGCTCGAGGCCACCGCGCTACGCGAGGCCACCGAGGAGTCCGGGATCGAGGGGCTCCAACTGCTCCCCGGCCCGCTGGCGCTCGACCGGCACAAGGTGTGGTGCCATCCCCCCCACAGCTGGCACCTCGACGTAGAGTACGCCGCCGTGGCGCCCGCCGACGCCGAGGCTGTGATCAGCGAGGAGTCGCTCGACCTGCGCTGGTTCCCGGTCGACGAGATCCCCGAGCTCTCCGACGACGCCACCCGCCGGCTGGCGGCCCGTGGCAGGGCGGTCCTTACGTCGAGTTCACGCGCACGCGGCTAGAGTCCGTACCGTTCCAAAAGGGGGGTAGGTGGACATCTCAGCCGAGAGTCCTGTCGGGGGCACGATCGTCACGCCCGTACGCGCGCCTCGCCGCAGGATCGGCGGCGCCGTGCTGACCTGGCTGGCGGTCACACCGTTCGCGGCCTGGGCCCTGGCCAGGGTGGCGGGGCTGGAGCGCGGGTCGCTGCCCACACAGCTCATGACCGCGACGCCGTACGCCGCCGCGGGGTCGCTGGTTCCCTTGCTGATCGCCGCGCTCGGCCGCAAGCGGACCGCGACCGCGGTCGCCCTCCTCACGACGACCGCTTTCGGCTTCACCGTGCTGCCCCGCGCGCTCGGCTCCGCCGAGGCCACGGCGGGCAGACCGTTCAAGGTGCTGACGATCAACCTGCTGTTCGGGCGGGCCGACGTGGAGACGGTCGTCGACCTGGTACGCCGCTTCGATCCCGACGTGCTGAGCACCCAGGAGCTGACCCCCGGCGCGGTCAGCGAGCTCGACGCGGCGGGGCTGAAGACGCTGATGCCGCATCGGGTGCTCCAGGACGAGTGGAGCGCGGCCGGCAGCGGCATCTACTCCAAGCATCCCGTCGAGCCACTCGACCAGATGGTCGCGCCGATCGGGCACAACATGCCGGCGGCTCGGGTGTCGCTGCCGGGCGGCAAGGCGATCGAGTTCGTGGACGTGCATCCCTTCCCGCCGCTGGGCCGCCAGTTCACGCCTTGGAACGAGGCACTGCAGGCGCTGCCGCCGGCCTCGGCCGAGACCGTTCGGGTGCTGGCGGGCGACTTCAACGCCACGATCGACCACGTCCCGATGCGGCGGTTGCTGTCGCGCGGCTACAAGGACGCGGCCGACCAGGTGGGCGCGGGCCTGATCCCGACCTGGCCGGCGAACAAGCGGGTGCCGCCGATCATCACGATCGACCACGTGCTGGTCGACCGGCGCGTGGGCGTCAAGGACGTCAGCGTGCACACCGTGCCCGGCACCGATCACCGGGCGGTGTTCGCCGAGCTCAGCGTGCCCTGATCAGGGCCCGGGTGGAGTCCCAGCCTTCGAGGCCGGGGTCGAGGCGGTCGAGATCGGCGCGGGTGCGCAGGCGGTGCCAGCCGGGCCCGGTCGCGACCATGCGGGGGCCCGGGGCCTGAGCACGCAGGGTCGCCACCAGGTGGGGGTCGTCGAGATCGGGTTCGGCCCAGCCGGGCATCGGGAGACCGCAGGCCAGCGCCACGGCTCCGCCCTGCTCGGCCGGGCAGACCGTGACCTGGGCGCGGCCCAGCTCGCGGAACAACTTGCCGATCAGCAGGGGCGGCAGGTCGGGCGCGTCGGCGGCGACCACGGCGGCCTGATCCCCCTTCAGCCGCCCGAGGACGCCGGAGAGCGGAATGTCCTCGTCGACCACGATCACCTCGGTGCCGGGCCAGACGATCTCCTCGAGCTCCGGAACGCTCGTCACCAGGACCGGCGTGACGAGCTCCAGGCTCGCGACCATCTCGTAGGTGTCCTCGGCGATCGCCTCGAGGAACGCCCGGGGCTCGACGCCCTCGGGGGCCGCCCCCGCCATGCTCCGCCGCGCCAGCACCGCGACGACGCGCGTCAACACTCCTCCGGTGTGGAGTGCCCGGCGGCGGAGAACCCTTCGAGGAACCCGCGCGCCCGCTCCGCTTTGGGATACTGCTCCACCAGCTTCCAGAACGCGGGGCCGTGGCTCGGCACGAGCAGATGCACCAGCTCATGGATGACCACGTAGTTGATCACCCATTCGGGCAGGCCCTTGAGGCGCGTCGAGATGCGGATCGTGCCGTTCTCCGGGGTGCAGGAGCCCCATCGGTGCTGCTGGTTGTCGACCCAGCGCACGCTCACCGGCTCGGCTCTGCCGTCGAGGAACTTCATTGACAGCTCTCGCGCCCGGGTGAGGAGATCCTCGTCGGTCGGCCGCCTCCGGCGCTCCTTGGCCGCCAGCCGATCGAGCATCCGGCTCACCCATTCGTCAGCGTCTTCACCGGTCAGCCAAGAGGGCAGCAGCACGATCGTCTTGTCGCCGTCGCGGTAGGCGGAAACCGTCCGCCGGCGACGAGGACTGCGACGAACCTCGACTGTCTCGGGGGGCACATATGCACGTTAGCCGAGACTGACGAAATTCCACAGAGGGAGAGGGGTTGTTTCTGCTGGTCAGATGATTAAGAGCCGGTGAATTTGGGCATGCGCCTTTCCCGATGGGCGGTCAGGCCCTCGATCATGTCTGCAGAGGCCATGGTCACCGGCTGGGCGAGCGACTCCCAGCGCAACGCGGCTTCGAGGTCCTGATGGTCCTGATTCAGAGCAATTTTGGTGAGTTTGGTGGCGATGGGGGCGTTGCTGGCGATCTTCCTGGCGACCATGTCGACCTCGCTCATGAGGTCATCTCGCGGGAAGGCTTGATCCACCAGTCCCTTACCCGCCGCCTCCGCCCCGGTGAGCGTGCGACCGGCGAGCAGCATCTCCCGGGCCAGCCCGACCCCCACCCTCCTGGGCAGCAGGTACGTCGCCGCCATCCCCGGGTGCAGACCCAGCGAGGTGAACGGGGCCAGCAGCTTGGCGTCGTCGGCCGCGTAGATCAGGTCGCAGGCCAGCGCCACACAGAGCCCCGCGCCCACGGCGGCCCCGTTGACGGCGGCGATCGTGGGCACCTCCAACTCGGTGATGGACAGCCACGTGCGGTAGAAGCCGAGCATCCGGTCACGCAGCCGCGGCACCGGCTCCGCACCCCGCTCGCCCAGCCAGGACAGGTCGCCGCCCGAGCTGAAGGCCGCCCCCGCCCCCGTGACCACCACACAGCGGACGTCCTGGTCGGCCGCCATCTCGGCCATCGTCCGGCGCCACTGCTCGGTCATGTCGTCGGTCATCGCGTTGCGCCTGTCGGGCAGGTTGAGGGTGACTCGGACGACGCCGTCTTCCGAGCGATCAACCAAGAGCTCGTTCATGCCGGAGATCGTAACCGTCCACAGGCCGGCCGCTCAGGTGCGGGGTTATCCACAGGAGCCCGCAAAGCCGCTCCGGGGTGCGGGCGCACGTGCGAATCTGACGCCCATGAGGCCACGTGTGAAGCCCGCGTTGAAACGGATCGTCCGCGATGAGCAGACGTTGCAGCTGGGTGTGCATCCCGGGCGGGCGATCCTGCTGACCGGGCTGACGCGGTCCGTCCGGCAGTGGATCGACGGGCTCGACGGGAGCCGCGACCTCGGGCAGACGCTGGTCGCCGCGTCGGCGGCCGGCCTGGCCGAGCAGGAGGCGCGAGGGTTGCTCGACCAGCTCACCGCGCGTGGGGTCGTGCACGACGCCGCCATGGTTCCCGCGAAGGAGCTGCCGCTCGCCGAGCGTGACCGGCTGGGCCCCGACCTCGACGCCCTCGACCTGGCGTCGACCGCTCCGGAGGGCGCGGCGGCCGCGCTGGCCGTCAGGCGGCGGGCGCGGGTGCGGGTCTACGGAGCCGGGCGGGTAGGAGCCCAGGTGGTCACGCTCCTTGCCGCCTGCGGAGTGGGAGACATCCGGGTGATCGATCCCGGGCCGGTCCGGGTGCGCGACATCACACCGGGCGGGCTGACCTGGGCCGAGGCGGGGATGAGCCGACAGGAGGGGGCGGTGGCCGTGGCCCGGCGGCTCTTGTCCGGCGACGGGGCCAGGCCGTCCAACGAGGTGCGGGCCGGCGGCCCCTACCTGGGCGACCGGACCGAGCGCCCCGATCTCGTCATCCTCGCCCCGGTCGCCCCGCTCGACGGCGTGCTCGTCCGCGAGTTGACCACGCTCGGCATCGCCCACCTCCTGGTCTCCGCCTTCGAGGGCCACGGCTCCGTGGGGCCTCTGGTGCTGCCCGGCCGCACCGCCTGCCTGCACTGCCTCGACCTGACCCGGCGCGACGGCGACCCCGACTGGCCGATCGTCACCGCCCGCCTGGGCGGCTATCCACCCGGCGAGATCGCCTGCGACACCACCCTGGCGGCACTGATGGCCGCCTCCGTGACCGGTCACGCGCTTGCGTATCTTGATGGCCGGGAGGCTGCTGTGACCAATGGCACAGTGGACGTCATGCCTGATTGGCACTGGAAAACCAGGCCTTGGAGCCCTCATCCCGAATGTCGTTGTATGCGAAACAATCCTTATTCGCTAAGAATGGAGGATGTCAGCGACCAGGGACTGACGTGATCCGGAGACGACATCGCGAAGGGGGGAGCGGTTTCTCGATCGAGATACCGTGCATCAGTGTGAGCGATCTGCCGCGCCGCGCCGTCACGCGCTCCGCAAAACTGGCCACCCTTCCGCTGGGGTTCGCCGGCCGCACCGCACTCGGCCTGGGCAAGCGCATCGGAGGCAGGCCCGCCGAGCTCGTCGCCCAGGAGATCCAGCAGCGCACCGCCGAGCAGATCTTCAAGGTGCTCGGCGAGCTCAAGGGCGGTGCCATGAAGCTCGGGCAGGCGCTGTCCATCTTCGAGGCGGCGCTGCCCCAGGAGATCGTCGGCCCCTACCGGGCCACGCTGACCAAGCTGCAGGAGGCCGCGCCCCCGTTGCCCGTCGCCACGGTCCACCGGGTGCTCTCCGAGCAACTGGGCGACGACTGGCGGGAAAACTTCCGTTCCTTCGACGACCAGCCCACCGCCGCGGCCTCCATCGGCCAGGTCCACCGCGCCGTGTGGCACGACGGCCGAGAAGTCGCCGTCAAGATCCAATATCCAGGCGCCGGCAAGGCCCTGCTCGGTGACTTCACGCAGCTGGCCCGCCTCGGCAAACTCTTCGGCGCGTTGCTGCCGGGCCTCGACATCAAGGCGGTCCTTTCCGAGCTGCGCGAGCGCATCGCCGAAGAGCTCGACTACTTCCGCGAGGCCGAGGCCCAGCACGCCTTCGCTCTCGAGTTCCGCGACGACCCCGACTTCCACGTGCCCGACGTGATCGCCGCCAACGAGATGGTGCTGGTCACCGAGTGGATGGACGGCACCCCGCTGTCCCGCGTCATCGCCGACGGCACCCAGGAAGAACGCGACCGGATGGGCCTGCTCTTCGTCCGTTTCCTGTTCTGCTCACCGGCCCGGGTGGGCATGCTCCACGCCGACCCCCATCCCGGCAACTTCCGCATGCTCGACGACGGCAGTCTCGGCATCCTCGACTTCGGTGCGGTCAACCGTCTCCCGGAGGGCTACCCCAAGGTCTTCGGCCAGCTCACCCGCATCTTCAACCAGGGCGACATGGACAGTGTGGTCGAAGGGCTCCGCGCCGAGGGCTTCATCCTGCCCGGCATAGAGGTGGACGTCGACGCCCTCCGGGGCTTCCTCGCCCCCTACGTCGAGCCGACGGCCGTGGAGGAGTTCACCTTCAGCCGCCAATGGCTACAGGCTCAGGCCGCCAGCGTCACCGACCTCCGGCCCACCAACGTGGTGCGCCAGCTCAACCTCCCGGTGTCCTATGTCCTCATCCACCGGGTGCACGCGGCGGGCGTCGGCGTGCTCTGCCAGCTCAACGCGACCGCTCGGTTCCGTGACGAGGTGATCCGCTGGGTCCCCGGCTTCACCGACGACCCCGACGAGCAACCGCTCTCCGTCGGCTGAGCCCCGCGGTTACCTTGCCCTGACCTGGTCACGTTCGCCGAAGGGCCAGGAGACAGCCAGATAGCCGGCCCTTTGGTGCTCGCCTCTGACAGCAGTGCCGCCACTCCCGCCCGGTCCCATCGAGCGTCAGGCTCAGGCGCGTCACCGGTGGAGCAGCCGTTCGGCGGAAAGGAGTGGATGTCCTCTTTCCTGCAGTTGCCGATCAGGCGACATAGGGGCCCTTGAAATGCCTTCGGCGTGTTGATTACATCATTACATGACGAAGGAAAGCGTACCCACGCTCTACGAATGGGCGGGAGGCGCGGAGGCGCTGGAACGCCTGACCGATGCCTTCTACCGGCAGGTGAAGAGGGATGATCTGATCGGCCCGCTGTTCGAGCACATGGATGCCGATCACCCCAGATATGTCGCCATGTGGCTGGGCGAGGTCTTCGGTGGCCACGAACGCTATACCGAGGAGCGGGGCGGCTACCCGCACATGCTCTCCATGCACCTTCGCAAGGCGATCACCGAGCCGCAGCGCCGCCGTTGGATCAACCTGCTCATGGACGCGGCCGACGAGGTGGGACTGCCGGACGATCCCGAATTCAGGGCGGCGTTCGCCGGCTACGTCGAGTGGGGCACGCGACTCGCCCTGCACAACTCGCGACCGGGGGCCCAGCCCGTCACCCATGCCCCGGTGCCTCGCTGGGGCTGGGGCGTGGCCCCGCCGTACACGCCGTGACCTCGGGCCCCCGGCGATCGTCCTGCTCGACATCCGCCCCAGGCTCTTCCAGCAGCTCCACGAGCGTGTCGGACTCGCGCCCGCCCTCCTCGCGAATCCACCGAGGGCTGCTCCGTGCCGACTCCTCGTCGTCCATCTCGGTGATTCGGTGCTGCTGGGAGAGTCTGCCCAGATCCATGGCTCCTGCGCGTCGCCCATGTCGTGCCTGGGTTCGTCCAGGTGCCCGCTCATGGCTCTCAGGCTTTATTGATCATCAGGACTGCTTTTCGTATGGCCCAGCAGGTCAGAAGGACGCCGAAGATGGCTTCCACGATCCGCATCCAAAGAGGAGAGGCTTCGTCCGCATAAATCACGACACCGAGCCACATTAGGCCGAATACTCCGACAAGGATGATTGCCGCCCAATTCAACCCTCGTTGCCACATACGCGAAGTCTTACAGCCGTACGCCCAAGGGCGAGTATGTGCCGAGTTGTCATCCGGTCACCGCTTTATGCCCGTCCGATAACATGACAAAGATGCAGGACCGCCCCAGCGATCTCGACGAGCACGCCCTCCGGCTGGTCCTACCCGAATGGGGCATTCAACCCATCGTGTTGGCTTACGCCCCAGTCGGTTTCGGCGACTACCACTGGATCGCGACCGGCGCTGACGGGCGGCGGTGGTTCGTCACCGCCGTCGACCTGCGTCTGAAGGGCCCGCACGGGACAGCCGCTCTCCGCCACGCCATGGACACCGCCGACGCGCTGCGCGACCTGGACTTCGTGGTGGCTCCCGTACGCACGGCTCACGGCGAGACCGTCCGGCAGGCCGGTGCCCGATACGCCGTGAGTGTCTTCCCGTACCTGGACGGCATACCTGGATCATTCGGCCAGGAGCTGACACCCGCACAGCGAGGACTGGTCGTGGACCTGCTGGCCAGACTGCACGAGGTGGAGCCACCGGCACAGTGCGCTGCTCCTCAACGCCAACCGTGGCATCGGGCGAGTCTGGAGCAGGCCATCGCGGGGTCTGATCGTCCCTGGGAGGCCGGTCCGTTCACGCGCGCCGCCGGATCGCTGGTAGCGGACCACGCCAAGGGGCTACGGCGACGGCTGGGCGAGTTCGACCGGTTGGCGAGCGAAGTCGACTGGGACGTGCGCGTGGTCACCCATGGGGAGCCGCACTCGGGCAACCTACTGTGGCAGGGGGAGCGGGGCCTGCTGGTCGACTGGGACACGGTGGGTTTGGCGCCGCCCGAGCGAGACCTCTGGCTGTATGAGGGAGATCTCGAAAGATATGCGGAGGTGTCCGGCCGCTGGCCGCAGCCGGCCGCTCTGGCCTTCTACCGCCTTCGATGGGCCCTGGACGACGTGGCCATCTTCGTCGATCAGTTTCGCCGCCCCCATGGGCGGACGCCCGACACGGAACTGGCCTGGTCGGCGTTCGCCGGCACAGTGGAGGAACTGACGGCCTAGCGCGGCAGGCGGCGACCGGCGCCGACGCAGCGACGCGAGCGCATGCCGCGCGGGCGGATGGTCTCCTTCTGCTCCAGGCAGGCGAGCAGCGCCGCCGCCGTCCGGGCATCGGAGAGGATCCGCTGTACGGCCTCGCCGTCGGAGGGCAGCTGCTCCCTCTCGGCCAGTTCGTGCTTGATGAAGGCCAGGGGATCGGGCGCGTTGGCGATGTCCGCGGCGACCGTGGCCCTGGCGGCGGTAAGCAGGCGCAGGTAGTGCGTCCGCAGAACGGCCTCGCGCATGCGGGCGTGTTCGAGGTCGTCGATCAGGGTCCGGGCGACTCGCAGCAGGTCTCCAGCATGAGTCGCCTCGTCGGCGAGGTAGGCGCGGATGTCGTCGAACTCCGAGCGAGTCATGGTGGACACCTCCGTGGGCGCATGGTGCTCGTAGGTACTTCGTACCGAGACACGATTGCGGATGACTTGCGGTCGGCTTGCCTTCACGGATGTGGGGCGGCGTGTTGGGCAGGTTTGAGTGTCAGGTGGTGAGGGGAGGGCCTGAAGATTACCTACGTGGCACCGGGTGGGGGTTCAAGGCTGCTAGAGTTGCGGAGCGCAGGGCACCGCAGGTTCACCAAAATCTCGGAACGCCCGGCACATCCCACTTCTTGTGGTTTGTCTGGATGGTTTGTGTCTATCCAGACGCCTGGTAAGTTAGAGGGGTTGCCCTGGGAACGGGGTGATGTTCGATTTCTGCTGGTCAGACTGGTTCGGGTGAATTTGACACGGATCTGGGGGGCTGGGAGGATTTGAACACAACAGAACGAAATGTGAAGCG
>NZ_JBFAKL010000004.1:0-357914 GCF_040655715.1 Nonomuraea cavernae | reverse complement strand
ACAGGCACGAACCCGGACAGGGCGACGCCTCACCAAGAAGTAGTCAACTACGAAGACGCGGGGACCTCGACTTGGCCACCAGCGGCGACACGCACTCGGCCGTTGACACTGTGCCGGCGAGTGAAGGCTTCAGCTACGGCGAGCAAGACGACACGAAGGGCCACAGGAGCTTCAGCGGCGGCGGGAACCGGGGCGACGGACCTCAGCAGGAACTACGGCCGCAAGACAGAGCGGCCGGACACAGAAAAGCGGAGGCGGGTGGGCGTTCCGGCCGACTTAAGACCGTGCCAAGTACCCCCGCGCCCGAAACAAGGCCGAAGGCGAACATCACCAGACCCCAGGCAATCGCGGTCGGCCGGAACGCCCACCCGCCTCCGCGGGCCAGGCGCCCGCAACACAAAGCATCACAAGCTCAGCCCGCGCGACCACACCCGCAGCACACAAAACCTCACAAGCTCAGCCCGCGCGGCCACACCCGCAACCCGAGAAAAGATGCCCAAGTGGACTCACCCCCCGGGCCCGGCACCGCCGGCGACCGGGCCGGCCTCGCGAGCGGCGGCCGCACTGGACGACTTCAGCATCCGCAGCGCCCCCTTCGACAGCGACACCAGCACGTCCACGGCCTCCTCCAGATCGGGATACCGCCCCTCCAGATGCCCGAGGGCCAACGCATTGGTAGCGGCGTTGATGCCTTCGGCGATCATCTCCAGCCGCAGCCGGTCGCGCTCGTTGTCGGCGGTGTAGCCGAGGGCCGCGAGGTCGGCGGCGTGGTGGTCGCGGTAGGCGAGCGAGGCCTCCTTGGCGAACTCGTGCATGGACGAAGAGGGGTCGTGCCGGGCACGGTGCAGGATGCGCAGCAGCTCGGGGTGGCGGCAGATGGCTTCGAGCGGGATGCGGAAGGTGTCGCGCTGGTGCTCGGTGACGTCGGGCGCCTCGCGGGCCCGGCGCCGCGCCTCCCTCATGGATCGGCGCAGCCGGTCGCCACCCTCGTCGCCGAGCACCCGCAGCAGATCTTGCTTGTCCCTGAAGTGCACGTAGAAACTGGACTGGGCGATGCCCGCGGCCTTGGCTACCTTGACGGTCGTCAGCCCCGTCTCGCCTTCGGTGTCGAGGATGGCCAGAGCCGCGCGGATCAGTCTGCGCCGGGTCAGGTCCTTGGCCTCGCTCCTGGTGAGCGGTGTGCTGCTCACGGCCACCTCCCTCTTGCTTCTCGCCGATAACAGTATCGCCGGGAGTCCCTGGATAACGATCGGCACTGGACACTTGTGACTTTCCTCACCGATAGTACTATCGGTGAAATTGCTCTCGGGGGGATGACCGGGAGGAGGCGTGGATGAAACGCTGGAGAAGACTGGCGGCGTTGTCGCTGGCTTCGGTGGTATTGGTGGCGTGCAGCGGGCAGCGACCCGTGGCCGTCAGTGAGAAGAGCTCCGACCCGACGACACCCGTCGTCGGCGGCAAGCTGGTGTACGGGCTCAGCGCCGACGCCGCCGGATTCAACCCGGTGACCGACCAGTTCGCGGCGCAGAGCTACAGCATGGCGACGACGATCATCGAGCCACTGGTGAGCGTGGACGTCAACGGCGATTGGAAGCCCTATCTGGCCGAATCCCTGACACCCAACAAGAAGTCCGACGAGTGGACGATCACGGTCAGGTCGGGGGTCTCGTTCTCCGACGGCACGCCGCTGACCGGTGAGGTGGTCAAGGCCAACCTCGAGGCGCAGAAGGCGTCGCCGCTCAACAACGCGGTGCTCGCGCCGGTCTCGTCGTTCGAGCTGGTCGACCCGAAGACGGTCAAGGTCAAGCTGAAGCAGCCGTGGGTGGCCTTTCCGTACTATCTGGCGGCGCAGATCGGCATGATCGTGCCGCCGTCCTCCCTCGCCGACCCCCGGGGCGCCAGCCAGAAGCCCATCGGCACGGGGCCGTTCACCTTCCAGGAGTACGTGCCCGACAGCCGGTTCGTCGTGGCCAAGAACGCCAACTACTGGCGCAAGGGCCTGCCGTACCTGACCCAGATCGAGTTCCGGATCCTGCCCGACAGCCAGACCCGCGCGCAGACGCTCGAAGCAGGGCAGCTCGACGCTATGGGCACCAGCCGCGACGAGGACATCACCAAGTTCGGCGCGCTCAAGGACGCCTTCACGGTGCAGCGGTCGCAGGGCATGGCCGTGGCCGAGTACATGTTCATGCTCAACACCGCCGTCAAGCCCTTCGACGACATCAGGGTCCGCAAGGCGCTGGCGCACGCCATGGACCGCAAGGCGGTCATCTCGACGCTGCGCGGCGGGCTCACGAAGGAGGCCGACGGCCCCTGGTCTCAGGACTCCAAGTGGTACAGCCCCGGCGGCGGCTACCCGGAGTACGACCTGGCCAAGGCGACCGCGCTGGTCAAGGAGGTCGAGGCGGACAAGGGGCCGATCAAGTTCGAGATCATCTCCACTCCCGACCCCAACACCATGCAGGGCATCGAGCTGGCGCAGGACATGTGGCGCAAGGCGGGCATCGAGGTGACGATCAAGCAGGCCGACCAGGCCGACCTGATCAACCGAGCGGTCACCGGCAACTTCGCCGCCACCGTGTGGACCCAGTTCTCCTCACCTGACCCCGACGGCGAGTACATCTGGATGCACAAGGCGTACGCGGGCCCCGTCGGCGCCATCTCGCTGAACTTCACCCGTCTCAAGGACGACAAGCTCAGCCAGGCCTTCGACGTGGGCCGCACCAGCCCGGACGAGGCGACGCGCAAGCAGGCGTACGCCACCGTCCAGCAGCGGCTGCGTGAGCTGGTGCCGTACGTGTTCGTCGACCACCTCGACACCGGGGCCATCATCGCCAAGACCACGGTGCGCGGCATCGGCGAGCACGTGCTGCCGGACGGGGAGAAGGGCCTGCCCATGACCGGGTCACCCATCCCCTACCACCCCTTCTCCGGCGTCTGGATCACCCAGCAGTGATCCTCCTGCACCGGCTGGTCCGGCTCCTGGTGGTCCTGCTCGTGGTGACGTTCCTGTCCTACGCCCTGCTCGGGTTGCTTCCCGGTGACCCGACGACACAGATCCTCGGTCTGTCGGCGACCGAGGAGGCCCGTGCGCAGCTCCGCCAGGAACTGGGCCTGGACCAGCCGCTGCTGGTCCAGTACGCCGACTGGCTCGGCGGCCTGGTCACCGGCGACTTCGGCACCTCGTACATCAACCAGGTGCCGGTCGCGCAGGAGCTGGCCGAGCGGCTGCCGGTCACGCTGGAACTGCTGGTCGCGGCGCAGATCGTGGCGCTGGGACTGGCGGTTCCGGTGGGCGTGGCGGCGGCCCGCCGGGCCGGCGGCACGCTGGACCAGGTGCTCACCGCGATGAGCTTCGCGCTGCTGTCCACTCCGGTGTTCGTGCTCGGCGTGCTGCTGATCCTGGTGTTCGCCGTCACCTGGCAGGTGCTGCCGGCCACCGGGTGGACCCCGATCTCGGTGGATCTGGGATGGAACATCACCTCGGTGCTGCTGCCCGCGATCACGCTCGGGGCGGGGCAGCTCGCGGTCTACGCGCGGCTGCTGCGTACCGACCTGATCGCGACGCTGCAGGAGGACTACATCACGCTGGCGCGCGCCCGCGGCCTGTCGCCGCGACGCATCCTGTGGCGGCACGCGCTGCGCCCGTCCACGATCTCGCTGATCACCGCCGTGGGGCTGAACCTCGGGGCGCTGATCGGCGGCACCGTGATCATCGAGACGCTCTTCGGGCTGCCCGGCATCGGCCGGCTCATCGTCGACTCCATTTTTTCCCGCGACTACCTGACCGTGCAGGGAGGCGTCGTGCTGATCTCGGTCGGCTACGTGCTGGTCAACTTCGTGGT
Source organism: Nonomuraea cavernae (assembly GCF_040655715.1). Classification (GTDB taxonomy): domain Bacteria; phylum Actinomycetota; class Actinomycetes; order Streptosporangiales; family Streptosporangiaceae; genus Nonomuraea; species Nonomuraea cavernae_A. Next base: position 354,069 of record NZ_JBFAKL010000004.1, on the reverse strand, counting down.
GGACCTGGTGTACGCCGCCGTGGACCCGAGGATCCGGCATGCGTAGGCGCCTCGGCCCCGGGTTCTGGATCGCGGCGTTCTGGATCCTGCTGGTGCTGGCCGGGGCGCTGCTGGCCGACCTGCTGCCCATCGCGCGCTACGACGAGACGCTGGCCGGGCCGCCCCGGTCGGGTCCCAGCGCCGAGCACCCGTTCGGCACCGACGGCCTGGGCCGCGACGTGTTCAGCCGGGTCGTGTACGGCTCGCGGGTCTCGCTCGGCGTGGGCATCGGCGCGGTGCTGCTCGGACTGGCCATCGGCGGTCCGCTCGGCATCCTGGCGGGATACCGCAGGCGGGCGACGGACGCGATCATCATGGCGTTCAACGACGTCGCGCTGGCCTTCCCGGCGCTGGTCTTCGCGCTGGCCGTGGTGGCGTTCGCCGGGGCCAGCCTGCGCAACGTGCTGATCGTGCTCGGGGTGCTCGGCGTGCCCGCGTGGACCCGGCTGATCAGGGGCGCGACGCTCTCGTTCGCCGACCGGGAGTTCGTCCTGGCGGCCCGCGTGCTGGGCGTGCGGGACAGCAGGATCCTGTGGCGGGAGATCATGCCGAACGTGGCGGTGCCCGCCGCCTCCTTCGCGTTCATCGGGATGGCCGTGATCGTGGTGGCCGAGGGCAGCCTGGCCTTCCTCGGGCTGTCGGTCCAGGCGCCCACGCCCACCTGGGGCGGACTGATCAACGAGGGCCGCACCCTGATGGACGACGCGCCGCACGTGGTGCTGGCGCCGTCGCTGGTCATGTTCCTGACCGTGCTCTCGTTCAACCTGGTGGGCGACCGGCTCAGGGCGCTGACCGACGTCCGGCACAGCGGCCTGGAGCCCGTACGGCAGGCACCTCCGGCGGCCCCCGCCGCCCCCGTCCACGCGGTGGGCGACAGCCTGCTCCAGGTCGAGGACCTGCGGACGCACTTCGTCACCGAACGCGGCCTGGTCAAGGCCGTCGACGGGGTCTCCTTCACCCTGGAGCGCGGCAAAACGCTGGCCATCGTGGGCGAGTCGGGCTCGGGCAAGTCGATGCTGATCCGCTCGATCCTCGGCCTGCTCCCCGGCTCGGGCGTCGACCGGAGCGGCAACGTGTACCTGGAGGGCGACGACCTGACCCGGCACACCCCCGAGGAGATGCGGCACATCCTCGGCCCGCGCCTGGGCACGGTCTTCCAGGATCCGATGACCGCACTCAATCCGGTGCGGACGATCGGCGCGCAGCTGGCCGAGCCGCTCCGGGTGCACATGAGGATGAACCGGAAGCAGGCCCGCGAGGAGGCCGCGCGGTTGCTCGCCCAGGTCGGCATTCCCGATCCCGGACGCATGCTGGGCCGCTATCCGCACCAGCTGTCGGGCGGCATGCGGCAGCGGGTGACCATCGCGATGGCCCTGTCGTGCGGCCCCGACGTGCTGTTCGCCGACGAGCCCACGACCGCCCTCGACGTCACCATCCAGGACCAGGTCCTGCGGCTGCTCCACCGGCTGCGGGAGGAGCGCCACATGGCGGTCGTCCTGGTCAGCCACGACCTCGCGGTGGTTCGCGAGTGGGCGGACGAGGTCATCGTGATGTACGCGGGCAAGGTCGTGGAACGCGGCCCCACGGCCGAGATCTTCGGGCGCACCCGCATGCCGTACACCGAGGCGCTGCTGCAGGCGGCGCCCCGGCTGACCGACCCGGCGCACCACCGGCTGCGCGTCATCCCCGGCCGGCCGCCGGACCTGGTGGACCTGCCGTCGGGCTGCGCCTTCCAGCCGCGCTGCGCCTACGCCCGCGACCGGTGCGCGACGGAGGCTCCGGGCCTGCTTGAGGACGGTCATCTGTACGCGTGCTGGTATCCCACCGGCAGCCCGATCAGCGAAGGAGCCGAGAGCCGTGGCCGGTAGCGGAAACGCCCATCTTCGTCCCCGGGACCAGGTGTTGCTCCAGGTGGAGGACCTGGTCGTGGAGTTCCCCGCGGGGCGGGGCCGTACCGTGCGGGCGGTGTCGGGGGTGAGCTTCGACCTGGCGCCGGGCGAGACGCTGGGCATCGTCGGCGAGTCGGGGTGCGGCAAGTCGAGCACCGCGCGGGCGCTCGTGCAGTTGCCGCCGCCGCGCGGCGGCTCGGTGCGGCTGGACGACGTCGAGCTGACCACGCTGCGCGGCGAGGCGCTGCGGCGCACCCGCAGGCGACTGCAGATGATCTTCCAGGATCCGATCTCGTCGCTGAACCCGCGCCGCCGGGTCCGCGACATCGTCAGTGAGGGCACCCGCGTGTGGGGCGCCGGCGGGGACCGGGTGGACGAGGTGCTGGAGGCCGTCGGGCTCGATCCGGCGACGGCGGCCGTGCGGCGCCCGCACGAGTTCTCCGGCGGCCAGTGCCAGCGCATCTCCATCGCGCGGGCGCTGGTGCTGGAGCCGGAGGTGGTGATCTGCGACGAGCCGGTGTCCGCCCTGGACGTCTCGGTGCAGGCGCAGATCCTCGGGCTGCTGGAGGACCTGAAGGAGCGCTACCGGCTCACGCTGGTGTTCATCGCCCACGACCTGGCCGTGGTGAAGAACGTCAGCGACCGGATCCTGGTGATGTACCTCGGCAAGATGTGCGAGCTGGCTCCGAGCACCGAGCTGATCGAGCGGCCCGCCCACCCCTACACCCGGGCGCTGCTCGCCTCGATCCCGGGCAGCGGCCTCGACCTGCCCCCGGCCGATCAGCTGATCAAGGGCGAGCCGCCGTCACCGGTCGACCCGCCGAGCGGCTGCCGCTTCCGTACCCGGTGTCCGAGGGCGGCCTCCAGGTGTGCCGAGGAGGAGCCGGTGATCCGGCCGCTGGCCGGCGACCACTGGGTGGCCTGCCACTTCCCGGAAACAGCCTGACATTCCACACCAGCCTGACATTCCGTATCAGCCTGCACCGGAACAGACTGAGGCGGAACCAGACTCAAGGAGCACCATGGCCATCGACTTCACCCTCGCCCCCGAGCACGAGGAGATCCGCAAGCGGGTGCGGGCCTTCATCCAGGGCACCGTCATCCCGGCCGTCGAGGATTTGGAGGAGGGTGACCGCGACACGTACCTGCGGACCATCTTCAAGCTGCGCGAGAAGGCCAAGGCGGAGGGGCTCTGGCTGCCGCACATGCCCAAGGAGTGGGGCGGCATGGGCCTCGGCCACGTCGAGCTGGCCATGGTCCAGTCCGAGGCGGCCAAGACGCGGCTCGGCCCGTGGGTGCTCAACTGCCAGGCGCCCGACGAGGGCAACATGCACACGCTGCTGCACTGGGCGAACGACGAGCAGAAGGAGAAGTACCTCCGCCCGCTGCTCGACGGCCGCACGATGTCGTGCTTCGCGATGACCGAGCCCGAGGTGGCGGGCTCCGACCCGACGCTGATCCGCACCACCGCCGTCAAGGACGGCGACGAGTGGATCATCAACGGCCACAAGTGGTTCATCTCCAACGCCCGGCGGGCGAGCTTCGCCATCCTCATCGCGCGGACCGAGACCGACGTGCCCGAGGGCGCGCGCGGCGCCAACACGGCCTTCCTCATCGACCTGCCGCAGGAGGGCTGGCACGACGTCCGCGAGGTCGAGACGATGCACGGCTCGACAGGCCACAGCGAGATCGTCATCAGGGACCTGCGGGTGGCGGACGGTCAGATCCTCGGCGGGCGCGGCGACGGCCACCGGCTCGGTCAGTACCGCCTCGGCCCGGCGCGGCTCGCGCACTGCATGCGCTGGATCTCCCAGGCGGAGACGGCGCTCGACATGATGGTCGACCGGGCGCTCAACAGGTACAGCCACGGCTCGCTGCTCGCCGAGAAGCAGGGAATCCAGTGGCTGATCGCCGACTCGGCGATGGAGCTCTACCAGTGCAAGCTGATGGTGCTGCACGCCGCCTCGAAGATCGACAAGGGCGAGGACTTCCGCACCGAGGTGTCGATGGCCAAGCACTTCGTGGCCAACAGCCTCAACCGGATCATCGACCGGGCGATCCAGGTGCACGGCGCGCTCGGCTACTCCACCGACACGCCGCTGGCCCACATGTTCCAGCACGCCCGCTGGGCCCGCTTCGCCGACGGCGCCGACGAGATCCACCAGATGCGCATCGCCGAGCGGACCATCGACGCCTACCGCACCACCGGATCGACCAGCGCCGCCACAGGGGGCCTGCCCCTGTGACGGCGTGCCGCGCAGCCGTCAGCCGGTGAGCGGGCCGAACTCCTTGCGCGTGTCGATCACGTCGCCGAAGAGCTCCCACCGCTCACCCTTGAACGTCATGAGCTGCATGGACTCGATGGGGAAGCCGTCATCGGGTCCGGTGCTCATCGTCACGCCCGGCAGCAGCATGTCGACCTGCACGTCGTTGAGGGCGCGCACCGAGTCGCGCAGCCCCTCGCGGGTCGGGCACTTGGCCGCCTCCATGGCCTTGTGGAAGCTGCTGGCCACCGCCCAGCCGAAGGCGTGGTAGGGCACGGCGGGGTCGGCGTCAGGGGCGTACTGCTTCATCTTGGCCTGGTAGCGCATCATCTCCTGGTCGCTGCGCCACGTCGGGTCGTTGGGGTCCTTGTAGTACGTGGACGACACGACGCCCTGCACGTTCTCGAACCCGACGGGCTTGAGGACGGTTACGGACGCGGCGACGTTGTTGACGATGTGCACCGGGTTCCAGCTCGTGTTCTTGGCGTCGGCGGCCAGCGCCTGGGAGCCGAACTTCGGCGTCGTCACGTTGAGGAACACGTCGGCCTTCGACTCGGCCAGGTTGCTCATCTGGGGGTCGACGCTGGGATCGGTGACCTCGTAGCTCTGTTCGGCCACGATCTTGACCTGGGTGCCCTCGATGGCCCGCTTGAACCCGCCGAGCAGGTCCTTGCCGAAGTCGTCGTTCTGGAAGAGCACCGCCACCTTGGCCTCGGGCTTCTCCTGCTTGAGGTACTGCGCGTAGACGCGGGCCTCGGAGACGTAGTTGGGCTGCCAGCCGATGGTCCACGGATGGGCGGTGTCGGTGCCCCACGTGGACGCGCCGGTGGCGACGAAGACCTGGGGCACCTTCTGCTGGTCGGCGTAGTCCCAGGTGGCCGTGGTCGAGGGGGTGCCCAGTGTCTGGAAGAGCGCGAACACCTTCTCCTGCTCGACCAGCCTGCGCGCCTCCTCCACGGCCTTGGGCGGCTGGTAGCCGTCGTCCCGTACCAGGAACTCCACCTTGCGCCCGCCGATGCCGTTCTGCTCGGCGTTGACGAAGTCGAAGTACGCCTTGATGCCCTTGGGGATGGCGCCGTAGGCGGAGGCGGGACCCGACAGCGGATAGATGCCGCCGAGTTTGAGGCTCTTGTCGGTGATGCCGGTCGTCTGTTGCCCCTGACACTGACCTGTGGCCGTCGTGCCGGTGCCCGCCTCCTCCCGTCCGCCGCAAGCCGTCATGGCGAGCAGGAGCACAGCCGTACAGCCGATCGCAGTTACCCGCATTCCTTTACTCCCTCCGGAGAGTCTTCTTGATCGAATGCGCCGCGCGTCCGGTCAGCCCGGCGAGTCCGGTCGGAGCGACGTACATCACCGCGATGATCAACAGGCCGAAGATGACGCCGGGCGCGGCCTCGTTGACGTCCTGGGAGATGCTGGGCACGAACATCACGAACAGCCCACCGAGCAGCGGTCCGGAGAGCGAGCCCAGGCCGCCGACGACGAGGCCAGCCAGCAGGGTGATCGAGAGCGTCACGGCGAACGAGTCCGGCGAGACGAAGCCGATCACCCAGGTGTAGACGCAGCCCGCCGCCCCGGCGAACATCGCGCTCCAGGCGAAGGCGAGTGTCTTGTAGAACGACAGCCGCACGCCCATGGTCTCGGCCGCCGCCTCGTTGTCGCGGATGGCGTGCAGCGCCCGTCCGACGCGCGAACGCATCAGGCTGTACGCCGCCAGGAAGGCGGCGACGGCCACGGCCAGGGCGAGGAAGTACAGCCACTGGTCCTCGGCCAGCCCGGTCCACGCGGGCGGCGCCGGCTTGGGCAGCGTCAGCCCCATGGACCCGCCGGTCACCTCCTCGAACCGCTTGAGCAGCGGCACCAGGAAGATCGCCATGGCCAGCGTCACCAGGGCCAGGTAGAGGCCGCGTAACCGCATGGCCGGCAGCCCGAGCGCGAGCCCGATCACGAACGCCACGGCGGCGGCGATCGGCAGCGTCACCGGATAGGGCAGCTCGAACCGATCGAGCATGATCGCGGCCCCGTAGGCGCCGACGGCGAAGAACGCGCCGTGCCCGAGGGAGATCTGGCCCGCGTGGCCGACGAGCAGGTTGAGCCCCAGCAACGCCACCGCGTAGACCAGCACCATCGTGAACTGGAAGACCCGGAACGGCACCAGCTGGAAGGGCGCGTAGCAGGCCGCCGCGAACAGGGCGGCCAGCACGATCCACCGCCACCGCTCGGCCGCGACCCGCCTAAAAGCCCCTCCCCGGGCCGGCGCGTCCACCCGCGTGACCTCCGCCGTGTCGCTCATGCCCGCTCCACCGCCGCTCGTCCGAACAGCCCCTGGGGCCGCAGCAGCAGGACGCCGAGGATGATCACCAGCGGCACCCCGACCTTGAGATCGGATCCGATGAACCCGACGTACGCCCCAGCCAGCGTCTCGGCGACGCCGACGATCAGGCCGCCCGCGACCGCGCCCACGGGGCTGTCGAAGCCGCCCAGGGTCGCCGCGGCGAAGGCGTAGATGAGAACGCCGCCCATCATGTTCGGCTCCAGGAAGAGCAGCGGCGCGACCAGGACGCCCGACACGGCGCCGACGGTGGCGGCGAGGCCCCAGCCGAGCGCGAGCGTCCAGCCGACCCGGATGCCGACGAGCCGGGCCGAGTCGGGGTTGGTCGCCACGGCCCGCATGCCCAGCCCGATCCTGGTGTGCTGGAACAGCAGGTAGAGCAGGCCCATGACCAGGCCGACCACGACGAGGACGCCGAGCGTCGAGTAGCTCATCCTGAGCCCGCCGGCCTCCAGCGCGCCCCCGGGGAACGGGTTGGGAAAGTCCTTGATCAGAAAGGTCCAGATCCAGCCGGCGGCGGCGTTGACGAAAATGAACAGGCCGACGGTGACGATCACCACGGTCAGCTCGGGCGCTCCCTCGACGGGCCGGATGACCAGCCGCTCGATCAGCATGCCGCCCGCGAACGACACCGCCAGCGTCAGCACCAGGGCCAGCCAGAACGGCATCCCGGCGGCGGTGAACTGCCAGGCGAGGTAGGTGGAGAACATGGCCAGCTCGCCCTGCGCGAAGTTGACGATGCCGGTGAACTGGTAGATGAGCACCAGGGCGAGCGCCAGGCTGGCGTAGATCGCGCCGGCGCCGAGGCCCTGGACGAGCTGCTGCAGGAAACCGGTCATCGTCAGACCCGGTAGCCGAGGTAGGACTGGGCGACCTGCTCGTCGGCGCGGATCTGCTCCGCCGTGCCCGACAGCACGATCCTGCCGGTCTCCAGGACATGCGCCTGCTGGGCGATGCCGAGGGCGAGATGGGCGTTCTGCTCGACGACGACCACGGTGGTCCGCTCCTCTTCGTTGATGGTCCGCACGATGCGGAACAGCTCCCGGGTGACCAGCGGGGCGAGCCCCAGTGACGGCTCGTCGAGGAGCAGCAGCCGTGGCCGCAGCATGAGCGCCCGGCCGATGGCCAGCATCTGCTGCTCGCCCCCGCTGAGGCTGCCCGCCGCCTGCTTCAGCCGGGTCTTGAGCACCGGGAAGTAGCCGTGGATGCGCTCGAGGTCGGCGTCCACCTCGGCCCTGGCCCGCCGGTTCGCCCGCCGGACGTACGCCCCGAGGCGCAGGTTCTCCTCGACGGTCAGCGGCATGAACGTGCCGCGCCCCTCGGGGACGTGCGCGACGCCCTGCCGGGCGATCGTGTCGGGCGAGCGCCCGGCCAGGTCGGCGGCGCCGAGCCGGACGGTCCCGCGCGTCTTGACCATGCCCGACAGCGCCCGCAGCAGGGTCGTCTTGCCCGCCCCGTTGGGGCCGAGGATCGCGCAGATCTCCCCCTCGCCCACGGTGAGGCTCACCCCGTGCAGCACCCGGGCGTCCCCGTACCCGGCGTGCAGGTCGGTCACCACCAGCTCGCTCATACGCCCTCCTTCGCCGGTCGCATGAGCGAGACGCTGCTGTGTTCAATGATTCGCTCGCTCATACGGCCGTCCCCAGGTACGCCTCGATGACGCCGGGATCGCGCTGGACCACGGCGGGCGTGCCTTCGGCGATCTTGCGGCCGAAGTCCAGGCACACGACCCGGTCGCAGGTGCCCATGACGAAGCCCATGTGGTGCTCGACCACGACCACGGTCACGTCCAGGTCGTCGCGGATGGCGCGCAACGTGCCGGCGAACGCCTCGACCTCCGCCGAGTTGAGCCCGTTGACCGGCTCGTCCAGCAGCAGCAGGCTCGGCCGGCCGACCAGCGCCCGGGCCAGTTCCACCCGCTTGAGGGTGCCGAACGGCAGCCCGGCCGCCGGGTGCTCGGCCACCTCGGCCAGCGCCAGGCGGGCCAGCACCTCGTCGGCCTCGGCGCGCAGCCGGCGCTCCTCGCCGCCCACCCCCGGCAGCCGCAGCCCGGCGGTGAGGAATCCGGCCCGGCCCCTGTGGTGCGCGCCGACCATCACGTTGTCCCGCACCGACATGCGCGGGAAGAGGCCGAGGTTCTGGAAGGTGCGGGCGATGCCGAGCGCCGCGATCGCGTGCGGGGCCACGCCGAGCAGGCTCCGGCCCTCGTACGTGACCGTGCCCGAGTCGGCGTCGTAGCGCCGGGTCAGGCAGTTGAACAGGGTGGTCTTGCCGGCGCCGTTCGGGCCGATCAGCCCCACCATCTCGCCGCGCCGCACGGAGAAGCCGACGCCGTCCAGCGCCGTGATGCCTCCGAAGCGAACGGTGAGATCGTGTACCTCCAGCATCCGGCCTCCTGGGACGCAGCGGGTGGAGAACAATGTTCTGAAGTTGGGGTCAGCGTAGGATCCGCCCGTCACCGCCCGCATTGGGTACGAACACCCAAGAAGTTCGGGGGGAGTTGTCCGCAGAGCACAGCATCTGTCTCGGACCGGTTACGACCCGTTGACCTGTCGGCGACAACCATGGATGATCCCCGGCATGTCCAGTGGTTTCAGCTTGGAAACGCTCACTGGTGCGGAAACGGTCCGCGCGGAACGCGCCCGGATCCTCTCCGAACTACTCGACGGCCTGGACGAGCTGGCCGGCACCGCGGTCACGACGATGCGCGCCGAGATCCCCGCCTACGCCGCGATGGACGACGCGTTCCACGCCGACGTGCGCGACCAGGTGGCCCGCCACTACCGCGGCAAGCTGGCCGTGCTCCTGGAGGACCGCACGGTGACGCTGGACGACATCGCCTACACCCGGCGGGCGGCGATGCGGCGCGCGCGGGCCGGGGTCGCCCTGGCCGACTACATCAACGCCTTCCGGGTCGGCCAGCAGGTGTTCTGGGAGTCGGTGGTCGAGCGGGCGGGGTCCTCGTTCGCCGGTCACGAGGCCGCGCTGGCGCTCGCGGCCCCGCTCATGCGCTACTGCGACTTCGCCAGCACGCACGCGGCCAACGCGTACATGGAGTTCCAGCAGTACGCCGCGGCGGAGGCGGTGCGCGAGAGCCGCGACCTGCTGGAGACACTGCTGGCCGGTGGCGTGCCCACGCGTGGCAGGCAGCTCGCCGCGGCCCAGGCGCACGGCCTCGGCCCTGAGACGCGCGCGCCGCTGCTCGTGGTGATCGCGGTGCTGATCGGATCGCGGTCCGACGTGCGGCGCGGCCCCGACCAGGGCGCCGACGCCCGCCACGCGGCCTGCGCGGCCATCGCCCGCACCGGCGGCAACGGCACCCGCACCCTGTCCGTCGTGCGCCAGTCGGAGATCGTGGCCATCCCCGCGCTCGGCCCCGGCGGCGACCCCGAGCAGCTGTGCGACCGGCTGCAGGCGGTGCGCGAGAGCCTGCTCGGCGAGGGCATCACGCTGGCCATGGGCATCAGCACCGTCGTCACCGGCACCGCCGGGATTCCGCAGGCCTACCAGGAGGCCCGCGCCGTGCTGGAGTTCCTGCCCGAGGACGGCGGCGTGGCGGCGCTGCCGAGGATCACCCCGTTCCAGTACCTCGCGCTGCGGGCCGACGACACCGCCCGGCACCTCGTCGATCCGCGCATCACCGCGTTGCTGGCCGAGGACCGGGCGCGCGGCGGCGTGCTCACCGCGACGATCCGCGCGTTCGCCGCCGCCGACCTCAACCTGCGCGCCTCCGCCGAGCGCCTGCAGATCCACCCCAACACCGCGCAGTACCGGCTGCGCCGGATCCAGGAGCGCACCGGCCGCAGCCTGCGCCGGATCAACGACCTCGTGGAGCTGCTCGTGGCGATCGCGCTGCACGACTCTCTGCCGCCCAACGCCGGGCGGGAAAAACTGGCCACGGCGACCAATGAGCACCGTGGGAGCGCGGGCGTACGGTCTTTCCATGAACCTCGCTGACCGGCTCCACACCGCCACCGCGCGGCTCGGCAGCAGGCCGGTTCTCACGCTCGACGGGGCCGAGCTCACCTACGACGCGCTGGAGCTGATGAGCGCCCGCGTGGCCGCGATGCTGCGCGGGCGGGGCATCGGGGTCGGCGACCGGGTCGCGATCATGCTGCCGAACGTGCCGGAGTTCGCCGTCGTCTACTACGGGGTGCTGCGCGTCGGCGCGGTCGTCGTCCCCCTCGACCCGCTGCTGCGCAGGCGCGAGATCTCCTCCTACGTCGCCGACTGCGGCCCCCGGCTGCTGATCGCCTGGCACGCCTACGCCGAGACCGCCGAGGCCGGCACCGCGGCCTCCGGCACCGACTGCTTCTTCGTGGTCCCCGAGGAGTTCCGCAGGCTGCTGCGCGGCATCGCGGCCGAGCACGAGATCACCCCCAGGGCGCCCGGCGACACCGCCCTCATCCACTACACCTCCGGCACGACCGGCCGGGCCAAGGGCATCGAGCTGACCCACGGCAACCTCGACGGCAACGCCGCCACGGTCGCCCGCATGCACGCGCTCGGCGTGGACGACGTGGTCCTCGGGGCGCTGCCGCTCTACCACGCCTTCGGCCTGACCTGTTCGCTCAACGCCACCGTGCACGCGGGCGCGCGCCTCACGCTGCTGCCCCGCTTCGAGGCGGGCCGGGCACTGGAGGTCATCCGCCGTGACGGGGTCACCGTCTTCCAGGGCGTGCCCACCATGTACATCGCGCTGCTCGACCATCCGGGGGCCGGCGACATGTCGCTGCTGCGCGTCTGCGTCTCCGGCGGGGCCGCGCTCCCGCTCGACGTGCTGCGCGACTACGAGACGCGCCTCGGCTGCTCGATCGTGGAGGGGTACGGGCTCAGCGAGACCTCGGCCGTGGCCGCGTCCAACCGGGGTGGCCCCGCCCGCCGGCCCGGGTCCATCGGCTACCCGGTCAAGGGCGTCGAGATGAAGGTGGTCGATGACGACGGCCACGAGGTGTCCTGCGGCGACATCGGCGAGATCGTGGTCCGGGGCCCCAACGTCATGAAGGGCTACTGGAACAACCCCGGCGCGACCGCCGAGGCGATCCGCGACGGCTGGTTCCACACGGGCGACCTCGGCAGGGTCGACGAGGACGGCTTCTTCTTCCTGGTCGACCGGCGCCGCGACGTGATCATCCGAGGCGGCTACACGGTCTACCCGCGCGAGGTGGAGGAGGTGCTCTACGAGCATCCCGCCGTCCGGCAGGCCGCCGTCATCGGGGTGCCCCATCCGGAGCTGGGCGAGGAGATCGCGGCCGTGGTGGCATTGCGGGTGCCGGTCGAGGCCGACGACCTGCGCGCCTTCGTGAAGGAGCGGGTGGCGGCGTACAAGTATCCGCGGCATGTCTCGTTCGTGGACGAGTTGCCGGTGACGGCCACCGGCAAGATCCTCAAACGCGCGATCCCGCTGCCCGAGACCGTTTCCCGCACCCGCACGGCGGCGGGCCGTCGCCCGAACCCTCGCTGAAGAGCGTCAGCACGGGCGGCGCGCGATGGCCACGAAGAGCGGCAGGGCCAGGAACAGGCGGCCGTTCCGGGCGCGTTCGCGCTGTTCGGCGGTCCAGGCCGCGTGCTGCTCGCCGGTGATGGCGCCGGCGGCTCGGGCGGCCTCCGCGAGCCCGGTGAGCATGGGCAGCATGGTCTCATCCGTGAAGACGGCCGTGTGCACCTCGACGTCCGCCTGCTCGAACCCGGCGTCCAGCAGCAGGTTGCGGTAGCGGCGGGCCACGCGCGGGTCCGGCACCAGGTCGGCGCGGGCGTGCACGATCACGCGGGTGAGCCGGGGGTCGTCGGAGTCGATGACGAAGGTGTCCCAGTCCTGCCCGATGAGGACGATCCGGCCCCCGGGGGCGAGCACCCGTCTCGCCTCCCGCAACGCGCGCGGGGCGTCGGTGAGCACGTGCAGGACCTTGTCGGCCCGGTAGCCGGCCACCTCGCCGTCCCCCAGCGGCAGCCGGTAGACGTCGCCGAGCCGGAAGTCGTGCACCGGCCAACGCTTCCGCGCCGCCGCGACCATCTCCTCGGCGGCGTCCACTCCGACCGCCCGGGCTCCCCGTTCGGCCAGCTCCACGACCGCGCGGCCGGTGCCGCACCCGGCGTCCACCACCCTCGCGCCCGCGTCGAGTTCGAGCAGTTCGTACGAGCGCGTACGCAGCGCGACGGCGGAGGGCAGGGTTTCGGCCATGTCCATGAGGCGGATGAGCGATTCCGCAGAGGTTGGTGTCGACATGCGGCCCAGCATGCAAGTTAATGTCGACATGAAGTCAAGCGCGACGATGAGCATCGGCGACGTGGCCGCCCGGTTCGGCCTCGCCCCCCACGTCCTGCGGCACTGGGAGTCGATGGGGTTGCTCTCGCCGGTCCGTGCCGAAGGCGACCGCCGCCGCTACGGGCCCGGCGACCTCTACCGCGTCGCCGTCGTCCTGCGGGCCAAGAAGGCGGGGTTCGGGCTGGACGACATCCGCGAGATGATCACCACCACCGACCCGGCGGCCCGGCGCGCGGTCCTGTCGCGCCACCGGGCCGCCCTGGCCCGCCGCATCGCCCAGGCGCGGGCGTCACTGGAGCTCATCGACTGCGCCCTCGACTGCGACCACGAGGACTTCATGAGCTGCCCCAACTTCCAGGCCATGCTGGACGAACGGATCTCCGGGACGCCGGGCCCTCCACCCCCGTGACGCGACCTGAACGTTGAACGCGCTACTTGAACGCGCGCAGCCGGAGGCTGTTGGTGACCACGAAGACGCTGGAGAACGCCATCGCGGCCCCCGCGATCATCGGGTTGAGCAGGCCCGCGGCGGCCAGCGGCAGGGCGGCCACGTTGTAGGCGAAGGCCCAGAACAGGTTGCCCTTGATGGTGGCCAGCGTGCGCCGCGACAGGCGCAGCGCGTCGGCGGCCACCCGCAGGTCGCCCCGGACCAGCGTGAGGTCGGACGCCTCGATGGCGACGTCGGTGCCGGTGCCCATGGCCAGGCCCAGGTCGGCCTGCGCCAGCGCGGCGGCGTCGTTGACCCCGTCGCCGACCATGGCCACGACCCGGCCCTCGCCCTGCAGCCGCTTGACCACCTCGACCTTGTCGGCGGGCAGCACCTCGGCGATCACCTCGTCGATGCCCACCTCAGCCGCGACCGTGCGGGCGACCGCCTCGTTGTCGCCGGTGAGCAGCACCGGGGTGAGCCCCAGCCCGCGCAGCCGTTCGATCGCCTCCTTGCTGGTGGGCTTGACCACGTCGGCGACCACCAGCACGGCGCGCGCCCGGCCGTCCCAGCCGACGGCGACCGCCGTACGGCCGGCCGTCTGCTCCTCCTCGACCGCCCGCACCAGCTCGGGGGGAAGGTGCTGGGACCACTCACTGAGCAGCTGGGGCCGGCCGACGAGCACCGCGTGCCCGTCGACGACGCCCTGGACGCCGAGCCCCTCGACGTTGGCGAAGTCCTCGACTTTCGCGTCGGACCTGGCGGCGCGGGCAACGGCCTGGGCGATGGGGTGCTCGGAGGCGTGCTCCAGCGCGCCGGCCAGCCGCAGCACCTCCTCACGCTGCTCGCCCTCGGCCAGGTGCACGCCGGTCAGCGTCATCCGGCCCTCGGTCACCGTGCCGGTCTTGTCCAGGACGATCGTGTCCACCTCGCGGGTCGACTCCAGCACCTCGGGACCCTTGATCAGGATGCCGAGCTGAGCGCCCCTGCCGGTGCCGACGAGCAGCGCGGTCGGGGTGGCCAGGCCGAGGGCGCACGGGCAGGCGATGATCAGCACGGCCACCGCCGCGGTGAACGCCGCGCCCGCGCCGCCGCCGGTGCCGAGCCAGAAGCCCAGGGTGGCGACCGACAGGGCGATCACGATCGGCACGAAGACGCCGGAGATCCGGTCGGCCAGCCGCTGCACCTCGGCCTTGCCGGTCTGCGCCTCCTCCACCAGCCTGGCCATCTGGGCCAGCTGGGTGTCGGAGCCCACGCGGGTCGCCCGGACCACGAGCCTGCCGCCGGCGTTGACGGTCGCGCCGGTGACCGGATCGCCCTCACGGACCTCCACCGGGACCGACTCGCCGGTCAGCATCGAGGCGTCGACCGCCGAGCTGCCCTCTTCCACCACGCCGTCGGTGGCGATCTTCTCCCCCGGCCGGACCACGAACCGGTCGCCCACCTCGAGTTGGTCGGCGGGGACCCGGCGGCCGTCGGCCAGCTCGACGTCCTTGGCGCCCAGCTCCAGCAGCGCCCGCAGCGCCGCGCCCGCCCGGCGCTTGGAGCGCGCCTCGAAGTAGCGGCCGGCCAGGATGAACGCGGTCACCCCCGCCGCGGCCTCCAGGTAGATGTTGCCCGCGCCGCTGGTGCGCTGGATGGTCAGCTCGAACGGGTGGGTCATGCCGGGCATGCCGGCCGTGCCGAGGAACAACGCCCACAGCGACCAGCCCAGCGCCGCCAGGGTGCCCATCGAGATCAGCGTGTCCATCGTCGCCGCGCCGTGGCGCAGGTTGGTCCAGGCCGCCTTGTGGAACGGCCAGCCCGCGTAGACCACGACCGGAGCGGCGAGCGTGAGCGACAGCCACTGCCAGTAGGTGAACTGCAGCGGCGGGATCATCGCCATCGCGATCACCGGCACGCTCAGCACGATCGCGGTGATCAGCCGCTGGCGCAGCGGGCGCAGCCCGTCGTCGGGCTCGGCCGCGGCGTCCGGCTCGGCGGGCGGGGCGGGCAGCGTGGCGGTGTAGCCCGCCTTCTCGACCTCGGCGATCAGCTCCTGCGGCTCGACGTCGCCGGTGAAGGTGACCTTGGCCTTCTCCGTCGCGTAGTTGACCGTGGCGGTGACGCCTTCGAGCTTGTTGAGCTTGCGCTCGATGCGGCTGGCGCAGGACGCGCACGTCATCCCGCCGATCGAAAGCTCGACCGCCTGGTCTGACCTGTCATCGGTGATGTGAGACGTGTGCTGGGACATCACCCCTCCTTTGTCGTTTCGCGTCCGCGGCCGCGTCAGTGGCCGTGATCGGCGTCGCCGTGCGTGGCGGCCGGTGTCGCGGACGGCGTGGCGGCCGGTGTCGCGACCGTCGGCGCCGGGCCCGCGTTCGCGGTGAAGTCCGCGGTTCGTACGACGTCCCCGTGCTTGAAGTCCAGGAACAGCCGGTAGGCGCCGCCGCTCGGCACCTGCGCGTCGAAGGCGATCCGGGAACCGGCCGTGCCGGTGTCATCGGGATGGACGTGCAGGTAGGCCAGGTCGCCCGCGCGCAACGCCACCAGATGGCCATAAGCGCCGAGGTAGGGCTGCAGGTCGGTCACCGGCTCGCCGTCCTTGCTCACCGTGAGCGTGAGCCTGCTGGCCTGGCCGGGCACAAGGTCACCGTCGAGGTTCACAGTGTAGTCGTCGACCTCGGCCGTGCGGTTGACCGGCTCCAGCTCCTGGGGGTGGTAGTCGCCCGCGACGAACAGGTCGGCACCCAGTGTCAGGCCGCTCCGGCCGGTGGGGGCGAAGTCGGCGAAGGCGCGGTAGGGCCCGGCGGCCGGGAAGGTCATCTTGACCGACCAGACGCCGTCGGGGCTCATCTCGGGGTGCAGGTGCCCGAAGCTGCCCAGGTCGCGGGAGACCACGATGAAGTGCATCTTCTTGTCGTGTGCCACGTCGTAGCCGGTGACCGGACGGCCGTCGGGGCCGGTCACGGTGAACGTGAACTCGGTGCGCTCGCCGGGCTTGATCCCGGTGGTGAGCGGGGTCAGCGTGTAGCCGCCTTCGGACACCTGAAGCCCTCCGGGGGTATCGCTCGCCGGCTGCTCGGCGGACGCGTGCGGGGTGTCATGGCTCTGCTCGGCGGCGGGTGAGGCCGCGTCGTGGCCCTGCTGGGCGGTGTCGTGGCCGCGTGGGGCCGGGGCCGCCGTCTCACCCGCCGTCTCACCCACTGCCGCGCCCACGCCCAGGGCTCCGCCGAACACGACGGCGAGCCCCAGGGCGTAGGCGCCGAGTCTGGCCGCGGTGTTCATGACCGCGACACCAGCGTGTAGCCGGCCTCCTCGACGGCGGCGCTGATCTTCGCCTGCTCGACCGGGCCGTCGCTGCCGACCGTCAGCAACCCGCCGTCGAGCTCGACCTCGACCGAGGTGACACCCTCGACCTGGCCGACCTCCTCCTTGACCGAGCTCACGCAGTGGCCACAGGTCATGCCTTCGACGACATAGGTGCTGGTGCTCATCCTCGTCAACCCCTCATCAGTGTGCTCTCCGAACAACAGGTTCATTCATACCATACCCCCCCACCCTATATCGAAGGCAAATGGGATGTCCGTTCCGGGCATGCGTTCGGCCTCAGTCGACGAGCTCGGACAGGGGCCGGCGGACGGCGTCCTTGTCGTCGAACGTGATCCCGAACCGAATGATCATCTGAGGGGACTCGCCCGAGCAGAGCTCGTCCTTGAGGAACTCGCGCAGGTGGCGCATCTCCAGCACCTGCGTGTGGAAGGCCGCGCTGACGCCGTGGGCCGAGGCCCGCAGCAGCACCCGCTGCAACGCCTGACCGGCGGCGATCCAGTCCTCGCGGCTGTCGCCCGAGGTGGTCAGCAGGGCGACCACCCCGGTCGCCGCCGACTTGCTCTGGTCGGCCTCGCTGCCCCACTCGTGCCGCCAGGCGTAGTCACGCTGCGCGAACCTCGGCTCCGTCGGCGCCGCCTCGCGCGGGTAGCCCCCGGCCGGCACGCCGTCACCACGGCCGCTGCCCGGCGGGCGCGCCCAGCGGATCACCTCCAGGCTGAAGCGCCGGTCCTGCGCCTGCACCCCCTGGGCGGCCCGGGTGAGCGCCGCGATGACCTCGATCGCCTCGGGTACGACGACCGGCGTCAGCCTGGCCCCCTCGCTCCTGGCCTCGCCGACCAGCGCCTCGATCAGCCGCTCCGGGACGGGCAGGTCGGTGAACCCCGCCCGGTGGGTGCGCCGCCGCTCGAACTCGCCGCCGAGCAGCCGCGTGTGCTCGTCGGCCTCCATCGGGGTCCCGACGCCCACGGTCGCCACCAGCGACGGGCGATCGGGGTCCGGCAACACCCGCGCGATGGGCTCGAAACCCGCGCACCGCAGGGCCGTACGGATGTTGAACAGGGCGGCGCCGCAGCCGATCAGCAGCTCCCGCCCGGAGCTGTCCTCCACGCGCAGCTTGCGGTCGGTGTCGGCGCGCAGACTGACGACGTCGCCGGACACGGAGAAGGACCAGGGTTGCGTGTTGTGCACGGACGGCGCCCAGCGGCCGGCCTCCAGCGCCGCCCTGATCGCGTCTTCCCGCTGCTCTGGCGTTCGAGTGGTCATCGCGCACCCTCCAACCGGTGTCCACTCCAGCTCATCACGGCCCGCGGGATACGGTGAGGGCCGAAGGTCCCGTCCGGCTAGGGACCGTCGGCCTTCACCCAACCGGCCCTCACCCAATCGGACTCCCCTCAGAATGCTCCCGTCAGACGGCGGCGGAAGATCCAGTACGTCCAGCCCTGGTAGAGCAGCACCAGAGGCGTGAAGATGGCCGCGACCCAGGTCATCACCGTCAGCGTGTACGGACTGGAGGCGGCGTTGATCACGGTCAGGCTGTTGGCCGGGTCGAGCGCGGGCATCACGTTCGGCCACAGGCTGGTGAACAGAGTGGCCGTGACCGCGACGATGGCGACGGCGCTGGCGGTGAACGCCCAGCCGTCACGGCCGATCAGGGTGGCGACCAGGGTGCCGGCGAGGCCCGCGACGGCCAGTGCCAGGGCCACCCAGGAGACGGCCCCGGACCGGACGATGAGCAGGAACGCCAGCCCCACGAGGATGGTGACCGGGGCGAGCAGCCGGGCGGCCCGGACGGCCCGCGCCCGCAGGTCGCCGGTGGTGCGCAGGGCGAGGAAGACGGCGCCGTGCTGGGTGAACAGCAGCAGCGTGGCCACACCGCCGAGCAGGGCGACCGGGTTGAGCAGGGTGAACAGGGTCCCGGTGTACTCGTGGCCGGCGTCGAGCGGCACGCCGCGCACGATGTTGGCGAACGCGACGCCCCACAGCAGCGCTGGGCCCAGCGAACCCCAGAAGAAGGCCCGGTCCCAGCCCTTGGTGCTGTCGCTCTTGTTGCGGTACTCCAGGGCCACGCCGCGCATGATCAACGCCAGCAGGATGAGGAACAGGGGCAGGTAGAAACCGCTGAACAGAGTGGCGTACCACTCGGGGAAGGCGGCGAAGGTCGCGCCGCCGGCCACCAGCAGCCACACCTCGTTGCCGTCCCAGACCGGCCCGATCGACCGCACGATGGTGCGCCGGTCGGTCTCGTCGCGTCCCAGGAAGGGCAGCAGGATGCCGACCCCGAAGTCGAAGCCCTCAAGGACGAAGTAGCCGGTCCACAGCACGGCTATGAGTACGAACCAGACGGTGGTGAGTTCCATGACCGGGAGTCCTTAGTAGCTGAGGGCGGGGACGGCGGAGTCGGGCTCCTGCTCCTCCTGCGGCCCGATGCGGATGAACTTGAGCAGCAGCCGCACCTCGATGAAGGCGAGCACGGCGTAGACGAGGGTGAAGCCGACCAACGTGATGGCCACCTCGGTGACGTCCACGCCGGGTGAGACGGCGGCGGCGGTCCGCATCAGGCCGAACACGGTCCACGGCTGGCGGCCCATCTCGGTGAAGATCCAGCCGAGGGTGTTGGCCAGGAACGGCAGGCCGATGCCCACGATGGCCAGCCGGTAGGGCCACCGGCTCGCGGGCAGCCTGCCGCGCCTGGTCAGCCAGAGCCCGGCCAGCGCCGCCAGCGCGGCCAGCATCCCGAACCCGATCATCAGCCGGAACGACCAGTAGGCCAGTCCGACGATCGGCCGGTAGTCGCCCGGGCCGTAGAGCGCCTCGTAGCGGGCCTGGATGTCGTTGATGCCCTCGACCTTGCCGTCCAGGGTGTTGGTGGACAGCAGGCTCAGGCCGTACGGGATCTGCAGGTTGACGTGGTTGCGGCCGTTCTCGACGTCGCCGATGGCGAACAGCGAGAAGCCGGCCGAGGTCTCGTCCTCCCACAGGGCCTCGGCGGCGGCCATCTTCATCGGCTGCTGCTCGGTCATGATCTGGGCCTGCCAGTGGCCCGAGAAGGAGACGCCGATCGCGGCGATCAGGCTGACCACCATGGCCATCCGGGCGGAGACGCGGAACATGTCCACCTCGCGCTTGCGCAGCAGGAACCAGGCGCTGACACCGAGCACGAACGCGCCGGCCGTCATGAACGCGCCGAAGATCACGTGCGGGAAGGTGACCAGCGTGGTGGAGTTGGTGAGCACGGCCCAGATGTCGGTCAGCTCGGCCCGGCCGTTGTTGATCCGGTAGCCGACCGGGTGCTGCATCCAGGAGTTCGCGGCCAGGATGAAGTAGGCGGACAGGTTGGTGCCGATCGCGGCGATCCAGATCGTCGCCAGGTGCAGCCGGGGCGAGAGCCGGTCCCAGCCGAAGATCCACAGTCCGATGAAGGTGGATTCGAGGAAAAAGGCCATCAGCCCTTCCATCGCCAGCGGGGCGCCGAACACGTCACCGACGAAGCGGGAGTAGTCACTCCAGTTCATCCCGAACTGGAACTCCTGCACGATGCCGGTGACCACGCCCATCGCGAAGTTGATCAGGAAGAGCTTGCCGAAGAACTTGGTCAGCCGCAGATACTCGGGCTTCCGCGTACGGTGCCAGGCGGTCTGCAGCCCGGCCACGAGGATCGACAACCCGATCGTCAGGGGTACGAACAGAAAGTGGTAGACGGTCGTGATGCCGAACTGCCACCGCGAAAGGTCCAGAACATCCATGATGAGCAGGGTCGTGCACGCCCCCTCTCCGCCCGTAGGGCCGGCAGACCCCATCCTGATGGGACCTTGGTCCTTCCTTTCCCTTCGTTTGCACCCGCTCTGACCTGTGACGCGGTCCGCACGGGGGCGGTCGCCGGCTCTCCGCCCGCCGTCAGGCAGGGACCTTTGGCACCGACCCGAGGGCCCTCCGGCACTCCCGGCACAATGGGACCTACGCGAGCGTCTGGGTAGGAGGTGTGTCATGTCTACCCCACTCGCCACAGAGCTGGGCGTCCGGCGGTTGCTGGTCGCCGCCGGGCACGCGCCGTCGGTGCTCAACACCCAGCCCTGGCGCTTCGACATCGTCCGTCACGAGTTCGTCGAGCTGTTCGCCGACCCCGACCGGCGGTTGCGGGTGAGCGACCCTCGGGGGCGCTCACTGCACGTCAGCTGCGGCGCGGCCCTGTTCAACCTGCGGCTCGCGGTGCGGGCGGCCGGGCAGCGCCCGGTGGTCTGGCTGCTGCCCGGCCCGGACGAGGAGCCCGATCTGCTGGCAGCCGTGCGGATGACCGACGCCCGCCCGTCGTCGGGCGAGCAGCGCGAGTTGTACGACCTCATCTGGGAGCGGCGCACCAACCGCGAGCCCTACGACTCGCGTCCGGTGCCGTCGTCGGTCATCGCCGACCTGCGCATCGCCGCCTCCCGCGAAGGCGCCAACCTGCTGCCCCTCGACCGGCGCGGCGCGACCGACATCATGGACTACGCCGCGATCGCCGAGGAGGAGCTGTCCGCCGACCACGACTACCAGGCCGAGCTGGCCGCGTGGACGATGCCGGGAGCGCGTTACGACGGCGTCCCCTCCTACGTGCACGGGCCGCGCCCCACGGGTGAGCCGGCTCCCGTGCGCGACTTCGGACGGCACACCACGCGCGCCCGGTTCGAGGAGCGTCCCCAGCTCGCCGTGCTCACCACGCCGGGCGACCGGCCGATCGACTGGCTGCGGGCCGGGCAGGCGCTGCAACGGGTGCTGCTGGTCGCGACCAGGCACGGGCTGTCGACGTCCTTCCTCAACCAGCCCCTGGACCTGCGCGACATGCGCCAGCGCCGGGACCCGCGCCACCGGCGCGGACACCCTCAGATGATCATTAGGCTCGGTTACGGCCCTTACGTGGCCCGCAGTCCGCGCCGCCCCGCCACCGAACTGGAGAGTTCGCATGTTTGACGGCTACGATGTCCTGCTGCGTGATGGCGGCATCGCCCATGTGCGCCCCCTGACCCCCGCCGACCGCCCCGCTCTGCACGAGCTGGTCGATCGCTCGTCGGAGCGCTCGGCCTACCTGCGGTTCTTCACCGGCGGCCGCAACACCGCCCACTCCTACATGGACCGGCTCACCAGCCCGGCCTATCAGGGCCACGCGATGGTGGCCACCATGCGGGACCGGCTGGTCGCCATCGCCGAGTACATCCCGATCAACGAGGGCGCCGCCGACCTGGCGATCCTGCTCGACGACGCCGTGCACGGCCACGGACTGGGCACGCTGCTGCTGGAGCACGTCGCGCTCGACGCGGCCGCCAACGGCGTCCGCGAGCTGATCGCCGACGTACTGGCCGAGAACCAGACGATGATCCGGGTGCTGCAGAACCTCGGGCTGGACATACGGCGCAGTTTCGACGGCGGCTCGATGCACATCAGCATCGACGCGGAACCGACGCCGGAGCTGTGGGCGGGCATCGAGGCCCGCGACCACGAGGCCGAGCGCGCCTCGCTGGCCCGGGTGCTGGCCCCCCGGTCGGTCGCCGTGATCGGGGCCGGCCGCGACCCCCGGAGCGTCGGCCACCGGGTGCTGCGCAACCTCATCGACGGCGGCTTCACCGGCGACCTCTATC
This sequence comes from Nonomuraea cavernae, assembly GCF_040655715.1. GTDB lineage: Bacteria > Actinomycetota > Actinomycetes > Streptosporangiales > Streptosporangiaceae > Nonomuraea > Nonomuraea cavernae_A. The sequence continues at coordinate 331,932 of NZ_JBFAKL010000004.1, read as the reverse complement.
CGATCAACCCCAACGCCGACACGCTTGCGGGACTGGCCTGCCTGCCGAACGTGGGCGCGATCACCACGGGCGTGGACCTGGCGGTCGTGGCGGTGCCCGCCAGGCACGTGCTGCAGGTGGCCCGCGAGTGCGCCGAGGCCGGGGTGTCCGGGCTGGTCGTGCTGACCTCCGGGTTCGCCGAGGCCGGGTTGCGCGACGTGGAGACCGATTTGCTGCGGATCTGCCGCACCGCCGGGATGCGCCTGGTCGGGCCCAACTGCCTGGGCGTCGTGAGCACCCCCGCCCGGCTCAACGCCAGCTTCCTGCCGCACGCTCCGGCCCCGGGCCGGGTCGCGCTCATGTCGCAGTCGGGCGCCGTCGGCGCCGCGCTGCTGGAGCGGCTGAACGTCTCGTCGTTCGTGTCCGTCGGCAACAAGGCCGACGTGAGCGGCAACGACCTGCTGGAGTACTGGGAGGACGACGACGACACCGACGTGATCGCGCTCTACCTGGAGTCGTTCGGCAACCCGCGCAAGTTCGCCCGCATCGCCCGGCGCGTCTCCTCGAAGAAGCCGATCCTGCTGGTCAAGAGCGGCCGGTCGGGCGCCGGTGACCGGGCGGTCCGCTCCCACACCGCGGCCGCCGCCAGCCCCGACGTCGCCGTGGACGCGCTCGTCCGCGCCTCGGGGGTGCTGCGGCTCGACAGCGTGCACGACCTCATCGACACCGCCCGCCTGCTCGCCACGCAGCCGCTCCCCCAGGGCCGCCGCGTCGCGATCGTCGGCAACTCGGGCGGTCCCGAGGCGATGGCCGCCGACGCCTGTGAGCTGCACGGGCTCATCGTCCCCGAGCTGCCCGCCGGGCTGATCGAGGCCGGCGAGTCGGCCGCCCTGGGCAACCCGGTCGACCTGACCGCCGACGCGCCGGCCAGTCAGATCGGCGCGGCGATCGAGGCCCTGGGCAAGCTTCCCGACATCGACGCGATCCTGGTCGTCTACACGCCGCCGTTCGGCTCCGGGCTGGAGGAGACCCGCCGGGCCATCGCCGCCGCCACCGAGCACACCGGCAAGACCGTGCTGGCCTGCATCGTGGGCCACGACGGGCTGATCGACGACCGCATCCCCAGCTACGCCTTCCCCGAGCAGGCCGTCGAGACGCTGGCCAACGCGGTCCACTACGCCGAGTGGCGGGCCCGCCCGGCCGAGACGGCGGAGGCCCGGCCGCAGGTCGACGAGCGCGCGGGACGGGAGATCGTGCGAGCCGAGCTGGACGCCCACCCCACCGGCGGCTGGCTGTCCCCGGCCGACGCCACGGCCCTGCTCGGCCACTACGGGCTGAACCTGGTGCCCACCGTGGACGTGGACGGCCCCGAGGCCGCCGCCGAGGCCGCCGCCAAGGTCGGGCTGCCCGTCGTGCTGAAGGCGACAGGCCCGGTGCACAAGAGCGACGTGGGCGGCGTACGGCTCGATCTGCGGAGCGTGGAGGAGGTACGGCAGGCCTACGCGGACATGTACGCGCGGATCGGCCCGGAGATGACCGGCGGCATCGTGCAGCCCATGCTGCCCAAGGGCGTCGAGATCATCGTCGGCGGGGTCAACTACCCGTCGTTCGGGCCGCTGGTCATGGTCGGGATGGGCGGCGTGACGGCCGAGTTGCTGGCCGACCAGTCCTTCCGGGTGCCGCCGCTCAGCCGGGCCACGGCCGTCGAGATGATCGACGAGCTGCGCTGCGCGCCCCTCCTGCACGGCTACCGGGGCACGCAGCCGGTGGACGTCGAGGCCCTGGCCGAGCAGCTGATCCGCATCGGCCGGCTGCTGGAGGATCTGCCCGAGGTGACCGAGCTCGACCTGAACCCGGTGATCGTCACCCCCGCCGGCGCCACGACGGTGGACGCCCGGATCCGGGTCGCGCCGTCCCGGCCGCAGCCGTCACCGCTGCTGCGCCGCCTGCGCTGACCCGCCGCCCGCTGACCAAGGGCCGGGCGGATTCGGGACTTCCGCCCCTACGGGCGGTCCGCTCCACGAGGTGTGATGGGAGTACCCCAAGGAGGTAGTCATGAGGATGACCGTCAAGGACGTGATGACGACCGAGGTCGCCTCGGTGAGAGGCGACACCCCCTTCAAGGACATCGCCGAGACGCTCATCTCGGGCGGCATCAGCGCCGTGCCCGTGGTGGACGACGACCGCCACGTCATCGGCATGGTGTCGGAGGCCGACCTGCTCCGCAAGGAGGAGTTCAGGGAGCAGTTCTACCGCGAGGGCTACCAGCCGCCGCTGCGCGCCCGGTTGCGCCACCCCAAGGGCAGGCAGAAGGCCGCGGGCGACACCGCCGCCGAGCTGATGAGCTCGCCCGCGATCAGCGTCTCCCCCGAGGCGTCCGCGGTCTCGGCCGCCCGCCTGATGGACTCCCGCGACGTCAAGCGGCTGGCCGTCGTCGACCCCGACGGCAGGCTGGTCGGCATCGTCAGCCGCCGCGACCTGGTCAAGTTGTTCCTGCGCGGCGACGAGGACATCGCCGCCGAGGTGCGGGACGACATCCTGGAGCGGGCCCTGTGGGTCGACACCTCCCACGTCACCGTCGAGGTCCACCAGGGCGTGGTGACGCTGAGCGGCTGGATGGACCGCCGCAGCGAGGCAGGCATCGCGGCGCGGATGACCCAGCGCGTCAACGGCGTGGTCGACGTGATCGACAACCTGACCTGGAAGCAGGACGACTCGAAGTGGGAGGGCAGTTAGTCATGCTCGTCCGCGAGGTCATGAGCAGTCCGGTCGTCACGGTCCTGCGCACCGACCCGGTGCGCAGGGCCATCCGGGTGCTGCACCGTCACGACATCACCGCGGCTCCCGTGGTCGACGCCGAGGGACGGCTGGCCGGCGTGGTCAGCGAGCTCGACCTGCTGCGCGGTGAGTTCGAGCCCGACCCCCGGGCCTCGGCGCGTCCCGTCGAGACGTCCGCCGAGCCCCCACCGCGCCACGTGGCGGAGGTCATGACCGGCGAGGTGGTCACCGTGACCGAGACGACGGACGTCACCCTCGCCATCGACCTCATGATCGGCAAGCGGATCAAGAGCCTGCCGGTCCTCAGGGGCGAGGAGATCGTCGGGATGGTCAGCCGCCGCGACCTGATGGCGATGCTGGCCCGCCCCGACGAGGAGCTGTGCCAGGCCGTGCGCGACGCGCTCAGCGAGCAGTACCCCTTCGGCCCGAGCTGGGACGTCGCCGTCCACGACGGTGTGGCCGAGCTGAGCGGGCCACCCCACCGGCACGCCGACCGCATCGCCGACGTGCTCGCCCGCACCGTGCCCGGCATCGTCCGGGTCAGGCATCTGAGGTGAGTCCCGCCGGGGACGACGGCGTGGCCAGTCTGGCGGCGGCGATCGCGGCCTGGCCGTAGCTGACGCCGCCGTCGCCGACGGGCACCCGCTCGCCGATGTACGGCTCGAAGCCGGCCAGGGTCAGCCGGGTGAGCACGTCGGCGGCCAGCAGCCGGTTCTGGAACACCTCGCCCGACAGGCAGACCGTGGTGACGTCGTGCTCGGCGGCTGCCCGCTCGCACATCAGCACCGTGACGGCCGCGATCGTGGCGTGGAAGGCGGCGGCGATCCGCCCGGCCGGCTCGCCGTCGGCCCTGGCCTCCAGCAGGTCGCGCAGCGTGGCCACGGCGTCGTACACCCACAGCCCGTCACGCCGCGCCAGCCGCCAGGCCAGCGGCTCCACGCGGGGACAGCCGGTGGCGGCCTGCTCCAGCCGCTCCGCCGCGTCCCCCTCGGACCCGGCGGCCGGGCAGAGCCCGAGCAGCGCGGCGGCCGCGTCGAACAGGCTGCCCGCGCCGGAGGTGACCGGGCCGCCCCGGGCGATCACCTGGCGGATGCCGGCCACCGGGGGGAATCCGGGAAGATCGGCGGCGAGACCCATGGGGATGGGCTGATCGGTGGTCTCGCCGCCGACGAGGTAGCCGAGGGCCATGCGGGCGGGCCTGCGTACGGCCGCGGCCCCGCCGGGCATCGGAGCTTGGGAGAAGCGGCCGAGCCGCTGATAGCCGGTGTAGGTGGCCAGCAGTAGTTCGCCGCCCCAGAAGGTGCCGTCGTCGCCCAGACCGAGCCCGTCGTAGGCGATCCCGAGAAAGGGGGCCGGCAGGCCGTGCTCGGCGGCCACCGCCGCGACGTGCGCGTGGTGGTGCTGCACGGCCACGCGGCTCGGCCAGCGGCTCGCCATCCGTGAGGCGAGGCAGCCGGGGTCCAGGTCGTGCGCGGCGTGCACGGGCTCGACGCCGTGCAGTCCGCGCAGCCGGTCGAGCTCCGCCTCGTACGCCTCAAGGGCGCGGGCGTCGGTGAGGTCGCCGAGGTGCGGGCCGAGGACGGCCCGCTCGCCGTACGCCAGCGTGAACGTGCCGCCCCGCTCCGCGCCCAGGGCCAGCAGGGGAAGCCGGGCGGCGACGGGCAGCGGCAGCGGCGCGTCCGCCAGGCCGCGAGCGCGGCGGATCACCGTGGAACGCGCCCCGAGGGAGCGGACCACCGAGTCGTCGCGGCGGCCCACCAGCGGCCGGTCGTGCGTGAGGACCCCGTCCACGCCGAGCTCGACGGCCTCCTCCGCGCCGGCGGGGTCGTCCGCCGTGACCACCACGAGGGGGCGGCGGAGGCCGTCCAGCAGCAGGTGGTGCAGCGGCGTGCCGGGCAGGAGCAGCCCGACGCCGGCGGTCCCGGCGCAGACGGCGGCGGACAGCACGGCGTGCCGCGCGCGCCGGACCTGCACGATCGGGGCCGCGGGGTCGCACAGCAGGCGGCGGTCGGCGTCCGTCAGGTAGCCCAGGGCGCCGGCGCAGGTCACGTCGCGGACCATGACGGGCAGCGGTTCCGTCGCGCGTCCGGTGATCTCGCGGAAGCGGGCCACGGCCCCGTCGTCGATCGCGTCGCAGACGAGCTGGAAGCCGCCGGGGCCCTTGACCGCGATCACCCCGCCGCCCGCGACGATCTCGACCGCGGTCCGGAGTGCCTGATCTCCGGTGACGCCGAGGAAACGCAGCCGGGGGCCGCACGACGGGCACGCGGTCGACTCGGCGTGGAACCGCCGTCCGGCCGGGTCGTCGTACTCGGCGGCGCAGGCCGCGCACATCGGGAAGTGGCGCATGACCGTGCGGGCCCGCGCGTACGGCAGGCCCTCGGCGATCGCCGCGCGCGGACCGCACGACGCGCAGTCGATGAACGCGTACCGGTATCTGCGGTTGACCGGGTCGAACAGCTCGCGCAGGCAGTCGTCGCAGGTCGCCCGGTCGGCGGGGAGCTCCTGCGGCGGGTACGGCGCCTGCCGGTCCGCCGGCCCGGTCACCAGGTGCTGGACGTACGGCCGGACCCGCGCGGGAGCGTGCTCCTCGACAGCCATGAGACGGGCCTAGAGCACCGGCGGGACAACGAGGAGGTCTTCCCTCTCGTAGGTCAGCTCGTTGACCACGTCCACCACGCCCTCGACGCGGCGGATCACCTCGATCAGCGCGATGACCTGCGAGTTCCAGCTGACCCGGCCACCGATGGTCACGATGCCCTTGTCGATGTCGATCGTGAACGCGTCACGCTGAGGGAGCAGCGCCCGGATGTCCGCCTCCAGCTCGGTCGCCGGACGGAGGAAGACCCGCAGCACGTCACGCTGGTGCAGGGTGCCGATGATGCGCCCGGTGACGGGATCGATCACAGGCAGCTGCTTGACGCGCTTGTCATGCATCAGCCGGGCCGCGTCGCGGACGGGGGTCCCAGGGGTGATGGTGATCGCCGGGGAGGTCATGAGCTGGGTCGCCGTGACGCCCGCGGCCTTCTGGTGCTCCTGCCGCTGCCTGCGCGACTCGAACATGGAGACACTGTGCCGTACGGGATCTGCCTCCTTGAGCAGCAGATCGTCCTCGGAGACCACCCCCACCGGCCGCCGATCGGCGTCGATCACGGTGACCGCGCCCACCGCGTAACGCTTCATCGCCGACACGATGTCGGCGAACGACGCGTCCTGGAGCACGGCGATGGCCACGCGTCCCATGACGTCCTTGACTTCGATTGCCATCGTGCTCACCTCCTCTTCATCTTTCACGATGCCGTGGGCCCGGCGGTCGCGGCACTGGCGAACGTCCCACGTCCGTGGGCCCAAGGTCCCGCCTCGGCGCTCATCTGTAGAGGGCGTCGTCGATCGAGAAGCGGAGGAACTCGCCCTCGGCCCACCGCTCCATGTCCGGCCACCAGCCGACCCGCAGCGACTCGGGCAACGTGAACCCGTCGAAGGTGATCTCACCCTCGCACCGCGCCCCGAACGGGTGCTCGCGGTATCTCTCCTGGTCAGGGTTGCCCCAGCGCTGCAGGGTGACGGCCGTCAGCCTGCCGCTCGGGGCGACGTCGAGCGTCACCTCGTGCTCCTCGTCACCGACCGGCAGGCAGGCGATCACCCGGCGGTCGTCGACCGGTTTCCAGCGGATCCGCGGATCGAGCGCCACGGCCGGCGCCAGCACGAACTCGCTGGCCAACCGCCCGGCCGCGCTCCTGGTGATGTCCTCGCCGGTGCCCGACATGACCGGGATCGTGTTCATCAGCCGCCAGCGCATCTCTCCGGCGCCGCACAGGTAGCGGTCGAAACCTTGCACGTTCAGCAGTCCCACGTACGCGGTGGCCGTCCAGACGAAGCCCACCATCGGCAGCAGCGCCTGCGTGGCGTGGAAGGTGCGCCAGCCGCCCAGCCGGATCGTGCCGTGCGTCTCCAGCACGACGGCCCGCAGCAACGGCGTGCCGGGCGCGATGGCGTGCAGCAGCCAGCGCCGCGCGGGTTCCGGCAGCAGGCCGGCCCGCGCCGGGTCGAACGGCTCGGGATCCTCGGTCGCCGCCTGCAGCAGCTGCCAGTCGCGGCGGGCCTCATAGGACAGGTACGGCGGAGCGACGACGACGCTCATGACGGCCTCCGGGGAGCTCGGATCACGGCCACCGGGCAGTGCACCCGGTGGATCACGCCGTGCGTGACCGAGCCGAGCACGGCGGAGGCGAACCCGCCCAGCCCGTGCGGCCCGATCACGATCAGATCGGCGGTCCGGGAGGCGGCGGCCAGGATGGGCACCGGGTGCCCCCGGACGATCGACTCGACGAGCTCGACCCCCGGGTACTTCTCGCGCCACGGCGCCAGCCGTTGCCGGATCTCGGTCTCCACGTCGGCGAACGCCCCGGCGAGCAGCGGCCCGTAGCCGGCTCCCTGCGGAGCGAGCGACGGGTAGCGCTCGGCGTAGACCACGAGCACCCGCGCGCCTATGGCGGCGGCCTGCTTCAGGGCGTACTCAAGGGCGGCGTCCGCGTCGTCGGACCCGTCGTAGGCGGCCACGACCTCGCCGTTCCCGGCGTGCGCGGGGGCCCGCACGATGACGAGCGGGTTGTGGGCGTGCCCGGCCAGGTGCAGTCCGACGGAGCCCAGCACGAGCCCGGCGAACCCGCCGAGGCCCCTGTTGCCGACCACCAGGGTGTCGGCGGTCTCCGACTCGGTCAGCAGCCGTTGGGTCACCGCGCCGGTGAGGTGAGCGGTGGTCACGTTGAGGCCGGGGGCCCGGGTGCGCGCCCGCGCTTCACTGGCGGCGAGCAGCCGGGCCTCCTGCTCGGACCGGGTGTGCTCCTCGTGGGCCTTGGTGAAGGGGCGCTCGCTCTTCCAGGGCTCACGCACGTGCACGATCCGCAGGGGCCGGCCGCGGCGTGCCGCGTCGTCGATCGCCCAGTCGAGCGCGGCCTTCGCCGACTCCGAACCGTCGACCCCGACCACGATGGGCCTGCTCATCGCCGTTCGCCTCCTGTCGCGAGGAGCGCGGGCGAATGACGCCCTCGCTCGGCCACGTTTCAGTGCCCGGCGGTCATCCACCGACCGTCAATGGGGACAAAATGCCCAAATTACTGGAAACTGAACATAGAGGGTCGATTCCGGGCGACGCGAGGAGCGGAAACCCCGCTTCCAGCGGGATCCCCGTGTCTCACTTCAGCGCGGGGGTGAGCGGCCGGACAGTGCCATTGGTCCTCACGGGCGGTGACGTTCGCCGCTATCCGCGGGCGTGCCGCCGGGCGACGATGAGTTCGTCCAGCTCTCTGGGAGGTGAGCCGATCATGATCGGTGGCCGCATGATCATGGAGTCGCCGGTGTTCGACACCGAGCTGACGGCGCTGAAGAGGCGGGTGAGCGACCTGGAGGAAGAGGTCCGCACGCTGACCGCCGCCAACCTCGCCCTCGTCCGGGCGGTGGAGAACATCCGGGCCCTGGGAAACGTCCGAGCCCTGGAGAACGCCGGGAGCCTGAAGAACACCGGGCCCTTGGAGAACGCGCGGGGCGATCTCGCGCCCACTATCTGAAGGCGACGAGCCTTCGCCGGCCCACCGCGGAATCCAGTGACCCAAGGGGGAGCCATGCAGGTCAAACAGTGGACGGTGCAGATCTACATCAGCGAGGACGACGGCGACGAGCGGACCCTGGCCCGCGCGGTGCTGTCGGCGCAGGGCACCAGGTGGCACGAGAGCGTCGGCGTCGCCCGGCGCAACCCCGGCGACCGCCCGGTGCCGGAGATCGGCGACGAGCTCGCCGCCGGGCGCGCGCTGATGGACCTGGCCGACAAACTCATCATCGACGCCGCCGAGGACGTGGCCCGGATCGGCGGCCCGGCCGAGTCCCGCTGATCAGGCCAGGGGCGATCACGCCCAACACCGATCAGGCCAGGGGCGGGCACGCTCAAAGCCGATCAGGCCAGGGGCGGGCACGCTCAACACCGATCAAGCCGGGGGTGGCACGCCCCAAAGCCGATCAGGCCGGGTCAGGCGCGCTCAACCGGTCACGATGCGGCGTCCCGTCACGTGGGCCGGCGTGATCCGGAGATAACGCCGGCGATCGCCGCCCGCCCACGGCTCCACCTCGGCGGACGCCGCCGCGGCCAGCTCGTCGTCGGTGACGTGGTGCAACGAGCCCCGGACGAGCACACTCCAGCCGGTGCGCGTGAACTCGTCGAACCGGTCCACCTCGAACGCCACCTGGTACTCCACTCCCTTGAGCCCGGTGCGGAGGTCCTCGTCGGTCGCGCCGCCCGCGACGGTGCGGATGGCGATCGCCCCGTCGTACACCCGGTAGTTGACCGGAAGCACCGTGGGGCCGAAGCGGCCGTAGTAGCCGATCCGCCCGATCCCGCCCGGCGAGATCAGCCGCAGGCACTCCTCCGGATCGAGCTTCACCAGCTCCGGCCTGGGCGGCTTCGCGCCCTGCTCCTCGGCCAGCGTCTCCAGTGCCCGCGCCAGTTTGGCGGCCAGCTCGGGCTCTTCCATACACTCGACGTGCGCGACCGGGACGCCCGCCCGCTCCGCCAGGGCCTCCCGCGTCAGGCCCAGCGCCGCCCGCCGCTCCGCGATCCCAGGCCCGAGCCCTCCGGCGGTGAATCCGTTGTCCGACATCTGGCACTCCATCTCCGCGGCACGACGACACTCCCGTGGCCCACGTTAGTAGCCGGTTCCGCCCGGCCGCTCCACCACCCGCCGACGCCGGGCAGGATGAGGCACCGTCCGGATCCGCCGCTGGACGCCCGGAAGCGGGCAGGTTCGGCCTGCCCGCTTCCGCCGCCTACCTGAGCCGGCCGTCGGAGCGGCCCGCCAGCGCCCGTTCGATGGCGGCCAGCCGCTCGGCGACGGACCGGCTGTGCAGCAGATCGGCCACCTGGTCGGCTTCGCCGCCGTCCAGGTCGATCGCCTTCGCCGGGCGGTCGGGGTCGGCGGCGTCAGGGGTGGAGTCGTAGACGAGCAGGGTGCGCCGTCCGTCGTGGTGATGGACGACGGAGAGCACGTGCCCTTCCTGGGTGTGGACGTGATGGACGACTCCGATGCCGGGGGCGGTGGAGTGGGTGATGTCCATATGGGTTGACCTCCAATCGATGTCGTGGGCCGGGTCCGGACTCACATGAAGTAGCGCAGGTAGACGTAGATCCAGGCCATCACCGAGCTGAGAATCGTGACGATGATTCCGTACTTGGTGAACTGCCAGAACGAGATGCGGTGACCGGCCCGGGCGGCGATGCCGATGGCCACCACGTTGGCGCTGGCGGCGACCGCGGTGCCGTTGCCGCCGAAGTCGGCGCCCAGGGCGAAGGACCACCACAGCGCCTGCCCGGTGACCGGGTCCGGAGCCTGGGCCACCAGTCCTTCGACGATCGGCGCCATCGTGGCGGCGTACGGGATGTTGTCGAAGAAGGCGCCCAGCACGGCCGAGCCGAACAGCAGCGAGGTGGCGGCGCCGAAGAAGTTGTCGCCGACCGCGTTCACGGCCCAGTCGCCCACCGTGGAGATGACCCCGGTGTTCACCAGCCCGGCGACCATGACGAACAGGCCCACGAAGAACACCAGCGTCGGCCACTCGACCTCGCTCAAGCTATCCGAGACCTCGACGCGCGACACGAGGATCATCACTCCGGCGCCGACCAGGGCGACGATCGACGGCTCGACGTGCACCACGGAGTGCAGTCCGAACCCGACGATGACCAGGGCCAGCACGACCAGGCAGCGCACGAGCAGGCGCGGGTCGGTGATCGCGCGCTTCTCCTGCAGCGCCATCACCTCGGCCACGCGGTCCGGGTTGTAGCGGAACGACTTGCGGAACATCACCCGCGTCAGCAACACGAACACCACGAAGACCACGACGACGATCGGCGTCATGTGGATGAGGAAGTCGTTGAACGTCAGCCCGGCCCGGCTACCGATGATGATGTTGGGCGGGTCGCCGATCAGGGTGGCGGCGCCGCCGATGTTCGACGCGAGGACCTCGGCGATCAGGTACGGCTGCGCCGGCACGTCAAGTCGTTCACAGACGACGATCGTCACCGGCGCGACCAGCATGATCGTGGTGACGTTGTCCAGGAACGGTGAGGCGACGGCGGTGATGATCATCAGCATCACCATCAGCCGGTACGGCCGCCCTTTGGACTTCTTCGCGGCCCAGATCGCCAGATAGTCGAAGACACCCGTCTGTTTGATGATCCCGACGATGATCATCATGCCGAGCAGCAGGAAGATGACGTTCCAGTCGATGCCCTCGTGCTCCGAGTAGAACACGTCCGCACCGGGCGCCAGCCCGAGGACGAGCATGGCCCCGGCGGCGATGAGCACCACTTTGACCTTGTTCACTTTTTCGGTGGCGATGAAGAAGAACGCCACCGCGAAAATGGCCAGCGAGATGATCGCGCTCATCGGCCACGCCCCGGCGGGCCGGTACGCACCTTGGCGAGAACAGGCATCGTGGAACGGACACAGGAACCGGACACTTCTCGCATCAAGGAATGCCGCAAGGGCATCGCCAGACGATATTCAGACACAGTCAGACCTCCGTACGGTGGGCGTCTCAATCCGGGCTGAAACTTCAACCGGCCCGGGCGGTTCAGGCACAGGCCTCGGATGGGCACGCCGACGCAGCCGCGCGGCGGCCGATCACGTAGGAAAAAAGTTCTCGGGGGCCTTCAGTCGTCAAGGTCCGGCAGGGCCAGGCTCGTCAGCAGCCGGTCCAGGGTGATCGCCCCGGCCAGCACTCCGGTCCGGTCCACCACGGCGACCAGAGGGCTGCGCAGGCGGGCCATCAGGGCCGCGACCTCCAGCAGCGTCGCCTCCGGTTTCACCGTGACCGGGGCGACCTGCTGGCGTGGCAGACAGTTGCCCACGGTGAGGTTGCCCAGCGCCTGCCAGAACAGGTCGGCGTGGGCCTCGTCGATGGTCCTGGCCAGCGCCGGGTCCTCCTGGAACGCGCCGGGCACCGCCATCCGCAGCACCTGGGTGCCGGGCAGCACCATCCGGGGCCGGCCCTTGTCGTCGACGACGATCAACCCGGGCAGACCGCCCATCGCCATCACCCGCACCGCTTTGGCGACCGGGTCGTGCACAGTCACCGTCGGGAGTTGTACGGCGATATCGCGTGCCTGCATGACACCTTCTTTCGAGGCTCGATCGGGTTTCGGTCGGGACTGTGCCTTCTCATGCGTGGTCATTTCGCCCCCCGGCCGGACGGCACGTGCCGCACGGGTAGTTCTCGGCCCAGCGGATCAGGTCGGCCCTGACCGGGATCTCGACGCGGGAGAGCTCGACCAGGCTCACTTCGATGCCCCAGTCGGCGGTCCGGCGACTGATCCTCGCGGCCAGGTCCCGCGCGTCGCCGTCGTCGGGTATGGACAGCTCCGCCAGGTCTCGTTCGGCGACGTACCGGCGGATCTCGGTCTCGGCGGCGGCGCTGGTGGCGGCGGCGGAGGTGTCGTCGGCGACCGCGTAGGCGACGGGGTCGCTCACCGACGCGACGGCGACCCCGTTGACCGTGACCCTCACCTGGTCCCTGGTGGTGGCTTCCACCCACAGCAGGTCCACGTGCATGGGCCGCATCGGGATCGGCACGGCGCGGGCGACGCCCGTCGGCACCACGACGACACCCGGGCCTTTGATCCCCGCGAAGCGGCCGAGCCGGAAGACGGCGAGCCGCTCTCCGGCGGGGACGACGCGGACCCAGGAGACGGCCAGGACGGCGAGCAGCAGAACGAGCACGATGACCCACGTGATCGGATCACCGGGGATGGCGTACGCGTGCGCCGGGAGCGGCGTCCACGCGCCGTTCAGAGGCACGGCCATTGACGTCTCCCTCCCGCGGTCCTGGCTGTGTGTGCCTCCAGTCTGGTCAAAGCGGGAGGATCCCACCATTGGGCCTGACACCCATCTAGGCGGGGGTGAACCATGTAAAAACGCCAGGTGAGAGCGCTCGACGGTGATGTGCGTCACCGAATCGGGCCGCGCGGGAGATCATCGGTCACCGCGACGGGCCTCGGGGACGACCGGGGGCCCTGTGCCCGGCCGGGGCACGTCTCGCGCTCCGGCCGCCGTCAGATATCCCAAGAGCGTACGTCCCCGCGAGCGGCCGCGGCCCCGGACGCACCCGGAATCTTCAAATTGCGCGTTCGCGCCCTTCAGGCCGCCGCGACGGCCCGGACCACCGAGCCGCGGATCTCCACCGGGTTCCTGATCAGGTTGAGAATGGGGCACACCTGTTCGACCTCCGCGTGACGCAACTGCCCAGCACGCCCGCCTGCAGCTCGGGCGAGCCGGGGCCCAGGCTGTATCCGGCCAGGTCGGGGCCGCTGTCGCTGAGGATCGTCCACATGCTGAGACGTCACTCGCGCGTAGTCAGCCGGCGGGAAGGCCGTGGCCGCCCCCGACGATGTGGCGGCCCGCTGGGCCACCCCTTGCCTATTTATTAAGTAGCCGCTTATAGTACTGACTAGTTCCGGAACTTGGAGGTTCGCATGGACGCGCTCAGCACGGTCTTCGCGGCCCTCGCCGACCCGACGCGGCGCGCGATCCTCGCCCGCCTCCTCGACGGCGACGCGTCGGTCACGGAGCTCGCCGAACCGTTCTCCATGACGCCGCGGGCCGTGTCCAAGCACATCGCCGTCCTGGAGTCCGCGGGTCTGATCACCCGGGGCCGCGACGCACAGCGACGGCCCAGCCGGATCCGCGTGCAGCCCCTCGTCGACGTCGACGCGTGGCTCGACTCCTACCGGCAGGTCTGGCAGGACCGCTTCGACCGGCTCGACGAGCGGCTCACCCGGCCGCGCGAAGACGACTCCCCCATCAGCACGTCTCCCACCAGCGAAAGGAGAGCCTGGTGACTCCTCCGCTCCCTGAAGGGAGCGGCTTCTCGCTAAGCCGCTTGCGCAGCGTCGCGAAGGGCAAGCCCCGCCCTGAGGATGTTGACCGCCGCGTTCACGTCGGCGTGCGCGGCATGTTCACACGCCGTACAGACGAACGAGGCTTGGGTGACGCGGTTCTCCTTCGCGCAGTGCCCACAGCGGGCGCACGTGCGGGAGGTGCCGGCCGGGTTCACTGCGATCAGCTTGCGACCGGCGCTTTCAGCCTTGTGCGACAGGATCGTCAGGAACACCCCCCAACCCGCATCCAGGATCGAACGGTTGAGACCGGCCTTGGCGGTGACGTTGCGGCCGGGGGCCTCGATCGTGCCGGACGCCGAGCGGGCCATGTTCGCGATCCGCAGGTCCTCGTGCACGATCATGTCGTAGTCGCGGACCAGCGCGAGCGCGGCTTTGTGCGCGTGGTCGAGGCGTTGCCGCCGGACCTTGGCGTGCAGCGCGGCGACACGGGTCACCGCCTTGTGGCGACGCTTGGAGCCCCGCTTCTTGCGCGCGAGGTCGCGCTGCGCCGTCGCGAGGCGATCGGCGGTCGCGGCGAGGTGGCGCGGGCCGGCCACGTGTGCGCCGTCGCTGGTGGTGACAAGCGAGGCGACGCCCATGTCGATCCCGGCCACCGCGCCCGCGGGGGGCAGCGGCTCGGCGGGCACATCGTCACACGACAGCACCACGTACCAGCGGCGGCCCTCCCGCTTCACACTGATCGTCTTCACCCGGCCCCTGACCGGCCGGTGCTGGTGCACCCGGACATGCCCGATGCCCTGCAACCGCACGAACGTCGCGGCCGGGTGCTCGGGCTGAGAGTCCCACCGGCAGCCGTCGCCGTCCTTGGGCCACTCGACCGTGTCGAACCAGCCCCGGCCCTTGAACCGGGGAAAACCCGGGGTACGCCCGGCCTTGACCCGGTCGAAGAACGCGCGGAACGCCTTGTCGAGGCGGCGCAGGGTGGCCTGCTGGGAGGAGAAGCTCCAGTGGCCCTGCCCGTCGGGGTCGTCGCCGCGAATGTGCTTCAACTCGGCCGACTGGTCGCCGTAACGGATGCTCGCCCCGGCCTTGGCGTAGGCGGTGCGGCGGTGCTCCAGGGCGGCGTTGTAGATCTGCCGGTGGTCTTCCAGGCATGCCGCGAGCGTGGCGGCCTGCTTGCTCGTGGGACGGAGCAGGAACTTGTACGACCTACGCACGGCCACCGCCTTTGGGTCGCTCGTACTGCGTGTCGATATAGCGCTGCACCGTCTCGGCCGACACCGCGCCGGCCGTGGCCACGAAGTAGGACCGTGACCACAGTGTGGGCAGTTGGGAGCGCAGGTGCCCGAACTCGGCGCGCAGGTGGTGGGAGGTGAAGCCCTTGAACTGGTTGGCCACATACGACGGCGAGTTCTTCGGGTGGGGCTTGACGAACAGATGCACGTGCTCCGGCATCACCTCAAGCGTCACGATCTCCCAACCGTGCTCATCGGCCTTGGCACGGATCAACTCCTCAAGGCGGTCCTTCACACGGCCGCCAAGGACCGGGCGGCGATACTTCGGGCACCACACCACGTGGTACCCGAGGTCATACGCCGCACCGGGAGAAGTGCGTACCTTACGAGTCACGCGATCATTATAACAGCGCCACCCATCTAACATACGGTGAACGGAGATCTCTGATGCGCAGACCATGCGGGTCACTGCACACTCGGGCCTTGACAGCCCTCCCGCTCCCGATTCCCCCCTCGCCTCAAGGCGACGGTCCCCTCGGGAGAGCCTGATGGCGTCCACTCACGCCGAAGGCCACACAGCCCGCCCCATCTCGATCGTCCGGCTCTTCGACGCTCCGCGCGAGCTGGTCTTCCGCACCTGGACCCAGGCCGAGGAGGTCGCCGCCTGGTTCGCGCCGGACGGGTTCACCGTCACCGACTGCGCGGTCGACGCCCGTCCCGGCGGGCGATGGCACGTACGGTTCCAGTCCGCCTCTGGAGAGGGGCACCGCGAGTACGGCGAGTTCCGCGAGGTGGTGCGGCCCGAAAGACTGGTCTTCACCCTCACCCAGCAGGGCGACGACGGGCGCACCGGCCCCGAGACGCTGGTGACCGTCGCCCTCGCCGAGCACGGCTCCAAGACGGAGATGACCTTCGAGCAGACCGGCTTCGACTCGGCGGCCATGCGCGACGGCAACACCGAGGGCTGGCGGGAGTGCTTCGTCAACCTCGACCACCACCTGACCACCTCCTGACCACGACCGACGACCACGAGGAGTGACCGATATGAGCAAGACCGCCGAGCAGGAGATCCGTGAGTACTTCGAGGAGTGGTTCAGGGACGCCGCCGCGAAGGATCTCGACGCCGTGATGACGAAGATCGCCGACGACGCCGTCTCGTACGAGCACGACGCCCCGCTCGTCTATACGGGCGCGCCCGCCATCCGCGAGAGCTGCCGTCAGGGCTTCGACGTGATGCGCGGCCGGCTCCGCTGGGACATCCCCGACCTGCACGTCATGGTCCGCGACGACATCGCCGTCAGCTGGGGGCTCAACCGCATGCGCGCCCAGGAGCCCGGCGGGGAACCGGTCGAGATCTGGTCGCGCGGCACCCGGGTGTTCCAGCGGATCGACGGCGAGTGGAAGATGATCCACCAGCACGTCTCCTACCCGGTCGACTCGGAGACCGGCCGGGCGGCCACCGACCTGCGGCCGGATCGCTGATCGAGCGGTCACGCCCGCCGGTCGAGTCGGCGTCCGCCCGAACCTCTCGGGGCGACGGGCCGTCCAAGGGATCATGAGCATGGACGACTTGCGCCCGGGGGACCCGTCGAGGCTGGGCGGCTACCGGCTGGCGAGCAGGCTGGGCTCGGGCGGTCAGGGCGTCGTCTACGAGGGCTACGACCGGGCGGCCAACCGGGTGGCGGTCAAGGTGCTGCACGCCTACCTGGCGGGTGACTCCCCGCTGCGCCGCCGCTTCACCCGGGAGGTGAGCGCCGCCCAGCGGGTGGCGTCCTTCTGCACGGCCCGCATCCTGGACCACGATCTGGAGGGCGAGCGCCCGTACATCGTCACCGAGTTCGTGCCGGGCCCGAGCCTGCGCCGGGCGGTGACGGAACGGCCCGCGCTGGACCCGGACGCGCTGCACCGGCTGGCCGTCGGCGTGGGCACCGCGCTGACCGCCATCCACCAGGCCGGGGTGGTGCACCGCGACCTGAAGCCGGAGAACGTCCTGCTCGGGCACGACGGGCCCCGAGTGATCGATTTCGGCATCGCCCGCGCCGCGGGCCTGTCGATGACCTCGACCGGCGAGCTGACCGGCACCCCGATGTACATGGCGCCCGAGTTGTTCTCCGGCGGCCGGGCCGAGGCGGCGGCGGACGTGTTCGCCTGGGGAGCGGTGGTCTACTTCGCCGCGACGGGCCGTGACGCGTTCGCCGGTCCGACGACGATCGCGGTGATCAACCGGGTGCTCAATCACGATCCCTGCCTCGGCGCCCTGCCCGAGGGGTTACGCGAACTGGTGGGTGCGACGCTCTCGAAGGACCCCGCCGCTCGTCCCTCCGCCGAGCGGCTCCTGCTGACCCTCCTCGGCGGTGGCGGCCACCCGGTGCTCGCCGAGGGGGCTGAGGCCGCGGCGAGCGTACGGCCGCCGCGCGAACTCGCCGCCGAACCCGCGCTGGGCACGGTGGCCGAGGAGGTCTACGCGGCGCTGCCGGCCACCGACCGCGACGTGGCCCGCGACCTGCTGCTGCGGCTGGTCGACGTGAGCGACGGCGACGAGACGCCGCGCCGCGCGACGGTGGACGAGCTGGTCGAGACCCCGCATCCCGCCGCCGGACGGGTGCTCGCCGCGTTCGAGCAGGCCACGCTGATCCGGCGCCAGGACGACACCATCACCCTCACCAGGGCCGCCCTGCTCTACGCCTGGCCCCGGCTGCATGAGTGGGTGAACAGCGACCGCGAGGGGCTCGGCCGCCACCGGGAGCTCGGCGAGGCCGCCCGGCGCTGGGCCGGCGGCGGCCGCCATCCCGAGGATCTCCTCCAGGGTGCGGCCCTGCGTCAGGCGCTGTCCTGGGCGAGCGCGACGCGGCTGACGCTGAACGTGACGGAGAAGGAGTTCGTGGAGGCGAGCCAAGCCAGGTCGGCGCGGCGGACCAGGCGGCGGCGTCTGCTCACGACCGGCGTCGCGGCCATGCTCGCCGTGACGCTCACCGCGGGCGGCCTCGCGTGGCAGCAGTCGCTCAGGAGCGACGCGAGCGACGCCAGCCTGGCCGAGGAGCGCGCGAGGGCCGCGGCCAGACGGGTCGCGCTCCAGGCCGACGCGCTGCGCGGGACCGATCCGGTGAAGGCGATGCTGCTCAGCGTCGCGGCCCACCGCATCGCGCCGGTGCCCGAGGCGGGAGCGGCGGTGCTGAGCTCCCTCGCCCAGCAGGAGCAGCGGGTCTTCACGGATCCGGCGCCCGCCAACGGCGGGCGGGCGCTGAGCGCCGACGGCCGGACGCTGGTCAGCGCGGGCGCCGGTCGGGTGACCGCCTATGACGTGCGGACGGGGCGTGCGGTCAGGACGTTCGGCGGGGTCGGCGAGGGCCCCTTCACCGCCGCGCTCGGCCCGGACGGCGACACGCTCGCGCTCGCCAGGCAGGGCACGGTCGCCCTGTGGAGCCTGCGCACCGGCGCCCGGCTGGGCGCGGGCAGGTACGTGCCGGAGGGGTCCGGATTGCCGGCCGGCCTCCCCGGCAGTCTGGAGTTCAGCCCCGGCGGCGGCTATCTCGTCGTCCGCCAGAACCTCGGCGGCCCGTACGTCGGGCTGTGGAACGTGGCGCGGCGGAGCCTGGAGATGAGGCAGGCCGAGCTGAGCGACGCACGGCTCGGGCCGGGTGACCGCTTCGGCTCCGTCGAGATCGTGGCCGAGCGGTCGGAGACCTCGCTGCGGGGTTTCCCTGACGAGAAGGGGCTCGCGGGCAGGCGGCTGCCCGAGCCCCTGCCCGGCCCGGTCCTCGCGTTCAGCCCCGACGGCTCCCTGGCCGCCGTGGGCGAGGGGACGAGGACGGAGTTGTGGAACCTCTTCACCGGCAAGCGGGCCGAGCGGGTGTTCCCCGGCGATGTCAGCGACGCCGCCTTCAGCGACGACGGCCGGTTCCTGATCACCTCCGGCAGGGACGCGGGCGGCCGGCTGTCGCTGTGGCGGCTGGACGACGGGGCCCCGCTGCTGCGGCTGACGATCGCGTCCACGCTGACCGGCCCGCCGCGCCTGGATCCGGAGAACCGGACGCTGAGCCTCCTGGACGAATCAGGGCGGGTGACCACGTACGACATCAGCCGGCAGACCCGGCCGCCGCTCGTCCTGCCGGCCGGGGCCCGGGACAAGCGGTTCACCGCCGGAGTGGACGCCCTGTTCGCCCGGACCGGCGGCACCGTGCGCAGGTGGTCGCTGCCCGGCCTCAGCGAGACGGGACCGCGCGTCGACATCGCCAAGGACGGCGGCCCGATCATGCTGGTCAGCCCCGACGGGCGGACGGTCGTCACCAGCCGCTGGGACGACCACACCGAGGGCGTCACGCTCTGGGACGCCACCACCGGGCGCGCGCTGGGCCGTGTTCCACTGAGCTCCGAGACCGAGCGGGCGGCCATGGAGATCAGCCCCGACAACCGGCTGCTCGCCGTCAGCCACACCCTGCCCAACGACCTCTACGGGCGCGGTGAGGTCGTCGTCATCGATCTGGCGCGGCGCGAGCAGGTGATGCGGTTCGGCCCGGTCGCGGGAGGCGCGCTGTCCTTCAGCGCCGACGGCCGGTTCCTCGTCACCGCCGACCCGGCGGGCGCCGACGTCATCGACCTGATCTCGCGGAAGCCGCTCCCCCGGTCCGAAGGGCCGGGCACGCTCGCGCGCGGGTGGATGGCGCTCGCGCCCAAGGGCGGCCTGGCCGCCTCGCCGTACGGCACCAGGGCGGTGGCGCTGTGGGACAGCCGCACCTGGCGGACCACCGGACGGGTGTTCAGGCTGCCGGGAGACGTGCTGGGCGCCAGGTTCTCCCCTGACGGGCGGATCCTGGCGGTGGCGCACGACAACAGGGTCACACTGTTCGACGTGGCAGCGGGACGCCAGCTCGGCGCCGGCCGCACCGTCACCACCGACCTGTCCGATCCGCGGGACTCGGACGAGCCCGTGCCCGCCCTCGCGTTCTCGCCGGACGGCGCCCTGCTGCACGTGGTGGGGCGCGACGGGACCGTACAGGAGTTGCCGGTCGATCCGGCGCGAGCGGCCTCGGAGGTGTGCGCGCGGGCGGGACGCGCGCTGACCCGCGAGGAGTGGCGCGAGCACGTGGGAGCCGACCTGGCCTACCAGCCGGTCTGCGGCTGAGCGCGGCCGTCGCCACCTCCCCGAAAGGGACGATGGCATGCGTTAGCCTCATCTCGTCGACAGCCTCATCTCGTCGACAAGCATGGGCGTATGCCGAGCCGGAGGAGTGTGTCAATGATCTTCATCACCGCGAGGTTCCGCGTCCTCCCGCAGCATGCCGACCGGTGGCCCGAGATCACCGCCGAGTTCACCGGGGCGACCCGCGCCGAGCCCGGATGCCTGTGGTTCGACTGGTCGCGCAGCGTCGAGGAGCCGGACGTGTACGTCCTGGTCGAGGCGTTCCGCGATGACGAGGCGGGGGCCGCGCACGTCGGGTCCGAGCACTTCGCCGAAGCCCGCCGGACCCTCCCGCCCCACCTGGCCGAGACGCCGCGCATCGTCAACGTCAACGTCCCGCAGGACGACTGGTCGCTCCTCGGCGAGATGGCGGTGCCGGAGCGGTAGACCGCTCCCCCGTGGCTCGGGGTTAGGCTCGAAGGTCTCGGCACATGGGCGCGAAGGGATCCGATCATCGTCAGCGACAACTACCCGTTCGAGGACCCGCCACCACGCGTGCGCCGCCGCGTGACCAAGGCGGCGATCTTGAGCACCCTGAGCGCCGCCGACCTCGCCCAGTGGATCTGCCCGCACGGCCAGCACGCCGGGCACGGCTGCGTCACCTGCTACGACGCCTCCGCCGAGGCCGATCCGGAGTTGCCGCTGTGGGAGGTCGCGGCCTGGTTCACCACCAAGCGGCCCATCCCGATCAGGGCGTTGCAGGACGTCCACCGCCACGGCCGCCGTTTCGCGCTCGATCAGCCGTCGACTCCCCTGGTCTACCTGCTGAGCGGGCAGGTGCGGGCTGGCCTGGGCGCGGAGGCGGTGGCGGGCGTGGTCGGGTTCCTCCTGCAGAACCGGCACGTCGTCGACGACTTCACCGTGACGGAGATCCGCGCCGTCCACTCCTGACGGCTCACCCCGCGTGAGGTCGCACGCCGCCTCTTCGGCCGCTACCCGGCTGGCCGGGGTAGGAGTCGCGGTCCTCGTCGAGGACGTCGGCGGCCGTACGCACGATGAGCGGATCGGGCACTCCGACCACTTCGTGGTTCTTGCCCTCGTAGTCGAACAGGCTCAGCACGTGACGGATCGCCTCGACGCGGGCGCGTTTCTTGTCGTTGCTCTTGATCACCGTCCAGGGCGCGTAGCCGGTGTCGGTGTGCTGGAACATGTCCTCCTTGGCGTCGGTGTACTCGTCCCATTTCTGGCGGGACGCCAGGTCCATCCGCGACAGCTTCCAGCGCCGGACCGGGTCGATCGACCGGATGACGAAGCGGGTGAGCTGCTCGCCGCGCGAGACCGAGAAATAGAACTTGACCAGCTGGATGCCGTCCTCGACGAGCATCTGCTCGAACAGCGGCGCCTGACGCAGGAACTCCAGATATTCGGGCGGAGTGCAGAATTCCATCACCCGCTCGACCCCGGCGCGGTTGTACCAGGAGCGATCGAAGAAGACCATCTCCCCCGCCGCGGGCAGGTGGGCGATGTAGCGCTGGAAGTACCACTGGGTGCTCTCGCGTTCGCTGGGCTTGTCCAGCGCCACCACGGCCGCGCCCCGGGGGTTCAGATGCTGCTGGAACCGCTTGATCGTGCCGCCCTTGCCCGCCGCGTCACGCCCCTCGAACAGCACCACGAGCCGGACACCGGTGTCCTTGATCCAGTACTGCAGCTTCACCAGCTCGATCTGCAGCAGCCGCTTGGTCCGGTCGTACTCGGCGCGGTCCATCCGGCTCCGGTAGGGATAGTGCTCGCGCCAGGTGTCGTACGGACGGCCGTCGAGGTCGACCAGGACCGGGTCGTCGTCATCGTCGTCGATCACCCGAAGGTCGGAAAGGTCGTCGAGCAGCTCGGCCGGGGCCGCCGCCGTCGCGCCGTCCATGCTGGTGATCAGCAGCTCTTCGCCCTGGCCCGTGCCGTTGTCCATGTTGTCCACGCCGCCCGCCTACCCCTGCCGCCGGGCTCGACACCCCCAACCCGCCAGGCGGTGCGCCCTCGGGACCGGCCTCTCCGAAATTCGCCGGGCGGCCGGTGTCGATCTCGGCCGGTCTCGTTCGCCGTCGTCGGTAAGGGCGTACGCACGGGGTGGCAAGGTGGACGTACGGTGCGATGGGTCGGGAGACCGGCAACCGATGATCAGATGGGAAGAGACATGCCGCAGTACGCGATCCTGATCTACGAGAAGGAGACCCCCGGAGGCGTGGCCGACATCCCGCCCGAGGTCATGGAGGCCCATCTGCGGGTCGGCCCGGAGATCTCCGCGATGGGCGCGACAGTCGTCCACGAGCAGGCGCTGCAGCCCAGCGCGACCACCCGGACGATCGACCGCGACGGCCTGGTCACCGACGGCCCGTTCCTCGAGAGCAAGGAGGTGATCGCCGGGTTCTTCGTCGTGGAGGCGAAGGATCTCGACACGGCGATCGCCATCGGCCGGCTGCTCCCGATCATGGATGGCGCCGTCGAGGTACGGCCGCTGCTCACGGCGTGATCCCGGTCCGGCAGGCGGTCGCCGACGCGCATCGTCACGAGTGGGCGGCAGTGCTCGCCGCGACGGTGCGCGTCACCCGCGACCTCGACCTGGCCGAGGAGTGCGTCCAGGACGCGTACGTCGCCGCGCTGGATGCCTGGACGCGGGGCGGCGTGCCCGTCAGGCCGGGCGCGTGGCTGACCACCGCGGCCCGCCACAACGCGCTCGACGCCCTGCGCCGGGCCAGGACACTGCGCTCGAAGCTGCCCCTGCTGGTGGAGCCGGCCGCCGCCGACCCGGACCTCCCGGGCGATCCGGTGATCCACGACGACCGGCTGCGCCTGGTCTTCCTGTGCTGCCACCCGGCACTGGCCATCGAGGCGCAGGTCGCGCTCACGCTGCGGCTGGTGTGCGGCGTGACGACGCCGGAGATCGCGAAGGCGTTCCTGGTCTCCGAGACGACCATGGCGGCCCGGATCACCCGGGCGAAGAAGAAGCTCTCGGCGGCCCGGATCTCTTTCCACATGCCGTCGCCGGGCGAGCTGCCGGACCGGCTGCAGGCCGTCCTCACCGCGATCCACCTCCTGTTCACCACCGGCCACACCGCGCCGGTGGGGCCCGCGCTGACCAGGAACGACCTGGCCGAGCGCGCCCTCGACCTGGCCCGGATGCTGCGCCACCTGATGCCGGACGAGCGCGAGGTGCGGGGGCTGCTCGCGCTGCTCCTGGCCAACCATGCCCGCCGCGCCACCCGCGCCACCGCCGACGGGCGGCTGCTCCCGCTGGAGGAACAGGACCGTTCGGCCTGGGACCGTGAGGCCATCGCCGAGGCGCACGCCCTGGTCCTGGGCGCGCTCCGTGGCGGCGCGCCCGGCCGCTTCGCCCTGCAGGCCGCCATCGCGGCGCTGCACGCGACCGCCCCGGCGTACGACGACACCGACTGGGAGCAGATCCTCGTCCTCTACGACGAGCTGCTGGAGGTATGGCCGTCGCCGGTCGTCGCGCTCAACCGGGCCGTGGCGGTCGCGATGGTCAGGGGGCCGGCGACCGCCCTGGCCGAGGTCGAGCGGCTCGAACGGGACGGGCGGCTGGCCGGTTACCGCTATCTCCCGGCGATCAGGGCCGACCTGCTGCGGCGGCTGGGCCGCACGGCCGACGCCGGTGCGGCGTACGAGCAGGCGATCGGCCTGGCCGGCAACGACGCCGAACGCGCCTTCCTCACCGACCGGCTCACCGAGACGCGCCGGCACCGTTAGCGCGGAACGGCCACCGGCCCGTTCATGGCTGCCGCTTCACGTTCTCCAGCCGGTCGGGCTTGTTGGTCATGATGCCGTCCACCCCGTACGAGATCAGCCGGCGGATCACGGGCGGCCTTCTCGTCGACCAGGTGTAGACCTGCATGCCCTGGTCGTGGACGTCCTCGACGTATCCCGGGGTGAGGTCGCGGTGCGGCAGGTTGATCCATCTGGCGTACTGGGCCAGCTCAGGCAGCCGCTCGGCCGCCGGTTTGCCGAGCAGCGCGATCGGGACATGCGGCACCATGCTGTGGAAGGCGCGCATCGACCCCCAGTCGAACGCCTGCACGGCCAGCCGCTTGCGCCCCCACCAGGCACGGGCGTCCTGCAGCTCGGCGGCCACCCGCTGGTCGATGTCCGGGCTGCCCGGAGGATGCTTGATCTCCAGCAGCAGCCCGATCTCGCTGTGCCGCATCGCCCGCAGGGCCTGCCCGAGCGTGGGCACCTTCTCACCCCGGTACCGAGGTGAGAACCACGAACCGGCGTCCAGCCGCTGGATCTCCGCGAGCGTGAAGGCGGCGACCCTCCACGGGTAGCGCCCGGGGAAGACCTTCTCCACGTCGGTGGTACGGGCCAGGGTGGCGTCGTGCATGAGGACGAGCTGATGGTCCTTGGTCTGCTGGATGTCGAACTCGCACATGTCGGCCCGCTGGATCCGGGCCACGGCGCACGCCGCGAGCGTGTTCTCCGGCGCGTACGCGGAGGCTCCCCGATGCGCGATGGTGTCGACCTCGCGCGGCGACGCGGACGCGGTCCCCATCATGACGACCAGGACGGTCAGGACGGCGGTGCCCACGGCACCGAGCTGGCGGTACATGTCCCTCCTCGGGCTCGGCCTGTGACAGTCGGTAACCCGAGCCTGACAATGCGTCCTATGTCGAGTTACATAGGAGGTGCCCACTAAGGCCAGCAAAGGGGCGATTCATCCGGCGTGTCGCCCGGGTCAGCACGAACTCTTTGCCGGGCCGGCAACGCGCCTTGGCGCTTATCGGTGGGGCCGGCGCTGTTCGGGAAGGTCTCCGTCGCTGCCCAGATCCCCTCGCATGCTGTCGAGGAGAGGCTGGAGATCCCGGTGAAGCCCGGACGGCCGCAAGCCTCCGTTCAGCGCGTGGGCCACCGCCGCGGTCAGCGACCTGCACACCTCGTTGGCCTTGGCATCGGTCTCAGGTTTCGCGATGAGCCGGACCTCCGCCCTGACGAGCCCCAGCGCGATCAGCGCGCTGTCGCAGGTGGTCCGCGCCTCGTCAGTCGGATCGTGCTGATAGCGGATCAGGGCTTCCTGCGTGTCGTGCAGTGCCGCCAGCAGTTTCGCGTACGCGGTGGACCGGGCCTCGTAGAGGCGATTCTGCCTTTCATGTTCGAACTGAGCTGCCCTGCCTTCGACCTCCCGTTGATGGGCGCGGTCGGCCTCCACCCGGATCTGCTTTCGCGAGAAGTACGCCACCGATATGGCCGCGACGGCGGCGATGAGAGCCGCGATCGTGCTGCTCACCTGGGCGAGGATCGCGCCCATCACCCTCCTACCGCCCATCTGGCCCGAAGTCGTCACGCCACCCCGGCGGCTCATGAGGCCCGGGACGGCCCCCCCTGCCCGGACGGTCCCCTCTGCCCGGAGGATCCACCCTGCCCGGACGGTCCTCCGGCGCGGGGAGGTCGGATGGCTGGGAGCGGTCGGATCGGCTGGTACGGTCCCCCGGATCCGTCCGGTAAGGGCGGCGGCCTCTGGAGGCGGGATCCCGGCTGGCCGCCCAGCCGGAGAGGTCACTGGTCCGACCTGGAGCGAGGCGTTCCAGATAGGCCGACATGCGTACCTCGTCGCCAATGGTGTCCTCCGCCACGAAGGACCGGAGTTCCTCGCGATCGAGTAACGCGACGATCAGCCGGCCGCTCTCCGCGACGGCCGCGAGTGGACCCACGTACATGGTCACCGTGGTGGCTCGGATCTCGACGAGCAGCTGCCGCAGAGCGATGGAGGCCGCCGTGCCGTCATCCTCTCCGCCCGGAGCAGGCAGCGCCTCCGAGAGGCGCTGCCGAATGCTGTCGAATGTCTGGCCTGCGCCAAACTCGATCAGGTATCCGACTCTCCACGAATTCGCCCTCGCCGCCCTGGGCACTATTCGCTCCGGCGAAAGGGCATTCAAGAACTGTTCGACGTACTGGACGACGGTGGGTTTGCGCGCGTGGTCCAGTCCCCGGACCTCCACGGCCACCGTCGCGCCCTCCTCCGTGGCACCCGCCGCGAGTGTGTCGCGGAACCCTTGTTCCGCCATGAGTCTGTACACCACACTCGCGAAAGATTTTTGGGACTCTCTCAGAACGGCGACTTCGGCACGCACTTCGCCCAGTTCATCCAGCAGTTCATGGTGTGCGGACCGCTGGCTCTCCAGCGCCTTTTTCCTCTTCTCCTCTTCGTCCTTGAGATCCCTCCGGAAGCGACCGGCCTCGTTCTGGAACCGGAGCACGATGCCGAGCGCGGCGACAGCGATGAGCAGGCAGGTGACCGCCACGACAGCACTCATCAGGAGTCCCTCCTCGCGAACGCGACCCACCAGGCCGAAAGGGCGAAGGTCACGGCTGCGGCGCAGATCATCATCAGCACGCCGTCTTCGACACTGAGCGCCCCTGGGCCCCGAAGCGGGGGCTGGGCTACATGCGTCACCGTCACCGTCGGCACGGGAGCGGTCACCGTCACGGGAGAAGGGGACGCGGGCATGGTAGAGGCCGGAGGCGAACTCCCCGCTTCGGTGGCCGGTCCGCCGTACGCCGTCGCGAGCAGCACGCCGACGATCAGCGCTAGGAATAAGCCGCCTGCCTTCATGGACACCGCCGCCCTGGGATACCTGTTCATCGTAGATAACGGATCATCCACTGCCGAGGCCCTGCGAGCCATCTCGTTCTAGATCGAGGTCCACCCGACACGCCGAATATGACACAAAAGCCATTATCGGACGACAAGAGCGATAGTTCGATCTCTACCCAATTTCCGCCAGACACCCGGTTTCTTACGATCTGCAGCGAGAACAGGAGGAAGATTTGATTTCTCCACAGAAAAGACGACTAAGATCACCATCGATCGGTCAGAGTGCGATCGAGCAGGAGGAAGAACCATGCCCGAAGATCTGAACCCGGCCGAAGGCGCACAGGACCGGGCACCGGCCGGCATCGAGATCAATAAGCCGAGCGTCGCGCGGGTCTACGACTTCATGCTGGGCGGCAAGGACAACTTCGCCTCCGACCGCAAGGTCGCCGAGATGGCCCTCCAGATCGCGCCGGACGGCGGCGTCGGCCGAGAAGCTGTTCAACGAGAACCTGGGCACCGGCCGCTGGCTCTTCCACGACGAGATCCTCGCCTACTTCGGCGACTTCGAGGTCCTCGACCCCGGCCTGGTGCCGGTGGCCGAGTGGCGACCCGGCCCCGACGACCAAGCCGCGCAGGGCATCACGTACCACACCCTGGTGGGAGGCGTCGCCCGGAAGCCGGACCCGGATCCGGCCTGATCGCCAACGGCCGGCACCTTCCTCGTCGTCTCGTACGCCCACCTGACGTCCTCGGCGAAGTCATGGATCCGCCGAGCACGTGAGGCCAGGTCACCGCACCAGCTGAGCGAGTCGATCAGTCGTCGAGCGTCTTGGTGGTCACCGTCTTGGGATTCGGCGCCTTGATCGACACCTTGGTCCCCCATCCGGTGAAGCGGCTCTCGATGGTGATGGTCTTGCCGTCGTGACCGTTCACGTCGAGTATCCCCGTCGCCGCGTACGAGCTCTTCACCTTGCTCACGAGCCCGGCGGAGGTGAGCGTGAGGGTGTAGGAGACCTTCGTGTCGTCGTGCATGCGCAGCGGGATCGACCCGGCGAACCAGGGCGACACCTTGTCGAGCTCCTTGAAGGTGATCTTCCCCGTGATGGAGCTCCTGGTCAGCTTGCCCTTCTTGATCAACGCAGCCAGGGTCTTGGGCTCGGCGGGGTTGATGACCTGCCCACGGTAACCGGCGGTGCCGCCGAACGAGCCGCTGCCCTTGAGCCAGGTCTTGCCCGCCGGCAGCCGGTCCTTCCATATGCCGCCCGAGGTGTAGCCGACCTTGCCGACAGTGATGGTCCGCTCGCGTCCCAGCGTTGAGGTGGCCACGATGTCGGAGCCCGCGAGGCCCTTGGCGTTGAACTGGAAGGTGCCCTTGCGGCTCTGCACCTCGGTCTTGTCATCGCCCGAGAGGGTGGTGGTCTCGGTGAAGCGCACCCCTCGCCCAGTGGCCAGCTTGCCCTTCAGAGCTCGGACAGGATCTTTGGAAACGGCCTGAACAGGGACAACCTGAGCGGGGGCCGCCTCGGCGGGTACGGCCACCAACAGGGAGCCGCCGACCGCCAGGGTCGTGATCGTCTTCTTCATGAGTCGTGATCATGCCGAGGATGGATCACGGGCAGGGCACGATCTGGCCAGGTGCCCGCCCGGTCGGCGGTTCAGCCGAAGCTGGCGTGCGGTGCGCTGGTGCCCTGTGGCACACGGACCGGGCCGGACGCACTGGGACGGATGTCGAAGTCGAAGATCGCGGTTGGCAGGTAGACGGTGGCGCAGGAGTTGGGGATGTCCACCACTCCAGACAGCCGGCCCTCGATCGGCGCGGCGCCGAGCAACAGGTACGCCTGCTCAGGGCTGTAGCCGAACGTCGTCAGGTAGTCGATCGCGTGCAGGCAGGCCCGCTGGTAGGCCAGCTGCGAGTCGAGGTAGCGCTGCTCGCCGTCCAGCGTGACGGAAGTCCCGGAGAACGCGAGCCACTCGCTGTACTGAGGGGCGGTGCGGCCCGGCATGAAGATGGCGTTCTCGCCGACGCGGTACGTCTGCATGCCGCCCTTGATGAGGTCGACGTGCAAGTCGATGAAGCCGCCCATCTCGATGGCGCCGCAGAAGGTGATCTCGCCGTCGCCCTGTGAGAAGTGCAGGTCGCCGACCGACAGGTTCGCACCGGAGACGAACACCGGGTAGAAGATGCGGGAGCCCTGGGTGAGGTTCTTGATGTCCTGGTTGCCGCCGTTCTCCCGGGGCGGCGCGGTACGAGCGGCCTCGCCGGCGACTCTGTCGAACTCGGACGAGGGCACTGACCCGAGGACGGCGTCCTGAGGCTCGGGGGTCAGGGCCAGCGGCGGCACTCTCTGCGGGTCGGTGGCGATCAGCGCCCCCTCCCGCGCGTTCCATTTCGCCAGCAGCTCCGCCGACGGCGCGGTGCCCATGAGCCCGGGGTGGACGATGCCGGTGAACGACACCGCCGGGATGTGGCGCGATGTGGCCTCCTGACCGGAGAAGTCCCAGATCGCCTTGTAGGCGTCGGGAAACTGTTCGGTGAGGAACCCGCCGCCGTTCTTGGTGGGGAAGACGCCGGTGTAACCCCAGCCCTGGCCGGCCAGTGGGCCGCTGTCCTCCTGAGGGATGGGCCCCAGGTCGAGGATGTCCACGATCAGCAAGTCGCCCGGCTCGGCCCCCTCGACCGCGAACGGGCCGCTGAGCGCGTGCACCGTCGTCAGCGGGGCGTCACGGATGTCCTCGGCGGAGTCGTCGTTGTGGATCGCGCCGTCGAACCACTCCCGGCAGTGGACCCGGAAGCTGTCGCCCGGCTTGACCCGCGCCACCGGCGGGATCTCAGGATGCCAACGGTTGTGACCGATCTTGGCCTGGTCGGTGAACTTCTTGGTCGAGTCGAGCGGGAAGATCAGCTCTGGCACGGCTGGATTCCTTTCGGCGCAGGAACGGTCACGGGCGCGGCAGGCGTCTGGTGGCGGGATGGGCGGCCACCGCACCCGCAGCGCGGCGCCGTGGCAGGGACGTGACGACTTCGGGCTCGGAGGCGCTGCGCTCCGCGCGCTGCGACTGAGCCGACACGGCAGCCGGAGTGCGCGCCAGCATCGGCGTCGAGAACACCCGAACCGAGATCGCGCCGCAGTCCGGGCACGGCACATCAGCCGGTGCGGTCCCGATCGGAAAAGCGACCTCGATCTCAGAGCAATGCGAACAGCGATAGCCATATATCGCCATAGCAGGCGCCCTTCGAGCGAGTTCGAACAAAATCCCCAGGCCACAACCCCTCCAATGGCGTGACCTGGGAAAACAGCCTGAAAGCCGGCTACATATGCAACTTAACGTGCGAATGCACAGCAATCGATCTCACTTCCGCCAAGCTTGCTCGCGGAGTAAGGCAGATCGCTCAGCCCCTAGGCAAAACGCACGCAACGCACACCCCGGTATGTGCATGCATTGGGGCGCAGGTC
Source organism: Nonomuraea cavernae (assembly GCF_040655715.1). GTDB lineage: Bacteria > Actinomycetota > Actinomycetes > Streptosporangiales > Streptosporangiaceae > Nonomuraea > Nonomuraea cavernae_A. The sequence continues at coordinate 301,886 of NZ_JBFAKL010000004.1, read as the reverse complement.
GAGCCGGCGGACGAAGAGGGACCGGAGCATGTGCGGCATGGGCCGCTCGTTCCTCAGACCTGGATGAACTCGAGGTGGTCGTAACCTTTCCAGCCTGCGGCGGTGATCGCCGCCTGGGCTCGGATACCGCGGGGCCTCCGGCTCAGTGCCCCGACCAGAACGGGTCCCGGCCGATGAAACCGAGCAGTTTGGTCTGGGTATCCGCACCGCCGGGCACCTCGACCCGGGCACCGTATTGACCAGAAGAGCGAAGAACCTCCTCTATCTGCGCCATCTGACCGAGAAGTCGGGCACAGAAGTCGGGATCCAGCCGGTCGTCCTGGCCGGTGGCCCTGGAGAGATCCCAGGTGTGCATGAACACGTCAACGGTGTAGAACTGGTCGATCGCGGTCTCCACAGGCAGGCTGCCGACGTGTCGGTTGACGAGTTCCCGGTGCGCCGTCTCCGCATCGTCCAGCACCGACTGCACGCCATCGCAGTGAACCTGCCACGCGGCGACCGGGTCCTCGTCCACCGACGGGCCATGGGGCAGTTCGATGCCGGAACCGGAGCCGAGAAACCCAGGGAGCCATTCGGTCAGGTGACGCACGACGTCGCGCGCGGCCCAGCCGTCGACCGGGGATGGCGCGTCCCAGGACCGGGTACCGCGAACCCGGTCCGTGAACAGCCCGGCGACCTGCCGGTGTCGCTCGGCCGGGTGGTCAGACAGCGCCATCGATGAGCATCCTCTCCAGCTTCGCGTAACCCTCGTTGACACCGATCTCCATACCGCTGCGCAGCCACGAGTCGCGGCCTTCGAAGCTGTCGACCAGCGACTGTGTCCGCAGTCGCGTACGGCCGTCGCCCAGGTCCTCGAACCTCAACGTCTCCAGCGCGACTCCGTCGGGATCGCCGTCGTACGTGAAGGTCTGCACGATACGGTCCGGCCTTACCTCGTGGAAGCAGCCGTGGAACCCGTACTCCGTGTCGTCGTCCGCCGAGACGTACCGCCAACTGCCGCCGGTACGCGCGTCCCAGTGCTCGATCCGGGTGGCCATGCCGTTGGGGCCCACCCACTGGGCGAACAACGCGGGATCGGTGTGGGCGCGGAACAGTTGCTCGGGCGTTGCCACGAAGTCACGAGCTGTCAGGATGACCGGCAGCCTCGGGTCGATTTCGATGACCGTCTCCGTGATCCTGTTCATGTTCGTCTCCGTTCATCTCCGCCAGGACGGCGTCAAGGCGGCGGTTGCGCTGCTCGACGCGATCCCGGTGACGCTCGATCCAGGTGTCCATCAGGTCGAAGGCTTGGACCTCCAGACGCACCGGCCGGGGCTGCGGCCCTCGCGGTCGGCTGACGAGACCGGCGTCCTCAAGCACCCGCAAGTGCTTGTAGACGGCCTGCAGCGTCATCCGGTACGGCTCGGCCAACTGGCTCACGGTCGCGTCGCCCTCGGCGAGCCGGGCCACCATGTCGCACCGGGTCGGATCCGCGAGAGCGGCGAATACCCGGGACAGCGCGTCCGTGGTCATCCCCCTTAGTTTCAACTCAACGGTTGAAAGGACCCTAGACCGCCGGTCGCCCATCGGTCAACCCAGTGGTTGAAAGCGCTGCTTGCGCATGCCCCTGAAGGAACCTCGGGCCTCGGGCCTCAGGCCTCAGGCCTCAGGCCGGCCGGCCACAACGGCACTTCGCCCTGCCGTTCCCGAACGAAGTCAGTCAGGTAGACCGACGAGGCCATTGGGACGATGTACGGAAAAATGCCGCTGATGGCACTATTTTCAGTGCGGGAGCGTCGGGTAACTGCCGAGGACGCTGATCGTGGCCAGGCGATGAAGCCGGGCATACGCAGTCAGCAGGGGAGAGTCAGCGTGGCCAGTGAGGGCACGTTCCAGGCGGATCCGTTGCGGCCGGGGGATCCGTCGCAGGTGGGCTCGTACCGATTGTTCGGGCGGCTCGGCGAAGGTGGCATGGGTAGCGTCTATCTCGCTTACGCGTCGGACAACCGTCCGGTCGCTGTCAAAATGATTCATGCCTCCCTCGCGAGCAACGCCGAGTTCCGGCGGAGGTTTCGCCGTGAGGTGGATAGTGTCCGGCAGGTGCCGCCGTTCTGCACGGCCGAGGTGCTCGATGCCGACCCCGATCACGAGCCGCCCTACCTGGTCGTGGAATATGTGGATGGTCCGAGTCTCGCTGAAGTGGTGCGGGATCGGGGACCGTTCACACCGGCGAATCTGCACGGTCTGGCGATCGGGGTGGCCGCCGCGCTGACCGCCATCCATGACGCCGGTGTGATTCATCGGGATCTCAAGCCGAGCAATGTGATGTTGGCGCTGGGTAGCCCCAAGGTCATCGACTTCGGCATCGCCCGAGAGGCCGACTCGGCCACGGTGTTGAGTTCCTCCCAGCCCGGCCGGCTGATCGGCACCGTGCCGTACATGGCACCTGAACGGTTCAGCGGTCACGTGCTGACCCCTGCAGTGGACGTCTTCGCCTGGGGCGTGGTGATGGCCTACGCGGGGACCGGCAAGACGCCGTTCGCCGCCGGCTCGTTGCCTGCCATCGCGGCCCGCATCGTGTCCAGCCCGCCCGTTCTGGACGGCCTGGACCCTTCGCTGCGTCCCCTGGTCGAGCAGGCACTGGCCAAGGACCCCGCCGAGCGGCCCACCGCCCACCAGTTGCTCCAGCGGCTTCTCGGCCAGAATGCCGGCGCCCGGGGAAACGACCTGAGGAAGAACCCCCAGAGGACGGTCACCGACCAGCTCAAAGAGCTTTACACCCCTCCCGGCTCCGACCGCGACAGTACGGCGGCGGACACCATCGCTGGGATCACCCTGTCCGTCGAGGACCCGCGAGCCGAGGTGGCGCGTACGGCGCACATCACGGTGACGGCTCACAACAACACGGGTCACCCCGTCGACCTGGACCTTGAAGCCGTGGTCGGGGCGGACGTCACCGCCACCGTCACGCCGTCGCGGCTCTCTCTCCGGGAGGGCGAGACGGGGAATGCCACCGTGGTCGCGACCAGTCGGCGGCTCCCTTCGTTACGGTCCCGCACCCATCGGCTCACCGTGCGCGCCGCCGACGGCCACGGAGGGCGGTGGCCCGTCGACATCGCATTCCGCCAGCGCATCCACCCGATCGCGGTCATCGGCCCGGCCGCTGCTCTGGTTCTCCTGGTCCTCGTCCTGGTCAACGCGCTGACGGCCGCTCGCTTGGTCGACGGCAAGCCGTCAACGAGCCCTTCCCCACCCGCGCAGAATCCCTCCGGGCCGTTTCGCGTGGCGATCGGGGACATCATCGAGCCTGGAAAACCAGGCGCGGGTGCCGGCGTCATCGAGAGTGCCGGCACTCGTGACGTTTACAGCTTCTCGGGGGGTGAGGGGCAGCGAGTCTTTTTCGATGTGGTGGAGGCCGCTGCGCATTTGAAATGGAGGTTGAGCGGCCCGGACGGCACGACTGTTTTCGACGGGGTCGGAATGTATGACTCGGCCTTCGAGCGACCTGTCGATCAGGGGACGCTTGTCTTGTCGCAGGCGGGTGAATATCAGCTGGTCGTCGATGGTGATGGTGATGTGACCGGTACTTATCGGTTGAAGGTGTGGTCTGCGGAGGATTCTGAGGCGATCGCGCTGCGGTTGGGTGACGAGGTTTCCGATGGCCGGCCCGTCAGGGGTGCGGGGAATATCGAGTCGCCGGGTGTGCGGGACGTTTATAAGTTCTCGGTCAAGAAGAACCAGCGGGTCCATTTCGATGCCACGGAGGCTTCCGAGGGCTTGCGGTGGGCGCTCCGGGGGCCGGACAGCAAGGTTGTCTTCGACCACGTCGAGATGTATGACCCGTCCTTTGGACGACCTGTCGACCGAGGGACGCTTACCTTGTCGCAGGCGGGCGAGTATCAGCTGGATGTTTATGGTAATGGCGATACGACCGGTAGCTACCGGATGAAGATCGAGCGCCGCTGAGTCTCAAGTCACGGCAGTTGCAGACCTGCTTCGCCAGGAAGGTATCGGGCGATGCTCCAGTGGCCTTCAGACGAACCCCGTGCAGTGGATGGCGCTAGCGATGGCCATCGCCACGCTCGGCATCCTCGGCAAGCCTTGGCTGGGGGCCTGTCCGGAAGATCCGGGGCACCTCAGAGCGCGATAACGACGGCGACAGACAGTCCTTCCGCGGTGGGCACACCTACCGGCCTGCGCGATATATCCGAAAAGCACCGGATCAACCGGCAAAAGATCGAGTCGGCTGTTATTTTCGTGCCATGCGGTCGGAGGCTGGACGAGCGTGACAGGCTTCACAGCTGGCGCAAGGCCGGATCGCCGGCGAACTCCGCGCGCACCATCTTGACGGCCACCGGCCGCCCTCCGGGCGTGAAGGACAGAAAGACCTGCCCCATGCCACCGGCGCCCACACGGGCACGTAACGCATAGCCCCCGAGAGTCTGGGGGTCGTCGTCACCCAGAGGGTTGAACACCTGATCCACCACGCTTCACCCCGTTCATGCGCTCTCGCGACGTCCGCGTCAGGGGTGCCCAGGAGGCCAGGTCCCAACGAGAATCCAATATGCCGCCGCGTGTTGTTCTCGACAAGGGTGACGAAGCAACGCCGAGCCTTTCCCCGACCGGCTCAGAAGCGGGCACCGAAATGCATCTCTTCCCTTCGCCGCGTGCGGACTGCAGAAACAGAACAGCTCTTCGTTCGCCACGGACGATCAAACGCGAGGACAATATATGGGCGGCGATCGTGCCGGTCAATGTGCGTCGGCCACCCGACGAACCCGGACTGGCCTTGGTCATGCTGCGCCGGCATCTCGCCCGGTTCGGGGTCACGAAGGACGGCAGGCTGTCCCGCTCGGAGAGCGGCGGCCGAGGTCCACCTACTCCCGGCTGTGATCACGTTGTTCCGTGCGGGAATTGCGTCGTAGACGTTTCGCGCGTCTGCACACCTGAGCGTATGCACAACGACGTAGACCGGGACAGGCATCCCAGGTTGTACTGCAGCAGTGCCTGGAAAGCCCAGGGACGCCTTCCGGGGGATCTCCCAACGTGTCAAAACTCGCACGTGATTCCGAGCGGCACAGGTTTCGCACAGGCGTCGAGCAGCCCTGCGGTACTCACGGATCAAGCCGCCACCGCGATGGAACCGGATGGAACGCCATTACTTCTGGTGGGTGGCACCCACCGTATTTCATCGTCGGCTTCTCCATGGGGGAACGTCAGAGTCGTCGGCCCGGAAAAGGGGACAGTGCATATGCCGATGGAACCGTGCGGCCAGCAGGCCGCCGTCGTAACGCCGATTCGCCAGACTCCGCAGGAGGACGGCCGCCTGGCGAATAAGGCAGAAACCGATCTCGTGGATGCTCGCCTGCAGGACCTTTCGGGTCCATGCCGGCAGATGTTGTGCACGGCCGCGGTCCTCGGACTGCGGCTCGATCTGGACGTGCTCGCCGAGATGCTCGGGCAGACCGCCGCCGCGCTGCTGCCGGCGTGGGAGGAGGCCCTGGCCCGCGGGCTGCTCGTCGCCAGCGGGGGTGAGCTGGCCTTCGCGCACGAGCCGCTGCGCTGTGCGGTGGCCGACTCCGTGCCGCCCGCCGTCCGCGACGCGGTACGCAGGCAGTACGAACGGCTGGGGGGCGCCGGCCAACGGCCGCTCGGCAAGATCACGAACCGGGAGCGGGCGGCCCTGTCGCTCGTCGCGCGCGGCCACAGCAACCAGCAGATCGCCAGGGCGCTGGGGATCTCGGAGCACGCCGTGAAGCGGCACGTGTCGAACATGCTCATCAAGTTCGACTGCGCCAACCGCACCGAGTTGGCGCTGCTGGCCATTCGGCGGCGCTGGGCCGAGTAGTACGCCTGATCGGAGAAAAGAGACAGAACCGCCCCGCCGGCAGAGTTCCCGGCGGGGCGGCACCTGGGGTCAGCGGGAAGCGGTCAGCACCAGGTCCACGGCCTCCAGCAGGCTGCCCACCACGGGAAACGGCAGGTCGCTGAAGTGTTCGAGATCGTGCAGCGCGTCCGGGCCCGCGTGGTACATCAGGCAGGCCGTACCGCATTCCCTGGCGGCCAGGCCGTCGTCCACGCTGTCACCGATGAGCAGGACCTCTCGCCGATCGAACGGCAACCTGCGCAGGTGGAGTTCCAGGTGTGGCGCCTTGCGCCCTGGTTCGCCCTCCACCAAGCCGTCGACAACGGTGAACCGTTCGAAAATGCCCGCCTTGCGCACCAGCGGCAGCAGCCGCTCCTGCGGGTGCATCGACAGCAGGGACTGGGTTCCCCCCGACAGACTCCACCGGTCAAGTGCCTCCAACGCCAGTCGGTTGAGCATGATCTCATCCCGGTAGCGTGCGTAGGACTCCTGGAAGTACAGGTCCAGCAGGCGCTGCTCGGAGTCGGTCAGTTCCCGCCCGGCCAGCCGGTTGTAGAACAGCGGGATCGGCTGGGTGTGGTGCCGCTGGTACAGCTCCGGGGTCGGCGGCGGGAACCCGGCGGCGGCGAAGGCGCTGATGGTGGCCTCGATCAGCGTCCGGCTGTCACCGAAGAGCGTGCCGTTCCAGTCCCAGATGATGTGTTTGATGGATCGCATACCTCACCCCCGATGGGTATCTGAACGCCAGGCCGGGGGCAGGTGGGAAACGTCCCCCAGCGCCGTCAGCGTCGCCCGGCCACCGCGCAGTTCCAGGCGGGTGACCGAGCCGACCGTGATGCCGCCGAGCTCCCGGTAGCGGGACGGCGGCAGTCCGAGGAAGAACGAGAGCACCAGCCGGATCGGCGCCTTGTGGGTGACCACCGCCACAGACCGCGCCCGCTGCGCCGCGTCCCGCACCGCCGCCACCGACCGCGCCATCACTTCGAGACCGGTTTCACCGCCGGGCGGCGAGAACAGCGCCGGGTCGCTCTCCCAGCGGCGCAGCGAGTGCCGGTCGACCTCGCTCGGGAGCCGGTCCTCCCACTCACCGAACGACAGCTCGCTGAGCCTGTCGTCGACCACCAGGTGGGCCGCTTTCGCAGCCGCGATCTTCTCAGCCGTCAGCAGCGCCCGCCGGGACGGGCTGGAAACCACCAGGCCGACATCCTCCAGCGCGGGATGCCGGCCGGCGTACACTCCCGTCTCCTGCCCGATCCCGGTCAGCTCACCCTCGTGGCCCCCGCAGAACCGGCCCTCCACGGTGCACTGGGTCTGGCCGTGCCTGATCAGGCTCAGTACGGCTTCCATTCACGTCAGCGCCCCTGCCAGGGCGCTCTGGCAGGAGCACTCCACCGTCTCGGGCAGCGCTTTGACCAGCCTGCCGACGATGTCGAGCACCCTGTCGGAGTCGGCACTGAAGGCCTTGAGCACGCCCGCGTGCGAGACGGCCTCGGCCTGCTCACGGCCGACGACCTCGGCCGCGGCCACGTCGTAGTCGGTGATGTAGGAGAGGTTGGCGTAGCACAGCTCCAGTTCGCGCGCCAGCACCACCTCCGGGTACTGCGTCATGTTGACCAGGTGCCAGCCCTGCGCGCTGAACCACCTGCTCTCGGCGCTGGTGGAGAAGCGCGGTCCCTGGATGACGACCACTGTCCCCGAGCGGTGCACCGTGGCGTCAGCGTCGGCCAGGGCCTCCCCCGCCGCCTCCCGCATCCGCTCGCAGTAGGGGACGGCCGAGCTGATATGCGCCGCCTGGCTGCCGGAGAAGTAGGTGTCCGCCCGGTTCCGCGTGCGGTCGACGAACTGGTCGACCAGCACGAAGTCGCCCTTGCGGTACTCCGGCTGCAGGCTGCCGACCGTGTTGAAGGCGATGACCTGCCGTACGCCGAGCTGCTTGAGCGCCCAGAGGTTGGCCCGGTAGGGCACCTCGGACGGCAGGTAGTCGTGGTTGCGCCCGTGCCGGGGCAGGAAGGCCACCTTCCTGCCCATGACCTCGGCGATGCTCACCGGAGCGCTGGTCTCGCCATACGGCGTGCTCATGGTGACGTCCCTGGCGTTGTCCAGAAAGGTGTAGAACCCTGTGCCGCCGATGATGGCGATGGTCGCGTCAGACATGTCTGTCTCCTTGGATGTGTCGTGTGATCGTCTCGACGAGCCCCGCGCTCGGGGTCTCGCGAAGTTCTCCGTAGATCCGCAGCCCGCCCTCGGTCGAGGAGGGCCTCAGCAGCAGCCACTGGCTCCCGTCGAGCCAGAACTTGACGCCGTCGACGCCGCCGACGTCACGCACGCGCAGGCCGGCTCGCGACAGCGCCGCCAGGCCCGCCCTCCGCAGCGCCGCCTGGCCTGCGCGGCCGCCGGGGACGCGAGTCTCGAACCAGGCCAGCGGGCCGACCCTGGCGCGCAGGTCGTCCAGCCGGTCAGCGAGCGTTCCGCCCGCTGCCAGCAGGTCGGCCAGCCGGGCGACCGCGGCGAACGGGTCGCGGTCGATCCCGTACTCGGCGAACGCCAGATCTCCCACGCCGCCACCGGCGACGTCGGCCTGGCCGGACGCCAGCAGCGGCGAAAGGTGCTTGAAGCCGATCCCGACCTCGCGCACTGGGACGCCGAGCCGGTCGGCGGCGAGCCGCACGGCCATGCCGGTGGCGGCCGTCACGGCGACGCCCCGCTCCGGACGGCGGTGCTCGATGAGCAGCGCCAGCAGCTCGTGCGGGTGCACGGTCCTGCCCCGCTGGTCCAGCACGTACAGCCGGTCGCCGTCCCCGTCCAGGACGAGGCCGAGGTCGGCGTCACCCGCGACGACCGCCTCCACGGCGCGTTTCCGGGAGGCGGGCAGCGACGGGTCCGGGGCCAGGCCGTTGAAGTCGGGGTCCAGATCGCGGCCCAGGCGGCGCACCTGCCAGCCGAGCGCCGCGCACAGCCGTGCCACGGGACCGCCCGCCACGCCGCCGAGCCCGTCCACGACCACGCGCAACCTCCTGTCCGGCACGGGCCGCTTGGCCAGCACGTCGGCGATGTGGTCGGCGACCAGGTCCGCCTGCCAGGTCTCCCGGTAGCGGCCCGCACCGGTCTCCACGGCCAGGTAGCCGTCGATGATCGCGCGCTCCAGCTCGATCGAGGGCGGGCGGCCCGGCCGTACCTTGACCTTCACGCCATTCCAGTGCGGTGGGTTGTGACTGGCCGTCACCAGCAGGGCGAGGTCGGCGTGGCCGAGCCGGACTGCCGCGGTGGCGGTCGGGGTGGGCAGGTACGGCACGAACCGCACGGTCGCGCCGGTCGCCTCCTGCACCGCGTGTGCCGCCGCGCGGGCGGCCTGCTCGCCCAACCTGCGCCCGTCGTGGGTGACCAGCGTCGTGGCGACGGGGCCGGCGCACTCGGCCACCACCCGGGCCAGCGCCGCCGCTGACTCCGGGCTGAAACCGTCACCGATGACGCCACGCCAGCCGTCCGCGCTGGAACGCAACGGCAGCCCGGGTGCGCTCAGGTTCCGGGCAGCCATAGCGCCAAGTACTCCTGCTGCGTCTCGGCCAGCTCGTCGATCGCGATGCCGTAGGAGTCGAGCTTGGCTCTGGCGACGGCGTTCTCGATCTCCCGCGGAATCTCGTGTACGGCCGGCGCCAGCGAGCCGGCGTTCCGCACCAGGTATTCCAGGGCGAGCGCCTGTGTGGCGAACGTCATGTCCATGACCTCCGCCGGATGGGCCTCAGCGGCCACCTGCCCGACCAGGCGTCCCTCGGCGAGCACCAGCACGCGACGTCCCGAGGGCAGGGTGTACTCGACGCAGTCGGGCCTGATCTCCCTGCGCCGGGTGGCGGCCCCCGTCAGCGCGGCCATTGCGATCTCCACATCGAAGTGCCCGGAGTTGCAGACGATCGCGCCGTCCTTCATCCGCTCCATGTGCGCCAGCGTGATGACGTCGCGGTTGCCGGTGACGGTGACGAAGACGTCGCCGAGCCCGGCCGCCCGCGCCATGGGCATCACCTGCAGGCCGTCCATCCTGGCCTCCATCGCGCGCACCGGGTCCACCTCGGTCACGATCACCTGGGCGCCCATGCCGCGGGCCCGCGTCGCCACGCCCCTGCCGCACCAGCCGTACCCGGCCACCACGAACGTCGCTCCGGCCAGCAGTACGTTGGTCGCGCGCAGGATGCCGTCGATGGTGTTCTGGCCGGTGCCGTACCTGTTGTCGAACAGGTGCTTGGTGGCGGCGTCGTTGGTGGGCAGGACCGGGTAGCGCAGCGCGCCCTCGGCGGCCATGTTGCGTATCCTCAGCACGCCGGTGGAGGTGACCTCGCTGCCGCCGATGATGTCGCCGAGCAGATCGGTGCGCTCGCGGTGGACGGTCGTGGTGAGGTCGGCGCCGTCGTCGACGATGATCGTCGGCCTGACCTCCAGCGCGCCGGCCACCTGCGCGTAGAAGGCGCCCCTGCCGCAGCCGTGGACGGCGAAGACCTGGGCGCCGATGTCCCGCTGGATGGACGCGGCCACGTCGTCCTTGGTGGACAGCGGGTTGGACGCGCACAGCGCCAGTTCGGCCCCGCCGGCGACCAGGGCGCGGCACAGGTTCGCCGTCTCGGTCGTGACGTGCAGGCAGGCCGCGATCCGCTGACCGACGAACGGCTTGGTCTCGGCGAAGCGCTCGGCCAGCGCCGACAGCACCGGCATCCGGCCGGCCGCGAAGTCGATCTTGAGCTGGCCGGCGTCGGCCAGTGAAGGGTCGCGCAGCATACTCATGAGAATTCCTTGATGCTCGATGTGGTCAGCAGGTCGGTGAGCGTGGCGAGCCTGGCGCGGGCGCCGACGGCCCCGACCGCGAGGGCGCCGCTCAGGTTGGCCGCACCCAACCGGCGGGCGGGTGCCAGCCCGGCCAGGCGGGCGAGCAGGTAGGTCGCGGCGAACGCGTCACCTGCCCCGGTCGGATCCACCACGGGCACCGGCCGGGCGGGGACCGCCTGTTCCGTGCCGCGGTGCCGTACCGACGAACCGTCCCTGCCCGAGGTCACCACCAGTTCGGCGCGCAGGTGCGGGTCGTCGATCCAGGGCACGGTGCGGCGCAGCGCGTCGTACTCCGCGCGGTTGGCGAACACGACGTCGCAGTGTGGCAGGACGGTCTTGGCGACCGGATCGCCGGAGTAGACGCCGCCGGGCGTCCAGCACAGCAGCGGGCCGTCGACCAGCGGGGCGATCTCTTCCAGCACGGCGAGGCTCGGGTCGAACACCAGTACGGCGTCGTAGCCGGTCAGCGGCGTGGACACCGCCGACAGGGTGAGCAGGTCGTTGGCGCCGCGCAGGAGCAGCATGTAATGCTTCTCGCCGAAGACCGGGATGATGACCCGGCCGGTCGGCGCCCCCGCGAACCTGGCGACACCAGAGACGTCGATGCCGCGCGTGCGCAGGTCGTCCAGGAGCAGGTCGCCGTCCGCGTCCGCGCCCACGGCCGCCAGCACGGAGACCGAAATGCCGAGCGCGGCCAGCGCCGAGGCGCAGTTGCCCGCGTGCCCGCCCACTCGCAGGCTGGAGGAGCGGACCAGGACCGCGCCCTCGTCCGGCGGTTCGGCGTCGGTGTTGATGATCTGATCAACGTTGAGCGAGCCGATCACCAGCACCCTCGCCCGCGCCGCGGTCTCGCGCAGCGCCCGCGATTCGTCCGGCGACCAGCGCAGGTCCCCCTTCATCGCCGCCTGCTCGCGATGGCGCTGATCTCTACCAGGCATCCGTCCTCGGCCAGCCGCGACACCTCGACCAGGGTGCTGGCCGGGGCGGGGTCGCCGAGGACCCGGTTGCGCACCGCCGAGACCGCGGGGAAGTCCCGGCCGATGTCGGCGAGGTAGACGATGAGCTGCACGATGTCGCTCAGCTCGGCACCCGCGCAAGCCAGCACCTGCGCGATTCGCTCGAAGACGAGCTCGGTCTGGACGCCGGCGTCGTCGCGGCCGAGGACCTTGCCCCGGTCGTCAGTGGCCACTTGGCCGCTGACGAACACGAGCTTGCCCGCGGACGTCAGGTCGAGCAGCACCCCCGGCGAGTACTTGCCGATCGGCAGCGAGTGCCCGTCGGGCAGCAGAGCCGTAGTAGTCAAGGCTGGATCCTTTCCGGTAAGAGCCCGTAGGTCGATGTCATGGCCGCGAGCTGGATGTTCCTGATCTCCACCGTGGGCGGCAGCGCGAACAGGCCCGCCACCACCTCGGCGACGTGGTCGGCGGACAGCGCGCCCGCACGGGTACCCGGCACGGCGTCTGGGTGCCCGCCCTCGAAGAAGGTGTCGACGCGACTGGGCAGCACGGCGCTCACCCGGACCCCGTGAGACCTGGTCTCGCGCCTGGCGACATCGAGCATCGCGTGCAGGCCCGCCTTGGACGCGGAGTAGGCGGCCCTCCCGGTGAACGGGTAGAGCGCCGAGTCCGACAGCATGCCCACCACGAGACCGCCCGGGGCCGCGGTCAGCAGCGGGAGCGTGGCGCGCAGGGTGTGGTACGCGCCGCTGAGGTTGGTGCCGATGGTGCGTTCCCACTCGGCCGGGTCCAGGTCGGCAAGCGCGGACCAACGGCCGTGGCCCGCGTTGAGCACCACCCCGGCCAGCGGGTCGGCGGCGTCGAGGGTACGGCGCGCGGCGGCGTCGACCTCGGCTGAGTCTCCGACGTCGACGACCGCCGTGCGGACCCGGACGCCGAGATCGCGCGCCCGTCCGGCGACGCCGTTCAGCGCGCCGGCCGTACGCGACCAGAGAATCAGGTCGTAGCCGGAGGCGGCCAGGGATCGCGCGACCGCCTCGCCGATCCCCCGGCCGGCACCGGTGACCAGGACCCATCCTCCGCTCACCGGCCACCTGCCGCCGTGACCACGAGACGTCGATCGCGACCCGGTACGACCTCCATGCGCGCGCTGACGGGATCGAGCAGCCGCGGGAGGAGGTCGGCCAGCAGTTGGAAGGCGAGGTCGGCGGACTTGACCGACGCCCGCCGGTCACCGCCCACCGTGGTGATCCTGCCGTCGCGCACCAGGCCGCTGGTGAGCTCGCCGACCAGCGACCCTGCGAGCTGGTGCCGCTTGCCGTGATGCATGGCGACGCGGCGCCGCCGCGTCAGACCGGCCGCGGCGAGCAGAATCGTCCCGGAGCAGACGCCGTAGAAGTGGGCGCCCGAGGTGAAGGCCTGCCGCAGCGAGGCTGTGAGCTCGGCGTTGCCCGCGGCGGGGAGTACCCCTCGGCCGCCGGGGACCAGGACGGCGTCGGCGGTGCCGAGCGCGTCCAAGCCGGCCTGGGCCGCGAAGCTCACCCCGCCCGAGGTGATGATCTCCAGTGCGGACGCGGCGATGCGGACCTCCAGCCCGCGCTCCGCGGCCTCCACGGACACCGCGCGAGCCGAATCGCTCTCAGCGCTCCGGCCGACGGCGATGGAGGCCGCTTTGGAGAGCACGGCGTAGGCGCCGAACAGGTCGAGGTCGTCCACCCCCGGGTAGGCGAGGATGACCACCCTGACCGGGTCCGCCCCGCGCGGTGTCCCGCTCATCTCGCCGCCGCGCTGTCCAGCTCGCGGTATCCGGCCTCGATGTCCTCGGCCGTGTAGCTGGGGTGCCCGCCCACCGGGGACTTGAGCACCCTGACCGCCGCCGCGGAGAACCCGCCGAGGCCGGCCCGGCGCGCCCCCGCCGCGATCCTGATCAGGTCGATGATGACACCGGCCGCGTTGCTGGAGTCCTGGACCTTGAGCTTGAGATCGAGCGAGATCGGGGTCCCGGCCCAGCCGAGGCCTTCGATGTTGAGCATCGCCACCTTGTGGTCGGCCAGGTGGGCGACGAACCCGGCCGAGGGGATGACCTCCACCTTGGAGGTATCGACCCCCTCCTGGGCCAGCGCGTTGAGCTTCGACTGCCGCTTGCTGCCGCCCTTCTCCCGCAGGTTACGGAAGTCCTCGTTCCCGCCGAGGTTGAGCTGGTAGGAACTGGCCAGCGACAGCCCGCGCTCGGTGAGCAGGTGCAGCAGCGCCCGGTGCACCACGGAGGCGCCCAGGTGACTGGCCAGGTCGTCGCCGATCATCGGCACCCCGGCCGCCTCGAACTCGGCCAGCAGCTCCGGCGAGCGGGCGACCAGCTCCGGCGTGCAGTTGACGAAGGCGACGCCCGTCTCCAGCGCAGCACGCGCGTAGGCGGTGGCCGCCCACTGCAGCCCGGTCGGCAGCGAGTACAGCAGGACCTCGGCGCCGGTGTCACGCAGGGTGGCCACCAGGCGCCGGAATCCCTCCGAGGACGGGTCGATGTCGTCCGGCGTGAGCCCGAGTTCCACGGCGAAACCGGGGTCGGGCAGCTCGACGTCGAGCCTCGGGTAATTGTTCGGCGGCGCCAGTACGGCCTCGCGGAACTTCACCCCTACTTTGTTGGGGTGGACATCGAAGGCGGCGACGAAGTCGATGTCAGAGACCTCGATGCCGGCGATGCGTGGCCGTTTGATACCGGGAAGATCCTGGTCGGCGATGCCCCGCTCGCGCAGGTTCCGGTAGAACTCGGCGCCCTGGAAAAGCGCGGAGATGTTGTTGCCGACACCGGCGACCGCCAACTTGATGTGCCTGGTCAATGTTCTCACCGTTTCCTGTGATTGTTTGCTGTGCCGATATGTGAAGAGGCGGGCTCACCGCCGGGAAAGGCGGCTCGCCTGCTCGAAGAGAAGCTGTGCCGCGTAGCCGTCGGCGAAGTCGGCGACGTCGCCGACGGCGGCCTTGCCGTCGTGGAGCATGGCTGGGTAGGGGTTCATCGCGTGCGGCCCGAACGCCAGCTCCGTGGCGCCCATCCGCAGGACCGCGCTGCCGTCGTCGGGGTTCGCCGCCAGCTCGGCCAGCCCTTCGGTGCCCTGCACGAGCGCGCGGATCGCGCGGCGGCCCGCCGAGACCCTGGACACCCCGACCCTGGCCAGCGCCGTGCCGCACTCATCCGCCAGCAGCACCTCGGCCAGGTCCTCGGCCTCGCAGTCAACGGTCCCGTCCGGGCCGGTACGGCGTGGCCACACCACCGAGGAGACCGCGGCGGTCACCTTCCAGGATCCTGGAACGATCCAACGCAGCAGGTCGAGCAGGTGCACGCCCTGGTCACTCAGCGCCCCGCCCGAGTGCCCGCGGTGCCGCCACGGCCAGGCCGTACCTGGTCCGGCGAGGAAGTCGTGGTGAAAGTCCAGCTCGATCCGGACGATCCGGCCGAGCCGCCCGTCCGCGCTCAGCTCCCTCAATCTGGCGAAGGCCGGGTTCTGCCGCCACTGGAAGGTGACGAATCCCCTGTCGCCGGCCAGTTCCGCCAAGCGGGCGGCCGCCGCCGTGTCGTGGGCGAGGGGTTTGTCGGTCACCGCGAGCAGCCCCGCGGACAGGGCGGCGGACAGCACGGCCTCGTGCGTGTCCGGCGGGCTGACCACGGCCACCGCGTCGAGGTTCCCCTCCTCGATCACGGCGAGCGGGTCCGCCGTCACGCGAGGGACGCCGAAGCGCCGGGCCAGGTCACGGGCGCGAGCCTCGTCACGGCCGTAACCCAGGACGTCGACCGATACCTCCGGGCATGCGGCCAGCCACGCCAGGTGCGTGGCGCCAAAGCCGGTTCCGACCAGCATGAAGCGCATTGTCAATCCCCCCGAGCCGCGGATCCTCCGTCGGCTGTTATTTGAGCGCGTGTCCCCCGTCGGACACGACGGTCTGCCCGGTGATGAACGAAGCCTCGCCGGAGACCAGGAACCGGACCAGGGCCGCGATCTCGGCCGGCTCGCCCAGCCGCCTCAGCGGCGTCCCCGCGATGACGGACTCCACGAACTCCGGCCCCACGGACCTGGTCATAGCGGTGTCGATGTTGCCGGGCGCGACCAGGTTCACCGTCACCTCGGGCGCGAGCTCCTTGGCGAACAACGCGGTCAGCGAGGCCACCCCGGCCTTGGCCGCCGCGTAGGCGGCGATGGCTCCGACGCCCATGCCCGCGTACGTGGAGCCGATGTTGACGATGCGCCCGCGTCCGGTCCCGGCCAGGATCGGCCCGAACACCTGGATACACCTGAAGACCCCGGTCAGGTTGACCTCCAGGCAGCGCCGCCAGGCCGACGGGTCCAGGGTCCGCCAGTCGCCGGGCATGGTCGCCCCTGCGTTGTTGACCAGCACGTCGAGCCTGCCGTAGGCGCCGAGGACCTGCTCGGCCATCGCACGTACCGCGTCGGGGTCGGCAACGTCCGCCCGTACCACGAGGCTCTCGCCGATCCGGTCCGCGAGCGCCTTGGCGTCCCGCTCGGAGTCGCGGTGGTTGATCACCACCGTGTACCCGGCGACGGACAGTTCTTCGACGATCGCGCTGCCGATTCCCCGTGAACCCCCGGTGACCAGGGCGATCTGCCCTTTATTCGACATGTCGCTGTCCCGTCAGCTTGGCCGCCAGCATCTCGGCCACGGCGAGCACCGGAAGCTGGGTGTTGGAACGCGGGATCGTCGGCAGGATGGAGGCGTCGATCACCCGCAGGTTGGCCACGCCGTGCACGCGCCCCTCGCCATCGACGACGGCGTCCTCGCCCATCGCGCACGTACCCACTGGATGCCAGTAGGTGCCCGCCCCGGCCCGCAGTTCCTCGTCCGTGGCCCTGCCGGGCGCGTTGCCCGGGCTCGCCCACTGCTTGAGCGCCGTAGTGGCCGCCAGTTCCGCGGCGAGCTCCAGCCCTCGGCGCGCCACGGCGAGGTCGCGCCCGTCCGGGTCGGCCAGCAGCCGGGGATCGATGTCCGGCGCGACCTCGGGGTCGGCCGAGCGCAGCCGCAGCCGCCCCCGCGAGGCGGGTTTCATCAGGAACGCCGTGACGCCGACCTCGTACTGCCCCGGCGGCAGCGTGCCGAACAGCGGCGCGCCCGCGGTCGGCAGCAGGTGCAGGTCCCAGGTGCCCGGCTCGCAATGCTCGGTCGCCGCCTTGACCGCGACCTGGCTGGCGTACAGTTTCCCGGCCGCCTCCAACTCGGCCAATGCCCGGTTCAGCTCGGCGGTGGGCGTCAGCGGCAGCACCAGGCAGGAGTGGTCGGTCAGGTTCGCCCCGACGCCGGGCAGGTCCACCTGGGTCTCGACGCCGACCTCCGCCAGGTGCTCGGCCGGTCCGATGCCACTGCGCATCAGCACGGCGGGCGAGCCGTACGTGCCGGCGGCCAGCAGGTACAGGTCGGCGGAGAGGGTCACCCGCTCGCCGCGGGCGTCGAGCTCGACGCCATGAACGCGGCCGTCCCCGACCACGAGCCGGTTGACCGTGGCCCGATCGAGGATGCGCAGGTTGGGCCGGGACCTTGCTGCGTCCAGGTAGCCGAAGGCGGCGTTCCACCGCAGGTCACCGATGGCGTTGACGGGCGGGCAACCGTAGCCGGTGCCGCGTCCGGGAAGCGACATGTCGCTGATCTCCGGATAGCCGAGCTCGGCCGCCGCCGCCCGCGCGCCGCGGCTCCAGGCGGACAGTTCCCCGTCCGGGATGGGGCGTAGGCGCATCCGCTCGGCCGCCATCCGGCGGAAGGGCTCGAGCCCGGCCTCCGACCAGTCGGGACCGCCGACGCCCGCCCATTCCGCGTAGTCCTCTTGTGCGCCCCAGGTGTGCCAGCACCCGTTGATCGACGACGATCCGCCCAACACCTTCGCACGGATCCGGTACGGCGCCGAGTCCTCCTCCCAGACGTCGTCGCGGGGCAGCGCCCTGGCGTCCAGCAGGCCCTCCGGCCAGGACCGGCGATCGGGGCCGTGGTCGGGTCCGGCCTCGACCAGGCACACCGAACGGCCCGGGTCCTCGCTGAGCCGCGCGGCGAGCACACAACCGGCTACTCCCCCGCCGATAATAACGACGTCATACCCTAAATAGTCTGACATCCGAATCCTTTCCCCCTTAACTTGAATAAGTCTCAAATATAATTTCAAGGGTGACAAGCTAGAAAAAAGTGCGCCCTTTTGGGGCGCACCGACGTTACGTACGGCCGCGAATCACCCCGTGAACGCAGAACCCCAAAGCGGCGAAGAGCACCGCCAGCGCCAGCCACCCGAACGCCCCCGCACCGACCAGCAACGCGGTCACCAGCGCCGGCCCGGCCAACTGCTGTACTCCCCGGCCGAGCGCGAACACCCCCTGGTACTCGCCCTGCCGTCCCGGCGGCGGCAGCTCGAACGCCAGCCCCCAGGCGCCGGCCGACTGGACGATCTCCCCCACGGACAGGATCACGGTGCCGGCGAGCAGCGCCACCGTCCCTGCCACGGCACCGCCGCCCTGACCGGCCAGGCAGACCAGGCAACCGGCGGCCAGCCACAGCCCGGCCCGCCGTACCATCCGCGCGGCGCCCGCCACCGTTTCGGCGCCCTTGCTCAGGCGTACCTGCAGCAGCAGCACGATCACCGTGTTGGTGATGACCAGGACCGCGATCAGACTGGGCGGCACCTCCGTACGGCTGACGATCCACAGCGGAATGCCCACGAGCAAGACCGTCGTGTGCAGTTCGAGCAGCCCGTTGCCGAGCGTCACGATGAGGAACCGGACGTCTCTCAGGGCTGAGCCGATCCACGCGGACGGCCGTCCATCCCCGGTTCGCGCGGGCCGCTCCCCCTCGGGGAGGCGCAACACGATCAGCACGCACGACGCCTGCGCCAGCGCGTTGGCGGCACAGATCGTGAAGAACACCGCCGGGCTGGCGGTGGCGATGGCCACCCCGGCGACCGCGGCGCCGACGGCGTATCCGGCGTTGAAAGCGCTGCGGAGTTGGGCGGTGACCCGTACCGTCTCCCCGCGTGGGAAGACGGAGTGGATCAGCGCCGCGTGCAGCGGCATGCCCGACATCTCGCAGACCGAGATCAGCGCGGCGATGACGATGAACGTCCTCAGGTCCCCGACCAGCGGATAGAGGCAGAAGAGCAGCGCCAGCGCCCCGTGGTTCACGGCCAGCAGGCGCCGCGCGCCGACCCGGTCGGTGAGCCTGCCGACCGGCGCGGTGGCCAGGAACCCGGCGAGCCCGGCGACCGACAGCCCCACGCCGATCTCGCCCGGCCGCAGCCCGACCACCTTGACGAAGAACACCGCGCTCGAGGTCAGGAAGAGGCCGTTGCCGACCGAGTGCACCAGGGTCAGCACGATCAGACGCCGCGCGAGCAACCCCTGCGGCACCAGGTCGAGCAGCCGCAGCAGCCGCGTCATGGCCGCCGGAGGAAGGCGATCCGGTCCGGCGCCTCCAGGATCACCTCCTCGCCGTAGGGGACCGTCCACGACGGGCACAGATGGCTCAGGTCCGCGTTCACCACCACGGGGAAGGCGGTGCCCGGCACGAACTCCTCCAGCAGCGCGCCGACGGTCGCCGCCCACTCGGCGGGCGGGATCACCGGGTGGGCCCCCACGATCATCCCGGCCAGCCCCGCCACGTCGGCCTGGTCGCACACCTTCTTCAGAAGCTGCTGAACCGGAAAGTCGTGGTAGCCGACGTGCCAGAACAGCACGGCGGAGCGCAGCGAGAGGCCGAAGCAGGACACCAGCTCGGGGACGAGAGTGATCTCGCCACCGACCAGGGTTCCCCGCCCGATCCCCGGGCGCAGCCAGGTCCAGCCGCCCAGCGTGTCGCGCTCTCGCGGCAGGCGTTCCAGCTCCGGCTCGTACAAGCTGATCAGCCCGCCCGTCCTGGACGGCACCGGGGCGCACTCCAGCGGATCCGCACTGGCCAGCGCCCTGGTCAGGTAATCGAGGGTCTCCGGGTACGGCCCGCCCGCCTCGCCGATGTGGACCATGAGGGTGCAGCCGTACAGCGAGCTGACTCCCGCCTTGGAGGCCAGGAACTGGTTGATGAAGACGTTGTCGCAGTAGCCGATGAAGGGCTTGGGATTGGCCGCGATCGTCGCGGGGTCGAGATGGTCGAGCAGGTCACGGCCGCCTTGCCCGGCGTCGGCCGCCAGGATCGCGTCCACCGACGGGTCGGCGAACGCCTCCATCAGGTCAGCGGCGCGGTCCTGCGCACTGCCGGCGAAGCCGCCGTCGGCGGAGACGAGGAAGGCGCGGCCACCGTAGCTGACCGTGAAGCCCCGCTCGAACAGGGCACGCTCGGCCCGTCGGGCCCGGTCGGGAATGTAGTTCAGCGTCGGAAGGCCCGGGCTGACGATCCGGATATGGGCGTCGGCGCCTACCGGCGCGGGTATCTGCAGCACAGCGAGCTCCAATGAGGTCATGGCCGGGTGCGGGCGCTCAGTCGGCCCGCCAGCGTCCTGATGGTCTGACAGGCGTACAGGTCCTGGATGCTGACGTCGTGTCCAGGCAGGTCCCTGCGCAGCCCGGCCGCCACCCGCAGCAGCTGCAGCGAGTCGCCACCGACTTCGAAGAAGCGCTGGTCGAGACCGAACGAATCGGTGCTGAGCACCTCCGACCAGACACGGGCGATGGCGCTCGCCAGGTCACCGCCGTCCTCCCTGGGCTCCTCGGCGGGTTCGCTCTCCCCTGCCAGGGCCAGCTCGTGCAGCCTGGCCGCGTCCAGCTTGCCGTTTCTGGTGATCGGCAGCTCGGGCACGACGGCCCACAGCGAGGGCATCGCGTAGCCGGGCAGCCGCTCGGCGGCGAACGCGCGCACCGATTCCAGCAGTCCCAAGGCCTGCTTGGCGACGATCCCGGCCAGCAGCCGCCGATCCGCCGACGCCGTGGGCACCACGGCCGCGTCCCGCACGTCCGGATGCTCGCGCAGCACGCGCGTCACGGCGTCCAGCTCCACCCGGAAGCCGCGGATCTTGACTTGCCTGTCGCGCCGCCCCAGGAAGCGCAGCCGTCCGCCGCCATCCCAGCGCACCAGGTCGCCTGTCCGGTAGAGCAGCCGGTCCACGTCCGCGCTGAACGGCCCGAACGCGGCGGCGGTCTCGGCGGGCAGTCCCGCGTAGCCGAGTGCCAGGCCGTCGCCGTAGGTATAGAGCTCCCCGACGCCGCCCGGCGGCACCAGGCGGCCGCCGGCGTCGAGCACCAGCACCCCGGTCCCCTGAATGGGGCGGCCGATCGGCAGCGGGTCGTCGATGCCCGCGACCGAGTCCACGTGGTGGACGGTGGTGAACGTGGTGTTCTCCGTCGGCCCGTAGCCGTTGGTGACGCGCAACCCAGGGCACTCGCTGAGAACCCTCGCCACCTGCGTGGGAGGCACTACGTCACCGCCGGTCAGCACCTGCTTGACCGTCTGGAACGCGCCCGGCCGGTAGTCGGCCGTCAGCCGGAACAGCCCGGCGGTGAGCCACAGCCCGGTGATCTGACGCCGGCTCAGGAACTCGGCCAGGCCGTCCGGCGTGACGTACTCCTCGGAGAAGACCTCGACCGTGCCGCCGTTCAGCAGCGGCGCGAAGATCTCCAGCGTTGAGGCGTCGAAAGCCAGCGGCGCCAGCCGGACGAACCGGTCGCAGGCGCCCGGCAGCAGGTAGCGCGGGTCGAGCGCCAGCCGGGCGACGCCACGATGCGACACCGTCGCGCCCTTCGGCGTCCCCGTGGAACCCGAGGTGAACGCCACGTAGGCGACCCGGCCGGAATCCGCGTCCGGCGCGGGCGGCGCCTGGCGATGACTGGCCGCGGCGTCCCACGGGTCGAGGATCCGCAGCGCAGGCCTGCCGTGGCCGAACTCGCCCAGCGGCCTGAGCCGGTCATCGTCGCCCAGCATCAGGCGCACGCCGACGGAGTCGAGCATGGTCCGTACGGCGGGCCCGGGGACATCGCGCTCAACAGCCACATAGGCCGCGCCCAGCCGCAGCACTGCGAGGATCGCCAGGATCTCGCGTGCCGAGCGCGACACGGCCAGCGCCACGCTGTCCCCGGCGGTCACACCGGCGGCGGCCAGCACCGACGACTGCACCTCGGCCGCGCGCAGCAGTTGCCCGTAGGTCAGGACGCGCAGCGGGTCGGCGTCACGCACCGCCACCCGGCCAGGATCCCGCCTCGCCGCCGCCTCGAACAGCTGCCACAGCCCGCCGACCTCCGCGTCGGGTCCCTGGCCGCGGGTGGCCAGCCACCTCCGCTGTTCGCCGGTCATCGTGCGCACGTCGGCCAGCGGGCCGTACGGCGCGGCGGCCAGCTCGGCGAGCGTGCGTTCCAGCGCGGTGGCGAGCTCGGCGGCCTCGTCGGCCCGCAGCACCGAAGTCGGGTACTCCAGGGCCAGGCGCGGGCTGTCGCCCCAGCGCTGCACGTAGAGGACCGCGTCGTAGACGGTCCCCCCGCAGTGCCCCTCCCGCACCGCGAAGGCCAGGTCACCGGCGCGCAGCGTCTCGGGCACCAGCTCGTCGTGCGCCGCGAAGGCCACCTGCACCAGCGGGTTGCGCGAATCGTCCCCGCCGAGGCCGAGCGCGGTGACGATGTCCTCGGCCGGCACGTCACCGGCATCCAGCGCCTCGCGCGCCGCCACCGCCGTGGCACGCAGATAGTCGATCACCGAGCCCTCGCGGGGGATCCGACAGGCCACGGGCAGCAGTTTCATGTACGGCCCGGCCACGGCCAGCGACTCGGCGGTGGTACGGCCCGCGGACACCATGCCCATGACGAACTCGGGCACCGCGGTCCGCCTGGCCACCACCAGGGCCCAGGCGGCGAGAAGCACCATGGTGCGCGTCAGTCCGGCGGTCTCGGCGAGCGCCGCGCAGCCCGCGCGGGCCTCGTCACCAAGCTCGAACACCAGGCGGGTGGCGGAACGGTCCATCCGCTGCGGGCGCGCCAGGTCGGTGGGCAGGCTCACCGTGCTCGGCAGACCGCTCAACGCCTCGGCACGCAGCCGCGCGGCCTCGCGTACGGCGGGGCTCGCCTCCAGCGCGATCATGGGCTCCATGGACGGGGCCTCGTCGATGCCCGCCTCGGGGTGGACCGCCTCGCCGCTCGCGTACCCGGACGCCAGTTCCCGCCACAGCAGCCCGATGCTCCAGCCGTCCACGATGGCGTGGTGGACCAGGATGGACAGCACGGCCCGCCCTTCGCCGGTCCGGCTGACGACGAATGCGACCGGCGGGCGCTCGTAGGGGCGCAACAGCGTCGCGCTCGCCGGCCCCAGCAGGGCGTGCACCGCCGACACCGGGTCGCCGGCCGAGCGCGGCATCGGCTGCTCGACGATGACCGGGTCCCAGCGGTCCAGGACATGGCGCGTGGGCATGCCGTCCTCGCCGCGGGCGAACATGGTGCGCAACGAGGCGTGCCGCGCGGTCAGTCGGGCCAGCGCCGACCGCAGCCGCGCCAGGTCCAGCGGGCCGCTGATCTCGGCGCTGAATAACAGATGGAAGGCGCTCCCGCCGTACAGGTCCTCGCTGAACAGCATCGCCTGCTGAATGCGAGAAGCCCGCCGTGCCCCCGCCGCGGGAGGCTCCGTGTACAGCGCCCTCCCGTCCGCGGGAGGCTCCGTGTACGGCGCCCTCCCGTCCGCGGGAAGCCCCACGGGCGGCGCCTCCCCGTCCGATGACGCCCGCGTGTGCGGCATCTCCTCGGCAGGTGGCGCCCCCGCCACCACGTCCGCCAGCGGTTCCGCTCCCAGCAACGCCCCCACGTTGATCCGCCGCCCGTAGTCGCGCGCCATCAGCGCGGCGAACTCGATCCCCCGCAGCGACGTCCCCCCGAGCGCCGCGAACGACGCGCTCGCGGCGCGCCCGCCGAGGTCGTCCAGCCCGCATTCGAGAGCCTCGGCGGCGAGCCGAAGCCAGCCGTCATCCCCGATATTCCCCATGACTCAAATCCCCCGCGCAGCATGTCTTATCCGGCACAAGCGCCCTCGCCAATCATTGGCGATATGCAAGCCGGTGAATAGATGAACGAAAGACGCGCCAGAAGTGCGCACCTTTGTGGCCTGTCGTTAATCAGCGGGCCCGGCTACGACGGCGTCGTATACGACGCGTACGGAATCGCCCCGGATCCGGAGCGCATCGCCTGTTGCCGTCTGCTTCTGGGACATGGCGTGACACGTTGCGCCGCAGCCGGCGAGCCCGTCATCGACCGACGTACTCCAGGTCGATCGAGTCCGCGTGCGAGCTCCACTTCAGATCGAGGCGCCAGCACCCGGGACTCGGCAGATCGATGAGCGAAGGCCCCGGCCCGCCGTCGACCGTGATCCGCGCCGGGATGCCCACACCGTTCAGCCGGGCCTCGATCCGCAACGGATCGGACGGGACGAGGGGCAGCTTCGACCGTGTACTATCCTGGCCGATCCGGACAAGATCAACGTTGAGGATTTCGCCATGTCAATCTTCTGGGCCGCGTTAGCGATTGTCGGCGCCATCTGCCTGCTCAATCTCTTACTCACCGTCGCAGTGATCCGGCGCCTTCGAGAGCACACCGAGCTGATCAACCGAGGAGGCGCGCAGTCCTCCGCGCAGGGCGAGATCACCCTGCCCGCCGGATCTCAGGTCGGCGACTTCCGCGTCGTGACGGGCGACGACCGGGTGGTGACCCGTGATGATCTCCGGCAGGGCATGCTCGTGGCCTTCTTCTCGCCGCGCTGCCCGTCCTGTGAGGAGCAGAAACCCGCCTTCCTCCGGTACGCGGCCGACCTGTCAGGCGGGCGCGACGAGGTGATAGCGGTCCTGCTGGGCTCGCCCGAGGAGTTGGAGGGCCTGCGCGAGGAGCTGAGCGGGGTCGCGCAGATCGTCATCGAGGGGGACGTCGACGGTGACATGTCCAGGGCGTTCGGCCTCAGCGGATACCCGGCCTTCTGCCTGATGGGCCAGGACGGCGTCCTCGCGGTGACAGGTTTCCGGGTCGACGTCCTTCCTGGGCCCGTAGCCCTGTGACCACCGGTATGCGGGTGGCCGTCGCCGCCTGGCGGCTGGCCTGGCGGGGCTCGGCGCGTACGACCATCGCTCAGGTCGTACTGACGGTGCTGGGCGCGGGCGCGCCCATCGCCGTGGCGTGGCTGACGAAGGTCGTCTTCGATCAGCTGAGCGCCCCGGGCGGACCCGCGGACCTGATGTGGCCGATCATCGGACTGGTCACCGCAGGCATCATGACGGCGCTGATGGCGCAGGTGCTGCAGTACCTGCGGGCCGAGCAGGGACGGATCGTCGCACTCGCCGCCCTCGACCAGCTCTACGCCGCGGTCAACAGGTTGGTCGGTCTGGGGCGGTTCGAGGACCCGCAGTTCGCGGATCGGTTGCGCTTCGCCCGTCACGCCGGCGGATCCGGACCGGCCGAGATCATGACCGTGAGTTTGAGCCTGCTCCGGCAGGTCCTGGTGACCGCGGGGTTCGTCGTCTCACTGATCACCGTCAGCCCTGCTCTGGCGATCGTCGTCCTGGTCGGCGCGCTCCCCGCCGTCGGCGCCGAGTTCGCTCTCGCGCGCCGGCGGGCCGAGGCGATGAACACGGTGGGGCCGATCGAGCGGCGCGAATTGTTCTACGGCCAGCTGCTCTCCGATGTCGACGCGGCTACCGAGATCAGGCTGTTCGGCGTCGGTTCCTTTCTCAGGGAACGGATGCTCGGCGAACGCCGTACCGCGAACCAGGTGCAGCGGACGATGGACCGGCGGACCCTGAGCACGGAGGGGCTGCTCACCATGCTCTCCGCCGCGGTTGCGGGCGGCTGCCTGGTCTGGGTGATCAACGCCGCGGCCGGCGGAACGGTGACCATCGGTGACGTGGCCATGCTGGTCGCCGCGGTCGCGGCGGTGCAGACGGCTCTGCTCGGTATGGTGCGCGATCTGGCCGGAGCGCACACCCAGCTGCTGATGTTCGGTCACTACCTCGCCGTCGTGGAAGCGGAGCCGGATCTGCCGGTGCCGGCCCGGTCCCGTCCGGTGGCGCCGTTGCGGCAGGGCATCGAGCTGCGTGACGTCTGGTTTCGGTACCGTGAGGATCTCCCGTGGGTGCTGCGCGGCGTCACCATAACGATCCCCAAGGGCCAGGCGGTCGCCCTTGTCGGATACAACGGTGCCGGCAAGAGCACGATCATCAAGCTCCTGTGCCGCTACTACGACCCGGATCGTGGCGAGATCCTCTGGGACGGCGTCGACCTGCGCGATCTCGACCCGGTGCAGTTGCGCGCCCGGATCGCGGGGGTCTTCCAGGACTTCGTCTCCTACGAGATGTCGGCCGCCGAGAACATCGGCATGGGTGATGTCGAAGCTCTGGCGGACCACTCACGCATCGAGACCGCTGCGCGGGACGCGGGTGTGCACGACCTCCTGCGCTCGCTCCCCCATGGGTACGACACGATGCTCAGCCGCATCTACTTCGCCGGCGACGAACTGAACGGAACCACACCGGGCACCATGCTCTCCGGCGGGCAGTGGCAACGTGTCGCCATCGCGCGCAGCTTCCTGCGCGGCGGTCGTGACCTGCTCATTCTCGACGAGCCGAGCGCGCGCCTGGACGCCGAGGCCGAACACGAGATCCACCAGGGCTTCCAACGGCTACGCGACGGCGGCACCAGCCTGCTGGTGTCGCACCGGCTCGGCACGATCCGGGACGCGGACCTGATCCTGGTGCTCGACGCCGGCACCGTGGTCCAGGCTGGACGGCATGACGAACTGGTCGAGGCACCAGGGCCATACGCCGAGTTGTTCTCTCTCCAAGCCGCCGGTTATAGGGATTGACCGAAACCCCTAATGGATCTTACTGTGGGTCAAAACGGGGTCAAGATCAGATATGCCTACCGGCATCTTGAAAACGGCCCGCCTCACGAGGGAGTAGAGCATGCTGCGACTCTTCAACACGCTCGGCGACAAGATGCTGTCGGCCTTCGTCCCGAAGGTCACTGCTCAAGCCGCCTGCACGACCTGGAAGGAATTCTGCTACTGCAGCGGTGTCTATTCGATTTCCCGGTGGTGCGACCGCGGTTGCGACAGCAACCAGACGACCTGTGGGCCCTGCAACGTTCGGGGAGCCAAATACAGCTGCTAGCTGACACGTAGACAGGAGCGGTCGTCGGCTGGAGTCGGTGACCGCTTCCGTGTGCCAGGGACAGCCGCGATCCGCGTCATGTCGGCTGCCATGGTGCTCCGAATACCGCGGTGCAATCCGCCGATTAGTGAGGCGCTTTCCGTGCAGGCCGTGATCGCAGTACTCCTCGTAGGTTCCGGCGTGGCGGCCGTCGTCGCGGTGCTGCGGCGCACGTTCGTGCTGGCCACGGTGGCGGGCTTCAGCATGGCGCCCACCTTGCATCCCGGCGATCGTCTGCTGGTGCGCCGGGCATCCCTGTCGCGCCTGAAAGTGGGCGACATCGTGGTGGTCGAACCGGACGCGCGGATGACAGGCCCGCGACCGGGCACCGGCTACGTGATCAAGCGGTTGGCCGCAGTGCCAGGGGATCCCGTACCCGAGCACGTACCGTCGCCGTCGAACGCACAGGTTCCTCCGGGCTGGATGGCGATCCTGGGAGACAACCCCGACGCCAGCCGCGACTCGCGGGACTACGGCCTGGTCGCTCAGGAGCGGCTCGTCGGCGTTGTCGTGCGCGCCATCGGCACCTCAGACCGCCCGCTCCTGAGATCAGGCATCCCTGACACCGAGCACCCCTGAGACCGCGGCCTCTCAGCCCCCGGCCTGACAACAATTGGCGGGTTCCCAGGCACCTATATGTCGGTGGCTGCCCCACCGGCGTGTACGACAGGAGGCCGACTTCCGTCGTAGGCTGAATCACGCTCGTGATGGACAGGAGGCCGAAGTGGCCGAGACGATGGTGGTCGAGGTGATGGCCGAGCTGGCCGAGCTCGAGGACCCAAAGACACGCGAGGTGAACGAGAAACACGGTGACGATCACGGTGTGAACCTCGGCAAGCTGCGCGCGCTCGCGAAGCGGCTGAAGACGCAGCAGGAGCTCGCGTGCCGGCTCTGGGCGACGGGTGACACCGCGGCGAGACTGCTGGCGATGCTGATCTGCCGTCCGAAGGCGTTCGAGCGTGACGAGTTGGACGTCATGGTGCGCGAGGCGCGCAGACCCAAGGTGCACGACTGGCTCGTGAACTACGTGGTGAAGAAGAACCCGCACGCCGAAGAGCTGCGGCCGGCCTGGTCCGCCGACCCGGATCCAGTGGTCGCGAGTGCCGGCTGGGCGCTGACCACCGAACGGGTGGCGAAGAAGCCCGACGGCCTCGACCTCTCAGGACTGCTCGACGTCATCGAGGCGGAGATGAAGGACGCCCCGGATCGCCTGCAGTGGGCGATGAACCACTGCCTGGCTCAGATCGGCATCGAGCACGCCGAGCACCGCGCCCGTGCAGTCGACATCGGTGAGCGCCTGGAGGTGCTCAAGGACTACCCGACCTCCCCGGGCTGCACGTCTCCGTTCGCGCCCATCTGGATCAACGAGATGGTGCGCCGGCAGCACGCACCCTCCTGAGTACTGGCGTTCGTCAGTACGTCACCGCTCACGGCTTCAGCCTGAGCTTCTTCCTCGACGCACCCGGGAACACGACGACCAGGTGCTCCTCCCCCGCATCGGCGACCCGCACGTAGACGCGCAGCCGGTAGCGGCCCTTCCCTTCGATCGCCAGGTTCGGCATCGGGGCACCCGCGCCCACCTCGCCGTCGTCCATCTCCGGCACAGTGAGCCGGCCACTGCGGCTGACGATGGACACCTCGTTGACCTGATCCCACCCGGCCGTCCGCAGAGGCGGCGCGGTGCGGAAGGCCTTCACCGTAAGGCACAGATCAACGACGTCTTCGACGTGCCCGATGAGCGCCGTGCTGCCGGCCACCCCGATGAGGGTGCTGTCGTCGTAGAGCTCGTCCATCGCCTGTTCCATCGCCCCGTCCGCGGTCTCGTCCTCGGGGTCGTGGACCAGATAGCCGGGGTCGCCGTCGACGAACAGGAAGTAGTTGGCCGTGGCCTGGACGACACCCTTCGTCCGGGGCCACGGGTCACGGCACTGCGCGTTCGCCTCGGCGATGTAGGCGGCGTTCGCCTCCTTCGTCTCCGTGGTCGACCGCAGCAGGTCGGGATGGGTCGCGCCGACGATCTCCGGGCAGACGTAGACGAGGTCCCACGGGTCCGCGCCCCAGGCGGACCGGGCGCTCCCGGCCCGCGTCAGAATCGCCTCCTGCTCGTCGCGGTCCTTCGCACGGCACAGCGCCCGCCCGTACGCGAGGACCCCCTGGTCCGACAGGCTGTCCGGGAACATGGGCGGGACCCCGCCCGCTGTGCTCCGCGCCCGGCACAGGAACGCGGCATCGCGTTCCGCAGGTTTCAGGTCGCCGAAGCTGGGCCGGTCGTAGCAGTCCATCGACCAGCCGGTGTAGGCGAGGTGCGCGGCTTGCTCCGGGTGGATCTGCGCGATGACCGGCAGTACGGCCACGGCCGCCACCGCGACGCGGATCACGCGCTGCCGCGCGGGCAGAAGGTCTGCCAGGCGGTTCTCAGTGGGCAGCTCACGGGCGGTCGCCGCGATCCACACGGTGCTGACAAGGTTCACCGCGTCCATCACGACCGGCATCACCAGACTGTCGCCGGAGATCCTGTCGAAGAGAATGTTGAGCGGGATCACCAGCGCGTAGACGCCCACCGACAACCAACCGGCGGTCAGTGTGCCACGGCTCCACCGGCCGTCGCGCCACTGCCCGACGACCGTGATGATGGTCGCCGCCACTCCGCCCAGCATCAACCCCAGTCCGACGATGCCGCCCGAGCCAAGCTCTAGGAGGTCAAGTTCGTCGAGCAGTTCGTTGGCCATCCCGGCCAGCTCGACCGCGAACATCGCTCCGGCCGCCGCGCGCAGCATGCGTGACCGCCAGCGGATGACGAGCAGGAAGAGAACGTCGATCGCGGTCCACAGCGCGAGCTGGAACGCCACGTCGACCTCGTCGGGGAGCAGCCCGATCGGGAACCACAGCACGAGGGTGTACACCACCGCCAGATACAGCAGTCGGCGCAGCGCCTTCTCCCGGCGGTCCAGCGGTCCCGGCGCGGGGGCACGCAGAATCAGCCACAGGAACGCGGCCTTCACCAGGGCGGCCACGAGCAGCGCCACAGTGGTCGGGGTGTCAAACCCGTCGCGCGCGTAGAACCCCGCATAGGTCGGCGGCGTCCATTCGGCGGCCACCCAGAGCCAGGCATCGCCGAGCACCAGGCCCGCGACCGCCGCCGTAAGAACCAGACCTACTAATCCAACCCTGATAATCCGCCATAAACCATCCGGAAGCATGGAACGCGATCTTAATGAGGCACTGCCGAAGGCACAGCGGAACGAGCGGTTCCGCTCCGCGATCAGACTCCATGATCTTCGACCGCAGCGGGGCCAGGCTTGATTGTCGACCAGCCGTCTACACCAAGCTGCCGCACCTGCTGGGTCTTCGACGAAGCAATCAGCGTGGAAGGCCGTTGTCGATCGCCGGCACGTGGGTTTCGTGGACCTGCCCAGTGGTCAGGGACTGCTCGATCCCGCGCAGCGCTGCCGCACGCCAGCGAGAACGCGAACGGGCGGGACTTCGTGAGACTGGAGGCCCGCTCGCGGTTATGTCCAGACACCTACGGCCTTGCTGCGCTCGTCCTCGCACAGCCCCCTGGCAGTAGCCGCATGGGCTCAGTACGAGACGTTGATGCCCCGCGCTCTCGGCGGCGGTCGCCCTCCCGCCTACGCACGGCGATGCCGGGTGGCCAAAGCGCTGGGTGTGAGCGAGACCACCTTGGACGGAGCACGCCGCCAAGTCCGCTCGCCGACGGCTCTGGTGGGCCCTGGCTGCCGCTCCAGCCCACCCGGGGCTAAGCGGACGGTTCGGCACGCAGCGCTACGTCTCCCCCGCGAGACCGGTGAGCCATACGCAGAGGTACCGGCCTGGACGCTGGACCTGTTGTCGGCCTCCGATCGGCACATCTCCCCGGGCGCATGGCGCTTGTCCGCCCTGGTGCTGGCCAGCCACCGTCGGGCAGACCAGCCGATGGAAACATCCGTCGCCTATCTGGGCAACCTTCTGAGCGCGTCCGCCGTTACCGGTCGGCACAAGCTCCTCGAACTGGAACGCGCGGGCTTGACCGAGGTCACTGAGCGCCGCGGCGGGCGCCTTCTCGTACGCCCAGTGCTGAACCCGGACGAGGCCGCCTCAGTCGCTGACACCTACGCCGCACAAGGCCGCCGCTCCACCGCCGCTACCACGCCGCCCGCATCGCCGATCCCCACCCTGCGCCCTGACGGACCTGCACTTTCCCGCGCGCAGCCGCGTGGGCACGCGCGTTCTACTAGCACGTGGTAAAGAGCGCCGCTACTGCTCTCGTCGGGGCTCATGGGCAGTGCCGTCATGACCGCATCCTGTCAGGGATGCGCGGCCGGGCGGCGGCGCGACGACGACCCTCGAGCGAAACTCCTGCCAGCTCTTGACGAACAGATGTTCGAGACGAGGTCGGAAGGCTAGCGGACCTGCGGAATCAGCTACGCTTATGCCCGATTCCTCCCTAAAGCAGGCTATGTGTCCCCCCTTGCCTCTACCCGAGAAAAACCCGCGCCCCCTGACGGCGCGGTCTTCGTCGACCACAGCGGCCGGCGGAGGAGATGGTTCACGGTGGGCGCGGCCGTGGTCAGCACGCTCGCCCTCGCGATGACGGCGATGCTCGTGGGCGCGGTGCTCGCGGACACGCCGCTGTCGGACGACGGCTGGCCCGGATGGCCCGCGAGCACGACCCTCGACGACACCGCTTCCGGCGGCGAACCGGCCGAGCGCGAGCCGTCCTCCGCCCCATCCAGAACCCCGCCGGCCCCGTCCCGGTCCGCGTCCCGGGGGGAGCCCGGCCCTCGCACGCCTGCCGCGCCCTCCCGTACGCGCCAGATGAGCCGGTCAGCGCCTCCCACCACCTCGTCCGCGCGGCCGTCGCGCACGTCCGAGCCGCCGCAGACGGCGCCGGCGACCGGGCGCGAGACGGAGGCGGCGGTGGAGCCGGAGCCCGGCCCGATCCGCGACATCGTGCCGCCTCGCGAGCCCGAGGCGACCGCGACCCCCGAGCCCGAACCCACCGGTCAACCGTCGCCGGTCCAGGTCGCCGTCGCTTCCGGAGCACCGGCGTGACCTCCGCCCGGCGCCGCCGCCGTCCCCGCCCCGGCACGACCCCCGAGCCTGTGCGGGCAGGTGACGCTGGTCATGGGGTGAAGAGACGGGCGCGGCGGCGGGACGGCGAGCCGTCGGGTCACTGGCTGTTGCTGCTCACCGGGATGGCGCTGGTGGGGTGCGCGCTGGTGCTCGACGGCTTCGTCAAGAACGTCGCCGGCGAGACGGGGCCCGCGCCCAGCGGTGGCGACCCGGCGGCCTGGCTGGAACCGCTGCACCGGGGCGGCCCGGTGCTCAACCTGACCGGCGACGAGCCGTCCAGCGCCCGCCTGAAGGCCCGCACGGTGGCGCTGACGTTCGACGACGGGCCCGATCCTGAGTGGACGCCGCGCCTGCTGGACGTGCTGAAGGCGCGCGGGGCCAAGGCGACGTTCTTCGCGGTCGGCTCGAGGGTCGCCGCCCATCCGGAGCTGACTCGCCGGATCGTCGCCGAGGGCCACGAACTCGGCAACCACACCTACACCCATCCCGACCTGGCCACCATCCCCGCCTGGCGGGCCGAACTGGAGATGAGCCTCACGCAGAAGGCGCTGGCCGGAGCCACGGGCCTGCACACGACGCTGGCCCGTCCCCCGTATTCCTCGACCCCGGGCACCATCACCGTCGAGCAGTGGGACAGCCTCGCGGCGCTCGGCCGCCAAGGCTACCTGATCGCGCTGACCGACCTCGACACCCAGGACTGGCTCAGGCCGGGCGCGTCCCACATCGTCAAGGCCGCGCTCCCGTCCGGGGGGCGCGGCGCGGTGGTGATGATGCACGACTCCGGCGGCGACCGCGCCCAGACGGTCGAGGCAGTCGGCCGGCTGCTCGACGAGCTGGACCGGGCCGGCTACCGCGCCGAGACTCTGACGTCCGCGCTCGGCATGCCGTCGGCCCACCGCCCGGCCGAGCAGACGGCGCGGATCGCCGGCACCGCGCTCGGCCTGGCGCAGCGCGGGGCCGGCGCGTTCACGGCCGCGCTGTGGTGGGTGCTGTTCGTCACCGGGGCCCTGACGCTGGCACGGCTGGTGCTCCTGGTGGTGCTGGCCCGGGTGCACGCCCGCCGCTCGCGCGACCCGGAACGGGCCGGACGGTGGGACCGTCCGCCGGGGGTGAGCGTGATCGTGCCCGCGTACAACGAGGAGGCGGGGATCGCGGCGACCGTGCGCTCGCTTGTGGCGACCTCGTACCCCGGACCGGTGGAGGTGCTGGTGGTGGACGACGGCTCCACCGACCGCACCGCCGAGGCCGTCGCCGCGACCAGGCTGCCGGGCGTACGGGTGATCAGGCAGGCGAACGGGGGCAAAGCGGTCGCGCTCAACACCGGCATCCGGCACGCGCGCCACGAGATCCTCGTCATGGTCGACGGCGACACGGTGTTCGAGCCCGGCACGATCGGGCATCTGGTGCACCGGCTCGCCGACCCGCGTGTGGGCGCGGTGAGCGGCAACACCAAGGTCGGCAACCGGCGCGGGCTCATCGGCCGCTGGCAGCACGTCGAGTACGTGATCGGCTTCAACCTGGACCGGCGCGCGTTCGAGCTGCTCGACTGCATGCCGACTGTGCCGGGGGCGATCGGCGCGTTCCGGCGCGACGCGCTGGTCGCGCTCGGCGGGGTGAGCACCGACACGCTGGCCGAGGACACGGACCTGACGATGGCGCTGTGCCGGGCGGGCTGGCGGATGGTGTACGAGGAACGGGCGATCGCCTGGACGGAGGCGCCCGCGACGCTGCACCAGCTCTGGCGGCAACGCTACCGCTGGTGCTACGGCACGATGCAGGCGATGTGGAAGCACCGCCGCGCCCTGGCCGAGCCGAGGCCGTTCGGCCGCCGCTGCCTGGGTTACCTGGCGCTGTTCCACGTGCTGCTGCCGCTGCTGGCGCCGGTGGTCGACCTGATGGCCGTCTACCACGTGGCCGTCGGCGACCCGCTGCCCGCGGTGGCGGTGTGGGCCGGGTTCGTTGTGGTGCAGGCCGCCGCCGGCTGGTACGCGCTGCGCCTGGACGGGGAGCGGGTGTCGGCGCTCTGGGCGCTGCCGCTGCAGCAGGTGGTCTACCGGCAGCTCATCTATCTGGTGGTGTTCCAGTCGGTGGCGACCGCGCTGCTGGGGGTGCGGCTGCGCTGGCACACGGTGCGCCGGCAGGGCACTTTCGCGGCACCGTGAGGGCGCGGCGAGAGCCCGGAACGGGGAGGGCCGCAGATTTTATCCGGGGTTCGGATTCCCTTACCTGGTAAGGGAATCGGGGTAGGGTACCCCGGTCGAACAGGGCGCGACTTGATCCTCAATCCCACCCGCGATTACCAACCCCAGGCAAACCCCAACAAGACGAAACCCCCGAACCCGTAGGTTCGAGGGTTTCCGATGTCCTGAGACATCACATGGCGCGCCCTGCCGGATTCGAACCTACGCACCCGGCTCCGGAGGCCGGACGAATTCATACTTTTGACCTGCGGAAATGCTCTGTGCGTGCCCGCATTTGTACGTCTCCCTGTACAGTCGAGCCACCTTGTGGAGCGGCTCGTACACTCTCACCTGCTAACTGGAGCGAACTCTCGCCCCAGCCCAACAACCGGGTTCGGGTTTCATGCGGCGTGCGGGGTGAAAGTCACGCGGGAGTCACCCTCGTCGATGGCGACGTTCAACACACCGTCCAGGGCCTTCGCCAGGCGCCGTAGCAGCGGGAGTGTGGCCACGGTGTCGCCGCCCTCCATCCGGGAGACCTGAGGCTGTGTCATCCCGGCCCGCTCGGCCAGCTCGGCCTGGGACAGGCCAAGCTCGATCCGGCGGTTGTAGACCGCTTGCCCGAGATCGCCGGCCAACCGCGCGTCGACGTACTCCTGGTCGTACTCCACCGACTCACCGGCAAGCTGCCGGGTTCGCCGTGTCTTCCACGTGCTGTGGTTCATCAGTTCTCCTTGCGCCGATCGTAGGTGTGCTGAGCATGGCCGTGCTCGGCCTCGCAGACCTTCTGCGCTTGATGGGCACGCTCTACTTCCGAGGCTTCACGCATCTTCGTCTTACGGAACACCGTCAGCAGAACGATCCGCCGCCCGGGCGCGAGCCAGTACGGGATGCGCACGGCCTCTCCGTCCAGCTCGAATCGCAGCTCGCGTAGCTTGCCGCCCAGGTGGCGCGAGTACGGCTCGCCGAGTGTCGTCGGCTCATCCAGCAGACGGTCGGCCTTGTCCTCGACCCGCCGGAACAACCGAAACGGCAGCAGCTCCAGCCAATCCCGCACCTCGGGTTCGAGCTCGATCTGCCAGCGGTCCGTCATGCAATCAACGGTATATGCATTTGATTGCATACGGCAAGCCTGGGCGAGCTACCGCGACCCGCAGTACGACTCTAAGCATTGCAAAGATCACTCGAGGCGAAGGGACCCCCTGGGGTGATCATTCATGCGCGCTTGCGGGCCAGGGGTTGAGTGCGGCGCGCAGCCGTTTCGCGTAGACGCGGCGGCGGTCGGCGGGGGGCCAGTCGGGCTGCGGGGGCGTGCCGTAGAGGTCGTCGCCGGCGTAACACGGGAAGAAGTCTTGGTGGAAATGTCCCTTCAGGGGCGCAAACCGCAGCGAGCCTCGCCAACCGCTTAAGCCGTACAACATCGGCATCGCTTGCGGCCCGTCCCGGCTGGTCGTGATCGACCTCGACCAGCCCAAGCCCGGCGAGCGCCCGCCCGCCGGCCTCGCCCAGCACCACCCGAAGAACGGAGAGCACGTCTTCCGCCTACTGTGCGCCGAGCACGCCCAGCCGTACCCCGACGACACTCTCACCGTCCGCACCCGGCGCGGTGGCACACATCTCTACTTCACCCCGCCTGAGGGCCTACGGCTACGCAACAGCGCGGGTCACAAGGGCGGGCTCGGCTGGCTGATCGACACCCGCGCCTGCGGTGGCTACGTCGTCGGCCCTGGGAGCCACGTCGCCCAGCCGGACGGCACCGGCCCTTACGAGATCACGCGCGACCTACCAGCCGCACCGCTCCCGGCCTGGCTCGCCGAGGCGCTCACACCCGCCGCGCCGCCCTCGCTAAGCGCCGCCGATCTGCTGGCCTGCCTGCCCAGCCACCGCCTGAACCGGTACGGCGAGGCCGCGCTACGCGGCGAGATCGAACGCGTGGCCACCGCCCAACGCGGCACCCGCAACCACACGCTCAACACCGCCGCCTTCAACCTCGGCCAACTCGTCGCACGCGGCATGCTGCCCGCCGAGGTGGTCATCACCGCTCTCCAGTCCGCCGCCGAGAACGCCAACGCCGAAGGCGACCCGAACCCGCCACGCGAGATCGCTGCCGTGATCGCCTCCGGCTTGTCCGCAGGCATGAAAGCCCAGCCACGCCGTAGCAGGGCCGCATGAACACCACGCAAGGAGCACCAGCCATGAACGACCGCACACCCGACGGCGCCGCCCTGCTCGACCGACTACGCGCCGCGCTCACCCGCTACGTCATCCTGCCGAGCCCCGAGACCGCCGACGCCGTCACCCTCTGGATCGCCGCCACTCACGCCCAGCCCGCATGGGCGCACGCCCCCCGGCTGGTCATTCGAGGCCCGGAAAAGCGCTGCGGCAAGTCCCGGCTCCTGGACGTCGTGGAGGCCACCTGCCACGAGCCGTTCATCACCGTCAACTCCTCCAGCGCCGCCGTCTACCGCTCCATCACCGAAGACCCGCCGACCATGCTCGTGGATGAGGCCGACACCATCTTCGGCCCCAAGGCCGACGGCAACGAAGACCTCCGCGGCCTGCTCAACGCCGGACACCAGCGCAACCGCCCTGCCAAGCGCTACGACGCCGCCACCAACCGCGTCGAAAGCATCCCGACCTTCGCCATGGCCGCACTCGCCGGCATCGGAGCCATGCCGGACACCATCGAAGACCGCGCCGTCGTCATCCGCATGCGCCGCCGCGCCCCCAGCGAGAACGCCGCCCCCTACCGGCACCGCCGAGACCGGCCCGCGCTACGCGAACTGGCCGCCGACTTGAACCTGTGGCTCCGCGCTGACCTGTCCGTCTTGGAAGCGGCAGAACCCAGCATGCCGGTAGAAGACCGCGCCGCCGACACCTGGGAACCCCTCGTCATCGTTGCCGACCACGCTAGGGGAGGCTGGCCTGATCGGGCCCGCGCCGCCACGTTGACCCTCACCGCCGAGGCCGACGACAACGGCCAGACCTCGGCGCGCGTGCGCCTGCTCGTTGCCTGCCGCACCGCGTTCGGCCCCGACACTGCCCTACCTACCGCTCTCCTGCTGGAGCGTCTCAAAAGCGATCCCGAGAGCGAATGGGCTGATCACGGTCCTGCTGGACTGACCGCGATGAAGCTCGGCACGATGCTGCGCGAATACGACATCCGCTCAGCCAACATCCGCTTCCCCAACGGCCAGCAGGCCAAGGGCTACCAGCGCGCCGACTTCGCCGACTCATGGGCACGCTACTGCCCCGCCCTCGGACCCATCCCAGAGGCCGACGTGGTGCCGATCGACAGGGAGATCCGTCCCAGCCGTCCCAGCCTCGTCACCGCAGGTCAGAGCGGGACGGCTCCCATCGCTGGGACGGCATGACCCGTCCCACCAAAACAAGCCGTCCCAGGCTTGACCTGCGGAAATGACCCTGGGACGGCTGGGACGGCTTACCCCTGGCCAACCACCTGCGAGCGCCCTCGGCGACCAGCCGCCAAGCACAACCGCCGAGGCATCACCCAGCACCGATCACGATGCCCGAAAGGCAGCCACCACCATGACAACGCGTCCCAAGACCCTGCTCACCATCGCCGATGTCCTCGACGAGATCGACGTCCCGAAATCCACCTTCTACCGCTGGCTGCACACCGGCCGCGGCCCGAGGTCGCTGAAACTCCCCAACGGCAAGCGCAAGGTCCGTCGCTGCGACCTGGACGCCTGGCTCACCACCTTCGAGCAGACCGCAGCCTAGGAAGGGGCGACATGCAGACTCACGACGTCGTGATCTGGAGCATCCGCAACCGCAAGGGCCGCGCCAAGCCGTACCAGCTTCGCTGGAAGGTCGGGACCGAGCCGAAGTCCAAGGCGTTCCTGACCAAGGCACTCGCCGACAACTTCCGCGCCGACCTGCTCAAGGCCGCGAAGAGGGGTGAACCCTTCGACACGCTCACTGGCCTGCCCGACTCCATGACAAAGACGGAAAAGGCCGCTCTGAGCTGGTACGACTTCTGCCGGAAGTATGTGCGCATGCGCTGGAAGGGTGCCGCCGCCAAAACCCGTGAGGCCATCGTGGACAGCCTCACGGTAGCCACGTTCGCCCTCCTGGCCGATGAGGCTGCCAGCCTCTCCAAGAAGGAAATCAGAGCCGCGATGCAGTGGGCCCTCCTACCGCGCCAGGAGGACGAGGCGGCTCCGCCTCATCTCGGCTACGCCGTTCGCCTCCTCCAGAAGGGCACCGTCAACGTGAGTGACCTCGCCGACCCCATCGTGGCGCGCAATATCTGCGAGGAACTCACCCTCACACGCGACGGCAAACGCGCGGCGGCCGACACGACGGCCCGGCGGCGGCGCGGCCTCAACACCGCTCTTGAATACGCCATCGACCTCGGCGAGCTGGCCGAGAACCCACTCAAGCGCGTCAAGCAGAAGAAGGTGGCCAGAGACAACACTGTTGATCGGCGATGCGTGGTCAACCCCGTCCAGGCCCGCGAACTCCTCGTGAGCCTCTCTTACGTTGGTAGCTGGCATCGTGCGCGAGGACGCCGCCTCGTCGCATTCTTCGCCACGCTGTACTTCGCCGGCCTCCGTCCAGCTGAGGCGATCGGGCTCCGCGAAAGCGACTGCCTTCTGCCAGAGGAGGGGTGGGGAATGCTCACTCTTGAAGTCACCCGCCCAAGCAGCGGCAAGCGATGGACCGACAGCGGGACCGTGCACGACCAGCGCGGGCTCAAGCAGCGAGAGGATCGCGAGGTCCGGCCCGTGCCGATTCCGCCCGAGTTGGTTCGCATCCTGCGAGCGCACCTCCAAGAGTTCGGCACAGCTCCAGACGGACGGCTGTTCCGCAACGAACGCGGTGGCGTTCTCGGTGCTTCAACTTACTCGCGGGCCTGGGAAGAGGCCCGACGCCTCGCTCTGACTTCGCAACAGGTCACTTCAACCCTTGCTGGCAAGCCCTACGACTTGCGCCACGCCGCCCTGTCCACGTGGCTCAATGCAGGCGTTGACGCGACGGTGGTAGCCGAGCGCGCTGGCAATAGCGTGGAAGTTCTTCTCAAGCGGTACGCCAAGTGTCTCGATGGGCGCGACAACCAGATTAACCGCCGAATCGAGGCCGCCCTGCAGACATGATCAAGTTCAACCCGAAGGAATATGAGTATCCGTCCGCCTCGTCCGCACGGGCAGCACTGGTGGTCAGAGTTGAGTCGGTCTGCTACGTAACGCTCCGCCTTCCAAGCGAAACAAGCGACCTGCTCGGCTGATTGAGACCCTGGTCTGGGCACGTGTGGACAGGGGTGCGGATGTATTAGTTTGGGGCATTGCTTTCACCTCAGCCACAAGTTCACGTAAAGCAGGGCGAAAATATATAGCACCCCGATCGGGCAATAGCGAAAGCATCAATCTGGATCAGTCGACGGAACTTGATGGACCTCTAAATAGAGAATCGCAGCATCCAGGCGCCCGATATTGTCTTTGAAGTGCCCCAGGCCAAGGTTGCATGACCGGCAAAGAATGCCTCTGACTCGACCATTAGCGTGGTCGTGATCAACACAGGGCACGAGGCCACTCTTACTCGGATCGAAAACTACATAGCAGATAGAGCATGTGAAGT
The DNA here is from genome assembly GCF_040655715.1 of Nonomuraea cavernae. Classification (GTDB taxonomy): domain Bacteria; phylum Actinomycetota; class Actinomycetes; order Streptosporangiales; family Streptosporangiaceae; genus Nonomuraea; species Nonomuraea cavernae_A. The sequence goes on along the minus strand of NZ_JBFAKL010000004.1, from coordinate 262,289 downwards.
TCTGGTCCGTGAGCATTTTTTCAAAGTCCTCAAGCGTGAGCCTATAGTTAACGCGGAGCCATCTCGCTCGCTCCTTCTCCGCAAAGCATTTTCGGCAGACTCGGGCTTCGCCATTGAAATACCAGCCATGCTCTTCAAATAGATGGCCATTTGCGCATTGAGAGGTTCCCTCCCAGGATTTACGACGATTCCATTCGTGGGTACTAGCGTCACCGCCTTTGCTGCGCACATGGGAAGCAGCCTGGCATGCCCTGCAAACCCGACGATTTCTACGATCGACGTAGAGCGTATCCTCTGTCCACTCGTGGCCGTTTGCGCAACGTTCACCATCGTCATCACGCTTTTTACGCCCTTTGTATTTTCCAGCCTCCCCGAGGGGCGTCCGCCCTGGGCGAGGTGTTGACACCTCAAGATGCCCCGGAAAAACGCATAGCTTGTTGCCGCAGGTCTGCCTCACCTGCTGTCCCTTACGCAGCTCCCCCCCTTGGCTCTCGTACATCCAACGATGTATACGGATCTGGCGCTGCTTTCCATCCTCCCGCCACAACTTCCGATCCGCGGTCTGCGGAAAGCCTTCCTTCCCCAAGGCACCAGTCCAGATAAGACACTCCCCGCTTCGGGTGCAGTTCTGCACCACAAAGTCGTAGGTTATGTCATCAAGGTCAAGCTGCCTATATTCAGGCGCACCATAGCGAGCGTCTCTCCGATAGCACGGCTGACACATTCCTCTACGAAGAGGCTTGTATGCTTTTCCGCAAGCCGAGCAGTTCTTATCTTCTCCAGCAGGTATGTAATTTGTCCGCTCCATGAGCGAATCACTCCCATGATTGCTATGGCCGATCCAACGTTAATCGCTAAGAGGAACCTCTGTCGGCGATTCTGTTTGCTCTCGCTCCCATGGTGGCGGGACGCGCTTTTCCATTAGGCGATCGAAGGACTCTGCCGCCTCCAAATCATGCTGCTCAAGATAGCTTCGCGCATCAGCACGGTCGATCTCATTAAACTCGGCAAGCTCCCGCAGAGACTCCTCCTCTTCATCAAGATGATTGCCTTGATGTAGAGCTACAACGATTGCTCCCATCCACCCCCCGTCAGACCGGGGAGGTTCCTCTAGTTGCGACAAGCGATCCGCCACAGATTGCACCAACGGAATTACAGTAAATCCGAGATAGGCAGAAGTTGCGAGGATCTCCACAGTTCTCCTGTGATGAATCAATGCCTGAATCAATAGCACCGCCGCAATGAGCAGCGTCGCACAAACGAACCAGCTTGATCCGTTAAGTGGGAAAACTATGCCGAGAGCCACGATTGGTGGGGCTATCGCTAGTCTCAGTTCCGATTCGGCTTGGATGCGATCAAACTCTTGATATTGAGGAGACGCAGATTGAGACAGCTGTGCGGCGGAGTGTCTCAAATCTCTGATTCCAGCTTCAATCGGAAAGATATAGATCGCCATTCCGGGCACGCCAGCCTTGTGGAGCGAAGCCGCAATGGCGTCGATTGCAAGCGAACGAGCCGAAACACTCATCGGCCGGGCTGAAAATTCGACTTTTCTGATTATTCTGAACAGGCGATATGGCCGCCTGGCTTTCTGCTGGAAGGCGCCATCCGTCCTCGCGGTAAATCGATTCTCCTTAGAGGCAACCCAAGCCAGTGCCTTATTGATTCCATTTCCAACCAATTTGACCAGAGGGCTTAATATCCCCGTTGCTACATTGCCCAGCAGGTATGAAAGGAAAAGGGCTGCCGGAATAGCAAACCCGCCAGTCCATCCAGAAGCCAATTCTTTGATCGCAAGTCCGGTTTCTGAAGTAGTTAATAATCCATCTCTATATGGCGCCAATATAATCACGGCGACTCCAAGCCAGAGCACACCAGCAAAGAGAGGAGCGCGAAGTGCACGAACGCCAGGAAGTAGGGAACTAAGTATCTCCATGAAAGCCATCCAGCTAGGTGGTATGCGGACGTTTCGGCAGGGAGATGGTAGGTCCGCAAGGAACTGATCTCAACATGCCCGATCACGCTGTCTGCTGTCGACCCCACCGCAGAGCGGTAGCTGGGCTGCTGGGCATGCCTGGGCATATGCCGCGCGGGGTAGTTGAGCGCGTGAGCGGTGCCGGCCAGAGAGTCGCAGCGCGGCCAAGTGACGGCTAGTCGGAGCCCTGACGCTGAAAACGGTGTGGCCCTTGATACTGCAGTGCGAGGTTTGATCCAGTCGACTGGGAATTGGGCGGGTGCTGGCTTGATAGGGAGCGCGAGAGGGTCGCTGGTCAGCGAGGGTCCTTACTCTGGCTGGAGTGCATCACTACCCAGCCCTACGAACCCCGTCGAAGCGTCGGCCATGGCGCCGTGTCGGTGCTACCTGTGGCCGTCGCGCGCTGGTGTTCTGAGTAGTTGTAGGCCGCTGCAGAGCAGGGTGCCTCACTATGCGCCCGCTAGGGCGACCGTTCACAACCGGCTCAAAGACCTTGGTCGAGCAACATTCCACGGCTGGGCGGGAGTCATGTCGGCTGCCGCGAGTTCATCGCCCTCCAGCGCATAACAAGCGATCTCGCATGGCTTGTGGACGCCGACGAGTGATTAACAGCCTGCGAGATGGGTCTGCTGATCACATCCGAAGAAGCACAGGCGACACGTAGCCTTCTTGTCGATCGTGGCTTCGGGGAACTCGATCATGGTCCACAACTGGTCCACAACCTGCGAGCTACAACGAGAACGGGCGGGACTCCGTGAGACTGCAGGCCCGCCCGTCCGTACGATGTTCGCCCTGGTCAGCGGCCGAAACCGCCGGTCAAGATCGAGTGCCCCCTGTAGGATTCGAACCTACGCACCCGGCTCCGGAGGCCGGTGCTCTATCCCCTGAGCTAAGGGGGCTCAACGTGTGACAAGGCTACCAGCATCAGGCCACCACTCGTCACGCGATAAACCTCCGATCACACATCCTGGAAAACCGCACGTGACCGCGCCACTACGGGTAGCTTTGCCGCCGTGAGTGAGGTTCTTGGCAAAGTACTGGTAGTTGACGATGACGAGGTCATCCGTCAGCTGATCGCGGTCAATCTGAGCCTGGAAGGGTTCGAGGTCGCGACCGCCACCGATGGGCAGGACTGCCTCGAGCGGGTGCTCGACGTCATGCCCGATGTGATCACTTTGGACGTGATGATGCCGTGCCTGGATGGGTGGGTGACGGCCCAGCGCTTGCGCATGGGCGAGGCCACCAGTCACATCAAGGTGGTGCTGATCACGGCCCGGGCTCAGGATGACGACAAGAGGCGCGGCAGGGGCATCGGCGTGGACGCCTACCTGACCAAGCCGTTCGATCCGGCGGAGCTCATCCAGGTCGTACGAGACCTGGCAGCCGACCCCCCTAGCTGAACGACGTTAGAGCAGCCCGCGCTGACGGGCCGCGGCGGCGGCCTGGGTGCGGGTGGAGGCGTCGAGTTTGCCGAGGATGTTGGACACGTGCACGCTGACCGTCTTCTGGGCGATGAACAGGCGTTGCGCGATCTCCCGGTTGGTCAGCCCCTCGGCCACGAGGCGCAGCACCTCGATCTCCCGGGCCGTCAGGCCCCCGTCCGCTTGCCCGCCAGCGAAGCGGGCTCTCCTGCCGAACTCCGCCAGGGCGTTTTCCAGCGGCACGGCGCGTAGTTTGCCGGCCGTCTCTCTGGCCAGCTCCCACTCCGCCTGGGCGCCGTCGCGATCACCGGCCGCCAGCAGGGCTTCGGCGAGCCGCCAGCGGGCTCGGGCCGTCTCGTAGACGAAGCCGAAGTCGAAGGCCGTCACCACTCCACGCCACAGGTCGGGGTCGAGCCGCCCGTGGACCCGGTGCCACTCGGCTTCGGCCCGCAGGGCCCAGGCCTGGCCTTCGGGGCCCAGACGGCTGCCCTGCCCTGCCGTGCCGTGGGTGACGGCGAACCGGGCCCGTTCGGCCAGGTCGTCGGCTCCCTCCGTGATCCCGAGGTCCGCGAGTGCCCACAGCCCGATGGCGGCGATGCGCAGAGTGCCGGGCTCGCCAGGGACCAATTCGTCGAGCGTGGCGCGTACGTGGTCGAGGGCGGCGGCCGGGTCGCCCTTCCAGAGGGCGTGCTCGGCGGCCAGCCCGCGCGAGATGTAGGAGGCGAGTGTGTCGGACCAGAACGGGCGCAGCCATTCGAGGCGGCTCTCGACGGCCGGCAGCCCTCGGCCCACCTCCAGGAACAGCGCGAAGGACGAGAGCACGGCCTCGGGAGAGGTGCCCACGCGGGCGCCGAAGGACGCGGCCACGGCCTCCGCCTGATCCCAGTCGCCGGACACGTAGTAGATCAGGAAGCGAAGGAAGCGCAGGTCGGTGCCGTAGGTGCTCCACTTGAGCCCGCTCTCGAAGGCCAGTTGGACGCCCTCGTCGGCGGCAGCCGCCGCATGGTGGAGCGCCCCCTCCTCGAAGTGAATCCGGGCGTGGTGGAACCGGGCTCGCAGGTCCAGCGCGAGATCTCCGGTGCTCTCGGTGAGCGCGACGCTGAGGAGGTCGTGGGCCCGGGCTAGGTCGCCTCGGGCTTCGGCGTGGATGGTCAGCGTGAGCAGTGCGCCAACCTCGGCGTCGCGGGCTCCGGCGGCGCGGGCGGTGTCGAGGGCGCGGTGGGCGAGTTGCTCGCCTTCGGTGTGGCGGGGGCTCCAGTTGAGGGTGCGGGCGTGGGTGGCCAGGGCGCGGGCCAGGTCAGCCTGGCCGGTGGCGGTGGCGACGGCTCGCTCGGCGACTTCGATGGCCCTTTCCTGGTCGTCCAGCTCGATCAGGTAGTAGGCGAGGCGCTCGCTGACCTCACTGGTCTGGGGCAGGGCGCGGAGCTGGGTGACGGCCCGGTGCTTGTCGCCGCTGTCGGCGGCCATGACGGCGCTGCGGAAGGCCAGCCGGACGCGGCTCTCACCGGCCAGCGAGGCGGCGTCGTCCACGCGCTCCCACAGGCCGAGCGCCTGGTCGTAGTGGCTGTGCGCCTCCGCCGGCGCGCCGAGCCGCTCGGCCAGCCGGCCGGCTTGGACCGAGGCGGCGAGGGCGCCGGCCAGGTCGTGGCCGGCCAGGTGGTGGTGGGCCAGCTCGGCGGGTGAGGTGAGCAGCCGGGCGAAGGCGGCGTGCAGCCGGGTGCGTTCGCCTGGCAGCAGGTCGGTATAGACGGCCTCCTGCAGCAGGGCGTGGCGGAAGGTGTAGCCGTAGCCGGTGACGCGGAGCAGGCCGCGGGAGACGATCTCGCGGACGGCCTCCTCGAAGGCGTCGAGCGGCAGGCCGGAGACCTCGCGCAGCAGGTCGTCCTCGACGCGCCGGCCGGCCACGGCGGCGGCCCGGAGCACCCGCTGCCCGGGTTCGGACAGCACTTCTACACGCGACATCAGCAGGCTGGCGAGGCCGTCGGGCAGGCTGTCGCCCTCGGCGAGGGCGGCGTAGAGCTCTTCGGCGTAGAAGGGGTTGCCGTCGGCGCGGGCGACGATCTCACCCAGCTCCCCGGCCTCGATCTCGCCCATGGTCGCCACGTAGTCGGACATCTCGCCGGTGTCGAGCGGGCCGAGGTCGATCGAGGTCACCGTGGGCAGGCGCTTGAGCTCGGCCAGCACGGGCCGCAGCGGGTGGCGGCGGTGGATGTCGTCGGTGCGGTAGGTGCCGACCACGCACACCTGCTCGGTCTGGACCATCCGGCTGAGGAAGACCAGCAGGTCACGGCTGGACCGGTCGGCCCAGTGGAGGTCTTCGATGACGAACAGCACCGGCTGCAGGTCGGCCAGCAGCCCGAGCAGCGAGCCGAACAGCCGCTGCTGGGTGAGCCCCGACGAGGGGACGGTCTCCACACCGGGCAGCAGCTGACCGAGCATGGGGTGGGCGGCGACCGCCTCGCGCACCGCGGGCTCGGCGCCGCGCAGCGCGTCGGCCAGCGGGAGGTAGGGCAGGGTGTCGCCGAGCTCGGCGCACTGGCCGGCCAGCACGTGGAAGCCGCGCTCGCGGGCCCGGCCGGCCAGCTCGGTCACCAGTCTGGTCTTGCCGATGCCGGCGTCGCCGCCGACCAGGGCGACTCCCGCCGTGCCCGCGACGGCGGACTCGAGCACCCGCACGAGTCTCTCCAGCTCGGCGCCACGCCCGACGAGAAGACCATCCACGCCCGCAACTATCCCATGTTCCACCGACATTCCCATTGGTCCACGAACAAAGGCGTGGATTGGCTCTGATGACCGGACCAAAGCCGTTCTACGCTGAGGATTCATGATCTCCTGGTCGACGTTCGTGCCGTTCATGGCCGCCTCGCTGGCGCTGGTGCTGATCCCTGGCCCCAACCATCTCTACATCGCCGCCCGGGGTCTCACGCAGGGCAGGCCGGCGGCGCTGGCGAGTGCGTTCGGGGTGGAGGCGGGCACGCTGGTGCACATCGCGGCCGCCGCCGGGGGGCTGTCCTACCTGATCACGACATCGGCGACGCTGTTCGCGATCGTCAAGTGGGCGGGCGTCGGCTACCTCGTCTACCTGGGGATCCGCGCCTTCACCACCAAGCAGCCGGTCCGGGCCGAGACGCTGAAGCCGCAGCCGCTGCGCGCGGTCTTCCTGGAGGGCGTGGTGGTGAACGTGCTCAATCCCAAGGTCATGCTGTTCTTCCTGGCGTTCCTGCCGCAGTTCGTGGACCCGGCCGCCGGGTCGGCCGCGCTGCAGATCGTGCTGCTCGGGGTCACGCTGCTGCTGCTCGGCCTGCTGTCCGACATCGCGTACGCGCTCACGGCCGGCACCCTGGGCAGCCGGCTGGCGGGCGGGGCGAAGGCGCTGCGCTACTTCAGCGGCGTGGCCTACCTGGGGATGGGCGTCCTCGCCGCGTTCACCGGGAGAAAATGACCACATGGCGCCGAGGAAGCAGCAGGAGATCTTCGACGCGACGCTGTGGCTCGTCGCGGAGAAGGGCTATGACGGGCTGACCGTGGAGGGTGTGGCCGAGCGGTCCGGCGTCAACAAGACGACGATCTACCGCTGGTGGCCGTCGAAGGCGGCGCTGCTCGGGGCGGCGCTGGTGGAGGCCGACGTGCTGGGGTTCGAGCCGCCTGACACGGGCAGCCTGCGGGGCGACCTGGTCGCGCTGGTCGAGGGCGTCCGGCGGCTGCTCACCGAGCCTCCCGCCAGTGACATCGCGGTGGCCGCGCTCGGCGCCGCCGTCCGCCATCCCGAGCTCGACGGGCGACGCTTCTTCATCGACCGGTTCGTACGCGAGCGTCAGATCTTCGAGCGAGCCGTGCGGCGCGGCGAGCTGGCCGAGTCGGTGGACCCGATGCTGGTCGTCGACCTGCTGGCCGGGGTGGTGTGGGTCAGGGCGGTGTTCCGGGGACTGCCGGTCCCCGACGGGTTCGCGGCCGAGGCGGTGTCGGCGGTCCTGGACGGCGTGGGGGCCGGCTGACCCGGGGTCTCAGAGCACTTCGGCGAGGGCTGTGGGGATGCGGTCGAGGACGGGATGCGGCACCAGGCCGTAGGCGTAGAAGTCGATCGCCATCGCCCCGGCCGCCTTCGCTCCGCGTGCCTTGGCGACGAGCCGGTCGGCCGAGTCACTGTCCGGGAAGCCGGGCCGTAACACCGCCCGCACCTCGCGGTCCTTGCCCACGGACCGCAGGTAGGCGCCGACGTCGTCGGCCACCCGGGCCGCGTCACGGGCGTAGGCCAGCACCCCGAACGCGGGCACCAGATCGCCCAGGGCGACCAGGTCGACGCCGAGCTGCCAGGCGTCGTGGGCCGCGAGCCCGGGGGTCGGCAGGCCGTCGGTGTAGCCCTTGACGGCTCCGGTCGAGTCGATGAACACCAGCTTCGACCCCTCGTCGGCCACCACGGACGCGACCTCCGACACCAGCGTGGTCACCGTCTCGGAACGCGCCCGGGCGTAGGCCACCACATCGGGGCCGGCGTAGGCGGTCAGCGCGGCGCGGGTCACCTCGCCCTGCGCGGGAGCGTCGCCGTCGAGCACGCCGCCCACGATCCGGGCGCACTCGTCACGTGCCACCTCGGCGCCCACGCCCAGGTCGGTGGCGCGTCGTATGCAGTAGTCGCAGAAGCAGAGCCCGAAGAGGTAGGCGTCCATCGGCCCCAGCGGCACGAACGACCGCTGCGGCTTGAGCGGCCGGAAGTGCAGCGACTCGGCCACCACGCTGTCGACACCGAGCCGGGCGACGGCGCGGGCCAGGGCGACGGCGTAGTCGCGCACGTCGGGATGGGCCGGGCACAGATCGGTGAGCGAGCCGCGGTCGCCGAAGCAGTCGCGCACGGTCACGTCGGGGTGCCGGCCGCCCAGGGTGGCGTTGCGCAGGAAGACGGTCCAGCCGTGCAGCTTGAGCCCGCGCTCGGTGCAGGCCTCGCGTACGCCGTCGAGGGCGGTGGTATGGCCGGGGATGGGCTTGAGCCGGAGCCCGGCGAACAGCTCGGCGGGCACCGGGAAGTGGGTGCCGTCGTGGCGCACGGTCAGCCGGGACAGTCCGTGGGGGGTGACGTCGCGAGAGGCGTGGTGCACGACGCCGACGGTGATGCCCGCCGCGCCGTAGCCGCTGATCCTGTCGAGCACCCGCTCCACGCCCTCGCCCCGCAGGTCCTCTACGAAGGCGTACACCGAACTGTCCACGAGCCGACCTTACAGTTCTGGTCAGGTGCTCTTGTGCGCCACGAAGTCGATCTCGACGAGGATGTCCAGGAGGTCCGACCCGACCGTGGTGCGTACGGGGTACGGCTTGGTGAAGTAGGACTTGTACACCGCGTCGTAGGCGTCGAAGTCGCGCTTGAGGTGCTGCAGGTGCACGGTCGCCTTGACCACGTCGTCGTAGCCGAGGCCGTGGGCGGCGAGGATGGTGCCGAGGTTGCGCATCACCTGGTGGGTCTGCGAGACCACGTCGTCGCCGACGAGCTCACCGGTCTGCGGGTCGACCCCGGACGCGCCGGAGGTGAAGACGAAGTCACCGACGACCAGTCCCGGGGAGTAGGAGCCTTTGGGGGCGGGACCATTGACGGCCTTCAGTTCCTTCTTCATGGTTTCTCCTCATTAGTCGGAATTCAGAAGTACAGGTGTAGAACGTGCGGGTTTCAGAAGTACGTGGTGATCTCGCCGACCACCCGGTAGTCGCCGTCCACCAGCGGGAGGGTGCGCCACTTGTCGAACGCCGTGCACGGGTGGGAGATGCCGAACGCGAGCAGGTCGCCTGGTTCGACCCTGTCGGCGCGCACCACCGTGTGCTGGTCCTGGATCGCCACGATCGTGACGCCCTCGCGCCTGGGGATGGGCAGCCCCTCGTCGTAGGGGGCGTCGCGCTTGCCCATGCCGACGATCGCCAGGCCCGGCTCGGGGGTGGACAGCACGTGCGCCCAGATCTCGAGCGCGGGCCGCAGTTCGCCCTCCATGCGGTTGAACGGGGTGCGGTCGCGGTAGTAGCCGTCGTCGTGGGCGACGTAGGCGCCGCTGCGCAGCACGATCGTGGCCTGGGTGGCGACGAGCTCGCGGCCGATCACGTCGAACCACTGGCTGCCGCCGACCGACAGAATGGGGTTCCTGACCCTCAGGTGCTCGACCGCGTCCTGCAACCGGCGAAGGTACGCCCGGACCTCCTCGGCGTTCCTCAGCGCCCCTTCGTACCCGGCGACTCCGGCCAGCTCGACGCCGGGCGTCTCCTGGATGTGCCGGACGACGTCGAGCAACTACTCCAGCGACCGGCAACCGGCCCGTCCCCCGTCGTGTCCCAGCTCGGCCAGTACGGTGAACGGCCGGGCCGACGCGTGCCGGGCGAGGATGTCGACGCCCGTCACCGAGTCGGCGAAGCTGAGGAACTCGAAGCCCGGGTCGCGCGCGAGCTCGCCGGCGGCCCATTCCAGCCCGGCCGGGTCGACGACCTGGTTGGCCACCATGACGCGGGCGGCGCCGAAGCCGCGGGCCGCCATGGCCTGCCGCGTGGTGGCCACGGTGAGTCCCCACGCGCCCGCCCCGAGCTGCATGGCGGCGATCTCGCGCGACATGTGCGTCTTGACGTGCGGCGCCAGCTCCATGCCGTGGTCGCGGGCGAAGGCCGCCATGGTGGCGATGTTGTGCTCGAGTGCCTCGCGACGCACGACCATCAGCGGGAAGGCGACCCCTCCCTCGAAGACCGTCCGCTCCGGCGATCCCTGCACGACACCCCCCTTTTGTCGGGTATGACCCTATCGGCCTGATTTGTGATCACGTAGGGCGGAGGGCTCGGCCGGGAGTCGCGCCGGTGGGCTCACCCTCCGCCAGCACCCGTACGCCCGACACCAGCACGTCCTCGACTCCCGTCGCGGGCAGGCGCGGAGCCGCGTAGGTCGCCCGGTCGGCCACCGTGGCGGGGTCGAACACCACCACGTCCGCCGCGAACCCGTCTCGCAACAGCCCCCTGTCCACCAGCCCGAAGCGGCGTGCCGGATGCGAGGCCAGGTGGACCGTGGCCTGCTCCCACGTCCAGTCGCCCAGCTCCCGCACGTGCCGGCCGAGGAAACGGGCGAACGCCCCGAACCCGCGCGGATGCGGGTGCCCGCCCACGTAGATGCCGTCGGAGCCGCCGGTGTGCGACGGGTGGCGCAGCATCCTTCGTACGGACTCCTCCCCTTGTGGGCCCTCGTCGGGGCGGGCCGTCACGCAACCCGCCTCCAGCCGGGTCTCCACGAGCAGGCGGCGGCAGAACTCGGCCGGCGCGACCCCCGCCCGCTCGGCCGCCTCCACCATGCCCAGCCCCTCGGCCCAGGCGAGACCCGGCGCGTGCGAGATCGTCAGCCTCGGCCAGGTCTCCGCCAGCCGCGGCCACCAGGCGTCGAGCTCGCCGGAGCCGAGCATCTCCAGAGCCCGGCCGGTGTCGGCGCCGGGCACCTCGGGCGGCAGCACGACCATCGCCAGGATCGTGTTGCCGCGCAGGTAGGGATAGGTGTCGAAGGTCAGGTCGACGTCCCCTGCGAGCGCGTCCTCCACCAGGGGCAGCAGCACGTCGGCGGGCCCGTGCAGGTGGGAGACGTGCGCGGCCGCACCCGACCGGGTGGCGATCTCCACGACCTCCGCCATGCCCACGCCGGCCTGGGCGCCGTAGGCCCGCATGTGGGTGACGTACGGGCGGCTGACGAGCGGCTCGCAGAGCGCGGCCAGCTCCTCGGCGGAGGCGTAGCGGCCCGGCAGGTATTCGAGCCCGCTCGACAGCCCTGCCGCGCCCTCCGACAGCCCCCGCTCGACGTGAGCGACCATCCGGGCCAGCTCGTCGCGCGTGGGCGCGGCAGAGGAGGGACCCATCACGTCGTAGCGGATCGTGCCGTGCGGGAGCAGGTAGGCGGTGTTGAGCGGGACGGCCCGGTCATAGCCGTCGAGCAGCTCCGCCACGGTCAGCGGGCCCTCGCCGTGCGGCCTGCCGGCCAGCGGGCCGTTGACGGCGGCGAAGTAGCGGGAGGCGTACGCGACGGTCGCGGCGGAGCCCGGGGCGAAGGACAGACCGTCCTGGCCGAGCACGAACGTCGTGACCCCCTGCCGCAGCGCCGCCAGCTGCACCACCGGGTCGAAGACCGCGGCGTCACCGTGGGCGTGGCAGTCGACGAACCCCGGCGCCACGAACCGGCCGCTCGCGTCGATCACCGTCTCCGCCTCGGCGCCGTCGAGGCGGCCCACGGCGGCGATCCGGTCGCCGATGATCGCCAGATCCGCCCGGTACGGCGGAGCGCCGGTCCCGTCGAGCACCCGTCCGCCGCTGATGATCACATCGAAGGCCACCCAAGGATTAAACCCGATCGACCGGCCGGTACGGCTCCACCATCCGCCGTCAGTCCGTGCGGTCCTCGCATTGGACCGACCAGTTGACGGGCCGCTCGGCGAGCAGGTCGCGGGCCTGCTCGCGGGCCAGGTTCCAGCCGTTCCACGGGTCGGGGCGGTGCAGGTCGTTGGCGTGCACCACGTCGGCCAGCACGCAGCTGCGTTGCGGCTCCGGCAGCCGGTCCAGCGCCGGAACGGCCTCGGCGCCCAGGTCTCCCAGGTAGTCGGAGTCGATCTTGGCGATGCCCCGCACCTCCACCTGTGTGCGGGCCACCTGCAGGTCCGGGTTCACCATGGCGAAGGCGCCCAGCCCGATCGCGGTGACCAGCACCACGGTACGCGGCAGCCAGCCGGAGCCACGGCCCGCCAGGCGTACCGCTCCGGCGAGCAGCACCAGCGCGAACACCACGCCCAGCCACCAGACCGTCGCCTGCACCGACAGGCGGAGCCGCGACAGCCCGTACGCGTCGGTGTAGAGATCCATCCGGTGCAGGGCCGAAGCCAGCACGACCATGGTCAGCGCGCACAGCACGCCGAGCTGCCCGGCCAGCAGCCAGCGCTCGCGGTTGGAGGTCCTGAGGATGCCGCTGGCGACCGCGACGATGCCGAGCACGAACACACTCACCACGACGAGCTGGAAGAAGCCCTGGCGAGCGTATTCGGCGTAGGTGAGCCCGGCCGTCTCCAGCACCCAGGCGTTGCCGCCGAACAGCGCGGTGATCTGCACCGCGACGAACGCGACGAACAGCAGGTTGACCGCCGTGAGCGGCAGCAGCCAGATGGCCCGGCTCACGACGACCTTGATCTCGGGCGCCACGGGGTCGGAGACCGGCCTGATCGCCACCAGCACCACGGCCGCCAGCACCACCGCGCCGACCGCGAACAGGAAGATCCGCATCGGCAGGGACTCCGCCCAGTCGGGCGTGGTGGTCAGGCGTTCCACGTAGGAGGCGAACACCGCGTCGGCCGACGTGAACAGCAGCCCGAACACCAGCAGCAGCACGGTCGTGATGCCCAGCGCCACCAGCGTCGGCATGACTCGGTGCCTGGACTTCACGTTCTTCATCGGTTTGGCCAGGAACCACGGCACGGGCCCGAGCGCCAGCAGCACCGACACGCCGCCCCTGATCACCCCCAGCCAGCCGAGCCCGGCCCCCGACACCGCCAGGGCGGCCAGCCCGAACCCCGCCACGACGAGCAGGCTGACCAACCAGTCCGCGTCCCTGACCGCGGCCATCGAGATCAGCCAGTACGCCAGCACCCCGAACCCCAGCGTCCACGGCGTCATCCGCCGCAGCACCGCCGGCAGCGCAGCCGCGCCCAGCACCATCGCGACCAGCACCAGCCCCAGCCCGGCCTCCGCGTCGGGCAGCGCCACCGCCGTGAAAACCCCTGCCCCGGCCGCCGCCGGCAACAGCCAGCGCGGGGTCTCGGGCAGTTCCGGCCGTGGGAACAGCGGCGGCGGCACGTACGGTGGCGGCGGTTGCCGCGGCCCGAACGCCTGCGCGGGGTGCGGCGCGCCAGGTATCGCCGGGGTCCCACCCGACCCTTGGTACGTCTCGCCCTGGTACGGCGGTCTCGGGTAGGTCTCGCCCTGATACGGCCCGCCCTGATAGGGCCCGGTCTGACCCTGGTGCGGCCCGCCCTGGCCCTGGCCCTGGTGTGGCGCCGGTCGGCGGCCGGAGCCCACGCCGATGGACATGCCGATGGCGCCGACGAGCGCGGTGCAGAGCACGAGCGTGATGAACGCCGCCCCGTCGCCCACGGTGACACTCACGAACACGGCGGCGAACATGCCACCCAGGAAGCCGATGAGCAGCCCGATGATGGTCCCGCCCACTATCCGCGCCAGCCTCGGCCCGGACTCGGCCGCCGGCCGCGCCGCCTCTCCAGGCTCCGCCCGGGATTGCGCCCCCCTCGGCTCCCCCGCCTCCGCCACAGCCCCCGCCGCCGGCACCGCCTCCGCTACCGGCCACGCCACCGCTACCGGCACCGCCTCCGGCACCGGCCACACCACCGGCGCGGCCACGGCGGTGTCCAGCGGGCCGGCGATCGCCGCCGTGGCGGTCTCGACGCTCCCGTCGAGCGCGCCCACGGAGCCGGTCGGGCCAAGCTCGCGCGCCACGACTCCCTTACCGGCCGTACCGACACCGGCCACGTCCTCCCGACCGGCCGCGCCGGTGCCGGGGCCGGGGTCAGTGCCCGCGCCGGTGCCGGGGCCGGTGAGAGGGTCGGCCGCGTCCTCCGGGCCGGTGCCGGACGCCTGGGCACCCGTGACCGCCGGGGTCGGCGTGCCCCGTTCACCTGCCGCGTCCGCCTGAGGGCCGGACGCCGGCGCGCCCGCAACCGGCGTCAGCGTGGGGGTGGCGGGAAGGCCGGACTCCACCTGCCGTCCCTCTAATGGCTCGTTCGCCATCATCGTCCTCCCTGGTAGTTCGACGATCATGCGGCACCCCGCGCAGTCGTCGATGCGGATCGAACCGCCGTGCAGTTCGACGATCTCCTTCACGATGGCCAGCCCCAGCCCCGCTCCCCCGCCGTCGGCGGCGCGGCCGGTGTCGAGCCGGGAGAAGCGCTCGAACACGCGGTTCCGGGCCGAGACGGGAATGCCGGGCCCCTGGTCCGCGACGGTGATCTGGACGCCGTTCTCCGTCGGGGCGGCCGACACGGTGACCACGCCACCGGGCCGGCTGTGCCGTACGGCGTTGTCGAGCAGGTTGGCCATCACCTGGGCGAGCAGGTCGGGGTCGGCGCGGACGACGAGGCGGCCGGGGACCGCCGCGGCGAGCCGGACGTCCTCGCGCGCGAGCGCGCTCTCCCGCACCGCCTGGACGAGCAGCGGCGCGAGCTCGATCGCCTCGGGCTCGATCAGCCGGACGCCGGAGTCGAGCCGCGACAGGTCGAGCAGTTGCGCGACGAGCCGGCCGAGGCGTTCGGTCTGGGCGAGCGCGGTGCGCATGGTGACGGGATCGGGCGCGGAGACGCCGTCCACGACGTTCTCCAGCACGGCCCGCAGCCCGGTGATGGGCGTGCGGAGCTCGTGGCTGACGTTGGCGACGAGCTCGCGCCGCTGCCGGTCGACCTCGCCGAGATCGGCGGCCATCGCGTTGAACGCCCTGGCCAGCTCGCCGACCTCGTCGCGTGAGGTGGCGCGGACGCGCAGCGTGTAGCGGCCCTTGGCGATGGTCTGGGCGGCGCGGGCCATCTCGCGCAGCGGCTTGGTCATGCCCATGGCGAGCACCTGCACCATGATCAGGGCGAGCACCACGGCGACGGCGATCCTGACGTCTCGGGTGAACCCGGAGTAGATGCCGACCTCGTTGATGACGAACGCGGTGCCGACGGCCAGCACGATCACGATGCCGAGCTTGACCTTGATCCGGCCGAGGAAGTCGAGCGGTCTCATGGCCGTACCAGGGCGTAACCGACTCCGTGGACGGTGCGTACGACGTCGGAGCCGAGCTTGCGGCGCAGCGCGCGCACGTGGCTGTCGACGGTCCTGGTGGCGGCGGCCTCGGAGAAGCCCCACACGTCGGACAGCAGCCGGTCGCGCTCGAACACCTGGCCGGGCCGCTCGGCGAGGCGGCGCAGCAGGTCGAACTCGGTCCTGGTGAGCTGCGCCTCCGTGCCGCGCACGAACACCCGGCGGGCCGCGGTGTCGATCTCCACCTCGCCCACGCGGAGCACGGTGTCCTCGGCGGCCAGCTGGGCGGCCCGCTCGACCCGCCGCAGCAGCGCGTGGATCCGCGCCACCAGCTCGCGCATGCTGAACGGCTTGGCGAGATAGTCGTCGGCGCCGACGCCGAGCCCGACGAGCACGTCGGTCTCCTCGCCGAGCGCGGTGAGCATGAGCACCGGCACCGGCCGGGCCGCCTGCATCCGGCGGCACACCTCCAGCCCGTCGAGGCCCGGCAGCAGCCGGTCCAGGATCACCAGGTCGGGCTCCGCCCTGCCGTACTCGGTCAGGGCGGTCTCGCCGTCGCCGGCCACCCGGACGTCGAACCCCTCCGCCGCCAGCCTGTCGCGTACGGCCCGGGCGATGGTCTCGTCGTCCTCGACCAGGAGGACGCGTCGCTGCTCTGCCACGGACGAAAGCCTAGAAGTGCCCCGTGCAGACGGCACTCCCCTAACCGTGCACATCCGGTGCAGACTTGGGCGAGTGAATACTGCCGAATATCTCCGCCGTCTCGGCCTTCCCGGCCTGCTCAACACCCCGCCCTCGGCCGAGAGCCTGCGGGCCCTGCATATCGCGCACGTCGAGCGGGTGCCGTACGAGGTGCTGGAGATCTGGCTGGGCCGCACGACGACCGTCGACCCGCTGGAGTCGGCCGAACGCATCCTGCGGGGGCGCGGCGGCTACTGCTACCACCTGAACGGCGCGTTCTCCCGGCTGGCCATGGAGCTGGGGTACGAGGTGACCCGGCACGTGGGAGGCGCGCAGATGCGGGATGGCGAGCCCGGCGTCAGCGGCAACCACCTGGTGCTCACCGCGCGCGGGCTCCCGTCCGACGACAACCCGGGCGGCGAGTGGCTGGTGGACCTCGGGCTCGGCGACGGCCTGCACGAGCCGCTCCCGCTGGTCGAGGGGACGTACCGGCAGGGCCCGTTCGGGTACGGGCTGCGGCCGTCGGAGGTGGCGCCGGGGGGATGGCGGTTCGACCATGACCCGGGCGGCTCGTTCGAGGGCATGGATTTCGGCCTGGCACCTGCGGACATGTCGGCCTTCGCGGAGATGCATGAGCACCTGAGCACTTCGCCGGAGTCCGGCTTCGTCCGCGTCGCCACCGTGCAGCGGCGCGACGCCTCGGGGGTGGACATCCTGCGCGGGCTCAAGCTGTCGCGCCTCGGCAACGGCAGCCACTCGGTCACGCTTGACTCGGCCCGCGATTATTATGCGGCGCTGGCCGACGTGTTCGGGCTGCCGCTCGACGACGTGCCCGCCGAGGAGAAGGACGCGCTGTTCGGCAGGCTGTACGACGCGCACGAGGACTGGCTGGCGGGGACGCCGGCCTGACGCCTCCTGTCAGGGAAAATGCGGAACGTGAGTCTCGTGACGTTCATCCATGGCTTGCCCGGAAAGAGGCCGCTATCGTGCACCTCGGGATGGGAAAGACCACGAAACTCGCAGGGCGCTATCGGCTGCTGGACCCCCTGGGCGGTGGGGTCGCACGACCGGCCTTCGACGAGCTGGAGCACCGCGACGTGACGGTCAAAGCTGTGCACGTGCCGCCCGAGCTGCGCGACGCCGCGGTGCTCCACGCGCGGCGGGCCATCGGGCTGCGCCACGCCTCGATCGTCGGCGTGCTCGACGTGGTGGTCGAGCAGGGCGAGCCGTGGCTGGTCACGGAGTCCGTCACGGGCACCTCCCTGGAGCAGGCCGTGCTGTCGCGCCACCCGCTGCCCGTCCTGCAGGCCGCGCGGGTGGGCGTCTGCGTGCTCTCGGCGCTGCTGGCCGCGCACGCCGAGGGGATCGTGCACGGGCGGGTCAACCCGGCCAACGTGCTGCTCACCTCGACCGGCCGGGCACTGCTCTCGGGGTTCGGGTTCCCGGATCCCGGCCTGTGGCCCGCCTCCGACCTGTGGTCGCTGGCCGCCACGCTGCACTTCGCCGTGGAGGGCCGGCCGCCAGGCCCGGCGCCCGTCGCGGGCGCCGATCCGCTGCGGTCGCTGATCCGGGCGATGCTCGATCCGGCGGGACCGCCGGCCCCCGAGGTGGTGGCCGAGACGCTCGACCGGCTCGCCCTCGACCGCTCCCTCGACCAGGTGATCGCATCCTCCGGGCCGGTGCCGATCGGCCAGGTGATCGCGGTCGGGCTGGCCGTCCTCGACCAGCTGGCCGCGATCCACTCCCGCGGCAGGCACCACGGCGCCGTGCATCCGGGGATGGTCCTGCTGCCGGCGGGCGGCGCTCCCGCGCGGCTGCGCTCGGCACGGGTGGCGGGGCCTGCGATGCCCGACTACACAGCGCCGGAGGGTGTCCCGAGCCGGGCCGCCGACCTGTGGTCGCTGGGCGCCACGTTGTTCGCGGCCGTCGAGGGGCGGCCGCCCGCCCCCGGCGCCCCGCTGACCAGGGCGGGCACGCTGGCTCCGGTGTTGTTCCGGCTGCTGTCGGGAGACCCGGCCCAGCGGGGTGACCTGGAGGAGCTGCGCCGGGAACTGCTGGCGGTCAGCGCCGAGGCCGAGGGGCTGACGGCCGGCTCCGGATAACGCAACGGTTGAGATACATCGCGTACGGAACCGTGTCAGCGCCCCACTCGTTTGACCGGCGACGCAGAATAGTGAAGAGGCGGGGCGTGCGCCCCGCGTTCGGAGGACGTTGACGATGTCGCCAGTTCAGAAGTACGCCATCGGAGCCGGCGCCGCGGTTCTGCTCTCTCTGATCTTCTTCGGAGCCGGATGGATCACGTTGCTGGTCATTCTCGGCGTGGTCGGCGCCCCCGTTGTCGGTTATCTGATGCTCGACCCGTCGCAGCGCGAGCGGCTCAAGAGATCCCGCAAGCGCGGCATCGGCCGCTGATCCCGGGCGGCGGGGGCCTCAGGCCTCCGCCGGCTGGGCGTTCCGCACCCGCTCGGTGACCTTGCGCTCCACGACGAACGACAGGAACGGCACCGTGCCGCCGAGCATGATGCCCAGCATGTACGGCCAGTTCCAGCGCGCCTTCATGCCCAGGTTCATGACCGCCACCAGGTAGACCATGTAGAGAAATCCATGGATGGGCGCCACGACCTTGGACAGGGTCGCGTTGTCGAAGCCGTACCTGAGCACCATCGCCACGCAGAGGATGAGCAGCATCACGCCGACGACGTAGGCGAGCGCCCGAAAGGGCTTGAGAGCCGATTCCACCGTTTAACCTTCCAGAACCATTTCAGGGGACGTGCGACGGTCCCGATCCGCGCGTACGCCATCGCGTACGAAGTGGAACCACATGAACACGGCGAACCCGGCGAAGATCCACCAGTTGGCGGCGTAGGCCAGGTTGCGCCAGGTGAGGGCGCCGCCGACGACCGGCGGCGCGACCTCGACCTGGGTGAGCGAGCCCGACGGCGGCTGGGCGACGACGAAGCCGTTGCGCACCTGCTCGCCGGCCCACAGGTTGATCAGCTCACCCGTCGACACGGTCTGCACCTGGCCTTCGGGCAGGGCTCCGCCGCGCCGCTGGACGCTGTCGGTGCCCTGCGGCGGCCTGAGCCGGCCCGCCACGGTGACCCTGCCCTCCGGCACCGCGAGGCCCGGGTCGTCGGCCGTGGCCGCCCAGCCGCGCACCACGGGCACCAGCGTGCCGTCGTCGAGCTTGAGCGGCGTGAGCACCCAGTAGCCCTCGTCTCGCGCGACGTTGCCGCCCGGCGCCTCGACGCTGGGCCGCCTGTCGATGACCAGCAGTTGGCGGGCGGCGTCGTAGACGCCCTCGGCGGTGACCTTGCGCGCGACGGAGTCGCTCTCCATCTGCGCGCCCACCTGGGTGAGCGTGGCGACGGCGACGGGCGCGGGGTCGATCGCGCTGTGCGGCTTGCCGGAGTCCTGGAAGACGCCGAGCTGCCAGCGCCCGAGGAGGAGGAACGCGGCGAGGACCCCGATCGTCAGCAGGTGCAACCCCAGCATGCGGGGTGAGAGCAGGGTCCTCAGCATGGTTACAAGCTATCCGGCGATACGGGTGGTCTCGGCATCAACCCGCGGTCTACGAATCACGCGAAGCAGTGCAATTGCGGCATGTGATCCCGCTAGGCTGCTGCCCATGTCCGACCAGCATATAGACCCCGCCGGCAACACCCAGCAGTTCCGCGCGTTCGCGCAGCAGTCCGAGCAGGAGGAGGCGGCGACGCCCAAGAGGTCGCCCCTTCTGCCGATCATCGCCGTCGTGCTCGCGATCGCGATCGTCGGTGTGGGCGTCTTCCTGCTCCTGCGCTGACCAGGCCTGACAGCGTGCCGACGGCTACGGCTCTCGGCGCTTTTCGTGTTTCCCGGCGGAGCCATACCGACTGGTCGGTGTGAGGTGTTTCACTGCGAATGGAACCTGGACCGGACGCCGGACGCGGATTACATTGGACATCGCGTCCAATAATTCGGGTGCGGAGGAGGAGCCGTGGCTGAGCCAGGCATAGTGATCATCGGTTCCGGCTTCGCCGGGATCGGCATGGCGATCAAGCTCAAAGAGGCCGGCTACCACGACTTCGTCATCCTGGAGAAGGCCACGGACCTCGGCGGCACCTGGCGCGACAACACCTACCCCGGCTGCGCCTGCGACGTGCCGTCGCACATGTACTCCTACTCCTTCGCCCTCAACCCCGACTGGTCACGGATGTTCTCCCCGCAGGAGGAGATCTGGGACTACCTGCGAGCGTGCGTCGACAGATACGGCATCGCCCCCCATCTCAGGTACGGCAAGCGGGTCGTCTCCCTGGAGTACGACGACGGCGACCGGGTGTGGGAGGTGGCCACGGCGGACGGCGAGACCCTGCGGCCACATGCCGTCGTATCCGGCATCGGCGCCCTCCATATCCCGTCATTTCCGGAGATACCGGGGCGGGAGAGCTTCGCGGGCCCGGCCTTCCACTCCGCCGGATGGGACCATGCGGCCGACCTCACCGGCAAGCGCGTGGCCGTGATCGGCACCGGCGCCTCGGCCATCCAGTTCGTCCCCCAGATCGCCCCCAAGGCCGCCAGGCTGACCGTCTTCCAGCGGACACCCCCGTGGATCCATCCCAAGCCCGACTTCGCCGTCCCGCCCCGGATGCGGCGGGCGCTGCGGCTGCCGGGCGCGGCCAGGACGCTGCGTCACGGCCTCTACTGGCTGCTGGAGAGCAGGGCGCTGGGCTTCACCGTGGACCCCCGGCTGATGAAGGTGCATCAGACGCTCGCCCGCCGGCACCTGGAGAGCCAGGTGCCCGACCCCGAGCTGCGCCGCAGGCTGACCCCCGGCTACACGATCGGCTGCAAGCGCATCCTGATCTCCAGCGACTACTATCCGGCGCTGACCCGCGACAACGTCGACCTGGTCACCGACGGCATCGCGGAGATCAGGGAGCACTCGATCGTCGACACGACCGGCGCCGAGCACGAGGTCGACGTGATCGTCTACGGCACCGGCTTCAAGGTCACCGAGTCACTGCAGGATCAGCGGATCGTCGGCAGGAACGGCGTGAAGATCCAGGAGGCCTGGCAGGACGGCATCGAGACCTACTACGGCATCAGCACGGCCGGCTTCCCCAACCTGTTCTTCCTGCTCGGCCCCAACACGGGGCTCGGACACAACTCGGTCGTCTTCATGATCGAGTCGCAGATCCGCTACGTCATGGACTGCCTGCGCCTGCTCTCCAGGACCCGGGCCAGGGCGCTCGACGTCCGGCCGGAGCGGCAGCGGGAGTTCGGCAGGCGGCTGCTCGAACGGCTCGACCCGCTGGTGTGGAACTCCGGAGGCTGTGACTCCTGGTATCTCGACGAGCACGGCGTCAACCGGACGATCTGGCCGGGCTTCACCTTCGAGTACTGGGCGCGCACCCGCAAGGTGAAGCCCGACGCCTACGAGCTCATCTACTAGGTTTCACCACCAGGGCGCTGCCGCCGCCGCGCCTGGTCGGCTCGGCCACGGCCTGGACCCGGTTCCGGCCGACGAACTCCAGCGCGGTCGCCGCCCCGATCTCGGCCGTCAGCGCGAAGCTGTGCTTGCGGGCCTCCAACTCGGCCCGGTGGGCGTCGAGGAACGCCTGCTCGGCCTGCGTCTGCGCGCTGTTGCGCTGGGAGGCCCGCGGCGCGGCGAGCGCCTCGGGCAGGCTCATGCCCCATTCGAAGCGGTTGACCAGGATCTGCAGCACAGTGGTGATGATCGTCGCGCCGCCGGGCGAGCCGACCGCCAGCACCGGCTTGCCGTGCTCGAACACGATCGTGGGCGCCATCGACGAGCGCGGCCGCTTGCCGGGACCGGGCAGGTTCGGGTCGCCCGGAGCCGGGCCGAAGGTGAAGTCGGTCAGCTCGTTGTTGAGCAGGAACCCACGGCCGGGCACCACGATGCCGTTGCCGCCGGTCGACTCGATGGTCAGGTTGTAGGCCACCACGTTGCCCCAGCGGTCGGCGACCACCAGGTGCGTGGT
Source organism: Nonomuraea cavernae (assembly GCF_040655715.1). Classification (GTDB taxonomy): domain Bacteria; phylum Actinomycetota; class Actinomycetes; order Streptosporangiales; family Streptosporangiaceae; genus Nonomuraea; species Nonomuraea cavernae_A. The sequence continues at coordinate 240,444 of NZ_JBFAKL010000004.1, read as the reverse complement.
CTCCGGGCCCTCGCCGGCCGTCGGCGTCGAGGCGCCCTTCGGGGCCTCGCAGGACGTGTAACTCCCGTCCGGGTCGCCAGGGGCGGCGGGGTGCGCCATCGCGTGGGTGCCGACCAGGCAGGCGCGTTCCTTGGCGAAGCCGTCGGACAGCAGTTCCTTCAGCGGCACTCCGGGCACGTCCGCGACGTACTTGTTGCGGTCGGCGAAGGCCAGCCGGGACGCCTCCAGGTACTCGTGCAGGCCGAGCTGGGGCAGCGAGTCGAGGATGTTCAGCGCCTCACCCACGGTCGAGCCGCCGGAGGACGGGGGCGCCATGCCGTACACCCGCAGGTTCTGGAAGTCGACGTGCGTGGGCTCGCGCAGCAGGGCGCGATAGGCCCGCAGGTCGGACTGCTCCATGAGACCGGGCCTGACGTTGCGGGTGGCGCCGGGCACGACCGGCGGCTGCTTGACCGTGGCGACGATCTCCTTGCCGAGCTGCCCGCCGTACAACCAGTCGGGGCCGCGCCTGCCCAGCTCGCGATAGGTGGCGGCGAGCTCGGGGTTCCTGAAGACGGAGCCGACGGCCGGTGGCGCGCCGCCCGGCAGGTAGAGGGCGGCGGTGGAGGAGAAGTCCTTGAACCGCGCGCGGTTCTGCTCGGTCTGGGCGGCGAACGTCTGGTCGACGACGAAGCCCTTGGACGCCACCTCGATGGCCGGCTGCAGCGCCTGCTTGAGCGAGATCGTGCCGAACTTGCGCAGCGCCAGGTCCCACTGCGCGACCGCGCCCGGCACCCCCGCCGACAAGCCGCTGGTCACGGCCTCCTCGAACGGGATGCCCTCGAAGGTGGCCGCGTGCATGGCCTTCGGGGCCGTCTCGCGGCCGTCGATCGTGTGGACCTTACGCCGTTCGGCGTCGTAGTAGACGATGAAGCCGCCGCCCGCCAGCCCGGCGGAGTAGGGCTCGGTGACCCCGAGCACCGCGCCGGCGGCGACCGCGGCGTCGATGGCGTTGCCGCCCTTCTTCAGCACGGCGATGGCCGCCTTGCTGGCGTCGAGGTCGACGGTGGCGACCGCGCCGCCCGTCCCCTCGGCGACGGGGACCTTGTGAGGGGGTTCGGCCAGCGCCGGAGGGGCGCCGGCCAGCATGAGGAGGACTGCTGCTGTGGAAACGATCACACTGCGCATGGTGTCCACGATGGACCAGGTACGCCCGTCGCGGTAGGGCCCCCTGCGACATGCGGGGGATGCACTGGTCAGGACGTTGACCTAGCGTGGGTATGTGCGCATGAAGTCCGGATACACCCCATACCTCGCGCTGATCGTCGCGGTCGCCCAGGTGGGGTTGTCCCCTGGTGCGGAGTATGGGCAGCAGGCGCTCAGGGAGCCGCTCACCCCTCTGGCGTACGGGTTGCTGCTGGTCGGTCCGGCGATGCTCGCCGTGTACCGGAAGATTCCACTTATCTCGTCATTTGTTACTTTCGCGGCGACATACGTGTACGTGTGGGGCGGTTACCCGTACGGACCCATCTTCTTCGCCCCGATCACCGCGCTGTTCCTGATGATCATGAACGGCCGGCGGCTGGCCGCGTGGATCCTGGCCGGAGTCACGCTCGCCGTCTTCCTCGTCTACGCCGGGCTCGGCACCTACCAGGGCGGGCTCTGGATCTACCACGCGCTGGCGATCAGCGCGTTCATCCTGGTGTTCATGGTGGCGGCCGAGCTGCTCAGGATCCTGCGCGAGCGCCGCGCCCAGCAGTCGCGGGCGACCCAGGAGGAGACCAGGCGGCAGGCCAGCGAGGAACGACTCACCATGGCCCAGGAGCTGCATGACGTGCTGGCGCACAACATCTCGCTCATCCACGTCCAGGCCTCGACCGCGCTGCACCTCATCGACGACCACCCCGAGCAGGCCCGCACCGCGCTGGCCACGATCAAGATCGCCTCCAAGGAGGTGCTCGGCGAGATGCGCTCGGTGCTGAACGTGCTCCGCGACGGCGCCCCCCGCTCCCCCACCGCCGGGCTCGACCGCCTCGACGAGCTGGCCGAACGCTCCGGCGTGAACGTGACGATCAAACACGCCGGCTGCCGGCCCCTGCCCAGGCCGGTCGAACGCGCCGCCTACCGCATCGTGCAGGAGTCGCTCACCAACGCCGCCCGCCACGCCCCCGGCTCCCAGGTCTTGGTCCGCCTGGAGTACGGCGCGGACGACCTGTCCATCCAGATCAGCGACACCGGCGCGACGTCACCCGCCGTCCACGCGGAGGTGGGCAGCGGCAACGGCATCCCCGGCATGCGCGAACGCGCCTCCGCGCTGGGCGGCTCGCTGGTCGCGGGCCCCTCGGGCAACGGCTTCCAGGTCTCGGCCCGGCTCCCCCTCCCCGAGGAGAACTCTTGATCAACGTGCTGCTCGCCGACGACCAGGCCCTGGTGCGGGCGGGCTTCAAGGCCCTGCTCGACGCCCAGCCCGACATGACCGTGGTCGCCGAGGCCGCCGACGGCGCCGAGGCCGTGCGCCTGTCGCGCGAGCACGGTCCGGACGTGGTGCTGATGGACATCCGGATGCCCGGCACCGACGGCCTCACCGCCACCCGCCAGATGCCCCCGGGCCCGCGCGTCATCATCCTGACCACCTTCGAGCTGGACGAGTACGTCTTCGAGGCCCTGCGCGGCGGTGCCAGCGGCTTCCTGGTGAAGGACACCGAGCCGGCCGAGCTCATCCAGGCGGTGCGCGTGGTGGCCGCCGGCGAGGCCCTCCTCTCCCCGAGCGTGACCCGCCGCCTGATCTCCGAGTACGCCTCCCGCGCCAAGGAGCCGCTGGCCGCCGACGGCCTCGACCGGCTGACCGAACGTGAGCGCGAGGTCCTCACCCTGGTCGGCGCCGGCATGACCAACGACGAGATCGCGGCCAAGCTGTTCATGTCGCCGGCGACGGCCAAGACCCACGTGAGCCGGGCCATGATGAAACTCAACGCCCGCGACCGCGCCCAACTGGTCGTCATCGCCTACGAGTCCGGCCTGGTCAGACCCGGCTGGCTCTGACCTGTCGTTTGGGCCTGCCCGCCATGGGCACGTCGGCGCGGCCGGGGCGTTTGGGGCCGTCTACGGTGGGTGTGCCTGCGGGGCGCGGAGGTGGGTGGGCGCTTGGGGCCGTCTACGGTGGGTGGGCGCTTGGGCCCGCGGAGACGGGTGCGCGCTTGGGCCCGCGGAGACGGGTGCGCGTTCCGGCCGACCGCGATTGCCTTGGGTCTGGTGATTTTGGCCTTCGGCCTTGTTTCGGGCGCGGGGGTACTTGGCACGGTCTTAAGTCGGCCGGAACGCCCACCCGCCTCCGCTTCACTGCCCCCGCCGTCCTGCCTGCCCACCGCAGAACGGGCCGGGCTTCGACGCCTTCCTGCTCGCCGACGCTGAAGCACCTGTTTGCGCCCCTTGGCCTGCTCGCCGTAGCTGAAGCCCGAACTTTCCGGCACAGCGCGGGCTGGGCACACTCTGGACATGTGGGAGCCGGGCAGGCCGATCAAGTATCTGGTCGAGGAGACGGCGGGCTAGCTGTAAATCGGTTGTCCGGGGGCGAAGCGGGATGGCACGGTCGAACGATGGGGAGATCGTTCGAGGAACTGGTGGCCGAGGCCGAGACTGTGTCGGTCGACGGGTGGGACTTCTCCTGGCTCGACGGACGAGCGAGCGAGGAACGCCCCTCCTGGGGGTACGCACGGCTGCTCGGTGAGCGGATGGCCGAGGCGACGGCCGCACTCGACATCCAGACCGGCGGCGGCGAGATCCTGGCCGGGCTCCCGAAGCTCCCGCCGGTGACCGTCGCCACCGAATCGTGGCCGCCCAATCTCAAGCTGGCCGCCGCCAGGCTGCGTGAGAGAGGGGGCGCGGTCGTGGCCGACGACGAGGAGCCGCGCCTGCCCTTCCGGACAGACGCCTTCGACCTGGTGTCCAGCCGCCACCCGGTGCGTACGTGGTGGACGGAGATCGCCCGCGTGCTCCGCCCTGGCGGCACGTACTTCTCCCAACAGGTCGGCCGGCGCAGCGTCTTCGAGCTGGCGGAGTTCTTCCTGGGTCCGCTGGACGGCTCGGCCCGCGACCCGGAGCAGGCCCGGCGCGAGGCGGAGGCGGCCGGCCTGACCGTCGTCGACCTGCGAGCCGAACGGCTCCGAATGGAGTTCCACGACGTGGGCACGGTGATCTACTTCCTGCGCAAGGTGATCTGGATCGTGCCCGGCTTCTCCGTCGACCGCTACCGCACGGAGCTGCGCGATCTGCACGACCGCCTCCAAACTGACGGCCCGTTCGTCGCCCACTCCGCCCGCTTCCTCATCGAGGCGAAGGCCGCTCCGAAACTGAAATGATCATTCCGGGCGATCACCGCAAGGCGCCTTAGCTCGGTGGACGAATCACCGGAGGCCGATCAGGCGGCTACCTGTCTTCGGCGGCCAACGCCGAAGATCGGCCAACGAGGCGGAGCATGGCGCGGTGGAATTCCGCTCGTTCGGCATCGGTCCAGCCCGAGGTGAGTGTGACGAAGATCGATTCCTGCCAGGAGTGCGCCGCCTCCAGGAGGGCGAACCCCGCGTCGGTCAGGCTGACGGCGCGGCGCCGGGCGTCCGCGGGCGCCGGGTGTGTCACGAGGTAGCCCTGCTCGGCGGCGTGTGCCACCATCCGTGACGCCCCGGACTGGTCGATGGCCAACTCGGAGGCCAGGTCGTTGACGGTCACCTGCGGCTGAGCCCTCAGCGCGTAGACCGCTTCGGCGACCTGGACGTCCCTGCCTCGCTCGGCCAGCCTGCCGTCGGTGTTCCAGCGGCGCGACCAGTGCCGTACGAACTGGAAGAGCGCCTGCCCCGCCTCTGCCTCGTTCTGAGCCGTGCGCGGCAACTCGGTCGCGACCAGCTCAGCATGGACGCGGGCGAACTCGAGGGCCGCGTGCAGGTCGGGAAACCGCAGTGCGGCGGATACCTGGTCGCCGGTGACACGGAAGACGGTCGCCACACACGTCCATCCGGCGCCTTGGGGCCAGCGCGCGTCCTGCTCGACGACCATCACTCTGTCGCTGATCGGATGCCACGACGTCGCGCGCAACTCGATGCCCGACCGCATGACCCAGTCGATGAACTCGTCCGGGGTGATGGGCCCAGCTCCCTTCGGCCCGCTGACAACGGTCGGATCGCACACGACCAGCCGTGCCGCAGCCGGATCCTTACTGTTGACGGCCGCATGCCAGCGCTCAATGGCCACTTGAGTGAGCCCAGAAGTACTCATCGGCCCACTATATGCGTTTCGCATACATTAGGCACGAACTGAGGCGCAGCACATACGGAGAGCAACCCGCACTGTGCCGGAAAGTTCGGGCTTCAGCTACGGCGAGCAGGCCAAGGGGCGCAAACAGGTGCTTCAGCATCGGTGAGGAGGAAGGCGTCGAAGCCCGGCCCGCTCTGCGGTGGGCAGGCAGGACGGCGGGGGCAGTGAAGCGGAGGCGGGTGGGCGTTCCGGCCGACTTAAGACCGTGCCAAGTACCCCCGCGCCCGAAACAAGGCCGAAGGCCAAAATCACCAGACCCAAGGCAATCGCGGTCGGCCGGAACGCGCACCCGTCTCCGCGGGCCCAAGCGCCCACCCGTCTCCGCGGTCCAAGCGCCCACCCACCGTAGACGGCCCCGAAGGAGGGTCCGATTCGGTCAACGCCGGTAAACATACTGTTACTGGCCGCGTCCAATAAGACACGTTACGTTGCTCCTGGAACCTACATCGAGAGTGGGGACGAGTATGCGGTCGATCGCCCGATTCTGCGGCCAGTGCAGCTGTGGCTGCCCCGAGTTGTTCGTCGACCACGCGGCCCCCGAAGACCGTCAGGTGATCATCACCGACGACTTCGGGCAGCGCGTCGAGATGAGCCGCGCTCAGTTCAGCTCGATAGTGGAGGCGGCCAAGAGCGGGGCGCTGGACGACCTGGCTCTCATCCACTGAGCGCGCAGGCCGCCGCCCTGCTCGCCAGCGGCCTCGCCGCCGGCCTCCTGGCGGGCACCGCGTCCTGCGCGGCGGTCCAGGGCGGCCTTCTGGTCGGCCTGATGGACCGAAGCGCCGGCCCGACCACCGCCCCTCAATCGACGGGAGCGGCCAGAGCCGGAAAGGACGAGACGTGTTCGGCGCAGCCTTCCGCCGGTGACCCGTCGCTGATCGGGCGGTTCCTGGTGGGCAGGCTGGTCGCCCACTCGGCGGTGGGAGCGCTGCTCGGGCTGCTGGGCGCGGCCGTCAGCCTGCCGCCCGCGGCCAGGGCACTGCTGCTCGTGGCGGCGGGCGTCACGGTGATCGTGTTCGCCGTACGACTGCTGCGCCGTACGGAACCCGGCTGCGCCCCGCCGGCACGGCAGACGAGGCGGCTGGCCGCGCCGTTGCTGGGCGCGGCGACCATCCTGGTCCCGTGCGGCGTGACGATCGGCATGGAGATGGTCGCCGTCTCCAGCGGATCCCCTCTCGGCGGGGCGGCGGTGATGGCCGGGTTCGTGCTCGGCACCGCTCCGGCGTTCGCGCTGCTGGGCTACGTGCTCCGGCGCGTCTCGCGGACCAGGGTGGCCAGGCTGGCCGGGGTGGTGGCGCTGGTGGCCGGGATGTGGACGATCGGCACCGGGCTCAACCTGGGCGGCTGGCTGCCGCGGCCGACGCTCTCCGCCGCGGCCTCGGCCGGCGTACCGGCAACCGGCAGCGCGCGCACGAACGAAACCAGCACGAACGAAACCGGCACGGACAAGAGCAGCACGACCGGGGCGGCCGTCGCGGAGGGCGGGCGCAGGGTCACGGTGTGGGCGATGCGCGACGGCTACCGGCCGGGCATCGTGACGGCCAGGGCGGGCGTGCCGGTGGAGGTGGTGTTCAAGCTCGTCGACCAGGGCTGCACGGGCACGGTCGTGATCGACGGCCGTGACATCGCCCTGCCGGCGACCGTGGTGTTACCTCCGCAACCCACCGGGACGATGCGCTACACCTGCGCGATGGGGATGTACACGGGGTTCATCGAGTTCTCCTAGACCCGGCAATTACTCCACGCTTCCGTCCGGTTACGTGTCACCCTGTGGGCCATGTCGTGGTGGCAAGGTGAGGCGCCGGCCGTTCCGGCGCCGCGCGTGGGCGACGAGGCCGAGCTGCTGCTGGCCGCGCGGGCGGGTGACGCGCAGGCGGCGCACCGGCTCGGCAGGCTGCACGCGCAGCGGGGTGACCGTTCCGCGGCCCGGCACTGGTGGGAGATGGCGGCCTCGGGTGGCAACGTCGACAGCGCCTTCAACCTGGGCATCTGGCACGAGAAGCATGGCAGCCTGGAGGAGGCGGTCTTCTGGTACGAACGGGCGGCCGGCACGGGTGACGCGGAGGCGGCCGTCAACCTGGCCACGCTGCTGCTGGAGCAGCGCGGCGACCTGGAGACCGCGAGGGGCTGGTTCGAGTGCGCGGCCCGCGCCGGGTCCCGGCCCGCGGCCCGCCGGCTGGCGCTGATCTGCGAGGACGCGGGCGAGCTGAACGCGGCGCGGGAGTGGCATCGCCGAGCCGCCACGGACGGCGACACGGCCTGCGCCCACGACCTGGGGTTCCTGGCCTACTCGGCCGGTGACGACGAGGAGACCGTTCGGTGGTGGGAGTTCGCGACGCGCGGCGGGCAGGCTGACTCGGCCTACTATCTGGGCCTGTTCCTGCAGGCCAGCCGCGATCCCGAGGCCGCCGAGACCTACTTCCGGCTGGCCGCGGCGAGCGAGCATCCCGGCGCCGCCGCCCAGTTGGGCGGTATCGCGCTCTCCCGTGGCGACCTGCGCACCGCTCGCGGCTGGTACGAACGCGCGGCGGGCGCGGGCCGGGTCGAGGCCCAGCGGATGGCCGGGTTCGTGTGCGTGGAGCTGGGCGACTCGACCGGGGCCAGTCACTGGTTCGGCCGGGCGGCGGCCGGGGGCGATCCGGAGGCGGCGTTCAACTTCGGGCTGCTGCTCATCGCGGAGTTCGGCGACCTCGAAGGCGGACGGCACTGGTTCCGTGAGGCGGCGCTGGCCGGGCACCACCAGGCGGCCGTGGAGCTGGGCGGCCTGCTGACGGCGGCCGGGCAGGCGGGCGAGGCCCGGCGGTGGCTGGCCGACCCGCCACCGCCGTCGTGGGACCGGACGGCCGAGCCCGAGCTGTACGCCCGGGCGGAGCTCGCGGCGGCCGCGACAGGTCGCCGGGGCGGCGTCTCGCTGGCGGTGCCCGCGCTGACGGAGGTGCTCGGCACCTGGGACCTGGTGACCAGGCCGCTGCACGACCACGCCGACGTGATCGCCTGGCTGGTGGCGCGGAGCGGCCTGCACACCAGCGCGATCGAGCATCTGGCCGCGGTGCGGGTCACGCTGCTGCGGCCGGGCGGCGCGCCGTGGCCCAGCCCGGCCGAGATCGAGCACGTCCTCGCCACGGCCCGCGAACTACGCCGTCGTTTCGGCCTGCGCTGAGCGGCGCTTTCGGGCCTGCGCTGAAAGCGGCGCGGGCCGCGGTGGAGGTCAGGCGGCGAGCACGTCGGAGACGGGCGTGTACTGCAGGTCGAGCGCCTGCGCGACCGGCTCGTTAGTGAGGCGCCCGCGGTGCGTGTTGAGCCCGCGCGCGAGCCCCGCATCGCCCTTGAGCGCGTCGCGCCAGCCCAGGTTGGCCAGCTTGACCGCGTACGGCAGGGTGGCGTTGGTCAGCGCGTAGGTGGAGGTGTTGGCCACCGAGCCCGGCATGTTGGCCACGCAGTAGAAGACCGAGTCGTGCACCCGGTAGGTCGGCTCGGCGTGGGTGGTCGGGCGCGAGTCGGCGAAGCAGCCGCCCTGGTCGATGGCGATGTCGACGAGCACCGAGCCCGGCTTCATGCGTGAGACCAGCTCGTTCGAGACGAGGGTGGGGGCCTTGGCGCCGGGGATGAGGACGGCGCCGATGACCAGGTCGGCTCCGAGCACCTCCCGCTCGATGGTGTACGAGGTCGAGACCAGGGTTTTGAGACGGCCCTGGTAGACGGCGTCGATGAAGCGGAGCCGGTCGATGTTGGTGTCGAGGACGGTGACGTCGGCGCCCATGCCGACGGCGATCTGCGCGGCGTTCAAGCCGGAGACGCCGCCGCCGATGACGACGACCTTGGCCGGAGCGACACCGGGCACGCCGCCCGGCAGGACGCCGCGGCCGCCGTTGAACCGCATCATGTTGTAGGCGCCGACCTGCGGGGCGAGCCGCCCGGCGACCTCTGACATGGGGGCGAGCAGCGGCAGCGCGTCACCGACCTGGACGGTCTCGTACGCGATGCCGGTCGTCCCGGCGGACAGCAGGGCGTCGGTGCACGGGTGCGAGGCGGCCAGGTGCAGGTAGGTGAAGAGCACGAGGTCTTCGCGCAGGCGGTGGTATTCGGAGGAGATCGGCTCCTTCACCTTGAGCACCAGCTCCGCCTCGGCCCACACGGCGTCGGCGTTGTCGAGGATCTTCGCGCCGACGGCGAGATACTCCTCGTCGGTGATCTGTGATCCGATGCCGGCGTCGCTCTGGACGGTGACGTCGTGGCCGTTGCGGACGAGTTCGTGCACGCCCGCCGGGGTGACGGCCACACGGTATTCATGGTTCTTGACCTCGGCGGGCACGCCGATCTTCATCGCGCCGTTCCTTTCGGAGAAGAAAATGTCCGGTACGGCGATGCCGTACCGGACAGGGGGGTTTCTACAGGCGGGCCCACGCTTGGGTGAGCACGGTGCGCAGGATCGAGCCGATCTCGTCGAACTCCTTCGGCCCCGCGACCAGTGGGGGCGCCAACTGGATGACGGGGTCTCCCCGGTCGTCGGCCCGGCAGTAGAGCCCGGCCTCGAACAACGCCTTGGACAGGAAGCCGCGCAGCAGCCGCTCCGACTCCTCGGCGGTGAACGTCTCCTTGGTGGTCTTGTCCTTGACCAGCTCGATGCCCCAGAAGTAGCCGGAGCCGCGCACGTCGCCGACGATCGGCAGGTCCTTCAGGCCTTCGAGGGTGGCCTGGAAGACGGGCTCGTTCTTGGTGACGTGACCGAGCAGGTCCTCGCGTTCGAAGATGTCGAGGTTGGCCAGCGCCACGGCGGCGGAGACCGGGTGGCCGCCGAAGGTGTAGCCGTGGGCGAAGGTGTTGTCGCCCTTCTTGAACGGCTCGAACAGCCGATCGCTCGCGATCATCGCCCCGAGCGGGGAGTAGCCGCTGGTCAGGCCCTTGGCGCAGGTGATGATGTCGGGCACGTAGTCGAACTTCTGCCCGCCGAACATGGTGCCGAGGCGGCCGAAGGCGCAGATGACCTCGTCGGAGACGAGCAGCACGTCGTACTCGTCGCAGATCTCGCGCAGGCGCTGCCAGTAGCCGGGAGGCGGCGGGAAGCAGCCGCCGGCGTTCTGCACCGGCTCGGCGAAGACGGCGGCCACCGTGTCGGGGCCCTCCATCTCGATGGCGCGGGCGACCCGCTCCGCGGCCCAGAAGCCGTACTCCTCGGGGGTCATCCCCTGGATGCCGGAGATCTCGTCGGCCCGGTAGTGGTTGGTGTTGGGCACTCGGACGGAGCCGGGCACGAGGGGCTCGAACATCTCCTTGAACGCCGGGATCCCGGTGATCGACAGAGCCCCGTGCGGGGTGCCGTGGTAGGCGATCTGGCGGCTGATGACCTTGTGCTTGAGCGGCTTGCCGGTGAGCTTGAAGTACTGCTTGGCCAGCTTCCAGGCGGATTCGACCGCCTCGCCGCCGCCGGAGGTGAAGAAGACGCGGTTGAGGTCGCCCGGGGTCAGGGCCGCCAGCCGCGCGGCCAGCTCGGCGGCCTTGGGGTGGGCGTAGGACCACAGCGGGAAGAAGGCCAGCTCCTGGGCTTGCTTGGCCGCCGCCTCGGCCAGCTCACTGCGCCCGTGACCGGCCTGGACCACGAAGAGCCCGGCCAGGCCGTCGAGGTAGCGCTTGCCGTGGATGTCGTAGATGTAGGAGCCCTCACCACGCACGATGGTCGGGATCTCGGCCTGCTCGTAAGAGCTGTGCCTGGTGAAGTGGAGCCACAAATGATCTTGCGCGGCCTTGAGGATGTCGTTGTCCGGCTGCGTCATGTTTATCTTCCCTTGCCTCTGATCTCACCACAGTCTGCCTCTTCACTCCGGCTTTGCCAAGCGAAAGCGTTGCGACATTCTGCAAGCAGGCCGAGATCCGCAGCAGCAATATGTAACTGCTACGAAATCCGCAGGTAGATTAATCTGCGGGTCATGCTGATCCCGCGCCGCGGGGTCGGGTGTGATGCAATGAGACGCTGACCGTCGAACGACCCCCGGGGGACCGTCCGTGACACCTGACCAGATCGAGAGCGCCGTCGCGGCCGCGATGCCACAGGCCATCGAGGAGCTGAAGCGGCTCGCCGCCATCCCCTCCGTCGCGTTCCCAGGGCACCCGGAGGAGCCCGTGTTCGCCGCGGCCGCCGCCACCGAGGAGCTGCTGCGCTCCACCGGCCTGCAGCGTGTCCAGCAGGTCCCGGTCGAGGGCAGCTTCCCCGCCGTCTACGGCGAGTCGCCCGCCCCTCCCGGCGCCCCGACGGTCCTGCTCTACGCCCACTATGACGTGCAGCCCGTCGGCGATCCCGCCGCGTGGCGCACCCCGCCGTTCGAGCCCACGCAGATCGACGGGCAGCTGTACGGCCGGGGCGTCGCCGACGACAAGTCGGGCATCATCTCCCACGTCGCCGCGCTCCGCGCGTTCCAGGGCCGGCTGCCCGTGGGCATCAAGGTCATCATCGAGGGCCAGGAGGAATACGCCGGCGAGCGCCTGGAGTCCTTCGTCGAGCGCAACCCCGATCTGCTGCGGGCCGACGCCATCGTGGTGGCCGACACCGGCAACCCGCGCGTCGGCGACCCCGCGGTGACCACGTCGCTACGCGGCATGGCGGCCTTCACCGTCGAGGTCCGCACCCTGCGCGGTCCGGTGCACAGCGGGTCGTTCGGCGGCGCCGCCCCCGACGCGCTCGCCGCCCTGATGCGCATGCTGACCTCGCTGCACGACGACAACGGCGACATCCGGGTCCCGGGGCTGCCCAGAGGGTCGTTCCTCGGGCAGGGCCCGCCGGAGGCGGAGTTCAGGAAGACCTCGGGCGTGCTCGACGGCGTGTCACTGGTCGGCTCCGGCTCGCTGGCCGACCGGCTCTGGTCGTCCTACGCGATCACCGTGACGGGCCTCGACGTGCCGACCGTCTCCGGGGCGATCAACGCGGTGCAGCCGGCGGCGCGGGCCCGCGTCACGGTCCGGGTGCCCCCGGCGGGCGATCCGAAGACGACGGTCAACGCGGTGGTGGAGTTCCTGCGGCAGGTCACGCCGTGGGGGGCGCAGGTCTCGTTCGGCGACTTCACGGTGGGTTCGGGCTTCCAGGCCGACTCGGGCGGCAAGGCCCGTGCGGCCCTCAACCGGGCCATGGAGCGCGCCTTCGGCCGCCCTCCTCGCGACGTCGGCGCCGGCGGCTCGATCCCGCTGGTCAACACGCTGCTCAAGCAGTTCCCGGCGGCCGAGATCCTGCTGTTCGGGGCGGAGGACGAAGACGCCGCCATCCACGCGCCCAACGAGCGGGTCGACCTGGAGGAGCTGCGCCGCGTCGCCACCGCCGAGGCCCTCTTCCTCCACGAGCTCAGCCTCCCCTCGGCCCTCGGCATCTGACACCCCGGCTCGCGGGTCCGGCCGATGACTTTCCGGGCCCCGACTGGTCTTCCTGTCGAACACGACTTCGAGGAGGACTCATGGCCACGTTCGCACTGATCCATGGAGGCGGCTCGAGCGCCCGGGACTGGCACCTGGTCGTCGCCGAGCTGCGCCGCAGAGGGCACGACGCCGTGGCCGTGGACCTGCCGATCGAGGACGAGTCGGCGAGCCTCGGCGACTACGCCGACACCGTGGTCCGGGCCGTCGGCGACCGCGGCGACCTGGTCGTCGTGGCCCACTCGTGGGGCGGCTTCGTCGGCCCGCTGGTCTGCGACCGGGTCCAGGCCGACCTGCTGGTGCTGGTGACGGCCGTGATCCCGGTGCCGGGCGAGCCGCCCACCGACTGGTGGGCCAACGCCGGTTTCCACTCACCCGCGATGGACGATCCGATCGCCGTCTTCCTGCAGGACGTCCCCGCCGAGATCGCCGCCGAGGCGCTGACCCGGGGACGGGAGCACGCCGAGAAGGCGCTGCTGGAGCCGTGGCCGCTGGCCGCGTGGCCGGACGTGCCGACGAGGTTCCTGCTCTGCCGTGACGACCGGTTCTTCACTCCGGAGTTCATGCGTGAGCTCGTCCGCGAACGGCTGGGCATCACGCCCGACGAGATCGACGGCGGCCACACCCCGATGCTGGCCCGCCCGATCGAGCTGGCCGACCGCCTGGAGAGCTACCTCTAACGAAGGGCCGGGTCGCGGACGCGGCGGACACCGCTGCCAAGACGGCTCACCGGCACCAGGCGGATCGTCCCGGTCAGGGGCGTTCGAAGGAGCGAAGCAACCGGCCGATCTGCTCCTCGATGGCCTGAGGATCCGGCCCGCCGTCAGGGACCAGGTCGGCCAGCGCGTCGGTCATCAGCTGCCGGCTCTGCCGCTCGGCGTCATCCTGGGCCCGGCCGACGGCCAGCATCAGGTGCTCGGCCAGCGACCGGCTGTCCAGCCGCATGGCGCGCGGCGTGATGACGATCTCCCGCACGAGGCCGTCCACGGCCGTGGTGGCCTTCACCTGACCGTCCGCGGCCTCGCCCGTACCGGTGATCTCGTCCAGCTCGCGCTGCCCGTCGCCCACCCAGGCGAGGATCTTCGCGGCCTTCTCCGCATCCTGCTCCAGATCCTCGTCACGCCAGTTGGCGGGGTCCGCGTCGAAGGTGTGCACCCTGTCTCCTTACCTGTGCGTTCACGCCCCACATGGCATCCGGCACCCTTGGCGCGCACCGGTCGCGCTCGTGAGATGTGCTCGGTATTCCGGCCCAGGCGCCGCGAACCGGTCACTCCCCCGAGGTCCGCGGCCGTGCCGGAGACTATTCGATCTCGTGGGCGACCTGCTCGACCCGGCGGCGCACGAACGTCTCGTCCAGCGGCTCAGGCAGCCGCTCGGCGCGCGCCCGCGCCCGTTCGATGATCTCCTGCGACCTGCGCCCGGCCGCCTCCTGGGCGGCCCGTGTCGCCGCCATGACCTGCCTCGCCAACTCGCCGGCGGGCTGGCGCATGACCCGGGGGTTGAGTGTGATCGCCTTGAGCCGCCCGCCGCCGCCCGCCACGACGCGCACCATGCCGCCGCCCGCCTCGCCCACAGCGGTGATCTCCGCGATTTCGGTCCGGGCGGATCCGAGCTCGCGCATGATCTCCTCGGTCTGACGGACGAGCCGCTCCAGGTGGTCGAGGTCATCGCTCCATGGGCCCGAGGACGACATCGCGAACTCCTTCACCAGACTCCAGGGACGACACGATCGGCAAGATACCAGCCCCCGGCCGGCTATCAGGGTGACGAAACCAGCAAAAGATCGACCTATCACCCACCTCTACCTAGATCATGGTTAACCTACGGCCATGGATTCGGAATTACGGATGATCCATGGGGCTGTCGAGACAGCCACCACGCATCTGAGGGGCGATGGAACCGACTACACGGCAGCGCTCCAACGCTTACAGCAGCGCGGCAACGCAGCCTCCTGGGGCGATGACGGCCTACTGCGCCCGCTGGTCACCGCGTACTGCGAGTGCACCGCGATCGCCCTGGCCGCCTACACCCACATGGGCGACGTGATGGAGTCCACGGGAGACGCGCTGGCGCTGTCGAGCCGGCGGGTGTCGAATGTCGACGACGGGACCGCTCAGGACATCGACCGGCTGCCGGACACGTCATGGGTGTGATTCTGCCGCTCTGGGCCGACGGCATCCTGGCGCTGGCGGGAATTCCCTGGCCGAACATCGACGAGGATGAACTGCGGCTGGACGCGGACGCGTGGCGCACCGTCCTCGCCGGCACCTCGACGGCCGCGGCCCACGCGGACAGCACCGTCGCCCAGACGACGAGCCCGGCCGTCTACCAGGGCGATTCCGCGACGGCCCTGGCCGGCTACTGGGAGAAGACAGGTGGCGGCGGACACCTCAACGAGGCGGCAACGGCGGCTAAGTACGCGCCGGTGATTCTCGACGGCGGAGCCAACGTCATCACCGCCACCAAGGTGGCAGTCGTCTCATATGCGGCGTCGTGCGCGGTCAAGCTCTCGGCCACCATGCTCGCGGGCGGACCGCTCGCCCTCGGGACGGCCGCGGCCACGGTCCTCGGCACCCGGTACGCCATGGGAAAGGTCCTCAAGGAGGCCGGCGAGGGCGGCGCCCGGGTGCTCGCCCCCGGGCTCGCCCGGCGGGTCACAGAACCCCTGGCCAGAATCCTCAGAAACGCCCGAGGACCGTGGGGTGGCGGCCCTCCGCTCGCCCTGGCCGGCGGCCCCCGCCTGCCCACGCGACTCCCCCGTAGCCGGCCCACTGGGGTAGATGGGCCCAACGGCCCCACCGTCGCCCAGATGGGGTGGAGAAGGCCCAACTCGTCCAACAAGACGAACTCAGGTACCCACAGGGGTGTCGCCAGTAAACCGACGAGGGCCCAGGCGGAGGCGGACGCGAGACGGGCGGCCGCCGATGGTGGTTCCAGGGCTGTTTATCGCGGCCCCTGCTCGAAAGGAGACCACGTTCATGTGGACTACCTGAACAACAAAGGTGAGATCATGCACACCAGGCACTTCGACTTCGAGGGTTAGACCATCTTGAATGACTCCCAGGCAGGCAACGACGCAACCGGGCAGGACGATCTGCTGGCGGGCGCCGCCGACCTGGGCGCCGCCATCGAGCGGCACGCCCGGGTCCTCGCCGAAACCCCCCATGACTACAAGCAGGTGGTGGAGGCGGTCAATCACCTCCGCGCCTCCGCCATCGCGTACGCCACCCTCTGCGCCGACCTCGCCGGGTGGGGCAACCCGTTCAGCGACCTGGAGAACGAACCGGGCCCCGACGAGGAAGCGGCGGAGGCCGGCGACGCCTCTACCGAATACAGTCCGGTGGTGCACGTGGAGGCCCACTACCGGATCCGCGTGACGGACATTGAGGCCGCCGAGCGCCTCGTCGGCGAGGAGTCGTCCGAAGACCTGCTGGGCGCCCCCTCGGACGTGGTGACGCAGCTCTTCCTGCGCGACGGCTGGGATCCCTACCAGTACGGCGACGCTCTCCAGACGGAGGAAGTGTCATGGAGCTGCGGCCCCGACCAGGCGTGACGCCCGCCCGCTTCCCGGTACACGAGTGCATCGCGGGCCCCGGGGGTGCCACGAGCCGACCGCCAGGCCAGAGGTATGGTCTGCCCAGCGGCCGGAAATCACCGCGAGGAACCAGCGCGAAGCACCCGATAAATGATCACACTTCCACTACTTTCGGATTTTTCGTGAACCGGGAAGTGGGCGACCGGAGATGCTGACCGCATGACGGAGCAGCCTCTACACGTGAATCGCGCCGGCCTCCGACAGTCTGCCGTCAATCTCAAAGAGGTCGCCGAGCGGCTGCTCCAGTTGCACGAAGTCGGCGACGGGGCGGACGAAGGGGCCTCCGAGCTGATGCCGATCGCGCTCGGGCTGGTCGGCCAGCCGGCGCGGATGCGTTACAACCGGGCGTTCCGCGACTTCCGTGACCGCCTGTGGAAGGGAGCGCAAAGTGCCTCGGCCATGGCCGAGGTGATCACCGCCAATGAGAACGGCTACGCCCAGGCGGAGCACCAAGGCGTGCAGGCTCTGCTCAGTCTGCAGGCCAATGCGGACCGCCCTCTCGATCAGCCGCTGCTGCGGAACGACACCGTCAACCCGCTGTTCGAGCATCAGGGCGACGACAAGTACTGGCAGCCGGCGGTCATGGCTGCGGGGACGTTCGAGGCCGGCCTGCGCGCGCGGCGGCTCCGCCACCGGATCGACCGGCAGCGCTGGGTCCAGTATTTGGATGACTACGACGATCCATCCGCCCAGCGCAAACTGTCGCGAGCGACGACTTCTGCCGAACGGGCCAGGGCCTACGAGCAGATCGAGCGTTCGCGCATCGCGCTGCAGAGCGGCCGCACTGCGGCGATGCTCAAGGTCGCCGGGCGCATGTCCATCGCCGCCAGCGTGGGCACGATGGTCTGGGCCGCCGCCATGGTCCCGCGCGACGAGATACTGGACAGGCATATCGCCTACTGGGCCGCGATGGCGCGCGACCTGGACAGCCTCTTCGGCGGCGGAGATCCCGCCGGCCGGGCCGTCCTTGCGCAGACATGGCAGGGCGAGACCATGGAAGTGGCCGACAAGAAGCTGCGGGCCTTCATGACCGCGGGTATCCAGCTCTCCGACAAGGCCGTGGCGCACGCCCACGACCTCGAGCAGGCGGTGAAATCCCTTAACGCACTGCACGACAAGATCTTCGCCCTGACGGTGGTGTGGGTCCTGGCGCTGTGGACGATCCGCCTTTCCTACACGGTCAATCCCTTGGGCGCGCTGGGGGCGCAGGAGTACATCGGACGGAATCTGACCAAGACCGTGGTGGCCGCGCACGCCGCGATCAGCGCCCTGATGGCCACCCAGCTCTACATGGACGTGGACGGGCAGCCCGAGTACTCCGGGCCGGGCAACGTGCCATCGCAGGACTTTCCGGAAGTCAACGCATAGACCGCGAGGCGCGACGGACGGACCGGGCGATGCCTAGCGGACGGGCAGGTCGTAGACGCGGCGGACGCTGCTGCCGAGGCGGCGCACGTCGGCGCCGTAGACGTGCACGGAGACGCCCACCTCGTCGCTGGTGTTGAGGACCGCGTGGATGTCGCCCGGCGGGGCGAAGCCGCTGACCTCGCCCGGGCGGTTGTCGGCGCGGCCGATCTCGGTCAGGTGGTCGCCGAGGTCGCGGTAGAGGGTCTCGTGCTCGATGCCGCTGAGGACGCCGAACGCGCACCACGACACGTGGTCGTGAATCACCGTGCCCTGACCGGGGCGCCACACGACCGCCACGATCGAGAAGTCATCCTGGGCGTGCAGCACCTGCGAGACGTACCCGTCGGGTGAGCCCTCGCGTTCCTCCGGCGTGAGCAGGTCGAGCGACGGGAGATGGGCGCGGAGCAGGTCGGCGACCGCGAACGCGGTCTCACGGCGTTCGAGCCGGCGGGCGGTCAGCGCTCCGATGCCCCGCACGAGTTCGTCCAGTCCTGGTCTGACGATGGTCGTCATATTCATGGTATTCCCCTAGGGAAAGACGCTAATCGGCCTTCCCTTACCACCCTGCTACAGCCCACATCGATAGGTCCAACAGAAGTTTTGTTGCTCATCGATAGATAAGATTGATGAATGCTCGATGTCGTACGGCTACGTGTGCTCGTGGCGGTCGCTCGCAGGGGGTCGCTTACGGCGGCGGCCAAGGAGTTGCACTATTCGCAGCCGTCGGTCAGCCACCATCTGGCCCGGCTGGAGGCCGAGACCGGCGCCCGGCTCATCCAGCGCGCCGGGCGAGGCATCCGGCTGACCGAGGCGGGGCGGCTGCTCGCCGAGCGCGCGGCCGACATCATCGGCCGGCTCGACGCCACCGCCGAGGAGCTGGCCGCGCACGTCGGGCTGCGCTCGGGCCGGGTGCGACTGGCCGCGTTCCCCTCGGCGCTGGGCACGTTCGTCCCCAAGGCGGCCATGCGGATCGCCCGCGGCCATCCGGGGCTGCGGCTGGAGCTCACCGAGACCGAGCCGCCCGAGGCGCTCAGGCTGCTGCGGGCAGGGAGGGTCGACGTGGCGGTGATGTTCCGCTACGACGACACCACGCCCGAGGAGAGCGGCCTCCACCTGACCCACCTCCTCGACGACCCCAGCTACCTCGTCTCCCCCTCCCCGTCGACGGGCGAACCGGCGACCGGGCCGGCAGGCGAGCCGGCGACCGGGCCGACAGGCGAATCGGCGACCGGACCGACAGGCGAATCGACCAGCGAACCGGCGGGCGCGTCATCAGAGACGTACGAGCCCGCCAGGCTGGCGGAGCATGCGGGAGCCGCGTGGATCGCCGGGTGCGATCGGTGCCGGAGCCATCTGCTCGACATCTGCGCCAAGGCCGGGTTCGAGCCGCGCATCTCGTTCACCAGCGACGACATCGTGGCCGTGCAGGCGCTGGTGGCGGCCGGCATGGGGCTGACCGTGCTGCCGGGGCTGGCGCTGGCCGCGCACCGCCATCCCGGCGTGACGGTCGCCGAGATCCCCGGCTCGACCAGGCACGTCCACGCCGCCGTCTACGGCGAGCCGCCGCACCCTCCGGCCACCGAGGCGCTGCTGTCGGCGCTCCGGGAGAGCCGTTGACCGCGCGGTCGTCCGGGCAGGCCGGCTGACCGCTTCGGGGCCCGGTAAACCCTTTGACCGCATTCTTACGATGGCCTCATGCCGGATATCGCGACACTCGCGCTCTTCTGCGCGGCCACCCTCGCCCTGCTCGTGGTGCCCGGCCCCGCCGTGCTCTTCATCGTCACGCGCAGCGTCGCCCAAGGCAGGTCAGCGGGTCTGATCTCGGTCCTCGGCGTGCACGCGGGCTCGCTGGTCCACGTGTTCGCCGCGGCGCTCGGCATCAGCGCGCTGCTGGCGGCCTCGGCGACGGCGTTCACCGTGGTCAAGTACGCGGGCGTGGCCTACCTGGTGTGGCTGGGCGTGCGCAAGCTGATGCACCGTGGGTCGGATGAGGAGGCCGTGGCGACCGAGACGCATTCCAGGCGGCGGATGTTCTGGGAGGGGTTCGTGGTCAACGTGCTCAACCCGAAGACCGCGATCTTCTTCCTGGCGTTCCTGCCGCAGTTCACCGCCCCGGCCGCGGGCCCGGTCGGGCCACAGATCCTGCTGCTCGGGCTGCTCTGGCTGGTGCTCGGAATGGCCAGCGACGGCACCTACGCGATGGCCGCCTCGGCCCTGGCCGGGCGGCTGCGCCGATCGGCCAGGGCCCGCCGCCGCCTCGACATCGGCAGCGGCCTCGCCTACCTCGGACTGGCCGCCCTGCTGACAGGTGAGAAGGCCTGACCCCGCAGCCGTCCGCTGGAAGCCAGCGACTCCGCCCGCTCAGTGGCTACCGAAGGTGATCGTCAGGATGGCCACCACAGGGTGGGGGTCTCCGTCCGGGTTCGTTTGATAGCCGCCGTGATACTGGTAGTCGATGCGAGCCATGCTGCTCACCTCATAGTGATGAGTGCGTGACCAACCTGGCTCTTTGGGCTTCCCTGCCTTGCCGCGAAGGATCGTGATCGAGGCGATCGCCGATGGTTTGCCCGGCTCCTGTGAGACGTGATCCCAGAACTGTTGCGCCTGCTGAACACCCACACGCTCAGCCAGTTGCGCGTAGTGCTGCAAGAATCGGCGGTGAACGAGGACGCGGTACTGAGGGACGACCGGAGGTTTCCGGCCGGGCCGCCGGGCCGGACGCATGGGCTCATAGGCGCTGCCACTCATCGTGGTGGCTCTGCTTCTGTGAAATCGTCCGGATCGTGTCGTCCGAGAAGGACGGACCGACGTAGTGGGTCTTCCAACTGCCGTGCGGTTATGCGCCATGCGCGGATGCACTCTTCGAGCACCGAGGGATCTTCGTCCGAATGCGCCGCGACGAGCACGGCGTGCAGTTCGTCGACGAACTCGCGGAGATCGTCGAGCTCGAAGACGCGCAGCCAAGCCAGATCACCTAGATCAGTGACATTGGGTGGCGCCGCCTCACGACGAAGCAGCTCCTCCAGCCGCATGTGGGCGAGAGACCACTTGGCGATCTCCTCAAGCATTCGGAGGCGCCGCTCGGGCAACATCACAAGGCTCGTGCTGTCCTTGTCACGGATCTGCGCGAGACCGTGGCGGGCGCGATCGATGATCTCCGTGCGCTTGTTCGCCAGGTCGGATGCTTGGTAGATGTCGGTCATGACCGCTCTCCAGTTGCCAGGATCATGGGTACAATCCTAGTGGTGATTCTACGAAGACGCTGTAACTATTTCGCGAAGTCTCTGTAGGGGAGGGTGAAAGTGCAGGAGAGCTGTCATCCGTTTGACGCACGCAGGCAGTTGATGTGCGAGGACCATACCGGCCCACGAGAGAGCTGGACGCTTTCCAGTCTGGTCACCGACATGAGGGACGCGCTTCGTGAGCGATTCGAACCGGTCGGCGAAAGAGGAGATCCGCTCAAGCGCTTCAATGCTGCGTCCAGAGAGCTGACCCGACGGGGCCTGGACGCGGATTCGATCGTCCGCTACGGGATGGTCGTCGAAGTTCTTGGCCCCATGCTCACAGTGCTGTTGATCGATTTGATCCTTCCTGACGGGAATGCGGACAGCGGACTGCGGGTGTCCGGAGTGGATCTCGATGGCTGGCGCACACTTCTGGGAGTGCCGGCAGGCGAACTCACCAGCCACAGCGAAATCACCTCGACGCTCGAGAAGACCACGACCAGCATCTTCGGACCGTTGCTCAACTGGGTGGGCACCGCCGCGATCGGCGCCTTGGTCAACCTGTCACTGCCGGATACCAAGGATTTCTGGAAATGTCCTCCCCCGCCGCGAGATTTTCGCGTTCTTGCCTACCAGTACAGATGGCTGGTGGAGCGAGTGACTGAAACGTACGTGAAGGCTTGGTCCACCGCCTCGTTGATACTTGAGTATCGCTATCGCCAGAACATCGAGCCGATGAGCTTTCCGGCGTTCGTATGGGAAACCCGTGATCTCGATCTTGACGAGGTCTCACGCGAGATCGCTCACCGCACCTCGGCCGAATGGAATCCGTCTCCGAACGCCCCTCCGAACTCGGAGTTCCTGCTGCAGCAGATGACAACCCACGCCCGCAGCCTGCTGGTGGCCGGTCAACGTGCGGCAGCCGCCGCCCTGTTCGAGTTCGCCGCGCAGCAGTGGCCGGACGATGCCTCAGCCCAGAACAATCTCGGCTTCTGCCTCGTCCTGGACCAGCCGGACCGAGCCCTGAGGCACCTGGGCCTGGCAGCGCGCATGGGATACGAACCAATGCCCATCAATGCGTACAACCGCATGTGCTGCTATGTCGCACTGAATCAAGAGCGTCATGCCCTCGAAACAGCCGAAGAGTTCTGGCGGCAGCGAGGGGATCTCGTCCAGAACCAGGACCGGGCCATCGTCTGGATCCTGAACGAAGAAGGCCAGTGGAGCCTTGATCGGAAAGCCCGGCCATGGTCGGTCCTTGTCGGACTCGCCATCTCCATCGCGCAGAGGCAGGGATGGCAGGAGGAAGAGGACAGATGGCGACCGAGGCTACCGCCACCAGCGGCTGAGGAAGCGCCGGGCGAGGAGATGGCATAGCGCTCCCCGCCACAGCGCCGGCCGTGGTCAGTCGGCGGATTCGGCCACCTGTCTGGCCCAGCGGTAGTCGGCCTTGCCGGCCGGGGAGCGGACCATCTCGGTCACGAACGCGTACGTACGGGGCACCTTGTAGCCCGACAGCAGCCGCCTGCAGTGCGCGTCGAGCTCCTCCGGGGTGACTTCGACTTCGGGACGCCGCTCGACGACGGCGGCCACCCTGCTCCCCCAGCGCTCGTCGGGCACGCCGGTCACCACCGCGTCGAACACGGCGGCGTGGCCCTTGAGCACGGCCTCGACCTCCTCGGGGAAGACCTTCTCACCGCCGGTGTTGATGCACTGCGAGCCCCGGCCGAACATGGTGACGGTGCCGTCGGCCTCGACGGTCGCCAGGTCGCCGGTCAGCAGCCAGCGGGTGCCGTCGGCGTCGGTGACGAACGTTCGCGCCGTCTTGTCCGGGTCGTTGTGGTAGCCGAACGCGATCCGCCCGGCCTTGGCCACGGTGCCCAGCTGTCCCGAGCCCGGCTCGACGGGCCGCAGCTTCTCGTCGAGCACGGCGAGGCCGGAGGTCGCGTTGGGCTGGTAGCGCAGCCCTTTCTCCGGTGAGGAGCCCGCGACGCCCGAGGCGGTGTAGCCCGACTCGGTGGAGCCGAAGTTGTCGAGGATCATCACGTTCGGCAGCAGTTCCTGGAGCCGGTCGCGGACGGCGCCGCTCAGGATCGCGCCGGTGGAGCTGACCGCGACCAGCGAGGAGACGTCGTAGCCGCCCCGTTCGAGCTCCTCGCTGAGCGGCCTGGCCATCGCGTCGCCGGTGATGTTGACGGTGAACACCTTCTCCCGCTCGATCGTCCGCCACACGTCGGCGGCTTCGAACTTGCGGACGTACACGATGGTGGAGCCCATCCACCAGGCGATGAAGGTGGCCATCTGCGCGGCCCCGTGCATCAGCGGCGGCGCCGCCATCATCACGATCGGGTTCGCCTTGACGGCCTCGTCGACGACCTCCTGTGGCGTGGCGCGCGGCTCGCCGTACGGGTTGCCGCCGCCGAAGGCCATGAACAGGTCCTCGACGTGCCACATCGCGCCCTTGGGCATGCCGGTCGTGCCGCCGGTGTAGATGATGTAGACGTCCTGGCCGGAGCGTAATTCGAAGCCCCGCTCCGGCTTGCCGCTCTCCAGCGCCATCCAGTACGGCACCGCGTCGCGGGTGGCCGGCTGCCCGCCCACCGCGACCAGGTGCCGCAGCTCCGGGGCGTCGGGGGCGACGGCTGCCACCCGCGATTCGAACTCGACGTCGTAGAACAACGCCCGGATGCCGGAGTCGCGGTAGAGGTAGAGCAGTTCGGCTTCGACGTAGCGGTAGTTGACGTTGATCGGCACGGCCCGGATCTTCAGCGCGGCGAGCAGCGCGGCGATGTACTCGATGCCGTTGTAGAGGTGGATGCCGACGTGCTGGCCCGGCCGGATGCCCCGGTCGAGCAGGTAGTGGGCGAGCCGGTTGGCCTCGGTGTCCAGCTCGGCGTAGGTGCGCCGCTCGTCGCCGCACACGACCGCGACGCGGTCCCCGATCGCGTCCGCGAGCGCTTCGAACAGGTCAGCGTGGTTGAACTCCATCCGGACCTCTTCTTCCTCGGTTCGGGGTATGCGGGTGTCGCCCTGGTCAGGGTTTCTCCCGTCCGACGATCCACATCGCGAAGAACTGGGCTCCCCCGCCGTACGCGTGGCCGAGCGCGAGCCGGGCGCCGTCCACCTGGTGCTCTCCCGCCATCCCGCGCACCTGCTGCGCGGCCTCGGCGAATCTGATCAGTCCGGACGCGCCGATCGGGTTGCTGGACAGCACTCCGCCCGAGGCGTTCCACGGGATGTCACCGTCGAGCGCGGTGGCTCCCGACTCGGTGACCTTCCAGCCTTCTCCTTCCGCGGCGAATCCCAGGTTCTCCAGCCACATCGGCTCGTACCAGGAGAACGGGACGTACACCTCGGCCACGTCGATCTGCCGTCGCGGGTCGGTGATGCCGGCCTGCCGGTAGACGTCGGCGGCGCAGTCCTTGCCTGCCTGCGGGCTGACCGTGTCGCGCCGGGCCCGGGCCATCGGTTCGGAGCGCATGGCCGCGCCGTGCACCCAGGCGGGCGTGCCGGTGACCTTGTCCTCCGACGACAGGACGATCGCGCAGGCGCCGTCGCTGGACGGGCAGGTCTCCAGGTAGCGGATCGGCTCCCACAGCATCGGCGTCGACTCGACCATCGCCCGGTCGATGCCGGGGATCCGCAGGTGCGCGTACGGGTTCTTCAGCGCGTTCAGCCGGTCCTTGACCGCGACCAGCGTGCCGATGTGGCCGGGGGCGCCGGTCCGGCGCATGTACTCGCGGATGTGCGGCGCGAAGTAGCCGCCGGCGCCCACCACCAGCGACGAGCTGAACGGCGGGTGGGTGGTCAGCGCCCAGGTGGCGTTGGACTCCGACTGCTTCTCGAACGCCACGACGAGCACCCGGTCGTGTACGCCGCCCTGGATGAGGCCGGCGCCGACCAGGGCCGTCGAGCCGCCGACGCTGCCCGCGGTGTGCACGCGCATCATCGGCTTGCCCGCCGCGCCGAGGGCGTCGGCCAGGTAGGACTCGGGCATCATGACGCCCTCGAACAGGTCGGGCGCCTTGCCGATGACGACCGCGTCGATGTCCTTGAAGGTGAGCCCGGCGTCGTCGAGCGCCCTGAGGGCGGCCTCGCGGACCAGCCCGGCGATCGACACGTCCCTGCGTTTGGTCGTGTAATGCGTCTGGCCGACGCCGATGACCGCGCACCTGTTCACTGGTCGCTCACCACTCCTCGTTCGCTACGCGGCCTCGCCGGTTCATGGGCTCATGCCTCCAGGACCGCGACGAGGTTGTGCTGCAGGCAGGGGCCGCTCGCGGCGTGGCCCACGGTCCGGGAGGCGGTGCCGTCGTGGATGCGCCTGGCGGCCTCACCGATGCGGATCAGCCCGGTGGCCATGACGGGGTTGGCGGCGAGCGGGCCGCCGGAGGGGTTGATCACGGTGTCGGCGGGGAGTTCGAGCGCCCGGCGCAGGATCGGCTCCTCGTGGGCGAACTGGGTGTGCAGTTCGGCCACCTCTACGGCACCCTTGCCGACCCCCGCGGCGCGTGCGGCTTCGGCCGCGGAGGCCGACCGGGCGAGATCCCGCATGCCCAGGTAATGGGGCTCTATGCGATGGGCGATGCCCCTGATGTACGCGGGGTTGTCGCACAGCCGTGTGACCAGGTCACCCGTGGCGAGCACCACGGCGGCCGCGCCGTCGGTGATGGGGGCGATGTCGGCGGTCTTCAGCGGCTCGACCGCGAACCCGTCCGGCACCTCCTCCGGCAGGTCGAGCGCGTACGCGTTGCCGCGGCCGTCGGCGCGGCTGCGCCGGACGATCTCGTCGAGTTCGGCGCGGTCCACGCCGGCGGCGGCGGCCTGCAGGGCGGCGACGGAGAGCTGGTCGAGGCCGAGCGGCGCCAGGTAGTAGGGGTCGAGCTGGAGCGTGGTGATCGCGCGCAGGTCGCCGAGTGACGACTTGCCGAAGCCGTACACCAGGGCGCTGTCGATGTCGCCGTGCTGGAGCCGCACCCAGGCCTCGTAGAGCGCCCAGGCGCCGTCCATCTCCACGTGGCTCTCGGAGATCGGCGGCCAGGCGCCGACCGCGTCGAGCGCGGAGACGAACGAGAACGGCGCGCCGGCGAGGTAGTCGCAGCTGCCGGAGCAGGTGAATCCGAACCGCTGGAGCCCGGTTCGCTCCTTGACCTCGTTGATCACGGGCAGGATCATCTCGGCCTCGGAGAGGCCGGTGTCGTGGCCGGTGTGCCTGGTCTGGGCGAAGGCGACGATGGCGACGTCTCTCATCACAGCTCCACGTCTCTGATCACAGCTCCACGTCCGGTTCGCCGGTGGGGGCGAACCACCGGACGTTCGCCAGGGACGGTGTCCACTCCTCGCGCGGGATCCACTCGGCCCGGACCCGCATGCCCTGCCGCACCTCGTGCGCGGGGACCCCGCCGACCAGGGCGATCAGCGGGCTGTCCGAGCCGTCCAGCAGGATGTACGCCGAGACGAACGGCACCTCGGGGGCCCGGGGGTCGGGCAGGTTGTTGATGGCGAAGGTGGTGATCGTCCCGGTGTCAGGCAGTTCGACCTGCTCGGTGATCACGGTGCCGCACTCCGGGCAGGAGCCGCGGAAGGGCACGTAGACCTGGCCGCAGGTGGCGCAGGCGCCGCCGATGAAGACGCCCCGGCCGATGGCTTCGAGGAAGGTGCCCAGCGCCCCGCCGGCCTGGAGCCGGTATTCGGCGCGCACGTGGGACACGATCTTCGTCACCTCGGGAGCGAAGTGTGAAATGTCGGTGATCTGGCCATCGCGGTCCTGGCGCCAGACCGGCCACACCCGGGTCCCGGGCGACAACGCCTTCGGGTTGCCCGCGTCCACGGCGTGCACCAGCGAGGTGTCGGCCCCGTCGAGCTTGATCGTCGCCCAGGCGAACGGCCGGTCGAGCGGGTGCCCGGGGCGGGGTTCGTGCACCCAGGCGCAGGCCGTGACGGTCCCGGCCGGGCCCACCTCGACGTACTCCGAGGTGACGGCGTCGCCGGTGGCCGGGTCGTACTCCAGGGGCGGCACCAGCACCCTGCCCTCGGCGGTCCGCACGCCGACGATCCGGCCGGCCCGCAGCTCGGTCAGGAACCGGCCGATCACCGGCCCGGTGGTCCGGGTGTAGCCGCCGGGGAACTCCAGCACGTGCCGGGCGACCAGCGCCCCGCTCTCAGATGGCACGGTCGTGTCCCTCCCAGTAGGGGGCACGGAGTTTGCGCTTGAGCAGCTTGCCGTTGGGCTCGCGGGGCATCTCCTCGATGAAGTCGATGGTCTTCGGCCACTTCATCCGGGCCAGCCGGCCATCCAGGGAGGCCAGCAGCTCGTCCACCAGCTCAGGCCCCGGCGTGATCCCGGTCGCGGGCTCCACCACGGCCTTGATCTGCTCGCCCCACTCCTCGTCCGGGATGCCGAACACGGCGACGTCCGCGACCTTGGGGTGGACCATGAGCTCGTTCTCGATCTCGGCCGGGTAGATGTTCGCCCCGCCGGAGATGATCATGTCGGCCTTGCGGTCGCACAGGAAGAGGAAGCCGTCCTCGTCCAGGTAGCCGATGTCGCCGACGGTGAAGTAGTCCTTGAGCCGGCTCGCCTGCGTCTTGGCCGGATCGCCCTTGTACTCGAAGGTCGCGCCGAGCATCTTCATGTAGATCGTCCCCGCGGTCCCGGTCGGCACCGGCTCGCCCGCGTCGTCCACGACGAGCAGCTCGCTGATCGGCCAGGCCGAGCCGACCGTGCCCGGGTGGGACTTCCAGCCCTCAGGGGTGGCCAGGGTGCCGCCACCCTCGGTGGCCGCGTAGTACTCGTAGACGCAGTCGCCCCACCACTCGAGCATGGCCCACTTCACCGGCACCGGGCAGGGCGCGGCGGCGTGGATCATCCACTTGAGCGAGGACAGGTCGTACGCGTGCCGGGTCTCCTCGGGCAGCGCGAGCAGGCGCTTGAAGTGGGTGGGGACCATGTGCGAGTTGGTGATCCGGTAGCGCTCGCAGAGCCGGAGCATCCCCTCCGCGTCCCACTTGTCGGTGAACACGATGGTGTGCCCCATGTGCAGGGCCGTGCCGCCGAACTGGGTGACGGCGGTGTGGTAGTTGGGCGACGTGACCAGGTGGGCGTTGGGCTGCCCCGGCGTGATGCCGAACAGGCCCAGCAGGAACGTCATCAGCTCGGCGGAGTCGTCGGGGTCGAGCCCGGAGAGCTGCCGCCTGACGCCCTTGGGCTTGCCGGTCGTGCCCGACGTGTAGTGCATGGTGGCCCCGGCCGTACGGTCGGAGGGCGTGCTCACGGGCCGGCCGTCGATGAGGTCGCCGATCGGGCGAAACCCGGGGACGTCGCCGCCCGGCAGCGCGAAGCGGCGCTCGGGCGCCAGCGCCTCGGCTCCGCGCGCCCCCTCCACGGCGTGCCGGGGATGTACGAGGAAGGCCTTGGCCTCGGAGTCGGCCACGATGTAGGCGATCTCCGGGCCGGTCAGGTGCCAGTTGATCGGCGTGTAGTACCACCCGGCCTGCAGCGCCGCCAGGTAGAAGACCAGCCCGTCGGCCCCGTTGGGCACCAGAGCGGAGAAGCCGTCGCCGGGCCGCAGGCCGAGCTCCCGGAGGCCGTGGACGAGCTGGTTGGACCGGGCGAGGAGGTCGCCGGCGCGATGCTCCGTGCCGTCGGGGTCCACGGCCGCGATCCAGTCGGGATCCGCCTGCGCCAGCCTCCAGAAACCGAGCGTGCCCATGGAACTCCTCGTCAATGTTCGATGCCGGAGACGGCCGAACCCACAACCGCACGACCGGCCCAGGCAGGCGAAACGAGAACCTGTTCTTATTTGCTTGGGCAGCGTAACCCGCCGGTGAAGAGGGGAGCAAGCGCTTGATCAGACCAGTTCCCGGCATCCGGCGCGCTATCATCGGCGGCGTTGAACAAGCGTTTGATTCAATCATCTCGGAGGCTCTCGTGGAACTCCTGCCGATCAGCACGTCCCACTGCCGCGTCGAGCGCGACGGCCAACTCGTGATCGTCACCATGGACCGGCCCGAGGCCCGCAACGCCCTCTCCTCCGACATGCTGATCGGCCTGGCCTCGGCTTGGGCGTACGTGTCGGCCGAGCCGGAGGTCCGGGTGGCGATCCTGACCGGCGCCGAGGGCACCTTCTGCGCCGGCGCCGACCTGAAGGCCATGGGCCAGCCGTCCACGGACCCCGAGGTGCGGGCCCGCGCCGCCGAGATCGCCAACTACCACTGGAAGGGCCTGCTCCGCGAGGACCTGCCCACCAAGCCGATCGTCTGCGCGGTGGAGGGCTACGCGGTCGCGGGCGGCACGGAACTCCTGGTCGGCACCGATCTGCGGGTGGTCGCCGAGTCGGCCACTCTGGGACTCTTCGAGGCCAAGCGCGCGCTGTTCCCGATGGGCGGCAGCGCGGTGCGGCTGGCCCGCCAGATCCCCTACTGCCACGCCATGGACCTGCTGCTCACCGGCCGCCCGGTCACCGCGGCCGAGGCCCTGACGATGGGCCTGGTCAACCGCGTGGTGCCGGACGGCCAGGCCCTGACGGTGGCCCGGGAGATCGCGGCCGACGTCGCCGCCTCGGGCCCGCTCGCCGTCCAGGCCATCCTGCGCGCCTACCGCGACACGCTCGGCCTGTCCGAGCCCGAGGCGCTGAAGGTGTCGGACGAGCTCGGCTGGCCGGTGATCGGTTCCGAGGACGCCCGCGAGGGCGCCCGAGCCTTCAAGGAGAAGCGCCCCGCCACCTACCAGGGCCGCTGATCCCAGGACCTCGCAGGCCTGGAAGATCTGGTGACCGTCGTTCCGGTGTGAGTCAGTCGTCGGTGATGTGGCCGAGGCGTTCCAGCGCCTCGGCGTACTCCTCGACGAGCGAGTACATGACGTCGCGGGTGGTGCGCACCTGGTTGGTGATGCCGATGATCTGACCCGCCGGGAAGGTGGCCAGCTCGGCGGCGTCGGAGCGGCCGATGCGCCGCAGGGCGTCGGAGACCAGCATGAACTGCAGCGGCATCGGCAGCGTCCCCGGCGACTCCTGGGCCTCCCACGCGTCGGTCCACTCGTTCTTGAGCAGCCGGGCCGGCTTGCCGGTCCAGCTGCGGGAGCGGACCGTGTCGCGGGAGGTGGCCTCCAGGATGCGCTCCTTGGCCATCTGGGGCGTGTCGGCCTCCTCGACCGTGAGCCAGAGCGAGCCCGTCCAGACGCCCTCGGCGCCCAGAGCCATGCCGGCGGCCATCTGGCGCCCGTTGCCGATGCCGCCGGCCGCCAGCACCGGCACGTCGACCGCGTCGACGACCTGCGGGATGAGCACCATGGTGGAGATCTCGCCGGTGTGGCCGCCGGCCTCGGTGCCCTGCGCGACCACCACGTCGACGCCGACCTCGACCTGCTTGAGCGCGTGGCGTGGGGTGGAGGCCAGGGCGGCGACCTTGACGCCGTGCGAGTGGGCCAGGTCGACCACGTCGGCCGGGGGCGGCCCGAGGGCGTTGGCCAGCAGCGCGATCGGATGCCTGAGCGCCACCTCGACCTGCGGGCGGGCGGTGGCGTCGGTCCAGCCGAGCAGCACCTTGCCCGCGTCGGCGTCGGCCGACAGGGGCGGCACGCCGTGCGCGGCCAGCAGGTCGTCGACGAACTTCCGGTGGCCCGGGGGGATCATCGTCTGGAGGCGGCCGACCAGCTCGTCGGCCGCGAAGTCCGCGCCCTCGTAGGAGGCGGGCATGACGACGTCGACGCCGTACGGCTTGCCGTCGACGTGGTCGTCGATCCACTTGAGCTCCATTTCGAGCTCTTCGGGGGTGAAGTAGAGGGCGCCGAGAACGCCCATTCCGCCGGCGCGACTGACCTCGGCGACGACGTCCCGGCAGTGACTGAACGCGAAGATCGGCAGTTCGATCCCGAACATCTCCGTGACACGTGTCCGCATACATCGACAATACGACCACCGAATAACGAACTGCAACGTGTTCTACTCTAGAACCTTTCATCGGTACTGGCCAGTAACATCGACCGAGAACCCGTTCTAATTACGTACCGTTACGAGCCGACCGGCAAGGACAAAGGGCCGGGCAGCAAAAAGGGCCCCGCGTGACGCGGGGCCCCGGAAGAACGGTCAGGACTCGCGGGAGCGGCGGCCGAGCATCACGCCGGCCACGACCAGCACGACCCCGACGACCAGCAGGACGAGCGGGATGATGTTGCGCAGCAGGTTGATCTGGCCCTTACCATCCTCCGCGCTCTGCACCAGCTTGCCGACCGTCTCGTCCGTCATCTTGGCGACGGCGACGAAGGCCACCGAGCGCTCGATGCCGTCCTGGGTCTTGAGCACCTCGTGCCGCTGCTGTTCCTGCTTGACCGGAGCACCGGTGGAGGGCTCGATCCAGTAGGTGACCTTGCCGTCGTACCAGCGGTCCACCTGCACGTCGCCGGTGGTGTCGGTCATGCCGAGCACCGAGGCGGGAGCGGTGAGGGTCGAGGTCTTGGTGGGCGGCACGTCCTGCTCGAAGACGTAGACGGGCAGGCCGCCGACGTTCTCCTCGCGGACGAAGCGCGCGTCGAACGCCTTCATCGCGCTGGAGTTGAAGACCTTGTAGGTCTTCTTCTCCGTGTCGAACGGGAACTTGTAGATCTGGCCCTCCAGCGTCACCGGGGCCTTGGCGACGTTGACGCCACAGCAGTTCACGCCCACGCCGGAGTACTTGTCGAAGGCGCTGCGACGGTCGCTAAGGTCGATCTGCGGGCGCGCGTTGGTGACGTCGTTGACCACGGTGGCCTCGTCCCAGACGACCCGGGTGGAGTTGGCCTCCTTCACGTCGCCACGTGTGGTCACGATGATGTCAAGGTCGGCCGTCAGCACCTTGAGGTCCTGCTTGGAGAAGTACTGCGCGCCCTTGGCCTCCAGGTGGGTGATACCGAACTGGTTCGCGGGGGCAGAAATGATCTTCTCTGCCGCCCAGAATTTCACGAGCGGGGCGAGTGCGATGAAGAACGCCCCGACCCCGATGAGGACGAGCGTGGAGATGCGACCCATCAACGGCCTCCGCGATCCTAGAACCTGTTGTTATCTTGCTCGAACATCCGGCAACAAAGTATGACAGTGAGTGACATGCGTCACCGTCCGGAACGGAGCCGCAATCAAATCGATAGAAACAAGTTCTAGAGTGACTCCGCATATGAAAGCAGGAGATATGCCCAGGCGCGCTGACTTGGCGCGGTCCATCCGGTTATTCCGGGCGTTCCGCTCCGAACAGGACGACCAGCAGGGCTACTACACGACGCTGGCGGCGGACACGGCCGCCCAGCTACGCCAGTACGTGGACCTCCGCGACCGGCTCGTCCTCGACGTGGGCGGCGGCCCCGGCTTCTTCGCCACGGAGTTCCGCGGCCACGGCGCCCGCTGCGTGTGCGTGGACGTGGACGCGGGCGAGTTGACCGGCCAGGGCACGCCCGGCGGCGGGCTGCTCGGCAGCGCCCTCGACCTGCCGCTGCGCACCTCCTCGGTCGACGTCTGCTTCTCCTCCAACGTGCTGGAGCACGTCCCGGAGCCGTGGCGGATGGCCGCCGAGATGGTCAGGGTGACCAAGCCCGGCGGCCTGGTGTTCCTGGCGTACACCAACTGGCTCTCCCCTTGGGGCGGTCACGAGACCTCGCCCTGGCACTATCTGGGTGGCCACCGAGCCGCCCGGAGATACGAGGACACGTACGGCAAGGCGCCGAAGAACCGCTACGGCCAGAGCCTCTACCCCGTCTCCGTCGCCCAGGGCCTGCGCTGGGCCCGGAGCGAGCGGCGGGTGGACCTGGTCGACGCCTTCCCCCGCTACCTGCCCTGGTGGTCCCGCCCGATGCTGCACGTCCCGATCGTCAGGGAGTTCGCAACGTGGAACCTGGTCCTGGTACTGAGAAAGCGTCCTTGAAGAGGGATGGCGCGCTCGACGGCATCCGCGCCCTGGCCGCGCTCGGCGTCTGGGTGCTGCACGTGGCCGGCAACACCGGCGTCATGTACCGCGAGGGCATGTTCGCCTGGATGACGACCCGGCTGGGCGTCGCGGTGCCGATCTTCTTCCTGCTCTCCGGCCTGCTGCTCTACCGTCCGTGGGTCCGGGCCCTGCTGGAGGACGCCCCGGCGCCGCGTCCCGGCCTCTACCTCTGGCGCCGGGCGTTCCGCGTGTTGCCCGCCTACTGGGTGGTCACGTTCCTGGCGCTGCTGGCGTGGAGCTCGATGGACTGGACCGGCTGGGCCAAGTGGCTGCTCCTGCTGCAGAACTACACCGAGCAGGACCGCGCGCCCGACGGGCTCTACCAGATGTGGACGATGCCCATCGAGATGGCGTTCTACCTGGTGCTGCCCCTGCTCGCCTGGCTGCTGCACCAATGGGCGCGCCGCGGCAACCGGCCGGTGCGGCTGCTCGCGGGCATCGCCGTGCTGCCGGTGATCTCGGTGGCCAGCGTGATCGTCTCCCATTCGCTCGACGAGCCGGAGATGGCGCTCTGGCTGCCGCACCACCTGATCTACTTCGCCGCCGGGATGGCGATGGCCGTGCTGTCGGTGTGGCGCAAGGAGATCAAGGCCATCGACGCGCTGGCGCCGCAGTTGCTCGTGCTGGCGCTGCTGCTGTACGTGATGCTGAGCACGGAGCTGGCCGGCCCGCGCACGCTGACGCTGCCGGACATGGGGCAGTCGCTCTGGCGGATGGGCCTGGAGGCGTCGGTGGCGATCCTGGTGGTCGCGCCGTTCGCGCTGGCCCCCCGGCACGACTCGCTCCGGCACCGGGTGCTGGGCAACCCGGTGACCGCCTACCTGGGCCGGATCTCCTACAGCTTCTTCCTCTGGCACGCGCCGGTGATCACCCTCTACTACAAGGTGACCGGCACCCAGCCGTTCACCGGCGACTTCGTGCAGGTGGCGATCCTCACGTTCGTCGGCACCATGCTGGTGAGCGTCGCGAGCTACCACCTCATCGAGGAGAACGCGCTCAGGCTGAGCCGGCGCGGGTCAGCACCTGCTCCGCCGCCGGACGCTCCCGCGGCGAAGGAGGCGGCACCGGTGCGCTGACGAGCTGCCCGAACAGCACGCCCATGGCCGCGCAGGCGAGGAGCTGCGGCACGTGGTCGGTCAGCAGCTCCACGTCCACGCCGTAGTCGCGCAACGCCATGGCCGCGGCCAGCGACACCGTCGCCCCGCCGAACAGCCAGGCGGCCACCCAGGGCACGGCCCGCCTCGGCAGTCGCGGCCACAGGACGACCACGACGCCGGCGAGCACCACGAGCATGCCCTGCCAGCCCGCCACCCAGGCGCCGAACCCCAGCCCCAGCACGATCACGTACGGCGCCCGCCACCGGGACAGGCGGGCGGCGGACGCCGACGCGGTCTCCAGCACGTGCTCGGGCCTGGGGCCGCGCATCACCAGGGCGAGCAGGACGAGCAGCGCGATCCCGGCCAGCCCGAGGCCGAGCGCCAGCCGGTAGGGCTTGTCCGGCCCGTACTCCATCCGCACGGTCCCCGAGGTGCCCGCGGGCAGCTCCCAGGCCTGCTTCCAGCCGTCGATCCGCGCGGGCCGCAGGACCTGCCCCTCGACGGTGGCGTGCCAGCCCGCGTTGTAGTTCTCGTTGACGACGAGGAAGGAGTCCTGGCGGGCGGCCACGCGCACCTCGCGCAGCGCCGCGGTCCAGGTGCCGGGCAGCGCGGCGCCCTCCACCGGAGCGGGCCGCTCGGGCACCGAGCCGACGACCAGGTTGGTGATCTCGAACGGGTCCCAGCCGGCCACCCGCACCCGGTTGTCGCCGCCGCCGAGCTCCGCCCGCGAACAGCCGGTGAACCGCACGGGACGCTGTTCCAGCAGGTCGGCATAGGTGCCGCTGACCTTGGTGCGGATGGTCTGGCCGTTGACCTGGAGCTCCGGGCCCTGGCCGCAGGCCAGCCGGAACGGGATGCCCTCCGGCCTGCTCGCCGGGCGGACGCCGGGCACGATCAGCTCGGTGACCTGGAGCCGCCTGGAGACAGGGTAGAAGCGCAGTTTGAGCGAGGACGTGGACATCGGCTGGAAGGCCAGGGTGCCGCCGGCGTCCGCCCGGCCGCTGCGCACCTGACCCTTGTCGCCCATCACCACGAGGTCGAGCGGCTGCTTGTCGCCTCCGGGGCGGGCCACCTGGATCCGGGAGACGTTCCGCTTGCCCTTCCAGCGGATCGTGAGCGTGGGCTCGGCGTCGGAGGGCGAGGGCACCCAGGTGGTGGACGCGTCGGCGTCGAAGGCCGACCGGGGCGCCACCACGGGTTCCTTGTTCACCTGTGACGAGCCCTCGACCCTGGTCACGTCGGCGCTGAGCCGGGTGAAGCGGTCGACCAGCTCGGCGTCGCGCAGCACTGCGGTGCCCTGGACGGCGGCGGTGCGCTCCTCCTCGACGGTGAAGGTCCGGTCGAAGCCGGCGCCCTCCTCGCCCGGTCTGGCCAGCAGCGGGTTGCAGATCCAGCGGGCCGGGTCGCGCATGCACTCGGGGCGCGCGTCGAGGCCGCGGTCCATCACGTAGACGTCGCCGCCCTGTCCGGGCAGCCGGATGGTGCGGCTCGGGATGATCCCGGGGATCGCGAGCTCGGTGATGCCGACCCGCTGCACGAAGCTCCAGCCCCGGTTGTACGTGTCCACGATCTCGATCTTCAGCCAGCTCGTCGGGCCGGGCGGCGTGCGCAGGGTCTGGGGGGTGTTGGTCTGCTCGACCTGCTGGACCAGCCGGCCGCCCTCGGTCACCACGGCCACCCGCTTGATCGACTGGCCGAGCAGCACGTTGTTGGTGAACGTCGCCTGGAAGGACGGGATGTCGCGCTCCTGGGGCAGGTCGATGCGCAGCCACTCGCCCTCGGGCCGTTTCCAGCCGCCGCTCTCCCAGGTGGTCTCGAAGTCTCCGTCCATGGCCGCCCATGGGCTGCGGCCGGTGGCGCTGAGGCCGGGGATCGCGCCGGCGTCGGCGACCGAGGAGGAGGCGGTGATGGCCGAGATGCCGCCGTACTCCGCGGTGGCGGTCTCCTCCAGCCAGCCGTCCTCCAGCAGGTCGAGCGCCCTGACACCGGTGAAGTCGTCGCGCCGGTCGGCGGTCAGGGTGGGGGTCCAGTTGGACCTGATCTCGCCGAACTGCCGCTCACGCAGCCGCAGCGTGTCGCTCGTGACGACCGGCACCTCCTGCCGACCGGCGTCGCCGTTGACCAGCACCGGGCCGTCACCCAGCAGGCCGAGGTCGCCCATCGTGAGCAGCGAGTCGGGGCCGCCGCGCACCCGCAGCGCCTCCGCTCCGGGCCGCACGTCGACCAGCTCCGAGCTGCCCGACACCTCGTACAGCTCCAGCGCGGGGAACGGCCAGTCCACGGACTCGATCACGTCGTCGGTGACGCTGTCGCCCACCTCGCCGCCGAACGAGCGGATCTTGGTGATGCCGGGCGACTCGCGTAGCGTCTCGTAGATCCTGGTCGGCCAGGCCCCCTGCAGGTTGGCCCTGATCAGGTCGTTCCGGACGACCAGGTAGCGCACGCCCATCCGGCGCAGCACCTCGGTCAGGCCGGGCGAGCCGTGGCCGGCCGTGAGCCGCTGGTCGATGGCGTCGAGCAGCCTGGTCAGGCCCACGGACCCGGCGGCGGTGACCTGCCTGGCCGTCCAGCGGGCGTGGAGCAGCGGCTGCGTGGGATCGTCGAGCGGCCGGCCCCACAGGTACTCGCCGAACTTGGCGCCGGGCACCACCAGCACGCCGTCGTCGCCGGCGTTCTCGTTGATCCAGGCGGCGGCCTCCTTCCAGTAGAGGGGCACCTCCTTGAAGGAGCCGGGCGCCGCCAGGCCCTGGTTGAAGACGGGCAGCACGAGCCCGGCGAAGGCCACCAGCGCCACCGCCCGCACCCGCAGCCGGGCCCCGGCCAGCAGGTGGACCAGCCCGAAGGCGAGCGCGAGGCGTACGAGCGGGTCGAACTTGCGCAGGTTGCGCAGCGGCGCGAGCGGCCCGTCGAGCAGCCAGCGCACCGGCTCGGCGACGACCGGCTCCAGCGCGCTCATGTGCCCGGCGACCAGCGCGGCCACGCCCACCACGAACACCGTGATCAGGAAGCCCTTGGCGGGCAGGTCCCGCCGGGCCAGGCCGGCCAGGCCGAGCGCGGCGAGCAGGCCGGTGATCACGACCATCGCGGCCGAGGTGGCGATCGCGTAGCCGGCCGGCTGGTCGTTCACCCCGCCGACGGTCAGGAAGCGCACCCAGTCGGACGCGCCGCGCAGCACGTTCGTCAGCGAGGTGACCTGCGTGGTGGTGGAGGCCGTCTCGGTGTAGGGCAGGAAGGAGAAGGCGTAGCGGCCGACGAGCAGCAGCGGCAGCCACCAGAACAGGGTGGCCACCGAGACGGCGCCCGTCCACCAGCCGAGCATCCGCCAGCGCGGCACCGGCTGTGGCCGGGTCAGGATGTAGATCACCGGGGCGACCAGCACGGCCAGCACCGCGACCGCGTTCACACCGCCGCAGAGTGCCACGGCCAGGCCCGACCGGATCGCGCCCCTGGCCCGCTGGCCGGTCTCCGACGCGGTGAGCAGCGGGATCAGGATCCACGGCAGCATCGCGGCGGGCAGCCACTCGATCGAGATCTCGCCGAGGATGGACAGCGCGCGGGGCGCCAGCGCGTACGCCAGCGCGCCGACGATGCGGGTGCCGGGGGTGCCGATGCCGAGCTGCCTGCCCAGCCGCTCGACGCCGAGGAACGCCACGCACAGCAGCAACGTCAGCCAGAGCCGCTGCGTCACCCAGGGCGTGATGCC
Organism: Nonomuraea cavernae; assembly: GCF_040655715.1. Taxonomy (GTDB): domain Bacteria; phylum Actinomycetota; class Actinomycetes; order Streptosporangiales; family Streptosporangiaceae; genus Nonomuraea; species Nonomuraea cavernae_A. Next base: position 202,791 of record NZ_JBFAKL010000004.1, on the reverse strand, counting down.
GACCAGGTCGCCGAGGGCGAAGAACGGGCCCATCGGGAACAGGTAGCCGGCTGCCTGGTTCTGCAGCTGGCCGAAGTGCTGCAGGTCCCACAGGTGGGCGGCGCGCTCCAGCCAGCCGACCGGGTTGAGCGCCAGGTCGATCTTGGTGTCGGAGATGATCTGGCCGGGGACCGTGGTGAACGACAGCACCGCGAAGCCCAGGCAGCAGATCACCAGCCAGAGCCGGTGCCGAGCCTTCGCGCTCACACCTCCCTCGCCCACGCCTCCCTCGCGCGCGCCCTTCTCGCGAACGCTTCCCTCGCGCGCGCCTTTCTCGCGCGTGCCTTCCCCGCTCAGGGCTCGCTCGCTCACGACTTCTCCCAGACGGGCTCCACGGCGTGGCCCCGCATGAGCAGAGCCATGCGCTCGGCGCTGCGGTCCCAGCAGAACTTCGCCGCCCACTGCCGGCTTCTCTCGCCGTACGGGTCCGAGGGGGCGGCGTCCTCCAACTCCTCCAGCGCCGCCGAGATGCCCTTGGCCAGGTCCGTGCCCTCGGGGAGCAGCCAGCCGGTCTCGCCGTGCCGTACCGCGTCCCTGAGTCCGTCGACGTCGAAGGCGACCGTCGGAACGCCGAGCGCGGCGGCCTCCAGCACGCACAACCCCCAGCCCTCACCCTGCGAAGTGCTCACCTGCAGCCAGGCGGAGGCGATGAGACGTTCCTTGTCGTCCTCGGACAGGTAGCCGTGCATGGTGACGCCCTCCGGCAGCCGGGCGCGCAGGCGGGCCTCCTCGGGACCCCGGCCGATGACGTCCACGGTCAGGCCCGGCCAGCGCTTCCTCAACTCGCCGACGGCGTCGAGCAGGAGGTCGACGCGCTTGTGCGCGACGAGCCGGCCCACGCACACGAGTCGAGGCACCCCACTTCTCTCGATATTTCGTGATCCATTGATGCTTACGCCGTTGGGGACGATATGGATCGGCCCCCGCCACCCGAGCCGCTCCCGCATGGCGTTGACCGTCGACGGCGAGACGGCCACGCTCACCTGGCCGCGATAGGTCCACCGCGAGACCGGCCCCTCCAGGAACCGCCCGACCGCCGCCAGCCAGCGCGGCAGGTGCACCTCGAACTGCCGGTCGTGCACGTGGTGCACCACGCAGAAGATCCGCACGCGACGGGGCAGCACCCAGGGGGTGAAGAACGGAATGCCGTTCTGGCAGTCGAGCACCACGTCGAACTGCGAGCGGCGGAGCAGCAGCCAGCCGAGCACCAGGGGATAGACGGTGAACAGGCCACCCATCCGGGCGATCCGTACCCCGTCGAGTTCGTCCGTGGCGGGCTGGCCGGAGCCCCGGGCCGTGACGAAGCAGACCTGATGGCCCGACGCGGCGAAGCGCCGGGCCATCTCCCAGGCGTAGGTTTCGGCGCCTCCGGCGGCGGGGTGCCACGGATCGCGCCAGTTGACGACGGCGATGTTCACGGGGATCCGGTTCACGGATATCCGACGGAGTCCAGCGGCTGGTCCCAGGCGGGCCGGGCGCCGGCACGCGGTTCGGTGCGCAGGGTCAGCCAGATCCGGCCGAGTTCGAGCAGGATGCCCGCGCTGTGCCGGGTCGGCGAGAAACGCGAGCCCGGCATGTCCCGCCACTGCACCGGGATCTCCAGCACCTTCGCGCCGAGTTCGGCGCACCGCGCGAGCAATTCGACGTCGAAGGCGAACCCGGGAGTGCGCAACCGGGACGCCACCTTACGGATGAGGGCGCCGTCGAAGAACTTGAAGCCGCACTGGGTGTCGTTCACCCCGCGCACGAGCACCCTGGCCAGCGAACGGAAGCCGACGGCGCCCAGCTCGCGCACCCGGCTGTGCCGGTTCTCCACGTCGGAGCAGGTGTGCGAACGCGAGCCCACGACCACCCGCTCCCCTGAGAGGAGCAGGCCGAAGGCGACGTCGATGGCGTCGAGGTCGGTGGCCATGTCGGCGTCACAGAAGCCCACGAAAGGCGCGCGAGTCTCGAGCAGCCCGGCACGCACGGCGGCGCCCTTGCCGGGAACCGGGCACTGGATCAGCCGGACCGGGACCGCCCCCTTCGGCCAGGTCCTGACGATCTCGGCGGTGGCGTCCGTGCTGTTGTTGTCGACGACGATGACAGCGGTCGGGAACGGCATGCGGGCAAGCTTCGCGCACAGCTGCAGGAGCCCCCCGGGGAGTCGTCCTTCCTCGTTGTACGCCGGAACGACGATCTCGAGCAGTGGTGGTCGGCTCGTCCTCTCGTCCCCTCGGAGGGAGGGCGGCATGACGACTCGGGTTACCGGTCGCCGTAGTTGTAGAGCGGCTGGTTGACCGGTGTGGCCGTGGCGCCGGTAAAGGAGACGGTGGTGACCGTCGCCACGAGCGTAGCCACGGCGACACCGATGATCGCTGCTAAGAGGATTTTGATCACTTGGGGGGTCCTCCTCGGACACGGCAGTGGTGACCGTCACAAACCTAGAACCTATTCTTGCTACTCGGAAGTAGCTAAACGAAATCTTAATAAACCCGCTGATCAATTACCTATTCGGACGCACCCTGCCCAGTCGCCCGGTCCAGTCGGTACAGTCGCAGGTCAGCACCGTCCACCACCAGCGTCGCGGCGCGGAGCCATCCCTCGAACACGCGGCGTTCGTCCGGGGTTCCGGCATCGACGACCACGTACCGAAATCCGGCCCGGAGCAGGTTCGGTGAAGGTTCTACTAGTACGCGTTCTACCTGGCGGGCCCGTCCGTCCTCACTTCCGACGACCATCGAACCGACCCGTACGGTGTCGTTGGCGACGACATCGCGACCGGGAACGGCGAAGAACCGCTGGGCCGGATCCAGCACCGCCCGGTGGCCGTTCCACGGAAAGCGCCGGTAGGACTCGAACGGCAGCACCAGGATGTCTCCCGGCTCGCCGTCTCGCCGGATGACCTCGCGCGCGGCCGTCCAGTCGGCGGGATAGTTCACGGCCCGCAGCGCCCCGGCCGCGCCCCACGCCAGGGTGGGCAGCACGGCGAGGGGCACCAGCACCATGACGCCCGCCCACGCCGGAGCGCGGCGGGCCACCGAAGCGACCGCAGGGGCCGAAGCGGCGGAGGCGGTCAGCAGCCCGAGGCCGACGGCCACCAGCAGCGCCAGCGGAGCGACGAACTGCTGGGCGTCCCGGAACACCGCGAACCCGCCCCACACCCCGATCAGCCAGGTGAGCACCGCCCGCCCCGGCTCGGTCACCCCCAGGCAGGCGATCGCGAACCCCACCGCCGCCGCCACCGCGAGCCCCCTCCGGTACGCCACCCGCCCGAGTAAGGCGAACCCGGCGATCCCCGCCACGGCCAGCGCCAGCCGCGCCACCGCGCCCGGCAGCGTGTCGTAGCCCGCCGGGACGGCGTGGGAGTTCCAGATCCCGCCGAGCGAGAGCAGGCTCCCCACGGCCCCGAACGGCCCGTCGGCCCTGGCCGCGAAGGCCTCCACGCCGACTCCGTCACCCGTCACCCCGCCGGGGCGCAGTGCCGCGACCAGCAGCCAGGGCAGGCTGAACGCCACCACGATCGCCCCCGTCCGGAGCGTCCCCATCCACCTCCGCGTGCCGGTGAGCGCCAGCGGGAGGGCCGTCAGCGCGGTGATCGTCATCGCCGCGAACCCGCCCACCGCCGCCGGCACGATCGCCACGGCCAACCGGCGGCCCGAGACCATCGCGCCCACCACCCAGGGCAGGCCCGCGTAGCCCAGCAGCAGCGCCCACTGCCCCATCAGCAGGCGCTCGGCCACGTACGGGTTCCACACGTAGAACGCCCCCGCCACCAGCCGGGGCGCCAGGGACTCCGAGGGCACCAGCAGCGCGGCCCCCGAGCAGCCCAGCACGAAGACGCCGAGCAGGATCGCCTTCTGCACCAGCTCCCCCGGGATCACCCAGGAGAGCGCGGTGACCACCGCGTCGCTGGGCACCACCCGCGGCGCGCCCCCGGCCAGGCCGAAGGTGAACCGCGAGAAGGCCGGGTCCGGGACGAAGACCATGTCCTGCGCCAGGACGAACCCCCAGCCCAGAGCCGGGCCGAGGGCGAGGCAGCCGAGGGCGAGACCGAGCAGGGCGGCCATCGGCCCGGCGCGGGTCGTGTGCGGCATCCCGCTATGACATCACAACCGGACAACGGGCATTCCGTATAAATCATCCCGTGGCTACTCTTCCGAATGGGGAGGGCGGGGTGGCGACGAGCGAGGTGACGGTGGCGGCCCGGCCATGGGCGCGCGCGGACGCCGTACTGGCCACGGCCATCACGATGATCGCCGTCCAGCTGGTGTGGAAGTTCGGCCTGGTGCAGCGGACCTACTTCCGCCAGGACGACTTCACCTTCATCGCCCGCGGCCTGGAACACGGGCTCACCTGGGACTACCTGATGCGGGTGGACTACGGGCACCTGGTGCCCGGGCCGTTCGCCATCCAGTGGACGATGGGCCGGCTCGGCGTGTACAACGACATGCTCGCCCACACCATCACGATCAGCCTGCTGGGCGCGGCGGGGCTGGCACTGCTGCGGCTGCTCTGGGTGTTGTTCGGCGCCCGGCCGGCGATCCTCGTGCCGCTCGGCTTCTACCTGCTCACGCCGCTGACGATCTCGTCGCTGTCATGGTGGGCGGTCGTGATCGAGACGCTGCCGTTCCAGATCGCGCTGCCGATGGCGCTGAGCTCGCACGTCCTCTACAACCGGACCGGCCGCTTCCGGCACGCGGTCGCCGCCGCGGCCTGGGTCGTCCTCGCCATGCTGTTCTTCGTGAAGGCGCCGTTCATCCCGGTGCTGGCCTTCGTGCTGACCCTGGGCTGGTTTCCGCGCGCCAAGCGCAAACCGGCCTGGCTGCTCTACCTCGCCGTGATCGCGGTCTACGCCGTGATCTTCTTCCGCCAGCTGTTCACCTCCGTGCAGCTCACCAACGACACGGTACGGCCGGGGCTGCCGGACCCGGCCATCGCCGCCGGTTTCGCCTGGAACCTGCTGACCGACTCCCTGGTGCCCGCGACCCTCGGCGGGCCGTGGCAGTGGCGGCCGATCGGCGACGACTACGCCATCGCCGCGACGCCGCCCGTAATGGTCTGGGTGAGCCTGGCCGTCGTGGCGGCCGTGGTGACCGTCTCCGTGCTCTACCGGCGGCGGGCCTGGCTGGCCTGGGCCGCGCTGTTCGCCTACTTCGTGCTCGCCGACGTGGTGCCCGTCATGATCGGGCGCATCGAGGAGCTCGGCCCCGACCTCGGCGGCTCCGAGCTGCGCTACGTCTCCCCCACGGCCACCGTGCTGGCGATCGTCCTCGGGCTGGCGTTCATCCCGCTGCGCGACGAGGAGCGGCCCTGGCGGCGCCCGGCGGCGCCCCGGCTGAGGTACGCGTGGGTCCCGCTGGGCGTCGCGTTCGCGGCAGGCTCGGTGTGGTCGGTCACCGCGTACGCGCGCCTGCCGCTCGGCGAGCATGTCAAGAGCTATGTGGAGACGGGCCGGCTGGCGCTCAAGCGGGCCGGGGCGAACGCCGTCATCCTCGACACGCACGTCCCCGCCAAGGTCGTCTACCCGATCTTCTTCTACGACTACGCCCGAGTCTCCAAGGTGCTCGGGCCGATCGCACCGTACCCGGTGACCTGGGCCCGGCAGCTGACCGGCCCGGTGCGCAACCCGCTCGTCTTCGACCCGCAGGGCCGCCTGCGCCCGGTGGACATCCAGGGCGTGACGATCCCCCAGAGCGCCGGCTGCGTGCCGGTCGCGGGCCGAGAGGTGATCTTCCGCCTCCCGGCGCCGCTGCCCGAGGGTGACTGGACGGCTCAGGTCGGCTACCTCAACCCGACGCCCACCAGACTCGCCGTACGGCTGGGCGGCGGGCAGGCCGTGGTCCCCGCGGGCAAGGACTTCGGCTGGACGTTCGCCACGGTCAAGGGCGGCGGGGCCGAGCTGACGATCCGCACGGTGGACGGCGGCTCGGCGTGCATCGGGCAGATCAAGGTGGGCGTCCCGCGGCCCGCCAAGTCGGGCACGCCCAGCCCACTACAGCCCATCACCCGCTGACCACCGGGCCTCTCACACCCGCGAGCACCAACGTCAAGCCAGGTGACCCATCGGGGTGGGGTGCCTGCCAGACGGGCCTGCTCCCGACCGAGGAATAGCTCCACAGCACTCCGTCGTACGGCTCACGCTCGCTTTTCTGGGCGTGAACCGTCAGTCTCGCTCGGCGCCTTCGGGCCAGATAACGCGGACCTTCAGCCCGCGTGCTCTGGCCTCGACCACGATGTCCGCCGTTCCGCCGTACCCTCTGGCGGGCCTGCCGTCCCAGACGGCAAACAGCTCGTCGGCGTGGTCGAGCATGAGACGACTGGCGGTCATGTGCGACTCGGAGGTGGACTCGACGAAGTCCAGCTCGTGAACGCGCGCGGCTTCGGCGAACAGCGCGTCGTAGTCCTGGTGCGCTTCGGCGGGCAGTCCTTCCCGGTATTGCTGTGCGGGAACTACCACTTCCAACATTCCGCCCAGGTCAAGGATGGCCCGGGCGAAGAGCTGGTCGGCGCCGTCGGCGAGACAGGACAGCCCGATGATCGCGGGAGCATGCTCGGCGAGCGCCTCCCGAATCGCGTGGTCGACCAAGGTGACGGTCTCGGCGGGCAGGCCGCGGTGGCCGGAGACAGCAATACGGATCATGACCTTCTTCCTAGAGGAGAGTCGCGCGGAGTTGCTCGTCGAACGCCCGGACGTCTGCCGTCATCGGTCCGTCGTAGGTGCGGCGGAATCGTCTGGTGCGTTGAATGACCCGTTCGGAGCCGTAGGTGACGCCCACCATGAGGGCGTTAGTGGCCAGGTGGAATGCCTCGTCGTGCTGTCCTGACATGGCCTTGGCGGTGGCGATCTCGGTCATCAGTACCCCACGCTGTTTGGCGCCGGGCTGGGCCGATGACAGTGACTCGGCGAACGCGGCCATGGCCTCGTCGGGGCGGCCGAGCCGTACCATGACCAAGGCTCGATAGCCCGCGAGCTTCGCATGGTCGAACGGGAAGACCCAGGGCCATGGCGGTGCCGCCGCTCTTTCGCTGGCGGTCACCGCGGATTCGGCCTGCCGCAGGGCGGACAAGGCTGCGGAAGCGTCATGGGCGGTCGCGTGGCCGAGAGCCTCGATGCTGGACAACCACGCTCGTGCGGTCGCCGGCGGCCGCTCTCCCAGTTCCCTTCGTGCCTGGGCGAGCAGGTCCAGCGCTGAGACGGGGTCGTCGGCGTCGATCTCGAAGGCTGCCAGGCTGCCGATCATGTAGGCCACCAGCAGGGAGTGTTCGGCTTGGCGGGCGGCGTCGACTGCCAGGCGGTAGTAGGTGCGTGAGGTGCCGGTGTCATGCATGTCGGCGTGGACCCATGCGGCGAAACCGGCGGCCTCGCTCATCACGGCCCGGATATCGCCCGCGAAGGCCGAGCGGGTGGCGCGTCCGAGAATGCGATTGGTCAGGTTCACGTGGGCCACTGCTCCCCGGGCCAGTTCGCGGGCGGGTGTGGTGGCCTCCAGGCGCCGTTGAGCGCCAGTGATGCTGGTCAGTATGGGCGCGGTGGTCTCGTCCACCTCCGCGCGTCCAGGCAGCGGCAGGGCGGTGAGAACCGTAAGAGCTACCGCCTTGCCGAAATCTCTGCGTTTCGTCGGATCGTCATCTCCTCGGGCACCGAATCGGAGTAAATGAAGGGGTATCCCGACTCGGATTGATATCTCCCGGACCTGGTCCACGGTGAGCGGCTGACGATTCCGCAGCACCTTGGAAACCCAGCTCTGGGAGTAGCCGACCGCCTCGGCCAACTGGCCCTGCGTCCAGTCGTTCGCCCCCTGCACCTCGGCAAGAACGGCGGGGATGTCGCACTCGGCAAGAGCAGCTGCCACGGCGGGCGCGGACCAGAACTGAGGCGGGAGACGGCCTTGGTTCTGATTCATAGCGCTAGGTTAAGCGCCGGTCTCAACGCTAAACCGGACATAGAGTGCTGCCACACCGATATTCGTAAGAGGAATATCCCCAGCGCCGTCGGTACTACAGCATTACCCAGGACCGATGTCGGCGGTGATGCTCATCGCATGAGTGCTCTTCCGCTCCACGCAGCCGAGCGACTACAGCGTGCGCTCAAAGACTGCGGCATCTCCGCCGACGTGCACCACGGTCACGGCGTGGCGCTCGTCTCCGTCTGGATGGATCTTCTCGTCTGGACAGACGGCTTCGTCTACCGATGGTGGACGGGGCAAATGTCGCGGAGGACGAGACGGCGCCTGTACACCACCTACGGAGTCGACAACCCGGCCACCGTCGCCCGCTACGTGGCTCATCGGTACGAGGAACTCCGCAGGACGCACCCGCTATCCGAGGTCGTCATGGAGACCATGCCATGATCACTCCGGACGAGTGCCTGAGCCCGCACCTGACCATGGCACAACGTGACCACTACAGGCTGGAGTGGCGTCAGCCGTACCTGACACTGGAGCGGGTACGGCCAGTGACCTGGACGTGCTTCTGCCGGGCGACGGTGTACGAACTCTACGAAGGCGGCGGCAGGGCGTTCCTGCGGCGCACCGTCCAACTCGACGGCAGCCCCGAGACGCGCGAAACATCCCTCATGTCGATCAGTAAAGCCCGGGCGATCTGGACAGCACTGCTGTCTGGTCGAAAGCCGTCGCCGAACGCGCCGCGCGCCTCGGTCGAGTACGCGTCACCCACCGCGATGCCCCGGACTTCTACCTGACCGCCGCCGACCGTGAGGATCAGCGCGGGCAGACACTGGCCACGGCATCTCGCTTGTTCCTCGCCCTCATCAAGCACGATCCGACCGCCCGCGCGCTGGTCATCGCCATGCCCGAGGTCTTTCCCTGGGTTCGCCACCTCACCTCCGCCGAACTGCGTTCCTTCACACTCGAACTGGTGGAGGCACTTTCTGACGCCGCGGAACTTGATGTCGATGTCACCACACAGGAAGTCATCGCGGGCTGGCGGGCGACCGCTCGGATCAAGGCCGCCCCCGCGCACTACGCCCAGGCTCGCAAGGCCACACGTGGCGACTTCGGACCGGTAGAAGTCTCAGCGTGAGTCCGAAGCGTGGTGACCGGGTCACGGTCCCGCCTTCGGACGACGAATGGGATATCCGGTTCGGTGCCAGTGATGCGGTCAAGGCGCCAACGTCAAGCCAGGTGACCGTCTTGCCGAAAGATCAAAGCTTGACTCCCGGTTTTGGGCCTAAAACAGGGAGTAGCATCAAAGGGGAAGGAGAACCATCCTCATGGCTGATGTCAGACCCCGGAAGTCTTCGACGGGAGCGACTAAGAAGCGAAAGCATCGGACGCTCCCGCCGCAAAGTGATCACGAGACAGGTGGCACGGCGCAGGCTCCTCATCGGAAAGAGATCGAGGAGCGGGCGACGCTGGCCTTGTTCGAGCAGGCACAACGGCTGGACGGGGTGGTTGCCAGCACTCATGAGACCGGCACCCGTGACACGGTCCGAGAGGTTGTCCAGGATCTGCTCGCTCACGCCGAGCCGGTGCGGGCGACGATCGCATCGAAGATCCTTGGTGTTGACGAGAAGACGGTTCGCGCGTGGGCCAAGGAAGGACTGCTCGTCCCGGTCAGGGGAAGACCCCGCCTGATGCTTGAAGCCGAGCGTCTGTACACCGTGGCAACACTCATCCAGGATCTACGCCGGGCCGGCCGCACCCGGAATATGGCCGAGGTGATCTGGCAGCGCCTGCAGGACCGGGAGCTTCTGGAGAACGATCAGCTGATCGACGGTCTTCGGCAGGTGGAACAGGGCGAGGGCCGTCCGTGGCGGGAGATCAGGGCAGAGTGGAGTTCCAAGAATTCGGAGCTGACTGCCAGTGAAGACTGAGGTCTACCTCTCGGTTCTCGCGGAGAAGCACGCTGAGACCTTGCGCGGGGCGGATCTCAGATCATTCGTCGCCTTTGTCGGTGATCTGGAAGCACGGGGTGCGCGGCCCTTGGATATCGGCTCACGGGGGAACTGCCGGTGAGTCGGTTGTGCGTCAAGCATTTGAGAGGCGTCATGCGCGTCGTGGTCGCCTTCAAAGAGCCGGGTCATGCATGGGTTCTGATGCTGGGACCTCATGATGAGCGCAACCGGACGCGCGATGTCTATACCTCGCTGTGGGAGGTATGCGGGCTGGATGCGCCGCCGGTGGGTGAACGTACCAAGCCCGCCTGTTGTGACGACGATGGCGCGGACCCGAACCTGCCGGACATAGATGATCTGGTGACTCGTTGTCGTGATCTCGCCAAGCCGCCTCGTCGGCGTAAGCGCCCAAGCTGACAACCTCCGGACTGAACGGTCATCGCACACGAGTGGGACCACCGTGCCGTAACCCTCGGGAACCGGACGATGCCCCGTGGGGGGCCGGGTGGTGGCCCGGCCCCCGCCGCTCACTTGCCCGGTTCGGGGTCCCGGGGCAGGCCGAGCATGCGCTCGCCGATGATGTTCAGCTGCACCTCGGTGGTGCCGCCGTAGATGGTCATCGCCCGGGTCGCCAGGACGGCCCGGTTCCAGTAGCCGGCGTCGCCGAGCTTCATGTCCGCCGCCACCACGGCCGAGGCGCCGAGCAGGTCGACCGCGGTCTCGGAGACGTGCTGGGCGTGCGAGGTGGACAGCAGCTTGCGCACCGAGGCGTCGGCGCCCGGCTCGGCCCCGGCGAGCTGCTTGAGCGTCACCCGCAGCGACAGCGCGTTGATCGAGTGGCCCTCACAGACCACCTCGGCCAGCTTCTGCGCCTCGACCTGGGTGAGCTCGCGGCCGAGCCGCCCGGCCAGTCCGAGCAGGTCGGGCACCGAGGACCCAGTGCCACCGGAGCCGGACGAGAGCGAGACGCGCTCGTTGGACAGCGTGTTGCGGGCCACCTTCCAGCCGTCGCCGACCTGGCCCACGACCAGCTCGTCGGGCACGAACACATCGTCGAGGAAGACCTCGTTGAACAGGTTCTCGCCGGTCATCTCGGTCAGCGGCCGGACCGTCACGCCGGCGCCCTTCATGTCCACGAGGAAGTAGGTGATGCCCTCGTGCTTGGAGCCCTCGGAGGAGTTGCGGGCGATGCAGATGCCCCACTCGGCGAAGTGCGCGACGGAGGTCCAGATCTTCTGGCCGTTGAGCTTCCAGCCGCCCTCGACCTGCTCCGCCTTCATCTGCAGCGAGGCCAGGTCGGACCCGGCGCCGGGCTCGGAGAACAGCTGGCACCACATCATCTCGCCGCTGAGCGTCTTGGGCAGGAAACGCTCCTGCTGCTCCGGCGTGCCGTAGCTGACCAGCGACGGCACCACCCAGGCACCGATGATCATCGCCGGCAGCTTCACCTTGGCCGCCTTGAGCTCCTGCGCGATCAGCACCTGCTCCAGCGGCTTGGCGCCACGGCCCCACGGCGCGGGCAGGTGGGGCATGACGAAGCCCTGCGCGGCCAGGGCGCGCTTCTGCTCCTTGCCCTCCAGCGTGGCGATCTGCGCGATCTCCGCGCGGATCGACTCGCGCCGCGCCTCGGCGTCCTCGGGCAGCTCGATCTCCATCTCGCGGGTGACGCCCTGCAGGGCGAGCGCGGCGACCGAGGCAGCCCACTCGGAGGAGGAGCCGAGCAGCGCGCGGATGGTGAGCGCGCGGCGGTAGTAGAGGTGCGCCTCGTGCTCGTAGGTGTAGCCGATGCCGCCGAACGTCTGGATCGCGTCCTTGGCGCACTGGACGGCCGCGTCGGGGGCCATCACCCCGGCGATCGCGGCGGCGTACTCCAGCTCACGCCCCTCGGCCCGAGTGGCGTCCCACACCGTGGCACGGGCCTGCTCCAGCGCGACGAGCATCCGCGACAGCTTGTGCTTGATGCCCTGGAACTGGCCGATCGGCCGGCCGAACTGGACGCGTACCTTGGCGTAGTCGGAGGCGGCGGTGACGCACCACGAGGCGAGCCCCGCGGCCTCGGCCCCCAGCAGGATGGCGGCCAGGTTGAGCACGTCGGGGCCCTCGACCCCGTCGAGCACGCGGTCGGCCGGCACGGTCACGTCCGACAGCTCGACCTTCGCCACCGACCTGGTCAGGTCGAGCGACTTCACGGCGGTGACGGTCGCGGCGGAGGCGTCGAGCGCGATCCACTCCTCGCCGTCGGCGGTGGAGACCGGGAGCACGAGCACGTCGGCCTGGGAGGCGCCCAGCACGGGCTCCGCCGTGCCCGACACGACGAGTGAGCCGTCGGCGGCGCGGGTGCCGCTGAGGGCGCCCGTCAGCGCGACCGCGCCGGTGGCCGTCCCGTCGGCGAGACCCGGCAGCAGGTCGTGACGCTTGGCGGCGTGGATCACCGCGCTCGCGAGGACCGTCGGCACGTACGGACCCGGCGCCATCCGCTCGGCCAGCGCCTCGATGGCGACCGCGGCCTCCAGCAGCCCGTAACCGGAGCCGCCGGCCTCTTCGGGCAGGTGCAGACCGAGCAGCCCCTGCTCGGCGAGCCCCGTCCAGAACACCGGGCGCTCGTCGGTCGCGGAGCGCAGCAGCTCGGTGGGAATGTTCCGGTCGGCCCAGCCGCGCACCGATTCGCGGAGCGCCTCGTGCTCCTCGCTCAATCCGATCGCCATTGCACATCCTCCAAGCAGGTCCAGATCATGCCAGAACCATATTCTAGAGGGTGCTTCTAGCCTAGAGCGGGCGAATTCGGGTCGCGAGGGTATTCAGATCCCGCCAGTGAGATCTGCCGCTCTGCGGGATCGAGGCGAGCAGCATCGCCGGCTTCGTCTTGCCGACCTCGACCACCGACACCAGCGCCTGCGCCGACTGCCGCTTGCCGGACAAGGTGTAGGTGACCTGGTAGGCGAGGGTCCACCCCTTGCCCGTAGGGAGCTTCTGCGACCCCGTCCAGGTCAGCGTGGCGCCCGCCGGATACTGCGAGCGCAGCGTCCACCGGGCGGCGCGGACCGCGAGCTCCCGGTAGTCGGCGTCGGTCGACGGCTTGGTCTCCGGGGAGTCGGCCGGGAACATGGCCGAGGCGATCACCGTGTGCGGAACCGCCACCTTGCCGACCCGCTGCGCGATGGTAAACGGCGGGAACGACCTGGCCGTCCACGGGTCGCCGAGCCGGGGATAGCTGATGCCGTTCTTGGTGTCGTTGATGATCCCGGTGACCACCGAGGCCGTGCCGGGCAGGTTGGCGAAGACCTTGGTCCTGGGCGCCGGGGGCAGCGCGACCTCGCTGACCTTCGGTGACGGCGTGGCCGAGGCCGAGGCCGAAGGGGTGGCGCTGGCGGGGACCGGCGCGACGGGGACCACCCGCGCGGTCTGCTCGTCCTTGCTCGGCACGTCGCCCGAGAACAGCATGAAGATCAGCAACACCGCGGCCACCGTCGCGAAGATGGCGCCGATCAGGTAGACGACCCGGATCGGGATGTCACCGATGCGCGCCAGCAGACCCCGCTTGGGCGGAGGCGGCGGAGAGAGGGACGGCCCGGGGGCCGATCGAGGAAGGGACGGTCCAGGAGCCGAGGCAGGGAGAGACGCCCCGGGAGCCGACGGAGGTAGAGACGGCCCGGAGGCCGACGGAGGAAGGGACGAGCCGGGAGCCGACGGAGGAAGGGACGGCCCGGAGGCCGGTGGCCGGCGGATCTGGACCGTCTCCTCGGCGGGAAGAACGATCTTCCGGAACGGGGTGGTGGGAGAGTCATGCGCGTTTCCTTGTTCTCCAACGTCCGCCATGGCCATGAGGCTACGTCACCAGGGAGAAGGATTTTTCCGCTATTCCCTCGGCAGAATGTAATTCTGTATGGTCGCGGTCATGCGCGGTTTCTACGAGATTGCGGCCGGCGACCCCGGGCGCCCCGCCCTGCTCGGCGATGACGCCCTGACCTACGGCGAGCTGCTGTCCCTGGTCAACCGGACCTCCCGTGGCCTCGTCGCGCGCGGCGTGCGGCCCGGCGACACTGTCGTGACCGTCTTGAAGAACGGCTCCGACGCCCTGACCATGATGCTCGCGAGCTACCAGGTGGGCGCCTACCTCGTACCGGTCAACTGGCATTTCACCGCCGAGGAGACCGACTACATCGTCGCCGACTGCGGCGCCCGGACGGTCGTCGCCCCCGGCGCGCTCTCGGTAGCGGAGCTCGCGGACGGGCGGCCCGACGGCCCGCCCGAGCACCGGCGGGCCGGCTCGATGATGCTCTACACCTCCGGCACCACCGGCCGCCCCAAGGGGGTGCGCCGGCGGCTGCTCGACCTCACGCCCGAGGAGCTCCACCCCATCCTGATGCGCAAGAGCTGGAAGCACTTCGGGCTGCCGCCCGGCGGCGTGCACCTGGTGTGCTCACAGCTCTACCACTCCGCTCCGTACGGCCAGGCCATGATGGCGCTGCAGCTCGGGCACGCGATCGTGGCCCCCGAGAGGTTCGACGCGGCCGAGACGCTACGGCTGATCGAGCGGCACCGGGTGACGAACGCCTTCATGGTGCCCACCATGTTCCACCGGCTGCTGGCGGTGCCCGATCGGGAGTCGTACGACCTGTCGTCGCTCACCCACCTCTACCACGGCGCCGCGCCCTGCCCGCCCGCCACCAAGCAGGCGATGATCGACTGGCTCGGGCCCGTCCTGTGGGAGTACTACGGCTCCACCGAGGCGGCCGTCGCCACCATGGTCTCCTCCGAGGAGTGGCTGGCCAGACCGGGCACGGTCGGGCGAGCGCTGGACGGGATGGCCTTCACCATCGTCGGCGACGACGGTCAGGAGGTGCCCCGGGGAGAGCCCGGCCTCGTCTACATCGGCGGCGTCAACCGCTTCGAGTACCACGGCGACCCCGCCAAGACCGCGGCCTCCATGCGCGGGCGCGACTACACGCCCGGCGACATCGGCTACCTCGACGAGGACGGCTACCTGTTCCTGCTCGACCGCCGGACCGACCTGATCATCTCGGGCGGGGTCAACATCTATCCCGCCGAGATCGAGGCCGCGCTGCTGGAGCATCCGGCGGTCACGGACGTGGCGGTGATCGGCGTGCCCGATCCCGAATGGGGACAGTCGGTGGTCGCGCTCGTCCAGCCTGCCCCTGGAGCGCCCGGATCCGACGCGCTCACCGCCGAACTGCTCCGCCACTGCGCGCCCCGTCTGGCCAAACTCAAGCACCCACGGGTCATCGAGTTTCGCGACACCCTGCCCCGAACCCCCACCGGCAAGCTGAGCAGGAGGGACGTGCGCGAGGCGTATCTTTCACGTTGAGCTGGGCAGATATCCTCGCATGAGGAAGATCGTCGCGGGCATCGCCACCGCTGTGCTGCTCACCGGCTGCGCGGCCAGCGTCCCGACCAGCGTCGCCTCCCCCTCACCCGGCGCCACCACACCGGCCGCCACACCGAGCGCCACCGTCTCGCAACATGGGCTGGAAGCCGCCTACGAGCAGGTCATCCACGACGTGCTGCCGTCGATCGTGCAGATCACCACGAAGGTAGGGCTCGGCTCCGGCATCGTGTACGACACGGCGGGCCACATCATCACCAACGCGCACGTGGTCGGCGAGGCGACGCGGATGAAGGTGACGCTGGCCACCGGCGGCACCGAACGCGACGCCAAGCTGGTCAAGAGCTTCGCCCCCGGCGACCTGGCGATCATCAAGGTCGACGACACCAAGGGGCTGACCCCGGCCAAGTTCGGCGACTCCGCCAAGCTCCGGGTCGGCCAGGTCGTGCTCGCCATGGGCAACCCGCTGGGCCTGTCGGGCAGCGTGACCAACGGCATCATCTCGGCCCTCGGCCGCACGGTGAGCGAGCCGGAGGAGCCCGGCTCCCCCGCCGCGACGATAGCCAACGCGATCCAGACCTCGGCCGCGATCAACCCGGGCAACAGCGGCGGCGCCCTGGTCGACCTGACCGGTCAGGTCATCGGCATCCCGACGCTGTCGGCCGTCGACCCCAACCTGAGCGGCGGCGCGGCCAACGGCATCGGTTTCGCCATCCCGAGCAACACGGCCACGGACATCGCCGAACAGATCGTCCGCGACGGCAAGGTCACCAACACGCACCGGGCCGCCCTCGGCATCAGGGGCAGCACGATCGTCGGCGGAACCGGGAGCCCGGCCGGCGTCGGCGTGGTCGCGGTCGAGGCCGGCAGCGGCGCCAAGAAGGCCGGGATCAAGCCGGGAGACGTGATCCTCTCCATCGACGGCAAGGAGACGCACACGATGGCCGACCTGGCCGAATACCTGACCACCCGCAAACCCGGCGACCAGGTCAAGGTCGAGGTGCTGCTCCCGGGCGGCGACATCACGACGGTCACCGCCACCCTGGGCGAACTGCCCGGCGAGTGACCCGCTCACTGCTCGACGTTGTAGACGATCTCCACCCGGCGGTTCCGCTCGCGGTTGGCCGGCACGGGCTTGCCCTCGACGACGTTCGGCAGCTTGGGGCGGCTCTCGCCGTACCCCTTGGCCTGGAGGGTCACGCCCGCGCCGGTCAGCAGGCCGCGCATGACCTGCTCGACCGCCTGCGCCCGGCGCTGCGACAGCGTGACGTTGTACGCGTCGGTGCCCTGGTCGTCGGTGTGCCCCTCGATCTTCACGACACCACCCGCGCCCTCGGTGTTGACCTTGGCGGCCACCTCCTTGAGGCGCTGCCTGGCCTTGGCGGTCAGCACCCACTTGTCCAGCGCGAACAGCACGTCGCTGGTGAGCGCGACCGTGACCTGGGCGCCCTGCTTGGTCTCGCTCTCCGAGCCGTCCAGCGACTCGATCTCGCCGATGACGTCCTCGATGGGGAGGACCAGGTCCTCGACGACGCCGGTCGCGTGACCCGGCGGTGCCGGCGTCCCGCTCAGTGTCGTCGTCAGGACGAGGGCTGCGGCGCTAAGAGATCGGAACATCGGTCAGCACGCCCACCATGGGCATCTCGATGTTGATCTTCGTGATGTCAGCCGGCGGGGCCGCGAAGACCGCGTAGAGAGTGGACGCCTCGCCTTCCTGGAGGAACTGCCCCTGGGTGCCGGAGCAGACGCACGTGGCGTCGCTGCCGGTGCCGTTGCGGGCGACGCGATAGCGCTTGGCGTTGACCGGGTCGATCAGGGAGACCTTCGCCACCGAGTAGTCAAAGCTCCCGGTGCCCAAGCCGTTGTGCACGTTGACCTTGCCGTCGACGGCGGTGATGGTCCAGTTGAGGCTCAGGGTCCTGCCCTGCCGCTTGAGCACCGTGATGTCGACGCGCGCCGTGCCGGAGTCGCCGCCCGACGCCACCTTGGACTCCAAGGTCGCGATCACCTTGCCGCCCTGCGGCGGCGTGCTCTGCTCCGCGGCCGGGTCGGACGCGCTCTCCGCTGGGGCGGACGTGCTCTCCGCTCCGGCGGGCGGGGGCTCCTGCTCGGCCGCGGTCCGCTGGGACTGCTGCTGCTCCTCCCCGCCGCCGCCCTGCTGCCCCGGGAGCATCCCGCAACCGGTCAACGCGATGGCCGCGACGGCCAGCGCGATCGTTTTCCGCATCTTCTGAACACCTTTGCCGGTAGGGGTCTTTACTCGTGACCGACGTTAGGCGGACGACCTTCAGGATCCGCATAGTCGCGCCATGGCCGGCCACCCCGCCTGCGCGCCTCTCGCGTCAGATGTTCGGCCTCCGCACGGCCATCCCTGTCACTGAGAACGTCAAACTCTCCCATAGCGTATGTAATCGCCTCAACTGCCCCATCAATCTCATCCAGATCGAGACGCGCCCGTGCCAGCACGAGCAGGGCACGGCCGGCCCCCCGGCGGTCGCCGTGGCGCTCGAACGTCTCCACGGCCTCGCGCGCGTACGCCTCCGCCGCACCCGGGACGCCCTCCGACGTGGCGATCCGGGCCAGCAGCAGCAGTGACGCCGCCTCCGGCAGGCGGTCGCCCAGCCGCCGGTTGATGCCCAACCGCCGCTCGGCGCACTCGCGCGCCTCGGCATGACGACGGGCGTCCAGGTGCAGCCCGGCCAGGTCGCGCAGCGACTCCGCCTCGCCGCGCGGGTCGCCCAGCTCCCGGTACGCCGCCAGGGCGCTCTCCAGCATCGCGAGGTCCCGGCGGACGGCGCCCAGCGCCCGCAGCGCGTCGGCCCGGCCACGCCGGTCACCGGCCTCCTCGAACACCCGCAGACACCCCGCCAGCGCCCGCCCGGCCGCCTCCGGCCGCCGCTCGACCAGGCCCAGCCGGAGCGTGATCCTGGCCAGTTCCAGCCCATCCACCAGCGGCTGGGCCGCCCTGAGCGCCGCCGCGGCCGACTCCGGCCTGCCCTCGGCCCGATGCAGGTCGGCCAGCCCGCGCAGCAGCAGCGCCTCACCCCGCCGGTGCCCCATCGCGCGGGCCGCGTCGAGCCCGGTGGCGGTGGTGGCGTGCCAGTCGTCGTGGTGCGCGCCCAGCTCGAACAGCGGGGTCAGGTAGAAGGCCAGCCGCCAGGCCGCCTCGTGCAGGCCCACGTCGTGGAAGTCGCCGACGGTCGCCACCAGGAACCTGCGCTCCGCGCCCAGCCAGCGAGCCTCGGTGCGGAGCCTGCCGGTCTCCATGATCTCCTCAGCCGTACGCGCCACCGTCTGGCCGGAGCCCGGCTCGGCGGGCAACAGGGCCGTCCTGGCCCGCCTCGTCCGGTCGAGCACCTCCCCGGCGATCCCCGCCAGCACCCGCGCCCGCGCCTCCCGCCCGCTCACCGGTCCCTGGCCGACCCCGGTCCCGCCCTTCCCTTCGGCGCCGGACCGGCCGCCTGGTTCCACGCCGAGTTCGCCGGCGACGGGGACGGACCGTTCCCCGGCCAGGCGTTCGGCGGCGTAGAGCCTGGTCAGGTCGTGCCAGCCGTACCTCTCCTGGCCCGCCTCGTCCAGGCCGCGCGACTGCAGCAGACCGGCCTCGGCCAGCGGTTCGAGGTCGGCGCCCAGCACCCACGGCGCGAAGTCGGGCGCGGACAGGGCGCCCAGCCGGCGCAGCAATCGCTGTTCCGGGTCGGCCAGGCCCCGGTAGCCGAGCGCCAGGCTGCCGCGCACCGCCAGGTCGCCCGCGCTCAGCTCGTCCAGCCGGCGGCGCTCGTCACCCAGCCGCCCGGCCAGGTGGTCGAGCGTCCAGCCCGGCTTCCTGGCCAGGCGGGAGCCCGCGATGCGCAGGGCCAGCGGCAGGCCGTCGCAGAGCCGTACGATGCGCCGGGCCGCCTCGGGCTCGGCCGCCACCCTGTCCCGGCCCGCCACCCCGGCGAGCATCGCCACGGCCTCGTCCGGATCGAGCACGCCCAGCTCGTACGCCCTGGCGGCCTCCAGCCCGGCGAGCGGTGAGCGGCCGGTCACCAGCGTCAGGCTGCCGGGCCCCGTCGGGAGCAGCGGGCGCACCTGCGCCTCGTCCGCGGCGTCGTCGAGGACCAGGAGCAGAGCGCGGGTGGCCGTGAGACTGCGGTACATCCTGACCCGCTCGTCGAGCACGGCGGGGACCGCCCCGTCGGGGCAGCCCAGCGACCGCAACAGGTCCTCCAGCACCGCCCCCGGCGGCCGGCCGTCCAGGGAGGCGTAGAGACGGCCGTCGGGCAGGTCGAGCCGGGTGGCGGCGTGCACCGCGACGGCCGACTTGCCGCACCCGGGCGGCCCATGGATCACCAGCACCACCGGTGCCGGGCGAGCATCCACCCCGGACACACCAGATCCGCCCGCACCCGATCCGCCCGCACCCGATCCAGCCGCACCCGAACCCACCGTGCCCGAACCCACCGTGCCCGGCCCGGAAGCACGCGTCCGCGTCTGGGCGGCGGTGGTGATCCAGGAGAGGACGTGGGCACGGCCCGTGAAGTCCGAAATATCGGGTGGCGTCTCATTTATGGGCATCCGCCGTAACGGGGGCGGCTCGCTGGACAGCGCCCGCCGGTGCGCCTCCCGCAGCTCGGCCCCCGGCTCCAGCCCCAGCTCGTCCACGAGCGTCCGCCGCGCCTCCTGGTACGCCTCCAGCGCCTCCGACCGCCGACCGGCCTGGCACAACGCGTCGAGGAGCCGGGCCCAAGCGCGCTCGCGCAGCGGATAGGCCGCCACCAGCCCGCGCAGTTCGCCGACCACCTCCCCGCCCCTGCCCAGCGACAGGTCCAGCGCGACGCGCTCCTCCAGCGCGGTCAGCCGCAGCTCCTCCAGAGGCACGGCGTGCAGCCGCCGCAGCGCGGACGAGTCGACGTCGGCCAGCGCGGCCCCCCGCCACAGGCCTAGCGCCGCCTTGAACCCCGCGACGGCCTCGGCGACCCGCCCCGCCTCCCGGGCCGTCCTCGCCTGACCCACGAGCCGCTCGAACCGGTGGCAGTCGACGTCATCGGGCCGCACGTCGATCAGATAGCCGCCGGGCACGGTCGTGATGCCGTCGACCACCTTGCGCAACGCGCTGACGTACACCCTGAGCACGGACTCCGCCGACGCCGGCGGCCGGTCGTCCCAGACCATGGCCATCAGCCGCCCGATCGGCACCACCCTCCCGGCCGACAGCAGCAGGGCGGCGAGCAGCGCCCGGTGCTTGGCCGGCCCGGGCACCCGCCCGCCCTCGACCTGGAGCGGCCCGAGCACGCCGAACCGTACGCGCTCCACGCCTAGCCCTTCGCGGGCCGGAGGGCGAACGACTCGAACCGTACGCGCAGCTCGTCCGCGCCGTCGGGCGCCGCGTGCACCCCGGACTCGCCCCGGCCGAGCGGGGTTCCGGGGTCCGTGGCCTCGGCGACGAGCACCTCGTTCAGCCACATGCGCAGCTTCGCCTTGCCACCGCTCTGGCCGCACTCGGCGACGACGCGGTCGTCGGCGACCTTCGGCGCCTTCTCGGGGCCGTACAGCATCACAGGGTCCTGCCCCGTGAGGCGCTTGGCGATCGTGATCTGGCCGGCGCCGCTCACCGCGAACTCGTATCTCCCGCCGGTGCCCGTCCCACGGCACCACACCCCGTACGCACCCGACCCCTGTTCCAGCCGCGCCTTCGCACTCACCACCACGACCCCGTCCGGCTCGGGTCGCGGCGCCGTCTTCCACAGCCGCCATCCCGGCCTGACGGTCAGCGCGTATCCGGACCCGACCGGCCGCGCGTCGCCCGCGTCCGACGTCCCGACCGCCCACGCGTCACCGAAGTCGGCCTCGTACGGCCAGCTCTCCGGCCCCGCCTGCGACAACGCCACAGCACTCGCCACACCGAGCGCCATCACGACGCCGACCCCCCAGTACCACCGCCGCAGGCCCGCCCGCCTTGTCCCGGTCCCAGCACCCCGGACCACGGGATCGCGAGCCGCGCCGGACCACACCGGAGCGCCCGAAGCGGGCGGGGCGACGGGACCGGTCCAGGTGCTTTCGACGACTCGGGTGGCCGTGGCAGGGGTGAGCGCGTGACCGCCGCCGACCAGCGCCTCCAGTAGCTGCTGGGTCGTGGGCCGCAGCTCGGGCCGTTTGGCCAGGGCGCGCTCGACCACCTCGCGCAGCCCGTGGTCGAGTCCGTCCAGCGCGGGCCCCTCGTTGACGATGCGATACAGCACCTCGCCCGGCGCGCCGCCGCCGAACGGAAGCCGTCCCGTGCCGGCGAAGGCGATCACGCCGCCCCAGGCGTAGACGTCGGTGGCCGGGCCGAGCGGCTCGCCTCGCACCTGCTCGGGAGCCATGAACGCCGGGGTGCCCAGGATGGACTGGCTGATCTGACTCTCGTCCACGAGCTGCGCGATGCCGAAGTCGATCACCCGCGGCCCGAGGGGTGAGAGGAGGACGTTCGACGGCTTCAGGTCCCGGTGGATCACCCCGGCGCCGTGGATCGCGGTGAGGGCGGTCGCGATGCCCACCGCCAGGGCCTCCAGGTTGGACCCGGACAACGGCCCCTGATCTCGTACGGCCTGCGCCAGGTCGGGACCCTTGACGTATTCGGTGACGAGGTAGGCGACATCACCGTCGATCCCGGCGTCGAGGACGGGAGCGGTGCAGAACCTGGCCACGCGCCGGGCGGCGGCCACCTCGCGTTCGAAGCGGCGCCGGAAGGCGGGGTCGCGGGCCAGCTCGGGGTGGATCAGCTTGACCGCGGCCAGGCCGCCGGTCGGGGTGGCGGCGAGGTGGACCTCGCCCATGCCGCCCCGGCCCAGGACGCGCCGCAGCGCGTACCCGCCGATGACCCGGTCTCCACTCACCGCAGACACATTAGCCAGATCCCGATATTTCCGGATGAGCGAGTGGCTTCTACCGGCCGGACGTCACCACCGGTCGAGATGGAGGACCTCGTCGAGCGGAACACGCGGAGCGGGCCGGAAGGTGTCACCCGTGTAGTAGGCGGTGGGGATGAGCGCCCCCTGGCTGACGCCGCCGGGGATGCCGAGCAGCTCCGCCACCTCGCGCTCGTAGGCCAGGTGCAGCGTGGTCCACGCGGTGCCCAGCCCGCGCGCCCGGGCGGCGAGCATGTAGCTCCACACCGCCGGCAGCAACGACCCCCAGAGCCCCGCCTGGTTGCCCTCGGGCAGCCCGCGCGATCCCACCTGGATGCACGGGATCATCAGCACCGGCACCTCGCCCATGTGATCTCCCAGGTACGCCGCGCTCTCGGACACGCGTCGCTGCACCTCGGCACGGTCCGGGTCGTCCTTGAACAGGGCCGTGGCCGAGCCGCCGGAGCGGTAGTAGACCTCGAACGAGCGGCGGTAGTAGTCACCGATCTTCGCGCGGAGCCCGGGATCGGTGACCACGATCCACTGCCAGCCCTGGCGGTTGCTGCCGCTCGGGGCCTGCAGGGCGATCTCCAGACACTCCCGTACCAGTTCCATCGGGACGGGACGGTTGAGATCAAGACGTTTCCGCACGCTCCGGGTGGTCGTGAGCAGCTCATCCGGGCCAAGTGATGGGTGAGTCATGAGTGCATGATCGCACTCGCGTGCCGGAAAGCGAGGGCGATGTCCCTGTATGCGGCTCGCCAGCGGCTCTAAAGACCCTCGCAACCGGCCCGGCGAACCATCAGAGCACCAGACCACCTGACATCCACTCGGCCGCCAGACGAGGACAGGATCATGCGACGCCTCGCGGGGCTCATCACGCCCCTGATCATCGGACTGCTTTCAGCGGGATTCCTCGGCACCGGCCCGGCCACCGCCCGGGCGGCCGCCGGCCCCTCCGGCCTGAGCGCCTACTACGGCCAGCGACTCGCCTGGTCCGCCCAGCTCGGGTGTGCGGTTCGCCAGGACCAGCGCCAAGACCGTCTTCTCCTCCCGCATCCGATCACGCTTCGACATCGTCGGCTTCGATCCCCGCGGGGTGGGCGCCTCCTCGCCGGTGCGCTGCTTCACCAGCGCCCAGTTCGACGCCTACTACGCGCTGGACGGCACCCCCGACACACGCGCCGAGCGGAAGCGGCTCGACCTGGCGCAGCGCGCGTTCGCGCGGAGCTGCCAGGTCAACTCGGGCCAGCTGCTGCCCCACGTGGGCACCCCCGACGCCGCCCGTGACATGGACGTGCTCAGGGCCGCCCTCGGCGAATCACGCCTGACCTACCTCGGCTACTCGTACGGCACCTACCTCGGCGCGACGTACGCGGACCTGTTCCCCACCAAGGTGCGCGCCATGGTGCTGGACGGGGCGATCGACCCGACGAAGTCGTCGGCCGAGATGGTCTCCGGACAGGGCAGCGGCTTCGGCGTGGCGTTCACGTCGTTCCTCAAGGACTGCTTCAAGGTCAAGGACTGCCCCTTCAGGACGCACCGGATCGGCCCGTCCGTCAAGAAGGTCGATGCCCTGCTCCGCCGCACCGATCGAGCGCCGCTGCGCAACAACGCGGACGGCCGGCAGGTCAACGAGGCCATCGTGACCCACGGCATCCTCACCTCGCTCTACAGCGAGGACTTCTGGCCACTGCTGCGCAAGGCGTTCGCCCAGGCGTTCAAGGGTGACGGCGAGATCTTCCTGTGGCTCTCCGACCAGGGCAACAACCGGCGGCCGGACGCCACCTACACCAACGACTTCGAGGCCCGCCTCGCGGTCAACTGCCTCGACCACCCCTCGAAGCGCGCCAAGCCGGGCAAGCAGAGCCTGCTCAGCGCCGACCCGTGCGACTACTGGCCGGTCAGGAGCAGGACGGCGCCCAAGGCGCTGCACGCCAAGGGCTCGGGCCCGATCCTGGTGGTCGGCACCGTACGCGACCCCGCCACGCCGTACGCCTGGGCCAGGTCCCTGGCCTCGCAGCTGTCGAAGGGCGTGCTGCTCACCTTCGACGGCGACGGCCACACCGCCTACGGGGGCCCGTCGAACTGTGTGAACACCGCGGTCGACCGCTACCTGATCACCCGCGTGCCGCCGCGGAAGGGCACCGTCTGCCCCAAGGTCTGACCGGTGATCCGGCCGGACGCGCTCAGGGGCGACGGCGTGCCGACGTCACCAGCAGGATCAACGCGAACACCATCCCCAGGAGAAGGAAACCGAACCCGACCAGGAGGTTTCGATTCCCGAACTCGTGGAGAACCGGCATGGTGGGGTCCACGTAGAACATGACGATCCACAGGATGCCGACGATCCATGAGGCGGCCATCGCCCAGGCCGGCCATCGCGCCAAGCCCCTGGACCGCCAGGTCGTGATGTTGGGAGTTCCCTCACGGGGATAGGAGTCGGACACCGGTTTCACTCCTGTCGGTAGCCGCGAAAAGCGCACAGCTCGCCCGACGACGCTATCCGACCCGTCAATGCACCCGGCGTCCATGGTGCGTCCGCCAACGCAAACCGCCTCCGGCCCGTCGATGAATCGACGAGCCGGAGGCGGTTTGATCTTGTGGAGGTGGCGGGAATCGAACCCGCGTCCTTCAACCCCAAGGCAGGGCTTCTCCGGGCGCAGCCTGCTGTGCTTTTCTCAGCCCCGGCAATCACGCAGGCGTGTCGCCGACGGGCTCAGCCACTGTTGGATTTCCCGAGCTCCCCCGTGGCCGGGTAGCTCGGTTGAGCCTTCTAACGATGCCAGACACCGGGCCGAAGGCACTCCCGGGCTGACAGTGGTTTCGCTACTTAGGCAGCGAGAGCCAGGGAACCCTGGCCGACCACAGTGCGCTTAGAATTGGCACTTGTTGTTTGCGGTCACAGGATTAACGAGGTTATGTCCGCAGTCCTCGGCCCGCTTCACCTGACTTGCAAAGTCAAAGTCGAAGCCAGTCACCCCCTGTGCAGTTGTCAACACGGTTCCGGGGAACCGCGCAACATGACGATACCCTGGTTAACGCCTGAGATGCCAACTCGATTCCCGGCATGGCAGAACCCCCGGGAGCGCGGCGCGAGGCACTCGCTCCCGGGGGCCGACCGGCAGGGTCGAGCCGGTCCGGACGGCAGGACTTCCCCCGAGATGAAGTCCTGGCTCATCGCGGCGACCGGGTCCGCAACCCCCCGAGCGGGCCCGGTCACTGTGTAAGACGCCTGCGCCGCCCGGATCGGTTGCTCACCGTCACGACGATTTCACGACGGGTCTCGCAGCGTCGCGAAGAAGTCTCCGGCCACCGCCGCGGGGTCGTAATTGCGGGACAGGACGGCGATCGCGACGTCGCCCTGCCACCCGACGAACCACGCCTGCCTGCTGCCCTCGTCACCGGCCGGGGCGGCCACGCCGTAGACCCGGCCGCTGCCGGTCTGCGCGGGCGTGCCGGTGGCTCCGGCGCGCATCATCGCGGTCAGCGCGGTGCGTACCTTGGGGTCGAGCGCGACCGGCTGGGGCGGCGGCTCGGGGACGATCTCCGCGGTCGGATCGGGCGAGCTCGGGTCGGTCACCAGCACGGGCGGGCGCCAGGTGCCGGACGCGACGGCGGCCGCGACCAGCGCCATCGACAGCGGGCTCACCTGGACGGTCTGGCCGGAGATCGCCTTGGCCTTGTCGGCGTCACTGTCCAGCTTGGGCAGCGAGCCGCTGAACGACTGGAGCGGCAGCTGCCAGGGCTGGCCGATGCCGAACGCCTTGGCGCTCTTGGTCAGCGCGGACGCGTCGACCCGGCGCGCGAGCGAGGCCAGCGCGGTGACACAGCCCTTGGCGAAGTTCTCCTGGAAGGTGGGCGACAGGCCGCCCACCTGGCCCGCCTCGGCGAACCTGGCACCGCCCACGGTGCGCTCGGCCGGGCAGGCCAGCCGCTGCGTGGGCTTGACCCCGGCCTTGATCAACGCGTCGGAGGCGACGATGGAGAAGGTGGTGCCGGCTGGATACTTGCCCGCCAGCACGTCCTCCTCCTCGTTCAGGCCCTTGGCGGCCACAGCGCGGATCTCGCCGTTGGACCGGTCGACCGCCACCAGGGCGCTGACCTCGGCCTGGTCGACCGCTGACTCGGCGGCGGCCTGGATCGCGCGGTCGATCGTGGTCTTGACCGAGAGGTTCTCGCGTCCGGGCCACTCCTGCAGCAGGGCGGCCTCCTTGCCGGTCCGCAGATCAAGAGTGATCACCCTGGTCCGCGTGGACCCGGTCAGGTAGTCCTGATAAGCCTTCTGGAGGCCGCTCTGCCCGACGGAGTCGCCGGCGCGCTGCGGGCCGCCGAGCTTCTGCTCGGTCTCCGGGGTGAGGGCGCTCACCTTGCCGACGATCTCCATCGGCGCGTCGGGAGCGAAGAGCTGCTCCTGGCGCTGGGTGGTGATCTCCGTGATGGTGTCGAGCTTCGGCTTCATCGCGAGGTAGCGCGTGCGCCCGAACGTGGCCAGCTCCACGAACTTGCTGGGCGGCGACGACCGGATCCGGCTCAGCAGGCGGTCCTGGGCGAACCCGGTGATCGCCGAGAGCCGCCTGACCACCTCTTCGTCCTTGCCACCGAGCTGGGACGGGATGACACCGGCCACGTAGAGGAACTGGGGGCGCTGCAGCGAGGCGCCGTTCCTGTCGACCACCGGCTGGCGCCGCGTGGGCTTGGTGTCGACGGCGAACCGCTGGCCCTCCTTCAGCTGCGGATGCAGCACCGAGGCCGACCAGCGCACCTTCCAGCTGCCGTCGACCAGGTGCAGCGGGAGCACCGAGTCGTAGACCCAGAGCGGGTTGTTCTCGCCGAGGTCGACCTCGGCGCTGAAGTCGGCCCGCGACTCGTCGCCGGCGATGTGCACGCTCTTGATCTTGAAGCGGAACGACGCCGCGTCGAGCTCCAGCTTGGCGTCGGCCAGCGCCTTGCGCACGGCCGCCCGCTCTCCGTCGGTGCGGTCGGCGGCCAGGTCGTAGTCCTCGGACTGCCAGCCGACGAGGAAGTCGCGCACCGCGTCGTGCGGCGACGCCTCGTCGAAGCACCCGGTCAGAGTCGTGCACGCGAGCGCCAGCGTGACGGTCGCGGTGAGAGTACGGCGAACTCGGCTCATCGGCTACGGTGCCGCAGCGCCCGGGCCATCTCCCGCTTGGCCTGCTGCTCGGCCAGTGTCTGCCGCTTGTCCCAGTCTTTCTTGCCTCGGGCGATGCCGATCTCGACCTTGGCCCTGCCGTCCTTGAAGTAGAGCAGGAGCGGGATGATCGTCAGCCCGCCCTCCTTGGTCTTGGCGGCCAGCTTGTCGATCTCCTTCTTGTGCAGGAGAAGCTTGCGCTTGCGCCGGGCGGCGTGGTTGGTCCACGTCCCCTGGGTGTATTCGGGGATGTGGACGTTGAGCAGCCACGCTTCGCCACCCTCGATGGTGGCGTATCCGTCGGCGAGCGAGGCCCGCCCCTCACGCAGGGACTTGACCTCAGTGCCCTGCAGCACCAGACCCGCCTCGAAGGTGTCCTCGACGTGGTAGTCGTGCCGGGCACGCTTGTTCTGGGCGATGACTTTCCGCCCGGTCTCACGTGGCATGACTCGACCTTACCGGCGATTCGCTAGACCCTGAGGTAACGGCGAAGCGTGATAAAGGACGCGAGCACACAGATCACGACGCCGATCCCCAAAGTGCCCATGATGACCGTGGCAACGGAGTCCCAGCCCAGCTGGCTGCCGACCGCGAGGTAGCGGGCCACCTCCTCGAAGATGAAGACCTTCGCCATGATCAGGAAGACCGCGGCCACCACGCCACCGATCAAACCGGCGATCATGCCCTCCATCACGAAGGGCAGCTGGATGTAGAGGTTGGACGCCCCCACCAGCCGCATGATGCCGGTCTCGCGGCGCCGGTTGAAGGCCGACAGCCGGACGGTGTTGCCGATCAGCAGCGCGGCGGCCAGGACCAGGACACCCGCCACCACCAGAGCGGCCCACCGGAGCGTGTCGAGCATCTTGAAGAAGTTGCCGATCAGGTCCTTCTGGTTGGTCACCTGCGAGACCCCGGGCTTGCCTTCGACGCCTGCGATCACCGGCTGGTAGTTGTCAGGGTCGGCCAGCTTGACCCGCAACGACGTCGGCATGTCCTCGACCTTGGTGGCGTCGACCAGCGCCTTGTTGGAGGCGTAGGACTGCTGGAAGTTCTTGTAGGCCTGGGCCTGATCCTCGTAGAAGACCTCCTTGACCCCGGGGAGCTGCTCGATCTGGGCCTTGAGGGTCTTGGTCTGCTCGGCGGTGATCGCCTTGCCCTTGCAGGCAGGTATGGCGGAGCCCTTGTTGCACAGGAAGACCGAGACCTCGACCTTGTCGTACCAGAAGCCCTTCATCATCGAGACCTGAGTGTTGATCATCAGGCCGACGCCGAGCATCGCCATGCCGACCGCCACGGTGATGATCACCGCGACCGTCATGGTCAGGTTGCGCCGGAGGCCGATCCAGACCTCGGAGAAGATGAAATTCGCCCGCATTTCTGCCTGCTACTCCTGTCAGTACGCCTGGCCGTATACGCCACGCGACTGGTCGCGGACGATCTTGCCGTCCTCCAGCTCCACGACGCGCTTGCGCATGGAGTCGACGATGGCCGCGTCGTGCGTGGCCATGACGACCGTGGTGCCAGTCCTGTTGATCCGGTCGAGCACCTTCATGATGCCGATGCTCGTCGCGGGGTCGATGTTGCCCGTCGGCTCGTCGGCCAACAGGATCATCGGCCGGTTGACGAACGCGCGGGCCATGGCGACGCGCTGCTGCTCGCCGCCGGACAGCTCGTCGGGCATGCGGTGGGCCTTGCCTTCCAGGCCGACCAGCTCGATGACCTCGGGCACCACCTTGCGGATGAACCGCCGTGGCTTTCCGATGACCTCGAGCGCGAACGCCACGTTCTCGTAGACGTTCTTGTTCGGGAGCAGCCTGAAGTCCTGGAACACGCAGCCGATGCGGCGGCGCAGGTGAGGCACCTTGAAGTTGGAGAGGCGGGCCAGGTCCTTGCCGGCGACGTGGATCGCACCGGAGTTGGGCCGCTCCTCCTTGAGGATCAGGCGCAGGAAAGTGGACTTCCCTGACCCCGAAGAGCCGACGAGGAACACGAACTCGCCCTTGTCCACGTCAACGGAGACGTGGTCGAGCGCGGGCCGGTTCTGGTTCGTGTAGACCTTGGTGACATTATCGAAATGGATCACGAGAGCATCACGGCATGCCAGTCTAGAGGTCGAGACGGAAGCGAGGGTGGCACATGCCCACTTCCCGCCGCTCGCCCATCGGGGACGTCTCTCTTTACCAAAGATCGACGTTCCGATTGGCCAGAGGACAGTCTAGGGGGAAGACTGGCATGGAACGTCCATAACGGAAACAAAACGATTGTGCGGCTAGACTTGGGGCTGTCATGAGTTGCGAACACCTCGTATGCGCGCAGTGTGCCCACCCGGTCGTCGAAGGCCGCTGTGCCCTCTGCCGCGCCAATCGTGAGCGGATGCACCATCACGGCTTCGGCGGGCTGTCGCCCGCGCTGATCGTTCTGCTGCTGGTCGTGCTGCTCTTCCTGACGCTGGCGCTCAGGCACCTAGGCGGTCTCTGACTCCTGGCGGCGCATCCAGCGGATCTCCGACTCGATGAAGTCGTCGATGTCGCCGTCGAGGACGGCCGACGGGTTGCCCGCCTCCGTGCCCGTGCGCAGATCCTTCACGATCTGGTAAGGGTGCAGCACGTAGTTGCGGATCTGCGTGCCCCATGACGTCGTGCTGGCACCGCGCAGCTCCGACATCTTCTCGGCCTCCTCCTGGCGCTTGCGCTCCAGCAGCTTGGCCTGGAGCACGGCCATCGCCGAGGCGCGGTTCTGCAGCTGCGAGCGCTCGTTCTGGCAGGAGACCACGATGTTGGACGGCAGGTGGGTGATGCGCACCGCGGAGTCGGTCGTGTTGACGCCCTGGCCGCCGGGGCCGGACGAACGGTAGACGTCGACGCGGATCTCGTCCTCGTTGATGTCGATGTGGTCGGTCTGCTCGACGACCGGCACCACGTCGACGCCGGCGAACGAGGTCTGGCGGCGGCCCTGGTTGTCGAACGGGCTGATGCGGACCAGCCGGTGGGTGCCGTGCTCGCCGCGGAGCGTGCCGTAGGCGTAGGGGGCCTTGATCGTGAAGGTGGCCGACTTGATGCCGGCCTCCTCGGCGTAGGAGGTGTCGTAGACCTCGGTGGAGTAGCCCTTGCGCTCGGCCCAGCGGAGATACATCCGCAGCAGCATCTCGGCCCAGTCGGCGGCGTCGACGCCACCGGCCTGGGAGTTGATCGTCAGCAGCGCCTCGCGGGAGTCGTACTCGCCGGACAGCAGGGTGCGGACCTCGAGCGCGCCGATGTCGGAACGGAGCGAGGAGAGCTCCTTGTCGGCCTCGGCCCGGGTGTCGTCGTCACTCTCCTCGGCCGCGAGCTCATAGAGGACGCCGAGGTCGTCGAGCCGGCGGACCAGGCCGTCGACCCTGTTGAGCTCACCCTGGAGGTGGGAGAGCTTGCTGGTGACCTTCTGCGCCTGGTCGGGGTCGTCCCACAGATCGGGGGCGGCAACCTGCTGCTCCAGCTCCTCGATCTGCTTGCGCATCGCGTCGAGGTCGAGCACGTCCTTGATGCTCCGGAGGGTGCCCGCGAGCTCGTTGATCTCTTCTGCCGGATCTATGAGTGCCACGTCTCCCAAGAGTACGCGACCCTCGCCCGCCCGAATAACATGGCGAGGTGCGTACACAAGGTCGGCGGAAGGCGCTGGCGCTCACCGCCGTCCTGCTGGCCGGGGCCGCCGGACTGGCCGCCTGCTCCGCCTCCTCGCCGCCCGCCCCCTCCGAAGCGGCGGCGGCGACGGCCGCGAGCGGACCCCCGACGTCCGCGCCGCAGCGCCCCGCCGTCACGCGGGCCGATGCCGCCGAGGTCTTCGCCACCTTCGTCGCCACCGACGACCTGTTGCGGGCCGGCGGCGACCTGCGGCTGGCGCTGGAGATCAACCGCGACGCCGAGGCCAAGCTGACCGAGGCCGCCTTCAAGTCCACCGGCGGCAAGCCGCCCCGCTACACATGGGGGTCGCCGACCTTCTACGTGCCGCGGTTCGGCCCGGGCGACGACTCCCCCTGGTTCACCGTGCGGGTCGCCCGCGACGGCCGGCCCACGCTGCTGACCTTCGCCAGGTCCGGCGACTGGCGGCTCAGCTCGGCGACACGTCTGCTGTCAGGGCAGAAGGCGCCGGTGATCGCGCTCGACGCCGAGGGCTACGCGACCGTGGTGGCTCCGGGCGACAGGAGCGTCACGATCAGCCCTCAGTACATGGGGCCGCTGCACGCCACCGTGGCGGAGACCGGGGCCACCGGCGCGGCGGGCCTGATCGCCTCGGGCCCCTACACCACGGACCTCGCCGAGGAGATCACCGTGGAGCGCGACCGGGCCAAGGCCGACGGGTTCAGCTACGACTCGATCTTCAGCGGCAACGACTACCCCGTCTACGCCCTGCGCACCGAGGGCGGCGGGGCGCTGATCCAGTATTCCCTGTCGCGCAACACGACGACGACCACCAAGACGGCCGAAGACGACTACATCCCGGTGCCGGAGAACGCCCGGTGGGCGGTCAACGCCCACGTGGTGCGGCGCACGCTCAGGCTCACAGAGACCCACCAGTACGCCACGTCCGTTCCCCCGTCGTCGGCCCCGGCCGCCGCGCGGGTCATCGCCCACGACGGCACCCTGACCCGCGCCTCCGGGGAGTGACCGGCTCGCGGTTCACGCGAGCTCGCCGGCGCCGGCCAGCCACCGGGAGTTGCGCACCGCCATGACGTGGATCTCCTCCTCGGTGAAACCCGCGGCGAGCAGCCGGTCGGCGAGCAGCGCCAGGCCGTCCTCCACCGGCGGGTTGAACGGCTGACCGAGGTCGCTGGACAGGACGGAGTGCCGGGGGCCCACGGTGCGGATGGTGTCCAGCCACGTCTCCCAGCTGATCTTGCCGGTGTGGGGGGTGGTGAAGCAGCGTTCGAGCAGCGCGCCCTTGGCTGCCAGCCGTCGCTGCCGCTCCGGCTCCATCCGCTGCGAGGTGAACTCGGGGTGGGTGATCACCATCCGGAGCACCCCCTCCTCGACGGCCGCGTCGACCACGGCCTCGCTCTCCGCCGAGCTGACGTGGCCGGTGGCCAGGGTCAGGTCGTGCTTGGCGATCACCCGGAGCACCTGCCGGGTGTGGTCGAGCACGTTGCCGTCCGGGCCCACGACGTCGACCGGGCCGGCCGCCAGGCCCTCGGCCCGCAACTCCTCCTGGAGCCGTGCCCACATCGGGGGCCGCGCGCCTTCGGGGTCGCGGGCGGTGCACTCCCGCTGGTTGGCGCTGTCGACGGTCGGCAGCCAGACGACGCGGGCACCGCTCCGGGCGGCCAACTCCACCGCGACCGGGTTCATCCCGCCGACCGATCCGTTCAGGGTGATCGCGCCGACCGCGTCGAAGCCGGGCACGGCGGCGCGCACCACCGCGGCCCGCTCGGCCGTCGGTACGTAGTGGGACTTGAGCACGAACCCGGCCAGACCGATCTCGGCGAACCGGGGTGCCAGGGACAGGTCGTCGATGCGCCGGCGCATCACGTCGGGCGCGACGTGGATGTGGATGTCGTACGCGCCCGCCACGAGTTCGCGAGCCCGCCGGGAAGGCGCCGAGTCGGCCATGCCCACCTCTGAATTGTCGACATAAAACAGCATTGCAGTGTCAACAAGCCCGGCCGCCGGCGTCAAGCCCCGAGGATCACCCGCCCAATTCGCCTCGCCACCTCGATCGCGGCGGACCGCCTCCTCTGGCGGCAAACGTCAGCGATATCGTCACCAATCCGGTGCTACCTCCCCATAGCCGCAGCCGGCCAAGGGGATCGGACCTTGACTGCCTTCCCAGGGCTGAAGCCCAGGGTCTCCAGCGAAGGAAATCCACGATGAGTCTCGAAGTGAACGGCCGCCCGCGCATCGCGGTGCTCGGCCTGGGCGAGGCGGGCGGCGCCATCGCGATCGACCTCGTGGCCGCCGGCGCCTCGGTGCGCGGGTACGACCCGGCCGTGCCGGCGCCCCCGGGCGTGACCGAGACCGGCGGCGAGGCGGAGGCCGCGCGCGGGAGCGACCTGGTGCTGAGCGTCAACAGCTCCGCCGCGTCGGCCGGCGCCCTGCGCGCGGGTCTGGACGGCTGCGCCCCCGGCACGCTGTGGGCCGACCTCAACACCGCGTCCCCGCAGGTCAAACGGCAGCTGGACGGCATCGCCACGGAGCGGGGCATCGACTTCGCCGACGTCTCCCTGATGACTCCCGTGCCGGGGCGCGGGCTGCGTACCCCGATGCTCGTCTCCGGCGTCGGCGCGCGGCGCTACGCCGGGCTGCTCACCCCGCTCGGCGCCCCGGTCGACGTGCTCGACGGCCCCGCCGGGCTGGCCGCCGAGCGCAAGCTGCTGCGCAGCGTGTTCTTCAAGGGCCTGGCCGCCGCGGTGATCGAGGCGCTGGCCGCGGGACGCGCCGCCGGCTGCGAGGACTGGCTCCGCGACAACATCGCCGACGAGCTGACCAGGGCTGACGCCGGCACCGTGCGCCGGCTGGTGGAGGGCACCCACCGCCATGCCGTACGCCGCACCGCCGAGATGCGGGCCGCCGCCGACATGCTCGACGACCTGGGGGTCGAGCCGCTGATCAGCCGGGCCACCCAGGATCTGCTGTCCCGGATCGACGCGCGGCGGTGACCCGGAGATCACCGCCGCGCGCCTCGCCGTACCGGACGAGGTGTCAGGCCACCGCGTGGGGAGGCAGCGTGCTGGCCGCCACCAGGGTGCGGATCGCGCGCAGCGCGACCGACAGGGTGGCCAGGTCGAACGTGTCGCTCTCCCAGATCTCCGACAGCGTCTGCCGCGAGCGTCTTACGGCGGCCGCGTTGCCCTCGGTCCAGTGGGCCAGGCGGTCCTCCGGCGACAGGCCGGGGGTGCTGTGGGTCAGCACGTCTCGGGTGAGCGAGGCGTGGGCCGCGTAGAGGTCGTCGCGCAGGGCCGAGCGGGCCATCGAGTTCCACCGGTTGTCGCGGGGCAGCGCGATGACGCGCTCTCTGAGCCGGGCCAGTTGCAGGCGCTCGGCGAGATCGAAGTAGACCTCCGCCACCTCGTTGACCGGGCGGCTCGTCAGCGACGAGATCTCCACCAGGTCGAAGGTGGAGTAGGCGGGCACCATGGCCGCCACCCGCTCGGCCATCTCGACCGGCACTCCCCTGGCGACGAACGAGTCGCGGCGCTCCTCGAAGGCCGCCAGGTCGGGGCCGCCCAGCAGCTTCGGCATGTGCGCGAGCAGGCCGTCCACGCCCTTGACGAAGAAGCCGACCGAGCCCGCGAGGTCGAGCGGCGGACGCCGGTTGATGAGCAGCCAGCGGGTGCCGCGCTCGGCCAGCTTGCGGCCCTCCAGCAGCATGGCGATCTGCGTGTCGGTGTCGATCTGGTTGTCCAGGGCCTCGACCTGGCGGTAGAAGCCGGACAGGTCGAACACCTCGCGGGCGACCAGGTAGGCGCGGACGATGTCGGGCGCCGAGGCGCCGGTGTCCTCGGCGAAGCGGAACATGAACGTGGTGCCCATGGAGTTGACCAGCTCGTTCACCACGCCGGTGGTGATGATCTCGCGGCGCAGCGGGTGGGCGTCCATGTACGTCCTGAACCGGTCGCGCAGCGCCGACGGGAAGTACGACACCAGCCAGGAGGCCAGGTAGGGGTCGTCGGGCAGGTCGGAGCCGAGCAGATCGGCGTCGAGCCCCAGCTTGGTGTAGGCCAGCAGCACGGCGAACTCGGGCTGGGTCAGGCCGAGCCTGGCCTGGCGACGTTCGGCCAGCGTCTTGTCGGACGGCAGGAACTCCAGGTCGCGGTTGAGCAGCTCGTCGCGTTCCAGCTTGCGCAGGTAGCGGGAGTGGATGTGCAGCATCTCCACGGCCTGGGTGCTGGCCGCGGCCAGCACCACGTTCTGCGCGTAGTTGTCGCGCAGCACCAGGTCGGCGACCTCGCCGGTCATCGAGGTGAAGACCTGGTTGCGCTGCTTGTCGGTCAGGTCGCCGTCGCGCAGGACCTGGTCGAGCAGGATCTTGATGTTCACCTCGTGGTCGGAGGTGTCGACGCCGGCCGAGTTGTCGATGAAGTCGGTGTTGATCAGGCCGCCGTCGCGCGCGAACTCGATCCGGGCCAGCTGGGTGAGGCCCAGGTTGCCGCCCTCGCCGATGACCTTGCAGCGCAGTTCCCCGGCGTTGACCCGGAGCCCGTCGTTGCCCTTGTCGCCCACGTCGGTGTTGGACTCGACGCCGGCCTTGACGTAGGTGCCGATGCCGCCGTTCCACAGCAGGTCGACGGGCGCCCGCAGGATGGCGCTGATCAGGTCGTTGGGCGCCATCGAGGCGACGCCCGCCGGCAGGTCGAGCACCTCACGCATCTGCGGCGTGATGGAGATGGACTTGGCCGTACGCGGGAAGACACCGCCGCCCGCCGAGATGAGCTTGTCGGAGTAGTCGGTCCAGGAGCTGCGGGGCAGCTCGAACAGCCGCCGCCGCTCGGCGTAGGAGCGGGCCGCGTCGGGCGAGGGGTCGACGAAGATGTGGCGGTGGTCGAAGGCGGCCACCAGCCGGATGTGCTGGGACAGCAGCATGCCGTTGCCGAACACGTCGCCCGACATGTCGCCGACGCCGGCCACGGTGAAGTCGGTGTTCTGCACGTCGACGCCCATTGTGCGGAAGTGGTACTTGACCGACTCCCAGGCGCCCCGGGCGGTGATGCCCATGGCCTTGTGGTCGTAGCCGATCGAGCCGCCGGAGGCGAAGGCGTCACCGAGCCAGAAGCCGTACTGCTTGGACACGGCGTTGGCGATGTCGGAGAACGTCGCGGTGCCCTTGTCGGCGGCCACCACCAGGTAGGGGTCGTCGCCGTCGTGCCGTACGACGTCGGGCGGCGGCGAGATCTTGCCGTCGACGAGGTTGTCCGTGACGTCGAGCAGGCCGGAGATGAACATCCGGTAGCAGTCGACGCCCTCGGCCAGCAGGTCCTCCCGCGAACCGGACTGCGGCAGACGCTTGACGACAAATCCACCTTTAGACCCAGTGGGCACGATGACGGTATTTTTCACCATCTGCGCCTTGACCAGGCCGAGGATCTCCGTCCGGAAGTCCTCCATTCGGTCCGACCAACGCAGCCCGCCCCGGGCCACGTTGCCGAAGCGCAGGTGCACGCCCTCGACCCGCGGTGAGTACACGAAGATCTCGTACTTCGGCCGCGGCAGCGGCAGCACGCTGATCGCCTGCGGGTCGAACTTCAGGGAGATGTACGGCTTGCGGCGAGCAGAGCCGGGCCCGTCGGCGGTCTGGAAGTAGTTGGTGCGCAGCGTCGCCTGGATCATCTCCAGGTAGGCCCGCAGGATCCGGTCCTCGTCCAGCGAGGCGACCGCGTCGAGCGCGCCCAGGATCTCCTCGTGCAGCGCCTCGACCAGGTCGGCCCGCACGTCGTCGGAGCGCCGGGGGTCGAGCCGCGCCTCGAAGAGACGCACCAGCAGCCGGGCCAGCCGCACGTTGCCGAGCAGCACGCGTTCCATGTAGCGCTGCGAGAAGGTGGTGCCGGCCTGGCGGAGGTACTTGGCGTAGACCCGCAGGATCTCGGCTTGCTGCCAGGTGAGCCCGGCGCGCAGGATGAGCGCGTTGAAGTTGTCAGCCTCGACCTCGCCCTTCCACAGCGCGGTGAGCCCGTCCTGGAAGAGCCGCTTGAAGTCGTTCCGGTCGACCTCGGCCGACGGCGTGAACCGCAGCCCGAAGTCGTAGATCCAGGCATTCCTGGTGGCGGGAGCCTGCTCATGGTCGCGCTCCCTCGGGCCTCCGTTGGCTTCGTTCCTCGCTCTCTCCGCCCCGGCTCGCTGCTCATAGTCCGTGTCGATCTCGTAGGGCCGCTCGTCCACGACCTCCACACCGAGCCGCTGGATCAGCGGGAGCGCCTTCGACAGCGAAATGGGCGAGCCCACCTTGTAGACCTTCAGCCGCCGCTCCCCCTCTGCGGCGTCGTACGGCTCGTACAGGTTGAGCTCGATCTCGTCGTCGGAGGCGCCGGACAGGCGCTCCAGGCGGCGCAGGTCGGCCACGGCCACCTTGGGCGGGAAGTCCGCCTTATACCCCTCGGGGAAGGCCGACTGGTAGCGCTTGATGAGCACCGGGGCCTCCTCCTCGGAGGCCATCTCGGACAGCGCCGTGGCCAGGTCGTCGCCCCACGAGCGGGTGATCGCGGCCAGCCGCGCCTCCAGCTCCTCGACGTCGACCTTGGGCTGGGGCAGTTGCCTGCCCCGCTCGCCGCGGACGACCACGTGCAACCGGGCCAGGGCCGACTCACCGATCATCGCGCTGTAGTCGAGCGTGGTGCCGCCCAGCGCCTTGAGCAGCACCTCCTGCATCCTCAGCCGTACCTGCGTGGTGTAGCGGTCGCGCGGCAGGTAGATCAGGCAGGAGATGAAGCGGCCGTAGTCGTCGCGGCGCAGGAACAGCTTGACCTGCTTGCGCTCGCGCAGCCGCAGCACGCCGAGCGCGATCGGCAGCAGTTGCTCGACCGAGATCTGGAACAGCTCGTCGCGCGGGAACGTCTCCAGGATCTGGATCAGATCCTTGCCGTCGTGGCTCTCGGCCGCCAGCCCGGCCAGCTCCAGCACGTCGCCCAGCTTGCGCCGCAGCACCGGGATCCGGGAGATCGACTCGTTGTAGGCCACGTGCGTGAACAGGCCGAGGAAACGGCGCTCGCCGATCACCTCGCCCTCGGGCGAGAACAGCTTGACCCCGATGTAGTCAAGGTAGGCGGAGCGGTGGACGGTGGCCCGGGAGTTGGCCTTGGTGATGATCAGCAGGCGCTTCTCGCGCGCCTTGGCACGCACCTCGGGCGGCAGCACGGAGAAGCTGGACGAGCCGATCTTGTCGTCGCGCAGGATGCCGAGCGCCGCGCCGGGCACCGCGCGCAGCGCGTCGCCCTGCTCGGTGGCCTCCAGCCGGTACTCGCGGTAGCCGAGGAAGGTGAAGTGCCCGTCGGCGAGCCAGCGCAGCAGGTGGAGGCTGTCCTCGACCTCGGCGGGCTCCAGCGGCGGCGGGTTGACCGACAGGTCCTCGGCGGTCTGTACGGCCTGGGTGCGCATCTTGGCGAAGTCCTCGACCGCGTGGCGCACGTCGGCCAGGACCCGCTGCAGGTCGGCCTCCAGCGACTTGAGCACACCGGGGTCGGACTGCTTGTCGATCTCGATGTGCATCCACGACTCGACCTGCATCTGGCCGGTGACGTCCTCCTGGCCACGGCCGAGCATCCGGCCCGTCAGGTCGCGGCGGACCCGCATCTGGGGGTGCACCACCAGGTAGGTGCCGATGCCCTGGCGGTCGAGCTCCATCGTCACCGAGTCGACGAGGAACGGCATGTCGTCGGTGACGACCTCCACCACCGAGTGTCCCGGGTCCCAGCCGTTGTCCTCCAGGGTGGGCGTGAAGGCCCGGATCACCGCTCGGCCCTGCGGGCGCATCTCGGCGAGCTGCCGCTGCGACGTCGCTGGGCCGTACACGTCGACCGGGTCGCGATCGAACAGGTCGTCGGGGGCGACGTGACGGTAGTAGATCCGCAGGTAGGACAGCGCTTCCTCGGGGCTCACATGGTCGCTGCCGGCCGCGCACTGCTGCGCGACTCTCTGGAGCAGCTCGTCCTTGGCCTCGTCGAGCGGCATTTCGCTCTCACTCCTTTGTGAGGGTTTGCCATACATGTTCATAGGCAGGCTCTTAATTCCCACAGCTGCGGGAAGTAGTGCAGGCCGGTCCTACCGTGCAGGTAGGGGGCGCCCGTCGAGCCGCCGGTGCCGGATTTGGTGCCGATCTGCCGTTCGACCATCCGCACGTGTCGCGTCCGCCACTGAGCGGCGGTCTCGTCGTGCGTCAGCAGATCTTCGGCCAGTTGCCACAGGTCGTCGTACGACCTGCGGTCCCTCGCCACGGACAGCAGCGAGCCCATGATCTCGTCGTCTGAGACCGGCAGGCCACGCTGGGAGAGGGCGGTGAGATAAGCATCCCACAAGGTGGGTTCATCCAGCCGACGGCGCAGCCTGGCGAGTTCGTCGCCCGTGGCGTCCCGCAGCCGTCCGAGATAGCGGGGGTCCTTCAGGCCGGACAGGAACTCCAGCTCCCGGAACTGCACCGACTGGAACCCGCTGGCCGGGGCCAGCTTCGCGCGGAACTCCAGGAAGTCCTGCGGGGTCATCGTCTCCAGGACGTCGACCTGCTCGATCAGCACCCTCTCCACCGTGTGCACCCGGCGGAACAGGTGCCTGGCCTGCCAGAGCTCTCCCGCGAACATGGCGTCGCGGGCGACCTCCAGCTCATGGAGCAGGAGCTTGAACCAGAGCTCGTAGACCTGGTGGATGGTGATGAAGAGCAGCTCGTCGGGCGCCTCGGACTGCGGTCGCTGCTGGGAGAGCAGGCCGGGGAGGCTGAGGTATTCGCCGTAGGAGAGGCGGCCGCCTTCCTCACCGAACCGCCTGTCAGAGGGGATGGCCGCATCAGGGTTGGACCCCACCGAACACCTCCCCCAACTCGCCCGGTCGTCGTTGACCGGGCGAACGCGTTGCAGTACCGATACCACCCGAAAAGGGCGGATACGTCAACGCGACATGGACATCGGAGGGTCGTCTTCGGAGGCGGAGGGAAAGTGCCTGAGCTCGTCGAGCCGGCCGGGAACATCGACCAGTTCCTTGAGCTCGGCCTGGCAGGAAGTGCACGTGTCGAGGTGATGTTCGAACGCCTCGTGCTCGTCCTCGTCGAGGACGCCGAGAACGTAGGCCGCCACCCCTTCGTGCATTACCCGGCTACCCCCTTGTCCCGCAGAAGCACACGGAGAGCCCTGATCCCGTAGTAGAGCCTGGACTTCACCGTGCCCGGCGGGATCCCCAGAATCTCCGCCGCTTCACTTATCGTACGGTCCCGGAGGTAGGTCTGTTCAATGACTTCGCGGTGTTCTTCTGACAGATTGCGCAGTGCGTCGGCGACGACCATCGCCGATAACGCTCGGTCTGACCCGTCTGGGACCGCGAGCATGTCGACTTCCGGTGGCTCGACCTCATGAGGACGAACACTCTTGCGCCGACGTCCGTCGATCACAATGCGACGGGCCACGGTCAGTAGCCACGCCCAGATGAGGCCCGGTTCCCATTGCAGTCTTGCCGAGTTACGCCAGGCTCTGACGATCGTCTCCTGTACGACGTCTTCTGCCCATTGCAGATCGTTTCCGGTCGACTTGCGTACGTGGCGCAGCAGAGGGCCGCCGAACTCCTGGTAGAGCGCCGTGATGCGATGCTCAGCCTCGGCATCCGCACTCTCGAATCTGCCATCGAGGTGACCTAGCACGGGGCACATCTTTACACCTTCGTTATCAGTCCGGTAGCCACTCCGATAACTCCAGTCATTTCTGACTATTCCGGTTGAAGAGTGAACCGGCCCGGAGAAACCCGCGTACCTCCGATCATGCACAGGCTTTTGCGTGGCGAAGTCCTCATGTTCGGCGCCTTCGCCGTGGCCGCAGCGGTCGCGATCCTGCTGGTCATGCCCCCCATGAGCACGTCGGCGTCCGCGGAGTGGACGGTGCTGCCCTCCGGCCCGCTCGGGCCGGCCGACCGCGACCTCCTGGTCAAGGTACGTCAGGCGGGCCTGTGGGAAATTCCCACCGGCCGGTGGACCGCGGAGCGCGCCGAGTCCCAACGCGTCAAGGACGTCGGGGCGCATCTGGTGGAGGACCACACCAAACTGGACGCGGTCACCCGCCAGTACGCCGCCCGGCTCGGCGTCGCCCTGCCGGACGAGCCCAGTCCCGAACAGCAGAGCTGGATGGCCCAGTTGGCCGCCGAGAGCGGCCCTGCCTTCGACCGGGACTTCGCGAACCTGCTGCGTGCCGCCCACGGCAAGGTCTTCTCCGTCGTCGCTGGCGTACGAGCGGGCACCCGCAACAGCGAGATCAGGAAGTTCAGCCAGCACGCGGTGAACGTCGTCATGAAACACATGACGCTGCTCGAGTCGACCGGGCTGGTCGACTACGACCAGCTCCCCGAGCCCCCGACTCCATCGGCCACTCCACCCGCCCCCGCGGCGGTCGATCCTAGGAGACAACCATGAGCAGTTCCAGACGCATGGCCGCGGCCGTGTCCGCCCTGGCCGTCGTGGCCGGCGGGCTGGTGTCCGCGGCCGTCATCGGCGTCGGTCCGGCGCTTGCGGATCACTGCGACCCGGCCGAGGCCACCGCCTCGCCCACGCAGTCCCAGCAGCAACAGCAGCGGCGCGGGCAGGAAACGCAGGCTCCGGACGGCCAGGACGACCAGTCCAGCCAAGCCCCCGACGGCCAGGACGGCGGCGACCAGCAACAGCGGGACGACCAGCAGCAGAACACGGGTCAGGAGAACACCGGAGAGCAGGGTTCGGGCGGCGGCGCCCTCGAACCCGCCCCGCAGCCCGAGGAGGAGGCGCAGGAGCAGGCGCCGGCCGAGTCCGCGCAGCCGTTCTCCCGCCGGCGGAACACGCCGACGCCGAGCCCGACCGCCAGCCGGCAGCCCACCGAGCAGCCCACCGAGCGGCCCACCGGGCAGCCGACGCGGACCGCCACCTCGTCGCCGTCTCCGACCAACTCCGGCGAGGACGAGGAGCACAACGAGTGCGCCGACCTCGGCCCGTTCGTGACCGACTTCATCGACATCCGCCAGGTCCAGCCGTCCAACCAGTTCGACGGCCGGCGCGGCCGGAACGGCTCCCGCGGCACGTTCGTGTCGGCCTGCGGCACCAACCGCAACGGGCACAACAACCCGGACAACTTCATCGTCGCCCCCGGCGTGAGCAACGGGGCGCACCACCTGCACGACTACGTGGGCAACCTGTCCACGGACGCGTTCTCGACCGACGAGAGCCTGGCCGCCTCCGGCACCACCTGCCGGCTCGGCGACAGGTCGACCTACTTCTGGCCGGTGCTGCGCGACCGCAAGGTGGACGTCAACACCGATGACCCGGACGGCAACGTCGGCCAGGTGCTCCGGCCCCGCTCCGTGACGCTCCAGTTCAGGGGCAACGCGACCAGCCGGGTGAGCGCGATGCCGAGGTTCCTGCGGATCATCACCGGTGACGCCAAGGCCGCCACGAACGGCGGGGCCAACGCCCGCGCCGCGTGGACGTGCACCGGCTTCAACAACCGGATTACTACCAAATACCCGCTCTGCCCACGCGGCAGCCAGGTCGCCCGTATTCTGGACTTCCCCAGTTGCTGGGACGGTCAGAACACCGACAGCGCCAACCACCGCACGCACATCGTCTTCCCAGGCGAGGGTGGCGCCTGCCCGCAGGGCACCAGAGCGGTTCCGCAACTCCGGATGACGCTCACCTACACGGTGCCCCAGGGTCCGTCATACGCCCTGGACGCATTCCCTGAACAACTTCACAACCCGGTTACCGACCACGCCGACTTCGCCAACGTCATGCCCGACAGGCTGATGTCCTTCGTGGTCAACTGCATCAACAGGGGCCGCCGCTGCTGATATCTGGCCAGGCCCCTTCTCCCGAACCGCACCGGTCCCGCCTGCCCACACCACCCTCCCGCCGCACCGGCACCGCGAGCCCGCCCCTCTGGGCTCGCGCCGAGACGGCCGGGCCCCCGTCCCGAGGGGCCCGGCCCGACGGCTCGCCGGAGGCGGCGGTCCGGGCAGACGGGACCGGACGGGCGAAGCCGGTCGGGCGCGGAGCAAGACAAGCCCGACCCTCCCGAGTCGCACCCTCACCCGACCTTGGAGGGAAACGAAACCGATGCTCCACAGACGACACCCCCTGCACGCCCCGACGAAGCTGGACACGCGCAACGTCCGGCTAGGGGTGAGCGCCTCGATCGCGGCCTTGCTGTTGTCGGCGTTCGCGCTGACCTTGACCAACAGCGGTATGGCGCTGCTCGGCCGCGGAGTGGGTTTCCTCGAGTTCTACGCGGGCGTGTTCGCGCTCGTGCTGCTGACCGCGACCGTCGCGCTCGGCCTGCTCACCACCGAGAAGGTCTTCCTCTCCCCCGCCAACCGGGTCCGGGCGCAACTCGCGCACCGGGCCACCGCCGCGATCGGCCTGGCATACCTCGTCACGCACGTGACGCTCATGATCAGTCTCGGGCACGTGCCGCCGGCCGCGGCCGTGCTCCCGGTGGCGGGGATCTGGATCGGGTTCGGCACGCTGGCGGCCGACATGATGGTCCTGATCATCATCACGGGCATCGTCCGCGGGCGGTTCGCCGTAACGGGCAAGCCCTGGCTCTGGCGGATCCTGCACGCCGGGTCCTACCTCGCCTGGCCGGTGGCGATCCTGCACGGGCTGACCGCCGGCCGGCCCGCCGCGGGCTGGGTGACCTGGTCGTACGTGGCCTGCCTGGTGGCGGTCGGCTCCGCCCTGCTCGTTCGCGTGCTCGCCACACTGCGCAGGCCGCCTGCCATGCCGGAGCCCGTCGGCCTGCTCGAGGTCGACAACTCGCCGATCGAACGCCCCGAAGAGATCAATGCTCCAGTGAGCCTCGACGCCGCCCGGCGCAAGTTCCGGGAGGCGGGATGACCCCCCACCTCGACATCCAGGAGCAGTCGTGATCCCGCACAAAGCACCGAGCGTGTTACGCCTGGGTCCCGCCCGGCTGACCGCCGGGCTCGACCACACCCGGCGGCTGGACCTGCCGGCTCACCGCACCCTGCACGGCCAGCCGGTCGCGCAGGACGTCGGCACCCTCATCGCCCAGGTGAACGAGGTGGACATGCGAGGCAGGGGCGGAGCGGCGTTCCCGTTCGGCCGCAAGCTGCGGGCGGTCGCCGACGCCGCCGGCGCCAAGGAGAGCGTGGTGCTGGTCAACGGCGCCGAAGGCGAGCCAGCCAGCTCGAAGGACGCCATGCTGCTCGTCCGCACCCCGCACCAGGTGCTCGACGGCGCGATCCTCGCGGCCGAGGCGCTGAACGCCCGCGAGGTGGTCGTCGCGACCGTCGCGGGCGAGCTGGCCGAGGCGTCGATCTCCGCCGCCGTGGCCGAGCGGCGCGCCGCCAACGTGGCGGGCGCCAAGGAGAGCCACCTCCGGATCCGGGTGGTCGGCCTGCAGGAGAGGTTCATCTCCGGGGAGGGCGGCGCGCTCGTCCGCGCCGTGAACGGCGAGGAGGCGGTGCCTCCCGGCCGCAAGCGCCGCGCCAGCACGAGCGGGGTGAACGGGCTGCCGACGCTCCTGTCCAACACCGAGACGTACGCGCAGCTCGCCCTGCTCGCCGAACTGGGACCGCAGAAGTACGCCGACGTCGGCACGAGCAGGGAGCCCGGCACCGTGCTGCTCAGCGTGAGCGGCGGGGCCGCGACCAACGCGGTCGTGGAGGCGCCGACCGGCACCATGCTGGCCGACGTGCTCGACCTGTGCGACGCGGAGCCCGGCGACGGCGTGCTGATCGGCGGCTATCACGGCGCGTTCCTGAGCCCGGAGACGGCCGTCTCGGCGGTGATCTCACGCGAGGGCATGAAGAAGGCCGGCGGTGAGCTGGGCGCCGGGATCGTGGTGCCGCTCGGGGCGAACACCTGCCCGCTGGGCGAGGCGGCCCGGGTCACCGCCTACCTGGCCGCGCAGTCGTCCGGCCAGTGCGGGCCGTGCCGGCTCGGCCTGCCGGACATCGCCCGGCAGATGCTCGCGCTGACCGACGGCAGCGGCTCGCAGGACGCCATCCGGCGTGCCGTCCGGGCCGTCGAACGCCGCGGCGCCTGCTTCCATCCGGACGGCACGGCCAGGTTCGTGCTGTCGG
The DNA here is from genome assembly GCF_040655715.1 of Nonomuraea cavernae. GTDB lineage: Bacteria > Actinomycetota > Actinomycetes > Streptosporangiales > Streptosporangiaceae > Nonomuraea > Nonomuraea cavernae_A. Next base: position 157,826 of record NZ_JBFAKL010000004.1, on the reverse strand, counting down.
CGCTGGAGGCGTTCGAGGCCGACATCGCGCTGCACCGCGACTACGGTTCGTGCGGCCGGCCGGTGCGCGGCGTGCTGCCGCTGCCCGAGCAGGAGGACGAGCCGGAGTATCGCCTGGAGGTCGACTGGACCCGCTGCCAGGGCCACGGCCTGTGCGCGCATCTGCTGCCGGAGTTCGTCACCCTGGACGACTACGGCTTCCCGTCCTTCAACACCGTGCCGGGCTGGATGGCCAAGGAGGCGCGGCGGGCGGTCGACATGTGCCCCGCGCTGGCCCTGCGCCTGGCCGAGGCCACGATGGTGAAAACAGGCTGACCACCGGGCGTGCCCCGGGCGGACCGGGCGATCCCGTGGCCACCACCGGCGTGCCCCGGGCGGACCGGGCGATCCCGTGGCCACCACCGGCGTGCCCCGGGCGGACCGGGCGATTCCGTGGCCACCACCGACTGCTCGACGCCCGCCCGGGACAGTGCCCGGGCGGGCGGTGCCCGCCTGTGGCCGGGCCGGGGCCGTTTCACCCGGCCTGCTGCTGTCCTTCCAGACCGAACAGTGGCAGGCAGGGTTCCAGGCCGTGGATCCGGACGCCGTCCAGCGGCTTCCAGTCCGTACGGGCGAGGCGGAACCGCCGCATGACCGCCGGTTCGCCCCGGCGGAGGTGGCGTGTGACGCCGTCGTCGCGGTAGCCGCACTTCGCGGTGACCGCGAGCGAGGCGGGGTTGTCCACGAACGCCTCCGTCGTGGCGTACTCGGCGCCCAGTCCCGCGAAGGCCAGATGCAGCATGGCCGCGCGCATCTCGGTGCCGAGGCCGAGCCCCTGGAAGCGCCGGCCCAGCCAGGACCCCGACCCGACCTCGCGCATGACAAGGAAGTCGGCCGCCGAGAACCCCTGCGTGCCGACGATCTGGCCCTCGAAGACGGCCACCAGATCGATGGACCAGGCTGCCGGTCCGAACTCGGCCCACTGCCGGAAGTGGTACTGGACGGTGCTCCTGGCCCGCTCCGCCGGCCCGGCGTCGCTCCACGGGAACAGGAAGGGCATGGTCTCCTCGTCGTGCACGCCCTCGGCCGCCCGCTCTCCCAGCTCGTCGAGGTCGGCGAGCGAGGGGTAACGCAGCTCCAGCCTCGGCGTGGTCACGGACAGGTCGAACAGCGGCCAGTTACGCATACCGCATCGTTTCACCACCGCTCAGCGGGACGCCTCTCCTTTTCCGGGTCGGCGATGCGGTGCAGCCACTCGATGAGCAGACCGCGCTCGGCGGCCGACAACGGCAGGCCGACGCCCGGCGGTCCGGAGGATCCAGCCGGCCCAGACGACCCGGGCGACCCCGGCCCCGGCCCCGGCGACCCAGACGACCCGGCCGGTCCGGATCGCCCAGGCGGGCTCGGCGGCGCGTCCAGCGCGGCCAGCAGGCTGATCGCGCCGCGCGCCAGTGAGCCGGTGGCCTCGGACGGCCCCGGCCCGCCCTGAGCGGGAGTCGTCACGGCGGCCAGCACGGCTTCGCGGGTGAGCGGCGACAGCTCGGGATCGCGGTGCCGGGGCTCGGTGGCGATCAGGGTGAGCGTGACCCCGCAGCCGGCCGAGTGGATCATCTGGGCGGCGCGTTCCACGGGCACCCGCAGGCGGCCCGCCTCGGCGACGCGGTTGACGAGCCCGCGCAGGATGGCGGCGGCCTCACGCGCCGCGGGCGGCTCGGCGCCGGGGCGGGCCTGGCCGTACATCAGCGTGTAGTAGGCGGGGTTGACGACACCGAACTCGACGTGCAGGTTCCAGCCGTGGCGCAGGTCGCGTACCGGGTCGTCGCTCGGCCGCCGGGCGGTCTTGGCCGTCAGGTAGGTGGCGAAGCCGTGGCTCGCGACCGCGTCGAGCAGCCCCTGCTTGTCGCCGAACAGCCGGTAGATGGTCGGCGCCTGGACACCGGCGGCCGCGCACACCGAGCGGGTGGACACGGCCTCCCTGCCGCCCTCGGTCAGCAGGTCGGCGGCCGCCGCCACGATCCGCTCCCTGGCCGTCCGTTCACTCATGGTATCGACGATAACAGAAACGTGTTAGCAGCGTTGACGTTAGCGTTGCTAGTGTGTAAGTGTTAGCGGCCTGAGCATCATCGATCGGGGAGCGGGCACCATGAGCACTCAGAGCAGCGAGCGGGACCGTCGCGTGGCGATCGTGACCGGCGGATCGGGCGGCATCGGCCGCGCCGTCGCCGAGCGCCTGGCGGCCGACGGTCAGTCCGTGGTCATCGTCTACGCGGGCAACAAGGCGACGGCCGGCGAGGTGGTGGACTCGATCACCTCGTCAGGCGGCTCGGCGATCGCCGTGCAAGCCGACGTGGCCGACGAGCAGGCGGTCGAGCAGGCGTTCGACGCGGCCGAGCGGGAGTTCGGCGGGGTCGACGTGGTCGTCAACGCGGCGGGCATCATGATCCTCGCCCCGCTGGCCGAGATGGACCTGGCCGACCTCGACCGCATGCACCGGACCAACATCCGCGGCACCTTCGTCGTCGCCCAGCAGGCCGCCCGCCGGGTCCGCCGAGGTGGAGCGATCATCAACTTCTCCACCTCCGTGACGAAGCTCGCCCTGCCCACCTACGCCGCCTACGCGGCCAGCAAGGGAGCGGTCGACGCGATCGGCCTGGTGCTCGCCAAGGAGTTGCGCGGCCGTGACATCACGGTCAACGCCGTGGCGCCCGGCCCCACCGCGACGCCTCTCTTCCTCCACGGCAAGGACGAGGAGACCATCGACCGGATGGCCCACATGACCCCGCTGGAGCGCCTCGGCCGGCCGGAGGACACCGCCGAGCTCGTCTCCTTCCTGGCCGGCCCGGCCCGCTGGGTCAACGGCCAGACCCTCTACGCCAACGGCGGCCTCGCCTGACGGCGCCGGCTCAGCGCACCGCCACGATCTCCCCGCCGGCCTGACCGCCCGTCGCATCGGCGGTCTCATCGCCGACCCGGCCGGCCACACTGCCGGCCGCACCGCCGGTCGCCGGGGCCGGAGGCGGCGGGCAGGCTTGGCGTCGGTATCTGCCGGGGGCGATGCCGTAGTGGCGCTTGAAGGCGTTGGCGAAGGCGAACTCCGAGCCGTAGCCGACGCGCGCCGCCACCTCCGCCTGTGAGGCGTCGGACTCGTGCAGCAGACGGCCGGCGGTCGCCAGCCGCCACCAGGTGAGATAGGCCATCGGCGACTGCCCGACCAGGGTCGTGAAGCGGCGTGAGAAGGCTGCCCGGGACAGGCCCGCCAGGCCGGCCAGCGACGGCAGTGTCCACGGCCGCGCGGGGTCGCCGTGGACGGCGGCGAGGACGGTGCTGATCGCGGGATCGGCCAGGGCCGCGGCCCAGCCGCCGACCTGGCACTGTTGGGGGCCCGTGTCATACCAGGCCCGCAGGATGTAAAGCAGCAGCGTGTCGAGCAGTGACGACACCACGGTGTCGGCGCCCAGGCGGGGGTTGGCGATCTCGCTGCCCAGCAGCTCGACCGCGGCGCGGAGCTCGGGGCGGTGGCCGAGGTGGGCCGGCAGGTGGATCATCTCCGGCAACTCGCGGAGGATCGGGTGGCTCCGGCTCGGATCGAGCTGGTAGCCGCCACAGAGCATGACCGTGGCCGCGCCGGGGCCGGGGAAGGACGCCGAGGCGAACAGGCCCACCTCGTCGCCGGGATCGCAGACGGACTCGGGGAGCGGGGTCGCCGGGCTGTCGGCCATCGCGTAGCCGTCGCCGTGGGGGAAGAACAGCACGTCGCCCACGCCGAGCGCGACCGGGTCGCCGCTGGGTGGGATCAGCCAGGCGGAGCCCTGGAGGATCACCTGGAAGCCCGCCGAACCGGGCGACGAGGGGAACCGCTGCCCCCACGGGGCATGCCACTCGACCCGCGCGGAGCGGGGGCATCCGGTGCGCACGATGGCCATCACGTCACTGAGCACGTCCACGCCAGGAGTCTACCCAGCGAGACGTACGCGTATAAAGAGCAGACATCAGCGCATTGGTTATCTCTCGCACGCCTCCTACGGTTACCAGCGAAGGAGGTTCCCATGAGCGTGGTCCTGGTGACAGGGGCGACAGGCAGGGTCGGTCGTCACGTGGTCACTCGGTTGAGAGAAGCGGGAGTCGAGGTCAGAGCGCTGACCCGCGATCCCGGAATATCTGGATTCACAGGTGATTTGAGAGATCCGAAGTCCCTGGTGGACGCACTCGACGGCGTGGAGGCGGTGTTCCTGGTCTGGCCCTTCGGCACGGCCGAGGGCGCCGGAGCGGTGCTGGAGGTGGTCGCCCAACGGGCCCGGCGCGTCGTCTACCTCTCCTCCGCCGCCGTACGCGACCACGAGCGCGAGATCGAGCGGCTGGTCGGACGGTCGGGGCTGGAGTGGACGATCCTGCGGCCGCACGCCTTCGCGGCCAACGCCCTGCGGTGGGCCGAGCTCCCACCCCAGGCGACCCGTGACCGCCTCCTCGCCTCGGGCTGGCCCCCCGACGCCACGGACGCCACGCTGGACGCGCAAGCCGCCCTCGTGGAAACCCCGGGCCCCACCACGTCCGCGATCGAAGACGTGACAGGCACCCCCGCCCGCACCTTCCGGGACTGGGCCCGGGACCACGCGCACGCCTTCCGCGAAGCGGACAAGACGATGCGTGCGGCGCGGATCCACGAGTACGGCGAGGCGTCGGTGATCCGCTACGACGAGGTGCCGAGACCGCGGCCGGGACCGGGCGAGGTGCTCATCGAGGTGGCGGCCACCTCGTTCAACCCGTCGGAGGTGGGCCTGCGCCTCGGACTGCTCGACGGGGTGCTGCCCGTGACCCTGCCGCACACACTGGGCTGGGACGTCTCGGGCACGGTCGTCGAGACCGGCGCGGGCGTCACGGAGTTCGCCCCGGGCGACCGGGTGATCGGCCTGGTGGACGGCGCGGCGGCGGAGTACACCGTGGCTTCGGCGAACGTGCTGGCCAGGGCGCCCGAGACGATCCCGCTGGAAGCCGCCGCCGCCGTCCCCGTCGCCGGGCTCACCGCCTGGCAGGCGGTCTTCGAGCACGCCCGCATCAGCACCGGCCAGCGGGTGCTGGTCAACGGCGCGGGCGGCGGGATCGGCCTGTTCGCCGTCCAGCTGGCCAAACGGGCGGGCGCCACGGTGATCGCCACCGCGAGCCCCCGCAGCCGGGACGCGGTGCGCGCACTCGGCGCCGACGAGGTGGTCGACTACACCCGGGACCCGTTGCCAGGTGGAATGGACGTGGTCCTGAACCTCGCCGGCATCACCCCGGAGGCGGCGGGCGAGCTGGCCGCCCTGGCGCGGCCGGACGGCGTGATCGTCACCGTCGCCACCCCGATCGACTCTCCCCGGGCCACCCACTTCGTCAGCCACAACGATCCCGGGCAGCTCGCCGAACTCGTGGCCCTGATCGACGCGGGGCGGCTCACCGTCGAGATCGCCGAGTCGCACCCGCTGACCGGCCTGCACGACATCCACCGCCGGGCGGAGTCCGGCCAGATCCGCGGCAAGATCATCATTCTTCCGAGAGGCACGCGATGACCCGGATAGCCATCATCATCGGCAGCACCCGTCCCGTCCGCAGCGGCGAGGCCGTCGCCGGCTGGGTGCACGACCTGGCCGCCAAACGAGGTGACGCCGACTACGAGCTGGTCGACCTGAAGGACTACGACCTGCCCCACCTGGACGAGAGCCTGCCGGCCGCGTCGGGCGTGTACGAGCACGGGCACACCAGGGCCTGGTCGGAGCGGATCGACTCGTTCGACGGCTTCGTGTTCGTCACGCCTGAGTACAACTCCTCGACCTCGGGCGTGCTGAAGAACGCGATCGACTTCCTCTATGCCGAGTGGGCCGACAAGGCCGCCGGGTTCGTCGGCTACGGCGTGGACGGCGGCGTGCGGGCGGCCGAGCACCTCAGGCAGATGCTCGGCCGGGTCAAGGTCGCCGACGTGCCCGCTCAGGTCGCGTTGTCCCTCTTCACCGACTTCGAGGAGATGACCCTGTTCAAGCCGGCGGCCCGTCACGAGGACGCGGTCACCATGATGCTGGACCAGGTCGTCTCCTGGAGCGAGGCGCTGCGTCCACTGAGAGCGTGAAGCTCAAGGTGTGACGCTCAAGGTGTGGCGGTCAGTGCGTGGCCGTCAGGGTGTGAAGTGGCGCAGCACCTCGGGGTTGGCCATGGCGTCGGGGTTGGCCGCCTGCTCGACGGGGGTGCCGAGGAGGATCTTGCGGACCGGCACCTCCAGTTTCTTGCCCGACAGGGTGCGGGGGATGCCGGGCACCGCGCGGATCTCGTTGGGCACGTGCCGGGGTGACAGCTCCTCGCGCAACGCCGCGCGCAGGGCGCCGGTCAGTGTGTCGGTGAGCTCGGCGCCCTCGGCGAGCGTCACGTAGAGCAGCAGCCGGCCTTCCTGGCCGAGCTGCCCGGTGTCGATCACCAGGCTGTCGGTGATCTCCTCGAACCGCTCGACGACCCGGTAGAACTCACTGGTGCCCATCCGGACGCCGCCCCGGTTCAGCGTCGAGTCGGAGCGGCCGTAGATCACGCAGCTGCCGTCTTCGTTGATCTTGATCCAGTCACCGTGCCGCCACACGCCGGGGTAGACGTCGAAGTAGCTGTCGCGGTAGCGCTCGCCGGACGGGTCGTTCCAGAACATCACCGGCATCGAGGGCATCGGCGAGGTGATCACCAGCTCGCCGACCTCCCCCACGACCGGCCCGCCGTCGATGTCGTACGACTCCACCCGGGCCCCCAGCGAACGGCACGGGATGATCCCCGCCCGGATCGGGTGCAGCACGGTCGCGCCGACGAACCCGGTGCACACGTCGGTGCCGCCGGAGAACGAACCGAGCGGCACCCCGGGCAGCTCCTCGGCCACCCACGAGAACCCCTCCGGCGGCAGCGGCGACCCGGTGGAGCCGATGCCCCGGAGCCGGTCGAGGCCCTCGGGGTGGATGCCGGCCTTCAGCGAGGCCATCACGTACGGCGCGCCGACCCCGAAGTAGGTCACCCGCTCGGAGGCGGCGATGCGCCACAGCACGGCGGCCGACGGGTAGGCGGCCGAGCCGTCGTAGAGCACGGGGGTGGCGCCCACCAGCAGGGCACCGATGAGGTAGTTCCACATCATCCAGCCCGTGGTGGTGTACCAGAAGAACACGTCCCCCTCACCCAGGTCCTGGTGGAAGGAGAGCGACTTGAGGTGCTCCAGCACGATGCCGCCGTGCCCGTGCACGATCGGCTTGGGCAGCCCGGTCGTCCCGCTGGAGTAGAGAATCCACAGCGGGTGGTCGAACGGCACCCGCTCGAACTCCAGCGGCCCGGACTCGGCGCGCAGCCCCTCCCAGCCGATCACCTCGCCGTGCGGCAGGGCGTCGGTGTGGGCGGGAGCGGGCTCGGCCCGCTGCGGAGGACGGCCGTCCCCGGCGGCGGCCAGGTAGGGGATCCACACGGTGGCGCGGAGCGAGGGCAGCTCGGCGGCGATCTCCTTCACCGCCGCCGAGCGGTCGTAGCTCTTGCCGTTGTAGTGGTAGCCGTCGACCGCGATCAGCACCTTGGGCTCGATCTGCTGGAACCGGTCGACGATGCTCGGCACGCCGAAGTCGGGCGATCCGGCCGACCAGATCGCGCCCAGGGAGGCGGTGGCCAGGAAGGCGATCAGCGCCTGCGGGATGTTCGGCAGGTAGCCGGCGACCCGGTCACCGCGCCCGACGCCGAGGCGCACCAGGCCGGCCCTGACGCGGGCGACCTCCTCGCGCAGCTCGGCGCGGGACATCTCCTGCCGGGCGCCGTCCTCGGAGACGAACACCAGCGCGGTGCCGTCCTCGTGGCGCAGCGCGTTCTCGGCGTAGTTGAGGCTGCTTCCGGTGAACCATGAGGCGCTGGGCATCGTCCCGGTGATGACGGGCCCGTCACCACGTTCGCCGATCACCCCGAAGTAGTCCCAGATCGACGTCCAGAACTCCGCCGGACTGTCGACGGACCACTGCCACAGCTCCTCATAGCCGGTCCCCGACCGTCCCAGCGACTCCACGTAGCGGGTCAGCCTGGCGCCCGCGACGACGTCGTCGGTCGGTTCCCAGAGAAGTGCACCTTCAACAACCATGTGTCCCATCCTGTCGCTGGTCCTGACGAAAGTCATACCTGCCGTGCCCCGCAACGCGCTACCCGGTTCGTCCGCGGTGCCCCGGCCTTCGGATTCGGGCCGGGAGCGCGTCAACGGCGCAGGTGGTCCACCGCCATCCGCGCGGCCGTGCCGATCACCGCGTCGGCACGCGGCTGGTTGACCGCGGGGCTGAACGAGCGGGTGAAGACCGCGACCGCGTAGCGGCCCCCGTCGGGGTACTCGACCACGCCCGCCTCGTTGCGCAGCGTCGGTAGCGTGCCGGTCTTGCCGCTGACCTCGACGTCGTCGTACGGGAACCCGGAGGCCAGCCGGTGCGGCCAGACCTGCAGGTTGAGGACGGTGCGCATCCAGGCGCACGACTCGGCGGAGGCGGCCTCGTCGCGCCAGATCAGCCCGAACAGCGCGGCCGTCTCGCGCGGCGTGCTGCGGTTGGTGTGCCGCGGGTCGAGCACCCGCAGCCGGGCGATCTCCTCCACGTCGAGGTACGGCCAGCCGTGCCCGACGTCGTCGGTCATGCTCTGGTAGAGGCCCCTGGCCGTGTGCGCCACGTACGTGCCGTGCAGCCCGAACCCGGCCAGCATCGCGTTGACCGCCTCGAGCCCGACCACGCCGGCCAGCACGTCGGCCGCGGTGTTGTCGCTCACCGCGATCATCAGGTAGGCCAGGTCGCGCAGCGACATCGTGACGTCGTCGAGCATGACAGAGACACCGGTGGGCCCGAAGGCGCGCTCGGCGGCCCCCACGGTCACCCGCGAGGCGGGGTCGAGCAGCCCGGCGTCCGCCTGCCGGCAGAGCTCGACCAGCAGCGGCACCTTGAAGACCGACGCGGTCGGCACCGGCTCGTCGGACCCGTGCCCCACCTCCCGGCCCGTGTCGAGGTCGGCGGCGTGCAGCCAGCCCGTGACACCCGCCGCGCGGAACAGCCCGTCGAAGTCGCTCATGCCAGCGACCCCGGCCGCCGGCTGACCCGCCGCGCGGGCGTCGCGCCCTCGTCCGCCATCCCGGCGCGCTCCTTCAGAGTACGTACGGCCACCGCCGAGAAGCCGGTGACCGCGTCCGTCGCCGCCCGCCAGGCCGTGGAGAACCGAAGGGCGATCGGCGAGCCTAGCAGCGGCCGCCAGGCCAGTCCCGGCACCTCCTCCCGGGGCCCGAAGGCGACCGCGGCGCCCGCGAGCACCAGCCCCAGCCCCGCGCCCTCGTGCAACTGGCCGGGCACGTAGCCGTGGCGGCGGCACTCGACCAGCACCTCGGCGTGCAGCCCCGGCTCCCCTTCCCGGGGCGGCAGCAGCAACTCCTGCCCGGCCAGGTCGGCCAGGTGCAGTTCACTCACGCGGGCGAGGGGGTGGTCGGCGGCCAGCAGCACGCCCTGGGGCTGCGCCAGCATCGGGCCGAAGTACAGGCCGGGCGCGGTGACGGGGTGCCGGACGATGCCGACGTCGATCGTGCCGTCCGTGAGCGCGGTCACCTGGTCGGCCGTCCAGATCTCGGCGGGCGCGAGCCGTACCTCGGGCCTGGTCTCGCGGAAGCCGGCGACCAGGCCGGCGATCACGGCGGCGGCGAGGTCGGGCGGGACCCCGATCTTGAGCACGGTGCCCTCGCCGTGCCGGGCGAGCTCGCGCAGCCGGTCGACGCGGGTCACGATCTCGCGGGCCTCGGTGAGCAGCAGCCGGCCTGCCCCGGTCAGCCGGACCTGGCGGGCGGAACGGTCGAAGAGTTGCACGCCGAGCTCCTGCTCCAGGCGCTTGATCCGCTGGCTGAGCGGCGGCTGGGCGATGCCGAGCCGGATCGCGGCGTTGCCGAAGTGGAGTTCCTCCGCCACCACGATGAAGTAGCGAAGATGCCGGACAAGGTCCACGGCCAGCAACTATAGCCGGATTTATATCGATGAAGCCCTCATATCAGTATTGGACACCGATAAGGCACCTCTGCTGTCCTCTCCTCCATGGCACCACAAAGGGGGACAATGTACGCACATCTCAAGGAGGAGGCTCCTCCTCCGAGACGACGGCGCAAGGGGCGCTGGATCACCGCCGCGATCCTCGTGCCCGTGCTGGCCGCCGGGGGGACGTTCTGGGCGCTGCGCACGACAGGCTCGCCGGAGGAGACCGCCGACCGCTACCTCACCGCCTGGTCCTCGGAGGACTACCTGGCGATGCGCGAGCTGGTGGTCGATCCGCCCGCCGACTTCGAACGCCGGCACCGGCTCTTCCGCAAGGACCTCAAGGTCACCCAGGCCACCTTCCACCGGCCCAGGCCCAGCGGGATCTTCCCGGCGAGCGCCAAGGACCGGGGCGGCGAGGTGAGCTTCCACGCCAAACTGATCGGCCCCAAGGACTGGGAGTACGACGGGCGGCTCAAGCTCGTCGAACGCGACGGCGGCTGGAAGGTCGCCTGGACCCCGGCCGCCATCAACCCGCTTCTCAAGCAGGGCCGGTCACTGCGGGTGATCACCCTGAAGGGCCAACCGCTCCCGGTGCTGGCCGCCGACGGCAGCCGCGTCGACACCCCCGACGCTCCCGGCTCCGTGCAGCAACTCGTCGACGGACTCAAGCAGACCTATCCCGACAGGTTCGGCACGACGGGCAGCGCCAGGATCGATCTCTACCAGGGCGACGACAAGGTCAAGACCGTGGTCGAGGCGAGCGAGAGCCTGCCGCTGCCCACCACGATCGACCTCAAGGTGCACCGCGCCGGAGCCGAAGCCCTGGAGGACGCCGACAAGCCCGCCTCGCTGGTCGCGCTGCGCCCGTCGACCGGCGAGATTCTGTCGGTGGTCAACAGACCGGGTGGGTTCAACCGGGCGCTGCTCGGCAAGTATCCGCCCGGCTCGACGTTCAAGGTCGTCACGGCCTCCGCGCTGGTCGCCGGCGGCATGGAGCCGGACCGGAAGGTCAGTTGCCCCGCCGAGCAGAACATCGGCGGCTTCCCCTTCCACAACGCCGGCTTCAAGGACTACGGCACGCTGGCCTTCCGCGACGCGTTCGCGCACTCGTGCAACACGACGTTCGGCGCGATGGCGGTGGACGACCTGGGTAAGGGCCGGCTCGCCGAGGTGGCCGGCAGCTTCGGCTTCGGCGCCGTGATCACACCGGGCGTGCCGGCCGTGCGCGCGGAGTTCCCGGCCCCGAAGGACGCCACCGACCTGGCCTCCGCCTCGATCGGGCAGGGCAGGGTGCTGGCCAGCCCGCTGAACATGGCCTCGGTCGCCGCCGCCATCGCCGACGGCGCCTGGCGCCCGCCCCGCCTCGTCGCCGAGGAGCTGGTGCCCGACCACACGCTGCGCCCGCGCCCGCTGGAGGACGACGTGGTGCGCGCGCTGCGCCGGCTCATGCCCGCCGTCGTCACCGACGGCACCGCCCACGCCGTGAGCTTCCCCGCGGGTACGGCCGGTAAGACCGGCACGGCGGAGTACGGCTCGGGCAAGGAGCCGCCCGCGCACTCGTGGTTCATCGGCTACCGGGGCGACCTGGCGTTCGCGGTCATCGTGGAGGGCGGCGGCGCGGGCTCGGCCGTGGCGGCCCCGATCGCGGCCCGCTTCCTCAACGCCCTCGACTGACCGGCCTGCCGCCTCACGGCACCGGGCTGACCGGCCCCGCTACCTCACGGCACCCGACCGACCGGCCCGCTACCTCACGGCGCCGGGCTGACCGGTCCGCGCGCCGCCACCGGCGAGGTGAGGCCCGCGACGGCGGCCACCACCTCCGAGGCGTTGGACAGGTCGGGCAGCACCACGTCGGCCCCGGCGGCGCGCAGCTCGGCCTCCATCGACCGGCCCGACGCCACCCCGATCATCGCCGCCCCGCCGATCTTGGCAGCCTGCACGTCACGCGCCGAGTCACCGATGACGACCGTGTTGGACACGGTGAACGGGGTGCCGAGCCGCGCCTTGGCCCGCCCCTGGGCGACCTGCAGCAGCGTCGCCTTGGGATAGACCTCCTCGCCGTAGCCGCCGAGCTCGAAGTCGATGTACTTGTCGAGCCCGAACGCCTGGAGCTTGAGCACGGCGTTGCCCTTGATGGTGCCGGTGAGCACCGTCTGGACCACGCCGTCGAGCCGGGCCACGGCCTTGAGCGCGTCTCTGGCCCCCGACATGGCACGGCCCTCCTTGGGCAATCGCTTGCGCCGATCGGCGAACGCCGAGGCCAGGGCCGAGATGAACGCGGGCAGGTGGCCGTCCTCGGCCACGATGCCGTTGACGGCGAGAGTCTCGAAGATGATCTCGGAATCGGGCCGGCCCAGCGGGGGCACCAGCTTGACCAGCGGGCGCCCGGTCACGGCCCGGAACGCCTCGGCGTAGGCGTCCCGGGTGACGATGGCGACGTCGACCAGGGTCAGGTCGATGTTCCAGAGCACTAGACGGTTGATGGCAGCCTCCTGAGGGGTGCTGCAAGAGTAGGGCCTAGCTCGGGGCTAGAGCTGCCGGCCAGGCGAATCAAGCATGGTCGAGCGCCTGGGCCAGCGTGTCGACGACCGGCAGGCCGGTGCCCTCCAGCTCGGCCCGCGTGGTCATGCCGCCCGTGTAGAGGACCGCTCGGGCGCCCACGTGCCGGGCCGCCAGCCCGTCGTCCACGCTGTCGCCGATCACCAGGACCTCGTCCGGCTCGACCTCCAGCGCCTGGATGTGGGCGGTCATGTGGGCGGCCTTCTCGCCACCGGTCACCCCGACCAGCCCATCGACCCGGGTGAAGTGACGGGTGATGCCGAAGGAGTCGACCGTCGGCACCAGGTGGGTGTGGGGGGCCATGGAGCAGAGCGACTGGGTGCCCGTCCAGCTCGTGAGCGTGAGCTCGGCGTCGGCCGCCAGCCCGCAGGCGACGGCCAGCCGGAAGTAGTGGTCGTGGAAGCCGGTGTCGAGCAGCTCCCACTCTCCTTCGTTCAGCGGGCGGCCCAGCAGCCGCTCGTAGGCGAGCCAGATGGGCCGCGTGTAAACCGCGCGGAACCCGTCGGCGTCGAGCGGTGGCAGCTCGTAGGACCTGAAAACCTCGTTGGTGGCTCCCACCACGGCGTCGATGTCGTGGAAGAGGGTGCCGTTCCAATCCCAGATGATGTGCTTTGTCATGTCCCAGACAGCCTAGCCGCCGGGCCCGACAGTTTGCGGGACAACGGAGCCGCGACCTTTCGGCCACGGCTCCGTCACCGATCCGGCCGGGTACGGCTAGCGGCAGGTACCGATCCGCTCAGGAGCCGAGGAGGTCGGGGATCTCCTGGGTGGCGTACCACATGAGCTCGTGCGCCTCGGCGCCGTCGACCGTGAAGCGGGCGTCGTCGTCGCCCTGGTCGGCGGCGGGCAGCGCGGCGATCGCGGCCTCGACGTCGGCGATCGCCTGGAGGTCGTCGACGTGCACCGCGGCCACCTTGGCCAGCGGCACCACCTCGCCGAGGCGGACCCTGCCGCGGTCCTCCAGATCGGTGCCCGCCGACAGGGCGGCGTCGGGCACCTCGGCGACGACCACCACCCGGCGGGGCGCCGTGGCGCCCCCGTCGGCGACCAGCATCCGCAGCGAGGCGCGGGCCGCCTCGGTGAGGGCGACGTATTCGAGCTCCTCGGCGTCACCCGAGGCGTACCACTCGGTCAGCGCGGGCGTCACCGCGTAGCCGGTCAGCGGAGCCGGGCCCAGCTCTCCCGACTCGACCGCTCGGGCCAGCTCGGGAAGTGTGCACGGCAGATAGACGCGCATCAGAAACCTTTCGCAGCGTGCGGAAAGACCATCATGCCCGTCTCAACGAGAGTTGAAGGAGTGTCTCGAGCCGCGTGATGGTCGTGTCCGCATCAGTGTGGTGGATCCCCTCGATGCCGAGCGCCTGGGCGGCCACGATGTTGGCCTCGATGTCGTCGATGAACACGCACGCCTCGCCGGGCAGCCCCACCAGGCCGAGCGCGTGCTGGAAGATGCGCGCCTCGGGCTTGCGCATGCCGACCTCACCCGAGATCACCACCGCGTCGAAGACCTCGTCCCAGCCCTCGCGGGGGTAGGTGTTGGACCACGAGTTGGACAGCAGGCACGTCCGGACGCCGGCCTCCCTGACGTCGCGCAGCATGTCGTACATCGCGTCGGCCCGCTCGAACCCGGCGAACATCCGCTCCAGCAGCCCGTCGGCCACGGGCGGGGCGCCGTCGACGGTGCGCAGCCGGGCGGCCAGGTCACGCTCGAACGTCGAGCCGTCGATCTCACCGCGTTCGAGCGCGTGCACCACGGTCTCGCCGTCGCCGCTGTAGGCGTGACGGACGAGCTCGCCCATCACCTCGCGATAGTGGGCGTCGTCGATGCGGTCGGCCACGATCCAGTGCCTGATGGCGTCGGACATGCCGGTCGTCAGCACCCCGCCCCAGTCGATCAGAACACCTGCGACCACGCTGCCTCCTCGATCGGACATCCGCTCCAGATTAGAGCGTCCCACAGCCCTTGGTGACCACATAAAAGCGGGATAAAGGATCCCCGAATCACCTGGCTAGGGTGGTGCTCCGTTCCCATCGAACCGAGAAGGGACCGCCGTGCGAACGACGATCCTGATCACCTCCCCGGACAGGTTCACGGCTCCGGGCCTGGAACTCTTCGACCTCCCGCCGATCTTCGCCGGCGGACCCGAATGGCTCACCAAACCCGTCCTGATCGCGCTCCTCAGCTCCGTCGTCGTGATCGCGCTGTGCTGGGCCGCCTTCGCCCGGCCGAAGCTCGTCCCGCGCGGCTGGCAGAACCTCGGCGAGTACGCCTACGTGTTCGTCCGCGACCAGGTCGCCCGGCCCAGCCTCGGCAAGGACGCCGACCGGTGGATGGGCCTGCTGTTCACGATCTTCCTGACCGTGCTGGTCTGGAACCTGATGGGCGTCATCCCCCTCATCCAGTTCCCCGTCGCCGCGCACATCGCCTTCCCGCTGGTGGTGGCCGTCAGCGTGTACGTGCTCAAGCTCTACCTGGGCGTCAGGCACCACGGAGTGCGCGGCTACCTCAAGAGCATCGTGTACCTGCCCGGCCTGCCGTGGTGGGCGTACTCGATCTACGCGCCGCTGATCCTCGCCGAGGTCTTCGTCACCTCGCTGTTCACGCACTTCATCCGGCTCTTCGCGAACATGTTCGCCGGGCACATCCTGCTGGCTTTCTTCAGCGCGGTCGGCTTCTGGTTCGTGTTCGAACGGCTCACGCCGCTCGGCGCCGGGCTCGGACTGCTCGGCGTGGCGATGACCATCCTGCTGACCGCGTTCGAGATGTTCATCCAGTTTCTGCAGGCGTACCTGTTCGCCATGCTGGCCGCGATGTACGTGGCCAGCGGCTTACACGGCGAGCACTAACGCGCCGCGCGGGTGACCCGGGCGGCCAGCGCGCGGTGCTCGGCCGAGCGCAGCACCTTGGCCGCCCGCCCCGCCGACGCGGCGGGCGCCTCGTGCAGGATGCCGCGGGCCCGCTTGAGCGTGAGCAGCCGGGTGACCGACTGGTCGAGCCGCTGCCGGCTGATCTTGCCGGACTTCGCCGCGGCCAGCACCGCGTGGTACGCCTTCGGGAAGTCGTACGGCATGAGCAGCAGGTCGGCCCCGGCCAGCACGGCTCGCACGGCCACCTCGCCGTCGGAGTACTTCTTGCGCACGCCCTCCATGTTGAGCGCGTCGGTCGAGATCACGCCCTTGAAGCCGAGCTTCTCGCGGAGCAGCCCGGTCAGGATGGGCTTGGACAGCGTCGCGGGATCGCCCGACGGGTCGAGCTTGGGGAAGACGATGTGGGCGCTCATCACGGCGTCGACCCCGGCGGCGATCGCGGCCTTGAACGGCGGCGCGTCGACGCGCTCCCACTCGGCCCGAGTGTGCTTGATCACGGGCAGCCCGGTGTGGCTGTCGACGTTGGTGTCGCCGTGGCCGGGGAAGTGCTTGGCGGTGGCCGCGACGCCGGCGTCGCCGAACCCCTTGACCGCGGCGGAGACCATGCCGGCGACCTTGACCGGGTCGTCGCCGAAGGCCCGCTGGCCGATCACCGGGTTGCGCGGGTTGATGTTGACGTCGGCGACCGGAGCGAAGTCGAGGTTGACGCCCACCGCGCGCAACTCCTCGCCGGTGGCCTTGGCGACGGCCCGCGACATGGAGGTCTTCTCGGTAGAGCCGATCTGCGAGGCGCCGGGGAAGCGCGTCATCAGCGCCGACATCCGCGACACCAGGCCGTTCTCCTGGTCGGTGCCGATGAGCAGCGGCACCCTCGGCGACGCCTGCTGCATCCCGTTGGTCAGCTCGACCACCTGGGCCGTGCTCTTGACGTTGGCCGGGAAGAGGATGACGCCGCCGAGGTGGTAGCGGGCGATCACTTTGGCCGGGGTCTGGGCGCCGTACCTGGCCTGGTTCTCGCCCGAGACGCTGTCGGCCGACGTGCCGTACAGGACCGGCATGAACAGCTGGCCGACCTTCTCCTCGACGCTCATCCGCGACAGCGTGCGGCGCACCTCGTCGCCCTGCGCGGGAGTGCGGCCGGCCGGCGGCGTGGAAGGGGCGGAAGGGGCGGCGCTCGTGGGCGCCGGCGGTTTCGCCGTCGTGGCCGTCTCCCCCGTAGCCGCCGCGCCGGCCGAGCCGCCGCCTCCGGCGCAGGCGGAGAGAGCGATCACCAACAGGCCCGTCGCACCGATCCGTCCAAGCATGCGTCCAACCGTATCCACGCGGCGTCGTGCGCGAGCACCGCACGACGCCGAAACCCCCTCCACAGCCCCGCTTACCGCCCACAGGCCCCCGCCCGCACGACGCCTGCACGCGTCCCGCGGAACCGTCCGCGGACCGTCTGCTCATGTCCCCGCAGAATGGCCCGCGGACCGTCTGCTCATGTCCCCCGCAGGATGGCCCGCGGACCGTCTACAGGCCCAGGCGGGCGAGCTCCGGCAGCTCGGACCGGGCCGCGGCACGGGCGTGCGCGGGTGTCTCCATCCCCCGCGCGGCCTGCGCGGCGAGCTGGCACTGGCCGAGCGTTTGCCCCGCCAGCACGACCCGCACGGCGGGCAGCGCGCCGGGCGACATCGACAGCGAGGTCGCGCCCAGTCCGACGAGCACGCAGGCCAGCAGCGGATCGGCGGCCGCCTCCCCGCAGACCCCGCACGGTTTGCCGTTGTCGGAGGCCGCGGTCGCGGTGCGGTGCACGAGATCGAGCAGCGCGGGCTGCCACGGGTCCTGCAACGTGCCCAGCGTCCCGAGCTGGCGGTCGGCGGCGAAGGTGTACTGGGCGAGGTCGTTGGTGCCGATCGACACGAAGTCGACCACGGTGACCAGGCTCTCGGCGCGCAGCGCGGCCGCCGGGATCTCGATCATCGCGCCGGCCGACGCCAGCCCTCTGACGTGGCAGACGCCCGCGAACCAGGAGGCCTCCTCGGCGGTGGCCACCATCGGAGCCATGATCATGAGATGCGCCGAGCTGCCGTCGGCGGCGGCGGCGAGCGCCTCCAGCTGCGTGTCCAACACGTCCGGGAATCTGCGCAGCAGCCGCAGCCCTCGCTCGCCCAGCGCGGGGTTCGGCTCCCCGTCGGAGGGGGGCAGGAAGGAGAGCGGCTTGTCGGCCCCGGCGTCGAGGGCCCGCACCACGACCGTCCGGCCGGGGAACGCCGCCAGCGCGGCCCGGTAGACCTGCTGCTGCTCGTCGGCCGAGGGCGCCTCGTTCCTGCCGAGGAACAGGAACTCGGTGCGGTAGAGCCCGATGCCCTCGGCGCCGTGGGCCACCGCCGCGTCCAGGTCGCTCTGGCCGCCGACATTGGCCAGCAGCGGCACCGCGTGCCCGTCGCTGGTCCGGCCGGGACCGCCGGCGTCGCGGGCGGCCACCTGCCCGGCCCACGTGCCGCCACTCGACTGGCCCAGGTCGGAGCCGTTCGCCCGGCCCGCGTCGGAGCCGGGCGGCTCCACCCGTACCTGACCGGACGTCCCGTCGACCCGAACGTGCACGCCGGGCCGGATGCTGGTCGCCCCCCGGCAGCCGACGACGGCGGGCACGCCCATCGCCCGGGCCAGAATCGCGGTGTGACTGGTGGGCCCGCCCCTCTCCGTCACGAACGCGGCGACGAGGTCCTTGGTCAGCAGCGCCGTGTCGGAGGGCGCCAGGTCATGGGCGACCAGCACGTACGGCCGGGGCGCCCCGCCCGCCTCGTCGGGCGGCGCGGGCTCCGACGGGATGCCCGGCATGGGATGACCGGTGAGCTCGCCGATCACCCGGTCCCTGACGTCGTCGAGATCCGCGGCCCGCTCGCCGAGGTAGCCGCCGGCTCCCGCCAGCGTTTCGCGGAACCTCGCGAAGGCCTGGTAGACGGCCCTGGGCGCGGCGATGCCCTCGTCGATGAAGCCGCGGACGGCCACGGCCAGCCCGGGATCCTCGGCCATCATGGCCTGCGCCCTGAGGATCTCTCTGGCCTGGCCGCCCACCCGGTCGCCGCGGAGCTCCAGCACTCCGGCGACCTGCTGGAGCGCGTCGGTCGCGCGCTGCTTCTCCTGATCCGCCTCTCCTTGGTAGGTGGCGCCCTCGGGGGGTTCGGGCACGGAGACGGTCACGATGAACGCGGGGCCCTGCCCGGTGCCCGGGCTGACCCCCACCCCCGTCATGTTCATGGCGATCCGGCGATCTTCGCTAGTTCGTCCAGCACTTCGTCAGCTCCCTTGCCCTCAGCCTTGATCACGATCGTCTCGTCCTGCCTGACGTCGAGCGCCAGGATCTGCAGGATGCTCTTGGCGTTGATCGGGTCGCCTCCCGGCACCTTGGCGACGGTGACGTCCATCGACGCCTTCGCCGCCGCTCGCACGAACGTCGCCGCCGGGCGGGCGTGCAGGCCCACCTCCGCCACCACGGTCACCCTGCGTTCAGGCATGCAGTCCTCCTCATGTGCCGGTCCGGACCACCCGGAACCATCTCTAAAACCACTTTTAATGCCATCGGAACAACTCATCCCCCACATGTACGGTTCCTGCCGCCACGCCCCACACCGACCCCGCCACCGCGTCGAGCGCGACGACCGGACAGACGGGCGAGCGGCCCCCTGCCTCGACGACCGACGGATCCCAGGCCACCACGGGCTGCCCCGCGAGCACCCGGTCGCCCTCGGCGGCCAGCAACGTGAAGCCCTCCCCCTTGAGCTGGACCGTGTCGATGCCGAGATGCACCAGCACCCCCCTGCCGTCGTCCCCCACGATGACATAGGCATGTGGATGCAGTTTCATGATTTTTCCGGCGATGGGGGCCACGGCCTTGCCCGGCTCCCTCAGCGGGTCGATCGCCGTGCCAGGCCCCACCATGCCCGCGGAGAACACCGGATCCGGCACGGCCGCCAACCCCACAGCCGCCCCCTCCACCGGAGCGAGAACAGTCGTCATGGTCTCGCCCTCTAGCCGATGATGTCCTCGATGTCGCTGGCGATCGTGTCGGCCTCGGGACCCACGACGACCTGCACCACGTTGCCCGCGGCCATCACCCCGTGGGCCCCCGCCGCCCTGAGGGCCGCCTGGTCGACCTTGGAGGCGTCGTGCACCTCGGTGCGCAACCGGGTGATGCACGGTTCGATGTCGATGATGTTGCCGACGCCTCCGAGCCCGGCGATGATCGCGTTGACGTCCGCCGCCATCCGATCCTCCTCGTCCTCACGCTTCGATCAGGCTAAACGACACTCCGCGATCAGTCGGTCTGGGTCACCTTGTTCAGCCCGCGCGGCGCGTCGGGGTCGATGCCGAGCCTCCTGGCCAGCGCCTCGGTGAGCAGTTGCCCCGGCACGATCAGGCCCATCGGCGCGACCCACTCGGGCAGGTCGGGGCCCTTCAGCGCGGCCGTGCCCGCCCGTGCCAGCTCGGCTCCCCCACCGATCGTGTACGCCGCCGCGCCGGCCGCGACGACCCGCTCGGCCAGGGCCACCGTGCCGGGCAGGGTCGGGCTGTTCTCCGAGGCCACCAGCACCGCCGGGGTCTCGGCGTCGACGACCGCGATCGGGCCGTGCAGCAGGTCGGCGTAGGACAGGCCCATGGCGTGCAGGTAGCAGGCCTCCTTGAGCTTCAGCGCGGTCTCCAGGGCCGTGGAGAAGGCCAGCCCGCGCGCGGAGACGACGGCGCCGTGCTTGTCGGCCAGCCCCTCGACGACCGCGTCGAGGTCACCCGGGTCGCCGACGAGCTTCTCGACCGCCTCGGGAACCCGCTGGAGGTCCGCCGCGTCCACGTCGGCGCCCAGCCCGAGCGCGAGCACGGCAAGGGCGGCGAGCTGCGTCGTGTAGGTCTTGGTGGCGGGGACCGCCTTCTCCTCGCCGGCGACCGTGCACAGCGCCACGTCGGCGGCCTGGGCGAGCGGGCTGTCCGGACCGCCGTTGGTGATGCCGACGGTCTTCGCACCACAGTCCCTGGCCCAGAGCAGCGTCTCCACGATCTCCTCGGTCCGGCCCGACTGGGAGATCGCCACGGCCAGCACGCCGTCGAGGTCGAGCCGGCGCCGGTAGGTCGTCGCGATGGACGGAGCGGCTAGCCCGGCCAGCCGCCCGGCGTGCGACTCCACCAGATAGCGTCCGTACACTGCGGCGTTGTCGGAGGTGCCACGCGCGATGAACAACAGTTGACGGGTCCGCTCGCCCAGCTCCCTCACCTCACCCACCCGGGGAAGCAGGGAGTCGAGCGTGGCGCGCAGCGCCGCGGGCTGCTCGGCGATCTCGCTGCGCATCTTGGTCGTCATGTGGCGCTCATCCTTCAATCGTTACCGTACGGACTTGACCCTGTTTTCGGAGATGTGGTGGTCTAGTCCGGACTAGACCAGTACGAACCATAGCCCATTGCCCACGTCTGATCGAGGGGAGGATCCGTGGCGCACATCGATCCGGACAGCCCGGTGCCCAAGTACTTCCAGCTCCGCGAGATCCTGCTGGATCTCATCGACAGCGACGAGCTCAGCATCGGCGCGGCGATCCCGTCCGAGCGCGAGCTCTGCCAGCGGTTCGGCCTGTCCCGCATGACCGTGCGCCAGGCCGTCGACCATCTGGTGTCCGAAGGCCGGCTGCACCGGGTCCCTGGCAAGGGCACCTTCGTCGCCCGGCCCAAGATCGAGCTGTCGCTCCAGCTGACCTCGTTCACCGACGACATGCGGGCCCGTGGCATGGCGCCCGGCTCGCGCGACCTCGACCGCAGGGTCGTGCGCGCCAGCGCCCACCTCGCCAAGGAGCTGGGCATCCAGCCCGGCGAGGAAGTGCACTTCATCGAGCGTCTCCGCACCGCCGACGGCGAGCCGCTGTCGATCGAGCGAGCGCACATCCCGGTCAAGCTGGCCCCCGACCTCGCCGAGCACGACCTGTCCGGCAGATCCCTCTACTCCCTGCTGGAGAGCCGCTACGGACTGGTCATGGACGCGGGCGAGCTCACCATCGACGGTGGCATCGCCGACCCCAGCGACGCCGACCTGCTGAAGCTGCCGCGCGGCGGGGCAGTGCTCCTGCTCCGGCGCCGGTCGTTCTCCGGCGGCGTCTGCGCCGAGCTCGGCGTCTCCACCTACCGCGCCGACCGCTACCAGCTGCGCACCATCCTGGAAATGCCCGCTCGACGGGGCTGAGGGCCCGACTCCCATTCCCCCGGAGGAACGCCCGGTGAACGAGACCACCGCCAGGCCTTCGCCGTTCGCACGCGTGATGAACGTGCTCCAGCGCCTGGGCCGCTCCCTCATGCTGCCCATCGCCGCCCTGCCGGCCGCCGCGCTGCTGCTCCGCTTCGGCCAGCCCGACATGCTCGGCTCCAACGGCGCCGAGCCGGGCGGCCTGGCCGACGTGGCCGGATTCGCGTGGATGAACCAGGTGGCCGAGGTGCTGGCCGCCGCGGGAGCCGCGCTGTTCGAGAACCTGCCCCTGCTGTTCGCCGTGGGCGTGGCGATCGGGTTCGCGCGCAAGTCCGACGGCACGACCGCGCTCGCCGCGGTGGTCGGCTACCTGGTCTTCGACCGGGTGACCAAGGTGATGTTCTTCGGCTCCGGCATCAGGGAGACCGTCCTGCTCAGGCAGGTCCAGGACCAGGGCATCGTGGAGATCGTCAACTACGGCATGCAGAACCCCACCAAGGTGCTCGGCGGCATCATGATGGGCCTGGTCGCCGCCCTGCTCTGGCAGCGCTTCCACCGGATCAAGCTGCCGTCGTGGCTGGCGTTCTTCGGCGGGCGGCGGTTCGTGCCCATCGTCACCGCGATCGTGGCGCTCCTGCTCGGCGTGCTCATCGGCTGGGTGTGGCCCATCCTCGGCGAGTGGATCGGCTACGCGGGCGAGGCGCTGACCACCCTCGGCCCCCTCGGCACCGGCATCTACGGCCTGGTCAACCGGCTGCTGATCCCGCTCGGGCTGCACCATTTCGTCAACTCGATCGTCTGGCACGTCGTGCCCCAGTGCGAGGTCGGCGGACGGGTCCTCGGCGGCGACTGGAACTGCTACTTCGGCGGCGCCGAGCACTCCGGGCAGTTCATGGCCGGTTTCTTCCCGATCATGATGTTCGCGCTGCCGGCCGCCGCGCTCGCGATGTGGCGGGCGGCTCCCCGGCACCGGCGTCCGGCGGTGGGCGGCATCATGCTCTCGGCCGCCCTGGCCTCGTTCGTCACCGGCATCACCGAGCCGATCGAGTTCGCCTTCATCTTCGTGGCTCCTCTGCTGCTGGCCGTGCACGCCGTACTGACCGGCCTCGCGATGGCGCTCACCACGCTGATCGGCGGCCAGCTCGGCTTCGGCTTCTCCGCCGGCCTGCTCGACATGCTGCTCAACGCCAGCAAGTCCAACACCCAGAACCTCCCCGGCATCCTCCTGCTCGGCATGGTCTACGGGGTCGTCTACTACCTGGTGTTCAGCTTCCTGATCCGCAGGCTGGACATCCTGACGCCGGGCCGTGAGCCGGAGCCCGACGTCGACTCGGGCGAGGCCCGCACCCGCGAGACCTGACCCCCGTCGCCGGCAAGGCCGAAACGGGTTGGGGACAGGCCGGCCCCGCGGCGTGGCGGGCCGAAACGGGGAAGACGGCGGCGGATGCCCGATCCAGGTCAAGGTGATCTTCTTCACCAATGCGGCCGGGACGGCGGCGAACGGCGGAAAGTTGGCGACCGGCGTATCTGTCGGCCGGGCCGAAAACTCCTTGTATCGCTTTCCCATCCCCCCGGATGCCCCTTGGAGGGTCCATGTCAGCCCTGTCCCGCGTCAGCCCCGTCCCCGAGCCGCCCGACCCGCGCCCCGAGCACGTCCCCCAGGTGCGCGGAGCACTCGCCCTGGAGCCACGCCCCCTCGTGTGGGGCCCGCCGGGTTCCATCCCAGACGAACGGCGGCTGCGGCTCCTCGGACAGGCGCTGGCCGAGGTGCTCACGGGCAGGCGCCCACCCGAGACCGTCGCCGAACGGCTCACCGACCAGGCCTACCGGGAGCTCGTCCGGGCGGGCCGGATGATCGAGGCCCGGAGACCGCCGTTCGCCGGGGTGCCGCACGTCAAGGAGCCCAGGGACGGAGCCGTGGAGATGTGCCTGCTGGTGCACTGCGGCGACCGCAGTCATGTCCTCGCCGTCCGGCTCGAACGACGCGGTGTTCAGTGGCTGGTCACCGACATCGAAACCGCCTGAGCCCGCGGCTCCGGGCAGCACCGCGCACCGGTGGCGAACGCGGAACGGCCCCGCCCGTGGAGGTGGGCGGGGCCGTTCCGGACGGCTGGTCCGGGGCGGCACCCGTCCACCAGAGGGACGGGGCCGTCCGGGGAGCGGCCCCGTCCGCCAGTGTGGGCGGGGCCGTCTCCGGGTCAGGACTGGGCGTGCTTGGGGTCGCCGTGGCAGCGCTTGTACTTCTTGCCCGAGCCACAGGGGCACGGGGCGTTGCGCTCGACGTTGCCATAGGCGGCCCGCTCGGCCTGGCTGGTGCGGACCCGGGTGTGCTCGACGTCGCCCTGCTCGCCGGGGGCGGAGTATTCGAGCTCCGCGGGACGCTCGGGGCCACGCAGCCCGCGCGCGATGATCGAGCGGGTCTCCGCCACCATCGCGTCCTCTTCCTCGACGATCGGGTTCTCCTGGACCTCGACCTCCATGTTGAACAGGAAGCCGACCGAGTCCTCCTTGATGCCCTCGAGCATCGCGGAGAACATCTCGTAACCCTCGCGTTGGTACTCGATCTGCGGGTCCTTCTGCGCGTAGGCCCGCATGCCGATGCCCTCGCGCAGGTAGTCCATCTCGTAGAGGTGCTCGCGCCACTTACGGTCGAGGACCGACAGGATCACCCGGCGCTCGAACTCACGCATCGCCTCCGGGCCGAGCTGCTCCTCACGCCTGGCGTAGGCCTCCAGCGCGTCCTTCTTGACCTTCTCGGAGATGAAGCCGGCGGTGAGCTCCTCGCGGTTGCCGGCCTCCTCGATGAGGTTGTCGATGGTGAGCGTGACCGGGTAGAGCTCGCTGAACGCCTTCCACAGCTTCTCGAGGTCCCACTCCTCGGCGAAGCCCTCGCTCGTGGCGCCCGCGACGTAGCCGTCGATCACGTCGCCGACGAAGCCCTGCACCTGCTCGTGCAGGTCGGCGCCCTCCAGGACGCGGTGCCGCTCGGCGTAGATGACCTTGCGCTGGCGGTTCATCACCTCGTCGTACTTCAGAACGTCCTTGCGGATCTCGAAGTTCTGGGTCTCGACCTGGTGCTGAGCGGAGGCGATGGCCTTGGAGACGATGCCCGACTCGATCGGCTGCTCGTCGGGGATGTTGAGCCTGGTCATGATCATCTCGACCCTGGCCGAGTTGAACAGGCGCATCAGGTCGTCGCCGAGCGAGAGGTAGAACCGCGACTCGCCCGGGTCGCCCTGACGGCCGGAACGACCGCGCAGCTGGTTGTCGATGCGGCGCGACTCGTGGCGCTCGGTGCCGAGGACGTAGAGGCCGCCGAGCGCGGTGACCTCGTCGTGCTCGGTCTTGACCGCCGCCTTGGCCTTCTCGAGCGCCTCGGGGTAGGCCTTCTCGTATTCGTCGGGTGTCTCGAGCGGGTCGAGCCCGCGCTGGCGCAGCTCGAGGTCGGCACGGAACTCGGGGTTGCCGCCGAGCATGATGTCGGTGCCACGGCCGGCCATGTTGGTGGCGACGGTGACGGCGCCCTTGCGGCCCGCCTCGGCCACGATCGCGGCCTCACGCGCGTGGTTCTTGGCGTTGAGCACCTCGTGCGGCACGCCGCGGCGCTTGAGTGCCTTGGACAGCCGCTCGGACTTCTCCACCGAGGTGGTGCCGACGAGGACCGGCTGGCCGTTCTCGTAGCGCTCCTTGATGTCGTCGACGACGGCGTTGAACTTCGCGTCCTCGGTCTTGTAGACGACGTCGGCCTGGTCCTTGCGGATCATCGGCCGGTTGGTCGGGACGGGCACCACGCCGAGCTTGTAGGTCTGGTGGAACTCGTTGGCCTCGGTGGTGGCCGTGCCGGTCATGCCGGACAGCTTGGTGTAGAGGCGGAAGTAGTTCTGGAGGGTGATCGTGGCGAGAGTTTGGTTCTCGTCCTTGATCTTCACGCTCTCCTTGGCCTCGATCGCCTGGTGCATGCCCTCGTTGTAGCGGCGCCCGTGCAGCACGCGGCCGGTGAACTCGTCGACGATCAGGACCTCGCCGTCGGAGACGATGTAGTCCTTGTCCTTCTTGAACAGCTCCTTGGCCTTGAGCGCGTTGTTCAGGAAGCCGACCAGGTGGGTGTGCTCGGGCTTGTAGAGGTTGTCGATGCCGAGCCAGTCCTCGACCTTGGCGACGCCCGACTCGAGGATGCCGACCGTGCGCTTCTTCTCGTCGACGACGTAGTCGCCGGTGCTCTCCTCGCCGGGGTTCTTGGCCTCGACGCCCTTGCGCAGGCGGGGCACGATCTTGGCGAACTCGGCGTACCACTTGCCGGACTGCTCGCCGGGACCGGAGATGATCAGCGGGGTGCGGGCCTCGTCGATGAGGATGGAGTCGACCTCGTCGACGATCGCGAAGTTGTGGCCGCGCTGCACGCACTCGTCGAGCGACCACGCCATGTTGTCGCGGAGGTAGTCGAAGCCGAACTCGTTGTTGGTGCCGTAGGTGATGTCGGCTTCGTACTGCTTGCGGCGCTCGTCGGACGGCTGCCCGGACAGGATCATGCCGACCTCGAGACCGAGGAACCGGAAGATGCGCCCCATGTTCTCGGCGCCGACCTTGACCAGGTAGTCGTTGACCGTGACCACGTGGACGCCCTTGCCGGACAGGGCGTTGAGGTAGGCGGGAAGGGTAGAGGTCAGCGTCTTGCCCTCACCGGTCTTCATCTCGGAGATGTTGCCCAGGTGGAGATTGGCCCCGCCCATGATCTGCACGTCGAAGGGCCGCTGGCCGAGCACGCGGCGGGCCGCCTCGCGCACGGTGGCGAACGCCTCGGGAAGCAGATCGTCGAGCGACTCGCCATCGGCGTGGCGTTGCTTGTATTCGTCCGTCATGGCGCGCAACTCCGCGTCGGACAGGCTCGTGAAGTCGTCCTCAATGGAGTTGACCTGGTCTGCGATCCTCTTGAGCTTGCGCAGGATCTTGCCTTCGCCGGCACGCAGGATCTTGTCGAGAATGGCTGCCACTTTATGTAAAGCTCCTCGCAGGTCTACCCCGGCGGCGCCGCCAGGAGGAGAGGCCGAGACAAACTTCCCCGCTGCCATGGTAGGCGGTTCCGTCAGCGGACACAGCCACCGCGACATCGTGGGCGCCGAACGAGTCTGGGAGAATGGGCTCTAGGCAGAGGGTATGCCGGTTGACAGCCGGCTCGCACCAAATGGCGGGATATCCGGCAAGGGAAGGATTTTGTCATGGTTGAAGGCACGAAGACGGAACAGACCGAGAATCTGGGCAGTCACGGCGGACGCGCGTCCTCGTGGCTCGCCGTCACGGTCATGCTGATCGCCTTCATCGTCGCTGGGTTCGGGATGACCATGGCGAGCTGGACGCTCATCTGGGTCGGCGTCGGCCTGCTGGTCGTCGGCGGGATCCTGGCACTCGTCTTCGACATCTTCACCGATGTCGTGGTCGACGCGCCCCGCGTGGGGATGTCGGTCGAAGACCACCGCTGATTCCGGGCCGGCGGCGGGCAGCGCGTTCTGTCGGTGCCCGCCGCTAGCATGCGCGGCATGCTTTGCCGTTCGGAATTAGCGAAATGACCGATCTGACGGCCGACGAGGCACGCCGGATCATCCTGCGGGCGCAGGGGTTCCTCGGAGCCGGCACCCGGCGGGGCGGGGTGCACGGCATGCTCCGCAGACTCGGGGCGGTCCAGCTCGACACGATCTCGACCGTCGCCCGCTCCCACGAGCTGGTCGCCTACGCCCGGCTGGGCGCGGTCGGGCGGCCGAAAGTCGAGCGCGCCTACTGGCACAATCCCGCCCAGAGCTTCGAATACTGGTGCCACGCCGCCTGCATCCTGCCCATCGAGCACTGGCCGCTCTACGCGTTCCGCCGCCGCGCCTATCGCGAGCGCCGCTACCGCTGGCACGAGGTCCCCGACCACGTCGACAAGCTGCTGCAGCAGGTCCGCGACTCCGGCCCGGTGACGACCGCCGACGTCGGCGGCGCGCGTCCCGTCAGGGCCGACGGCTCGACCGGCGAGTGGTGGGACTGGTCCGACTCCAAGATCGGCCTGGAGTGGCTGCTCGACATCGGCGAGCTGGTCTGCAGCCGCCGCGTCGGCTGGCGCCGCGTCTATGACCTGGCCGAGCGGGTGGTGCCCGCCGACCTCCTGGCCGAGGATCTCTCCGACGAAGAGTGCGTGCTGCGGCTCGCGCGTGTCGCGGGCCGTTCGCTGGGGGTCGCGACCCGGGGCGACCTGATCGACTTCCTGCGGCTCAAGGGCCGCCACGCCGCGATTCTCGACGAGAGCCTGCTCAGCGGCGCCGCCGGGCTGGTGCCCGTGAGCGTCGCCGGCTGGCCGGCCAAGAAGGGCCAGGCGGGCGCGTGGGCCGATCCGGCGGCCCTGGAGTCCGAGCCCCGTGGCCGGCACCGCACGACGCTCGTGTCACCGTTCGACTCGCTCATCTGGCACCGCGGCCGCACCGAGCGGGTCTTCGGCTTCGCCTACCAGCTCGAGCTCTACGTGCCCAGGCACAAGCGGGTCCACGGCTACTTCACCATGCCGGTGCTGGCCGGCGGCCGGCTGATCGGCCGGGTCGATCCGGCGCGCGAGGGCAGCACCCTGGTGGCCCGGCAGATCAGCCTCGAACCCGGGCACAGCGCCGCCAAGTGGGCCGGCGCGATCGGCGACGCCCTGTGGTCGGCCGCCGACTGGGTGGGCTGCGACGCCGTACGAGTCGAGCGTGCCGACCCGGGCCTCGCCGCCCACCTGGAGGCCGGCGTCAGGTGATCTCCAGCATGCGCTCGCGCACCGCGTAGACCACGGCCTCCATGCGCGAGTGCAGCTGGAGCTTGTCCAGGATGTTGCGGACGTGGTTTTTCACGGTGTTCTCGCTGATGAACAACTGCTTGGCGATCTCGCGGTTGTTCATGCCCTTGGCGACCAGACGGAGCACTTCCATCTCGCGGTCGGTCAGCCTGGGCACCGGCAGCTGGGGCGGCCGCTCGTTCTCCTTGCGGCTCATGTTCGCGAACTCAGTGATGAGCTTCGCTGCCATGGCCGGGTTGATGAGCGACTGCCCCTCGTGCACTCCACGCACCGCGGCGGGCACGTCGTTGATCTGCACGTCCTTGAGGAGGTAGCCCGTCGCGCCGGCCTTGATGGCCTCGAACAGGTCTTCCTCCTCGTCGCTGACGGTCAGCATGATGATCCGGGTGCTCGGCACCGAGGCTTTGATGCCCTTCGTCGCCTCGATGCCGTCCTGCCGGGGCATCCGCACATCCATCAGCGCCACGTCGGGCATGAGGCGATCGGCCGCCTCGACCGCCTCCTGCCCGTCGCTAGCCTCACCGACCACCTCGATATCCGGCTCGGCTGCCAGCGCCAGTGCCAGGCTCCGCCTGATCAGTTCGTGATCGTCGACGATCAGCACACGGATCGGCTCGCCGCTCGGCGTGCCGGTCTCGCTGGACTCTGTCACGAGGCCTCCTTGATCCGCCTCGCGACCTCGGTTCGCTCGCCCATCACCTGACTGAGCTCGCTCACGTCTCCTCCTCGTCGGGGGGCCAGAGCCGTCGAACCGCCATGATGGCACGGGTGCCACGGTTCTCGGGTGGTCGAGAAGATCTTTTAAGACCGTATCAGGGCTCTACGAGCCGCAACACGCCGTAGTTGTAGCCACGCCGGTTGTACACGACACACGGCTGGCCGCTCTCCTTGTCTCGGAACAGGTAAAAGTCGTGGCCGACCAGCTCCATCTCGAGGAGGGCCTGGTCGATCGTCATGGGATCGGCTTTGTGGAACTTCTCCCTCACGATGAGGGGTCCGTCCCCCTCCATCTCGATGGGGACGATGTCGTCGTACTGCTTGTCGTCGGGCAGCTCGTCTTCCTCGGGCTCGACCGACTTGGTTTCGCGGGGTGTCAGGTCGGCGACGTCGGGCAGCGTCGCGGTGATCTCCGCCACCGAGGGCTGGGCGTGGTTGCCGTGGTGCACCTTGCGCCGGTCGGCGAGCCTGCGCAGGCGGCCTTCCAGTTTGTCGAGGGCCAAATCGAGAGCGCCGAATCGGTCATCGGCGGAGGCTTCGGCACGGATCGCCGGCCCCCGGGAGTGGATGGTCAGCTCCACGCGCTCGCGCTGCTGGGCGAGACGCGGATTGCGCTCCTTGGACACCTCCACATCGACTCGGATGAGCTTGCTGTCCAGGCGCTCGATCCTGGCCAGCTTGGTCGTCACGTGGTCTCGGAACCGATCGCTCACTCCTGTGTGCCGGCCCTTGACGATGATGTCCATACAACAGCCCCCCTTCGTCTAACGACTGAGAACGAGCGCCCGACGATGCAGCTGCCGGACGGGGCCTTTTGATTGCCTTTCTTTCACCGGTACCCTCTTCCGACGTCGCGTCACCGGGATCTCGGGTGGCACCCGCCCGGCCGACCTGGTCTTCGACCCCACATCCGCCTGCTGAGGGGTTCGCAGCTCTGTCGCCACTACTGCCCTTCTCTCCTGACGAGGGACATCTGGACCCTCGGGGAGGCAGGACTTACCCCTAAGCCGCACCGTGCTCGGTCGACAAAGAGTCGCCTTACGTGGACCGTTTCGCCTGCGGCTGGCATCGGCTAGCAGAGCCGGGAGCCCCGACCCTGCGCAACCACGGACCCGAACGGGTGCCATGTCTGAACGCTATCTCTCCTCGGCGACTTGTGTCAGCCGGAGCGACGCCCAAATGATCACTTTCCGTGATTTTCGTACTCTGCGACGGGAGTGAAGGATGCACCGCTTGATACCTGGAAGACCCTTATGGGCATGGGATCGATGGGTGCTGAGCTGGTCTGCTCGCGCCCGGAGGTAAGCGATATATCACACACTGGCGACCACCTTTCATTGGATCTTTCTTCACAGTGGGTCACCGTAATCCTGGGCAAGATCTTCGGCGTGTCGCCGCCACGGTCGCGGCGAAGAGCACCGGCGCGCCGCCCGCGCGAACGGCCCGGGCGGCCTCGGCCAAGGTGGAACCAGTGGTCACCAGGTCGTCCACCAGCACCACGGGGCCGTCGACGGGCCTGACCAGACGCAGCGAGCCGGCCAGGTTGGCGGCCCGGCCCGCCGCGTCCAGACCGGTTTGGTCGGCCACGCGCCGGGCCGGGGCCAGCACGTCGCGCACCTCTGCCCGATGGCCGAGCCGCCCCAGCCGGGCGGCGGTCAGCGCGGCCAGCCGCCCGACGGGGTCGTGCCCCCTCGCCCGACGGGTGCGGCGAGCGCTCGGCACCGGCACCAGCGTGTAGGCGCCCGCCCCTGGACGGACGGCGACCATCCCAGCGCCCATCCCGGAGGCGACCCCAATGGCGACCCCACTGGCCATCCCTGCCCCCACCCCTGCCCCCATCCCGGCGCCCATTTCGGAGACCGTCCCGGTACCCAGCCCGGAGGCCATCTCGGCTGCCATCCCGGAGGCCACGGTGAAGGCCAGCGCGTCGGCCAGGGGGGCGGCGAGCGTCACCCGGGCCCGCTCCTTGTAGGAGACGATGGCCCGCCGCACGGGCCCCACGTAGTCGGCCGCCGACCAGCACTCGGGCAACCCGGGCGGGCGCGGGCTGGGCGAGCGGGGCGCCGGGTCGGCGAAGAGATCCTCCTGGCAGCGGTCGCAGAGCGAGGCGCCCGTCATGCCACAGCCCACGCACGGCTGCGGCAGGAGCAGATCCAGCAGGGCACTCAACACCCCGCCAGCATGCCCGCCACCACCGACAGTTCCGGCGCGTCAGCTCGGGGAAGAGCCGGACCGGCAGGCCCCGCGCCTCAGCCCAGGGGGAAGAGGGGGTTGTCGGCGTCGGACTCCACCTTGGACGTCCAGGCCTGCGACTCGCGCTTGAACTCGAGGACCTCGCCGCCGTCCTGCGTGGCCGCGAGGACGCGGTCGCTCAGCGCGGTGAGGCTCTTGAGCCCCTTGTTGCCCGTGGGGAGCTGCGTGGTCTCACCGTCGCCGATGTTGATCTCCCTGACGCTCTGCACGGCGTTGCTCTGCACGAGCACCAGCAGCCGCTCGCCGTCGCGCCAGGCGATGTCCCTGATCTCCTCGTCCTTGACCGTGGTCAGCGTCTGGAAGTTGCCCAGCATCGTGGCGCCGGCCCCACTGGTGATCGCCCCGATCATGACCTGGTTCTCGCCGATGGTCACGGCGACCCGGACGCCGTCCCTGGCGATCCGGAGCCGGGTGACGTCGAGGTTGTCCAGGCCGGGCGCGGCGACGCGCTCCGGGCCGCGACCGGCCGTCACGTCGCAGCGCAGCACGACTCCGGCGGCCTTGTCGTACGTCCACAGAGTGCCGTCGCGGTGCCAGGACGGGGCCGTGAGGTCGTCGCCGGGGATCCACTGCTCCCACCGGCCGTCCGGGGCGACGCGGGTGACCCAGATGCCGCCGTCCTTCTGGTGCTTGCCCGCGATCAGATCGCCGCCGCCGGCCATCGCCAGCTTCGTGTAGATCTCTCCCGGCTGACCCGCGGGGCCCTGGACGGCGTTGCCCGCGCCGTCGTCGTTGAGCGAGTGGACCGCCCCCTTGCTCGTGTAGTAGGCGGGGCGGACGTCGTTGTCCAGCCACTCCTCACGCAGGATGGCGGGGATCGTCAGCGCCTCGGACGAGAAGAACGGCTCGCCGTCGAGTTGCACCTCGATGATCCGGCCGTTGGCCACGTTGTTGGCGTTGAGGCTCCACTTCAGCTGGGCCTTGAGCCCGTCGGCGAAGACGCCGCCCGCGTCGATCGGGCCGCTCAGGTTGACCACCACGCGGTCGTCGGCCGAGCGGACCGACCTGACGCTCAGGCCCTGCGGGAAGACGCTGCCGACCGCGCCCGACAGAGCCCTGCTCGGGCCTTGGAGCAGGCGTCTGACGATGGTCTCGGCGAAGTTCTCCGTGGGCTTGACGCGCAGCCGTACCCGGTCGGCCACCAGCCGCCGGTCGGTCGCCGGGTCGGCCACGCCGGGCGGTCCGGCCAGGTAGTAGAGGCTCGTCGGCCGGTACGCGCGGCTCACGTCGTCCTGCGTGAGCAGCAGGCCGGAGCCGCCTTCCATCGACGTGACGCGGTAGGCGCCCTCTTCGTTCTGCAGGAGCAGGAAGTCGATCCGCTGGGGCTGCGCGCCCGAGATGGGCACGTAGGTGTCGTCGTCCTCGATGCGGGCGACCGGGGTGCCGGTCAGCCTGATGCGGACCTCCTTGCCGTCGCCCTTGCCCACGTACTCGTACTTGGGAGAGTTGCCGAGCACGGTGACCGGACCGTCTGGCTGCCAGGTCTTCGCGGCCTCGCCCGTCAGGTATTCGGGCAGCACCTCGGGGTCGTCGGCGTAGGCGGCCATCGCGGCCTGCAGCCCCTGCACCACCTGCTGGGCGTTCCAGTCGTTGCGGGGCGAGACCGCGATCATGCGCTGGAACGGCTTGCTCAGGTCGCCCCCACCGGCCTCCTCAACCGGGAACGGCCCGCCCACGGGGATCACCGCGCAGCCCGCCCCCCCGCACGCAACGGCGGCCGCGAGCACCAGGGCGGCGCCGAGCCGGCTAGTCCTCGTCATGGCCGGCTCCGTCCCCCGTCGCCGGCAGCAGCACCGGCGTCATCTGCCCGCGCCACGTGCGGCGCATCTCGATCTCGGGCGGCACCAGCGGCAGCGGCGAGCCCTTGAGGTCGGCGCCGGCATCCCGGGGCAGCGTCAGCCTGAACTGGGTGCCCTCCCCCGGCTGGCCCCATGCCTGCAGCCAGCCGCCGTGCAGTGTGGCGTCCTCGCGGGAGATCGCCAGGCCGAGCCCGGTGCCGCCGATGGTCCTGGCCCGCGACGGGTCGGCGCGCCAGAACCGGTCGAACACCAGGGTCTCCTCGCCCGGCTTCAGCCCGATCCCGTGGTCGCGTACGGCGACGGCCACGGCGTCACGGTCGGCGCCCACGGTCACCACGACGTCCTTGCCCTCGCCGTGCTCGATGGCGTTGAACAGCAGGTTGCGCAGGATGCGCTCGACACGTCGGTTGTCGACCTCGGCCATGCACGGCTCGTTGGGCAGCCTGAGCTCGAAGCGGGTGTTGTGGCGCTCGGCCAGCGCCTCGGAGTCGCCGATCGCGCGCAGCACCACGTCACGCACGTCGACCGAGTCGAGGTCGAGCGTGGCGGCGCCGGCGTCGTAGCGGCTGATCTCCAGCAGGTCGGCGAGCATCGACTCGAACCGTTCGAGCTGGGCCTGCATGAGCTCGGCCGAGCGGGCGGCCATCGGCTCGAAGTCCTCGCGCGCGTCGTACAGCAGATCGGCGGCCATCCGCACGGTGGTCAGCGGGGTGCGCAGCTCGTGGGAGACGTCGGAGACGAACTGCCGCTGGACCTGCGACAGCTCCTCCAGCTGGTGGATCTTGAGCGCCAGGTTGCCGGCCATCTCGTTGAACGAGGCGGCCAGGCGGGCCAGGTCGTCCTCGCCGCGCACCCTGAGCCGCTCGTCGAGCTTGCCCGAGGCCAGCCGCTCGGCGGCCTGCCGCGCCAGGCGCACCGGGCTCACGACCTGGCGCGTGACCAGCGAGGCGATCGCGGCGAGCAGCAGAACGAGCCCGAAGCCGACCACCACGATGGCCAGCCGGACGTTGGACAGCATCTGCTCTTCCTCGCTGAACGGGAAGAAGTGGTAGACCTCGTAGGTCGCGCCGCCGTCGACGCTGACCAGACCGCCGATCACCAGGGTGAGCCTGGACTGACTCTCGCCGGTGAACTTGATGTACGCCTTGTGCAGGTAGGGCTTGTCGTTGGGGATCTTCTCGACCTGGCGGTGCAGCCACTGCTGGAGCGGCTCGGGCACGTTCGCCGGCATGACGTTGCCCGAGGCGCGCGACCTGCCGGGGCTGGCCGGGTTGAGGACCAGCACCTCGTAGCGTTTCTTCGAGCCGTCGTCGCCGGAGCCGGTGATGGTCTCCATGACGGCGTCGAGCGGGTCGGCGGGGGCGTTCTTGCCGGAGGCGGGCTTGGCCTGGTCGTCGAGCTCCTGGTTGAGCGCGTCGGCGATCTGCACGCGGTCGGCGAAGGCCTCGCCGGCGGCCGCGTCCTGGCGGCCGGTGATGACCGACTTGTTGATCTGGTCCGACAGGAAGACGCCCAGCACGACCACCACGGTCACGGAGATGACCAGCGTGCTGGTGACGACCTGGAGCTGGAGCGAGCGCCGCCAGACGCGCCGCACCGTGCCCGCCGCACGACGCGCCCGCCGGCGGACGCCGCCGAGGATCTGGCGGAGGGTCCGACGGCGAAAACGCTTCGTCTTCGGCGGCGGCATGGCGGGGAGGGGGCGAAGGCTAGGCCGGTCCGGCCTTGTAGCCGACGCCGCGGACCGTCACCACGATCTCGGGGTGCTCCGGGTCCCTCTCGATCTTGGCCCTGAGCCGCTGCACGTGCACGTTGACCAGCCTGGTGTCGGCCGCGTGCCGGTAGCCCCAGACCTGCTCCAGCAGCACCTCGCGGGTGAACACCTGGCGCGGCTTGCGGGCCAGCGCGACGAGCAGGTCGAACTCGAGCGGCGTCAGGTTGATGGTCTCCTCGCCGCGCTTGACCGAGTGGCCGGCCACGTCGATGGTGATGTCGCCGATCTGCAGGATCTCGGGGGTGGGCTCGTCGGTGCGGCGCAGCCGCGCCCGCACCCGCGCCACCAGTTCCTTCGGCTTGAACGGCTTGACGATGTAGTCGTCGGCCCCTGACTCAAGGCCGAGCACGATGTCGATCGTGTCGCTCTTGGCGGTGAGCATGACGATCGGGACCCCCGACTCCGCCCTGATCCTGCGTGCGACGTCGATGCCGTCGGCCCCCGGCAGCATCAGGTCGAGCAGGACCAGGTCCGGGCGTGTATCCCGGAACGCGTCGAGGGCCTTGTCGCCGTCGGAGACAAAGGATGGTTCGAAGCCTTCTCCGCGCAACACGATGCCAAGCATCTCGGCGAGAGCGGCATCGTCGTCGACGACCAGCACGCGACCTTTCATGGCCCCTCATTCGTTCTACGCATTATGGGACATACCCGCACGATCGCTGAAGGTTACCCTTGGTGGACTCATGTGTGGGACGTGAGACCTACAAAAGGCGAATTTTAAGCTCCCAGCCAGGACCGCAACCACAGTCTGCGGTAACGGACCAACTTTCTGCCATCCCCAGATGAGTCCCTTGACCCGATTCGCCGTGGAATGTGGGCAAGGTGAGTCGGCGAATGCCCTGGCCGACACCAAGGGCCCGTCTCGCATGCCAGGATTGGGATATGTCAGACGGTCACGGTTCCACGCCCGAGACGCCATCCGGCTGGGCAACCGAGCAGCCCCCGCCCTACGGCGCTCCGCAGGCCTCGCCGTGGACCGCGCCCGGCCCTCAACAGGACGCGCCCCAGGGCACCGCCCAGCAGGGCCCCTCACCTCAGGCCCATCCTCCCTATCCCCAGCAGCCCTACTCCCAGCAGCCGCCGCCGGGCTACGCGCCGCAGGGCTACGCGCCGCCGGGCTACGGGCCCATGCCGCACCCGCCCGCGCTGCGCCCGGGCATCATCCCGCTGCGTCCCCTCGGCCTCGGTGACATCCTCGACGGCACCATCAAGCTGGTCCGGTCCAACCCCAAGGCGGTGCTCGGGCTGTCGGCGGTCGCGGCCCTGCTGGCCACGATCCCGGTGGCCGTGGGGCAGGCGTTCTCGTTCGACTCGATGAGGGCGAGCCTCGACTCGTCGACCCCGGTCGAAACCTCCGGGCTGTACGGCAGCCTGGTCGCCCAGTACAGCGGGCTGTTCGTGTCGATGGCGATCAGCTTCGTCGTGGTGACGCTGCTGACCGGGGTGCTGACCCGGATCCTCGGCCGGGCCGTCTTCGGCGGCACCATGACCGCGGGCGAGGCCTGGCGGCTCACCCGGGGCCGGGTTCCCGCGCTCTTCGGCGTGGTGGCGCTGATGGCCGTCATCATGCTGGTGCCCCTCCTCGTCCTGGGCGGGGTCGTCGCGGCCATGATCGTGTCCGGTGCGACCGAGTCGTCCGGCGG
Source organism: Nonomuraea cavernae (assembly GCF_040655715.1). Taxonomy (GTDB): domain Bacteria; phylum Actinomycetota; class Actinomycetes; order Streptosporangiales; family Streptosporangiaceae; genus Nonomuraea; species Nonomuraea cavernae_A. The sequence continues at coordinate 121,227 of NZ_JBFAKL010000004.1, read as the reverse complement.
CCAGGCCGCGCTGGTGGCCGTCACACTGGTGGCGCTCGTCCTCTACCTGGGCTACGCGCTGGTCTTCAAGACGTGGTTCGCGTTCGCGGCGCCGGCCGTGGTGCTCGAGGGCAGAGGGCCGATCGACGCGATGCGCCGCTCCTGGCACCTGGTGACCGGCGACTTCTGGCGGGTCCTCGGCATCCTGCTGCTCACTTCGGTGATCGTCGTCTTCGTGGCGGGCATCCTGGAGGTCCCGTTCAGCCTCATCGGCTCGCTGTTCGGCCTGCTCGGCGAGGGCGCCGGAGCCGCGATCGCGGCCGCGGTCCTGATCGTCGTCGGCGGCACGCTGGGCGCCATGCTCACCTACCCGTTCGAGGCGGGCGTCGCGGGCCTGCTCTACGCCGACCGGCGGATGCGCAGTGAGGCGTTCGACCTGGTGTTGCAGACCGCGGCGATCGAGCAGCAGCGCCAGGGCTGGGTGCACGCCTCGGCCGACGAGCTCTGGCACCCGTCCAACTCCGCGAGCTCCGCGAGCTCCGCGAACTCGCCGGGGTCCGCGACCTCGCCGGGGTCCGCGAGTTCCACGAGCTCCGCCGGATCGTGAGCCCGATCGGCAGGGAGGAGGCCGCGCGCCAGGCCGCGGCGGAGCTCCTCAGGGCTGAATACGCCAAGGAGTCGCTGCCTGACCGGCTCTACCGCCAGTTCAGCCAGTTCCTGGGTGACCTGCTCGACGCCGCCGGCGGAGGCGGCACCACCGGCGGCATCATCGCCGCGGTGATCATCACGCTGATCATCGTCGGCGTGATCGTGCTGGTCTCGTGGCAGCTCCGCAAGACCTCCCGCCGCAACTCGGCGGGGCAGGCGGCCCTCTTCGACGAGCGGCGGCTCACCGCCGCCGAGCACCGCCTGGCGGCCGAGGCCCACGCCGCCGAGGGCCGCTACACCGAGGCGATCCAGGAGCGCCTGCGCGCCATCGCCCGCGACCTCGAGGAACGCGCGCTGGTCGACGGGATGCCCGGACGCACCGCCGACGAGCTGGCCGCCGAGGCGGGCCGGGCGCTGCCCGAGTTCGCCCACGAGCTCGCCGCCGCCGCGCGGTCGTTCGACGACGTCACCTACGGCGGCGAGTCCGGCACCAGGGCCGCCTACGACACCATGACCGGGCTCGACGAACGGCTCCGCCTGGCCAGGCCGGTGCCGCTGGGAGGCACGACGTGAGCGTCGACCTGCGCCCCGGCGAGACCCAGGCGTCCCAGTCCACCTCCCCCACCGCACGCTCCGTCTGGCGGTCCGGCCGGGCGGCGGTGGCGCTCGGCCTGGTCATCCTGGCGGTCGGCGTCCTCATCACCCTGCTCAGCCCCGAACAGGGCGAGTCGCGCCCGCTCGATCCCGCCGACACCTCCCTGGCCGGCTCCAAGGCGCTCGCCCAACTGCTGCGCGCCCGCGGCGTCACCGTCGACCGGGTCGACTCCGTCGAGGCGGCCGCGGCCAAGGCCACCGAGCCCGACCGGCTGCTGCTGGTCACCGCCACCTGGTTCGCGGACGATCCCGCGCTGGCCCGTCTCCCGGGTGACCGGGTGATCGTCGGCAGTCCCAGCCTGACCCAGCTGGCTCCCGGCGTGCGCGATCTGCCCGGCGGCTCCCGCGAACGCTCGCGTGAGCCCGAATGCTCGCTGCCCGCCGCAACCGCCGCCGGCAGCGTGTTCATCGGCGGATCGGTGTTCACCGGCCCGCCCGGCTCGATCGGCTGCTATCCCGCCGGCAAGGGCTGGAACCTGGTCAGCTACCCCCACGCGGGCGCCACCGTCACGGTCGTCGGCAGCGGCGAGTTCATGAGCAACCTGCGGCTGCCCGAGGACGGCAACGCCGCGCTCGCCCTCAACCTGCTCGGCACCGCCAAGGCCGTCACCTGGCTGGTCGAGCCCGACCAGCCGGCCGTGGGCGACCTGGCGGGGCCCGAGGGCAAGAGCGTCTACGACCTGATGCCGCCGGGCATCCCGTGGGCGGTGGGCATGGCGGTCATCACCGTGCTGCTCCTCGCCCTGTGGCGGGGCAGGCGGCTGGGCCCGGTCGTGATGGAGCGGCTGCCGGTCGTGGTCCGGGCCGCCGAGACGGTCGAAGGGCGCGGCCGGCTCTACCGGGCCAGACGGGCCAGGGCCAGGGCGGCCGACTCGCTGCGGGCAGGCACGATCGACCGCGTCACGCCCCGGCTCGGCCTGGGCTCCGGCGCCGAGCGACACGAAATCGTGGCCGCGCTCGCCGTACGAACCGGGCTGGACCCGCAGCAGGTCGGTGGCGCGCTGTACGGCCCCGCTCCGGTCGACGACGCCGGGCTCGTCGCCCTGGCCGGATACTTGGACGCGATCGAAAGGACGGTCAGTGAACATTGACGAGACCACCCACGTGACGGGCCAGAGCGAGTCGGCCAGGGCCGCGCTCGCGGCGCTCCGCGACGAGGTGTCCAAGGCCGTGGTCGGCCAGGACGCGGTGGTGACCGGGCTGGTCATCGCGCTGCTGTGCAGGGGGCACGTGCTGCTCGAAGGCGTGCCCGGCGTGGCCAAGACGTTGATGGTCCGCACCCTGTCGGCGGCGCTCGCGCTCGACTTCAAGCGGGTGCAGTTCACGCCCGACCTGATGCCCGGCGACGTGACCGGCTCGCTGATCTATGACGCCAAGACGGCCCGGTTCGAGTTCCGCGAGGGGCCGGTGTTCACCAACCTGCTGCTCGCCGACGAGATCAACCGCACCCCGCCGAAGACGCAGGCCGCGCTGCTGGAGGCGATGGAGGAGCGGCAGGTCAGCGTCGAGGGCGACGCCCGTCTGCTGCCCGACCCGTTCATTGTGTGCGCGACGCAGAACCCCGTCGAGTACGAAGGCACCTACCAGCTGCCCGAAGCCCAGCTCGACCGGTTCCTGCTCAAGCTGACCGTGCCGCTGCCGCCGCGCGAGCAGGAGATCGCCGTCCTCGACCGGCACGCGCGTGGCTTCGACCCGCGCGACCTGTCCGAGATCAAGCCCGTCGCCACCGCGAGCGACCTGGCCGCGGGACGCGCGGCGGTGGCGCAGGTGCACGTGGCGGCCGAGGTGCTCGGCTATATCGTGGACGTGGCACGGGCCACCCGGAGCTCTCCGTCACTGCAGCTGGGCGTCTCGCCCCGTGGCGCGACCGCGCTGCTGGCCGCCTCCCGGGCGTGGGCGTGGCTGTCCGGCCGCTCCTATGTCACGCCCGACGACGTGAAGGCGCTGGCCCGGCCGGCGCTGCGGCACCGGGTGCAGCTGCGGCCCGAGGCGGAGCTGGAGGGCGCCACCGCCGACGGCCTGCTCGACGGCATCCTGGCCTCGGTCCCGGTCCCGCGCTGATGGCTCTGACGGGACGCGCCGCGCTGGTCGCCGCGCTCGGCATCGTGGTGGTGCTGCTCGCGCCCCAACCGGGGGCCGCGCTGGCCGGGGTCTGCCTGCTGCTGGCCGCCGCGATCATCGTGGATCTGGTGTTCGCGGGCGCGGTCCGGCCGCTGCGCTTCCACCGCTCGGGCGACCGGCTGATCCGGCTCGGCCAGCGGGCCGAGGTCGAGCTGGTCGTGGAGAATCCTGGCGGCAGGCGGGTGCGCGGCGTGCTCAGGGACGCCTGGCCACCCTCGGCCGGCGCCTCGCCCCGCACGCTGACGCTCGACGTGCCCGCAGGCGAGCGGCGCAGGCTGGTGCTCACGCTCGATCCCACCCGGCGCGGCGACCGCGCCTCCGTGGCCGTCACCGTGCGCTCGCTCGGGCCGCTCGGCCTGGCCGCCCGCCAGGGCAGCCACCGGGCGCCCTGGTCGGTGCGGGTGCTGCCGCCGTTCCTGTCGCGCAAGCACCTGCCCTCCCGGCTGGCCCGGCTGCGCGAGCTCGACGGCCGGCACCCCGCTCTCGTACGCGGCCAGGGCACCGAGTTCGACTCGCTGCGCGAGTACGTGGTGGGCGACGACGTGCGCTCGATCGACTGGCGGGCCACGGCGAGACGCCACGACGTGGTCGTCCGCACCTGGCGGCCCGAGCGGGACCGGCGGGTGCTCATCGTGCTCGACACCGGCCGCACCTCGGCGGGCCGGGTGGGCGACGCGCCGGTCCCGCTGGCCGGGGTCCAGGCGAACGGCCGCGGCCTGCTGGTCAGGCCCGACCCGCGCCCGGTGCCGGGCTGGCCGCGGCTCGACTGGTCGATGGACGCCGCGCTGCTGCTCGCCGCGCTGGCCGCCCGAGCCGGCGACCAGGTCGACTTCCTGGCCCATGACCGGGCCGTGCGGGCCTGGGTGAGCGGCGCCTCGCGCACCGAGCTGCTGGCGTCGCTGGTCAACGCGATGGCGCCGATCGAGGCGGAGCTGGTCGAGGCCGATTCGCAGGCGATGGTCGCCGCGATCCTGTCGCGGGCCAAGCGGCGCTGCCTGGTCGTGCTGCTCACCGACCTCAACTCGGCGTCGCTGGACGAGGGGCTGATGCCGGTGCTGCCTCAGCTCTCGTCGCGGCACCTGCTGCTGGTCGCGGCCGTCTCCGATCCGCGCGTGGCCGCCATGGCCGCCCAGCGGGACTCGGCGGAGCAGGTCTACGACGCGGCCGCCGCCGAGCGTGCCCGGCTGGATCGCCGGCGCGTCACCGCCCGGTTGCGCCGCCACGGCGTCGAGGTGGTCGACGCGCCACCGGACGACATCGCTCCCGCGCTGGCCGACGCCTACCTGGCCTTGAAGGCCGCCGGCCGCCTCTGACCGGGGCGGCCCGCGGGCGTCAGGCGGTGGGGGCCAGGTCGGGGGCGCGTTCCAGGTCGCCGGTCTCGTTCTGGCGCAGCGCCCGCCGCCCGAACACCACCACATACGCCAGGAACGCCACCTCGGCGAGCACCCCGATGCCGATGCGCGCCCAGGTGGGCAGGCCCGACGGTGTGACGAACGCCTCGATCAGCCCCGACACGAACAACACCACGACGAGCCCGAGCGCCACGCTCATCACCGCCCGGCCCTGCTCGGCCAGCGCGTCGACCCGCCGGCGGGGGCCAGGGTCGATGACGGTCCAGCCCAGTCGCATGCCGACGGCCGCCGCGAGGAAGACGGCGGTGAGCTCCAGCAGCCCGTGCGGCATGATCAGCCCGAAGAAGATGTCGAGCTTGTCGCGCGAGGCCATCAGCCCGCCGGACACGGCGACGTTCGCGGCGTTGGCCCAGAGCACGTAGGGGATCGGCAGCCCCATGAAGATCGCGTAGACGATGACCTGCGCCGATATCCAGGCGTTGTTCACCCAGACCTGGCTGGCGAAGGAGGCGGCGGGATGCTCCGAGTAGTAGTCGGCGAAGTCGTGCTCGACCAGCTGGGTGATCTCCTCGGGCGAGGCGATGGCCGCCTGCACGGCGGGGTCGCCCGCCACCCAGGCGCCCATCACCCAGCCCACCGCCACGAACGCCGCGCCGGTGGCCAGCCACCACCACCTCGCCCGGTAGGCCACCACGGGGAACGACACCGTGAAGAACCTGACCAGCTCCCGCCAGGCCGGAGTGCGCGCCCCGGTCACCGCCGACCTGGCCCGGGCGACCAGCGCGGACAGCCGGCCGACCAGCATCGCGTCGGTCGAACCCGAGCGGACGATGGACAAGTGGGTGGACACCCGCTGGTAGAGGTCGACCAGCTCGTCGACCTCGGCCCCGGTCAGCGACGAGCGGCGCTTGACGAGGTGATCCAGCCTGTCCCATACGGGGCGGTGTGCGGCGACGAACGCATCGATGTCCACCCGACCATTGTGGCCGCTCGATCAGCGGGTCATTGCCGTTAGGCTCCACGTATGTCAGAGGTTGTGACCGGAGACGCGGTCGTCGTCGAGGTGCGGGTGGCGCAGATGCCGTCCCGGGCCGTCGCGCTCGCCATCGACCTGGCCGTCCAGTTGACCGTGCTGATCGGCACCTTCACGGTGCTGGAGGCCTTTTCCGTGATCAGCGACCCGGCGATGTTCGCTGCGGTGGCGATCGTGGCGATCGTGCTCGTGACGGTCGGCTACCCGGTGCTCTTCGAGTCGCTCAGCGGCGGGCGCAGCCTGGGCAAGCTCGCGCTGGGGCTGCGGGTGGTCAGCGACGACGGCAGTCCCGAGCGGTTCAGGCAGGCGTTGTTCCGAGGGCTGGCCGGGCTGATGGAGTTCTGGATGTTCTCCGGGGCGCCCGCGCTGATCTCGTCACTCGTCTCGCAGCGGGGCAAGCGGCTGGGTGACATCTTCGCGGGCACGATCGTGATCTCCGACCGGGGGCCGCGTGACACTGGTCAGGTCATCTGGATGCCGCCGCAGCTGGCCGCCTGGGCCACGACTCTGGAGCTGTCGCAGCTGCCCGAGGGGCTGGTGACAGCCGCCCGGCAGTACATCATCCGCTGGCACCAGCTGTCGCCGCAGGTCCAGCACGAGATGGGCGTGCGGATCGCGACGCAGGTCGCCGCGTTCGTCTCGCCCGCCGCGCCATCGGGGGTGCCGCCGCACGCCTACCTGAGCGCCGTCCTGGCCGAGCGCCGCAGGCGCGACCAGGTACGTCTCGCGCAGCGCGCGGGCAACGGCCTGACGCCTCCCCCACCTGACCCCTCAGCAGGCCGGCCACACCCCGGTCCTTCGGCAGGCTGGCCGCACCCCGGTCCTTCGGCAGGCCGGCCACACCCCGGTCCTTCCGCGGGCCGGCCGGAGCCGGCGTCCGCGGCGGGCCTGCCGTCGGCCGCCCCGCACCCGCAGGCCGGGCAAGGGGTGCCGGATCACCGTTACGACGGGCGGCCCGCCCCGGAGCCGCCTCGGACGACTCCGGGCGGGTTCGCGCCACCCCAGTAACGGCCGCCCGCTCAGTAGGCGTACTGCGTCTGGGCGTTGAGCGCCTTCATGCGCACCTTGGCCGCGGAGCCGAGGCGCTTGTCCGAGATGCGCAGCACGTCCAGGCCCTTCTGGATGTCGCTGCTGTAGATGTAACCGTTGTAGTAGTACGCCGACCAGGAGCCGCCGAGGTTGATCGGCTTGAGCGGGGCCGGGTCGAAGTAGCCGATCTCCGCCGGATTGGCCGAATCGGTGAAGTCCCAGATCGACACGCCGCCCTGGTACCACGCCTGGACCATGATGTCCTTGCCCTTGACCGGGATCAGCGAGCCGTTGTGGGCCACGCAGTTCTCCGCGCTGGTCTGGACCCGGGAGATCTTGAAGTAGGACTTGTGGACCAGTTCGCCACCCTCGATGTCGTAGACGGCGTCCGCGCCACGCTCGGGGTTGAATCCCTTGGTGCAGGTCGCGGCGATGCCGCCACCGAGCTCGTCGGTGAAGACGACCTTGTCACCGGCGTTGTTGAACGTGGCCGAGTGCCAGAACGCGAAGTTCGCGTCGGTGACCCTGGTGGTGACCTTGGGCCGTTCGCGGTCGGAGATGTCCATCAGGATGCCGTCGCCCATGCAGGCGCCCGCGGCGAGGTCCTTCTTGGGGAACACCGTGATGTCGTGGCAGCCGCTGGTCGGCACCAGCAGACCGGGCTGGGTCTCGTTGCCGCCGTCAGGGAAGAGCACCGGCCTGGAGACCACCTTCGCCGCCGTGGGCTTCTTCAGCGGCACCTTGATGATCGAGATCTGGTCATGCGGCGGCTTGCAGCTGGGGTACCTGGCGCCCGGATCGTACGAGGACACGTACAGGTAGACAGACTTGCCCTTCTTGTCCGGCACGAGGGTGTGCGTGTGCGAGCCGCAGGCGGTCTTGATCGACTTGATGTACTTCGGGCGCGACTTGTTGGAGATGTCGAAGATCCGGATGCCCTCCCACGCCTTCTTGGACGTCTCCGAGCTCCCAGTGGCCCTGCAGGAGTCGTTGCTCAGCGGTTCGTCCACCGACAGGAAGAGCAGGTCGCCCTGGACCGAGATGTCGTTCTGCGCGCCAGCACAGGTGACGCGGCTCACGGCTTTCGGCTTGGCCGGGTTCCTGATGTCGTAGACGGTGAAGCCATGGAAGTTGCCCTGGTAGGCGTAGTTTCCCTGGAACGCCAGGTCGCTGCCGTACGCCTCGGGCCCGTCGAACGGCGCCTGTTGGGGGACGTTGGCCACGCGTTTGACGTTGGGGCTCGTCTTGAAACCGTCCGAGGCGTGGACCGGCGACGCCGCGAGGGCCAGCACCGCTCCGATCACCGCCAGAGCACGGCCGAATCTGAACGCCACCGAGGACCTCCTGCAGGGGGTTGGAAGAATGAGCGGCACCCACTATGACAGGAAAAGTCGCTATAAAAACCGAGCATCCCGTACGGCAGAGCCGCGCCAGCTCCGCCGTACGGGAGGTCAGGATGGGTCAGTCGCGGTGGCCCCGGCCTCCGTCGCCGTAGGACTCCTGGGTCTGCACGTTCAGCAGGTCACTGCGGACCCGGCTCGCGCCGTTGGTCAGCGGATCGTTGATCTTGATCACGTCGAGCCCCTCGTGGAAGTCGGACGCGTAGATGTGGCCGTTGTAGTAGTAGGCCGACCACACGCCGCCGCCGCTGTTGTCGGCCCTGGGGCCGCGCTCGAAGTAGCCGATCTCCCTGGGACGCGCCGAGTGGGTGAAGTCCCAGATCGAGACGCCGCCCATGTACCAGGCCTGGACCATGATGTCCTTGCCCTTGACCGGGATCAGCGAGCCGTTGTGGGCCACGCAGTTCTCGCTGTCGGCCTGGTGACGCGGGATCTTGAAGTAGCTCTTGAACACCAGCCCGCCGCGGGCGATGTCGTAGATCGCGTTCGCGCCGCGGTTCGGCCCGATCGCCTCGTTGCAGGTGGCCGCGCCGCCGCCGCCGAGCTCGTCGGTGAAGACCACCTTGCGGGCGTCGTTGCTGAAGGTCGCCGAGTGCCAGAACGCGAAGTTCGCGTCGGTCACCCTGGCCGTGATCCTCGGGTTCAGCCGGTCACGGATGTCGAACAGGACACCGTCACCCATGCACGCGCCGGCCGCGATGTCCTTCTCCGCGTAGACGGTGATGTCGTGGCAACCGGTGGTGGCGGACTTGCCGTCGGGGTAGGGGCCCGGAACGCCGGGAAAACCACCGTCGGGGAAGACGACCGGGGCGGTGGCGACCGCGGCGGCCGTCGGGTCCCGCAGCGGGACCTTGATGATCGAGATCAGGTCGTGCGGCGGCTGACAGTCAGGGAAGGCCTCGTTCGGGGCGTAGGAGGAGACGTAGACGTAGACGTTCTTCTTGCGGTCCTGACCCTTGCCCGGCACCAGCGTCAGGGTGTGCGAGCCGCAGTTGGTCTCGACGGACTTGATGTACCTGGGCGCGGCCTTGTCGCTGACATCGAAGATCCGGACGCCTTCCCAGGCCTCCTTGCGGTCCGCCGGCAGTCCGGTGCTGTTGCAGGAGTCGTCACTGCGCGAGCTGTCGACGGCGGCGAAGAGCAGGTTCCCGTAGACGGACACGTCCATCTGGCCGCCGGGACAGACGACGGAGCTGACCGCCCTGGCCTTCTTCGGGTTCCTGATGTCGTAGATCGAGAAGCCGTTGTAGTTGCCGACGTAGGCGTAGTCACCCTGGAAGGCCATATCGGTGTTGATGGCCCCGGCGATCGGGGCCGGCTTGGGGACGTTCAGCACGTGGGTCACGTTCGGGCTGGTGACCACGGTATCGGCCGGCGGGATGTCGGCGGAGAGGGCAGGAGTCGCGGGCAGGGCTAACGCGATGGCCGCCCCGAGCACGACGAGAGCACGGCTCGGTTTGAACACTGATGGGCCTCCTTGATCACATATGTCCCGGATAAAGAAGACATAAGTGATCAAGTGTCAACCGAATTCCATCTGGCTAGCCAGATGTCATGTTGTCAAGAAATATCCAGAACTGACGTCTTGCTGGGGAGGTGTCAGGAACGTAAGATCCGGCGTCATGCCGATGCGGCGGGAATCGGAACCCCCGCCGCACCTGGCTCATCAGTGACCGTGGCCGCCGGGGCCGCCCGGGCTGCCCTTGCCGTGCTCGGCGTAGGAAGCCTGGGTCTGCGCGTTCAACGAGTCCATCTTGACGCTGTTGGCCTGGTTGGTACGCGGGTCGTTGATCTTCAGCACATCGAGGCCCAGGTTGAAGTCCGAGCCGTAGATGTAGCCGTTGTAGTAGTAAGCGGACCAGAAGCCACCGCTGAGCGCGGGCGCGGTGTTGTCCGGGCCCCGCTCGAAGTAGCCGATCTCCTGCGGGTTGGCCGAGTCGGTGAAGTCCACCACCGAGATGCCGCCCTGGTACCACGCCTGGACCATGATGTCCTTGTTCTTGACCGGGATCAGCGAGCCGTTGTGGGCCACGCAGTTCTCGGTGTCGGCCTGGTGCCGCGCGATCTTGAAGTAGCTCTTGAACGCGAGCTGACCGCCCACGATGTCGTAGTAGGCGTTGGCGCCCTTGTCAGGACCGATCGCCGCGTTGCAGGTCGCCCGGCTGCCGCCACCGAGTTCGTCGGTGAAGATGACCTTCGTACCCTTGTTGTTGAACGTGGCCGAGTGCCAGAAGGCGAAGTTGACCTCGTCGCGCACGGTGGCCGTGACCTTCGGCTGCTCGGGGTCGGAGATGTCGAGCAGGATGCCCTCACCCATGCAGGCGCCGGCCGCGATGCCCTTCTCCGGGAAGGCGGTGATGTCGTGGCAGCCGCTGGTGGCGGACTTGCCGTTCGGGTAGGAGCCCGGGATGCCGGGGAAACCACCGTCGGGGAACAGGACCGGCGTCGAGATGACCTCGGCCGCCGTCGGGTTCTTCAGCGGGACCTTGATGATCGTAATCAGGTCGTGCGGCGGCTGGCAGTCGGGGAAGCTCGCACTGGGCGAGTAGGACGAGACGTAGATGTAGACGTTCTTGCCGCGCTTGTCCGGCACGAGCGTGTGGGTGTGCGACCCACAGTTCGTCTCGACGGACTTGATGTAGGTCGGGTTGCGCTTGTTGGAGATGTCGAAGATGCGCATCCCCTCCCACGAGTCCTTGTTCGCAGCCGACTGGCCGGTGCTGTTGCACGAGTCGTCGTTGCGGGAGGAGTCGACGGACCCGAACAGCAGGTTGCCGTAGACGGAGATGTCCATCTGGCCGCCGGGGCAGACGACCGAGCTCACCAGCGACGTCTTCTTCGGGTGCTTGATGTCGTAGATGGAGAAGCCCGCATAGTTGCCGACATAGGCGTAGTCGCCCTGGAAGGCCATGTCGGTGTGGATGTCGTTCAGCGCTTCAGGCTTGGGGACGTTCGTCACGTGCTGGATGTTGGAGCTCATGACGATCTCGCCGGGAGCCGGGATGTCCATCGCTGCCTGAGCCGGCAACGCGCCACCCACGAGAGCGACGGCGGCCCCGACCAGGACGAGGGTCCTGCGGAGAGTTAACACTCAGAAACCTCCTACAAACGGTACAAATCAACCAAATGGTCACGGTTCGGAGGTGCGTGATGCCAGAGTGCAACCTGTCAAATCTTGTACTACTTTGCAGTCTTTCGCCGATGGGCGTTTTCGCCTAGAGTGCCCACTCTCGACCGAGTTCATAGAGGAGGCCGGGTGCGCGCCGCGCTCATCGTCATCGCGGGCACGGTGATTGCCCTCACGAGCTGCTCCAGCACACCTCCGCCCGCCCCACACGCCGACTCGACCGTTCCGGTGATCGCGCCCGGCAGGCCCGGCGAGGAGGCGAAGACCCTCTCCCCCGGCGAGGCCGCCACCGCGGTCCCCTCGGCCACCGCGAACGCCGCCGACATCACCTACGTCCAGGACATGGTCATCCACCACCGCCAGGCCCTCGACATGGCGATCCTTGCTCCCAACAGGGCCGAGTCCACCAAGCTCAAGGGCCTGGCCTCGCGGATCAAGGACGCCCAGGGGCCGGAGATCCAGTACATGACCAACTGGCTGCAGGACCTCGGCCAGAAGGTGCCGGGCCATCACGCGGCCCACGAGGGGATGCCCGGCATGGTCACCCCCGAGCAGATGGAGGCCCTCAAGGCGGCCAAGGGCAAGGCGTTCGACGCGCTGTTCCTGCAGCTCATGATCGCCCACCACGAGGGCGCCATCAAGATGTCGACAGAGGTGCTGACCCACGGCTCGCACATCCGGATCGAGGAGCTGGCCAGCGACGTCAGCGTCACCCAGACGGCCGAGATCCGCCGCATGCAGGAGATGCAGGCCGCAGCCTGAGCCGGACGCGAAAAGATCCGGGCAGCCCGAACCGGACACATGCGAGCGGCCCGAACCGGACACATCGAGATGCGAGCGGCCTGTGCCGGACGCATCGAGATGCGAGCGGCCCGAGCCGGACGCTTGGAGATGCGAGCTGCCCGAACCCGGTCAGGAGCCGACTCGCCAGGAGTGCAGGTAGTCCTCCTGGTCGCCGGTGAGGGTGTCGATGCCGATGCCCGCCGCGGCCAGCTTGAGCCGGGCCACCTCGTGGTCGATCTCCTCGGGCACGTCGTAGACGCCCGGCGCCAGCCGGGCCCGCTCCCCGGCCAGCCAGGCGACGGCCAGCGCCTGGGCCGAGAACGACATGTCCATGACCGCGGCCGGATGCCCCTCGGCGGCCGTTAGGTTCACCAGGCGGCCCTCAGCCAGCAGGAGCAGCCGCCGGCCGTCGGCCAGAACGTACTCGTCGGTGTTGGGCCGCACGCCACGGTGCACCTCCACCGCCAGCTCGTCCAGCGCCCGCACGTCGATCTCCACGTCGAAGTGCCCGGCGTTGGCCAGGATCGCGCCGTCCCGCATCGCCGCCAGGTGCTCTCCCCGCACCACGTCACGGTTGCCCGTCACCGTGATGAACAGGTCGCCCAGCGCCGCCGCCTCCGCCATCGGCCGCACCTCGTAGCCCTGCAGGGTGGCGTCGAGCGCCTTGACCGCGTCGATCTCGGTCACCACCACCCGGGCGCCGAGCCCCTTGGCCCGCTCGGCCACGCCCTGGCCGCAGAACCCGAACCCGGCCACCACCACGGTCCGCCCCGCCAGCATCGTGTTGGTGGCCCGCATGATCCCGTCGAGCGTCGACTGCCCCGTGCCGTAGCGGTTGTCGAACATCCGCTTGGTCCGCGTGTCGTTGACCGCGACGACCGGAAAGCGCAGCGCCTCCTCGGAGGCCATCTGCCGCAGCCGGATGATGCCGGTCGTGGTCTCCTCGCACCCGCCGGACACGCCCGCCAGCAGGTCGGTCCGCTCTGTGTGCAGGATGTTGACCAGGTCGCACCCGTCATCGAGCACCAGATCGGGCCCGAGATCGAGCGCCTGGTGGATGTGCCGGTAGTAGGTGGCCCGATCGACTCCGGCCCGCGCGTGCACCGCGACGCCGTAACCACGCAGCGCCTCGGCCACGTCGTCCTGGGTGGACAGCGGATTGGACGCGGCCAGCGCGATCTCGGCGCCCCCGGCCTTGAGCGCCCCCATCAGCACCGCGGTCTCCGCCGTCACGTGCAGGCACGCGGAGATCCGCAGCCCGTCGAGCGGCCGATCGGCGGCGAAGCGCTCGCCGATTGCCGTCAACACCGGCATCGACCGGGCCGCCCAGTTGATCTGCCGCTCGCCGCTCTCCGAAAGCTCCAACGCCCTTCCCCCCACGATCGCCGAAGGCCACGGCCCACCGGGATCCGTTGCGGCGCTCAGCCCCGCTCACTGGAACCCGACGATCCGCGGGACCCGGCCACGCACGGCGGGCGGCGCCGGCCGTGCGTGGCCGTGAGAACTGGTCGTACGGCGGCTCCGGAGGAGCCGCCACGCGCACGGCCTCCGCGCCCTCTCCGTGGACCGGCCTCCAAAAACCCCAAAAGCCCCGAAAGAGCTTCGAAGAACTCAGTACCGGTAGTGATCGGACTTGTACGGGCCCTCGATGTGCACGCCGATGTACTCGGCCTGCTCCTTGGTCAGCTCGGTGAGCTTGACGCCGAGCGCGTCGAGGTGCAGCCGGGCGACCTTCTCGTCGAGGTGCTTGGGCAGCGTGTAGACGCCGATCGGGTACTCGTCGGTCTTGGTGAACAGCTCGATCTGCGCGATCACCTGGTTGGTGAACGAGTTGGACATCACGAAGCTCGGGTGACCGGTGGCGCAGCCGAGGTTCATCAGGCGGCCCTCGGCGAGCACGAGGATCGAGTGGCCGTCGGCGAAGACCCACTCGTCGACCTGCGGCTTGATGTTGCGCTTCTCGATGCCGGGCAGCTTGGCCAGGCCGGCCATGTCGATCTCGTTGTCGAAGTGGCCGATGTTGGAGACGATCGCCTGGTGCTTCATCCGCGCCATGTGGTCGGCGGTGATGATGTCGAAGTTGCCGGTCGAGGTGACGAAGATGTCGGCGATGCCGACGACCTCCTCGAGCGTGGTGACCTGGAAGCCGTCCATCGCCGCCTGGAGCGCGCAGATCGGGTCGATCTCGGTCACGATGACGCGGGCGCCCTGGCCGCGCAGCGCGTCGGCGCAGCCCTTGCCGACGTCGCCGTAGCCGCAGACCACGGCCACCTTGCCGCCGATCAGCACGTCGGTGGCGCGGTTGAGGCCGTCGATGACCGAGTGGCGGCAGCCGTACTTGTTGTCGAACTTGGACTTGGTGACCGAGTCGTTGACGTTGATCGCCGGGAACAGCAGCTGGCCGTTCTTGTGCATCTCGTAGAGGCGGTGCACGCCGGTGGTGGTCTCCTCGGTGACGCCCTTGATGGCCTCGGCGATCGTGGTCCACCGCTTGTCGTCGCCGACCGTGCGGTTGAGCAGGTCGATGATGACGTGCCACTCCTCCGGGTCGTCGGCGGTGGCGGGGGGAACGGCCCCGGCCTTCTCGTATTCGGCGCCCTTGTGGACGAGCAGGGTGGCGTCGCCGCCGTCGTCGAGGATCATGTTGGGGGCGTCGCCGCCGGGCCAGGTGAGCGCCTGCTCGGTGCACCACCAGTATTCCTCGAGCGTCTCGCCCTTCCAGGCGAAGACCGGCACGCCGCGCGGGTCGTCGGCGGTGCCGTCAGGGCCCACCACGACCGCCGCGGCGGCGTGGTCCTGGGTGGAGAAGATGTTGCAGCTGACCCAGCGCACCTCGGCGCCGAGAGCGACCAGCGTCTCGATGAGGACGGCCGTCTGGATCGTCATGTGCAGGGAGCCCATGATCTTCGCGCCGCGAAGGGGCTGTGCGGCCGCGTACTCCTTGCGAATCGCCATGAGGCCGGGCATCTCGTGCTCGGCGAGCCGGATCTCCTTGCGGCCGAAGTCGGCAAGTGACAGGTCGGCGACCTTGAAGTCCATCTGTTACCCCTCGCGTGACGATGTGTGTCGTGCACGAGTTTAGGCGGCACCCGAACGCCCTCGCATCTCACAAGGCCGGAATCTGACGCAATAATGTAAGGATGCGCATCACCGAAGCCGCCCGGCGACTGGGCATGTCCCCCCGAATGCTCCGATATCGCGAGGCCCTGGGCCTGCTGCCACCCGTGCGCGAGCAGGGAGCGCACCGAAGGTTCGGCCCCGAGGAGCTGTCGGCGGTGGCGCAGGGCGTGGAGCTGGAGAAGCGGTTCGACGTCTCCCCCGCCGAGCTGGCCTTCGCGGTGCGCGTGCTGAGCGATCCCGCCGTGGCCACCGCCGTGCGCGACCTCGGCGTACGGATCGGCCGCATCCAGGCGCCCCGCCGGGCCCTCGACTTCGAGAAGGAGAAGGCGCTGCGCCTGCTGCGAACTTCCGCTTCCCGGCGGACGTCATAGAGGTCATGAAAGAGCTGCTGATCGCCACAGTGCTCGCCGTCTCGCCGCTCCAGGCGACCGACGTCAAGGTCTACTTCTCCAAGGGACACGACATTCCCGGCAAGGTGGTCGCGGTCACCCGGACGGCGCCCGATCAGGGCGTCGCCAGGTTCGCCGTCGAGCAACTGATCGCCGGGCCCACCAAGGCCGAGCGGCGCAGGGGGCTGCACTCGGAGCTGACCGGGCGACTGCGCGGCACCTCCACCTGCGGCGGGGCCGACTTCACCATCAAGATCAAAAACAACCGGGCCACACTGCGGTTCTGCCGTACGGTCCTGGGCAACGGGATCGGCTCCGACGCCCGGGTGCTGCACATGATCGACACCACGCTGAAGCAGTTCAAAACCGTACGGAAGGTCGTCACCCTCGACAAGGACGGCCGCTGCCTGTTCGACCAGACCGATGCCGGCACGTCCTGCCTGACCGGGCACGAGTGACTCCCCGGCCCTGGCGGGGGATCACTCTGTGCCCGCGTCGGTCAGGCGGTCGTGGCGCGTGAGCGGTCGAGGTCGGGCTCCAGATAGATGACCCGGGCGATCGGCACGGCCTCGCGGACGCGGCGCTCGGCCTCGTCGATGCCGCGGGCGACGTCGGCCGCGGTGTCGTCGCGCGTCACCGCGATCTTGGCGGCCACCAGCAGCTCCTCCGGGCCCAGGTGCAACGTGCGCATGTGGATCACGCGGTCGACCTCGTCGGCGGCTTCGAGCGCGGTGCGGATGTCGGCCTCCATCTGCGGGGTGGCGCCCTCACCGACCAGCAGCGACTTGGTCTCGATGGCCAGCACGACCGCGATCACCGCGAGCAGCACACCGATCATCAGGGTGCCGATGCCGTCCCAGACGCCGTTGCCGGTGACGACGGCCATCGTCACGCCGAACAGCGCGAAGACCAGACCCAGCAGGGCGCCCAGGTCCTCCAGCAGGATGACCGGCAGCTCCGGCGCCTTGGAGCGGCGGATGAAGGAGGTCCACGACTGCGTGCCGCGCACCGCGTTGGCCTCCTTGATCGCCGTACGGAACGAGAACACCTCGGCGATGATCGCGAAGATCAGCACCCCGAACGCCCAGATCGGCGCCTCCACCTGGTGCGGGTCGGAGATCTTGTGCACACCCTCGTAGAGCGAGAAGGCCGCGCCGATCGTGAACAGCACGACGGCCACCACGAAGGCGTAGAAATAGCGCTCACGGCCGTAGCCGAACGGGTGCTCCTTGGTGCGCGCCCGCTGGGCCCGCTTGCCACCGATCAGCAGCAGCAACTGGTTGCCTGAGTCGGCGACGGAGTGAATGCCCTCCGCCAGCATCGACGACGACCCGGTGAAGAACGCCGCCACGAACTTGGCCACCGCGATGGACGTATTCGCGATCAGGGCCGCGATGATCGCTTTGGTACCGCCGCTCGCACTCACCGGTGCACTCCACTCATAAGCATTAATGGCATGAAAAAGGATCCTATTGCGAAATGCGGGCCTTCAGTTCCGTGATCGCCGCCACTGGCGTCGGGTCGATTCCATAGCCGAGCGCGAGGTAGGTGCTCGCGTAGTCGCCGAGCCCGATCAGCGTCGCCACGCGCTGCAACGGGTGCTGCCCCTCGCCCGCCAGCTCGGTGACCGGCACGTCACGGTCACGCGCGAGACGTAGGCAGACCTCGCGCTGCCGGGTCACCCGCGGATGCTCGTCGGCGTCGCGCAGCATCACGAGCCGCAGCGTCCGGGACGGGGTGTCGGCGAAGCGGTCGCGCTGGGAGAGCGGCCCGTCGAAGGCCACCAGCTGGTTGTGGCCGGCCTCGGGCAACTCACCGAAGACGGCCGGATACTTGGCGTTCTCGCCGAGCTGGCAGGCCAGCCGGTAGCCGGCGGCGGCGGCGAGCGGCGAGGTGCCCCAGATCATCGGCAGGCTCTCGGCCAGCTCCATGGCCAGCGTCTTGCCGGGATTGACGAACGACTCGCTGGACGGGCGGCACTGGTGGGCGACGTTCTCGAGCGCCGTGGCCACGTCCTCGAACAACGCGGCATCGGCCTGGACCAAACCGAGCGAGGCGGCGGCCACGATCAGCGGCACCGTCAGCAGCCAGAGGTTGGCCCTCGGCGGGCCGCTCGCGGGGATGGGGACGTAGAGGGCCGAGGACTGCGTGGCCACCGCCTCCAGCGGCGAACCCGCGCTGCCCACGGCGAGCAGCGAGCAGCCACGCCGGACGGCCTCGGCCGCCACGGAGAGCGTCTCCTCGGTGCGACCCGAGCAGGAGACCGCGACGACCAGGTCGGTCGCGCCGACCCAGCCGGGCAGTTGGTAGGAGCGCAGGGTCACGATCGGCATCGGGGCGCCCCGGCCGCAGACCGCGGCCATGATGTCGCCGGCGATCGCCGATCCGCCCATACCGGCGACCACGATCGCGCGCGGCCGGCCCTGCGCCGCCAACCGGTCGATGCCCGCCTCGATCGCGGTCCGGTAGCCGGTGCGCACCTGGGCCGCCGAGGCGGCCACCGCGAGCAGCATGCCACCGGGGTCGCCGTCGGTCAGGTGCTGTTGGTCGTCGAGCCGCTCGGGCTCCCAGATCACGGCTTCCTGGCCTCATCGACGAGCAGGACGGGGATGTCATCCCTGACCGGATAGATCAGGCCACAGCCCGTGCAGGCCAGCTCCTCGGCCTCCGCGCGCAGCGGCGACTTGCACGCCGGACAGGCCAGGATCTCCAGAAGCCAGTCGTCGATCTTCACACTGACACCTTTCTGACGATGGCGAGGACTTCGTCCCTGATCGCCGTCATCGTGGTCTGGTCGGCCGCCTCGGCATTCAGCCGGAGCAGCGGCTCGGTGTTGGACGCGCGCAGGTTGAACCACCAGCCGGACCCGGTCACGGTCAGGCCGTCGAGCTCGTCGAACCGGGCCCGGGACTCGAAGGCCTCGCGCACCTGGCGTAGCGCCTTGTCCTGGTCGTCGACGGTGCTGTTGATCTCACCCGAGGCGTGGTAGCGGGAGTAGGCCGCCACCACCTGCGACAGCGGGCCGTCCTGCTCGCCGAGCGCGGCCAGCACGTGCATCGCGGCCAGCATGCCCGAGTCGGCGAACCAGAAGTCACGGAAGTAGTAGTGGGCGGAATGCTCCCCGCCGAAGACCGCGCCCGTGCGGGCCATCTCGGCCTTGATGAACGAGTGGCCGACCCGGGTGCGCACCGGCTCGCCGCCGTGCTCGCGGACGATCTCGGGGACCCCGAGCGAGGTGATCAGGTTGTGGATGATCGTCGAACCCGGGTGCTTGGCCAGCTCACGGGCCGCCACCAGCGCGGTGACGGTGGACGGCGAGACAGACCCGCCGCGCTCGTCGATCACCCAGCAGCGGTCGGCGTCACCGTCGAAGGCGAGGCCGAGGTCGGCGCCGTTCTCGACGACGGCCCGCTGCAGGTCGATCAGGTTGGCGGGCTCGATCGGGTTGGCCTCGTGGTTGGGGAAGGAGCCGTCGAGCTCGAAGTAGAGCGGCACCAGCTCGATCGGCAGCCCGTCGAAGACGGCGGGCACGGTGTGGCCGGCCATGCCGTTGCCCGCGTCGACGACCACCTTGAGCGGCCGGACGGCGGACAGGTCGACCAGGCCGCGCAGGTGGTCGGCGTAGCCCTGGAGCAGGTCTCTCTCGACGAGATCGCCGAGGTCACCGACGGGAGGCGCGGTGACGCCGACCAGTTCGGCGGCCCGATCGCGGATCTCGGTGAGGCCCGAGTCGCCGCCGATCGGCACCGCGCCCGGGCGGCACATCTTCATGCCGTTGTAGCGGGCGGGATTGTGGCTGGCGGTGAACATCACTCCTGGCAGGCCGAGGCTGCCGCTGGCGTAGTAGAGCAGGTCGGTCGAGCCGAGCCCGGCGTGCACGATGTCGGCTCCGCGCGAGCGGGCGCCCCGGATGAACGCGGCGGCCAGCGGCCCGGAGGACTCCCGCATGTCGTGCGCGACCACGGCCGCGCCGGCCCCCGTCACCTCCACGAAGGCCGCTCCCACGGCCTCGGCGGCCGCCTCGTCGAATTCGTCGGGCACCACACCGCGAACGTCGTAGGCCTTGAAGATCTTGGCGAGGTCGCCCACTCTCCAGCTCCGCCCCTAGGTCGTCTACGTCAGGACGAGCCTACCGGTCACGATGTTGCTGGGCGGACCGGAGAACCCGCAGGTGACCCCGGCGACCGACCTCGACCCCCTGTCCGACCGGCTCCGCGCCGCCGGTGGGGGTCGGCCTGGCGGCCTCTCTGACGGCGTTGGCCAGCGCCTCCAGATCGTCGGAACTCGGGGAGCCGCCGTCGGTGGGGAGGCGGACCACCTCCCAGCCACGGGGGGCGGTCAGCCGCTCGGCGTGTTCGGCGCACAGGTCGTAGCAGTGTGGCTCGGCGTACGTCGCCAGAGGGCCTAGGACAGCGGTCGAGTCGGCGTATACGTACGTGAGCGTGAAGACGGCAGGCTGGCTGCAAGCGGTGCGGGAACAGCGGCGGACGGGGCTCACGGAGGGACCGTATCTGGTAAGAGTGCGAGGCGCCACTATCTGAGCGCTCTTAACGAGCGTGTCGCCACAATTCGGACACCTGTCGCAGCCTTTCCACCCACATGCACCGATGGGTGTCCCCTTAGACTTGGCAGGTGACTGAGAAGCGCGGGCCGAGGCGTCGTGACCGGCACGGCCGCGGCCTGCGGGGCCCGCTCGCCCCCTCTCACGTCCCGCTCGCCCGGTCGCGCAGCGAGCGGTTCGACGACCTGGTGCTCGACGCCGTCGACCGGCTCCGGCCGCAGTGGGGCAGGCAGCTGTCGGTGGTGGAGTTCGCGGTGGAGGAGGTGCCGCCGCTGAGCGAGCTGGGCGACGGCCCGCGCATCGGCACCGAGCCCATCCCGTTCGGCCGCGCCGCCGCCGCCACGGGCGCCGAGCCCGCCTCGGTCGTGATCTACCGCCGGCCGCTCGAAGCCCGCGCCCGCGACCGCGAGACGTTGGGGGCGCTGGTCCACGACACGGTGGTCGAGCAGGTGGCCGCGCTGCTGGGCCTGTCACCCGAGACGGTCGACCCCGGCTACGACGACCGGCGCTAGGGGCGCCTCCGCACCTCCGCTGCTTCCGCTGCTTCCGCTGCTTCCGCTGCTTCCGCGGCTTCCGCGGCTTCCGCGGCTTCCGCGGCTTCCTGCTGATGATCGGGCAAGTCAGCCGTACCTGCGAAAAGGGTCACGCGGCAGTCCGCGTGACCCCTTCGCAGATATCCCTAAACGGCCTGGCGCTTGATCCTTCTGCGCTCCCGCTCGGACAACCCACCCCAGATGCCGAACCGCTCGTCGTGCTCGAGTGCGTATTCAAGACACTCGGCACGAACCTCGCACGATCGGCAGACCTTCTTGGCCTCTCGGGTGGAGCCGCCCTTCTCCGGGAAGAACGCTTCCGGATCAGTCTGCGCGCACAGTGCGCGCTCCTGCCATCCGAGTTCTTCAGCGTCAAGCTGATCTTGTGCGATGACCAGATCGGTCACTGCACACCTCCCTGCCGCCCGCCCGCAATGGAGCCCCCCATGGACGCCTTCCTTATTACCCACCCACAGGAAGGCGTAACAACATGGTTGTAATTACACGCGCGTGCCGTGCGCGGCGTCAAGCGGCATGCCGGTATCCGGGGAAAGGCCTGCCCTCGCCCCGGTGTGCTTGGCATGTGATGTTCGCACCCGGCCTCAGCCCCGAATCTGGCATCGGCCTGGCGTGTTCATTCGCTGTCAGCGGTCGGAACCGTACCAGGGCGGTATAGACGCCCGCCCGTGGCCCACCTTCTCTCTAGCCGTGCTTTGCGGGTCCGTTACCTGCGAGGCTCGTTGGGGGTGTATATGGCTGTGGGGTCGATCGGGTCGTCTCCGTGCCTGGACCGCTCGCCGAGCGCGTCGCCGCCCAGTTGCTGGTCCAGCCTGATCGTGGAGTCCGCCGGCACCGGGCCCGACTGGTGCTGCGGCCGGTAGGTCTGCGGCTCGTACTGGCCCTGCTGGCCCTGCTGGCCCTGCTGGCCCTGCTGGCCCTGCTGGCCCTGCTGGCCCTGCTGCGGGTGGCCGAACGGGTCGTCGTACGGCCTCGGCGGCTGCCCCTCGTCGTACGGCCTGGGCGGCTGGCCCGAGTAGTCGGGCACCCGCAGGTCGGGCTGCGCGCCCGACAGGGAGTGCTGGTAGGTCTCGGCCTGCTGGTAGGCGTCCAGGAGCTGCTGGGAGCGCGGGTCCACCGGCGGATCAGGCTCCTGGTACGCCGGTGTCGAGTACTCCTGTCCCGAGTAGCCGGTGAAGGGCTGGCCGCCCTGCGCGGGAGCCGGCGGGTACGGCACGCTCGGCGCCGTCTCGGCGGCCGGGTAGACCGGGTCGGCGGGCGCGTTGAAGGCGTTGGGCTGCTGCCCGGCCGGCGCCCCGAACCCGCCGCCGTCCTGGGACGGCGCGGAGGAGTGTGCCGCCGGGGGGTAGGCGTTGGGCTGGCTGTCGGCGGGAACGTAGGGGGCCGGCTGGTAGCCGCTGTTGGGAAGCGTCTCCAACGGGGTGTACACCTGGGTCTGGTTGGTCGGCCCGTAGCCCTGGTCGGGCTGCCCGAACGACGCCCCTTGCGGGCCGTGCCCCGAGGACGGGCCGGTCTGGCCGTAGCCGAGCTGGTCCGGCCGGCCCGCCGACGAGCCGTGCTGACCGAGCGGAGCCCCGGACTGGCCGTAGCCCTGCTGGTCCGCCCGGCCGGACGAGGAATCGGTCTGGCCGTAGCCGCGCTGGTCAGGCTGGCCGAACGCGTCCGGCCGGCCTGCCGAGGAACCGGCCGCCTGGCCGAACGAGGAGTCCAGTTGACCGGCCGGCGAGCCGTGCTGGGCCGGCGCGGCGTGGTGCTGGCCGGACGAGGAATCGGTCTGGCCGTAACCGCGCTGGTCAGGCTGGCCGAACGCGTCCGGCCGACCCGCCGAAGGATCGGCCTGCCCATAACCAGGCTGACCGGACGGCAGATGGTGCTGGCCCGGAGAGGTGTCACCGGACCCCGGATCCGGCTGACCGTAGCCCGGCGGATCGGACTGGCCATAGGCGGACCCATGCTGCCCGTACCCCTGCGAAGGGTCGGCTTGACCATAACCGCGCTGGTCCGGCTGGCCGAACGCGTCCGGCCGACCCGCCGAAGGATCGGCCTGCCCATAACCAGACTGGCCGGACGGCAAGTGATGCTGAGCGGGCGACGTGTCACCGGACCCCGGATCCAGCTGACCGTAGCCCTGCGGATCGGACTGGCCATAGGCGGACCCATGCTGCCCGTACCCCTGCGAAGGATCGGCCTGCCCGTACCCCTGCGACGGGTCGGCCTGGCCGTACCCCTGCGACGGGTCGGCTTGACCATAACCGCGCTGGTCCGGCTGGCCGAACGCGTCCGGCCGACCCGCCGAAGGATCGGCCTGCCCATAACCAGACTGACCGGACGGCACATGGTGCTGGCCCGGAGAGGTGTCACCGGACCCCGGATCCGGCTGACCGTAGCCCTGGGGGTCGGGTCCGAACGAGGGATCCTGCGGGGGGTTGTGCTGGTCGGCAGGGGCCGCGGGCAACGCGGCCCTGGGCTGGGGCTGGGGCTGGGGCGCGGGCTGCTGGTAGGACTCCTGCTGCCCGTAGCCGGCCGGACCGGCCTGGACGTAGGGCTGCTGGCCGGGCGCGGGGCCGTCGGGCTGCCCGCCGAAGCTCGGCGGCTGCGGACTGTAACCGGACTGCTGGCCGTACGGGACGGGACCCTGACCGGGGGGCTGGTCGTAGCCCGGCTGGTCGTAGCCCGGCTGGTCATATCCGGGCTGTCCATAACCGGACTGCTGGCCATAGGGCGGCGGGCCCTGACTGGGCGGCTGCTGGCCATAGCCGGACTGCTGGCCGTACGCGGGGGCGGCGTGAGGCGGCTGGCCGTGGCTCTGCGGGTAGGCGGGCCGTTCGGGCAGGACCTGCGGCAGCAGGTAGACCAGGGCGACGGCGGTCAGCGCGAGCAGGGGCACCCCGGTGAGCAGGAACTCCACTAGCGACCGGGCACCGTCGCCGGAGAAGAGGCCGAGGAGCAGCGTCAGAGCGCCGAACGCCGTGGCGAGGCCGAGCGCCCCGGCCGCGATGAAGGTGATGGGCCTGGCCTTGGACGAGGGTGGCCCGACCTTGGTGATCAGGAGCACCGATCCCAGGAGGAGCGCGGTCGTGACCGGGCTGGTGAAGCCACCGAAGTAGATGGCGGCCCGGTCGGTGATGGACAGGTCGACGCCGACCGTGCCGGATGAGCCGATCAGCACTTTGCCGATCGCCTCCAGCACGTTCAGTCCGCCGGCCGCGAGCATCAGCCAGGCGGCCGGCTCTCTCAGCCGGGCAACGTCAAGTTTGCTCACAACTACCCCCATCGACCCTTTAGCCCGAAGGGAGTTTGCCACATCGCTGACTGTCACGGCGGAAGTCCCCAGAACCTCTTCAACCTCAAAAGCCGCACTTCGACCACTATGACGGGTTTTTTGGCGGTAAAGCTGACTCCCCAGACAGGCGTGTCGGAGGCCGGTGGAAGACTGGGCCGCATGCACATCGTCTCCCTCGCAGGGGGCATCGGCGGCGCCCGCTTCCTGCGTGGTCTGCGCGCGACCGCCCCTGATGCCCAGATAACCGTGATCGGCAACACCGGCGACGACATCACCCTGTTCGGCCTGCGGGTCTGTCCCGACCTCGACACGGTCATGTACACCCTCGGCCACGGCATCGACGAGGAGCAGGGCTGGGGCCGCGCCAAGGAGTCCCACGTGGTCAAGGAGGAGCTGGCGGCCTACGGGGTCGAGCCGCAGTGGTTCGGGCTGGGCGACCGCGACTTCGCCACGCACATCGTCCGCTCGCAGATGCTGGAGGCGGGCTACCCGCTGTCGCAGATCACGCGGGCGTTGTGCGTCCGCTGGCAGCCTGGCGTCCGCCTGCTGCCGATGTCCGACGACCGCTGCGAGACCCACGTGGTGATCAGCGACGAGCAGGGCCGCCGCGCGATCCACTTCCAGGAGTGGTGGGTACGCCTGCGCGCCTCGGTCCCCGCCGAGTCGATCGCCCTGGTGGGCGCCGACACGGCCAGGCCCGCTCCTGGCGTGCTGGAGGCGATCGAGGAGGCCGACGTGGTGATCCTGCCGCCGTCCAACCCGGTGGTGAGCATCGGCACGATCCTGCAGGTCCCGGGCATCCGCGACGCGCTGCTGCCGAAGACCGTGGTGGGCGTCTCCCCCATCGTCGGCGGCGCCCCGGTGCGCGGCATGGCCGACGCCTGCCTCACGGCCATCGGCGTCGAGACCACGGCCCAGGCGGTGCTCGACCTCTACGGCGCCGACCTGATCGACGGCTGGCTGGTGGCGCCCGAGGACGACGGCGTCGCCCTCGACGGCGTCCGCGTGCCGGCCAGGCCCATCATCATGCACGACGTCGACGCGGCCACCGACATCGCCCGCACCGCTCTCGACCTCGCCCAGGAGCTCTCCCGATGACCCCCGACAGCACCCCGCCCGTCGTCACATCGCCCGACGTCACATCGCGCGTCGTCCCACCACCCGACACCGACCCGCGCGACGTCACATCGCCCGAGACCCACCCGGCGACCGCCGTGCCGTCCCCCGGCGGAAGCGTCGAGGTGCTCCCCGTGCTCGGCCTCGGCGAGGTACGGCCGGGCGACGACGTGGCCGCCCTGCTGAAGGGCGCCGATCTGCGCGAGGGCGACATCGTCGTCATCACCTCCAAGATCGTCAGCAAGGCCGAGGGCCGGATCCGGCAAGCCCCCGATCGCGCCGCCGCGATCGAGGAGGAGACCGAACGGGTGGTCGCCAGGCGTGGCGACACCGTGATCTCCCAGACCCGCCACGGCTTCGTGATGGCCGCGGCCGGGGTCGACGCGTCCAACACCGACCCCGGCACCGTCCTGCTGCTCCCCGAAGACCCCGACGCCTCGGCCCGGCGCATCCGGGCGGGCCTGCCCCCGGGCGTGGGCGTGATCGTCTCCGACACGTTCGGCCGCCCGTGGCGCCAGGGCCTGACCGACGTGGCCATCGGCGCCGCGGGCGTGACCCCGGTCGACGACTTCCGCGGGGCCGTCGACTCCTACGGCAACCCGCTCAGCGCCACCGTGACCGCGCTGGCCGACGAGATCGCCTCGGCCGCCGAGCTGGTCAAGGGCAAGCTGGCCGGCGTCCCGGTCGCGATCGTGCGGGGTCTCGCCCATCTCGTCACGGCCGGCGACGGCCCGGGCGTCCGGCCGCTGCTCCGGCCCGCCGACGAGGACATGTTCCGCTATGGGTCGCGCGACGTGGTGTTCGCCCGCCGTACGATCCGGGAGTTCTCCGCCGAGGCGGTCGATCCCGCGGCGGTGCGGCGGGCGGTGGCGGCGGGCATCGCGGCTCCGGCCCCTCACCACACGACGCCGTGGCGGTTCGTCCTGGTCGAGTCGGCCGAGACCCGGAGCGAGCTGCTCGACGCGATGCGCGACGCCTGGATCGACGACCTGCGCGGCGACGGCTTCACTGAGGAGTCGATCGCCAAACGGGTCAGACGCGGCGACGTGCTGCGCCGCGCCCCCTATCTGGTGGTGCCCTGCCTGGTGATGGAGGGCTCCCACACCTACCGCGATGATCGGCGCAACGCGGCGGAGCGGGAGATGTTCGTGGTGGCGACCGGCGCGGGCGTCGAGAACTTCCTCATCCAGCTCGCGGTCGAGGGGCTCGGCTCGGCGTGGGTGTCGTCCACGATGTTCTGCCGCCCGGTGGTCCGCGAGGTGCTCGACCTGCCCGGGTCGTGGGATCCGATGGGGTGCGTCGCGGTCGGCCACGCCGCCGCCCCGCCCCGCGACCGGGCCCCGCGCGACCCGGGTGACTTCATCCTGGCGCGCTGACACGATCACCCCGGAGCGGTCAAGAACCATTTACCGTTAGGAAACTTTCCTTTACATTAGGGCGAACCCCCCATGTAGAGGAGCACTCGCATGCGAAGAACCCTCACGTTAGTCGCCGCGGCGGTGATCGCCATGGCCGGCACGATGATCGTCGCGCAGCCCGCACTTGCTCATGGCTACATCAACTCACCCCCCAGCCGGCAGGCTCTCTGCGCCCAGGGCAAGGTGACCGGCTGCGGTGACATCATCTACGAGCCGCAGAGCGTGGAAGGACCCAAGGGCCAGCGCAACTGCCACGGCGGCGTCGCCCGCTTCGCCCAGCTCAGCGACGAGAGCAAGTCCTGGCCCGCGACCTCGGTCGGCACCACGGTCAACTTCAACTGGACCCTCACGGCCCGGCACGCCACCAGCACGTGGGAGTACTACATCGGCGGCACCCGGGTGGCGGTGTTCAACGACGGAGGCCGGCAACCGGGCGCGACCGTCTCCCACACCGTGAACCTGTCCGGGTTCTCCGGCAGGCAGAAGGTCCTCGCCATCTGGAACATCGCCGACACGGTCAACGCCTTCTACGCCTGCGTCGACCTGCAGATCGGCGGCGGTGGCGGAAACCCGACCCCCACTCCGACCCCCACGCCCACGCCGACGCAGCCGACGCCCACACCCACCCCGACCTCGACGCCCGGGGGCACCTGGAAGGCCGGCACCGCCTACGCCATCGGTTCCCAGGTCACCTACGCCGGCCTGACCTACCGGTGCATCCAGGCGCACACCGCCCTCACCGGCTGGGAGCCGCCGAACGTCCCGGCCCTCTGGCAGCGCCTCTAGAACCAACCCCGGTCCGCCAGGGCGGGGGTCTGTTCGTCAAGGCCCGTGAACGAGGAGCGGAGCTGCTGCAGAAGAGGGGCTGTCACTCCAGGACATCCTCCTCATCACAGGAGCTCCGCTCCTCTGCTGCCCGTCGCCTGATGAGCGCCTCGATGCCGTCGAGCAGCAGATCGAGTCCGAAGACGAAGTCCTCGTCCTCCACCCACCCCTTGGCGCCGCGCATGACGCCCGAGCGCATCGCGGCCGACAGGGCCGGGTAGGCCGCGGGGTCGAGCAACTCGGCGAGCACCTCGCCGTAATCGGCGGCTCCGCCGATTACGGCGTCTTCCATCTGCGGGGGCCCGCCGCCGACGCCGTTGAGGAGTGCGGCATCGGTGAGCGCGTAGCCCGTCAGAGTGCTCGCCACATGGATCTTCTCTCCATGATCGAGCCCCGTGCCGTCGAGAGCGGCCAGCGCACGGTCGAACCACAGCAGCCGCCGCGGGCCCAGCGGCGGGACGAGGGGGTCGATGGACAGCAACCACGCGTGCTCCAGCAGGAGGTCGCGCTGGGCCCGGGTCCAGAGGGCGAGGTAGTCCCGCCAGGACCTGCCCTCCGGCTCGGGCGGCGGCGGGGCGACGCCGTCGGCCATGACGGTGAGCAAGTCATCCTTGCTGCCGATGTACCGGTAGAGCGCGGTCGCCGCCACCCCGACCCGCGAAGCCACGCTGGCCATCGAGACGCCGCTCAACCCTTCGGCGTCGGCGATCTCGATGGCGGCGCTGGTGATCGTGGCCAGATCCAGCCGGGGCCGCGGCCCCCGGCGTGTCACCGGCTCCCGCCCCCACATGCGCTCCACCACGGACGGCAGCGGCCGATCCCGCTCCATCGAATCCCCTCCTTGACCCACTCCTAGGATTGTGCATTAGATTAAAACTATGAACGTCATACACAGTACGCCATTCACAGATGCTGTTCTCGCCCGAGGGCTGACGAAGTCCTTCGGCACCACGCAGGTGCTGGCCGGGATCGACCTGACCGTGCCCACCGGCTCACTGCTGGCTCTGCTCGGCCCCAACGGCTCAGGCAAGACCACCACGGTGCGCATCCTGACCACGCTGCTCGCGCCTGATGGCGGCACCGCCACGGTGGGCGGCCACGACGTCACACGCGAGGGCGTCGCGGTGCGCCGGTTGATCGGCCTGACCTCCCAGCAGGCCACCGTGGACGGCCTGCTGACCGGGAGGGAGAACCTGGAGCTGTTCGCCGGCCTCTACCACCTGGGCCGGCGGCAGGCGCGCCGGCAGGCGCAGGAGCTCCTGGAGCGCTTCGATCTGACCGCCGCCGCGAACCGGCGCGTCGCGACCTACTCCGGCGGGATGCGGCGCCGTCTCGACCTCGCGGCGAGCATGGTGTCAGCGCCCCGGATCCTCTTCCTCGACGAGCCCACGACCGGGCTCGACCCGCGCAGCCGGGCCGAGCTGTGGTCGGTGATCCGCGAACTCCTGGCCGGCGGCACCACCATCCTGCTCACCACGCAGTATCTGGAGGAGGCCGATCAACTCGCCGACCGCATCGCGGTGATCAACGGCGGCCGCGTCGTGGCCGACGACTCCCCCGCCGCGCTGAAGCGCCAGGTCGGCGCCGAACGCCTGATACTGCGCCTGTCCCGTACCGAGGACGTCCCCCGCGCCAGATCGGCGCTCGGCGAGACTGGAACGCGTCCCGCCACGAGCACCGAGGCCGGAACACGTCCCGGCACGAGCGAACGCGAGATCACACTGGCCGTCCAGGGCCCCGACCACCTGCGCCACACGCTGGATCTGCTCCATCGCGCGGGCGTCGTCGTCGAGCACGTGGCGTTGTCCGCCCCGACCCTCAACGACGTCTTCTTCGAGCTCACGGCGGTCGCGGCATGAGCGCCGCCCTGACCGCGGCGGGCGACCTGCACCGCCTCGTCGTCCGCAACCTGCGCCGCGAGCTGCGCATCCTCGACGGCCTCATCGTGAACACCGCTCTGCCCGTGATCATCATGGTGCTGTTCGTGTACGTCTTCGGCGGGGCGATCACCACCGGCTCCAGTGGGCTGGCCTACATCGACTTCGTGGTGCCCGCCGTGCTGCTCATGTCCGGCGGGTACGGCGCCGCACTGACCGCCGTGAACATCGCCGACGACATGACAGCGGGCATGATCGACCGGTTGCGCACCCTGCCGATCGGCGGCTGGACGGTCCCCGCCGGGCATGTGGTCGCCTCGGTGATCCGCAACGTAGCGGCGTGCGGATTCGCCCTGCTCGCGGCGGTCGTGCTGGGCTTTCGCCCGGACGCCGCACTCGCCGACTGGGCCCTGGCGCTGACCGTGGTGACGGGATACGTCCTGGCGATGTCGTCGCTGGCGGTGCTCTGGGGACTGCTGGTCAGGTCGACCCAGGCGGCCGGCGCGTTCAGCTTCGTGGTGCTCTTCCTGCCGTACCTGTCGGACGGGGTCGTGCCGGCCGAAACCATGCCGGACGTGTTACGCGACTTCGCCGAGAACCAGCCGATCACTCCGATCGTGGCGACGCTCCGGTCGTTGCTCCTGAACCAGCCGATGGGCTCCTCCGGGGCGGTGGCGGCGGCCTGGCTCGCGGGCATGGTGCTGGTCAGCGTGCCGATCGCGGCACTGCTGTTCCGCCGCAGGACCTCCGGCTAGCGCCGTTCGATCCGCCTGCGCGCGCCGCTCCCCTCACGCCGCCGGCTTGCAGGTGGGGTGGCACAGGCGGCGCGCCAGCGCCGCGAGGAAGACGTCGATGATCTCGTCCGGCTGCTGGGCCACGTGCAGGGAGCCATTGGTGGCGCCCGTGATCCTGGTCAGACTGTCCCGGTCGACGCCGCTGCCGAACGCGATGACGACGATCTGGACGGGCCGGTCCGGGTCCCACTCGGCCTCCAGCCGGTCGAGCAACGTCGGGAGCTTGATGCCACGCCCGTCGTCCTTGCCCGCGGTGATCACCAGGAGCGTGTTGTTCATCTCCTCGCGGTATTCGCTGGAGACCTCGCGGAAGCCGCTCAGGATCGAGTCGTAGAGCGAGCTCTCCAGCCGGGGGTGCGCGTTGATCGTGGCGGTCAGCTGAGTGAGCACGCCCCGCCGGACGAGCTGGCCCGTCTCCGGACGGTCGATGGGGCCGAGCCCCACCCACTGCCGGTAGTCCCTGATCTGGCCCACCTTGTCGGCGAACTCCCACAACCCCATGTGCGTGGAGTCGGGGAAGAGCTGGAGCCCGATCTTGGCCGCCTCCAGCGCGACGCCCACCCGGGTGGTGCCCTTCATGGGCTCGGCCATGTGTTTGGAGGTGTCGGCCAGCACCAGGATGTTGGTCGGCGGGGCCAGCCGGCTCCAGGCGCGCAGCGCCTCGTCGATGTCCTCCGGGGAGACCGAGGAGCGGGTCTTCGGCGTCTCGGCCGGGATCTGCGGACCCGGCGAGATCGGACCCTGCAGGCCGTCACCCGACCGGAACCCGGCCCGGCGCACCATGTCCTGCGCCTCCGCGCCGCTCAGCCAGTCGGCGAAGATCGTCGAAGCCTCGGCCACCACCGGGTCGGTCGCGGTCACCACGTACGGATAGTCGAGGTTGATCGTGCCCTCACGCGGGTGCAGCGCCACGACCGGGTCGGGCGACAGACGCTGGTTGTGCGCCCACACCGACTGCTCCGGCACGATGACCACCGGGCGCTGCCAGAACGTACGGTCGTCGACGGCGGTCAGCATCGTGCGGTAGTCAGGCGCCGAACCGGCCTGGGCCCAGCGCACGAACGCGGTCAGCGCCTTGTCCGCCTCCGGGCCGGTGCCCACGACGTCCCGGGCGGCGGCGACCGTGGCGATGCCCGCGCCGGCCAGCGAGGGGTCGGGCACCCGCACGACGTCCGGCTCGCTCTCGTTGGGCTTGAGCCGTCCCCGCACGGTGGAGGGGAAGACCATCCGCCAGTTCATCTCGGTCTTGCCGACGGAGAAGCGCTGCGCCAGCGAGCCCCGGGTGGCGAACACCAGCGGCGAGGTGGCCACCACGCTCTCGCCCGCGGGCAGCGCGCTCGCGCCCTGCTTGCGGGCCAGCCGGATCCAGGCCGAGGAGTCGGCGATCCAGCCGTCCGGCCGTTCGCGCAGCACGCCCGCCCGGTCGCCGATCAGCGTCCGCAGCACGGTGGCCGGTGGCTGCTCGGTGACCTGTACGAGCACGCACCTGCCGCCGGTCGTGGCCTTGGTCTCGTTGAAGCGCGCGGCGGCCTCCATCGCCACCGGCGCCACGTCGACCGCGGCGGCCACGCTGACCAGAACAGGCTCTCGTGTGGAGCACAGCGCGCCGCCACCGCCGAACACGACCACGAGCGTGCCCGCGACGACGGCCACGACAGTGAGCCCGGCCAGCATGCCTCGCTGGAGTGCCTTCCTTCGCCGCAGCTCTGGACTTAACGCGGCGCGGTGTCGACCCAACCGCACGGGTGAACCTCTCTCCAGGGGAGTGATGATTCTTCCAGCGACTCCCATAGCGGGCGCAAGTGCAATCTAGAACATGTTATACCTACGCCATCGGCAGGACCCTTCGCACGCTCTGGCAGACGCCGTCGCTCGCCTCGGAGGCGGCCAGCCGTTCGGTGCTCGGCCGGCCGTACCCAGTGGTGCGCTGCGTGACCGGCCGCCCGCTGAGCTCTGCCATCTCGCGGAGCTCGCTGATCGTCTTGTACGAGCCGTTCTCCGACCCGGCCATCCGGCTGATCGTCTCCTCCATGAGCGTGCCGCCAAGGTCGTTCACCCCGCCCTGGAGCACCTGGCGGCACAGGTCGTCGCCGAGCTTGACCCAGGAGCACTGGATGTTGCCGATCGCGCCGTGCAGCAGGATGCGGGCCAGCGCGTGCACGGCGCGGTTCTCCCGCGCGGTGGGGCCCGGCCGGGCGACGCCCGCCAGGTAGATCGGCGCGCTGGTGTGCACGAACGGCAGCAGCACGAACTCCGAGAACCCGCCGGTCTCCTCCTGCAACCGCCTGATCAGCTTGATGTGCCTGACCCAGTGCAGGTGGGTGTCGACGTGGCCGTACATCATCGTGGACGTCGTCGGCAGGCCCACCCGGTGGGCGGTGGTGATGACGTCGATCCACTCCTTGGTGGGCAGCTTGCCCTTGGTGAGCACCCACCGCACGTCGTCGTCCAGGATCTCCGCCGCGGTGCCCGGCAGGGAGTCGAGCCCGGCCTCCTTCGCGGCCAGCAGCCACTCCTCGATCGACAGGTCCGTACGGCTCGCGCCGTTGATGACCTCCATCGGGGAGAAGGCGTGCACGTGCATGTCCGGGGTCCTGGCCTTGACCGCCCTGGCGATGTCGAAGTAGGCGCTGCCCGGCAGGTCGGGATGGATGCCGCCCTGCATGCACACCTCGGTCGCGCCGGCCAGCCAGGCCTCCTCGGCGCGGTCGGCCACCTGGTCGAGGCTCAGCGTGTAGGCGTCGGCGTCGGTACGGCGCTGGGCGAACGCGCAGAACCGGCAGCCGGTGTAGCAGACATTGGTGAAGTTGATGTTCCGGTTGACCACGTAGGTGACCTCGTCGCCGGCGGCCTGCCTGCGGTACTCGTCGGCGATGCCGGCCAGCTCCTCCAGCGCCTCGCCCTCGGCCGACAGCAGCGCCACGGCCTCGGCGTCGGTGAGCCCGGCGGGGTCGCTCTCGGCCTTCCTGAGCGCCTGGCGCACCTCGGCGGGCGTGCTCGCGGTGACGCTCCCCTTCGCGGCGGGGTCCAGCCGGTCGCGCAGGGCGTCCCAGTCGCCGTAGACGTGGTCGAAGTCGTCGCGGCGGTCGGCGGTGCGCCCCGAGGTGTCGACCTCGACGTGCAGGTCCACCCGCCCGGAGGGGGCGAAGCCGCCGTCCGGCTCCTGCCACGGCCGCCCTTCGAGCACCGCGTCCTCCCGGGCCAGCCCGGTGACGGGGTCGGCCAGGGCCCGGACGTGCCCGAACAGCCTCGGGTCCAGCCAGGGCTCGCCGGCCAGCACGTACTCGGGATAGATGGTGAGCCGCTCGCGCAGCCGGAACCCGGCGGCCTCGGTGCGGGCGGCCAGGTCGTCGATCTGCGGCCAGGGGCGCTCGGGGTTGACGTGGTCGGGCGTCAGCGGCGACACACCGCCCCAGTCGTCGATCCCGGCGCGGATCATCAGCTCGTACTCGGAGTCCACCAGGTTGGGCGGCGCCTGCAGGCGCGTCCGCGGCCCGAGCACCAGCCGGGCCACCGCGATCGTGGCCGCCAGCTCCTGCAGGTCGGCGTCGGGCAGGCCGCGCATGGCCGTGTCGGGCTTGGCGCGGAAGTTCTGGACGATGACCTCCTGGACGCCGTTGTACTCCCGCGCCACCCGCCGGATCGCGAAGATCGACTCGGCGCGGTCCTCGACGGTCTCGCCGATACCGATGAGGATCCCGGTCGTGAACGGCACGTTGGAGCGCCCGGCGTCCTCCAGCACACGCAGCCGCACCTCGGGGTCCTTGTCCGGGGAGCCATAGTGCGGCTGGCCCTTCTCCTCGAACAACCGCCGCGAGGTCGTCTCCAGCATCATCCCCATCGACGGCGCCACGGGCTTCAGCCGCTGCAGGTCACGCCAGCCGAGCACGCCCGGGTTGAGGTGCGGCAGCAGCCCGGTCTCCTCCAGCACCCTGATCGCCATCGCCCGTACGTAGGAGAGCGTGTCGTCATAGCCGTGCGCGTCGAGCCACTCCCGCGCCTGGTGCCAGCGGTCCTCCGGCCGGTCCCCCAACGTGAACAGCGCTTCCTTGCACCCCATCGCGGCGCCCTGCCGGGCGATCTCCAGCACCTCGTCGGGGCTCAGGAAGGGAGCCTCCAGCTTGTGCGGCGCGGTGGCGAAGGTGCAGTAGCCGCACCGGTCGCGGCACAGCCTGGTCAGCGGGATGAACACCTTGCGGCTGTAGGTGATCACACCTTCCCGCCCGACCGCGGCGAGCCCGGCGTCCCGCACCCGGGAGGCGTGGTCGAGCAGGGTGTCCAGGTGCGCGCCTCGGGCGTGCAGCAACACGGTCGCCTCGGTGACGTCGAGGGTTTTCCCGTCTCGCGCGCGGGCCAGCGCACGACGGAGGGCGGAATCACTGACGAGACTCATGTACGGAACACTACGTGTGTCTGGATTCGCCGAGCGCACTCAGGGGCAGCCGACAGCGCTCAGAGCGGCCCATCGACGCTCAGAGCGGCCCATCGACGCTCAGAGCGGCCCGTCAGAAGGAGCGGTAGTCGCGCGCGGGCATCCTCGGCCCACGCGCGGGCGCTCGCAGGCCGGTGAGCGTGATGAGGACGGCGGCCCGGTGCCGGTGTCCCCGGTAGGGCTCCAGCAGCCGCAGCATCCCGGGGTCGTCGGTGGTCGCGCCGGTCAGCGCGTAGCCGACGATCTTGGCCAGGTGGAAGTCGCCCACGCTGACGGCGTCGGGGTCGCCGACGGCCCGCTGCCGCACCTCGGCCGACGTCCACACGCCGATCCCGGGCAGCGCCCGCAGCAGGCGGTCGAGCTCCTCGGTGGTGCCGGCCCCCTCCAGCTTGGCGGCGTGCCAGGCGGCGGTGGCGATCGTGCGGGCCCGCACGGCCTCGGCCCCCGCCCTGTGCCAGTGCCAGGAGGGGATCTGCCGCCACACCTCCGCTTCGGGGATCACCCGCATGCCCTCCGGCGCGGGGCCGGGGGCGGGCTCGCCGTAGCGGTGCAGCAGCCAGCGCCAGGCCCGCCACGCCTCGCGGCCGACGACCTTCTGCTCCAGCACGGCGGGCACCAGGGCCTCCATGACCCGCCCGGTCCTGCCGATCCGCAGCCCGGCGTGCTTCCTGGCCACGTCGGTCAGCACCTCGTGCTCGACCCGGAATCCCGAGACGTCGTCGTCGGCGCCGAGCAGCGCCGGCAGCGTCTCCAGAAGCCATCCGGCTCCCGGCCCCCACGCCTGCCCCACCACGGTGCCGGCCGCCACGCTCACCCTGAGCGTGCCGGGCCCGTCGGGAGTGCGGGAGGTGCGCCACACGGCCCCGTCGAGGGTCCGGTGCCAGGCGGGGTCACCGGAACCGCGCCGGTGCGGGCTCAGCGCGAGCTCCACGTCCAGCGGCCCCTCGGGCGTCCACCTGCGCTCCCTCACATGTCCAGTGTGCCCGGACTTGAGGCCAGACCGGACGTCGCAGGAGGCTTGAAGCCAGATCAGACGTCGCTGGAGTAGCGGACCGCGCACTCCGGCAGCTCGACGCCCGGCCACAGCCGGACCCCGGCCCGCAGTTCGTTGCCCGGACCCACCACGGCGCCGTCACCGATCACCGCGTCGCTCACCACGGCGCCCGAGCACACCCGCGCGCCCACGCCGATCACGGAGTCGGCCACGGTGGCGCCCGAGCAGACCACGCTGCCGTCGCAGAGCACGCTGCCCGAGACCACGGCCCCGGCCTCGACCACGACCCCGGAGCCCACCGCCGAGCCGCCGTGCACCTTGGCCTCCGGCGAGACGGCCGCGCCGTCGAGCGCCAGGAACTCCCCCGGCGGGCCGGGCAGCGCCGGCGAGCCGAGCCGCCCGAGGACCAGGTCGCTGGAGCCGCGGACGAAGGCGGCCGGGGTGCCGACGTCGAGCCAGTAGGTGCGGTCGGCGTAGCCCAGGACCAGCTCGCCCGACTCGATGAGCCCGGGGAACGTCTCCCGCTCCACCGAGACGACCTCTCCGCGCGGGATCCGGTCGATGACCGACCGGGTGAAGACGTAGCAGCCGGCGTTGATCCGATTGGTCACCGGGTTGGGGGTCTTCTCCAGAAAGGCCGTCACCCGGCCCTCGTCGTCGGTGGGAACGCAACCGAACCGGGAAGGGTCGTCGACCTCGGTGAGGTGCAGCGTGACGGCCGCGTCGCGGCTGAGGTGGGTGCGCACCTGGTCGCCGATGTCGTGGCCGGACAGGATGTCGCCGTTGAGGATCAGCACGGGGTCGGACGGCGCCGACGTGAGCGCCTCGGCGGCGTTGCGGATCGCGCCGCCGGTGCCGAGCGGCGTCTCTTCGGTCATGTACTCGATGGAGAGCCCGAACGCCGCGCCGTCACCGAAGACCGGCTCGAACATCGAGGCTTTGTACGACGTGGCGAAGACGATCCGGCGCACCCCGAACGACCGGGCACGAGCCAGTTGGTGCGCCAGGAACGGCACCCCGGCGGTCGGCAGCAGGGGCTTGGGCGTGCCCAGCGTCAGCGGACGCAGGCGCGTGCCCTGCCCTCCGACCAGCAGGATCGCCTCAAGGGCCGGCAGTGAACTCTCCATCATCCGGTGAGGCTACCGAACTATTCGATGGCTCGTTGATAAGAGCTGAGATGGGCTTCGACCGAGGCTTCCCAGGTGAACTCACGGGCTCTGGCCAGCCCCGCCTCCTGCAGCCGCAGGCGCCTGTCGGGAGAGGCGAGCAGCTGCCCGAGCGCGGCCGCGATGCTGTCGGCGTCGGGCTCGGTGTAGGCCACGGCGTCGCCGCCCACCTCGGGCAGCGACGTGCGGTGGGTGGTGAGCACCGGCGCGCCGCAGGCCATCGCCTCCAGCACCGGCAGCCCGAAGCCCTCGCCGCGCGACGGGAACGCCACCACGACCGCTCCGCCGAGGAACCCGGCCAGGTCGGGCACCCCGAGGTAGCCGGGGCGCACCACCTTGACCGTGGCCTCCACCTCGCGGCACGCGGCGTCGACGTCGACCTCGTGCACGCCGCCGCCGAGCACCAGCGCGGGCGGCTCGTCGAGGTTCTTGACGGCGGCGGCGAAGCCGCGGATCAGGTTGGGGACGTTCTTGCGGGGGTCGAGCGCGCCGAGGAAGGCGACGTACGGCCGGCCGTGCAGCCCGCACCGCTCGGCCGAGCGCCGCCTCTCCAGGTCGGTGGGCGGGTGGAACAGTTTCTCGTCGACGCCGTGGTAGGCGACGTCGATGCGGGTCGGGTCGGCGGCGAGCACGCGCACCAGCTCTTCCCTGGTCGCCTTGGACGGCACGATGACCCGGTTGGCGTGGCGGACGGCGGTGCGGGTCGCCGAGCGGAAGAACGACGCCTTGACCGCGCTGTGCTGCTCCGGGTCGGTGAACCAGGTGACGTCGTGCACCGTCACGACCGTGGGCAGGCCGGAGCGGAGCGGGATGGAGTAGTAGGGCGCGTGGATGACCTGGGCACCGGCCTGGCGGGCGAGCAGCGGCACGCCGGTCTGCTCCCACGCGAGCCGGGCGGCCCGGTTGGTGATCGCGACCGGGCCCGGCATGATGCGGGCCGACGGCGCCAGCCGTTCGTACTTGCCGGCGTCGGCCCGCTGGCAGACGACCACGAGGTCGGCTCCCGCGCGGTCGAGCCCGGAGACCAGCCCGTCCACATATCTGATCAGTGCGCCACGGTCCGCGGGGACCGCCGCCGCGTCGACGAGCACTCGAGGCATTACGTAGATCTTCTCCCCTCAAGATCAACGTGGGATCCGGCGTCCCCCTCTGGGGTTCAGCTTATGACCAGCCTCCCCCAAATCGGGGGTTAAATCACCCATGGCGGCGACGAGCCGCTATCCCAGCCAAACCAGCGCAGATCAGGTCACCCATGATGATGACCATGCGAGAGCAGAGGGCGATCGCGATCGCCGGGCCGGAATCGAGCACGGGTGACAGCACGGCCACCATCGCCACCTCGCGCACCCCGGCGCCGGCGGGCACCACGAAGGTCATGATGCCCAGGCACCACGACAGCGCGAACGCCCCGATGGCGAAGAGCAGGCCCCCCTGCGGGAAGACGAAGTAGAGGTGCAGCCCGTAGCAGATCCAACCGGCCAGGGCCCAGCCGAGCGCGGTCAGCATCCCCCGCCGGGTGAGCGGGCGCTCCAGCGGCTCGCGCTTGAGCCTGCGCAGCCCGAAGCCGATCACGCCGTTGATCACCTTGGGTTCGAGCAGCACCAGCAGCACCGGGATGAGCAGCAGCAGCCAGCCGTAGCGGTCCCAGCCGAGTGTGGCCAGCGTGACGAGCAGCCCGCTGGCCAGCTGGACCGGCATCATCAGAAAGAACGCCGCCGCGCTGCGGGATCGGGGCACGCCCAGGTCGCGGCCCATCTCCATCTGGGCGATCACCGGCCACACGGCCCCGGGGATGTACTTGCCGAGCTGGCCCACGAAGAACACCTTGGTCGCGGGGCGGAACGGCAGCGGCGAGCCGAGGTCGGCCAGCAGGGTGCGCCAGGTGAGCATGGCGCCGAGCAGCGCGGCGATGACGGCGCCGAGCGAGGCGGCGAGCATCGGCACGCTCAGCCGGGCGAACCCGGCCAGCACGGCGTCCCACTGCTTCGCCACGGCCCACGCGCCGAAACCGAGCGCGACCAGCAGGAACCCGAGACGCAGGATCCGCCGGAGAAGCGGGCGCGGAGCCCTGGCCGGGCTCGCGGGCGGGGCTTCCTGGTCTCCGTTCACGGCCGGGTGCGGCCTGGGAGATCCGGGAGATCCGGCCGCGCTCACAGCGGGCGGACCCGCTCGGGCGGCCGCGGCAGCGCGGCGCCCGCCGGAGCCCGCGGCGTCTTCGTCGCCACCCACAGGTAGGTGGGCACGAGCGGCAGCAGCAGTCGCAACACGGCCCGCGGGGTGCGGCCGAGCACGGCCCGCGCCACCCGGCCGAGCGCGCCGGAGAACAGCTCGGAGCCGGCGAAGCGGGCCGGCGTCGCGAGCACGGGGAACGTGTAGTCCCAGACGTGGAAGGCGCGCAGCATCCGGCGCAGGCCCCGGCGGGTGCGGAAGCGTTCGTAGTAGTGGTCGGCGCGGCCGGAGGCGCGCACGTAGCGGTCGGCGAGCGCCGGCGGCAGGTAGGACAGGAACGGCAGCTTGTAGTGGGGCTCCATGATGCCCAGCCGGTTGCCCAGGCCCAGGTAGAGCACCCCGCGGTCGGACAGCACCCGGTGCATCTCGGCCACCACGCCGTCGGGGTCGACCACGTGCTCGTAGATGTGGTTGAACACCAGCACGTCGATCGAGCCGTCGGGGAACGGCAGCGCGGTGCCGTCGCCGCAGACGAACGCCACCCGCTCGCCGAACCGGTCGGCCGCCCGGCGCAGCCCCGGCACGTCGATGTCGATGCCGAGGGTACGGGCCGCGCCGGCGCCGGCCAGCTCGTCGGCGATGAACCCGGCGGAGCAGCCCACGTCGCCGACGGTCAGCCCGGTGAGCGGCCCGTGGAAGTGCTCCAGCACTGCGATGATCTTCGCGGCCTTGCGACGGCGTTTGTCCTCGTCGAGCATGGCCGACTGGAACTCGGAGTATTCGAGCTGCGCGACGCGTTCCTTACCCACGCCGCCCAACAGTACCTGCGCCGGGCGTACCCGGCCGTCGAACCGGCCGCGGCATCGCCCGGCGCACCCCGCCCTCACTCGGCGGCGGGCACGTTCGCGACGACGGCCCGGATCCAGCAGGCCACCAGCCGGCTCAGGAGCGAGCCGGGAGTCTCCGCCACGTCCTGACCCAGGGTGACCGTACGCGTCACCTGGCCGGCGGCGACGCACGTGGTGGTGGCCGCCCCCAGGACGATCCAGAGGTCGTAGCCGTGCGGGAGCAGCACGACCACGAAGGCCACATGGGTGAGCAGCACGCAGGCGAACACCATCGCCCGGGAGGCGCGCGACCTCCCGGACGACCGGCCGGACGGGCTCCGGCCCTCGCCGGACTTACGGATCCCGCCGAACTTCCGGGCCCCGCCGGACTTACGGATCCCGCCGAACTTCCGGGGCCTGCCGCACTTCTGGTCCCTGCCCGAGGCAGGCGTGGTCGACGCGGTCATCGTGTTGTCCTTTCCGCGAATACCGAAACGACGATGGATGGTGGTGTGTGTTGAGTCCAGGTGGGCACCGGTCACGGCCGGTCATGGCCGTCGGCACTGGCCTGCGGAATCCCGTGGAACGGCTGTCGGCAAACAGTGGCGATTCGCGGAAGTTCCTTGTATGGAGTGTGGCATCTTCGGCCCGCCTCGCGCCACATGACCGGAGCGCCGAGGATCGGCCGGTCCATGGGGAAAGCCACGCGGATGTCGGCGGACTTTCTTGGCGCGAAATCGCTTTCGGCCCGGTTGACTTCGGTCCGGAAAAGCGAAGAGGCCCCCCGTTGCCGCGGGAGACCTCTTCATTCCGACGCCCACCTGGACTCAACAGACAGTCGCCTCGGAATCGGGAAGGAACGGCGCCGCCACGCACAATGAGCGGCAACTCCGCCATGCCCCTGTCCGACCACGACCGCCGGACGGCGATCGCAAGTCGAATCACTTAATCGTACATCTCCTAACCAGCCCGAACGGCGCGGAACATCTCGACGAGGCCAAAACCCCTGCTAGGAGTAGGTGTCCACGCACGGAAGGCAGGGCGTCCGATGCCCGCTTGACGGTTTATGTCCCAGTTTGATCACACAGCCCAAGAACCCAATTCCCAATAAATCACGGCAAAGTGCGCTGAAGCATGACAGGGCGACACGGAGCCCGACCGTCAATCCGCACGATCGCCACCCAGAGGACTCGAAACGCCACACCAATTTCGTCTAGATTTCAATTACCGGGCAGTTCGGCCGATCACACGACACCCCCTCCCGAGCATTACCGCACTCCCGTTCGCGCGCTCCCGAAAAACAGAATCACAGCCCTCCGATAACTTCTCTCACAGACAATCGACCGGTCGGCCGATTACCTCCTTATATGGATGTGCATTTCGCCGGGCAAAACCAGCCGCGGATCACCGATCAGACCTCCGGGACCCTGCCGGCAGGAAAGGTAAAATTTCGCGGCCCGGCGTGTTGCCCGGCACAGGTCACGGCGCCGGAAG
This sequence comes from Nonomuraea cavernae, assembly GCF_040655715.1. Classification (GTDB taxonomy): domain Bacteria; phylum Actinomycetota; class Actinomycetes; order Streptosporangiales; family Streptosporangiaceae; genus Nonomuraea; species Nonomuraea cavernae_A. The sequence goes on along the minus strand of NZ_JBFAKL010000004.1, from coordinate 80,085 downwards.
GCGACCGCCGGAGTTGTTTCACTCTCCGTATTCGTAAAGCGACCATGCGTAAGTATGCGGCCCACCGGAATTCCATCGCCGTGGCCCGGGACGACCTTCCGAAGCTGGGCTCTACCCGCCGGTAGGGGTCCGCGCGTACCCTGGGCGAATGTTTCGCCGCCTGCTGCGCGTATCGCTGGCGCTGGTCGCCATCGGCTTCCTCGGCTACGGCCTGGCGCGCAACTGGGACGCGACCCTGGCGGCGGTCGGCGGGCTGTCGCCGTGGGCGGTGCTCGGGGCGTTCGGCGCGGTCCTGCTGGGCCAGTTCTGCATGCTCGTGGCCTGGCGTCAGGTGCTGGCCGGGCTCGGCTCTCCGCTGTCACTGAGAGTGACCGGGCGGATCATGTTCGTGGGCCAGCTGGGCAAGTACATCCCCGGCTCGGTCTGGGCGTACGCGGCGATGATGGAGCTCGGGCGCGACCACGGCAGCCCGCCCCGGCGGACGTTCGCGTGCATCTCGCTGGCCCTGGTGATCAATCTCGGGGTGGCCATCTCGATCGCGGCCGCGACGCTCGCCTCCCAGCAGGCCGTCCGCGACGCCTGGTATCTCCTGCTGCTCCTGCCACTGATCGTCGTGGGCCTGCATCCCCGGGTGCTCACCTGGGGCCTCAACCTGGCGCTGCGGCTCGCCCGCAAGGAGCCGCTGGAGAGCGTGCTGCCCGGCCGCACGGTGCTGATCGCCGTCGCCTGGACCGCGCTCGGCTGGTTCGTGTACGGCCTGCACATCTGGCTGCTCGCCGGCCGGTGGGACCTCTACGTGATCGCCACCGGGGCCTACGCCTTCGCCTGGGCCACCGGGTTGCTCTTCTTCGTGGTGCCCGCCGGGGTGGGGGTGCGCGAGGGCGCGCTGGTGCTGGTGCTCACCCCGCTCATCGGCACGCCCGCGGCGCTGGCGGTCGCCGTGGTGTCGCGGCTGGCGTTCACGCTGGCCGACGCCGTGGCCGCGGGAGTCGCGTGGCTGCTGGGCCGTCAGGCGCCGAGCAGCGCGCCGGTGTACGCCGACCAGAAGGGCTCGGGGTCGACCGCCTTGACCCCCGACCGCAACCTTTCGGGCTCACCGGAGGCGTAGAAGCGTTCGATCGCCCGGCGGAGCGCCTCGACGTCGCCAGGCTCGACCAGCAGCCCGTCAACTCCGTCGGTGACGTGGTCGGCGAGCGCGCCGACCCGGGTGGCGATCACCGGCACGCCGTGCTCGTGGCCGAGCCACACATTCTGGCTCGCGGTCGCCTGCCGGTAGGGCAGCACCAGCGCGTCGGCCCGCGCGAACAGCCCGGGCACGTCCTCGGCGGCCACGTAGCCGGGCCGCAGCTCCACCCGGTCGGCCAGGCCCAGCTCGTCGACCAACGCCTTCGTACCGTCGAGCCCGCCCCAGAACTCACCGGCCACGGTCAGGCCGACCCCCTCGGGCAGGGCACGCAGCAGCAGGTCGAGCCCCTTGTAGGGGCGGACGATGCCGAAGAACAGCAGCCGGTGGTGCACCCCGGCGGCGGGCGCGGCGTGCGTGGACGGCAGGTGCGGCGGCAGGCCCGCCACGCTCACCGGACGGGAGGTCAGCTCGCGGGCCAGCGCGGCCTGCTGCTCGGAGTGGGCCAGCACGCCGTCGACCCGCTTGAGCAGCGCCTTCATCAGCGGCCTGTCGTACGGCTTGCGCTCGTGCGGCAGCACGTTGTGGCACAGCGCGACGGTCCGCGCCCCGCGCCGTAGCCCGGCCAGGATGCCCAGGTAGGCGGGCACCTGCACCGGGCTGAGCACGGCCAGGACCACCAGGTCGGCCGACCGGAGCCGCCGCCCGGCGGCGAACCACCCGTCGGGCCGGCGCCAGTCGAGCTCGCGCAGTGTCGCGGGGAAGGGCGTGCCCTCGGGCGCGGAGATCGTCTGCTGCCCGGGGTAGAGGAACGACGGATACTGCGCCCGCCACGACTCGATCACCACGTCGTGGCCCAGCGCGGCCAGCCGGTGCGCGAGCTCGGTGGTGTGCTGCGCCCCGCCCCCCTTGTACGGATAGGTGGGGCCGACGATGGCGATGCGCACGCTACTCTCCCCGCGAGCGCACGATCAGGTCGGCCAGCAGGGCGACCGACCCGATCAGCAGGCCGGACAGGAAGATCATCACGGTGTTGGAGGGGAAGTAGAACAACTTCTGGGTCATGTCCCAGACGCCCTTGACGATGCCGATCGCCACCAGCCACAGCGCGGGCGGCATGAGCACCTTGAGCGGGTTGAAGTACATGATCATCCGCAGCACCTGCAGGATGTAGCGGTAGGCGTCGGACACGAAGCTGAACTTCGACGTGCCGGCCCGCTTGGCGTAGTCGATCGGCAGGTAGAAGACGTCGTGCTGGTTGGACAGGAACGACAGCGTGATCGTCGTGACACACGAGAACCCGGGCGGCAGCAGCCGCAGGTAGGGCCTGGCCACCGACTTCCGGAAGGCGCGCAGCCCCGAGTTGAGGTCGGGGATCTTCTGCCCGGCCAGCTTCTCGGCCACCTTGCGGATCACCCACTTGGCCGGGACCCGCAGCAGCTTGTGCGACCCCTCCTCGCTGGTGCGCGCGCCGACCACCTGGTCGATCGTCTGGTCCTTCTCCAGGATCTGCACCAGCTCGGGGATGCGCTCGTTGGGGTAGGTCATGTCGGCGTCGGTCCAGACGACGATCTCGCCTCTGGCCTCCTGGGTGCCGATCCGGCGCACGGTGCCGGAGCCGCCGTTGCGGTGGAAGGCGCGCACCCTCAGGTGCGGGAACCTGGCCGCCGCCTCCTCCAGCCGGGCGAGCGTCGCGTCGGTCGAGCAGTCGTCGACCGCGACGAGCTCGTAGGTGTAGCCGCTCGAGTCCATCGCCTTGGTGATGCGCTCGACCTCGTCGATGACGTGGTCCTGCTCGTTGTAACAGGGCAGGACGATCGTGACGTATGGCGCTTCTTCCACGGTGATTCCACTCTGAGGGGTCTCGGGCGTGTTCACGTGCGTCGAGGTTACTCTGCCCAGCAGGGCCCCGAGCCCACATCACCGCCGCGCGGTGATCAGCCCACGGCCATCCAGACGTTGATCCGCAGCGACCACGTGCCATCCGGCGGGCTGACGAGCGAACGCTCGTCCTGGCGGGTGACCAGGCCCATCACCTGCGTGGGCGACCCGTACGCCGAGACCTGCTCCGCGTTCGCGCCCAGCACGACCGGCACCCGGCCGGCGGCCCTGACGCGGCGGATCAGGCGGTGCACCTCGGCGTCGGGCGCCGTGTCGTCGACCACCCGGCGCACCTGGGCGGACGGGAAGCCACAGGTGCCGCGCACCACCTCGGTGAAGCGCTCGGCGGTCACCCGCTCGACGATCAGCACCGAGCCGTCGGCCGGGATGCGCTCGCACAGCGCCGCCACGGCCGCTCGCTCGCCCCGCTCGACCGGGGTGAACGCGGTGCCGATCGAGGTCACGGCCGGCGGCACGACGATGAGCACGACGCCCAGCACGGCCACCCAGCGCCGGGCCGGCGCCCTGTCGCGCAACAGGCTGAGCCCCCACACGGCGAGCAGGATCAGGCCGGGGATGACGACGGGGACGAGGCGGCGCGAGGCCCACGGATGGTCGGGGGTGATCTCGGGGCGCAGCAGCGTGGTGACGGTGGTGAAGCCGATGATCGCCAGGGCCGGCAGCCAGGCGAACGGCCGGCCGTCCCGCAGCAGCCGGCGCACCAGCACGGCCGCCGCCAGCGTGGCCAGCACGATCACAGGCGCCCCGACGTACCAGGACACCCACTGCAGCGACTGCTCGAAGTACAGCCTGGTGGCGTCGGCGGCCAGCCCGTTGGCCCGCTGGATCTGCTCGATGAACAGGCTGTTCAGCCGGTCTTCGGGCGTCGTCGGTGTACGGCGTACGGTCTGGAACCATGGGCGGGCGGCGAGGACGGCCACGACGAGCACGACCAGCGCCCCGCCGATCTCCGGCAGCCGTCGCGGCAGCCGGATCCGCGCGAGCCACGGCGCCAGAGCGGCGCCGACGAGGGTGAGCACCAGCACGGCGCCGCAGATGAGCAACAGCGGCCGGACCGAACGCGACAGGTAGGTCAGGTAGGGCGCGGCCAGCTCGTAGGCCGCGAACAGCCCCAGCCCCGCCCCGGCGAGCACCCCCGTCAGCAACGGCGCCCCGATCGCCCCCGGCGGCCGGCCGAGCCGGCGCATCCCGATGAGCAGCCCGGCGAACGCCAGGACGGGCAGCACGTCGCGCAGCCCGTCGATCCTGACCAGGACCGCGAGCCCGAACACCAGCCCGGCCAGCGCACCCGCCGCCCGGCGCGGCACGGGCCCGGACATCGCGTCGTACAGCAGGGCGATGCCGCCGAACAGCAGGATCAGCGACGGGATCTCGCTCAACGTGGTGCGCGAGGTGTAGAGGATGGGCAGGCTCACCGCGAACACGAGCGCGGCCGGCGCCGCCCACCGCCCGCCAGCCAGCCGCGCCGTCACCCCGGCCACCAGGAGCACCGCGAACCCGCCCAGCACGGGCGGCGTCAGCAGCAGCCCGCCCAGCCAGGCGCCGGCGGCGTACAGCAGCGGCGGCCCCGGCATGAACTGCGGCACCACCGAGCCGTCCACCCCGTAGAAGCCGACGCTCTCGAAGACCAGCCACGGGTCCGGGCCGCCGAATGCCTCCGCCTGGGCCGGAATCGGCAGCGCGCCGTGCCCCGCGAGCCAGATGGCGTACTGGGCGTAGGTGGCCGGGTCACGCCGGACGACCAGCGCCTCGGCGTGCATGACCAGGTTGAGGGCCGTCGATCCGGCGGCGACGGCGACGACGGCGGCGACCTGCCGGGCGGTGGCCTCGACCACCTCCCCGAGGTGGCGCAGCGCGACCACGCAGAACGCGGCGACGACCGGCACCCCGAGCGCCAGCGCGGGCAGCGGCCGGTAGTGGCCGAGGAGCAGCAGCGCCAGCCCCGACACCAGCCAGCCGGCCACCCCGAGGGCGGGCAGCACCGAGACCACGGCGAGCACCCGGCCCGCCGATGGCCGTCGCGCCTGGTCGAGCCGGTCGGATCCCATCGGTGATCGCGAGGGTATCCAACCGGGCGGAGCGCCGGGGTGACGCGGGGCGGTGCGAAACGCGGGTACCGTACCCGAAGTGCCGGTGAAACGGGAGGTCATGCGGGTGGTCACGGGAGAGCTCGACCCCGCCGGCGCCGGCTCCCCCGGCCCCGGGCGCCGCCGTCGCCCGGCCGCGGGGCCTCGCACGTGGCTGCGGGCGGTCGCGGGACTTCCGAGGCTGCGGCGGCACGGCTGGTTCCTGGCGGTCCTGGCGGCCGGCACGGCTCTGCGCGTGCTCACGATGCTCGGCTACCGCCCGGCGCTGTGGTTTCCCGACTCCTACACCTACATCGTCACCGTCTTCCGGCCGCGTCCCGACCTCGTACGCCCGGCGGGCTACTCGGCGTTCCTCAAGCTGCTGGAGCCGTTCCACTCCTTCGCCGTGGTGACCGCCGTGCAGCACCTGCTCGGGCTGGCCACCGGCGTGCTGATCTACTGGGCCGCGCGCCGGGCGCCCAGGTGGGCGGCCACGCTAGCCACCGTGCCGGTGCTGCTCGACGCCTACCAGATCGAGGTCGAGCACCTGCTCGTCTCCGACACGCTGTTCATGTTCCTGGTCGTGGCGGCCGTGACGCTGAGCCTGGCGGGCAGACGCTCGGCCGTGGCCATCGGGCTGCTGCTCGCCGCCGCCACGCTGACCCGCACGGTCGGCCAACCGCTGATCGTGGTGCTGGCGGGCTGGTTCGTGCTGCGCGGGCGGGTCGGCGGGCGGGTCGGTGGGCGGGTCGGCGAGCGGGTCGGCGGGCGGGTCGGTGGGCGGATCAGGTTCGCCGGGGTACTGCTGGCCGCCGCGCTGGTGCCGGTGCTCGCCTACGGCGCCTGGTTCTACGCCACCTACCAGCGGGTCGGCCTGGTCGGGGCCAACGGCGCGTTCCTCTACGCCCGGACGATGTCCTTCGCCGACTGCGCGAAGATGAATCCGCCGCCGGAGCTGCGGGTGCTGTGCGATCCGCGGTCGGCCGAGCAGCGGCCCCCCTCGCAGGAATACCTCTGGGCCAAGGACTCCCCGCTGGTCGCGCTGCCCGGCATCACGTTCGCCAAGGAGACCGACGGGCTGGCGGGCCGGTTCGCGGCGCTGGCCATCCGCAGTCAGCCGCTCGACTACGCGGGCTCGGTGCTGACGGAGCTCGGCCGCACGTTCGTCTGGGGCCGCCCGGTCTACCCCGACCAGGAGATCTACGGCTACTACGAGTTTCCGTCGGCGTCGCCGCCCCCGCCTGGTCGCTGGGCCGCGCGGCTGGGCGTGGAGATGGGCCGTCGTTACGAGGAGGGCCCGATCGGCACCGAGGTGGCCGAGCCCTACGCCGGCTGGATGCGCGGCTACCAGGACGTGGCGCACCTGCCCGGCGCCGCGCTGCTGGTGATCCTGCTGGTCCCGCCCGTGGTCACGATCGTCCGCCGGCGGCGCGTCGCGGGCCGGCCAGGCGAGCGGGCCGGCGGGTGGCGCGTCGCGGGTCCGCCCGGCTGGCTGCTGCCCTGGTCGACGGCCGTCGTCCTGCTCGTCGTGCCACCGGCCGTGGCGGAATTCGACTACAGGTACGTCCTGCCGGCCGTGCCTCTGGCGTGCCTGGCGGCCGCGCTGTGCGGGAGCCGTGAGCCGTGAGCGGGCAAAAGGCAAAGAGTTTGCCCGTGATATTCCACGAAATGTCCAGCTCTGAGTATGATCTGGCGTTGAAACATCACGCCCGGGTCACGGCTGATCTTCCAGTCCTGGCTGCGGGTACGCCGTACGTGACCTAGTCTCGTGGCGCAAGAAGACCGAGCCGGCGCGCGACGGACTGGGCGAGGGGGCGTATGAACGACTACAGGAGCGCGTCCTTGGCGGACCGCAGGACCGCCCAGACCGATCCCGGCCACCGCGGCACCCGCCGGGCGGCGTCGCCCCCTCCTCCCGAGGACCCGCCGCCACGCAGCCACCGCGGCGGCGGCAACGGCAACGGCAAGATGCGGATCCTGGCCTGGGTGGCCATCGCGACCACCGGCCTGATGGTCGCCGGCTCCCTGACCGGCTACACGCTCTACCGCGACGCCTTCGGCGAGATCAAACAGAAGCCTCTCAACGAGGACATCATCAACCCGCGGCCTGCGGACACCGGCGCGCTCAACGTGCTGCTGGTCGGCTCCGACACCCGGGCGGGCGACGGCAACGCCAGATACGGCCAGGAGACGGCCCGAAAGGCCGACGCCGGCGGCAAGCGCACCGACACCATGATCCTCATGCACATCTCGCCCAACCGCGACGAGGCGAGGCTGATCAGCTTCCCGCGCGACTCGATGGTGCAGATCCCCAGGTGCAAGAACGAGACGACGAAGCAGGAGATGCCGCCCCGCCGCGACATGATCAACTCCGCCTACAACTCGGGCGGCATCGCGTGCACCATCTCCACGCTGGAGACCCTCACCGGCATCCGCATCAACCACTTCGTCGAGGTCGACTTCAGCGGCTTCAAGAACATCGTCGACGCGCTCGGCGGCATCGAGATCTGCCTCAAGTCCGGCGTCAACGACAAGGCCTCCAAGCTCACGCTCCCCCCGGGCAAGAGCCTCCTCGACGGCGAGCAGGCACTCGGCTACGTACGGCTGCGCAAGTACGGCGACGGCAGCGACATCCAGCGCATCAAGCGCCAGCAGAACTTCCTCACCAAGGTGGTGCAGAAGGCCACCAGCGGCGACCTGCTCACCAACCCGGCCAAGCTGCCCGGCTTCATCAAGGCCGCCGCCCAGTCGGTGACCATGGACCCCGACCTGGCCGAGGACCCCGAGCGGCTGCTCGAGATCGCGCAGAGCGCCCAGAAGATTACCGCGGGCGGGGTCAAGTTCACCCTGATCCCGTGGACGCCCGACCCTGAGAACGAAAACCGCGTGGTGTGGAAGCAGCCCGACGCCAACGAGCTGTTCAACGCGATCAAGAGCGACACCGAGGTCCCCACCCCCGAGCCGTCGGCGAGCACCGCGCCGAAGGTCACCATCAAGCCCGAGCAGGTGCAGGTCCAGGTGCTCAACGGCACGACCACGTTCGGCAAGGCCAAGGAAGTCGCCGACATGCTGAGCAAACAGGGCTTCAAGGTCACCGGGGTCGGCAACTACACGGCCGCCGACGGCCAGCCCCAGCCGACCACCCAGATCCGCTACGCCAAGCGGGCCACGACCGGCGCCGACTACGCCAACGTGCTCGCCGGGATGGTCACCCCCAAGCCCGCGCCCACGGCCGGCAAGATCACCCCGTCCACCACCGACGCCTACATCTCCCCGGTGCCCCTGCCCTCCGAGGGGGCCAAGGCCAAGGGCACGCCGGTGATCCAGCTGATCGTCGGCGGCGACTTCAAGGCGGTCAAGGTGACCAAGCTCCCCGACAGCGTCAATAACAGCACGATCACCGCGGATCAGAAGAATGTCTGCACCTGACCCTCCGAGTTCCCTGTGTAAGAGGGGTCTGACGACCGAGGCGAGAGACAGGACCTGTCCGGCCGGGATAATGTAATGCGGGTCGGCGACACCTCTCGCCCGCGTCGTCAAGGGTTTTCGTCAGGCGTGGCGGTTGTCGCGTTCCCCCGGCCCCGAGCGAAGCTGAGCGACTCCGTAGTGTCTGAGACCAAGCACTCTCCCCCGGCCACGCCTCCCGCAGGCCCGGAGGCCCCTGGCGAGAGCTCCGGCCCTGCCAGCACGGGAGCCAGCTGGCCGTTGCCCGAGCAGACCCTCTGGGGCGACCAGACCGATCCACACGGAGTGCGGCCGGGCGACCAGGAGCAGGAGCGGCCCGAAGCCGAGCCGGAGCCCGAGCCGCCCAAGCGCAAGCGCGACCCCTACCTCGACAACGTCAAGTTCATCCTGATCGCGCTGGTCGTGATCGGTCACTCGCTGGTGCCCACGCTCGGCGCCGACTCCGCCAAGACGCTCTACATCTTCGTCTACACCTTCCACATGCCGCTGTTCGTGCTCATCAGCGGCTACCTGTCCCGCAACTTCTGGAACTCCAACGCGAAGACCAACAAACTGGTCGACACGTTCCTCGTCCCATACGTGATCGTCGAGGTCGGCTACGCCGCGCTGCGCTTCTCGCTGGGCCAGAAGTGGTCTCTCACGATCATCGATCCGGCCTGGCTCAACTGGTATCTGCTGGCGCTGCTGTTCTGGCGGCTGTCCACGCCGGTGTGGAAGCGGATGAAATATCCGATCCCGGTGGCGATCGCGATCTACCTGTTCGCCGGGTTCTCGCAGATCTCGGGCGACTTCAGCATGGACCGCTTCTTCGGCCTGATGCCGTTCTTCGTCATCGGGCTGGTGATGCAGCCCGAGCACTTCGAGATGCTCAACCGCCTCTGGATCAAGATCCTCTCGGGCGTGGTCCTGGGGGCCGCCGCCGTCGTGGCCGTCTTCATCGCGCCCAAGGCGAGCCTGAAGCCCTTCTACTACAAGAACAGCTACCAGGACATGGACCTGTCCTGGTGGATGGGCCTCGGCGTGCGCACCGGGCTGCTGGCCTGCGCGCTGGCCATGTGCTTCGCGGTCCTGGCGCTGATCCCCCGCAAGGAGACCTGGTACTCCGACCTCGGCACCCGCACCCTCTACTGCTACCTGCTGCACGGCGTGCCCGTCCTCATCGCCAAGGAGATGGGCTGGCTGGAGTTCCCATGGCTGCACGGGCCGCTCGGCGTGCTGGCGATCAGCGCGAGCTGCTTCGCGCTGGCGATCGTGCTGTGCCTGCCCGAGACGCGCACGGTGTTCAAGTGGGTCCTCGAACCTCGCCTGACGTGGCTGTACCGCCGCCCCTCCGGACAGGCCAAGCGGGCTTCGTCGTCCTGATGGAGAGCTGGGCCGGGCTCGGCACCCCGGCCCGGGCCCTGCCCGTCTAGTGCCGTTCGAGGTCGTAGGTCACGTCGGCCACCCGGACCGTACGAACCCGCGGATCGTCGATGAGCTTCCGCAGCTTCCCGACCGTGACCAGGTTGTCCACGTACGCGTACGCCAGCCCGTCGTCGGCCGCCTTGCGCAGCCGGTCCAGGGTCAGGTCGAAGTGGCGCAGGTTGGCGTCGTCGTGGTCGCGCAACAGCCCGGTCCAGGCCCGGAAATCCCGCACGAAGTCCCGGGACGTCTCGTAGCACATGCCGCTGTCCGGCAGCGGAGCTCTGTCCCACGTGGTCAGGCCCCAGGTGATGGGGATCGCCCTCGGCCGCTGTTCGTAGACGACCTTCTCCGGGCAGGCGCCGTGGTCGCGGCCGAAGCGTACGAGCTCGTCGGAGGTGAGAGGCCGGTCGAACTCGACGACCGCCAGCGCGTTGAGCTCTTCGGGCAGCCTGGCCAGCACCTTCCGGCTGCTGTCCGCCGGCTGGTTTCCGGTCCGGACGTTGGCCAGCGCGGTGCTCAGCGTGGTGTTGGCCGAGTTGCCGAGCGGCAGTCTGCCGACCCGGCCGAAGAAGTCCTGCGTGATGGTGTAGCCGGAGCCGCCGTAGCCGGTGAAGCCGCCCGCGGCGCGGATCGGCCTGCCGCTCACCGTGAACGACAGCGACAGCGGCGTGGCGTCGCAGCAGTGCTCCGTGTACAGGCTGTAGGCCGGGTTGTAGATCTTGAACGCGGTGCCGAGCACGTCGGTCATCCGTTGCTGCCGGTCGCCGCGCTTCTGCACCGCGGTCGAGCCGAGCGTCGCCGCCAGCGCGACGACGGTCAGGGCGGCCAGCACCATGGAGGTGGTCCGCACCAGGCCTCTGCGGACCGCCCGGCGGGTCCTTCGGGGGTCGAAGTCCGGCATGGGCGGCAGATCGCCTTCGGTCATCTCATCTGTGGTCATCGGGAGGCTCCGTAACTGTCGGCGAACGCGGCTCTGGCTCGCCACACCGCGGTCTTGATCGTCGAATGGTTCCTGCCGGTCATCGCGGCCACCTCCACCATCGAGAAACCTTCGAGGTAGACCAGCGTGAGCAGCCTGCGGTGCCGCTCGGGCAGCCGGTCCAGAACGTCGCGCACGTCCAGGGCCTCGATGTGCAGCGGCGGCACGCCGAGCTCGTCCGGATCGGGCAGCGCCAGCTCGCGGCGGCTGCGCCGGACATGGTCGAACAGGACATTGCACGCGATGGCCAGCAGCCAGGCGGCGGCGTTCTCGCCCCGCCAGCCGAGCAGGGCCCGGGTCGCCTTGACGAAGGTCTCCTGCGCGAGGTCCTCGGCCAGGTGGGGGTCGCGGGTCCGGCGTAGGAGGAACCCGCACACGAGCGGCCAGTGCTCGCGGTACAGCTCCTCGATGATGTCGCCCTCCGCGTTCTAGCGATTGTCACACCAGACCAGACGCGAACCGGAAAGGAATGGTCACAACCCTTCCCGATTGATGTACTGGACGCATGGCATCGCATCTGATCCAGGGACGCACGGTCAGCATGCCTGTCCGGGTGAGAGACGCCAGCGTCTGCAGCGCGATGTATCCCGTGCGCGCCGACGCCGCCAGGGCGGTGATCGCCTACTCAGGGCTGGACGTGGCCGAGATCCTCCCCGGCAAGGCCATCTGCGCGCTGACGTTCGTCGACTACCTCGACGGCGACCTCGACACCTACCACGAGTTCGGCGTGGCGTTCCTGATCCGGCCGCCCGGCTCGATCAGCTCCCCCGGTCTGGGCGATCTGCGGCAGGCCGGGGTGTTCATCCACTGGCTCCCCGTCGACCAGCGGTTCACGCTGGAGGCGGGGCGCACCATCTGGGGCTTCCCGAAGGAACTGGCCGACATCGAGTTGCGGCTCGACTCGCCGTACAAACGGTGCATCGTCCGTAAGGACGGCCGGCTGGTGCTCGACATGCTGCTCAAACCCGGCGTGCCGGTGATCGGGTCCGGAGCGATGATGCCGCTCGACGCCTTCACCCACCAGGAGGGGGTGACGCGCCGCGTGCCGTGGTCGGTCCAGGCACGCGGGGTGCGGGTACGACCGGGCGGCGCGCTGATCCGGCTCGGCAACCACCCGGTCGCCAAGGAGCTGAGCGAGCTGGGCCTGCCGAAACGCGCCCTGTTCAGCTCGACGGTGGCGCACGTCACGATGACGTTCGGCGGCGCGGAACCTCTGTAGCCGTCAGGCTGCAGAGGTCAGGCCGTAGCCGTCATGCTGTGGACGTCATGCTGTCGACGTCAGACGATCGGCGGGCGGCCGAGCTTGACCATGCGCCAGGCCGTCCGCCAGGCCATCGGACGGCGCTCTCCGGCGGGTGTGCGGAGCCCCTCGAAGAAGCCGGTGAACCAGGCTTTGAGCGCGACACCGGAGCCCCGCTCGCGAATGAGCGTGAGCACGACCCAGTCGAGCAGGTAGAGGGCCGCCAGCGGCCACGGCAGGTTGCGGCGGGCCAGCCACACGCGGTTGCGGGCGTTGAGCCGGTAGAACTCCGCGTGGCGCGTCGGCGGGACCTGCGGGTGGTACATGACCGTCTCGGCGTCGTACTCGATCCGGTAGCCCTCGCCCAGCAGCCGCCAGGCCAGGTCGGTCTCCTCGTGCGCGTAGAAGAAGCGTTCGGGGAGCCCGCCGACCTGCAGGAAGGCCGAGCGCCGGATGGCCGAGGCGCCGCCGAGGAACGTGGTGACCGGCGAGGAACGCTGCGGGTCGCCCGCGCGCAGGCGGGGGACGTGGCGGCGCTGGCCCGTGCCGCCCTCGGGATCCATCACCCGGAAGGAGATCACCGCGAGGTCGGGCTCGGTGGCGAAGCGGTCTCGGACGTGCGAGACGACCTTCTGGTTGGCGTACCAGCCGTCGTCGTCGAGGAAGAGCACGACGTCGCCCGAGCACTCCTCGACACCGCGGTTGCGGCCGGCCGGAATGCCGGTGTTACTGTCGAGCCGGATCGTTTTCACGGTCGCGGCCGAGCCTTCGGGTGGCGTCGCCGACACCGCGGGCACGTCGGCGCCGTTGCCTACGATCACCACTTCGACGTCGCCGTCGACCTGGTTGAGCGCGGACTCGACCGCCCGGTTCAGCTCCGCGACCCGGTTGCCCATGGTGAGGATGACGCACGAGATCTTCAACGAATCATCGTCCTGACGCGTCGAGAGCACGGGCGGAGCATTCTTTCATGATCACCGAGTCTGCTGGATTTCCTGATATTGGTGGAGCTAAGCGTATCGGAACCGATAGTGAACCCCCACCGAACCGTGGAGGTCCGATCAGTACGACGGACGGGGGCCGCTGACGGTTCCGGCATCGAATCACCCGAGCCGTCTCGACGCGAGAATGCTGACCAGATGCAGGACGACCTGTAGGGCCGCCGCCACCACACAGGCGACGAGCAACACCCGAGTGGCCATGAGATCGCCGGCCACCGCGTCGATCACCGCGGCCACCAGAGCGAGCAGGGACAACTCGATCGGCTGCACGATCCGGTGGAACTTCGTGGCCGACAGCACCCGCCTGCCGAGCCCCAGCAGGCCGGAGCGGAACTGCCCCACGGACGCCTCGCTGGCGGCCGGCAGGCCGCCCTTGGCCCGTGCCACGTCCACCAGGTCGGTCTCGGCCTTGATGAGGATCGCGCCGAGAGCGGCGGCGAACCCCAGCACGGTGTACCAGTCGGGCAGGACGGCCGACGCTCGCCAGCCCAGCCCGGCGAGCACCGCGGCCTCGGCGAAGTAGGCGCCGACGCGATCCAGGTAAACGCCGACCAGCGAGGTCTTGCCGGTCCAGCGGGCCAGCTCTCCGTCGGCACAGTCGAGCAGCAGGTAGACCTGCACGAGCAGCGCGGCGAGCGCGGCGGCCCAGAGGCCGGGCAGCGCGAGCACGACCCCTGCCACCACCCCGGCCACCGTCATCACCCAGGTGAGCTGGTTGGGCGTGACGGGTGTCCTGGTCAGCCACCAGGTGACATAGATGGACATCCTGCGCATGTAGAGGACGCCCGCCCAGTGCTCGCCGTTTCTGCGGTCGAGATGGCCCGCGGGTTGCGCGACCCGCCGGAGCTCAGCGACCGACGGCCCGGACATAGTCCTCCACCCGATCGCGAATCTCGGTGTCGCCCATGTTCAGGTGCTCCAGGATCGTGTAACGGCCGGGACGGGTCGACGGAGCCAGCGCCACGGCCTCGGCGAACTGCGCGTTGGTCAGCCCGATGTCGGCGGGGACGACGGGCAGCCCGTGCCGGCGCAGGCAGCCGGTCACCTGCGCCAGCCTGGCGGTGTCCTGCCGGAGGGAGAAGCAGAAGGCGGCACCGATGCCGGCGAGCTCGCCGTGGTTGGAGGTGCCGGGAAAGAGCTGATCCACGGCATGCAGGATCTCATGATCTCCGCCACTCGCGGGCCGGGACGAGCCCGCGATCACCATCGACATGCCCGACAGGATCAGTGCCTCGGCCAGGACGATGAGGAAGGCGTCGGACTCGATGGAGTCGGCGCGGCCCATCAGCGCCTCGGCGGCGGTGCGCGCCATCGAGCAGGCCAGCCCGTCGATGGGCTCACCGTGCTCGACGTTGCCGAGCTGCCAGTCCTCGATGGCCGACAGGTTGCTGACCACGTCGCCGACGCCCGCCCTGACCAGCACCCGGGGTGCGGACTGCACGAAGTCGAGGTCGACCAGGATCGCCAGCGGCATCGGCACGCCGAACGTGCCCTTGCCGCCCTCGTACACCAGCGACGCGGTGGGCGAGCAGATGCCGTCGTGGGACAGGTTGGTGGCGACGGCGACCATCGGGATGCCCGCCAGCGACGCGGCGTACTTGGTCGCGTCGATGGTGCGCCCGCCGCCGACGCCCACGACCACCTCGTAGGCGCCCTTGCGCAGGTCGGCGCCGAGCGAGACGGCCGCGTCGACCGACCCGTCGGCCACTCTGAAGACCTCGGCCTCCCCCAGAGTGGGCGCGATCAGGCCCTCGATGTGGTCACCTTGGCCGGGGCCGACGGCGACCGCGACCCGGCCGGACGTCGCGACCCGGCTGTCGGCCAGCAGGGCCCCGAGTTGCGCCACCGCGCCACGCCTGACCGACATGGTCAGGGGCGCGGGCAACATTCGCGCTAGAAGCGGCATCCCGCCTCCTCAGTAGCGGACGGCAATGGTGCGAGCCTTCGCCAGGTCGTCGTGGTTGTCCACTTCGACCCAGTCGACCTCGCCGATCGGCGCCACGTGGATCCGCGCGCCACGGTCGACCATCTCCTGGTAGCCGTCCTCGTAGTAGAGCTGCGGGTCGCGCTCGAACGTCGCTCGCAGCGCGTCGGCCAGGCCCTCGGCGGCGCTCGGCCGGATCAGGGTGGCTCCGATGTACTCGCCGTGGGCCTCGGCCGGGTCCATCAGCTTGGTGATGCGCCTGAGCGCGCCGCCGTCGTCGAGGGTCACCTTCATCTCCTCGTCGGCCAGCTTCTTGACGTCGTCGACCGCGAGCAGGATGTCGCTGGTCTCAGGGGCCGACAGGAGCGTCTTCTCGACCGAGACGGGGTGCACGGTGTCGCCGTTGACGAGCAGCGCGCCCTGCGCGAAGTAGTCGCGGGCGCACCAGAGGGAGTAGGCGTTGTTCCACTCCTCGGCCTTGTCGTTGTGCACGAGCGTGAGCTTGACGCCGTGGCGCCGCTCCAGCTCCTCCTTGCGGTCGTGTACGGCCTGCGCCGCGTAACCGATCACGACCACCACCTCGCGCAGGTCGACCGCGGCGAGGTTGCGCAGCGAGATGTCCATGATCGTCGTCTCACCGTCGACCGGCACGAGCGCCTTGGGCAGCGTGTCGGTGTAGGGCCGCAGACGTCTTCCGGCTCCAGCGGCCAGCACCATTCCCAGCAACGTGCACTCCTCAGTCGAACATGACTACGTAGGGCCAAAGGTTAGTTGGCTTTGACCCCTTCGCGGGTAATCAAACCCCTAGTCTGGCGCGACCGGTGGGGTGGCTTCCACCCTGGAGCGGGGCGAGGCGAGCCAGCAGGTGAGACTCTCCCAGCCGAACAACGCCCACAGATAGACCGCGAGCAGCACGAACCCGCCGGTCATGAAGCCGGCGACGGCGGCCAGCGAGATCACCAGCATCCGGCCGTCCCAGCCGAGTGCCGCCGTCGACAACCAGGGCGGCGGATAGACCTGCTGGCGCAACCGGTAGACCAGATCGTAGTGATGGAAGGTCAGCGCGCCGAGCAGCAGGAAGATCAACGCCGGATGCACGTCGTGGGCGAAGCCGCAGGCCGCGATGAACGAGTATTCGATCATCCGCAGGATCGGCGGCACCAGCCAGTCGAACCGGCCGTCGTGCGGGTGGGAGCTGCCCGGTCCGGCCAGCAGCAGCGTCACGAGCGGCGCGAAGAACGCGATGCCGTCGGACCCGGCCACGCCGAGCAGCAGCAGCACACCGGTGACGAACGTCCCGGCGATCACCGGCGGAAGCGGCGGCAACTGGCCCGCCACGAGCAGGCCCATGCCGCGTGAGAGCGGCCCGTCGTCGCGGTAGGTGACGACCTTGCTGTCGGGAACCGGCGTCATGTGCACCGAGATCATCGGGCCGACCTCGCAATCCGGCCGGCGAGCTGGTAAGCCGCAGCCACCCCGCCCCACCCCAGCAGGGCCACGAACGTCACGCGGGCGTTGAACAGCGCCGCCGTGACCGCGATCAGCGCCATCCGCTCCCCGATCGGCAACACGATCATCCGTTTGACCCAGCGGGTGATCGACTCGCGTTCCATCCGCTGGGCCAGCCGCAGCACGCCCGGCCTCGGCGCGTTGTGGCGGGCCGCGTCGGCCGGCTCCAGCAGGGAGCGCGCCGGCTTGGCCCACAGCGCGCCGACCCGCCTCGCGTCGGCCACCGCCCCGCCGTACGAGAAGTCGATGGAGTGGCGTACGACCTGGAGGAGCAGCGCGGCGGCGGCGAGGTACCAGATGCCCTCGGGCCCGCCCGCACCGGACGGCACGCCGGCGGCGTAGCCGAAGGCCAGACCGACGTAGACGACGTATTCCTTCAGCCGGTCGGCCATCCCGTCGGCCCACGCGCCGAGCGGCGAGAACGTACGGGTGTAGCGGGCCAGCTGGCCGTCGAGGCAGTCGAGCACGAACGACAGGTAGAGCAGCACCGCCCCGCAGATCTGCCCGGCGCGGTCGCCCGCCGAGAACCAGACCGCCGACAGCACGGCCAGCGCGACCGAGATGCCGGTGACGGAGTTGGGCGTGAGCTTGAGCCGGGCGGCGGGCCGCACCAGGTGGCGTGACCAGGACGAGACGAAGTAGGTGGCGAAGAAGCCGTCGCGGGACTTGATCGCGCCGTCGAGCCGGACCTGGGTCTCGTCCACCTCGGCCAGCCTGTCGATCGCCGCCTCGGCGGAGGACTGACCGGTGACGCGGTCGGCGTGCAGGGACCCGAGCCGGATGGCGCGCACTCGCACGCCGGACCGCACCAGGCCGACCAGCAGCAGGTCGATCGCCTCGACCGTGGTGACGGGCCCGAGTTTGCCCGTCTCGGCCAGGTCGGCCAGCTCCTCGGCCAGGTCGGCCAGCGTGGCGAGATCGGCCTCGCTCACCTGGAGCACGCCCCGGAACGTGGCGTTGGCCTCGGGAACCGTGTGGAAGGAGCTACCTGAAGCGCCGACCACGCCGTTGTCGTCGCGGACGGGCGGCCGCAACGGGCCCTCGACGGGGTCGTGGGAGACCAGCGCCATCGTGGCGCGAGACGGATCCTCCACCAGGGACGCGAGAGCCTCGGTGTGCGCCACCAGGTCGGCCGGGAGCAGCACGACGGTGCCCGTGGCACTCCTCGTGATCTTGGCGACGACGCGCAGGTCGGCGCCGAGCCCGTCGCCGAGCCCGTCGCCGGGCGAGACCACGTGGACGTCACGGACGGGAAGTGTGGCGAGCTGGTCGTTGATCCGGTCGAGCAGGGTGCCGTCGCCGCAGGAAAGCCGGCAGGCCGGGGTCGTGGCGAGCAGCACCACCGAGGTGGTCGCGCTGGCACGCGTCATGGAGTCGGTCAAAAGCGCAGGTCCTCCCGGTCGCGAGGGAGTGCGTGGACACAGCGTAGCGACAGGGCGACGCGATAACACGGAACCGGGCCGTTACGCTCGCCGTATGAATTCCCGGTTGTCCACTGTGGGCGTGGTTCTGGCGGGCGGTGTCGGCCAGCGTGTCGGGCGCGGCATGCCCAAGCAGCTCATTCCGATCGCCGGACGATCCATCCTGGAGCACACCCTGGCCGTGTTCGACGGCTCGCCGGAGATCGACGAGGTCGTGGTGCTGATGACGCCCGGCTACGCCGACCAGGTGCGGGAGATCGTCGAGCGCCGCGGTTTCGGCAAGGTCGGCGAGATCGTCGACGGCGGCGCGAGCCGCACGGAGAGCACCTGGCGGGCGTTGCGGGCGCTCGGCCCCCGGGAGTGCGACGTGCTCCTGCACGACGCCGTACGCCCCCTCCTGGAGCCCCGGATCATCACCGCGTGTGTCCAGGCCCTCCAGACCCACACGGCCGTCGAGGTGGCCATCCCGAGCTCCGACACGATCCTGGTCGCCGCTCCGGGGCCGCACGGCGAGATCATCGGCGACGTCCTTGACAGGTCGCTGTTGAGGCGCGCCCAGACCCCGCAGTGCTTCCGGCTGTCGGTCATCCGTGAAGCCTACGAACGGGCCCTCGCCGACCCCGAATTCGAGCGGCGGCCCGCCACCGACGACTGCGGCGTGGTGCTGCGCTACCTGCCGGACGTGCCGATCCACATCGTGCCGGGCAGCGAGCGCAACATGAAGGTCACCCACCCCGACGACCTGCACATCGCCGAACGGCTCTTCCACCTGGCCGACGCCGGCGTGCCCGCGCCGGGGCCGGCGGGCCGGCGGGCCGGCCTGGACGGTGCGACCGTGGTCGTCTTCGGCCCCGGGCGCGACCTGGCGCTCCTGGCCGAGCGGGCGGGGGCGCGGACGCACGTGTTCGCCGGGGAGGTGCGCGTCGAGGACCACGACGCGGTCGTCAAGGCACTGGCCACGGTGGGGCGGATCGACCACGTGGTCTACGCACCGGAGGTCCCGCACCTGGGCGGTCTCGCCGACGCCGCCGACGAGACCCTGCGGACCGGCTACCTGGGCCCGGTCAACGTGGCCCGCGCCGCCCACCCCCACCTGCGCGAGACGCGGGGCGGGCTGCTGCTCGGCACCCACGGCCACACCGAAGGCGAGACCGGCCACAGCCTCTGCTCCTCGGCCCGGGCCGCGGTCGCCGACCTGACCCGGGCCCTGGCCGCCGAGTGGGCCGGCGAAGGGGTCCGGGTCAACTGCGTCGACCCCGGAGCGCCGGCTCAGACCTGGCTCGACATCCTGGTCTCCGGCCTCACCGGGCGGGTGACGGGCGGCGCCTGACCGGCGCCGCCCGGTCTCACGAACCTGGTGGGCGGGCGAGTTCGCGCGGGCTCGTCAGGAAGCCCCAGCCCCAGGAGACGTGCATGGTGGCGTACACGAGGGGGAGCCTGAGCTTGACCGCCGCCGGATACCCGCTGCTGGTCAGGAGCGAGCCCGCGAGGATGGCCAGCGCGTAGCCGCCCGGGACGATCAGCGACAGCGGGAAGAACGGCGCGACGACCAGGCCGAGCGCCATCGCCAGCACCGCCGCGGGCGGTGCGAGGTAGCGCAGGTTGATCGTGCCCTCGTGGGTGCGTGAGACCACGTGGCGCCAGCGTCCGTAGTGGAAGTACTGCTTGGCCAGTGCCTTCACGTTGGGCCGGGGCCTGTAGGAGACCCGCATCCGCGGCTGGAACCACACCAGCCCGCCGGTCTGGCGGATGCGGTGGTTCATCTCCCAGTCCTGGGCCCGCTGGAAGTGCTCGTCGTAGCCGCCGACCCGGTCGAGGGCCGTGCGGCGGAACACCCCCAGGTAGACCGTGTCCGCCGGGCCGGCCGTGCCGCCCACGTGGAAGGCCGCCGCGCCGACGCCGATCTTGGACGTCATGGCGCAGGCCACGGCCTTCTCGAAGGCGGTGACGCCCTCGGCGGCCATCACTCCGCCCACGTTGTCGGCGCCGGTCTCCTTCAGCGTCTCGACCGCGACGCGCAGGTAGTCGGAGGGCAGCATGGCATGCCCGTCGACCCTGGCGATGATGCCGTTGCGGGAGGCGGCGATCGCGGCGTTGAGCGCGTTGGGGGTGCGGCCCGTCGGGTTGGGCACCACGACGACCCGGGGGTCGGCCCGGGCGATGGCCTCGGCGACCTCCTGGGTGCGGTCTTGTGAGGGCCCCACGGCGAGGACGACCTCGATCTCGCCGGGATAGCTCTGGGCGAGGACCTGGGACACGGCCTCGCGTAGGTGCCGCTCCTCGTTGAGGACCGGCATGACGACGGAGATGGGCGGCCAGCTATGCGTCTCCGCTGGCGCGTGCGGCGAGTCGGGGAACTGCTTCATGGCGGGGCTCACGCTACTGTACGAGCAGGGGAGGAGGGCAATCGAAGGCCCGATCCTCCGGCAGCACAGAGGGGGACGGGATGCGCGACCCGGGCGAGGAGGACGCTGGGGTGCACGTGGGCGGCGACGCCTACGGCGGCGTCAGGCTCGCGGGCGGTCGCCGGCGAAGGCGTGGCAAAGGCGCCAGGGCCCGTCGCCGAAATGTGATCATCGCCGGCCTGTTGTCCACCGGAGTGCTGGTCGGCACCGGCGTGGTGTGGGCGACTCCCCGGCAGATCGGCTCGGTCGACGCCGGCGTGGCCGAGTCGGCGCCGCGCGGCGCGATGAACATCCTGCTCGTCGGCATCGACAAGCGCGACGACCTCACCCGCAAGCAGCAGAACCAACTCAAGCTCGGCCGCGAGTCGGGCCAGCGCACCGACACGATGATGGTCATCCGCCTGTCCGAGGACCACACCCGCATCACCGTGGTGAGCCTGCCCCGCGACACCTGGACGACCATCCCCGGCCAGGGCGAGCACAAGATCAACTCGGCCTACCAGTTCGGCGGCCCGAAGCTCGCGGTCCAGGCCGTGCAGCACGCCACCGGGCTGCGGATCAACCGCTACATCGAGGTCAACGTCCTCGGCTTCATCGACGTCGTCGACTCGCTGGGCGGGGTGACGGTGTGCACCCCGGTGCCGATCAACGACCCCAAGACCGGGCTCACCCTCGCCGCCGGCACCCACGAGCTGCGCGGGGCGCAGGCCCTCGGCTACGCCCGCACCCGCGCCACCGCCCGCTCCGACCTCGACCGCATCGACCGGCAGCAGCAGGTCATCTCGGCGATGCTCGACCGCGCGCTGAGCGCCGGCACGCTGGCCAACCCGGCCCGGCTGGCCTCGTTCGTCAACTCCACGCTGCGCACCGTCAAGGTCGATCCCGACGACGGGCTGATGGGTCTCGCCACCCAGCTGAGGGATGTCTCCCTGAACGACGTGAAGTTCGCCGACGTGCCGCTGTCCAACGTCGACTTCAAGACCCCGACCGGTGAGTCCGCGGTGCTGTGGGACAAGGACGCGGCGCGTGACATGTTCGCCCGGATCGCCGCCGACGAGGACCTGGCCGAGCCCACCCCCTCTCCCAGCGCCTCGGCCTCCCCCAAGCCGACCGCCCTCACGATCCCACCGGAGCGCATCTCGCTCGTGGTCAAGAACGGCACGCTCATCACCGGGCTCGGCGCACGCAGCAAGACGGCCCTGGTCGCGGCCGGGTTCGTGGTTCCCGGCGAGCCGGGCAACACCAAGCGCAAGGACCACAAGAAGACACTCATCCGCTACGGACCCGATCGCGACGACTCGGCCCGCACGGTCGCCGCCGCCATCCCGGGGGCCGAGTTGCGCGAGGCCGACATCAACGGCATCGAGGTGATCGTCGGCAGCGACCAGCCGAAGATCAAGAAAGTTTCAGCGACGTCCACGCCGACCGCAAAGCCGTCCGCCGGCGCTACACCGGAGACCAAGACGGCAACCCAGAACATCTGTAAAAAATAGGCATAATGATCCCGCCTACGGGCACGTCACACCCATGGTGGTCAGCTGTTGGCGAGAGGATTCGTGCACAGTGCTCCGCGTGGTCGGAGACCTCGACGCGGCGGGCGCCCCCCGCCTGCGGGCGGAGCTCGATCACGCCCTCGCCCTGGCCTACCCGCTCCATGTCGTCCTCGACCTGACCGAGGTTCCGTTCTGCGACTCCGTGGGGCTCGGCGTGCTGGTCGCCGGCCTCAACCAGGTCCAGCGCCGGCACGGCCGGATGATCCTGGTGCTGGACCCCGGCATGATCAGCCACCTGCTGACGATCACCAACCTCGACCGTCACTTCGAGACGAGCGCCTCGATGGACGACGCGCGCACGGCGCTCGGCGCGGCGGCCTAGGCCCCGCACGAGGAGACGGTGGTGTGCGAGACGATGGTCATGTCAGTCGATGCGCACCTCCCTCCGGCCTCGTAGAGCCCCGGGAGAGCCCCTTCAGGTGGGAGGCTTTCACGTTGTTCGATCAGTTCCCCGAGCCCGCCCGATCCCAGCTGGTCGCCGCCTGCGAAGAGGGCAGGACCCGGCCGGAATGGTGCTTCACGGAAGGCTCGGCGCGGCTCGCGTTCTGGGCCCCCTTCCGCGACGCGGACCCGGTGATCACTTGGCAGTTCGATCCCGGTCCCGATCCGGAGACGGCTGCCCGCCTGCTGCGGGGCAGCTTGACGGCGATGGGACTGCACAAGATCATCCATGACATCGCCCTCCCTCCTGGGCTGATCCCCACGGTCGACCGAGCCGTCGAGCACGAGGCCCTGACGGCGGCCGGGTTCGTGATGGAGGTCGAGCGGCTGATGCTCGAATGGCAGGCCGGCAGTGACCTGCCCGAGGATCCGGGCAGGCTGCGATACGTCGCCGCCCGGCGGCTGGATCCGGCCGAGGTGCTCGACCTGCTGGTACGCATCTCGCACGGCTCCCTCGACTACGACACGCAGGTCGAGGTGGCGACCGAGGGGGCCGAGCACGAGGCTCGATGGATGTACGACGACCTGGTCAACCGCAAGGCCAAGCCCGGCTGGTTCGTCATCGGCTACCTCGGCGACTCCCCCGTGGGCCTGGTGGCGCCCGACGACCACTCCATCGCCTACATCGGGGTCGTGCCCGAGCACCGCGGCCAGGGCTACGTCGACGACCTGCTGGCCAAGGGCACCCGCACCCTCGCCGAGGCGGGCCTCGAACGCATCGTCGCCGCCACCGACACTGCCAACACCCCGACCGCGGCGGCCTTCCTGCGGGCCGGCTACTCCGAGGTCGGCCGCGTGTTCCGCTATTACTGGAGGACGCCGTGAGAGGCGGGCGCGTGAGGACGCCGTGAGAGGCGAGCGCGTGTCGTTGGCGGGTGCCGTGAAACTCGACGCAGGCCGCTGGAGGCGATCGTGAAGTCAGATGGGAAGTCAGGCATGAAGCCAGGCATGAGGCTGGGCGTGATGTTCGACCGTGGGCTGCCGCCGGAGGGGCTCGTGCCCTTCGCCCGCGAGCTCGACGCCGCCGACGGGGTGTCCGATCTGTGGGTGGTGGAGGACCTCGGGTGGACGGGCGCCATCTCCTCGGCGGCGACGGCGCTGGCCATGACCTCGCGGCTGCGCGTGGGCATCGGCATCACGCCCGCTCCCCTGCGCAACCCGGCGCTGCTGGCCATGGAGCTGGGCAATCTCGCCCGCCTGCATCCCGGCCGGCTCGCGGCGGGCATCGGGCACGGGGTGCCCGCGTGGATGCGGCAGGCGGGGGCCGCCGTGTCGTCCCCGCTGTCCCTGCTGGAGGAGACGATCACCTCGGTCCAGGCGTTGCTCAGGGGCGAGACCGTGACCATGCGCGGCCGTCACGTGCGACTCGACGGCGTCTCCCTCGTCCACCCGCCCGCCGAGCCGCCTCCGCTGCTGGCCGGGGTGGTCGGCCCTCGCTCGCTGGCGCTGTCGGGCCGGCTGGCGCAGGGCACGATCATCCCCGAAGGGCTGGGGCCCCGGCAGCTCCCATCGATCCTCGGGCACATCGACCCGCCGGACGGGCACGAGCTGGTGGCTTTCGTCCACCTGTGCCTGGGCGACGACGCCCGCGAGGTCATGCGGGCCGCCATCGAGGACCAGGCCGCGTTCCTGGGGCTGCCGCCCGACGAGGTGGTCACGGCCTCGGGCTCGCCCGCCGAGGCCGCCGCCCAGGTGAGGGAGCTGTGGAAGGCGGGCGTGTCCACCGTGGTGGTGCGCCCCCTGGGCTCTGACCCCTTGTCGCACGTACGAGGACTGCTGGCCGCCCTCTGAAGATCGGCGCGATCTCATCGGTTCGACCGCCTCATCACCGCGCCCTATCTGAGCCAACTGGAGCTGAGTCGGGTCGAGCCGGTGTGGCGGGCGGCCTCGCCTGCCTTCCGCTCTGACATCATGGGCCCTCACTTCGAGGAACTCGCCCGAGACTGGGTGCACCGCTTCGCGCCCGACGAGCTCGGCCGGCCGGCGGGGTTCGGCGAGGTCGGCTTCGGGAGCGTCCAGGACGACTCGGGGCGCGCGAAGCACGACATCGACGTGATCGCCATGGACGGCAGGCTGGTTCGCCTCATCGGCGAGGCCAAGGCCACGATCGCGCGCCGCGGAGTGCCCGATCTCGAACGGCTCGACGGCATCCGCGCCCTGCTCTCCCGGGAAGGCCACGACACGACCGAGACCGTTCTCGCCCTGTTCTCGGCGACGGGATTCACCCCCGACCTGATCGAGGCGGCTGCCTGCCGGGCAGACACGGAACTGGTCGATCTGGACCGCCTGTACGGCCGCCGCTGACGCGCCCGTACAGGCGGGCCGGAGCGGCCGAACGGCGGAGGCGGGTCGGCCGGATGACCGATGGCGGCTCCCCCGCGCCGGACCAGGATTTACGGCATGAGGCGAATCATGGCAAGCGCGGTTCTGGTCGCGCTGGGGATGGCGGGCGGATGCGGGCTGGACGCCGAGGAGGTGCACGACGGCCGGACCTTCCAGCATTCCGGTGACCGGCTCACCATCGCGTCGTCACTGGGCGGGCTGCGCGTCCTACCGGGCACCGGCACGGAGATCCGGGTGGACCGGTGGGCCAAGGGCAAGGCGGCCCAGGAGGGCAACACGTCCTGGTCGCTGAGGGACGGCACGCTGCGGCTGAGCGCCGACTGCACGATGATCGTCGGCGACTGTGGCGCCCGCTACCACGTCAGGGTGCCATCCGGGACCCGACTCGTGATCGAGGCCAGCGAGGGGGTGGTCCTCGACGGGCTGCCTCAGGACATTGACGTGTCGGCCTCTGGGCCGATCAGGGCGTACGGCACGTCGGGCAGGTTGCGGCTGCTGGTCGAGGACAGCGTGATCGCGGGCGACCGGCTCAAATCGCCCAGCGTCCGGGTCCGGACCGCCAGCGGGTCGATCAATCTCTCGTTCGCCGTGCCGCCGTCCAAGGTGGACGCGGTGTCCCGCGAGGGGCGGGTCACCGCCACGGTCCCGGACGGCGCCTACCGGGTCACGGCCAAGAGCACGCACGGCAAGGTGCGGTCCCAACTCAAGAACACCAAGAGCGACAACGCCGTCATCGCGAAAAGCACCTCCGGCGATGTCCGAATAATCGCGAAATGACCTGATATCGAGACACGAATGCCGTGCTCCCCGTTTCCATCGGCAAAAGCCGCTACGCGGGGCGACAAACCGCGCTTCACCCCGAATGCGCTAACAAAGAGGGGCGGTTTGCTCCACCGGTATCGCCTTGGCAAGGAGTAAAGCGATGTCGTCCCGTTTGTCAGCCGGACGCTGGGCTTTGACGATCAGGTCACAGAGCTGCTCGATCCCCCGTGGTGGACCGGTCAGCAGCGAGCACAGGTCGGCGATGCCGTCACTGATGCTCCGGTCGCGGGTCTCCACCAGCCCGTCGGTGTAGAGGGCGAGCATGCCGCCGGCGGGCATGGTGGCCTCGCAGATCTCCAGGCGCTCGCCGCCGACTCCGAGGGGCGGCCCCGGCACGACCGGGACGATCTCGGCCAGGCCGTTCGGCCTGACCAGCACGGGCGGCACGTGCCCCGCACTGGCGATCGCGAGGGCCCCGGTCGCTTGGTCGTACGTCGCGTAGACGCAGGTCGCGAGCTGGTCGGCGTCGAGCTGTTGAGCCACCCGGTTCAGCCGGAACAGCAGCTCACCCGGGTCCAGGTCGAGACTGGCCAGGGTCTGGGTGGCGGTCCGCAGCTGGCCCATCGTCGCCGCGGCCCGGATGCCGTGGCCCATGACATCGCCGACGACGAGCGCCGTACGGTCGCCCGAAAGCCGGATCACGTCGAACCAGTCGCCGCCCACGTGAGCCAGGTCGCCGGCGGGCAGGTAGCGGTAGCCGATCTCCAGGCCCGGAGACTCCTGAAGGAGGCTCGGGAGCAGGGCGCTCTGCAAGGTGAGCGCCGTGCGCCGCTCACGGCCGTAGAGCCGGGCGTTGTCGATGCAGATCGCGGTGCGCGCCGCGAGCTCCTCCGCGAGCGCGACGTCGCCGTCCTGGAACGGCTCGCTGGACTCCCGGCGTACCAGCACGAAGAACCCGAGCACATTGCCACGGGCGACCAGCGGCGTGACGAGGAACGAGCAGCCGGGCATGAGCCGGGCGATGATCGGGCGGCCGAACGCCTGGGCGTTCTCGTCGCCGACGACCTGTTCCAGCCTCGGCACCAGCACGGTCTTGGCGGTGGCCATGGCCTGCCCCTGCGGCAGCAACGGCGGGTAGACCGCGACCTCGCCGACCGGAAAGGCGGTGTTCCAGTCCCAGGGGTTGTCGACCGCCACGGCGGTGGCCACGCGCCGGACCAGCGCGGAGCCGTCCTTGGGCCGGACGGGGAACTCTCCCTCGGTGATGAGCCGCTCCTGGACCATGATCCCGCCGGTGTCGGCGAACCTCGGCACGGCGACGTCCAGGACCTCGCGGCAGGTGTGAGCCAGGTCAAGAGTGCTGCCGATGCGCGTACTCGCGTCATTGAGGAACGCGAGCCGCTCCTGCGAGGAGGCGGCAGCACTCAACCGTAACTCGATACGACTGCGAGGGTCCTTGATCAGGAAACCAGGATTCACCGGGACGTCGCCCTCCAGTTGGCTACAAAACACCGCTCATCGAATCACAAGAAAATTCGCGATGAGAAGAAATTACCGCTTCATCCGTTACCTCGGAAGCGGAAAAAATATGGCCAGATCGGAGCTGAGTTCGTCGCCAGGTTCGCGTTCCGGCATGGGCGCGGCGAACCTCCTGTCCGCCCCCTGTCCCATGCGACGGAGTCGAACTCCCACGATTCCGGACCCGTCCAGAGCGCGCAGCCGGGCTCTGAGCGCGTTGCCTGATCTCTTGCGAGCCGGTCAGCGGGGTGAGGCGAAGTGCAGGCGAACCGGCTCGGTCAGGGCGGCACGTGCGCCCTCGAAATCGGCCAGCCGAGCGGCTACCGTGGCGACCGCCAGCCGTTCCGGTAGAACGGCGCCGAACTTCAGCCCGTGGACGGCGCGGCGATCGACGTCGGGCAACACCAGCAGCTCGCCGTCGCCCGCCCTGGCTCGGGCCTCGTGCCAGGCTGAGGGAGTCAGGTCCTCCCGCAGCCGGACGGAGAAGTCCGTCGGCCGCTGGACCGGATCGGCGATCGAGGGCAGTGTCGCGGCGAGTGTGGCGTTGGCTCGGTACCCGGCCCAGGTCCACCACCGCACGTCGTCGCCGGTCCGGGTCACCAGTGTTCCCCCGGGGTGCACGACGCCGGGGGCCTCCTCCTGACGCCATTCGGCAAGACGGTCCTGAGCCCGGCGGGTCAACGACACCGGCGGATCGGCGCCCAGGAGCACCTCCCGCATGGCGCGCGACAGGGCGTACGACAACCCGCTGACCCCGCCGCTGGTCCACTTGGCCACGCCTCCGCGTTCGGCCGGTTCGACGAAAGCCCTCTTGCGCGCCCAGTCGATGAAGGTCACCCGCCAGCTACGGCCGCCGAGGAGCAACAGACGCGGGCCGGGCCTCTCCTCGGTCAGCACCGACACGTCGGCCTGCCCGATCTCCCGACGCCCGGCCAGCACCGTGAACTGCGGTGGTGCGGTGAAGGACGCGGTCAGCTCGATGAAGTGACGCCGTCCGAACCGCCGCTCAGCCTCGGGACCGATGAACAACATGCCGGCGTCCAGGTCGAGGAATCCCGCGCCGATCAGGTGGCGGAGAATGGGCTCCGCCGAGCGGTCGAAGGGAGCAAGGCCGTTCCATTCCGCCGGCCACAGCCGATCACCGATCGTACGCCGCTGGAGGGTGACGGCGAGGAGCTGCTGGGCGACCAGATGACGGGGTTCGGGCGGCGCGATCACCGGCTCCACCCAGCCCCGTCCCCACAGGAGGAGCAGGCCCGCGGCCTGGAGCAGGCTCTCGCCTCGCGTCGCGAGCAGCAAGCAGTTGCGTACGGTGCCGGCGCGTCGCCCGGTCCGCCCGATGCGTTGCAGGAACGACGCGACGGTGTGCGGCGAGTCGATCTGGATGACCCGGTCCAGATCCCCCACGTCGATGCCGAGTTCGAGGGTCGAGGTCGACACGATCACGCAGTCACGCGCCTCCGCGAAGGCCCTTTCCGACCGCGCCCGCTCCTCGGCGGCCAGCGAGGCGTGAGACAGGAACACGGTGACCTCGCGGTCGCGCAGGGCCGCGCCCAGTTGTTCCACCTGTCGCCGCGAGTCGCAGAACACCAGCCGCTTCTCGCCACGATGGAGTGCTGTGATCAGCTTCGCGGCGTTGGCCAGCGAGCCCACGTAGTCGAGTTCGACCTCGCCGGGCGGGACGCAATCAGTAGAGCCGGAGCCTGAAGTGCCGGAGTCGGGGGCGCCGGAGTCGAGCGGGACCGTGCGCGGCATCTCGGAGGCGATCACCCGCCCGGCTCGCTTCCCGGCGTGTGCCCCCTGCAACCAGGTGAGCAACTCCCGAGGGTTGCCCACGGTGGCCGACAGACCGATGCGCTGGATGGAGTGCCCGGTCACCCGTTCCAGTCGTTCCAGCACGGCCAGCAGGTGCCAGCCGCGGTCGTCGCCGGCGAAGGCGTGCACCTCGTCCACGACCACCGCTCGCACCTTTCCCAGCAGGTGCGCGTGGTCGGTCTTCACCCCGATCAGCAGCGCTTCGAGCGACTCGGGGGTGGTGAGCAGGATGTCCGGCGGATCGGTACGGAGCCGCTGCCGCTGCGACTCACGGATGTCGCCGTGCCAGAGCGCGGCCCGGCGCCCCAGCCACTGGGCGTAGGAGTCGATCCGGCTGACGAGGTTGTTGAGCAGCGCCTTGAGCGGACACACGTACAGCACGGACAGTCCGGTCCAGCGCTGGACGCTCATCGCGGACAGCAGCGGAAAGCAGGCCGCCTCCGTCTTTCCTCCGGCGGTCTGGGCGAGCAGCACCGCGTCGTCGCCGTCCATCAGCGGTTGGATGGCCGCCCGCTGCAACGGGCGGAGGTCGGGCCAGCCGAGGGTGTTGACGACGTGGTGCAGGACGACCGGGTCCAGCCGCTCCACCGGATCGGCCATCACAGGTCCAGGTCGACGTCGTCCGCCGAGGCGGCGAGGTTGCGCTCCGTCTCGGTGAGCTCGTCGCTCGCCAGCGTCAGCCGGTAGTGACGCCGGGGGTCGAAGTCCTCGAACTGGTCGATCCGGTCGAGCACGTCCCCCACGAGCTTCTTCAGGAACAGCCGGGGCGCCACGCCGGCCCGGCCGCCGAGCGCCCCGCCGACCGCCCGCGCGAGGTCGGCGACGTACGCGTCGTCGGCGACGGCCTTGACCCGTTCGGAGGCGCCGGCCGTGTACAGGTCACGGATGGTCAGCCCCAGGTCCACCAGGGACTCCTGGGTGAAGCCGGGCAGCCGGAGCTGCACCGCCCGGGGGTTGTCGAAGCGCGGGTCGGTGGTGAAGTCGGTCGCCAGCCGTTGCGCCAGCGGCGCGAGCCGCTGCACGCCCTGCTGCCCGTCGTAGAAGGCCGGAGTGCCGGTGATCACCAGGTAGAGGCCGGGGAAGCGCCCGGAGTGCACTTCGTCGATGAGCTGCCGCAGCGCGTTGAGCGCCTTGTCGCGAGCGTCGGAGCGCACCCGTTGCAGGGTCTCGACCTCGTCCAGCACGACGAGCAGCCCGGGATGCCCGCTGTCGCGCAACACGGTCAGCAGCCCCTGTAGGAAGCCGAACGCCCCGAAGTGGTCGAGGTCGCCACGCACCCCGGCGAACCGGCGGGCGGTCGCCGCGACGTGGGGCTGCCCGCCGAGCCACGCCAGCACGGCCGCCGCCGTCGTGTCGTCCCCGCCGAGCAGCGCGGCCCGGTAGCCGCGCAGGGCGGTCGCGAAGGCCGGGGCCTGCCGTGACACCTCGGCCAGCCGTGCGGCCAGCAGCTTCTCCACCTCGCCGGGCAGCTCGTCCTCGCCGGCCCCGTCGGCGAGCGCGTCCTCCTCCAGCGCGTAGAACCAGGCGTCCACCACCGGCCGCAACGCGCTGGGCGGGAAACTGGCGGTGGTGAGCCGCTCGGTCAGCCGCCGGTAGACGGTCTCCAGCTTGTGCAGCGGCGTCTCGGTCTCGGAGATCTGGATCTCGGCGACCGCGAAGTTGCGTCTCCTGGCCCGCTCACCGAGCCACCGGGAGAAGAACGTCTTGCCGGAGCCGTACTCTCCTCTGACCGCCTTGAACACCGCTCCGCCGGTGGCGACGGCGTCCAGCTCGGCGTCGAGCGCCGCCTCGAACCGGCCCAGGCCCGTGGCGAGCAGGTCGAGCCCGCTCTCCGGCACGGCGCCGCGCCGCAGCGCGTCGATCACCGTGCGCCGTCGCGCGGCGCTGACCTGGGCGGATCTGGTGGAGCTCACGTCGATCAGTGTCCCAGCTCGAACTGGTCCCGCAGCAGTGCCGTGTTCAGCCGCAGGGTCCGCCCGTCCGGAAGCGTCTCCAGGACCTGCACCCCGTCGTAGTTGAGGAGTTGGCGCAGCACGGCGGCGAAGCCGTCGGCCCGAGTGGCCGGGTAGCCGATGCGCTGCGCCAGGGCGGTGGCCGGGAGGGTGCCCGCGTCGAGAAGGACACGGATCGCCTGGTCGACCTTGTCCATGGGGGGTTTGCGCGCCAGGAGGTCCACCTGCTCGCCGAAGGTCTGCGAGGCCAGGAGCGCGTCGGCCAACCGGTCGGCGGGCGACAGGAGACGGGGCGCGAGCAGCGCGTCCTCCGCCGGAGCGAGGACCACGTCGAACAGCGCGTCTCCCGGTTCGGGCCGCGGCTTCGGCCGCTTCGCGGCCTTCTTGGGCGGAGGCGCGGGAGCGGCAGGTCGTGTCTCTTCCAGGGGTTCCAGGGACCACCAGGCCGGGCGTTGGTCGCCCAGCTCCCGCCAGCCCTTGGGCGGCTCCGCGCCGAAGGGCAGGAACGCCAGCACCGGGACGGTGAACTCGGCGATCGAGGCGCCGCCGTGGTAGCCGGCCTTCTGCGAGGTGTAGCGGGAGTCGGCGTCCCACAGGGCCACGATCTCGGCGCCCGGCTCGGGCCACACCACCCGTGGGCCGGAGAGGGTGATCTCGGTCTCCCGCACCGGCCCGCCCGGCGCGCGGTGGCGGGCGGAGGCGATCCCGTCGCCGTCGAGCTTGATCCCGTGCCGGTCCACCACGTGCCCGTGGTCGCTGACGAGGAGGACCGCCATGCCCTGGTCCGCCGCCACCCGCAGCAGCTCGCGGAGCTTGCCGATGTCGTCAAGCCGCCAGGCGCCGTCGCCGAGCTTCTGCTCCTTGCCGAGCCGGTCGTCGATCGTGTTCAGCACCACCGCGACATGGGTGCGGTCGTCGGCCAGCGCCTGGGTGAGCTCCGGACCGAACGCGTCGCCGACGCCGGCTGCGCGCAGATCGTCCTTGTGGAACACGGCCGCTTGGCCGCCGCCCCAGAAGCGGTGCGCGGGAAACAGCCGCTTCTCGTCGGCCTGCGTGCCCTTCAGCAGCTTCCCGGCGAACAGGGAGGTGCGGGAGGTCGTGGTCAGAGTGGGCAGGGCGGCCGCCATCGCGCGCCGCCGGGGAGCCTGCTCGCCCGGCAGCGGATCGTATTCGGCCCAGTGCCGCCGCAGTTGCTCCCCCAGCTCGGTGGCGATGGCCGCGCTCATCCCGTCCAGTACGAGCAGCAGCACCCGCCGCTCCGCCTTGCCGCCCACCACGGGCTTGACCACCCGCGTCAGGAAGGACTCGACGGTGAGCATGCCACCGGGGTCGGTGCCCACCGCGAGCCTCCGGGCGAAGGAGTGGTCGATCGCCCGCCGCCGCTCGCGGACCTGGGCCCCCAGCCCGTCGTAGGCCGCCCGGAGTGCGGGTTCGGGGTCACCACCTGCCTCAAGGTGTTCGAGCGCCTGGTCCGCCCACCCGGTTTCGGACATGTGGCGGTCCATCGCCGCCGCCACCGTCACGGCTTCGGTGGTGGGATCGTTCGCGAGCCATTGGACGAGCCGCTGCGCCATCCGCGCCCGCGTGATCCGCACCCGCGCGTCCGGGTCGGCCGCGAGGCGGTGCGCGCCCAGCTCCCGCACGGCGCGCGCGATCAACCGCGGGTCCCCGCCGGCCAGCGCCCGGCCGGCCGCCGCGAACCGGGCGTCGAGCCCGGCGGCCAGGACCGGGCTCGCCGACGCCGCGTCTTCGGCGCCGAACTGCCTGGCCAGCCCTCCGGCGCGGTCCAGCACCCTGGCGGTGATCCGCCGCGCCTGGCGGGCGTGCTCCTCGTCGCCGTCGGCACGGCCCGCCGTCAGCAGCGCTGTCACGAACTCCTCGCAGGCCCTGCCGAACGGGACGACCAGTGCGTCCAGCGCCTCCCCCGCCACGGCGGGTTCCTCGCCGAACCACCGCTCCGCCCGGCCTCGCGCGCGGTAGGTCCGCTCGTCGGCCTCGGAGTGCAGCCACAGCGCCGCGCACACCAGCCCGAACGCCACCGAGTCCGGCCCATGCCCGGCCACCACCAGAGTGAGCAGCGCCCGGCCCGCCTGGTCGTCCTCACCCAGGAACGCCGCCAGGCCGGCGCGCTCCGGGCCGCGCAGAGCCAGCAACCGCTCCGGGCCTCCCGGGGTGAGCGACCACCGCATCAGGGCATGGGTGTCGAGCCCTTCGTCGTCAGGCCGTGGATCGTCGCTGTAGCGGCCGAGCCCGAGCCGGCGCAGGGCCAGCGTGGACAGCGCGGCGCGTCGCGACAGCACCCCTCCGGCCAGCGGCGGCCAGCCGCCCGGCGGGGTGGCGTCCAGCAGCGCCTCGGCCGCCCAGTCGTCCTCACGCAGTCGCGCGTCGACCTGCTCGGCCACGAACGCCTCCCGTACGACGTTCCAGCCGTCGACGGCCTGGACGCGCTGCTTGTGCGCCCGAGCGAGGATCGCCGGGTCGAGCTCGGTCTGCTCCCTGTCGGTCAGCACGACCAGCACGCCGGGGTCGCCTGCGCCGGCCAGGTGACCGAGGATCAGTTCGTGTACGGCGAGCGGCGACGGCGCCGTGGCCACCCGGGCCCGTAGTCCTAGGCCGAACTCGAGCTCGCCCGGCCCGTCCCACTGCGGAGCGGAACGCAGGAGCACGACCCGTCGCCGTTCGCCCGGGGAGCCGGTCAGCGACGACTGGGAGGACAGGTACTGGGCGACGGTCACGGCGTTGAGCCGCACCGCGACGGTGACGGCGGTGCTCATCGCTCCACGACCTGCCAGGAAATCTCGATGTCGGCGTCTGGCTCCCTGGCCACCAGCTCAGCCAACTCCGCTCGCAGCTCCTCCACCGCTTTAGCGGCTTTCGTACGCTTCCGTCCCGAACGGCCAGGCGCGGAGGCGGGCTCGACCGGCAGGGTGCCGGCCCCTCCCAAGCCGCCGGTCTGGCCGGTCCCACCCAGGCCGGTCCCACCCACCGGGCTGTTCCCGCCCGTCTGGCCGGTCGAACCGGTCAGGCCGATCGGACCGCTTCCGCCGGTCGAGCCGATGCCGCCGGTCGAGCCGATGCCGCCCGTGACTCCCGGGCGTGGAGGCGGCGGCTCCGGAATCTGGCGGCGCCTGATCAGCGCCGTGACCTTGCCCCGCGTGCTGCCCAGCGCCTCGACGAGGTCGGCCGTCCGCTGGTCGGAGCCCGCCGCGCGGCGCAAGGACTCCAGCAGCGCCAGCCCTTCGGCGCCCTGCCCCTGGGCCAGCTCCAGGGTGTCCCAGGCGGCTCCGGCCAGCGCCTGCTCCACGTCGTGCGCCCGCTTGATGGAGGTGCCGTAGCGGTCGGCGCTCACCTGTCCCAGGTCGAAGCGGGCCAGCGTCTCGATGATCCTCTTCGCGCCGCCCGCGCCGTGCCCCGCCTCCCGCAGCGCCGTGAGCAGCTCGACCGAGCGCCGGGCCAGCGCGAACCGCCCGCTCTCATCGGTGTCGTCCAGCGCGAGGAAACCGGCGTGCGTCTCCAGTTGGCGGACCAGCCCGGCCGCGGGCTCGCGGAGCTCCCGCGCGGCGTCCGTGATCTGCCGGGCGAACTGGTTGACCATGCGGCCACGCCGCAGCGCCGGCGCCTTGCCGCCGAAGACGACCTCGAACCGCTGCCGCGCCTCAGCCCAGTCGGCCTCGCCCGGCAGGGGCTGGCTGCGCAGCGCGTCACGCGGCCTGATCTGCGACAGCTCCGGCGCCGGCTCCAGCGGGGTCCCCTCGCGCACCCACACCCGGTCGTCCATCTCGGCGAAGGCGGCGACGACCAGATTGACCAGGAACGACTCCAGGCCGCGCCGCTCGGGCCGATCCGTCCAGTCGGTGAGCGTGATCACGCTGAGGTCGCCGGTGACGCCCTCTCGCTGCGCCTCCCGCCGGAAGTGGTCGGCCCACCGGGTGGACAGCTCGAAGTACGCCTCCTTCTGCAGGCCGAGCCCGAGCGGCTCGGCGAGGTGTCCCATCAGTTTGCGGTCCTTGGCCGGCACCTCGACCCGCCGATCACGCGCTTCGGCGGCGGCCCGTACATGACCGAAGACCGTCCTGGCGTCGGCCGGTCTCACCGCGATGCCGGTGGCGTCGCGGTCCAGCTCGGGGTGGGCGGGGAACTGGTGGGCCAGCAGTTGCCCCGCGAGATGCCGGATGGCGTCGCGCAGCGACTGCCCGAACGAGACGGTCAGCCCCGCCAGGTCCGGCAGCGGCGCGAAGTGCTCCTCGAAGCCCAGCTCGACATCGGCGGCCTTCTTCGTGTCCAGGCCGTACGCCCCTTTGAAGGCCGTCCGCACCTGCTTGAGCAGCGCGTCGCGCTGGGTCTCCAGCAGCCCTTTGGCCCGTGCCCGGTTGTCGGCGTTGAGGTGGCCGGCGTACTGGGTGGCGAAGCGGTGCTCGTCGGAGAGCGCCTTGTCGATGACCACGAGCCGCTGGAAGTCGGCCATCCGCTGGACCGACAGATGGGCGGGCACCCAGCCGACCGTCTGCGGCGGCCTGCCCTCGCGGGGGCGTTCGCGCAGGTCGCGCATCCGGTTGACGTCGTCGACCGGCCCGTAGTCGCCCTCGTCGAAGGGCAGGTCCACGACGATCCGCCACTGACCGTCGAGCTGTGGCTGCAGGTCGTGGTCCTGGAGCTCGTCCTCGTCGGCGATGTTCCCGAAGATCACCTCGATGACGCGTTCGGAGCCGCGCCAGACCAGCCGCAGCTCGTCGGCGCCCAGGCGCCCGTTGGGACGGTCCACGCCCAACTCGGCCGCGAGCAGCTTCTTGGCGAGGGCGATCCGGTTGCCCGGGTTGTTGTTGACCGCCGCGTTGGCCAGGACCGAGTCGACGTCGACGCCGGTGAGCTCCAGCCGCACCGCCGGGTTGGCGTCGGTGCCGGTCTCCTTGATCTCCGGGAAGCGGGCGGCCCAGTCGGCCACCTTGGCCTTGATGATGCCGACCTCGCTGCCGGGGATGGGCGCGGTCACCGAGCCGTGGTTGAGCGCGCCGAGCCGCCGGATCGTCAGGTCGCTCAGCGCGGGCACGCTCGGCGCGAGCGCCGACAGCAGCAGCGTGCAGATCAGCCGGTTGTCGCCGACGAACACCCGGCACCGCTGGGCCAGCCCGGGATCGGTGATCGCCTCGGGCCGGTGCAGGTAGCGTTCGACGTCGTCCTCGGTGACCTCGTTGACGCCGAGCAGGTAAGGCCGGAGCTTGGTCTTGTAGAGCCGGTCGGCGGCCTCGAAGACCACCTTCAGGCTGTCCACGAACGGCTTGTCGCCACCCGCCGAGATCACCTCGTAGAGGTCTCCCAACGGGACGAGATCGCCCAGCCGCAGGTGATCGCGGTGGTCGGCGAGAAGCTGCCCCATCAGCTTGAGACCAGTACGGGAACGTTGCAAAGCGGAGGAGATGTGGACCAGCGTGTCCATGAACGCGGGCGAGAAGGGGTAGGTCAGGCGGAACGACTCCTCGTCCGCGCCGGTGGTGCCCTTGTCGGAGCCGAGCAGCGTGTCCCAGACCTGCGGGCCGACCTTCTTGGTCCGCTCGAACGCGGCGTTGACCAGCGCCGCCGCCTCGTCGTCCTTCGGCCTGACCACGCGGGCGTGGGCGACCTGCGGCAGGTTGCGGTCCTCCAGAGTGATCTTGTCGAACCGTCCGGAGGCGAGGCTGAGCGTGTCCTGGATGGACGCCTCGGCCGCGCCCGACACCTCCTCGCCGACCAGCTCGCGCAGGTCACGCTGGCGCGCGATGAACGAGATGATCGGGATGGCCCGCCGGGCGTCGCTCCCCTCCACGAAGTTCGTGATCTTGCTGGCCTCGCGGGCGACGAACCTCTGGTCGTGGATGAGCGTCGCGAGCCACAGGATCAGCTCGTCCATGAAGAGGATGAGCCCGTCATAACCGAGCGACCTGGCGTGCTCGGCGATCACCGACAGGCCGGCGTCCAGCGAGATGAACCCGTGCTCGTCCTCGGCCGCGTTCTGCGCGAAGCCCGGCAGCAGGCTCGTGCTCGCGTCCTGTACGAGCTTGGCGCGCAGCTCGGCCGGGGTGGTCGGATGCACCAGATCGAGCGGAGCGCCGTCGTGCGACTCCTCCGCGCCCAGGGCGGTGTCGAGCAGGGCAGGCGTCCAGGAGAACGACTCGCCCCATTCGTCGTCCTCACCGCCGTCCCCGTCGCCGAAGCTCAGCCCCTTGACGACCGCGTCGTCGCCCATCCGCGCACGCATCGTCCTGATGTCGGTGAAGAGCGCGTCCGTCCGGTAGACCTGCGGGGTGGGCGCGTCCGGGTGCATCTTCTTGACGTGGCTGACGTAGCCGCCGAGCACCCGCTGCTCCAGGGCCTTGGCCCCCAGCATGTGGTAGGGCACCAGGAGAAACTTCTTGGCCTCGCGCTCCAGCCACTCGTGCTTGGTGAGCACAGGGTCGAACTCCGTGCGCCGCCAGGCGGTCCGGTTGCGGCTGAGCAGGGCGTACAGCACCGCCATGAAGTGCGACTTACCGGAGCCGAACGAGCCGTGCAGGTAGGCCGCCTTGGACGTGTGCCCGTCGAGAGCCAACTTGATCAGGCCGATCGCCTCGTCGAAGTTCTCCAGCAGCCGTTCGGTGACCACGTAGTCCCTGAGCGCGCGCTCGGCCCCCTCGGGGGTCACGGCCTCTGCCAGGCTCAGCACGAAATCGGAGGTGGAGATCGACTCCTTGATGTCGATGACTTCGCGGAGCAGGGGGTGCTGGAGCATGGGGGGGAGACCTCTCCTTCGACGCCGCGCCCGACGATACCGAACGCAGCCTCCCCGCAGGTGGCGATGAGCCGGTCGGCGTGTTCCGGCCGATGCCCCCGAGAAGTTTCAGCATTTCGCGGGAATCTTCTGCCATCGCGCGATGCTTCGTTTGTACTGCTCCGGCATGTGGAGGTCGGGGACTTCGCCGTACTCGAACAGGCCCAACTTTTTGTGCTCGTCAGAGCTTCGGATCTCCTCGTTACCTTGATATGTCGAGCCGTAGCTCACGATGAATGTATGACGCAGCGGCGTGATCTCGTAAACCCACGTATCGATGATCGATTCGACTGTGACGGTGAGATTGAGCTCTTCGTATACTTCTCGACACACGCACACTTCGGGAGTTTCGCCGACTTCCAGCTTTCCTCCTGGAAGCTCCCACTCGTCTCGCTCATTCATGAGCAGCGGTATTTTGCCGTCTATATCGATGACAAGCTTGACTGATATGGGAAGCTGGTACTCAAAATATCCAGCGTTACGCTCCACCAGATACTGAGGCTTCCCACCGGGACCGAGACGGTCGGGACCATCCATGCATAGCTCCTCTGATCAACGAGCGAGAATGATCGCCGCAAGATCATCTGACTGTTTGAACTTCGTCGGCGATGGGTTCGACTGGCCTTGTGCTTCGAACTTCCTGATTCTTGAAGCTATTTCCTTGAGTCCATGGCGATGTACATCCACTTTAAGATCCGCCCCCTGGAAAGATTTTCCTGATCCTCGATGGGCATCCGGTACATCGGTCGGCGGAGACGAAAGCGTTCGTGAAGTCCACCAAGGGGCGGCTGAGCATCTTCTTCCTGCCCCCGTACTCGCCGGAGCTCAATCCCGACGAGTGGGTCTGGAAGAAGTCGTCCGGTCTGTGGAGGAACTGACCGACAGGATCGAGCGATCCGTCGACCGACTTCAGGCAACACCCGGGATTGTTCGCAGCTTCTTCCGGGATCAGGACCTGCGCTACATCACCTCACCGGTAACCGAGCTACGGTCCAGTAGCCCAGTTTCTGCTTAGTAACGTCTAATCGCGCAAGTTATGCCACGAATGCGTGCACCCATTAGCGCAATCAATCTCACGCCTACGGGCATCCGAGATCGATAGAAGTGCCAGCAATATCCTAAATGATTTTACCATCTCGGCTTCTGGTAGATTCCCTATCTTAGCCAGCTGCTCACGGATTGGCCCACGCGAAATCAGGACAGCCGGAGTCGCCGTGGGCTTCACCCCTGCGCGGGCGATACTCTCTGCAGCATCCTCAGTTGCAGCCCTCGCCTGAAGAGCGTAAGAAGACAGCTCTCGAATCACGTCACGTCGCTCATCTAGCGGCAGCGCCTTGAACCAGCCAATCCCTTCCTGGAGTGGGCGGCGCCCTTGGCTTAGTTCATTCAGGATAATAGATCGTTTGCTCATCACGGCTCCGGATCGAAGATGACGTGCGGGCGCTCAGGGTCCAAGGTGGCGTACCCCGGAGCATCCGGATTGTAATCCTGGAAGATGTCCTGCCCTCGTCTCCGGCCCCGCCAATCTCCGCCGATCCCCTCGGGCAGCGAGCTTGCAGCCCTGCTCCTTACTCGGCCTGTCTTGCCGGACAATATGTAGTCCCAGTCCGAATCTGCCTTAGCGGTACCGCCTGCACGACTGCCTACCACTACAATCCGGGCCCCCATCCTATTCGCTGCGTTCTGGATGCGCCGGACCTCGCTAGGAAGAATCCCCGCTTCCTCAGGAGTTCTAAGCCCGCACGGGCCGCTGTTATGCACCAGGACGGGCGTCGTGTCTGCTTCTACATAGTACGTGTGCGTGTCGGCCACGGCGAGGTTGTGGACACGCTGGTCTGCGGATGTCCACGCGGTGATCGCCGAGACTTGGACGTAGGTTCCCGCGCTTGTCCGCAGATACTGCCCCGGCCGCAGCGTGTTTGCTTGCCTCAGCTATTCATAAGTCTTGAGGAGATTCGGGATGAAGTGACCCGATAGACAGCAAAGAGTGCCCCTGATCTGGCGGATTGTCGAGATCAACAACCTTCCAGAGCGAGGAGCACTCTTGAATCAGGAGGGACAGCCACCCCGTGAGTCATCGAGTCTAGGACCAGGTCGATGTTGGCGGCCCGGGAGGAACCTGTGACGATCGTCAGCACAACCTGATCCCCGGCTACATCGACAAGGCTTGTCGGTTACTCAGCCAGGTAGGCGTGCCTTCTTCACCGGGAAAGTTCCCATCTCTATCCGGCCAAACCAGCTGGAGCCCACCGAAAGACCTCTCCCCGTAGAACACCGACGCTTGTACCAGGTTAGCGATCAGTAGATCTTGTGGGATTGCCCGGAACTGCACAGTAAACCCCTCAAGAATGTCATCCGAGACGTCACCATCTCCATATGTGCGCCCCTCAGCGAGCATGGCTCGAACTGAGCTCAAGACGCTTCCTGAAGTCTCCTCCGGAAGTCCAGCTACGATCACTTCGGGATGATCAAAAGTGGAACCGAACCCGATGCTGTAGGCAAAGGGAGAGTGGTCAACGT
This sequence comes from Nonomuraea cavernae, assembly GCF_040655715.1. Classification (GTDB taxonomy): domain Bacteria; phylum Actinomycetota; class Actinomycetes; order Streptosporangiales; family Streptosporangiaceae; genus Nonomuraea; species Nonomuraea cavernae_A. The sequence continues at coordinate 39,961 of NZ_JBFAKL010000004.1, read as the reverse complement.
CAGGGTCGAAAGCCCAAATCCAACTCCACCCTTGGGCTGCCAAATCGCTATGAATCTTCTGTTGAATCGAACTCAGATCCGATCCTTCCAGTGCACCACTCACAAGAAATCACCCTTCAGTTGTCCCATTTTCCCTGTTGCAGACTCGACATAAGACCTGGCCGTTAGAGGGGCCGCCCGACCCGTCTCTCGACTTAGGCCGAATGTGATCGATCTGCCATTCATCTTGAGGGGGTGTAACTCCACGCTTTGTAAACTCTGCCATCACGCACGACCACCCAGTGGTCAGGGCCCCGGCGTTCTCGGGTTCTGATGCGGTATGACGATGTTGACTGTTCGGTCAGGTCGAGAACGGAAGAGCGCGACTTCTGCTGATCTTTCAGGTGTCTAAGCCGAAGATCATCACAGGAGTCGCGCTCGTGTCCCCATCTTCCCCGATCGCCGTTCCGGCCGTCCCCCTTCTGAGCCAGTTCACCGACCTCGTCTTGTGGGAAGCGGAACTGGCCACTGACCCGATCGCGATGGAATCGGCGTTGATGGCCCGATTGGCGTCCGTCCCCGATCATCGTTCGACCCGTGGCCGCCGTCATCCGCTGCCGGTCATCTTGACGTTGACCGCGTGCGCGACGCTGGTGGTCGGCGGCGACAGCATCACGGCGATCTGGCAGTGGGCCACCCGCGCCTCCCAGGAGAAACTCCAGCGCCTGGGCGCCAGCCGACACCCGCTCACCGGCCTGTTCGTGCTGCCCAGCGAACGCACTTTCCGCCGAGTCCTGGCCGGTGTGGACGGCGACGCGCTGGATGCGGCCGTCAGCGGCTATGTCTGCGATGTCCTCACCCAGCGGGTGCCGGTCCCGCATATCCCGGACACACCCGGCCCGCCCGAGCGTGAGCAACGCCGCGCCGCCTCCCGGAAGGTCACTCACCCGGCCCCACCAGGGTTGTTGCCTGCTGCCGCTCTGGATGGCAAAGCCGTCCGCGGCGCCCGGACCGGCCAGCACAGCCGCGTCTTCCTGGTCGGCGCCATCAGTCACGAAAGCGGCCTGATCCTGGGCCAGCGCCAGGTCGAGAGCAAACGCGGCGAAGGACCGGCCGCGCGCACGCTGCTGGCCGGACTCGATGTGGCCGGGATGGTCCTGACCTTGGACGCTCTGCACACCACCAAGGCCACCGCCCGTCTGATCACCGAGCAACTGGCCGCCCACTACGTCCTCATCGTCAAGGCCAACCAGCCGCTCGCCCATGAGGCCGCCCGCGCACTGCTGACAGGCCCGGACCTCGAGTGGATCGACACCACCGCCATCGACGACGATCGCGGGCACGGCCGTACCGAACGCCGGACCATCCGCACCACCCAAACCGGCGATGGCCTGTTTCCCGGTGCCCGGCAGGCATTCCGGCTCCGCCGTGACGTCGGCGGCCTGGACGGCGCGTGGACCAGCAAGGAAATCGTGTACGGCATCACCAGCCTGCCCGCCGACCTGGCCGGCCCCGCCCACCTCAACCACTACGAACGCTCACACTGGTGTGTGGAAAACCGGCTGCACTGGATCCGCGATACAACCTTCCGAGAAGACCACTCCCAGGTCAGGGTGGGTGCCGCGCCCAGAGCGATGACCAGCTTCCGCAACCTGGCGATCAGCACCGCCCGACTGGCGGGCCGGGCCAACATCGCGCACGCCCGCCGAGACCTCCTCAACCACGACGCCGCTTTCGCCGTCTTCGCCCTATGACCAACATGACGACACCGGATAAAGCGACTCAACGCCGGGGCCCTGACCCAGTGGTGGGTCCAGTTCATCGGATCCTGCTTTCGGTAGGGGCCGAAGAATCAAGGCGGATCGAACCTGATCAGCTTGCCTCCGTCTAGTACGGAAGAACCGTGTAAAGCGATCACGTACCGCCATGAGCGGCTACAGGGAAAGGTTCAGTAGCTTAGTCAATGCAATCTCTACGTAACCGGCCCCCTACAGGCCATCCTGGGGGCGACGGTGTAGAGCAGGACCGGCGTGGCCAGATCAACGATCGTGACCGGCACTCGCAAGGCCAGGTGCACCGCCGCCGACAGCACGCACAGCACCAGCATCGGCACCGGCCTTCGGCCGCGCAGCGCCACGCCGGCGACCGCGGCCAAGGTAGCGCCCCACCAGATCCACGACCCGGCCGGCCACGCCATTCCGAACAACCTCGCGGTGTGCTTGGGCACCATCGTGACCGGATCGTTGACCAGCACGCACACCGCGAGCAGCGCGAGCGCAAGCCCGGCGTCACGCACCACCGCCCGGCTCGACCACTCGCGAAGGACGGCCTGATGGCAGGACTCTCCGCGCCGGCAGCGGCCGATATCGCCGCTCCCGCAGTTCGGCGGCCACCTCGTCCAGGAGCCGGTCGACTCCGTACTCCTCGACTTCGGCCAGGGTGGTCTTGTCGATACCCGGTGCGCCGTTGTTGGCGCGCACCGCAACCCACGCGCGCTGCAGCACGTCTCTGCGGCAGACCTTGTCGAACAGCGCGTGGAACCTCCGTCCGGGATCGGCCTTGGCCGCCCGGTAAAGCGCATGCTGCAGGGCACGGACCGGATCACGCGGAACCCGTGGTTCCGGTGATCCCTTCGCGGCGGGACTAGCCTGACCGGCACTCACCGGGCCGCTCCCTCACAGTCGCTGCGCATCGACGAAGCAGCGGCCCTTCCCATCGCCGCCGGTTGTGTTGTCCGGTCGGCTCGATCGGTACTATGGCCGCCTCCGACGCCCACCCGGCTCGCCACCCATTTCCCGGCTCCGACCGGTTATAGGGCGCGATGCTCCGGCAACGAAGACAAGCTTCCGCAGGTTGCCGGGCCGGGGAAAGCCTCCCCAGTTCCCGCCGCCACTATCGGCACGTTCCGCGCCCCATACGCCGGGGAGTCCTTGACGGCTGCTTCCAGGCTCTTCACCGCGTCCATGGCCTTCGCCCCGGTTTCGAGAGGCTCGGCACTCCCTAGTCCCACCCGAAGGCGGGCTGAGTAACGACGCCGCAGGCTTCGCTTCCTGCTACGGACCGCACCGTCGCTCCCCCTACTTGCAGGGCCTATGACGCTGGGCTTCTGTCAACGGCCAAGTGCGTGTCGCCGCTGGTGGCCGTGTAAAAGTCCCCGCGTGTTCGTAGTTGACTACTTCTTGGTGAGGCGTGCTGGTGTCCTGGTTCGTGCCTGTTTCATCCGGAAGGACTCGCCCTCGGTGACCACGACGATGCTGTGGTGCAGGAGCCGGTCCAGCAGGCTGACGGCGGTGGTGTGTTCGGGTAGGAAGCGTCCCCACTGGTCGAAGGGCCAGTGTGAGCCGATGCCGAGCGCGCGCCGCTCGTAGGCGGCGGCGACGAAGCGGAACAGCAGCTGGGCGCCGGTGTCATCCAGCGGGGCGAACCCGACCTCGTCGATGATGATCAGGTCGGCGCGTAGCAGGTTCTCGATCACCCGGCCGACGGAGTTGTCGGCCAGCCCCCGGTAGAGCGTTTCGACCAGTTCAGCGGCGGTGAAGTAGCGGACCTTGTGCCTGGCCTGGACCGCGGCGACGCCCAGCGCGATGAGGCTGTGGGACTTGCCGGTGCCGGCCGGGCCGACCGCGCAGTAGTTCTCCGCCGCCCGGACCCATTCCAGCGAGGCGAGGTAGTCGAACGTCGCGCGCGGGATCGAGGAGGCGGCGACGTCGAACTCCTCGATGGTCTTGATCACGGGGAAAGCGGCGGCCTTCATCCGGGCGCGGGCGTTGGAGGCGTCACGCGCCGCCAGTTCGGCGTCGATGAGCGTGCGCAGGAACTCCTCGGGGTTCCAGCGCTGCGTGCGGGCCGTGACCAGCAGCTCGGGTGCCAGGCGGCGGATGGCGGACAGTTTCAGGCGGCGTAGCGCGCCGTCGAGGTCGGCGGCCAGCGGCGCGGGCGCGGGAGCGGTCATGACACCTGTCCGATCTTGTCCAGGGTGTACTCGGCCAGCGACCGGGTCGGGACCGGCGGCAACTCCAGGACTAGCGCGTCACCGGCGGGCGCCGGCTGCGGAGTCCCGGCGCCGGCGGCAAGGATCGAGCGCACGTCCTCGGCCCGCCAGCGGCGAAAACTCACCGCCCGCTCCAGCGCCGCGATCAGCGCCTGCTCACCGTGCGCGGCCTGCAGCGCGGCCAACTCGACCAGGTCGCCGGACAGCCGGGTGTTGCCCGCGGCGGCCGAGCCGGTCAGGAACGATTCGGCCACCGGGCCGAGCGCCAGGAACGCCTTCTCCGCCTCGGTTCGAGGGCGGGCGGCGCGGCGGGGCGCGGACCGGGGACCGCCGTAGTGCTCATCGGCCACCGACGCCTCGCCGGGCGCGACCGCCATATGCTCGGCGACGATCTCGCCGGTGGCCAGGTCACAGATCAGCAGCCTGCCTTGCTCTTCGCTGATCGCTATCCGGGTGCCGATCAGCCGCATGGGCACCGAGTAGCGGGCCGAGCCGAACCGCACGCACGACAGCCGGTCGACCTTGCGGGTGACCGGCGCTCTGCCGATCGCCGGCCGCAGCGACGGCAGCGCGGTCAGCAGTTCCCGCTCGCCGATCAGGCGCTCGGCCGGGATGGCGCAGATCTCTGAATGCGTCACCGTGTTGACCTCGGCGCACCACTGGCGGGCGGCCACGTTGGCGGCGATCAGGTCGTCGAACGGCGCCTGCGGCACGACCAGGTCACGTTTGGCATAGCCGACCAGGTTCTCCACGATGCCCTTCGATTCCGGGTCGGCCGCCTCGCACCAGTCCGGGCGGAAGCCGTAGTGGGTGGCGAAGCGCACGTAATCGCTGGTGGGGATGACCTTGTTGGCCACCACGCCGCCCTTCAGACAGCCCATCCGATCGGCTAGCACGACCTTGGGCACCCCGCCGAGTTCCTCGAAGCACTCGGCCAGCAACGCCAGCGTGGTGGCGGCCCGCTCGTTGGCGGCGAAGCGCACGAACCGCACCCTCGACCAGGCCAGCACCGCGCAGAACACATGCAGCCCGCCACCCGCATCGCCCCAGTCGATGACGAGCATCTCGCCCGGAGTCCAGACCGCCGGCCGCCGCCCGCGATGATGAGCGCGCCGCCACGTCTTCTTCGCCTCGGCGACCAACCGCCGGAAGTTACGCGCCGAACCCTCGTAGCCGGCGGCCTGGGCCAGCGGCAGCAGCCGTTTGGCCGAGATCTTCCCGGCTGTGCTCTTGACCTTCTCGGCCACCAGATCGGCGACCGTATCGAAGTTGTGCTCGCGCCGTCTGCGGCTCGGCGGCTTGTCCCCGGCCAGCGCCCGCTCGATGATGCGTTTGACGGTCTTGTGCGTGGTGCCGCACATGTCGGCGGCTCCGCGATAGGTGCCTACCTCGCGGTAGGCGGCGATGATGTCCATGACTTCCCCCGAAGACTTCATGGCCGGGCAGACCCCCTGAGCGGTGATCTCGTGACTGGCTGACACCGTCACGATCACCGCTCAGGGCACACCCCTCCTCGCGACACGCGCACAGCGCGTAAGAAGAAGTGGGGACCTAAACCGGCCATCAGTGGTGACCTCGAAGTGGCCACCTGTGGGGACTTTTACATGGCCACGGACAGCTTCGACCTGATCCGTTTCCAGACCAAGCCGCCAGCCTGCTACCGGGCCTCCTGGCAGCTACCCGGACCGGACTCACACCGGCAAGCGACGACGAGCTTACGAACAACAAGATCCACCGCTGCGTCACGGCTTCACCTCCTGCTCTACTGGGCGCACGAGATCACTTCAGTGACGCGAGCCGCTCTCTTATTTCCTCAGCTCCATCGAGATGTTCGTTGATCCCGATGTCCCATTGAGTGCTGTCCAAACCTTCGATCACTACGAGAAGTTCTGGATTTGAAGCCTGCCGGACAATTTGACGTGAGAGGGCGCGACGGGATTCAGTGGCCACGATCAGACAGTCGTGGATTTGATCTAGACCGGAAGCGACCCCTATCAGCTCGCGCCAGCTCAGCGGATAGCCGACATCGGAGGACGAGATAAGTTCTTCGAAAGACTGCATCGTCATCCCTTGAGGTGCAGCGCCTGTTCCCCAAAGTTCCAGTATGCTCCAGGTCCACATATTTGCAGGAATCTTGTTGAGAATCCGAGTGAGCCCGACGGCGCTTCCGGATTCTCTGTGCATGGGTATTACGACAGTGGACATGTCACCATCCCCAGGGTTCTGCTGGACCGCGCTTTTTGTTTCCACCTGTCGGATTTTCTGTGTATCGATGCTGATGAGGGTTCTCGTGGCCCGGGATATCGGGCCGCCCGTGATCGGTGAAGTCGTAGTCTCGCATCACCTCACCATTATCGCCGAACTCTCGCGCCTGAGGGTACTTATCGCGCCTCCCCTTCTTCCATCCTAGTTGCGTGTGGGGGGAGTTGGACTCGGACTTCGGATTACCATTTTTATCACGCGGGAGCTTCCGATCAGGGAACCATTTACCGTCCGTCTTGGGGCGCGGCCCTGCGGTCTTCCCGACAAAAACCTTCCCCACGGCTTTGACCCCACCGCTCACCGCAGTCTTTGCGACGCCTCCGATGCCGGTGACTACGCCAAGGATGATCGACACATCGTCGGTCTCGTGGACAGTTCCGCTCCCGCACTCACGGGAACGCTTGCAAAGCTGAGCCTTATCAGTCGTGCGTTGTTCTCGCTGCCGGAAGCTCTCGCCGGCCTCCTTCTTATCGCGTATTTGCGCGTCTCGAGCGTTTGCGCGAGCCCTGATCCGCCGATCCTTCCGGCCCTGAGCCGCGACAGCCTTCTTGTGCTTTTTCTCAAGCTTGATCTCATACGGCTTCTTTTTCTGGCCGCTGGGCTTGTGTGTCTTGGAGAATGTTTTGTCGGACTTGCGGTTGCCGGTGTCGACGCGGCGGCCGTCGGGGTCGGATTGGTCGATGGGGTTGTTGGCGGCGTAGCTGTAGGGGTTGGCCCATTCGGGGGTGCGCAGGTCGAGTTCGGGGTCGGTGGAGATGAACTTGGCGATGGCGGGGTCGTAGTAGCGGGCGCCGAGGTAGGTGAGGTCGGTGGAGGGGTCTTCGGTCTTGCCGAGGAAGCCGCGGTCGGTGAAGGGCAGGTCGTCGGTGCCTCGGCGCTTGCCGAAGGGCAGGTAGCGCTCCCGGCTGACAGAGCCGGTGGTGTCGTTGACCGCGAGTTGGGTGCTGCCATGCTGGCCGGCGAGCATCCAGGTGAGACCGCTGGTCTCGCGCATGGCGATCAGGGATGCGTCGGAGGCGCTGTAGTAGCGCTTGACGGTGACCTGTCCTGCGGCCAGTCGCAGCTCGATCGGGCCGAGGTAGAGGGTGGTGCTGCCGTCGGGGTCGCGCCGGAGCAGGCGCTGGCCGTCGGCGTCGTAGACCATCGCGGTGTTCTGGCCGTCGATGGCGGCCTGGTCGAGCTGGCCGAGCGGGTTCCAGGTGAGGGTGGCCTGTTCGCCGGCGACGGTGCGGGCGGCCAGTTGGCCGGCGTTGTCGTAGGCGTAGGTGTCGGTGCCGCCGGGGCGGGTGATCGCGGTGACCGCGTTCGGGCGGACCGCGGTGGGGCCGGGTGCGGGGTAGGTGTAGCTGGCGGCTTGGCCGTTGTCGGTCAGGGTGGTGAGGTTGCCGACCTTGTCGTAGGCGTAGGCCTGGTTGTAGGGGTCGATGCCCAGGCCGTCGCCGGTGCCGGTGCAGGAGCTCGCGGTGGTGGTGTAGGCGGTCTTGAGCCGGAGCAGGCCGTCGTGGGTGAAGCATTCGGACTGGCCGACGGTGCCGCTCGTGGCCGAGGCGGCGTCCAGGACGCGGGTGATGTTGCCGGCGAGGTTGTAGCTGTAGCGGTCGTCCTGAACGGTGTCCGGGGTGGGAGTGTTCGCTTTGGTCTGGGTGGTGACGCGCGACAGCCAGTCGGTGGTGGGGTCACGTTCGAGGAGGCGTTTGATCTGGCCGTTCGTGCCGAGGGATCGGCTTTCCAGCTTGCCGGTCAACGTGAAGGCGGTGTCCTTGACGTAGGTGAACCCGCCGGCCAGGTCGGACGTCATGCCCTTGGCGAAGCCGAGATCGGTGTAGGAGAAGGTCAGCTTCTCCGCCGGTAAGCCACCGGCCTCGGGCAGCGTCTGCTCGCGCAGGTTCCCGGCGGCGTCGTAGACGGAGGCGAAGGCGTAATCACGGCCGAGCGCGCCTTCGCCGGCCGGAACGGTGACCTTGGTCGCGGCCGGCCGATAGTCGCTGTCATAGCCGGTCACCGTCTGGGTGTAGGCCCGGCCACCGGCGTGACGGGTGGCGGCGGTGGGTTGGCCCTTGGCCACGGTGTCGTAGGTCCACTCGGCGAGCTTCGTCCCGGTGTCCGGCTCGCCGGCCCACTGGCTGATACGGCGGCCGAGCTGGTCGTACTTGCTGGAGATCTTCTGGTTGTTGCCGTCGATGCTCCAGAGCTGTCGTCCTGCCAGGTCGTAGCCGTGGCTGGAGGTGCCGGCGTCGGGGTCGGTGGCGGCGGTGCGCCGGTCGAGCCAGTCATGGGTGTAGGTGCGGACGTTGCCGTTGGCGTCCGTCATCGTGGCGAGGTTGCCGTTCAGGTCGTAGCCGTAGCCGGTGTCGGCGTGGCTCGTGGCGTCCGACCATTCCTCGACCTTGACGGTGCGGCCGAACACGTCGGTGACGGTGGCGGTCTTGCCGCCGACCGGCGGGGTGACCTCGGTGCGCTCGCTGCCCGGATAGGCGGTGCTGGTGCGGCGTAGTTCGGTGCCCAAGTGGTAGGCGATCGCCGCGACCGGGCGTTCCTGGGCGTCGTAGACGGTCTTGGTCCACTGCGGCAGAGCGGTGGTCGCCGGGTTGAGCAGGCCGCTGCCGGGCTGGGCGGTGTTGTGCACCGGCTCGGACTCCGTCGCGGTCAGCCCGCGCAGGTCGTAGGTGGTGGCGGTGACGATCCGCCCGCCGGACGGTGAGGCGGTCTGCGCCTCCCGAGTGCGGCCGAGGCCATCGTCGTAGCTGTGGGTGGTGGTCCATTTGGCGTTGCCGCCGGTGCCGGACAGCAACTGGTTGACCGTGGTCTTGATCGGCGCGGTGGGCTGGCCTGACCAGCCGTCGAACGGAATGGTGTAAGCGACGGTGGCTGTGGGGGTGCCGCCGCTGCGCGGCTGGCCAGGTCTCCACAACGCGGTGGTACGGCCGAGCGCGTCGTAGTCGATCTCGGTGACCTTGCCGTTGGCGTCGGTGACCAGGACCGGCTCACCCTGCACATGCGACAGCTTGGCGGTGACGGTGTGACCGAGCGGGTTGGTGGTGGTCACGCCGGTGCCGGGCCAGCCGGTCGCCGGACTGTAGGCGGTGGTGGTGGTCCTGCCCAGCGGATCGGTCGAGGTCAGCGAACGGCCGTAGTCGTCGAAGGTCGCCTTGGCGGTGGAGATGGTGCTCGCGTTGGCGTAGGAGCGGACCTCGGTGGGGTTGCCGTCGCTGGGCTTGTTGGTGGCCGGGTCGGTGCCCAGGTCGTACAAGGTGATCGTCTTGCCGATCAGCGTCCCCGTCGTGCAGTTGTCGCCGGCGCGTTCCTCGACGACGGAGGGGAAGGCGGTCAGCCACTGGCCGGGGTCGGTGTTGCGGGCGTAGGTGGAGCTGGTGCAGGTGTTGTCGCCGGCGACGCCTTCCTGGCCGTAGTCGTTGACCTTGATCGGCAGGCCGTCGGCGTTGTAGGCGGTTCGCTCGTCGGTGTAGCGCCAGGCGCCGGTGCTGAGCTTCTCGCGCGATCGCTCCCGGGTGGTCAGCACGTACGCCGGGTCCATGGTGCCGGGACCGTTGCCGGTGTTCTGGATCGTGTACTCATACCGGGTGGAGTCGACCTCGGTGTAGGCGCGCGGGCTGAGCGCGGTCATCTTCCACGACTGTTCCTGCAGCACGTTGCCCTGCAGGATCGGCACGTCGGTGACGGTGCCGCCGTCGAAGTTGGTGACCGTCTCCCCGGTGCCGCGCAGGAACGTGCGGGTGGTGACGGTGTAGCCGGACGGATCGGTGCCGGCGCCTTCGACGGTGCGGACCTGGCTGTATCCGCGCCAGTCCGATGCGGGAGGTGCCTGACCGGGCTCGGCCGGCTGCCTCGGGTCGTTCCAGCGGGGGCTGCCGACGAACTCGTAGGCGTGAACCATGTCCGGCGAGCCGGCCACCATGTCGCGTTCGACGACCTTGACCGCGAGCTGCTTGAAGAACCGGCTCCAGGTCTCGTACCCCTGGTCGGGGTCACTGCCCATGTCGACCTGATAGCAGTCACCGACCTGGTCGGCCAGATAGTTGCCGCCGACGCGGCCCTTGCCGCCGCCACACGGGTCGGCCTGGCCGTAGGTGACCTCGACGCGGCCGCCCATCCCGTTGCGGATGGCTGCGATGCGCGGCACCATCCGCCACGACAGCAGGTCGGTCCAGTCCGACATGGTGTCGTAGTCCATCTTTCCGGCCAGCATCACCGCGTCGAAGTCCAGCGGCGGCAACACCGCCTGCGACCCGCCCGCCAGACCGGTCTGCTGCACGGTGTCCAGCCACATCACCGGGTCGTAGGCCCAGGCATAGTCGGTGCGCTGGTAGATCCATTCGTGCGTGAAGTCCAGCCGGTCCACCGGATCCCACACGCCCGAGGTCGGGTTCTTGGACTCTGTCCGCACCGCGGTGAGCTTGCGGGTGGAGTAGAACGCGATCGCGTCGTTGGCGCACCCCACCTGCGTCGTGCACAGCAGGTCGGTGGGGATGTCATCGCCATCGCGTGCGGCAGTGGTGAACATCGTGCGCGCCGTCGGCACGCTACCGGCCACCTGCGTGTTGTGCCCCCACCGCACTTCGGCCAGGAATCCGCCCCGGTCGTAGGGCAGCACCCGGTAGGTCTCGTGCAGGCACGAGGGCAGGCAGAAGTAGTTGGTCTCGCGGGTGTAGGAGTAGTCGATCACGTTCTCGTTGCTGTCGACCTCCTGGTCCAGGTTCCACCGCCACACTCCGGTGCACGTCGGCGGAATCTCGTCGTAGTAGTAGCGGTCGTAACACGGCTCATCGGCCACCACCAGCGGGTCGTGCTCGTTACCCACGTACGGCGTCTGCCACTGGGCGTCCCGGTTGTAGCCGAACCGCCACACCTGACCGTCCTGGCTGGTGATCCTCCAGTACGGCTGACCATCCGCGCCCCCGGCGACCTGCTCGATCTTCCAGCCGAAGTCCGGCACCGTCTTCCACGCGCCGGACGTACGGTCCTGCACGATCGACGCCGACCGGCCACCCGCCGACAGCACCAGATCCGACTGCGTCTGATCATTGGTGGACGCATCACCGTCGTTCTGGTCCGGCGACTCCCAGCACAACGCCTTCCCGCCGATGCCCAGCTCCTCGGCCTTCCAGATCAACTCACCGGTGTCATCGCTGTACCAGTTGTCCACATAGCAGCGCCGATAGCGCCGCTCGATGAACCCCGCGTTCAGATCCCAGCCCACCCCGACCACGCCGGACTGGTTGTTGGTCCACCGCCCTTGCCCATCCACCGACGACGCGTCGTACTGCAGCGACAGATCCGGGCCGTTACCCGCAGGCGACGGCGCCTCGGGCAGCGGCACGTCATAGTCGAATCCGCCACCGGACGTGCCCGCCTGCCAGGTGCCCGCCGGCTTCAGATCCGTCGCGCCCCAGTTCCCGTCCGGTCCGGTCAGGCCGGCCGCCAGGAGATACACCGACCCCGCCGCGAACTGCGCCTCAAGCGCCGCCTGCGCCGCCTTCGCGGCCGCCGCCTTCTTGTCCTTGCCCGGCGTCATCGGCTTGACCTGCGGCGCGACAGCGCCGAGCGGAGTCGCCTCCACCTCCGCGGTCAGCGTCCCCGCCTTGACGTCATTGACCGACGCCACCACCATCGGCCGCACCACGCACGAGCGCGGACGCGGCGTCTCCAGCACACATGCGGGCAGTCGCACCAGTTGCAGCCGACCGGCGAAGTTTCCGCCATAGGCATCCCGGAACCCGGCATAGGAGAACTCCGCCCGCACCTTGCCGGGAGCGCCACCGCCGTCCGCCCGCGCCACCTTCGCGGCGATGCCGAACCCGCCCAGCGAGCGCACCGCCTCCGGCGCCAAGGTCTCCACCTTGACCTGGTCCACCCCCGCACCCTCGACCGGACCAACCCGCACCGGCAGCGCCCCGACCTCGGAGACCTTTCCAACCTCGGGCATGCGCACCTCAGCGGCGCCCGCCTTCGGCCACACCGGCTTCTTCCGCTCGACCTTCGGCACGGACTCCTCCGCACCCTTGACCGCCTTCCTGCCGGGCACCGCCCGGCCGTCCACCGACTGCTCCGGATCAGGCGCGGCTGCGGCGGCCCGCGACACCAGCCCGTCCGGCACCCCGACGCTCGAGATCAGCACCAGCGAGCAAAGCCCGATGATCAGCGCCGCGAACAACATCGGCAGACGTCGACTCCGCATCCCGCATCCCTTCAAGGGCACGCTGACGCAGACCTCGGCAAAGAGGCCTTTCACGCGCCTAAGGCAGACATAAGAACGATCAAACGGAATGTGATCGACGAACGAAGATCGGTCAACGGCGGGAGCGTCACTTACCCGACGCTCACAGTCAGAAGTGGTCAATCACACATGCCATGCCGGGCTGGTCAACACATGTGTCACGGAAGCCGCTTTCCCGGACCAAATCACTCACTGTGATTTACGTCACTTTCCCGAGTCGGCAGGTCCCAGCGGAGGTCGGTTCCACGTCAGTACGGCCTCTCGCGCTACCGCGCGCCACCTGCGAGAAGGCTCTCCCACAGCCGGTTTCCCTCGGCTGCACGAAGCCAGGGGCTCTCGCTGACCCGGTTGCCGCCGGACGCCCGCACCGTCCGGCGAATATGGACCAGCCCGCCGGCCGCGCACAACTCGTACACCGTCACCAGGCACTCACACGTGTGGCTCCGCACCCTGACGGACTCGCACCTGGGCACCGGGTCGGACCAGTCGATCACCTCGTGCCCCTCCTGCGCGCGGGCCACGTGCGGGCCGTGGAGCTCCTTCACCACCATGGCGACCTCCAAGGCCGATCGCGTCGTCAGTCTCCCGAGACCCCCGCCGAACCCACGTGAACTCGGTGGGCGAGCCGCCGCAGGCTGCTCAGCGGGACGACGCGGTCGGGCAGGGATGCAGGACATGCCGGTTCGGGCAGCAGATCATGCCGATCGTGACGAACCGGACACCGTGCAGCCACTCGCCCCACTGCACGTCCACGCCACGCGGCAGCAGATCACGCGCACCGATCAGCCGCTCCTCAAGCGGGATCTTCTCGGGCAGGAGCAACGCCCCACGCACCTTGCCGTACTCACCCGCCATCCAGGCCGCCGCCTGCTCGACCTCGTGAAACGTCGCCGCGATCCGCGACGCCGGCTTGACCAGCCAGTCACCGGTCCGCATCGGCGGCACCATCGAGGTGAGAAAGTCGGGCGAGGCCGGACGGCGCTCGGCCTCATTGCCACGGTCGGCGCCTGCGCCAACCCACTGATAGGCGTGCCAATGCATGGTGAGGCGCTCCCGTAGAGTGCTGGGGGCGGCGGCCCCTGTCTGCTTCGACCGGGCAGGGACCGCCGTGCTCGGGGTGATGCCTAGATGGTGGTCAGTCCGGCGGCCCGAAGCTCGTCACCGGTGAACCGGAGCGTCCCGGCGTCCGGGTTCTTCGAGTCACACACGGCATAGGCATCCTCGACGCCAGGAATCGGAGCGATCAGGACACAGCTCTCCATGTCCTCCTCCTGCTGGTTGCCGCCGCACATCCGGCTGAACGACACCCCTTCAAGGTGACTGCCGTACAGATCCATTACGCGATCTCCTTCCGTCTGGCCCCAGATGCCGGGGCGTACACGCCCAGCGCATAAGCACGCCTGGGCTGGGCTTTCGACCCGCAACCGCCTCGACATGTCGCGGTCCATTCACGCTGCCCCATGGTTGCATACCTGTCATGGCCTGTAAAGGTCGATCAGCATAGGAGCATATAGACCCTTCTATGCCTGCCAGACATGGTCTATCTAGAGTTGGGCCGTGATCGAATACAACCCACGGATCCCAAAGTGGCGTCAGGTCGCCGACGAGATCCAACGCAGGATCAGGGCAGGTGAGATCGGCTACAACGACGTCATCTCCGAAGTCCAGCTTGAGCGCGAGCTGGACGTCTCGCGTCCAACGATCCGCCAGGCAATCGCCTACTTGCGAGACGATCTCAAACTGATCGAGACCATCCCAGGGCGGGGCTCGTTCGTGCGCGAGAGCGAGCCGAAGTCAGAGCGCGCGGCTGGTGACAACCGCTAACACCTCGGACAGAATCATTCCGGGCGATGTGCCCCCAGGCCCGATTGACGCCACCAACGACGATCAGCGAGGCTATTCAGACCTTCTCGTTCGACCACCACCACGGCTCGCGACAGGACGCCAATCCCGAAGCTGGTCGTCGGTGAGGCCGTGTTCCCCTTGGATCTGCTGACGGTAGCCCGCGAAGAAGTCGGCCGGAGAACCGCTGTACATCGGGTCGAAGTCGTCGTGCCACTGGTGAAGCCACGGCTGGAGTTCGAGCAGGCCCGCGAGGAACGGGGTGATCTCCTCGCTGGTCAGGGCGTAGTTCGTGAAGTACGTCGCCAGGGCCTGCGCCTGTTCCCGGTGGTCCCAGCCGGCCCAGCCGTACAGGTCGGGGGTCTGGGTGTTCACCTGGCCGTAGGAGATGAAGCGCTCCTTGGGCACGTCGAGCTTGCCGCGCGCCTTCCAATAGGACGCACGCTGGAAGTCGGCCTGGGCGTACTTCGGCGGGACGGGGATCGAATCCCGGATCTTCCGCTTGGTGGGTTCGTCCGGGGCGGCGTCCTCCTTGCGCTGAAGGTCCCAGACCTCCTCCCAGTCGGCGCGCTTCCTCAGGCCTGTCGGCTTGTAGCGCAGTGCGTTGAGGAACGGGACGTGCTCTTCGGCCACGAGATCGGAGACGACGACGGCCAGTTCCCTCCGAGGGGCGTAGATGCCGGCGACGGAGACGAAGTCCTCGTCACGGGAAAGCGCATCGACAAGCCGGGCCTGCGTGAGGATCGCAGGCAGACCGTTCTCGTCGAACCAGTGCTCGCGCTTCTCGATCCGGTCCAGCAGCCAAGAACGCAGTGCCTTGTCTTGGAGGACATCCCAGCCTTCGGTCGCCCAGCGCCGCTTGTACTCCGGGCGCTCCACCATGCTTATGGCGCGAGAGGACTCGATGGCGTCGATGCGCTTCTGAACGATCTGCTTGTACGATTCGGGCCAGTGGACGGGGATTTCCTGGATCGGCGTTGATCCATGCCGCCTGAACCACTCGTCAGACGCCTCACCGTTGGCGATCCGGCGCGCGAGCACGATCTCGAAGGCCCGTTCTCCGAGTACCAACTTGGGTATGTGAGTCTCGGAGGCGCGCAGGTCTTCAGGGTGAAGGTTGTAGAGCGAATAGACCTGCCAGTCGAGTTCTTCCTGGAGCGCAATCATTCTGGCACGAAAAGATTCCCATCTAACCTTGGAATCGCGAAGGGCTGCGACCTTTGGCGTCTGCCCAGTAACCACCGATAACGGAGAAGTGGCAGCGAACTGCTGGGCCAGATTCTCCAATATTTCACTCAGCATGGCGGGATATTCGACGGGAAGCGGATAACGCTCAACATTGGAGCCGTTGAACTGGTAGAAGCGCTCCCACTCGCCGCTAGTGAATCCGCCCCCTTCTCCACGGATTCCCTTGTCGTGGCAGTTCAACTTCAGCCACAGAGCGGCTGTGGAACTGTTGAGAATCCCGAACAAGCCCAGGTAATCCCCCTCGCTCACTTCTTCCCGCAGCTTGATCACCGGCGCCGTCTGCTTAAAAACCTTCCCGCCTCGGTCCAGCACGAAGTGGTTGTGCGTCGCCACCTCCGCAAACGCAATTGATAGCGGCTCCCGGAATCTTTTCGGAAAGAACATGCTGTGGTCAAACCAGCGGAGGCCACGCTCTACAGGTGTCTGACCGAAATCCATTCGTCGCTGGAGATGGATGCGATTCGGCCACAAGAACTTGATCTCGTCCTCGGCCAGCTCACGAGGCTCACCGGCATCGTTGTATGGGAAGTACGTGGCAATGGGTGCATTGATCTCAAAGTCACGAACTCCATCACCGAGGACCACTGGCACACACGCCTTGTCAAGCGATCGTGACACAGCAGCGAATACAGGCATGTAGAAGGCGTCGTCCAAACCAGTGTGCGTGGTCCGACCTACAGCTTCGCTCAGCGTCCCGAGCCCTCCAATAGAAGCTCGGCCAATCTGCTCGACCATCTCCAGGCCGCCATCGGCCAAAATCCATGGCTGCTTGCCGAAATAGCGCTTCCGTGCGAGATCGCCCACCGAGACCCACGAGCTGACCGAATCTGGATCGTCGATCTGGTTGACGATCGCGCCCCAGACCAGCCCGTCCTCACCCTTCTCAGGTGCGGAGGGCTCGCCTTGAACGCTACGGACCGTTCGTACGGTCTCTGAACGAAGACGACCCGCACGCGGCGTCCCGACGAGGATGACCGTCGGCGTGCCATGCCCGGGGATGTAGGCACCCGAGGTGTCGATGACCTCCGTCAACTCGACCTTGTGGGCGAAGAACTCCTCGATCAGCTTGGCCCCGAACTCCCTCTTCATGAACGAGTTCGCCGTAATCTGGCCGACCATGCCGTATCCACGCCCATCAGCGTCGCCGCGTACGGCCAGCTCAAAGAACCGCTGCGCGAACGGCACCGACAGCGCGTACGTCCCGGCGCAGGCGTCGTACAGTCCCCGATACAGCTCGTTCAGCTTCTTGTCCTTGACCGTCACATACGGCGGATTGCCCACCACCACGTGATACCGGCCGGGTTCCAGGATGCCCGGATGCTCGTGCACGTCCTCCGTCGCATACGCGAAGTCGGCCAGCGGATCTCCGGGCACGTCGTCGCCCAAGGTCAGCGGAAGCTGCCGAGCCTTGATCAGTGAGTCGCCCACGGCCAGATGGATCGGCCACTCGTACTTCGCCGCCTCCTTCATGGTCGACACCCCGGCCGCCGCCATGGCCGCCACCAGCAGGCGGAACCGCGCGATGGCCACCGCGAAGGGGTTCAGGTCCACCCCGTGGACCGAGTCCAGCGCCGCCCGCACCCGCTCGTGCCGCCCGAGCCCCATCGGCCGGTCGGCCCAGAGCCGGACGAGCCGCTGGAACGCCCCCAGCACGAAGTGCCCGGACCCGCACGTCGGGTCGATCATCTTCAGCTCTCGGTGGCCGAACTCCCGCACCGCCGGGTCCATCGTCCGGTCGAGGATGAACCTCTCCACGAAGTCGGGCGTCTGCAGCAGCGCGTACGTCTTCCGCGCCGCCTCCGACAGATCCTGATACAGGTCGCCCAGGAACCGGGTGTCCCACCCGTCGGTGCCGTCGTCGTTCAGCGGATGCGCGAAGTCGTGGACCAGCTCGCCCGCCTCGTCCCGCCGCCGCCAGAACTCGACCAGCTCTCCGGCCCCGTCATGGCTGAGCGGGATCTGGAACAACGGGTTGTGCGCCGGGTCGAACAGCAGCCTGCCCGCCTGCCCCTCCCCCAGCTCCGCGAACGCCCGCCGCAGCCACCCCCGGTACGTCGGGTCGTCGTCGGTCTCGACGTACGCCTCGTAGCGCGCCTGCGCCAGATCGCGCCGGTCGGCCTCGGGCGCCGTCAGGTACGGCTCCTCGATCAGCCGGTTGTCCTCGCAGAACCGGACGAACACCGTGCCCAGCACCCACGCCGCCGCGACCTGGGTGACCCGCTCGTCGAGCCAGCTCCCCCAGGTGGCGGCGGTCCGCCCCAGTTTGCGCGCCTGGTCGTACTCGGCCCGCAGCCGCGCCCCGACCTCGGGCAGCGCCCGGACCTGCTTGGCCAGGTCGGCCTCGACCGCTTTGACCTGCTGCTTGAGGTCGTCCAGCACTGCCTTGCGGTCGATCACTTCGCCTCCAAGGTCACGCCGGCCCGGTGGGTGTTGGTCACCCACGAGTCCGGAAGCTCGATCCACTCCCCCAGGCCCGCCTGGTGGGGCACGGCGACCGTGCCCAGCCGTGGCTCGCGCGCCGGGTCGCCCTGCGGGCAGAGCAGCCACAGGCCGCGCCCGCCCTGCCGGGCCGCCGCCGCGAGCCGGTCGAGCACGCCCATCGCGTCGTACCGGGCGAACACCGCGGCGTCGGTCAGCAGCACCGGGCCGGTGCCTGGCTCCAGCAGGGCGCGGACCTGCGGCTCGATCCGCCCCCAGGCGGTGCGGGCGTATTCGGCGAACTTCAGCGCCGCCCGGCTGCCGGGCTCGGCGACGTCGGCCCGCAGGATCGTGTCCCACGTCGGTTTGCTGCCCGGCGGCACCAGCTCGTGCATGGCCTCCAGGAACAACCTGGTCGCGGAGAGCGCCTCCGCGCCGAACCGCTCCCCGGTGAGCTCGGCCACCGCCTCCCTGGTCAGCCCCGCCCGCACGGTCAACGCCCGGAACCCGTCGCGCCGGGCCGAGGCGATCAGCCGTTCCTCCGCCCGGACGGCGCTCGCGAGCTGCGGATCGTCGGCGTATCGGGTGACGGCGCCGTCTCGGGTGGCGTGCCGTCCGGCGTAGGCGGTCAGGTAGCTGGAGGCCAGGTCGAGGCGGGCGGGCAGGTAGCGCTGCGTGCCCGTGCCCTCCCGGGTGGACAGGGTGAGGTCGAATCCGGCGTCGCGCAGCGCCTTCGTCAGGGGCGGCCCGCTGGGCAGGCCGCCCTCGATCCCGCCGTCCGTCAGCTCGGGGAAGCGGGCGCGTACCCGCTCGTGCACCTCGTCGACCGTCAGGCCCGGCTGCCGGGCGTCGGCGACGCCGGGGATCAGCCGCACCAGCCCGGCCTGGGTGAGCCGGAGCGCGCGGACCAGGAGCAGGTCGCGCGGGTAGACCTCCAGCCGGGGGGTGGCGGCGGCGTTCCGCGACGCGGCTACGGCGAGCCGGACCATGCGGCGTTCGTCCCACTCGATCACGCCCTGCGGCGGGCTGATCGCGCGCAGCTCGGTCAGCACGGTGCCCGCGGTGGGCAGCGCGTCGAGTTTGGCGAGGCGGTCGGCGACCCGGCCCAGCCGGTGGGCGTAGTCGAGCAGGCCAGGCGCTGACGGCGTGCTGGGCGCGTCGTCCTCGCACACCTCCAGGGCGAGCAGGCCCGCGCCGAGCGCGGAGTCGGTGGCCTCGCGGTTGGCGGTGTGGCGGAAGCGCCCCTCCTCGGGAACGAGCTGCTCCACCTCGACCACGGCCCGCACCGCGGCGAGCGCGAGCGCCCGCCGCTGGTCTCGCTTCTGCAGGCGGGTGCCGCGCCGTACGGTCAGCGCGTCGGCGATCTCCGCGACGGAGGCGACCCGGCCGAGCCCGGCCAGCAGCTCCAGGATCTCCTCCCGGAGCGCCTGCACGGCGGGGGACTTCTTCCACCGGGTGCGCTGATTTTTCAGGATCTGGGGGATGCGCTGGCGGCTGAGCCCCAGCGTCTCGGCGACGGCCCGCTGGTTGGGCCACACGGTCTGGCCGGGCAGCTCGCCGTGCGCGTCGGGCAGCCGCAGCAGCAGCCGGACCGCCTCGACCTCGTTGCGGTTGGCGCCGTCCTTCTTGAGCGCGGGGACGAACAGCGTGGCCAGGGTGTCGAGGCTGACCGAACGCAGGGCACGCTGCGGAAGCAGCTCGGCGCCTTCGCCGGTGGCGAGGTCGTCGACGAGAGCGGATTCGGCGGCGCTGACCTGTGCCAGCTCCTCCTTGGCGTCGCGGCGCCCTTCGGAGGTGAGCGGGGAGACCGGCTCCTGGCGCAGCCGCCTGCCCCACTCGCTGAGGCGGCGCTGGATCTCGCTGCGGGTCTTGGCGCCCAGGCCGGGAGCGTTGACGAGGTTGCGCTGGCTGTAGTCGAGCAGGGCGCCGACGGTCGTGAGGCCCAGGCCGTAGAGGAACGACTCGGCGGCCGGGGTGAGCCCGGCGGCAGACAGGTGAGTCTCGGGCGTGGCCTCGGCGGCGAGCCGGTCGCGCTGCTGCTCGACCGACTCCGGCTCAGCGTCGGCGATCGCCGGAGCCTGCTCACGGGTGACGCCTGGGGCGGGATGACGGCCGGCGGACGGCGAGGTCTCGGCCAGGTCGAGGAAGATCTTCTTCCAGGCGTCCTGCATCTTCTTGCGCTCGCCGAAGCGCTGTCCGGCGTCGCGGTGCATGGCCTTGCGGAAGAAGGCGACGAGCCCGTCCCGGATCGCCGGGTCGAACGCGTCGGCCGCGACCGCCGGATGGGGCCACTGCTCCGGGTCGGTCTGCCGGGGTGAGACCTTGCCGTCGCCCCATCGGGGCAGCTCGCCCGAGGCCATCTCGTGCAGGGTGGCGGCCACCGCGTAGCGCTCGGCGTGCGCGTCGTAGACCGAACGGGTCAGCGTGCCGATGAACGGGTCGAGATAGCCGTCGGTGCCGGCGTCGGTCTCCTGCACCGGGTGGCCGGCCAGCGAGAAGTCGATCAGCACGAGCTGGCGGGTGCGGTTGGGGCGCACCCGGATGGCGATGTTGTCCGGCTTGATGTCGCGGTGCCAGACGCCCTCGCCCTCCAGGAAGTCGACCGCCCCGAACAGGTAGTCGCCGTACGCCTCCAACTGGTCGATCTGGAGGCGTCCGCTCTCGCGAAGCTGCCGCGCCACGGTCTCCTCGCGGCGGCGTGACCTGCCGCCAGGCTCCGCCGGGTCCTCGTCGTCCCGCTCGTCGCCGACGTACTCCAGGGCCAGGACGGTGCGCCCGCCGATGACCAGCGGCTCCGGCTCCACCAGCCGGATGACGCGCGAGTCGGCGTGCAGCCGGCCCATCACCTCGGCCTCGCGGACCAGGATCTCGCCGCGGCCGTCGGACAGGGCGATTTTGAGCACGACGAGCGGGCGGGCGCCGCGCCCTCTGTCTCCGGCGCGCAGATCGCGGACGAGGAACGCGCGGCTGGTCGAGCCGGTGCCCAGGCGGCGGCGCACCTCCCAGCGCTCGGCGAGCACGTCGCCCGCCACCGCCTCCAGGGGATCCTTCTCCTGGACCGGGGCCGCCTCGGGCACGGGTGCCGGGGAGGTCAGGAAGTCCTCGACGCAGGCCAGCATCTCCAGGAACTCGTCGACCGTGGCGAGCCGTCGCTCTGGCTTGTACGCGGTGGCCTCCTGCACCAGCTCGTCGATGTCGTTCGACAGGCCGTCCACGAGCGCGCTCGGCCGCAGCCCTTCGCCCGCCTCCAGCCTGGCCAGCAGCTCCGCCTGGCTGGAGGCCGGAGCCTCGCCCGTCACCAGCAGGTAGGTCAGCACCCCGAGGCCGTAGACGTCCAGGGCGATGGGGTCGGGGCTCGGCGCGGTCAGCTCGGGCGCGAGGTAGGCGTCGGCGTCGTCGGCCAGGTGGATCGCCGACAGGGCGGTGGGCGCGTAGCGGGTCGTGCCCTGCGACTGCGCCCCGCGGTGGGTGGCGATCTGCCAGTCGGAGATCTGGAGGTACGGCGTCAGCCAGGCGGCCTCCTCGCCGATGCTCCGACCCTCGCGGCCCCGGTCGCGCGGGATCACGTGCACCGATCGGGCGGCGAGCGCGCGGTGGTGGATGCGGCTGGAGTGGGCGGACCTCAGGGTCTCGGCGAGCTGCCGGACCAGCGCCATCCGGCCGAGGATGTCGAGCTTGCCGCCGTACTGGACGAGGTAGTCGTCCAGGCGCAGCGTGTGCGGGTGATAGTCGAAGATCAACGCGGGCCCGGCCGAGTGCCCGGACGGGTCGTACTGCTTGAGCTGGACGACGCCGGGATGACGGAACCGGCGCAGGATCGCCGCCTCGCGCCGGGCGGCGTTCTCCACCGACCTGCGGATCGACGCGTCGGCGCCACGCTCTCGCAGGTAGACGCGGACCCGGGCGGGCTCCGGCAGCTCGCTGTGGTTGGCCAGGTAGTCGGCCCAGGTGGGGCCGGTGTCGAAGGACTTGCGCTCCAGGAGGTAGGGGCCGACCTTGTACTCGGCGTCGCTGCGGCGGATGCCGACCTGTTCCAGCGCGTTCTTGGCCGCCCGGGAGTCGGCCGGGGTGATGCGCCACCGCTCGTCTCGCGGCGGCTGCCGCAGCATCTCCAGCAGCTCGTCCACCGTGTAGACGCCGTTCTGGTCATGGGCGGGCAGGCGCAGCCGAAGCGAGTCGTCGGTGAAGCAGACGGCCTCGGTGATCCACACTCGCTTGCCGTTGCGCGCCAGCAGGCCGGCCAGCTCCTTGGCCTTCTTGTTGGCCAGGTGCAGGGGATTGCCGTGGGAGACGCGGCGGCCGTTGGGCGGGGTCTGCACCCAGGTGCCGTTCTCGGTGGTGAGGCTGCCACGCCAGTGCTTCAACTCGATCATGTACGCGCCGCTCGGGCCGACGACCAGCAGATCGACCTCGCGGACATGACCGGTCTGCGCGGTGAAGGTGAAGTTGGACCAGGCCCGCCAGGGCTCGGCGTCGGGTAGCCGCTCCCGGATGGCTTCCAGGCCGCGGCGCTCGTGGTCGAACTCGGACTCGGTGACGGTGGTCCACCGGCCTTCGAGCATGCGCCTACTCCGCTGTCGATGTCTGGTGCCTGATCGGCTACTGAACCGAATTTTGGATCGTATCCGCGGAGCGAGACGAGCGAGGAGGTTGTGACCAGAATGCTGCGGACGCGGAATTACGGCTGATCCAATACCTCCATAAGCGCGTACTGCTCTGGTTCCCCAAGTTGCTTCCAAGCCGTACACAAGTACCATCACCCACCATTTCCCTCTGTGAGTGGAAATTTCAGGAAAAGGTTGACGAAGATCGCGGCAGCCGCGGCGGTGGTGATGGCGGTGACGCTGCCCGCCCTCCCCGCGGCGGCTGACGAGGCGCCCGACGCGCGGCCCGATGTGCCCGTCGGCACCTGGCTGGCCGCGCGTACCCAGCCTGCGGTGCAGCTGACCAGCTTCACCTACACCGGCACGGTCGCCGTGCCGACCAGCACCATCAACGAGAACGCGTTCAACCGGCTCGTCGAGCAGGCCACCGCCACCGTGCTGTCCGGCAAGATCTCCTCGGACGAGCGCAGCATCGCTAAGTGGATCTTCCAGCGGATCGCGGCCAACGTCGACACCTACCTCACCGCGACCACCCCCGAGCGTACGGTCGACGCCGAGGTCGGCGGCCTGTGCACCGGCTGGTGGGTCACCCCCGACGGCTACATGGTGACCGGCGCGCACTGCGTCCAGGTCGGCGAGACCGAGCTCAGCCAGCTGTTCGCGCAGCAGGCGCTGGCCAAGTTCAACAAGCAGGACGCCAAGGAGATCATCAGCGGCCTGCAGGGCATCGAGGCCGACGAGGAGATCGTCAAGCTCGCCCAGCAGATCTACGTCACGTTCAACACCGGCCACATGAAGCTCCGCAACCTGAAGCAGAGCCTGTCGGTGATCCAGAGCCTGCCCGGCGGCGGCGTGGACAAGACCGCCAAACCGGTCCCGGCCGAGCTGGTGTCGGTCGGCGAGAGCTACCCCGGCAAGGACTTCGCGCTGCTCAAGGTCAACGGCCAGCAGAACCTGCCGACCGTGCCGCTCGGCGACGACGCCGACGTGCGCACCGGCGACATCCTCTACATCAGCGGCTTCCCCGGCCTGGTCACCAACACGGCGTTCTTCAGCCTGGAGTCCCGGCTGGAGCCGGCGTTGACCGAGGGCCCGTACAACGCCAAGCGCGCCACGCAGACCGGCGTGCCGTACATCCAGACCCAGGCGCCCTCCTACCACGGCAACTCCGGCGGCCCGGTGTTCAGCAAGGACGGCAAGGTCATCGGCATGCTGATCGCCGGCACGGTGAGCGAGGGCGGCGAGGCCTCGGAGAGCGAGAGCTTCGTCCTGCCGGTGAGCATCATCAAGGAGAAGCTCGGCGAGAAGAACATCAAGCCCGCCCAGGCCGTCACGTCGACCAGGTACAACGAGGCGCTGAACGACTTCTTCCGGCACTACTACGAGGACGCGCTGCCGAAGTTCCGCGAGGTCCAGGCGTTGTTCCCGAACCACCCGTACGTGGCCAAGCACATCAGCGACTCGCAGCAGGCGATCTCGGCGGGCAAGGACGAATCACCCAAGCCGATCCTGATGTGGGTGCTGATCGGGGCCGGCGTGCTGCTCGTCGTCGTGCTCATCCTGGTCCTGGTCATGCTCCTCCGCCGTCGCCGCCGCCGTCCCGAGCCGCCTTTCGGCCCGCCCGGTGGCGGAGGGTACGGCGCGGTGCCGCCGCCTCACTGGCAGCAGCTCCCGGCGGGGCAGGCCCAGCTTCCGCCTCCGGCCCAGCCGGCGCAGGGACCGTACGGGCAGGGAGGCTCGGGCGGGTACGGCCCCGGCGGGTACGACCCCAACGGATACGCCCCCGGAGGGTACGGCGCCCCGGCGTACGGATCGGCCCCGCACAACGGCCACGTCCAGCACGGACCCGGCCAGCAGGCGCCGCCGTGGCCCCCGCAAGCCCAGGCCCAGCCGCCCGGATGGGACCAGACCCGCGACGTCCGCTACGGCAAGTTCGCTCCCCCGCCGGACGACAACTCCCGCTAGCCCACGTTTTCCGCAGGTCAAAGTGCTGAGGAACACTCACGTGCGGAAAACTGGGCTAGCGCTCATATTCCTCATCATGTTTCGATCAACAGGCTCGCTCCTCGTGACCGGCGCGGTCGGCAGTTGAGCAGGTCAGAGCGCGGTGCGATCACTCCGGGAACGGCCGAACCAGATTTCGACACAGAGCCGTGAATTCTGCTTACAAGGGCTTTACTCCTGATTGCTACACTTTCGCGATGTTCAGATCACCGGAATTCTGGAGGACCACGAAGAGCTGATCGAGGGGGCGTTCCGCTCGCGTGGGCCGAGACCGTGATCCCGCGTCCGACCAGGGGCGGTCGGGCAGGGGCTTCTCCGGTGGTTCTCCGATGCGACGGCACAGCCGGTGACGCGCGGGTGTCCCGCGAAAGCGAGACGGGGGCAGACATGACCCGGAGCGGCGCCGCTTGAGGGTTGCCGAGGCCGAGGTCACGACGGCGGGGGCCAAGACCGGTCCCGCGTCCCCACGCCGACCGGCGGCCAAGGCGTCGGAGCGGTGCGACGAGGCAGGGCACGGGTGCTGTCCGGCGTGGGGTCGACGGAGGCCGCGAGACAGGTCGTGGACCGGGGTGATCCGGTCCGTCCTTTCCGTGTGCGGCCCGGAAACTTCGCGCGCCTTCCCATAACGGGCACAGGACCCGATCTTCTCCCCTCGCGCGTTCGCCTGGACCTCCGTTGTCGCCGCTCAGGAGACCGATGTCTTTTGCATCACCGATCTTTCTCTGGTTCTTCATGCCGGTCACGCTCGTGGCCTACTGGCTGCTCCCCGGCCGGTGGCGCAACGCGTTGGTGGCCGTGGTCAGCCTGGTCTTCTACACCTGGGGCGCGGGCGCCTACACCGGACTCCTGCTGTCAGCCATCGCGGTCAACTACGCCGCCGGCATCGCGATCGACTCCGATCGGCTGCGCGAACGGCCCCGGGCACGCCTGTGGTTACTGATCGCGACCGTGCTGTGGAATCTGACGATCCTGGCCGTCTGGAAGTACGCCGGATTCGCCAGTCAGCAGGTCGACGCGCTGTCGAGCGCGCTCGGGCTGGGACACACCCCGATCATCGGTCTCGCGCTGCCGATCGGCATCTCGTTCTACACCTTCCACCACCTGTCGTACGTGGTGGACGTCTACCGGCGCAGCCGGCCCGCGCAGAAGAGCCCGGTTCAGTTCGTGACCTACATCGCGATGTTCCCGCAGCTCGTGGCCGGACCGATCGTCCGCTACCACGAGATCTCCGAGCAACTCGCTGACACAAATCGCCGGAAACTGGACGACCTGGCCGTGGGCTTCCCCCGTTTCGCGCTCGGGCTGGCCAAGAAGGTGATCATCGCGGACTCGATCGCGCCGATCGCGGACGCCGCCTTCGCGCAGGCGGACGGGCAGATGACCACGGCGACGGCGTGGCTCGGGGCGCTCGCCTACGCCATCCAGATCTACTTCGACTTCTCCGGATACTCGGACATGGCCATCGGTCTCGGCCTCATGCTCGGCTTCCGGCTGCCGGACAACTTCGATCGCCCCTACTCGGCGTACTCCATCACCGACTTCTGGCGACGCTGGCACATGTCGTTGTCCCGGTGGTTCCGGGACTACGTGTACATCCCGCTCGGCGGGAACCGCCGAGGCCGGTTGACCACCTACCGGAACCTGTGCGTCATCTTCGTCCTCTGCGGCCTGTGGCACGGCGCCGACTGGACGTTCCTCGCCTGGGGCCTCTACCACGGCATGCTGCTCGTGTTCGAGCGGGCCTGCGGATTCGATCGGCTGCCGGAGAACGTCGTCCTCCTGGTGGCACGCCGGGCGGTGACCTTCCTGCTGGTGGTGGTCGGCTGGGTGTTCTTCCGCGCGGAGAACATGACGGCGGCCGTGCACATGCTCGGCGCGATGTTCACCTGGCAGCCGGGCGCTCCGGATGAGTTCGTCGTGTTCGCACTCGACCGTCAGCGATCTCTGATCCTCGTCCTCGCGCTGGCCGTCGTGCTGCTCCCCGTCTCGTTCTCGCTCGGCCGGCTGGTCGAGACGGGCCGGGGGCGCGCGGCGACCGCGGCGCGGGCGGTGATGACGTGGGTGGCGGCCCCGTACGCCGGAGTGCTCGTCGCCGCCGGCACGTTCAGCCCGTTCCTCTACTACCAGTTCTGAGGCAGGTCACCGATGACGTCGTCCGACAGCACGAGACCCGGCGAGAACACCGGCGTCCGCCGGCCACGCTCCCGGCGCGCGGCGGCCGTTCTCGCCGCGGGACTGCTCTTCTTCGGCCCCGTGGTGGCCTACACCACGGGGGCGCGGGCCGTGGAACTGGAGAACCGGAAACTCCCCGACTTCCCGGACCTCACCGAGGGGTGGGCGGTCATCCCCAAGCTCGAATCCTGGGCGAACGCCCATCTGCCGCTGCGGCAGCACGCGGTGAGCGGGAACGCCGCGCTTTCCCACCTGCTCTTCGAACAGCCTCCGACCTACCACTCCGGCGGTCCCCCGGCGTACCCACGGGTGATCGAGGGCCGCGACGGATGGCTCTACTTCGGAGACGACGTGGCCGAGGGATGCAGGCCGAAGTGGTCGATCGACGAGACGCTGGACCGTGTCCACCGCCTCGCGCGGATCGTCCGGCAGTCCGGCAGGAGATTCGTGTTCACCGTGGCCCCTGACAAGACCACCATCCAGCCTGAGCGGCTGCCGGAGCGGTTTCTCGGCAAGGACTGCATGGAGCGGCGCAAGCGGGAGTTCTGGGCCGCGCTGGAGCGCGCCGATCCGGACGGGTACGTCGATCTCCGCTCGGCCCTGCTGACGATGCGGAACGAGACGGGCAAGCCGGTCTACTGGCGCACCGACAGCCACTGGAACGATCGCTCCGCCGCGTTGTACGGCACGCTGCTCGCCGAGGCCGTCCAGCCCGGTCTCACCGAAGACACCACGCTCACCCGGGCGGGCAGCCAGGCCAGGACGGGAGACCTCGGCCCGCTGATGGGCGTCCCCCGGGAGGAGGTCATCGAGCTGTGGAGCCTGAAGCGGGACGGGGTTCGCCAGGTGAGCCGGGACGACAGCGGGACGCCCCTGTGGTTCGGGGTGTCCAACACCTCCCGGAAGGCCCCGCTGTTCAAGCCGAAGACCGTCCTGATCGGCGACTCGTTCACCCGGAACTCCGTGCCGTGGGTCACGCCGTACTTCGCCGACCTGACCGTGATGCGCAGCGACGCGCCGGCCAAGGCGGGGACGGGGCAGGTGGCCGAGCGGATCGCGGCGAGCGACGTGGTGATCTTCGAGATGGTGGAACGCTACTTCGTCGGCGGTCACGGCGAGATGCTGGACGACGCCACGCTGCTGGCCGTCGAGCAGGCGCTGCGGGAAGACACGTAGGAGCTTCCCCGGCGCCGCCGCCCGTGGCGCGGGCGACGTGGTCGACCGGGCCGTCCGGCTCGGCCAGCGCGCCCGCCGCGATGGGATTCCACGGGTTGAAGCCGATGCCCTGCTTCTCGCAGTGCTGACGTACGGGCCGTAGGAGTCGGCGGTGTCGATGAAGTCGACGCCCAGCTCGACGGCGCGACGCAGCACCCTGATGGCCTCGTCGTGGTCACGGGGCGGCCCCCAGATGCCCGGTCCGGTCAGGCGCATGGCACCGAACCCGAGCCGGTGGACCGTCTTGTCCCCGATGGCGAGCCGGTGATCCTCGTACAGGTTCGATCCGGGTACGGTCCACGCCACAGTCCCGTTCACCCCAAGGGCTAAAGGCTCCTCGACAGGTAGCCTTTAGCGCAGGAATCCTCCTCGACTTCCCGAAGGGGTCATGCGCCATGTCCACTGGTAAACCCATGCGGCCCTGGGGTTTGGGACGAGCATCAGAAGACCTGCCAGAAGTCTCGCTCCCGTACGCCACGACACGACTCGATCCCTCCACTCAGCTCACCCGCTTCTACGACGAGGAGCAGCGGATCGTCGACATGAGCGACGCCAGGACCTTCGCAGCGCTCACCGTGTCCCAACCGGGAGGCAGCACGAAGAACGCGCCCAACACAGAAGACGACTCCAGCAGCGACCAGAAGTAACAGAATGCGGTCCCCGCAGGGCACCGTCCTGGTGATCACGTCCGCGGCGGACCTCACCGCCAACCTGGTGATCGAGGCGCTGATCGAGCGCGACGTACGGGTTGGCCGCATCGACCCTGCCGAGATCGGCGACGCGTTGTCGTTCGGCGCATACATGGGAGCCGGCCGCGAGAAGTGGACCGGCCGGCTCCGCACACCGAGTCGCGACATCGAGCTGGAAGACGTCAGGGCTGTGTACTACCGCCGCCCCACCCCTTTCTCCGCCCGATTCGCTCACCTGCCCGTCAAGGAAGCGGAGTTCGCCGCCGTCGAGGCCCGGCACGGACTCGGCGGCCTCCTTGACGACTTGTACGGCGCCGCGTACGTCAACCATCCCGCGGCGATCAACCGGGCCGACTTCAAGCCCGCCCAGTTGCGGATGGCCGCGCAGCTAGGACTGGCCGTCCCGGTGACCCTGATCACCAACGACGTGGCGCAGGCGCGAAAGTTCGCCGCGGAGCACGGCCCGATCGTCTACAAGTCGTTTCGGGGTGTCCCCCGCGATCCAGCTGACCGTACTGCCGCGATCTGGACCCAACGGGTCACCGAGCAGGAGCTTGACGACTCGATTTCGGTGACCGCGCACCTGTTCCAGAAGGAGGTGCGCAAGTCCGCTGACGCCAGGGTGACCGTGATCGGGCGCAACGTGTTCGCCAGCCGGATCACCGCACCCGACGACACGCTCGACTGGCGTAGCGGAGACCGGGATCAGATCGGCTACGACCCTGTTGACGTGCCCGCGTCGATCGAGCACGCACTACGTGACTACCTCGACCGATTCGGTCTGGTCTTCGGCTGCTTCGACTTCGTTCTCGAAGCGGTCAGCGATCAGTGGGTCTTCATCGAGTGCAACCCCAACGGGCAGTGGGCCTGGTTGCCCGACTCTGGTGCGATGGCACACGCCTTCGCGGACGTGCTGGTGGCAGGATGGTGGCCGTGACCACGGTCGTGAAGCTTCGCCGCGCACTGGCGGGCAATCGGGTCACCCCACTGGTCGCTCCTGGGCTGTCGCCCGCGTGATCACTTGAACTCGATCCAGTTGATGCTCACGATGTCGTCGTCGGACTGGGCGGCAGAGAATTCGAGCACCAAGGTGTGCTCCCCGGTCACCGGGGCGATAGGTCTCGGCACCGTCTTCCAGGTCTGCCAGCCATCCGTGTGGGGGATGACGACCTCGACGATGGGTTCGGCGCCGTCGTCGAGGAAAACTTTGATCCTTCCGCCGGCGTTCTTCCCGGCGCCGCTCGCCAGCCGTACCCGGATGTTGTTCACCGGCTTCGGGCCGAGGTTGATGTGGTAGGTGAGCCGGTCGCCGTCGCCTATCCCGGCGACTTCGCTCTGTCCGCCGATGATGTCATCGGTGGGCTCAACGCGCCCGCCGGTGGAGCGGGTGAACTTCTCGGCCTCGATCCGGGTATCGATGTCCCCGGCGGGGACGCTCGGCGGAGGGGGCGCTGCGATCCGCGCTGCGAAGGGCGTGCCGAGGGTGGTGACCGCCGCGATGGCCAGGGCCGACAGCGGCGCGGCCAGCCCGCGTATGCTCAGCAGCCCCCGGATCCGGTGCCACGGCTCCCGGGCGAGCCGCATCAGCCGCCCCTCCCAGAACAGCCCGAGCGTGAGGGCGAGCAGCGTTACCTCACCGATGACGAGCGCGAGCAGCCAGAGTTTGTCCTCTGGCATCTCCGGGCCGACGAACCGCGGCAGGAGTGCCGCCACCTCAATGACCAGGACTGCGACGAGCAGGTGCGCGGCCTTGGAGAGCGGGTGGTCACCGCGGATCCGCGGATAGAAGTAACCGTAGATCAGTCCGAAGAAGGGCAGCCCGAAGATCGCGCGCGCATCGAACACGTACAACACGGCATCGGTGTGCTGGCCGAAGGGCTGCTTGTAGATGAGCGTGATCGGGACCGTCACCGCGAACGCCACCAGGAATCCAGCGACGCCGTTCTGCCATGGCGTACGCCCGCCGGATGTGGCGAAGGCCAGGTCCGGGTGGACGGTGCCCGCATGGTCCGATGCGACGGCCTCCGACGCGATGGCGCGTTCGAGTGACGTGCGCTGCTCCTCGAACGCCGCCATGGTCATCTCCCCGGTGCCCAGCCTCGCCCGCCCGGTGCGGTACAGGTGACGCAGTGCCAAGCGCATGAACCGGCGGCGGATCGACGCAGCGACCACCGCGGCGTGCGCCTCGGCCGTGATCGCGGCGAATTCGGGAGCGCGCCGGGCCTGCGTGCCGGAGAGCAGCCACCAGACGGCCGCCAAGGCGACCAGAGATGCGATTCCGATGGTGGTGAACGCCGCCGGATACAGATAAAGCGCCATCGCCACCAACGCCACCGACGCGCGGGTCTCGCTTAAGGCGACCGCCGTGGACCGCTGCCCGAGCCGCCGAAGGCGGAGCATCAGCAGGAGGAGTAGCAGGATCGGCGCGGTGGTCACCACCAGGGAGGACCAGTCATACGAGCCCCTCAGGGCCCACTGAGCGACGTAGACGGCGACGGCGACCAGTATCAGGACGAGCACCTGCGCTCCCGTCCAACAGCCCGCGCTCACCGCGATGGCCGCGGCCACAATGACCAGCCAGATGAGCGGGCCGGCGACCTGCGCCGGCCCGACCCGCCCATCCAGCACATCACTGCCAACAGCGAGGATCACACCGACAGCGGCGAGCGCCACCCCCGCTACGGGCAGCGCCATGCGACGCAGCGGCTGGATCACCGTGAACAGCACGGGCACCCCGGCGACCAGCAGGACCGCGGGCCATTCGATGGACTCCACGTCCTGCGCCCACACGAGTGCCGTCAGCCCCACCCCGACGACCAGCAGGACCGCCGAGCCGATGAGCACATCACGGCGTGGCCAGCGCGGTAGCCCGAGCCTGCGTACCGCGTGGTTGACTGCGAGGACGCAGACCAGGGCCACCCAGATCAGCGACGCCACGTCAGTCTGTACGTCATTCGACTCCACGGCGAGGGGGGCGAGGAGGGAGAAGAAGATGAATACGGCGAGCAGTACGACGATCCCGCCCGCCAGGAAACGGTTGAGGCGCCGCCGCCACCAGGCTCGGCCGAGCCATTGCGCGATCAGCACGATCAGCGCGACGGCCGTCACCGAGACCAGCAGCACCTCTAGCGCCCCGGACAGATCTGGATCGGCGTCATCAGCGGACTCGGCCGGCTGATCGGTTAGTGTGCCGCCTTCCATCAGATATGCGGTGAAGTCCGGTGCTTCTCCGCCGGACCGGACAAGAGCGATGCGGGTCTCCACGCCACCTACGATGTCCAGCGCTCCTGTGCTCAGCTTGGCCGGAACCTGCCCGGCCGCTCCGGCCACCTCCCAACCTTTGAAACGGATGTGGATGGTGTGCGACGTGACCGCCGGTTCGTCGTACGAGTCCGAGTTGTCGTATGGGCCCGACTCCAGCCCGAGCAACGGGGTTTCCTCGGCATAGCGGCTGTATCCCAATCCCCGGACGGTGACGACGGCGCCGCCTTTGGAGTCGGGGGTCACCTTCGGCGGGAAGAAAACGGTCTCCATGTAGGAGGTGGAGGAGTCCGTGTCTATATGCCCGAGTCCTTCCTGGATGAACTCCGTGCTGTACTGGGTCGCGTTCGTTGACCGCGCGTTCGCGAGGAGCGGGTCGCCATGGTTCAACTGGACGGTGTGCACAATCGAAACCTTGACGAATTCAGACTCGGCGGGCGGGGCGTCCGGCAGGGACTGATATTGCTGGAGTTCGGCCAGGAGGGGAAACTTCTCCACCTCCGCCAAGGCCGCCGGTTCCACGGTCACCGCGGTCTGGGCGGTGCGGGGCGGGTGTCCCGTGGCCCCCCATCCGTCGAAATCTGGAACGCTGAATTCACCGTCTTCATCGGCGGACTCGACCCTGACGCAGGGGCCCGTGTCAGGCGCGGGGGTGGGCACCCCTTCCACCGGGCCGGGAGAGCCGGTGCTCGTGACGGTCACGGTCGGACATGAGCCAGGAGTTTCCGAGGCCGGCGGCCGCCTCTCGGGAAAGCTCACGGCCACCCAGAAACAACCGCCGATAATGACCAAAAATGTCAAGGCACCGAAAAGCGAGCGACGCAGGGATCGCGACATTTGGGATTCTGCCTTATGGTCGACTCATTCGCCATCCGGCCAATTAATATCAAACAATATGCACAGTTTCCAGGTAGCACCAGATTGGGCGCGTAGAGTATTCAGATCGTGACGGATTGCTGACGCCTCACCGTACACATTCGCTAATCACGGACGGTGAGACCCATGGAGCGGGCCGTCCCCGCGACGATCTTCTCGGCCTGGTCCAGGTCGGCGGTGTTGAGGTCGGGAAGCTTGGCCTGGGCGACCTCGCGGAGCTGGGCACGGGTGATCTGACCGCCGCTCTGGTGGCCTGGACGCGGGCTGCCGCCGTCGAGCCCCGCGACGTGACGGATCAGCGAGGCGGTGGTCGGCTGCTTGGTGACGACCTCGAACGACCTGTCCTCGTAGACCGTGATGACCGCGGGGATCACGAACCCGCGCCGATCCTGAGTCTGCGCGTTGTAGTGCCGGCAGAACTCCATGAGGTTGATGCCGAGCGGCCCGAGGTCCTTGCCGACGTTCGCCGGGCCCGCCTCGCCGGCCTGAATGTGCAGGGTTACGACCCTGGCTATCTTGTTCTTCGCCATGCCGGGTAACCTAAAGTCTCCTGTTACTGGAGACTCAACCGAATTATGAGCTACACGATCGGCCGCCTGGCGAAGCTCACCGGCCTGCCGGTGAAGACGATCCGCTTCTACTCCGACGCGGGCGTCCTGCCCGAGCGCGAGCGCACTCCCGCCGGTTACCGGATCTATGGCGACGAGGACCGGGCCCGGCTGGAGCTGATCCGCACACTCAGGGAGATCGGGGTCGACCTGGCCACGATCCGCTCACTCGGCGACCGCCGGCTGAGGAACGTACTCGACCTGCACCTCAAGACGGTCGAGACGCAGATCAAGTCACTCCAGCGGACCAGGGCGGTGCTCAGGGCGACGCTGGCCCGCGACGGCGATCCCGCCGAGGAGGATCTGCGCAGACTCCACGCGCTCGGCCGGGTCGGCGCGGCCGAGATGGAGATCCTGCTCGACGACTTCGTCGACGAGGTCGGCGGCGGCGTCGAGGCGCTGCACGAGTGGCTGGCCGGCAAGCGCGACGCCCTGCTCCCCGAGCTGCCCGAGGAGCCGACCGTCGCGCAACTCGACGCGTGGCTGGAACTGGCCGAGCTGCTCGCCGACGGGGACTACCGCGCCAGCCTGCACCGGCAGAGCAGGGGTTTCTGGGAGGAGGAACGGGATCTCGACGCCTGGAACGAGGCCAACGCCCAGGTCACGCGGGAGGCAATGACCGCTTCGCGGGCGGGCGTCGAGCCCGGCTCACCCGAGTCCGAGCCGATTCTGGAGCGGATCCTGGCGGTCATGGGGCTGAGCCGCGAGGAGCTGCTGCGCTCGTTCGACGAGCACGATCCGCGGTCGGCCAGGCAGTGGGAGCTGGTGGCGATCATCCAGGGCACGCCCTGGCCACCGGAGTCCACGATCGCGTACGACTGGATCGAGGCCACCTTGCGCGACCTGCCGAGCACGTAAGGTCGCCAGGGCGCCACGGGCGGCGCCGAACTCGGCCGGCGCCCGGGGCCGAAACCCCTTCCCAAAATAAGACAAACAGTGATAAAGTGCATTTGCAGGCAATTATGTCTTGTTAGTTATCGAATTGCGGACAACCTTTCAAAACGCCGCTCTATGGATGCAACTGGGATCGTGGCCTCTACCGCGATTCGCAGGATCAGGTTCACATACGAGGTAGATCGTGATCAGACCATTCACGTCGTCCGCAAATCTCGGCGAGACAGTGCACACGCCAGAGGTCCGATCCGAACATGGACGCGACCAAGGAGAGACCTTCCTCGTGATCTGGGCCGGGGAATGCGACCGCCGGACCTGAGTTCGCTCAAGGCCATGAGCGGGGCAACACACGAACGAACGCTTGCAGGGCGAGTTATCGGAACGCACGAGCAGCAGGCCCTGTCGTGATGGACAGGAGCGAGGCCGTCCCCACGGCCGGGGGCTGGACCGGCGCGGAACGGCGCCGCCTGGCCGGCATCGGCGGCGCCATCCTGCTGCTACATGTGCTGGGCATCACCCTGTATCTCTTCCACTCAGGAGACCTGGCCACGACCGGCGGGCTCGCGGGCGCCGGCGTCCTCGCGTACCTCCTCGGCGTGCGTCACGCGTTCGACGCCGACCACATCGCCGCCATCGACGACACCACTCGCCTCATGCTGTTGCGCGGTCGGCGGCCGTTAGGCGTCGGCTTCTTCTTCGCGATGGGGCACTCCACGGTCGTGCTGCTGCTCTCGGTGGTCGTCGCGCTGGGGGCAGCCGCGTTGCACCAGTCCGACCTGGATGCGGCGCGTACGACGGGCGCCCTGCTGGCGCGACTCGTCGCCCTGATCTTCCTGCTGGTCGTGGCGGTGCTCAACGCGTTCGTCCTGCGTGACTTGCTGGTGCTGCGACGCAACGTGCGTCGCGAGGAGGTGGCAGGGGAGAGTCTGGAGCGGCTGCTTGCCGAGCGTGGAATCGTCCACCGGCTGCTGGGCAGTCGCATACGCTCGCTGATCAAGTCCTCCTGGCATATGTATCCGGTCGGGTTGCTGATGGGCCTGGGCCTGGAAACGGCGTCGGAGGTGGCCTTGCTGGGCCTGGCCGCCTCGGCCGCGGCGCAGGGCGGGTTGCCGCTGCTCGGGATGCTGAGCCTCCCCCTTCTGTTCGCCGCGGGGATGAGCACCTTCGACACCGCCGACTCCCTGCTGATGACCAGGGTCTACTCGTGGTCATATCGCGACCCCGCTCGCACGTTGTTCTTCAACACAGCCACCACGGCGATGACCGTGGTGATCGCAGGATTCGTCGCCGCCATCTACTTCGCGGCGTTGCTGACGGAGCATGGCCAGGTGGACTGGCTCGATCCGCTGGGCGCGCTGGCCGAGCACTTCGAGCTGCTGGGCTACGGCATCGCGGCGATCTTCGCCCTCTGCTGGGGAGGGGCGGCGCTGTGGTGGAGGCTACGGGGACGCGGCAGCGGAACCGGTCTCACCCCTTCCTGAGAAAGGTGGCAGTCACCCATGAAAGCGATCGTTTGTTCACATGATGGTTCGCCGGTCGTACCGGTGCGAGAAAGGGGCCGTGACAGATGAACGGTGCACATGACGTCGGCGGCGTCCTCGGCTTCGGGCCGGTGGTCAGCGAATCCGACGAGTCCGTCTTCAGCGCGGACTGGGAACGCCAGGCCTTCGCGATCGCCATCGCCTCGCTGTGCCAGGGTGTGGCCGCCGCGGACGAGAACCGCAACGCGATCGAGCGCATGGGCAACGTCGCCTACCTCTCGACCAGCTACTACGAGCACTGGCTGGTGGCGATGGAGAAGCTGCTGGTGCAGAAGGGCATCATCGACGAGGCGGAACGCGTGGAGAGGGTGCGGGCCGTCCTGTCCGGGAGACCTCTGCCGAGTCCTGAGTCCGTGCCGGACGACGGCGAGCTGGCTCGAACGGTGCGCGACGCCATCGCCACCGGTGGCCCATCCCTGAGGGAGACGGGTGCCACGCCGAAGTTCGCGATCGGCGACGAGGTGGTCACCACCCCATGGATCTCGCGCACCCACACTCGGCTGCCTGGCTACGCCCGCGGTAAGCGCGGCACGATCATCGCCTACCACGGGTCCCACGTACTGCCGGACAGCAGAGCCCACCTCCGGGGCGAGAACCCCGAACCTCTCTACACCGTCCGCTTCGACGCCCACGACCTGTGGGGCGAGGAGGCGGAGGCACAGGCGGGGTGCGTGCACCTCGATCTGTGGGAGAGCTATCTGATCGAGCAAATGTCGGACGGCGAGAACTTGGAGAACAGCCGATCATGAGCGGACATCACCCCGAGCCGATGAGCGAGGTCGAGGCGCGAGCCCGAGCTCTGGAGTCGTTGCTGTACGAGAAAGGACTGCTTACCCCCTCGGCCGTGGACGCCGTCGTCAATGCCTTCGAACACGAGATCGGACCGCTCAACGGCGCGAAGGTCGTCGCTCGCGCCTGGGTGGACCCGGAGTACCGTGCGCGGCTGCAGTCCAACGCGGCCGCTGCCATCGCCGAGCTGGGCTTCGCCGGAACGCAGGGCGAGCACATGGTGGCCGTCGAGAACACACCCGAGGTGCACAACGTCGTGGTCTGCACGCTGTGCTCGTGCTATCCGTGGCCGGTCCTGGGCCTGCCGCCCAAATGGTACAAGGATCTCGCCTACCGCTCCCGTGTCGTCTTGGAACCCCGCGCGGTGCTGAAGGAGTTCGGCACCGAGCTTCCCGACGAGGTGGATGTGAGGGTGTGGGACTCCAGCGCCGAGATCCGCTACCTGGTGATTCCCGAGCGTCCGGCCGGCACCGAAGACATGACCGAGGAGCAACTGGCCGGCCTCGTCACGAGAGACTCGATGATCGGCGTCGCCCCGGCACTGGTCCCGGACAGGAGATAGTCATGGAGCCGACCCTAGTGATCAACGACATGACGGAAGCGGCGGACGCGCCACCACGCAGCAATGGTGAGCTCGTCTTCGAGGCCCCCTGGCAGGGCCGCGTCTTCGGGATCGCCGTCGCGCTCCAGGAGCGGCAGGCCATCGGGTGGAACGACTTCCGCGACCGGCTGGTGCAGGCCATCACCGAAGGCGAGACCGGAGGCGAGGCGTACTACGAGAGCTGGCTGAAGGCACTCGATTCCATTTTGGTGGATTCGGACCACATCGACGCGGCCGAGCTGGAACAACGAACGCACGACTACCTCAACGGTGAGCGCGACGAGATCTTCTGACCACCGACGATCGTGCGGGTCGACCCCGAGCAGATCAAGCAGGCTGATCTGTGTCGGGGTCGACCCGGGTTAACCTACGCCGACAGCACCGGCGAACCAGGGGCCGGATCAGTCATGTACGCACCGCCCGGGCGGACGACCAGAGGACCGTCGTGCCGGGCACAGGGGCTGGCTCCGAAGCCTCGTTGTCGGGTACAGCAGCAGGCTGAGCCTGAAGGGACGCTTCCGCCTGCCTCATCGCTCTACAGAAGTACGCAGAGCTAGGCTTCCCGGCCTCGGCGTATTCACGGGCGAGGGCCCTGGCCGCCTTCACCAACTGCCTCCCCTGCAACTGGAACTCGGCCGCGGCGGCGATCACGCCGATCGCCCTGCCGTTCCAGTAGGCGGCGAGAAAGCGCCAGTGCCTGGCCTCCCGCTTTTCTTTGTCGCTGTCACCCTTGCTGCAGGCTTCGCAGGCTAGGAGCACGGCCAGTTCGTAGGCGGCGTTGGCGTCACCCGATTCCGCGCGCTTCAGGCGCAGATTCCCCAGCCGCCCCCAGTCCAGGGGCACGCGCTGTGTGGTCGCTGAAGGTTTCCAGGATGACCGTTCACCTGGAGCCGGCTCCAGGACATCTCCGCCGATCTGCTGTTCGTCCCGGGCGAAGGCTTCCGGCGGCTTGCGTCCATGCTTGGCGGCGGAGGCCCTGACGCCCTCATCCTCTTTGGCCTCCCGCCAAAGCACGGCGAATTCCCGGGTGAGGTCCTCCAGGGGGTCGATCGGGATACCGGACTTGGTGGCGATCAGATGGCACACGTCCACGACGGTCCGCAGCAGCAGCCAGTCAGGAAGCTTCTTGGACTTTCCGTTGATCAGATCGCAGACCGTGGACTTGGGCAGAGGCCTCAGCCATATCCCCCGACTGGAATCTTCTTCGGACAGGGCACGCGCCACTTTCTCAAGGCGCTTGAACGACGGATTTCCGGCCTCTATCTCCCGCAACCGTCTCACTCGCACCATGAGCAGAGACAGGCGGTCTTCACCCTCATCGACATCATTCATCTATTCGTCCGATTCGAACCGATTGTCCAGTTTAAGGATGAACATGGCAGCATGCGAAGAAGTACGGACTGCCGCCCGCCTCATACGTCGGGATAAGTAGCAATGGTGCCACAGGTCAGACTTGTGATGATGCAGCCCTATAACATCGCTGCGCCCCATAAGCATAGTGCGACCGAAAACGTCCGATCCCGTCCGGTCATGTCCGAGATTCGCGCGATCGTATCCGGAGTAGATCAACTCGCGAACGCGTTCCCCGCTCTCCTGATACCTCTACGTCATGCACTTCCGGTTCGACAAAGATCAAATAGCTATACACCACGAGGAGCCCGCACGTGAGCAAGGCAACCGTCATCTGGTGGGCACTCAGCGGAGTCTTGCTCTCACTCCTGATCGGCGTCGTGGGTGGCATGCTCGCCAGCGGTAACGGCAGTGCGGTCGCCGGCGCCATCATGATCGGCGCGACCGCCGCTGGAGGATTCGCGGGGCTCTGGATCGCGGGCACCGCTGCGGTACACACGTGGTCGCATTCTCCGAAAAGCTCACGGCAGCCCACGAAGGAGCCCACGGACTGACTCAACCGGGCCTCAGAGCCCCAAGTATCGCGCGATCCTCGGAAGCCTGCGGAGGACTTCCCGATCATCCTCGAGATCCCACTTTTCCCCTTGGCGGGTTTCCTCGATCGCCGGTATCAAGGGAAATCCACTATCGATGTCTCGGGCCTGGACAGCCGCATGAAGGCCGTCCACCTCCCTGCCGAACCTCTCATAGGCGCTGTACGCCACGTACCCCAACAGCTCGAACTCCGGATATTCCTCTTCCGTCCAAGCCGGTCTCCGCCGCTTTATCTTGGCGCTGTAGTACAACCGTTTCCGCTCCAGAAGACGAAGCACCTCCGGCAGTTCGATCAAGCAATCCGGACAATCGGCCACATCCTCGAATGTCGCGCGTCCCAAGCTGATGAGCCAGTCGACAAAGTACTCAAATCCGTCAAGCGACCCCATGCCGAACACGAACCAGTACGCGGCGTACAGATCGGTGGTGCAGCCCCGACCCTGGGTGATCTTCCACCAGGCGTAGTAGTCCACGACCTCCTCGACCGAACGGCGAGCGAGCTCGTCCTCAAGCCACGCCAGACGCGTCTCACGGGTATCCGTCTCGCGATCGGAGCGCTCGATCAGGTCCCAGAAACCGTCAATATCCATAAGTCGCAATCATGGCAGGCCGCAGCGCGATTGAACTTGGTCGCCAAATCCCCCATGTCCTCCCTATAAAGGATCCCGAGAGCGAACGAGAACAAAGAGGTCCTAGTACGGCAGTCGTAGATCGTGATCTGGTCATTGGCGAGTGAGGCGGGTTCGTTGGTGGAACCAGCGGGCGCGGGCTTGGTGACGTCGGCGCCA
>NZ_JBFAKL010000003.1:0-358529 GCF_040655715.1 Nonomuraea cavernae | reverse complement strand
CACGAACCGCGCATGCCCGCAATGCTCCAGCAACGCCGCCTCCTGGGCAGGCGAGGGCTGAAGCCGGAAGCGGGACACGCCGACCAACCTACCGATCACCACCGACACAAACGGGAGACACAAGTGCCCGACCGTACCGCGTTTCCTCCCCGCCCTGAAGGACGGCGCATCCACGCTGTAGGTGCTTGGTGCCCCCCGGTCAGCGGCTGTCGGAGTCGTTGTCGCTGAGCGCGGCCCGGCCGGCCTCCAGGCGGGCGACCGGGATGCGGAACGGCGAGCAGGAGACGTAGTCGAGCCCGACGTCGTGGCAGAAGTGCACCGAGTCGGGGTCACCGCCGTGCTCACCGCAGATGCCGAGCTTGAGGTCCGGCCGGGCTGCGCGCCCCTCCTCGGCGGCGAGCCTGACGAGGCGGCCGACGCCCTCCTGGTCGAGGGTCTCGAACGGGGAGACCCCGAAGATGCCGAGATCCAGGTAGCGGGAGAAGAACGCGGCCTCGACGTCGTCGCGGGAGAACGCCCACGCCATCTGGGTCAGGTCGTTGGTGCCGAAGGAGAAGAACTCGGCGGCCTCGGCCACCTGGCCGGCGGTCAGCGCCGCCCTCGGTGTCTCGATCATGGTGCCGATCAGGGCGTCGACGCCGGTCTCGGCCAGGATCGCGGCGACCTCCTCGCGGACGGCCTCCAGCTCCTGTACGGCGGCGATGAGCGGGATCATGATCTCGGGCCGGGCTCCGGGCACCTCCTTGGCGGCCTGGGCGATGGCCCGTACCTGCATGGCGAACAGGCCGGGGATGACCAGCCCGAGGCGTACCCCGCGCAGGCCGAGCATGGGGTTCTGCTCGTGCAGTCTCTTGACGGCGGTCAGCAGCTCGCGATCCTTGACGGAGACCTCGCCGTGACCGGCGTCGGCCAGTGCGATCTTGACGGACAGGTCGGTGAGGTCGGGCAGGAACTCGTGGAGGGGCGGGTCGATGAGGCGCACCGTCACCGGCAGGTCCCCCATCGCCTGAAATATCCCGATGAAGTCGGACTTCTGGAGCGGTTCGAGCGCGTCCAGCGCCGCCTGCCGCTCCTCCTCGCCCGAGGCCAGCACCAGGTCCTCGACCAGCTGGCGCCGCTCGCCCAGGAACATGTGCTCGGTGCGGCACAGCCCGATGCCCTGCGCGCCGAAGCGGCGGGCCCTGGCCGAGTCCTCGGGCGTGTCGGCGTTGGCCCGCACGCCCAGCCGCCGGGTGGCGTCGGCGTGCCGCATGATCCGGTCGACGGCTCGCACCAGCTCGCCCTCGCGATCCAGGCCGTCCTCCTGGAGCGCGCCGCCGCGCTCGAAGTACTCCACCACGGCGGAGTCCACGACGGGCACCTCGCCGAGGAAGATCTCGCCGGTGCTGCCGTCGATGGAGATGACCTCGCCCTCGGTGACCACCACGCCGCCCGGCGCGGTGAACCTCCGCTCGGAGGTGGACACGTCGAGCTCCTCGGCGCCGCAGACGCAGGTCTTGCCCATGCCGCGGGCGACCACGGCGGCGTGCGAGGTCTTGCCGCCGCGGCTGGTGAGGACGCCACGGGCGGCGATCATGCCGGAGAGGTCGTCGGGGTTGGTCTCGCGGCGCACCAGGATGACGTCCTCACCCTGGGCGGCCAGCTCGACGGCGCGCTCGGAGGAGAAGACGGCCTTGCCGACCGCCGCGCCGGGCGAGGCGTTCATGCCCTTGGCGATCTTCTTCTTGTCGGCGCCGGTGTCGAAGCGCGGGAACATCAGCTGGGCCAGCTGGTCGCCCGTGACCCGGGTGACGGCCTCGTCGAGGGTGATGAGCCCCTGGTCGACGAGCTGGGTGGCGATCCGGAACGCGGCCGCGGCGGTGCGCTTGCCGACCCGGGTCTGCAGCATCCACAGCTTGCCGCGCTCGACGGTGAACTCGATGTCGCACAGGTCGCGGTAGTGGTTCTCGAGCTTCTCCATGATCGCCAGGAGCTCGTCGTAGCTGCTCTTGTCGAGGCGCTCCAGGTCCTGCAGCGGGATCGTGTTGCGGATGCCCGCGACCACGTCCTCGCCCTGCGCGTTCTGCAGGTAGTCGCCGTAGATGCCCTGGTGGCCGGAGCCGGGGTCGCGGGTGAAGGCGACGCCGGTGCCCGAGTCGTCGCCGCAGTTGCCGAAGACCATGGCGACGATGTTGACGGCGGTGCCGAGGTCGGCGGGGATGCGCTCCTGGCGGCGGTACAGGATGGCGCGCGGGGCGTTCCAGGAGTCGAAGACCGCCATGACGGCCTGGCGCATCTGCTCGCGGGGGTCGGCCGGGAAGTCGTGGCCGGTCTGCTCGCGGACGATGCCCTTGAAGGTCTCGACCAGCGCCTGCAGTTCGGTGGCCGCCAGGTCGGTGTCCTGACGGTCGCCCTTGAGGGTGTCGAGCGCGTGCTCGAAGTGCTCGCCGTCGATGCCGAGCACGGTCTTGCCGAACATCTGGATGAGCCTGCGGTAGGAGTCCCAGGCGAAGCGGTCGTTGCCGCCGGCCTGCTTGACCAGGCCGTGCACGGACTCGTCGTTGAGCCCGATGTTGAGCACGGTCTCCATCATGCCGGGCATCGAGAACTTCGCGCCCGAGCGAACACTGACGAGCAGCGGGTCGTCGGCCTGGCCGAGCGTGCGCCCCATCTGCCGCTCCAGGGCGGCCAGATGCTCCGCGACCTCCTGGTCGAAACCGTCGG
Source organism: Nonomuraea cavernae (assembly GCF_040655715.1). Classification (GTDB taxonomy): domain Bacteria; phylum Actinomycetota; class Actinomycetes; order Streptosporangiales; family Streptosporangiaceae; genus Nonomuraea; species Nonomuraea cavernae_A. Next base: position 355,826 of record NZ_JBFAKL010000003.1, on the reverse strand, counting down.
GGACCGTGTCCTGCGTGAGGTAGTGCCGGCAGGCCTCGGTGGTGATCGTGAACCCGGGCGGGACGGGCAGCCCAAGGTTGGTCATCTCGGCGAGGTTGGCTCCTTTGCCGCCGAGTAGATCCTTGAGATTCCTGTTGCCCTCGGTGAAATCGTAAACGAACTTGGCCACCACAGCTCCAATCAACGCCTCTGATCGGACTCTACCGGTGACTTTGATGACGAAACTGCACTCATCGGTTAAGTCATCGTTTCCGCAGGTAAACAGCCATAGACCGGTCTAATCCAATTGATATTCGCATGCCTGGCGAAGTGGTTTATACCAATTGGTTTACACCAATTCTTGAGAAACCCGAAGGACCGGTGCACAATCGGATCACCCCCACAGGAGGCGCCGTGGCCACTCCGACGAAGCCCAAGGTCCGCGCCCGCCTGGCCGCCGGCTCCACGCGGGCGGCGCGGGGTGGCGCGCTCTACCTGGACGACCGCCTCGGCCTGGGCCGCTGGCTCCGCCCCAACCTGCGCAAGCTCTTCCCGAGCCACTGGTCGTTCCTGCTGGGCGAACTGGCGCTCTACTCGTTCGTCCTGATCGTGCTGACCGGCACCTTCCTGACGTTCTTCTACCAGCCCGACCCTCAGCTGGCGTTCGCGTCGGTGCGGGAGCTCAGCCTGGAGGTGCGCGGCGGCCTGCTGGTGCGGCAGTTACACCACTGGGGGGCGACGGTGTTCGTGCTGTCGATCGTGGCCCACCTGTTCCGCGTCTTCTTCACCGGCGCCTTCCGCAAGCCGCGCGAGCTGACCTGGATGCTGGGCGTGCTGCTGTTCGGGCTGGTGCTGTTCGAGTCGTTCCTGGGCGTCTCGCTCACCGCCGACCAGCTGGCGTTCACCGGGCTGCGCGAGGCGCAGGGCCTGCTGCTGTCGATCCCGCTGGCCGGCACCTACCTGTCGCAGTTCGTCTTCGGCGGGACGTTCCCCGGCGAGGTCGTGCCGCGGCTGTTCGTCACGCACGTGCTGCTGGTCCCCGGGATCCTGCTGGCCGTGGTGCCGCTGCACGGGCTGATCCTGACCTGGCGGCAGAAGCACACCGAGCGCCGCGTCGCCGGCTCCGACGAGTCGAAGGTGACGGGCGGCCCCTTCTTCCCCTACTTCGCGGTCAAGAACGGCGCCACCGCCCTGTTCACCATGGCGGCCATCGCGCTGCTCGCCACGTTGGTCCGGGTCAACCCGGTCTGGGAGCACGGCGCCTACCAGCCGGGCAGGCCGCCGCCGTCGGCCCAGCCGTTCTGGTACTTCGGCGTGCTCGACGGCGGCCTGCGCCTGACCCCGCCCTGGGAGATCACGGTGGGCGGGTACGTGCTGCAGGCCGGGCTCTGGATCCCGATGCTCGTACTGGCGGCGTTCTTCCTGGTGCTGCTCTGCTATCCGTTCGTCGACCGCCGCCTGACCGGTGACCGTGGCTCCCACCACCTGCTGGACCGCCCCTCCCAGGTGCCGGTCCGCACCGCGGCGGGCGTCGCGGTCATCACGTTCTTCACGATGGTCTGGGCGGCGACGTGGGTCTCGGAGATCCCTCCCGATCCGGCCGCGCCGACGCCGCTGCTCGCCGCCCCGCACGACACCTACCTGGCCATCGTGTACGGCCTGCGCGTCGCGGTGTTCGTGCTGCCCCCGATCGCCTACGCCGTCACCCTGGCCTCCTGCCGCCGCCGGGCCGCCCGCCGCACGGTGTGACCCTTTGCCACCTTTTCCGCGACCGGACGGTGATCGGGAACTGCGACCCTCGGTCTTCATGCCCCTGCGCGCACGCCATCGCCTGACCGCTATCACGGTCTGCCTTCTCTGGGCGGGTCCGGCATGCTCCACCGGCACCTCGACCACCCCGGCCACGGCCGTGCGGGACAGCCCGAGCAGCGCGGCCGAGACGCCGGGGCCGGGCCCCACCCCGGAGACGTCGCGCCACCACGCGACCTACCTGCGTCCCGGTGACTGCCTGCTCGACCTCCCCCATGACCTCGTCGCGACGCTCGTGCCGTGCGGGCACCCGCACGCCGCCGAGTACGCCTCGATCTACGTGCTGCCCGAGGGCCCCTGGCCCGGCGAGGAGGAGGCGAGGCGGGAGGCCCTGGCGTGGTGCGCCCCGAGGCTGCGGATCAAGGCGTCGAAGCGTGAGACGGTCGAGGCCGGCGTGCTCCCTCCTCTGGAGCACGAGTGGCCCGGCGCGCGGACGGCGTACTGCCTGGCGGTCCCCCGCGAGGGCGAGCTGGTCGGCCGGGTGCTGGAGTAGAAACGCGGCCTTACCGTGTCCGTCCGGCGGTTGTCAATTCCGGCGTCCACCCGCGAGATGGCCCGGAGGTCTTGCCGGGGAGGCCCAGCACGGACAAGATAAGTGGCCATACTCCTAACGACGCCTGCTTTTGGCAGCCACGGAGGTGGCCCGTGACGATGATCGGCTCGGCTGTACCGCGCAAGGAGGACGCCGCGCTGCTGACCGGACGCGGCACGTTCGTGGACGACATTCATCGTCCCGGACTGCTCCACATGGTCTATGTGCACAGTGGTGAGGCCCACGCGCTCATCACCCGGATCGACGCCGACGCGGCCAGAGCCCTGCCGGGCGTGGTCGGCGTGTGGACCGCGAAGGACTTCGCCGAGCTCCCGGCCAGGCCGTCCGTACCCGGCCTGGAACGTAGCTACCTGGCAGGCGACAAGGTCCACTACGTCGGCGAGCCGGTGGCCGTGGTGGTCGCGACCGACCGCTACCTCGCCGCGGACGCGGCCCGGGCCGTGCGGGTGGAGTACGAGCCGCTGCCGGTGATGGCGACGGTGGCCGACGCCCTCGCGCCGGACGCCGTACCGATCTTCGCGCCGCTGGAGAGCAACCTCGCCCTGGAGCAGCAGGTGACGCCGCACGACGTGGCGGACGAGCTTGACGCCTCGCCCCACCGCCTGCGCGCCCGCCTGGTCAACCAGCGCTGCGCCGGCGCGCCCCTCGAACCGTACGGGGTGCTGGCCGACTGGACCGGAGCCGGTCCCACCATCTGGGCCACGGTGCAGGCGCCCCACCGGGTCCGGGCGGAGATCGCCGAGCGGTTCGGGCTCGCCAGGCACCTCGTGCGGGTCATCGCGCCCGACGTCGGCGGCGCCTTCGGGGTGAAGTCGTCGTTCATGCCGGAGTTGTTCCTCGCGCCCGAGCTGTCGCGCAGGCTCAGCAGGCCGGTCAAGTTCGTCGAGACGCGCGGCGAGCACATGGTGCACACCTACCACGGCCGTGACCAGATCCAGGAGGTCGAGGTCGGGTTCGACGACGAGGGCACGATCCTCGCCCTGGACGTGACGCTCACCGTCAACACGGGCGGCGTGCCCGACCCGGTGGGCATCGCACTCGCCACGCTCACCTCGTACATGCTCGGCGGCTGCTACCGGATCCCGAAGATCGCCGCACGGTTCAGAAGCGTCGTTACAAACACAACGCCTACTGCCTCCTACCGGGGTGCGGGACGGCCCGAGGCGAGCTTCCTGATCGAGCGGGTCGTCGACCTCGTCGCCCGCCGGCTCGGCAAGGACCCGGCCGACGTCCGACGGGTGAACCTCGTCCAGCCGGGCGAGATGCCGTACCAGACGCCCTTCGAGGGGATCGTGTACGACGAGGCCGACTACCCGGCCGCCCTGGACCTGCTGCTGAGCCGGCTGGACTACGCCGGGCTGCGCGAGGAGCAGGAGCGGCGGCGCGCCGATCCCGGCGCCAAGCTGCTCGGCGTCGGGCTGTCCACGTTCGTGGAGATGGGCGGGTTCGGGCCCACGCCGCTGTTCGAGCAGTTCGGCTACATCGGCGGCTGGGAGTCGGCGAACGTCCGGCTGCAGCCGGACGGCTCGGCGATCATCCTGGTCGGCACCGCCCCGCACGGGCAGGGGCACCAGACCGCCCTGGCCCAGATCGCGGCCGACGAGCTGGGAGTGCCCTTCGACGCCATCAGCGTGCTCTACGGCGACACGGCAGTCGTGCAGGAGGGCATCGGCACGATGGGCAGCCGGGGCATGCCGGTCGCGGGCAACGCCGTACGGCAGGCCGCGGCGGACGTGGCGGCCAAGGCCAGGCTCATCGCGGCGCACATGCTGGAGGCCGAGGGCGACGACCTGGTGAGGGTGGACGCGGGCTTCCAGGTCAAGGGCGTCCCCACGGCGGAGGTGAGCCTGGCCGCGGTGGCCGAGCGCTCCTTCAAGCCGCACCTGCTCCCCGCCGGCACCGGGCTCGGACTGGAGTGCACCTCGTACTACGAGCCGTCGAACCTGAGCTACCCGAGCGGCGCGCACGGCTGCGTGGTGGAGATCGACCGCGACACCGGGCATGTGCACGTCCTGCGCTACGTGTGCGTGGACGACTGCGGGACCGTCATCAACCCGATGACGGCGCGCGGGCAGATCCACGGCGGGGTGGCGCAGGGCATCGCCCAGGCCCTGTACGAGAAGGTCTCCTTCGACGCCGACGGCCGGCCGCTCGCCGCCTCGCTGGAGGACTACATGGTGCCGGGCATGCTCGACCTGCCCAGCTACGAGACCCACCACATCGAGACCAAGTCCAGCTTCAACCCGCTCGGCGCCAAGGGGCTCGGTGAGGCGGGCGCCACGGCCGCGCCGCAGGCCGTGGTGAACGCCGTCGTGGACGCGCTCGCCCATCTCGGCGTGCGCGACGTGGAAATGCCCTGCACGCCGGAACGAGTCTGGAAGGCCATGCACCATGCGAGTTGAGATCACCGTCAACGGGCAGCCGCACAGCCGGGAGGTCGAGCCCCGGCAGCTGCTCGTCCACTTCCTGCGCGACACGCTGTCGCTGACCGGCACCCACGTCGGCTGCGACACCTCCAGCTGCGGCGCCTGCACGGTCATGCTCGACGGCGCGGCGGTGAAGTCCTGCACCGTCCTGGCCGCGCAGGCCGACGGCTGCTCGGTCACCACGGTCGAGGGGCTGGGCGGGCCGGACGGGCTGTCCCCCGTACAGGAGGGCTTCCGGCAGTGTCACGGCCTGCAGTGCGGTTTCTGCACGCCGGGCATGGTCATGGCCGCCACCGCGCTGCTCACCGAGCGGCCCGACCCGTCGGAGCAGGAGATCCGCGACGGGCTGAAGGGCAACATGTGCCGGTGCACCGGCTACCAGATGATCGTCGAGTCGGTCCAGTGGGCGGCCGCGAACGGAGGAGCGCGATGATCCCGGCGGGCTTCTCCTACGTGCGCGCGGGCTCCGTCCAGGAGGCCCTCGCCGAGCTCTCCCGGCACGGCGGCGCCGCCAGGCTGCTGGCGGGCGGCCACTCCCTACTGCCCGCGATGAAGCTGCGGCGGGCCGAGCCGGGCGTCCTGGTCGACATCGGCCGCCTCCGCGAGCTCTCGTACGTCAGGCGGGACGGCGATCAGGTGGCGGTCGGCGCGCTGACCAGTCACCGGATCCTGGAGCGGGATCCGGTGGTCGCCGAGCACGTGCCGTTGCTGGCCGCCGCCGCGCGCCGGATCGGCGATCCGCAGGTGCGCAACCGGGGCACGATCGGCGGCTCGCTGGCCCACGCCGACCCGGCCGCCGACCTGGCCGCGGCCGTGCTCGCCCTGGACGGCGTGCTGGTGGCGCGGGGCCCGGCGGGAGTCCGGGAGATCCCGGCCGGGGAGTTCTTCACCGGTCCGCGTCAGAGCGCGCTGGCGGCGGACGAGCTGCTCACCGAGATCCGGCTGCCGGCCGCCGGCGGCCTGGCGTACGCCTTCGAGAAGTTCAGCCGCCGCGCCCTGGACTGGGCCGTGGTCGGGGTCGCCGTCCAGTCGCGGCCCGGCGGGCGCACGGCTGTCGCGCTGATCGGCATGGGGCCGACGCCGCTGCGGGCGGTGGCGGTGGAGGAGGCGCTGGCGGCGGGAACCCCCGCCGCCGAGGCCAAGTCGCTCGCCGCGCGAGGCTGCGAACCGCCCGACAACGCGGTGGCGAGCTCGTCCTATCGCGCGCACCTCGCCGAGGTCCTGGTCGGGCGCGCCCTGGCCCTCTGAGCCGGAGGCCGGCGGCGTCGTGGCGGCGCCGGCCTCCGACGGTTCGACCCGCGCTCCCAGGGGAGGGATAAGGGTGGCATAGGGGGAGAAATGCGCAGGCAACCAGAGCATGCGCCGGCCAGTGCCGACCGTGCCGACCAGGAAAAGGCCGTCCAGGAAAAGGCTGTCCGGGATGAGGACGTGCAGAAGGAACAGGCCGAAGAGGAGACCTGGCGCCGGCCGTGGGGGTCCACGCCGGGGCTGGAGGACGACGACGAGTTCAGGCGACTCGAGGAGCTCAATCCCGACGACTTCGAGTGAGCCCGGCTCGGTCGGCTCATGACGTCCGGGCGGGCGGGTGGCGCCGTGCACGCCACCTGACGACGCGGCAGGCCCTGGCGATGTCCCTCGACGGGTCATCTGACTCAGGGCCTGATCGCAGAAACAGCTCTCAGTCGTTGAGGTGCTGGCGGAGGTAGGAGTCGACCTGGTCGAGGGCGATGCGCTCCTGGGCCATCGAGTCGCGCTCGCGGATGGTCACGGCCTGGTCGTCGAGCGTGTCGAAGTCGACCGTGATGCAGAACGGCGTGCCGATCTCATCCTGGCGGCGGTAGCGGCGGCCGATCGCGCCGGCGTCGTCGAACTCGACGTTCCACCGCCTGCGCAGCTGGGCCGCCAGGTCGCGCGCCTTGGGCGACAGGTCGGCGTTGCGCGACAGCGGCAGCACCGCGGCCTTGACCGGGGCCAGCCGGTGGTCGAGCCGCATGACCGTGCGCTTCTCCATGACGCCCTTGGCGTTGGGCGCCTCGTCCTCGGTGTAGGCGTCGAGCATGAACGTCAGCGTCGCCCGGTCGACCCCGGCCGCGGGCTCGATGACGAACGGGACGTAGCGCTCGCCGGTGTCCTGCTCGAAGAAGCTCAGGTCGACGCCCGACGCCTTGGAGTGGGCGGTCAGGTCGAAGTCGGTGCGGTTGGCGATGCCCTCGAGCTCGCCCCACTCACCACCGGTGAAGTTGAAGCGGTACTCGACGTCGACCGTGCGCTTGGAGTAGTGGGACAGCTTCTCCTTGGGGTGCTCGTAGAGCCGGAGGTTGTCCTTGTTGATGCCCAGGTCGGAGTACCAGCGGAAGCGCTCGTCGATCCAGTACTGGTGCCACTCCTCGTCGGTGCCGGGCTTGACGAAGAACTCCATCTCCATCTGCTCGAACTCGCGGGTGCGGAAGATGAAGTTGCCGGGCGTGATCTCGTTGCGGAACGACTTGCCGATCTGGCCGATGCCGAACGGGATCTTCTTGCGCGCCGACTGCTGCACGTTGAGGTAGTTGATGAAGATGCCCTGCGCGGTCTCGGGCCGCAGGTAGGCCAGACCCGACTCGTCCTCGACGGCGCCCAGGTAGGTCTTGAGCAGGCCGCTGAACTGCCGGGGCTCGGTGAAGGCGCCCTTGTTGCCGCAGTTGGGGCAGGTGACGTCGGCCAGGCCGCGCTCGGGCGCCCTGCCGTTCTTCTCTTCGTACGCCTCCAGCAGGTGGTCGGCGCGGTAACGCTTGTGGCAGGACTGGCACTCGGTCAGCGGGTCGGTGAACGTCTCGACGTGGCCGCTGGCCTGCCAGACCTCGCGAGCCAGGATGACGCAGGAGTCGAGGCCCACGACGTCGTCGCGCATCTGGACCACGCTCTGCCACCACTGGCGCTTGACGTTGTTCTTGAGCTCGACTCCCAGAGGGCCGTAGTCCCACGACGCCCGCAGCCCGCCGTAGATCTCGCTCGACGGGTAGACGAGCCCGCGGCGCTTGGCGAGGCTGACGATGGTGTCCATGACGTCTGTACGGCGTGCCATGTCGTTGGATCTCTTTCCGGCTGGAGGTCGGCGAGGGGATGTGAGCTCCCAGCTTAGGGGACATCGGCGAGCCCTCGCGCGCGACTGCTGCTACGCCCCGTCTTGGGTGTAGACGTCCTCGAACGCACTGGGTTCGTTGACCATGAGGATCATCAGGGGGTACATCGCCATCCGCGCGGCCGACAGCGCCCGGCGGTAGAACCCGGCCCCCTCCCATTCGCTGACCAGCGCCCACAGGTTGGGCTCGTCGACCGAGCGGGCCAGCCTGCCGCGCAGGTAGCCGGGCTGGGCCGCCAGCGTGTCGAGGATCGTGTGGCCCTGCTTGACGAAGTCCTGGGACTGCGACTCCGGAACGGTGTAACGGATGACGGCGAGCACATGACCAGGATGTCAGACGATCACCCTGCCCTGGGCGTTTCCGGCGGCGCTAGGCTCGGGCCCGTGGCCACCAACGACGACCGCCGCCGGCGCCCCCGCCCTCAGCAGGGCCCCGGCGGCCCCCGGGCTCCGCGGCAGAAGCGCCCGCTGCCCGCGGGCGAGCAGTTCTTCACGCCGGGCGCCACCGGCCTGCGCAAGAGCGTCGAGACGCGCAGCGCGGCCCCGATGGCCTACCTGTTCACGCAGGTGCCCCGATGGCTGGCGCCGGCCGTGCTGGTGGTGCTGCTGCTGACGGGGTTCGCCGTGGCCGCCTGGCCGGGCGGGCTGGCGGTGCTGCCGGTGCTCGCGTTCGTGGCCTGGCTGGCCTACCTGTCGTGGCCCTCGCTGGGCATCGGCGGGCGGCTGCTGCGCGTGGTGATGCTGGTGTTCATGGTGGTACTGGCCGCCGACCGGTTCGGGGTGTTTCAGACGTTCTCTCGATAGATTTTGACAATCATTTTCATTTTCCCGCATACTGAGGGCGTGATGTCGCGAACGCCCCGAATGCTCGCTGTAAGTCTCCTGACCGGCGCCATCCTGCTGAGCGCCGGCGCGTGCGGGGCGGGCGGAGGCGAGACCTCCGCCGGCGGCAGGCCCGAGGTCGTCGCCGCCATCTATCCGCTGCAGTGGCTGAGCGAGCAGGTGGCCGGGCCCGACGCGAAGGTGATCGGGCTGACCGCTCCCGGCGTCGAGCCGCACGATCTGGAGCTGGGCGCGTACCAGGTGGCCGAGCTCGACGACGCCGCGCTGACCGTCTACGTCAAGGGCGTGCAGCCCGCGGTGGACGAGGCGGTCACCGAAGACCGCGCCTTCGACGCCGCCACCGCCGTCAAGACGATCCCCGCGGGCGAGCACGCCGAGGAGGGGGACGAGCACGAGGTCTCCTACGACCCGCACCTCTGGCTCGACCCCTCGCGCCTGGCCGCCGTCGCCACCGCGCTCGGCGACCGGCTGGCCGCCGCCGACCCGGCCCACGCGCAGGGCTACCGCGAGCGCGCCGCCCGCACGGCGGCCGAGCTGAGGGCGCTCGACCAGGAGTTCGCCAAGGGCCTGGAAAACTGCGCGAGCAGGACCGTGGTGACCGCCCACGAGGCGTTCGGCTACCTGGCCGACCGCTACCGTCTCAAGCAGATCGGCATCACGCTCGACCCCGAGACCGAGCCCTCCCCCGCCCGCATCGACGAGGTCGCCCGCCTGGCCAGGGCCGAGAAGGTCAACACGATCTTCACCGAGTCGCTGGTCAGCCCCAAGGTCGCCGAGGTGCTGGCCAAGGAGGTCGGCGCCAAGACGGGGGTGCTCGACCCGCTGGAGACCCGGCCCGGCGGCGGCGACTATCTGTCGGCCATGCGCGCCAACCTGACCGCCCTCCGCTCCGCCCTGGGATGCACGTGATGAACGAGACCGTCTTCGCGATGACCGACGGCCGGGTCACCATCGACCGGCGGCCCATCCTGCGGGGCGTCGACCTGACCATACGCCCCGGCGAGGTCGTCGCCGTGCTGGGCGCCAACGGCTCCGGCAAGTCCACGCTGGTACGCGCCCTGCTCGGCCTGATCCCGCTGTCCGGCGGCCAGACCCTCCTGTACGACCGCCCGCCCGCCCGTTTTCGCGACTGGTGGCGCGTCGGCTACGTGCCCCAGCGGCTGGAGGTCGGCGGCGGGGTGCCCGCCACGGTCCGCGAGGTGGTGGGCTCGGGCCGCATCGCCCGGCAGAGCCGGCTGCGCCCCACCGGCCCCGCCGACCGCGCGGCCACGGCCGCGGCCATGGAGGCCGTCGGGCTGGCCCACCGCGCGGGCGATCCGGTCCAGGAGCTGTCCGGCGGGCAGCAGCAGCGGGTGCTGATCGCCCGCGCGCTGGCCGGCGAGCCCGACGTCTACGTCATGGACGAGCCCACGGCCGGCGTCGACTCCGAGACGCAGCAACTGCTCGCCGACACGCTGGCCCGGCTGACGCGCGACGGCCGGACCATCGTGCTGGTCGCCCACGAGCTCGGCCCGCTGGAGCCGCTCATCACCCGCGGCATCGTGATCCGCGACGGCCATCTCGCCTACGACGGCAGCCCGCCGCAGCCCGAGGGCGAGTGCGCCAGGCCGGGCCACCAGCACGTGCACCCGCACGCGCCGGAGACCATCGGCCGTGGAACACCCGCGGGGCCGCTGAACGGCTGGCAGGGGGAAGCATGATCTCGCTTCTGCAGAAGGAGTTCTTCCAGCTGGCGCTCGTCGCGGCCCTGCTGGTGGGGCTCTGCGCGCCGGCCGTGGGCACGTTCATCGTGCAGCGGCGGCTCTCACTCCTCGGCGACGGCATCGGGCACGTGGCCCTGACCGGCGTCGCGCTCGGCTTCCTGACCGGCACCGCGCCCGTCCTCACCGCCGTGCTGGTCGCCGTGGCCGGCGCCGTGGCCATCGAGATCGTCCGGGCCCGGGGCCGCACCAGCGGCGACGTCGCGCTCGCGCTGATGTTCTACGGCGGCATCGCGGGCGGCGTCATGCTCATGGGCATCGCGCCCGGCGGCAGCAACGCCAAGCTCAACTCCTATCTGTTCGGCGCGATCGCCAGCGTCACCTCGCAGGACATCTGGATCATCGGCGCGCTCGCCGTCACGGTGATCGCCGTCGTGCTGATCTTCGGCAGGGAGCTGTTCGTGCTCTGCCAGGACGAGGAGATGGCCCGGGCCAGCGGCCTGCCGGTGCGCCTGCTCAGCCTGGTGATCGCCGTCACCGCCGCGCTCACCGTGGTCATCGCCATGCGCGTGGTCGGCCTGCTGCTCGTCAGCGCGTTGCTGGTGATCCCGGTGGCGACCAGCCAGCAGCTCACCAGGGGTTTTCGCACCACGATGGCACTGGCCATGGTGTTCGGCGTGCTCGCCTCGGTGGGCGGGCTGCTCGGCTCCACCCTGTCGCCCAGGGTGCCGCCCGGCGCCGCGATCGTGCTCCTCGCCCTGGCGGGCTTCGTCCTGGCCCTCGGTGTGGGTAGATTCGTACGCCGAGGCCGAGCCCAGGAGTCACCGGTGAGCGAGCAGCCGATCAACGCGAGGGAGGTCACATGACCGTGCGACCTGAGGGCATCGACATGCGGAGCGCCGGGGTCATGGGGCCCGCGAAGGAGGCGTCATGAGCGCGAGACGCGACGCCGTGCACGACACCCTCCGCCGCAGCGAGGGCTTCCGCAGCGCGCAGGACGTCTACGCCGAGATGCGCCAGCACGGCGCCAAGATCGGGCTGACCACCGTCTACCGCGCCCTCCAGGCCCTGGCCGACGGCGGCCACGTCGACGTGCTGCGCACCGACGACGGCGAGTCGGTCTACCGCGCGTGCGCCAGCGGCGACCATCACCACCACCTGGTCTGCCGCCGCTGCGGCCACACCGTCGAGGTGGCCGGGCCCGCCGTCGAGCGCTGGGCCGAGACGGTCGGCGGCGAGCACGGCTTCACCGACATCACTCACACCGTCGAGGTCTTCGGCACCTGCTCGTCCTGCTCGGCCACGGTCCGGGCCGGCTGAGCGCGCCGCGAGCCGTAGAGCACGCCGAGCACGATCACCACGCAGCCCGCGAGCTGCGGCAGCGACGGCCGCTCGCCGAGCACCGCCGTCGACAGCGCCACCGTGGTCAGGGGCTGCACGAGCAGGAGCAGCGCGGTGAGCGCGGCGGGCTGCCTGGGCAGCGTGTACGTGATCAGCATCCAGCCGAGCACCTGCGGACCTAGCGCGAGCAGCAGCAGCCACCCGTGCGCGGGCCAGTCGGGTGTGAAGTCGGCGCCGCCGAAGAACGGGCTCAGCGCGGCGATGGCGAGCGCGGCCACCACGGTGGCATGCGCCAGCGGCCCGGCGGTGCGCTGCGAGCCCGCCTTCATCAACAACAGGAAGGCGGCGTACGACACCGAGGTGGCGATGCCGGCGAGCACCCCGAGCATGGGATCGGAGCCGTAGGCGGCGTTGTCGAAGACCCCGGAGATCAGCACGACCCCGGCGAACACCACCGGCGTGGCGATCATCAGCCGGTTGGAGGGCCGCTCGTGGAAGAGCGCCCACGCGGCGAACGCGACGATGAACACCTGCAGGTTGCCGAGCACGGTGGCCAGGCCGGCGCCCACGTAGTCGATCGCGTGGTGCCAGAACAGCAGGTCGAGGGCGAACAGCAGGCCCGCCAGCCAGGCCAGATTACGGCTGCGGACGGGCAAGGGGCCCAGCCTGCGCCGTTCGAGCCAGGCCAGCACGATCATCGGCGGAACCGCGTACGCGCACCGGAAGAACGCCGAGGTGGCGGGCGCCACGTCCGCCAGTCTCACCAGGGGCGCCGACGTGGAGATGATCAGCGCTCCGGCGACCGCGATCAGCACGATACGCCGATGTGCACTCACGGAAACCCCCGACTGCCGTGGCTAGAGATACGCTGCGACAACGCTAGAACCGGTCCCGACAGGAGTCAACATGCTGTTTGGCCATGACATGGCGCATTCGCTGGCCACCCTCGTCGAGCTGGTCAACACCTCCCCCTCGACCGGCGGCGGCGACGAACTCGCCGACCTGGCCGACCTGCAGTCCTTCACCCGGTCACGCCAGGTCAGCGGCATAGACACGCTCACCACCCGCGACCTCGGGCAGGTGCGGCTGGTGCGCCAGTCCTTCCACCGCGTCTTCACCGCCCCCGACCAGCCGACGGCCGTGCGCCTGCTCAACGCGATGCTCTCGGAGAGCCGGATCACCCCCCGGTTGACCGAGCACGACGGCCACCCCCTGCACATGCACTACTTCGCCTCCGACGCGACCCTGGCCGAGCACCTCGCGGCCGACTGCGGCGTGGCTCTGGCCCACCTGATCGTCGACGGCGAGTGGGAGCGGCTGCGCACCTGCTCGGCCCCCGACTGCGAGCGGGTCTTCGTCGACGAGTCGCGCAACCGCTCCCGCGTCTACTGCGACAGCCGCACCTGCGGCAACCGCATGCACGTTGCCGCCTACCGTGCCCGCCGTCGCGCCTGACCTCTGTCCAGGTGCGCGACCCCGCCCTTCAGGTCGCGGGTCGCGGTGACCTCGATGGCGAGGTGGAAGTAGCGGCCGGTCATGCCCTTCTCCCGGGTCAGTCCGAAGGCGTAGCGGTCGACGGTGGCCTCGGCGCGGGCCCGCAGCGTGCTGCCCTCGGCGGCGAGGAAGGTCAGGGTGAGAACCGTGGGCCGGGTCACGCCGCGCACGGTCAGCTCGCCGGGCACGTGGGTCCCGTCGTGGGAGCGTTCGACGCTCCGGGCCCGGAAACTGATCTCGGGATGGGCGGCGACGTCGAGGTAGACCGCCGACCTGACCTTGTCGTCCCGCGGGGGCACGCCGGTGTCGACGCTGGCCGCCCTGATCACCACGTCCACCGTCGAGTCGGTGGAGGGCTCGGCGACGCGCACCTCGCCGCTGACCAGCGCGAACGATCCGCGGACGGGCAAGAGGCCGAAGAGGTGACGCGTGGCGAAGGTGATCTCCGTGGCCTCCGGATCCAGGTGGTAGACGCCTGGCCCCGGCGCGGTGGACGGATGCGCGTGGGATGCCTCTGTGCCCTTCATGCCCGCCACGCTAGGCGCCCGGGGGCGATCCGCGGAATCGTGCTGGGTGTCCCTCAGGGGTGTACCTGGATACACCCCTGAGCGCCCACGACGTACGTGACCCGGGGGCCTCAGACCTGGTTGGGGACGGCCCCGCCGTACCTTCGGTCGCGCTTGGCGTAGATCTCGCACGCCTCCCAGAGGTCTCTGCGGTCGAAGTCGGGCCAGAGCCGGTTGAGGAAGACCATCTCGGCGTAGGCCGACTGCCACAACAGGAAGTTGGAGAAGCGCTGCTCACCGGAGGAGCGGACGAACAGGTCGACCTCCGGGATGTCGGGCTCGTCGAGGTAGCGGGAGAAGACCTTCTCGTTCACCTTCGACGGCTTGACCCGGCCCGCCGCGATGTCCTCGGCCAGCTTGACCGCGGCGTCGACGATCTCGGCCTGGCCGCCGTAGTTGACGCAGAACTGCAACGTCAGCCTGCGGTTGCGCTCGGTCAACTCCTCGGCGGTCTGCAGCTCGGCGATCACGCTCTTCCACAGCCGGCCCGGCTTGCCCGCCCAGCGCACCCGCACGCCCATCGCGTGTAGCTGGTCGCGGCGGCGGCGGATCACGTCGCGGTTGAAGCCCATGAGGAAGCGCACCTCGTCGGGCGACCGCTTCCAGTTCTCGGTGGAGAAGGCGTAGGCGCTCAGATAGGGGACGCCCAGCTCGATGGCGCCCTCGATGACGTCGAACAGCGACGCCTCGCCCGCCTTGTGCCCCTCGGTGCGGGGCAGCCCGCGCGCCTTGGCCCAGCGACCGTTGCCGTCCATGACGATCGCCACGTGCCGGGGCACCAGGTCACGCGGGATCGGCGGCGGCGTCGCCCCCGAAGGATGCGGGGACGGTGGTCGGACGTTCACGCTGGCTCCCTTTCGACGTGTCGCAGAGAGCGTATTCCGTGTTCGAGGTGCCATTGCAGATAGGCGGCGACCAGGCCGCTGCACTCGCCGCGGTGGCGTGACTCCGAGGCGTCGGCCGCCGCCCAGTCGCCGCGCAGCAGCGCCGTCATGAGCCTGATCGTCTCGGACGCCGGCACGACCGAGCCCGACGGCTTGCACGCGCCGCACACCACGCCGCCGGCCACGATGGCGAACGCCCTGATCGCCGGGGCCTGGCACTTGGCGCACGCCTCCAGCGCGGGCGCGTAGCCGGCCACGGCCAGCGAACGCAGGAAGTAGGCGTCGAGCACCAGCCGCGCCTCGTGAGTCCCGTCGGCCAGCGTGCGCAGCCCGCCCACCAGCAGCAGGAACTGCCGCAGCGCCGGCTCCTTCTCGCCGTGCGTCAGCCGGTCGGCGGTCTCCAGCATCGCGGTGCCCGCGGTGTAGCGGGGGTAGTCGGCCGCCAGCGTCTCGCCGTACGGCCTGATCGTCTCCGCCTGCGTGACGACGTCGAGCGAGCGTCCGGCGTGGAGCTGCAGGTCGACGTGCGTGAACGGCTCCAGCCTGGCGCCGAAGCGCGAGGTGGTGCGGCGCACGCCCTTGGCGACGGCGCGCACCTTGCCGGTGCGCCTGGCCAGGACGGTGACGATGCGGTCGGCCTCGCCGAGCTTCTGTGTCCGCAGGACCACGCCTTCGTCACGGTAGAGACTCACCTGTCCATCTTAGGGGCGCGCGCTCTTTTCGTTACGGGCACGCGTCAGGTGACGCGACTCTGCGCAACTCTCATTAGACTTTGTCGCCTGTCCCCCGCTATACCCGTTGTTCATCCCCCCGCCACCGCTCGAAAGGGAGTCATGACCCGCGTGGTCCTGCTGGGCTCTTCGCCCGGCCCCGACACCGCTCCGACCGGACCGAGGCTCGCCGCTCTCCCAGGCAGTCCCACCGTCGCCGAGCGGCTGCGCAGCCAGATCCTCTCCCTGGATCCGCGGCCCGCGACGATCGACACGGGCGACGTGGCCGCCGCCCTGCGCGCCCTGGCCGAGATCGCCGAGTCGGCGACGGAGAGCCTGCTCATCCTCCCCGCCGACTCCGTGATCCACGACGAGCTGATCTACCAGATCACCAAGACCAAACGCGGCGCGCTGGCGCTCATCGCCAAGGAGCCGCGTCCCGAGACGGTCGAGGAGGCTCAGCCCGACATCGTCCCGATCGACGAGGCCGAGCCCGAGATCAGCGACCGCCGGCTGGAAGGGCTGCCGATCCGCTCCCGCGCCGGCAAGTCGCGCATCATCTCCGTCGGCACCGCCCACCACGCGGTGACCCGGCCCAACGCCGTGCTGCTCGGCCCCCTCCACCTGAGCCCGCGCAACGCGCCCCAGCTCGCCGCCACCTGCCGCGAGCTGGCCGGCCTGGCCGACGTGTTCGGCGCCGACGACGACCTGGTGCAGCTGATCGTCTTCGGCCTGGTGCGCAACGGCGTCTCGGTGGGCATCCGCGGCCGCCGCGACCTCTTCTACCGCAGGGTCACCACCCAGGAGGAGGCCGACGCGGCCGGCGCCGATATGGCCGGCATGGACGAGGACCGGGCCCGGCTCGACCACGCGGTCAAGGGCGCCGACGGCTTCTTCACCACCTACTTCGTCTCCACCTACTCCCGGTTCATCGCGCGCTGGGCGGCCCGGCGCGGGCTGACGCCCAACCAGGTGACGCTCATCTCGATCGCGCTGGGCGTGCTGGCCGCGGCCTGTTTCGCGACCGGTGACCGGCCGTGGATGGTGGCGGGCGGGCTGCTGATCTACTTCGCGTTCGTGTTCGACTGCGTGGACGGGCAGGTCGCCCGCTACGCCCGCAAGTTCGGCGTGCTCGGCGCCTGGCTCGACGCGACGTTCGACCGCTTCAAGGAATACGTCGTCTTCGCCGGTCTGGCCGTCGGCTGGGTCGTCTCGGGCAACGGCGACGACATCTGGATCCTCGCCCTGGCGGCGATCGGCCTGCAGTCGGTGCGCCACCTGCTCGACTTCTCCTTCGGCATCGCCAACCGCCGCAAGCCGCCCGGCCAGCTGCCCACGCTGCCGCTGACCGCTCCGTCCGACAAGGAGCTGCGCCAGGCGCTGCAGAGCCGCAAGGTCGAGCGGGCTCAGGGCATCCGCGGCCTGCTCAAGATGTGGAGCAAGGCCGGCCGGTTCCGCGCCGTCCACTGGGCTCGCAAGATGATCGTGTTCCCCATCGGCGAGCGGTTCGCGGCCATCGCGATCACCGCCGCCCTCTTCGACGCCCGCATCACCTTCCTCACGTTGGTGATCTGGGGCTCCGTCGCCGCCATCTACACCCTTACCGGACGCCTCATGAGGTCGCTCGCATGATCACCCAGCCGCAGGCCGCCGCCACCACGCCGGACCCCGACGAGGAGCGCCGGCGCATCCAGACCGCCCGCCTGCTCGCCTACCGCGACGACGGGCCCCTCGTCAACGCCGTCGCCGGAAAGGTCGGCAAGGGGCTGCCGCCGGTGCCCGCCACGCTCGCCGCCCTGGTCGCGGTCATCGCGATCGCCGCCTCGGGGGTGCTCCGGCCCGGGCCGACGCTCCTGCTGCCGGTGCTGGTCGTCGTGCTGCTCGTGCTGCCGACGGCGCCACGCGACCACCTGGGCAGGCTCGACTGGCTCACTCCGCCGCTGCTGCGCGGCACCGAGTTCCTCACGATCATCGTGGTGGGGCTGGCCGCCGACGCGCCGAAATGGCTGCTGTTCGTGCTGGTGTACGTGGTGGGCTACCACACCTACGACACCGTCTACCGCACGCGGCAGAGCATCTGGCCGCCCGTCTGGGTGTTCTACGCGGGGCTCGGCTGGGAGCTGCGGCTGCTGATCATCGGCGTGGGCGCTGCGCTCGGCTGGCTCACCGTGGTGCTGGCGGTGCTCACGGCGTACCTGTTCGTGCTGTTCGCGGTGGAGAGCGTGACCAGCTGGGTCCGCCTCGACAAGGCCTCCGCCCAGGCGGGCGCCGACGCCGAGCAGGACCTGGAGGCATCCCCCGAGGACGTCCTCGAACAGGCCACCGGCGAAGCCGAAAAGGCCTGACCGCCGGAGAGCTCGCCTTCCCGTTCTTTCTCTCTTTCCTGCGCGGCCTTTCCTGCGCGGCGCGGAAGCGTGGTTCTTTCTGGTACGGCACCGCGTTGAAATGCCGTTCCTTCTTTTACGGCACGCACGGGAGGGCCCACCCGCCGACCAGGGCCGGGGGCCTCCAGGGATACGGCCGCTGACCCGCACGGGGCCGGCCACCGCTACGACGCACGGTGCATTCGGCACCGCGTCCACCGGCGGACCGGCCCCGCCGTGCGTCTGCCCTGTATCGGTTGTGCGCCCGCCACGAACATGCCGTGCGTCTGACGTGCGTCGGTGGTGGGTGGGGTTGTGGGGTGTGGAACCGAGGCGGGGGGGTGTGCGGGGTGGTGGTCGACTCCACCAGCTACGCCGACCCGGCGACGTCCCGCAACGACGTGACCTCCAAGCTGCCGGACTTCGCTCAGGGGTGTGACTGGATCGGGTTCGCGGCCGTGACGGGCAGCTCGGAGAGCAGCTCGTGCCGGCAGGACGCGGTGGCCATCGCGGCGACCCGGGCCGAGAACCCCAACGACAACCCGGTCATCGAGGAACGCGTCAGGTCGCACCGCCTCACGGAGGTGCTGCCCCGGGCGGTCAAGCTGTTCGACTGCCCGGCGGAGGGTGAGGGGTCCGACGTGCTGGGGCGCCGCGCTACCTGGTCAAGCAGATGGCCGCCAAACGGCAGCCGGACGGGGCACACGAGATCATCGTGTTCAGCGACCTCATAAACAACCAGGGCGAGCTGAACGTGAACCGGCTGGACCTGAGCGAGGCCGGACGAGAGCAGAAGGTGAAGCAGCTGCGGGAGGCCCGGCTGTTGCCGGATCTGACGGGTCACGGGGTGGTCGTGCACGGGTTCCTGCGGGAGAAGACGTCGAGTCCCGACCGCTTCCCACTGCTGGAGAGCTTCTGCAGAGAGGCGTTCGAGGCGGCGGGAGCCGCCTCGGTGGACCTGCTGTAGCACGCCCGGCCCCCGCAGCTCGGATCACGATCACGAGAGCGCTCTCTGGCATTGATAGCGCTCGCCTCACCTCCCTGTCAAGCCGACAGTGCGGTTTATTGACACCCGGTTAGCTCTGTGTTTAGGTCTGCCTGAGAGAGCGCTCTCTCAGTCCGCCTCCGTCCCCCCAGGAGCAGCGATGACATCTGGCAACCCAACCCGGCGCAGACGACTGGCGGCCGTGGCCGCGGCGCTGGCCACCCTCACCGGCCTGTTCGTACACGTCGCCGTGAGTGCCTCCGCGGACGTGCCCACCACCCCCTCGGGCTGGTCACTGGTCTGGTCCGACGACTTCAACGGCGCGGCCGGATCGGCGCCCTCATCGACGAACTGGATCGTCGACACCGGTCACGCCTAC
The DNA here is from genome assembly GCF_040655715.1 of Nonomuraea cavernae. Taxonomy (GTDB): domain Bacteria; phylum Actinomycetota; class Actinomycetes; order Streptosporangiales; family Streptosporangiaceae; genus Nonomuraea; species Nonomuraea cavernae_A. Next base: position 336,673 of record NZ_JBFAKL010000003.1, on the reverse strand, counting down.
CCCGGCGGCCCCGCCAACTGGGGCACCGGCGAGATCCAGAACTACACGGCCAACTCCGCCAACCTCGGCCTCGACGGCTCGGGCAACCTCCGGATCACGCCGCAGCGCAGCAGCTCCGGCGAGTGGACGTCGGCGCGCATCGAGACCCGGCGAGGCGACTTCAAGCCCGCCGACGGGCGCGTCCTGCGCATCGAGGGCCGCGTGCAGATGCCGAACGTGACCGGCGACGCCGCCCTCGGCTACTGGCCGGCGTTCTGGGCGCTCGGCTCGCCGTACCGGGGCAACTACTGGAACTGGCCGGCCATCGGCGAGTTCGACATCATGGAGAACGTCAACGGCCTCAACTCCGTCTGGGCCGTGCTCCACTGCGGCGTCAACCCCGGCGGGCCGTGCAACGAGACCAACGGCCTCGGCGCCAGCCGGGCGTGCCCCGGCTCGACCTGCCAGTCCGGCTTCCACACCTACCGCTTCGAGTGGGACCGCAGCGTCAGCCCCAACCAGCTCCGGTGGTACGTGGACGGGCAGCAGTTCCACAGCCTCAGCCAGTCGCAGTTCGACGCGACCACGTGGAGCAACATGACCGGCCACGCCGGCTACTTCCTGCTGCTGAACGTGGCCATGGGCGGGGCGTTCCCCAACGGGGTGGCCGGGTTCGGCACACCGACCGCCGCGACCGTGCCAGGACGGTCGATGCTGGTCGACTACGTGGCGGTGTGGCAGAGCGGCACCGGCTCCACTCCGACCGCGACCCCGACGATCACGCCGACCGCGCCCGGCGGCGTGGACGCCCGCTCGACCATCCAGGCCGAGCGCTACCAGGCGCAGTCGGGGACCATGGTGGAGACCACCACCGACTCCGGCGGCGGCCAGAACGTCGGCGGTATCTCAGGCGGCGACTGGCTCCGCTTCGACGGGGTCAACTTCGGCACCGTTGCTGCCCGGCAGTTCAAGGCCCGCGTGGCCTCCGGGGCGGCGGCCGGTGTGAGCGGCCTCATCCAGGTCCGGCTCGACAGCCCCACGGCCACGCCGATCGGCGACTTCGCCGTGGGCAACACGGGCGGCTGGCAGAGCTGGCGGACCATCCCAGCGAACATCTCGGGCGTGACCGGGACGCACACCGTCTACCTGACCTTCAGCAGCGGCCAACCGGCCGACTTCGTCAACGTCAACTGGTTCACCTTCTCGACGTCATGACCTCGACGTTGTGACCGGTTGACCGATCAGACGGGCGGCCGGGCGTCGTAACGGCGCCCGGCCACGCGCCGGTCAGCGGCCGTATCCCTGGAGGGCGCCCAGCCACGACTGGCCCACCCCTTCGGAGGTCGGACCGATCTCCTGGCCGTCCACCACCAGCGGCTTGACCAGGGCGTCACGGCGGAGCACCGCCACGGCGACGATCAGGCCCAGCCAGACCAGGGCCACGGCGGCGAGCAGCCAGCGGCCCTTGGCCGGGCCACCCGACTCCTGCCAGGCCCGGAACGCCCTGCCGTACATGTGCGGAGCCACCAGCATGATCAGGGCCGCGCCGGTGGCCAGCAGGGCGGTCATCGCGACGCTGTCGCCCCAGTTCAGGATGACCTGGTAGAGGATCGGCACCTCGACGACCAGCAGGAGCAGCAGAAGCAGCGCGCCGGGCAGCCACCGGCGGACGGCGGCCCAGCGGCGGCCGGACAGCGCGATGGAGCTGGGGCGGCCGTCGCCGGGCCGCCGGCTGGGCTGTTCGAGCTCGGTCAAGGCAGCCGGTAGAGGTCGCCGTCGTAGCCGACGGCCGGCGCTCTGCGGGTGACCTGTCCCGGCTCGGTGGGTTCGGGGTGGTGGTGCCGGCGAGTGAAGCGCATGGGGCCTCCAACGCGGTCCTGGCTTCCGATGCCAATCCCCTCCCATCGCTGATCGCCTTCCATCGCTAGTCGCTTTCCATGCGGAACAATGGGGGCGTGAGCGAATTGCCGGTGATCGAGATAACGCCTCTTCGCACGGGTGGTGACACCCGCGCCGTGGCGGACCGGATCGGGGCGGCCTGCCGCGACAACGGGTTCTTCTACGTCTCGGGTCACGGTGTGCCGGCCGATCTGGTCGCCAGGCTGGACGCGGCGAGCAGGAGGTTCTTCGCGCTTCCGGACGAGCGGAAGAACGAGATCTCGATGGACCGCGGCGGCCGGGCCTGGCGCGGTTTCTTCCCCGTCGGCGGCGAGCTCACCTCCGGCCGGCCCGACCTCAAGGAGGGCGTCTACTTCGGCGCCGAGGAGCCGCCCGGCGACCTGCCGCTGCACGGCCCCAACCTGTTCCCCGAGCAGGTGCCGGAGTTGCGTGAGGCGGTGCTCGGCTACCTCACGGCGATGACCGGCGTCGCCCAGACGGTGATGTCGGGCATCGCCCTCAGCCTGGGCTTGGAGGCCGGCTACTTCCGTGAGGGCTACACGGCCGATCCGACCATCCTGTTCCGGATCTTCCACTACCCGCCCGCGCCGCCGGGCACCGACTCCTGGGGCGTCGGCGAGCACACCGACTACGGCCTGCTCACACTGCTCCTCCAGGACGACAACGGCGGCCTGCAGGTGCACACCTCGCGCGGCTGGATCGACGCGCCGCCGGTGCCCGGCACCTTCGTCTGCAACATCGGCGACATGCTCGACAAGCTCACCAGCGGCCTCTACCGGTCGACCCCGCACCGGGTGCGCAATCTCAGCGGCAACGAGCGGCTGAGCTTCCCGTTCTTCTTCGATCCCGGCTGGGACAGCGAGGTGCCGCCCCTGCCCTACTCACCGGGCGGCCGTGCCCGCTGGGACGGTCAGGACCTCCGCGCCTTCACCGGCACCTACGGCGACTACCTGCTCGCCAAGGTCTCCAAGGTCTTCCCCCACCTCGCCGACAATCTCGGCTGACCGCTTCCCCAGCGAACTCCCTGCGGAGTTCACGCAAGCTCCCTAGCGACGATCCCGCTAGGGGTATAGCGTCCACGTGTGCTCTCCACGTACCAGGAGATTCGCGATCGGGTCTACGAGCTGTGCCGCAAACACGAGCTACGTCCAGACTGGGCCGCGGACACCAAGTTCGGCCGTGTGCTGTTCCTGTATGACGTCACCCAGGTAATCGTCGCCAGGACGTTCGTCCCGACACAGTTCATCGATCAGATCAAGCTCGCGAAACTCGAACGCGACCTCGCTCATCTCTTCGGGGAAGGATGGCTCTCGTGACCCAGCAGATCAGCGTCATCATCGACGTCACCCACCAAGACGGCTACTGGAACGGCGTTCCGCGCGACACCCCCGGTAGTGGCGCGGGCCGGACGCTGGCCGAGCTAGAGGAGGAGCTGAGCGCGATCATGCCGCTCATGCTCGGTTGCGAACCGGACGAGGTCGAATTGGTGTACGACTACACGGGCCTGCCTCAGGAGGTGCGGCAGGACCTGGAACGGTTCCGGGCGCTGCGCGAACAGCGCGACCAGATCGAGGAGAGCCTCCGGAAGATCGGCAGTCGGGTAGCGACCCGGCTCAAAAAGGAAAAAGTCACCGACGAGGACACGGGGCGGCTGCTCGGCGGACTGTCACGGCAACGGGTCGGGCAGCTCAGGGCCGGTTGAGACCTGGCTGCGAGGGTCAGGTGGTCTCGCGCACCACCAGGCGGGTGGGCAGGACGACCGAGCTGGTGTGGCGGCCGTCGAGCCGCGACAGCAGGAGCCGGGCCAGGGCCAGGGCCTGCTCGGTGACCGGCACCCGGACCGTGGTGAGCGCGGGGGTGGTGGCGGAGGCCGCGTCGATGTCCCCGAAACCGACGATCGCCAGGTCCTCGGGCACCCGCCGCCCGGCCTGCCGGGCGGCGCGCAGGGCGCCGATGGCCAGTTGGTCGGAGGTGGCGAGCACGGCGTCCAGCCCCGGCACGTCGCCCATCAGCCGGCGGGCCGCCGCCGCGCCGGACTCGCGGTCGAACCCGGCCGGCGCGGTGATCGGATGCAGCCCGGCCTGGTGCAGGGCGTTGCGGTGGCCGGCGAGCCGGTCCTGGACGACGACCAGGTCGGTCGGCCCGCAGATGATCCCGACCCGGCGGCGGCCCTGGTCGAGCAGGTAGGCGGTGGCGGCTCGGGCGCCGCCCACGTTGTCGACGTCGACGTACGGGACGAGGGAGGCGATGGCGGGCCTGCCCAGCAGGACGACGGGCACCTCGGTGCGGGCCAGCCGTTCGGCGAGCGGCCCGGCGCCGTCGGGCAGCACGAGCACGACCCCGTCCACCTGGTGGGTCTCGACGTGCCGCACGATGCGGCGGTGGCTCTCGTCGGTGTCGGCCAGCATGAGCGCGATCTGCTTGCCGGCCCCCTCCAGAAGGCTCGTGACGTACTGGACCACGGCGGAGACCAGCGCCTCGCCGCCGTTCTGAGGGGGCGCCAGGACCAGCGCCACCGCGTTGGCGCGCCGCGTCACGAGGCTCCTGGCGGCCGCGTTCGGCACGTAGCCGAGCTCCTGGACGGCCCGCAACACGGCGGCGCGGACCTCGGGGCTGACCGACGCCTCGCCGTTGACCACCCGCGAGACGGTCGCCCTGGAGACCTGGGCGCGGGCGGCGACGGTCTCCAGGGTCGGCCGTTTCGGCCGGTCGACGCCGAGCCCGTTGCGCTTGATGACGTCGCGGTACCACAGCGCGCTGTCCTTCAACCGCCGTCGCTGGGTCGCGAAGTCGACGTGCACCAGTCCGAACTTGCGCCGGTAGCCGTCGGCCCATTCGACGCAGTCGAGCAGCGACCAGACGAGGTAGCCGCGGACCCGAGCGCCCTCGTCGAGCGAGGCGCGGAGGACCCGCAGGTGCTCTTCGAGGTAGCTCGTCCGGTCGACGTCGTGGATGCCGTCACCGGTGACGACGTCGACGAAGTCGGCTCCGTTCTCGGTGATCATCAGCTCGGTGTCCGGGTATTCGCGGGTCAGGCGGCGCAGGACCAGTGACAGGCCGCCCGGCATGATGGGCCAGCCCATGGCGGTCACCGCCGTCGGCACGCTGCAGAACAGGATCCCCTCGCTGCCGGGGAAGGCAGGGTCGGCGGCGGCGCTCGGCTGTGCCCGCACCACGACGGGCGTGTAGTAGTTGACCCCCAGTAAGTCGATGGGCCGGCCGATGACGTCGAGGTCGCCGTCGTGGATGTGGCCGAGCCCCGCGGCCCGTTCGATCACGGGGAGCAGGTCGCCGGGGTGGCGGCCGCGCAGGATCGGCTCCACGAACTGCCGGTTGAGCAGCGTGTCGATCCTGGCCACGGCCTCGGCGTCCTCCTCGGACGGCTCCAGCGTGAAGTCACCGAGCTGGGCCGGGGTCAGCACGGGCGACAGGTTGAGCACGACGCCGACCCGCTGGGCGCCCGACGAACGCAGCGCCTCGGCGCCGAGCCCGTGCGCCAGCAGCATGTGGTGGGCTGCGACGAAGGCGTCGGCCGCCGAGCGCCGTCCCGGGGCGTGGACGCCGGCGCCGTGACCGATGAAGGCGGCGACCCACGGCTCGTTCAGGGTGAACCAGGTGCCGACCCGGTCGCCGAGCCGCTCGTGCACGACCCGCGCGTAATCGGCGAACCGGTGGGCCGTGTCGCGGGAGGTCCAGCCGCCACGGTCTTCGAGGGCCTGCGGCAGGTCCCAGTGGTAGAGGGTGGCGTAGGGGGTGATGCCGGCGCCCAGCAGCTCGTCGACCAGCCTGTCGTAGAAGTCGAGACCGAGGTCGTTGCGGCGGCCGGCGCCCTCGGGCAGCACGCGAGACCAGCTCACCGAGAACCGGTAGGCCGCCATGCCGAGGTCGCGCATCAGGCGGACGTCCTCGGGGTAGCGCCGGTAGTGGTCGCAGGCGGGGTCGCCGTGGCGTCCGCCGGGGAAGGCGTCCCAGATGGACGGACCCTTGCCGTCCTCGCCGGAGGCGCCCTCGATCTGGTAGGCCGACGTCGACACTCCCCAGACGAACCCCTCCGGGAACCGCGCTGTGCTCATCTGACGAAAACCCCCCGGCGACTTGGCAGGGCCCACAGTCTGCCGCATCGCGCGCCGGTGCGGTTAGGCGATATACAGGCCCCGTGGAACTGGATCGGCTGGATCGTGACATCATCGCGGCGCTCGTCGAGGACGCCCGGGCGACCTACGCGGAGATCGGGCACCACGTCGGCCTGAGCGCGTCTGCCGTCAAGCGCCGGGTCGACCGGCTGCGCGAGACCGGGGCGATCACCGGGTTCAGCGCCAGGGTGGCGCCGCGGGCGCTCGGCTGGAACACCGAGGCGTACGTCGAGCTGTTCTGCCAGGGCAAGACCAAGCCGTCCGACATCGCGCTGGCGATGGCGCGCTATCCCGAGGTGGTCGCCGCGGCCACGATCACCGGCGAGGCCGACGCGCTGCTGCACATCCGCGCCACCGACGTGCGCCACGTGGAGCGGGTGATCGAGCGCATCGCGGCGGAGGCCTTCGTGGTGCGCACCAAGAGCTCGATCGTGCTGTCCAGGCTCGTGGATCTGCCGACCGGAGCCGTCGCGCCCGACCCGCGCAACGGATCGCCGGTGGGCGGCTGACACGCGCAACGAAAGTTAACCCACACGCAATATCGCCCGCTTGGCCTGCGTAAACATCCCTTCCTAGGCTTGCCCCGTCACCTCTCTGCCCTTGACCATGACGGAGACCTGCATGCCCAAACACTTCCTGATGTGCCGTCCGGAGCACTTCACGGTCGAGTACGCGATCAATCCGTGGATGCATCCCGAGGCAGGCGCGGATCGCGACCTCGCGATCCGGCAGTGGGAAGGCCTCAGAGCGGCGTACGAGAACCTCGGGCACAAGGTCAGCCTCATCGATCCGGTGGAGGGTCTGCCGGACATGGTGTTCGCCGCCAACGGCGCGCTGGTCGTGGGCGGGCGCGTCTACGGCGCCAGGTTCGCCTACCCGCAGCGCGGGCCCGAGGGTCCGGCCTACCTGCGCTGGTTCACCGACCGGGGCTATCCGGTCCGGGAGCCGGAGCACGTCAACGAGGGTGAGGGCGACTTCCTCGCGCTGGACGACGTCGTACTGGCCGGCACCGGCTTCCGCACCCACCTCGCCGCGCATCAGGAGGCACAGGAGTTCCTCGGCCGCCCGGTGGTGTCGTTGTCGCTGGTAGACCCGCGGTTTTATCACCTGGATACGGCACTATTCTCACTAGACGGGCGTAATGTCGCGTACTTCCCTGACGCCTTCTCCCAAGGAAGCCAGGAAGTCCTGCGGCGACTGTTCCCGGACGCGGTGCTCGCCGGCGCGGCCGACGCCGAGGTGCTCGGGCTCAACGCGGTCAGCGACGGCACGAGCGTCGTGATCAACTCCGAGGCCGTCGAGCTCCGGCTGGAGCTCGGGCGGCGCGGCTACGAGGTGATCCCGGTCGACCTGTCGGAGCTGCGCAAGGCAGGTGGCGGCCCCAAGTGCTGCACACTGGAGATCAGGGGGGAATTCTAAGATGACTACCAGCGCGGAGCTGATCGAGATCAGCGAGCGCCGCAGCGCGCACAACTACCACCCGCTGCCCATCGTGATCCACGAGGCGCATGGCGCCTGGGTCACCGACGTCGAGGGCAAGCGTTATCTCGACTTCCTGTCCGGCTACTCGTCGCTCAACTTCGGCCACGGCAACCCCAAGATCCTGGAGGCGGCGCAGCGGCAGTTGCAGCAGCTCACGCTGACCAGCCGGGCGTTCTACCACGACCAGTTCGCCGCGTTCTGCGCCGGGCTGGGCGACCTGACCGGCAAGGACATGATCCTGCCGATGAACACCGGCGCCGAGGCCGTGGAGACCGCGATCAAAGTGGCCCGCAAGTGGGGCTACGAGGTCAAGGGCGTCGAGCGCGACAAGGCCAACATCATCGTGATGGAGGACAACTTCCACGGCCGCACGACCACGATCGTGAGCTTCTCCACCGATCCCGACGCCCACGACGGCTTCGGCCCCTACACCCCGGGTTTCTCGGTGGTGAAGTACGGTTCGATCGAGGCCGTGCGTGAGGCGGTCGACGCCAACACGGTGGCGGTGCTGGTCGAGCCCATCCAGGGCGAGGCCGGGGTGCTGGTGCCGCCGGACGGCTACCTGACGCAGCTGCGCGAGCTGTGCAACACCGAGAACATCCTGATGATCGCCGACGAGATCCAGTCGGGGCTCGGCCGCACCGGCAAGACGTTCGCCTGCGACCACGAAGGCGTCGTGCCGGACATCTACGTCCTGGGCAAGGCGCTCGGCGGCGGCGTCGTGCCGGTCTCGGCGATCGCCGCCGACAGCGACGTGCTCGGCGTGATCAGGCCGGGGCAGCACGGGTCCACCTTCGGCGGCAACCCGCTGGCCTGCGCCGTCGCCAACGCCGTGATCGAGCTCCTCAACACCGGCGAATACCAGGACCGGGCCGCCCGGCTCGGCGAGGTGCTGCACGCCCGGCTGGCCAAGCTGGTCGGCGACGGTGTGGTCACCGTGCGCGGGCGCGGCCTGTGGGCGGGCGTCGACATCGACCCGTCGCTGGCCACCGGCCGCGAGGTGTCGAAGGCGCTGATGGCCCGTGGCGTGCTGGCCAAGGACACCCACGGCTCCACGGTCCGGCTCGCGCCGCCGATCGTGATCTCCGAGGAGGACCTCCTCTGGGCGGTCGACCAGCTCGCCGAGACGATCGCCTCCTTCCGCCGGTGACCCGCTCTCCGGCCTGAGGTCCGGAGCCCGTGTTCCGGTGACCGCCGGGGCCGCCGCGGACGGACCTGACCGGTCCGTCCGCGGTGGCGGTCAGCGGAGCCGTACGGAGTCGATCTGTTTGAGGGTGTTGCCGGACGACTCGTACCAGGTCGCCTCGTCGGGGAAGGTGAGCGTGGCCAGCGCGTTCTGGAACCACGGCCCCTCGGTCACCCGCCAGCGGAACGGCGGCCGCGGGATGCCTGCCAGCCGGGCGAGCAGGCCCCCGATGACCGTGGCGACGCCGAACTGCGTGATCACGTTGGCCCAGCGGAGCACCGGGCTGAGCGGGTTGCGGATCGGCGAGCAGACGATCTGCCAGACGGGCGCGTTGCGGGCCCTGGCCACGTAGGAGTAGTGGACGTCGCCCGACAGGATCAGCACCGGCTTGCCGATGCGGACGAGCAGCCTGGCCAGGTCGTCGAAGGAGCGGCGGAAGGCCGCCCAGTGCTCCAGGTCGACGAACTGCCTGAACCTCTCCGACAGCCGCTGGACCACCTTGCCCCAGGCGCCGTCGCACAGGGCCTCGTTCCAGTTCTGCACCGAGTGGACGCCCTCGGGCAGCATGAAGGGGATCGAGGAGCCGATCACGATCCGGTCGGCGGGCTTGGCCACCTCGTCCAGCAGCCACTCCCACTCCCCCGGGTCGAGCATCCGCCGGTCTCCCGGGGTCAGCTGCCTGGCGCACCGGGTGTCGATCATGATCAGCCGGGTGTGGCCCAGGTCGCGGGAGTAGCTCCAGCGGTTACTGCTCGGCTCGGTGTCGGCCTTGTCGGCGAAGGCGTCGAGCGCGCCGCCGCCGTCGCCTTCCTTCAGGGCGCGCAGCAGCGGGTCGTCGGCTCGCTCGGCCGGTGACAGGTTGCCGAGGTGCTGGTAGACCCAGTAGGCCCCGAGCCCGGAGATCACCCTGCGGCGCCACCAGGAGACCTGGGCCATCTGCTCACGCCAGGTCTGCGAGGTGTTCCAGTCGTCACGCAGGTCGTGGTCGTCGAAGATCATCGCGCTCGGCACCGTGGAGAGCAGCCACCGGATCTCCGGCTCGCTCCAGGCCTGGCGGTAGAGCTCGCAGTATTCCTCGTAGTCGGCGATCTCGTTCTCGGGCTCGGTGCTGCGGCGCTCATGGATGAAGTCGAGCATCTCGGGCGACGGGCTGTCGGCGTAGACCTGGTCTCCGAGCAGCACCAGGAGGTCGGGCCAGTCCTCCTCGTCGGCCGTCATCAACCGGCCGCCGAAGGCGCGCAGCACGTCCTCGCCGTGGGTCAGGACGTGCGCGGTGTCGTGGGGAACGCTGGTGCGGCACGACCCGAACGCCATCCGGCGCGGCCCCTCGGCCGGCATCAGCCGGATGCGGCTCGGTGGCCGCCCTTCGAGCGGCCACACCCGCTCGCCGTCCAGCTCCACCGCGTAGGAGTCGACGTCTCCCGGCAGCTCTGTCAGGTCGACCAGCGCGTAGTGGTGACCGTGCACGGCGAACGTGGGCGATCGCCACGAACTGTCCCCCGCCAGCACGGCGACCGTACACGGGTCGCTGGTCTCCACCCAGATCGTGGCGCTGGACGCGTCGACGTAACGCAGCATCGGGCCGATCACGAGCGCGGCCATGCACACCCCTCTATTCGACAGTTCGGCACACTCCAGATCATCAGCGTGCCAGAGTGGCACGTATCCAGCACATCGATCATCGGCTTGGATTGATCGGAAACAGATCAGTCTCGATGTGTTCGCCGATCTGGCCGTGCACGACTGACCCCCGCTTGAGATGATCACAACAAGTACGCCCAAAAGGATTAAAGCAACGGCGCTTTACCCGTAGTTGGGCATCCAAAACAGGAGGATGCGTTCCCATGACCCTCGTGGTGCCGTCAATGACGCCGGCTCCGATCACTCCCGGCCGCCAGGCCCTCGACTCCGCTCTCCACCAACTCGGCCAGGCCAGCGACCATCTCGGGCTCGACGACGGGCTCCGGCTCATGCTCGCCACTCCCCGCCGCTCGCTGACCGTCTCGGTCCCCGTCCGCCGCGAGAACGGCCGGCTGGACGTCGTGCAGGGCTTCCGGGTCCAGCACAACGTCTCGCGCGGCCCCGCCAAGGGCGGCATCCGCTTCCACCCCAGCACCGACCTCGACGAGGTCACCGCGCTCGCGATGTGGATGACCTGGAAATGCGCGCTCGTCGGCATCCCCTACGGCGGCGCCAAGGGCGGCGTGGCCGTCGCCCCCGACACGCTGACCACCCGCGAGCTCGAACGGCTGACCCGCCGCTACGTCAACGAGATCCTGCCGCTGATCGGCCCGGAGAAGGACATCCCGGCTCCCGACGTCGGCACCGACGAGCAGACCATGGCCTGGATCATGGACACCTTCAGCGTCAACGCCGGCTACTCGGTGCCCGGCGTCGTCACCGGCAAGCCGATGGCGCTGGGCGGCTCGCTCGGCCGGGCGGGGGCGACCTCGCGCGGCGTGCAGATCGTGGCCCTGGCCGCGCTCGGCCGTTCGCCCGAGGGCGTGACCGTCGCGGTGCAGGGGTTCGGCAAGGTGGGCGCGCTGGCCGCCCAGTACCTGTCCGACTCGGGCTGCACCGTGGTCGCCGTCTCCGACGTGTCGGGCGCGGTCCACGCGAGCAGCGGTCTCGACATCGCCGATCTGCGCGCCTGGGTCGCCGAGACGGGCAGCGTGCGCGGCTACCGGCACGCCGACGCGCTCGACCGCGACGAGCTGTTCGAGCTGGACGTCGATCTGCTGGTGCCCGCCGCGCTCGAAGGCGTGATCACCGCCGGCAACGCGCCCCGGATCCAGGCCCGCCTCATCGTGGAGGGCGCCAACGGGCCCACCACTCCCGAGGCCGACGAGATCCTCACCGATCGCGGCACGATGGTGGTGCCCGACATCCTGGCCAACGCGGGCGGGGTCATCGTGTCCTACCTGGAGTGGGTGCAGAACATGCAGGCCTACTCCTGGAGCGCGGCCGAGGTCGAGATGCGGCTCCGCGACCTGATGCAGAGCGCCTACGGCGAGGTGAAGTCGCTGGCGGCCGACCGCGGCCTCACGCTCCGGCAGGCGGCGCACGTCATCGGCGTGGGCCGGGTCGCCGAGGCCCACCAGATGCGCGGCCTCTACCCCTGACGGCCTGACGCGCGCCCCCGCCTGCTCGTGAGGACACCGTTGGCGAAATAGATCAAAAAGCAGCGGCCCCATGATCACGTCTGTGACCATGGGGCCGCTCTTGTCGTTCTTGCTCACGGATGGAGTCGCGGGTATCGCTGCGTTCGACAGGTTCAGATCAGATCCCGGCGGCCACCCTGGCAGTAGCCCGCGGCGAAAGTCTCGTTCTGGAACAGGACACCTGACGCACACTCCAGACATGATCAAACCGTTTGCTCGTCAGCTCGGGAATGACGTACCTGCGATCTGAGGCGTGAGGACGGTCAGTGCTCGCGGCGTGGCTCCGAGGATGCGCTCGAGGGCCTCAAGATGAGCTTCGACGAGCACGGCGCGGTGGTCCGCCAGAGAGGTACGGTCCGCAGGTTCGGTGAAGGCGTCGATGAGAGCGTCGCCGAGTTGCAGCCCCATGCCGGCGATGATGAGGGCCGCCTCGTCGGGGTGGGTGACGTTGAACACTGCCTCCGCGCATCCTTGCCGGATGATCGCGGCCAGCAGCGGACCCTGGATCCGCTGCGATGCTTGGCTGATGCGCTGCTTGAGCACCGCGTTGTCCTCGTGCCGCCACATGTGCCCGATCGCCGCCAGTTCGCTGCTGCGCTCCGCCTTCCAGTCAAGGGCGGAGAGCAGGTAGGTGCGCAGCTTGGCCATCGCGTCGAGCGCTGGGTCCGACACGACGTGCTGGGCGGCGGCGCTGAAGTCGGTCGCGAACATCTCCACGATGCCGTCAAGAAGCGCTCGTTTGGAGTCGAAGTAGTGGTAAAAGGCGCCCTTGGAGATGCTGAGCGTCGTCAGCACATCGGAGATGGTCATCTCCTGGTAGCCCTTCTCCCGGATCAGCTCAAGAGCGGTCGCGAGTATCTGAGCACGTCGAGCCGCGTACTCCTCCGGTTTGACTTGACGGGCCATGCGCTGCTCCACCTCGCGAACGTCCGTTGACAGGTTATGACCGTCAGCGTACCTTATTTATAAACCGACCAGCGGTTTATGAATGGAGACTCTTCCATGTCAGACATGGACTTTGATGCCCATCTGCGGACCCGGGCGTTCGCTCGGGTGATCGGCCCCTACATCGCCATCTTCACCACGATCCTCGCGATCCGCTTACCGACGGCCACGGGACTTATCGACGGCCTGTTCGCAAATCCGGCGATTGCGTGGATCCTTGGAGCGGTCATGGTCGGAGGAGGGTTGGTGATCATTGGCGGACACCGGAACTGGCGCGGCCCCGCCGCGATCACCATCTCCGTGTTCGGCTGGTTCGTGCTGCTGCGCGGCGTCGGGCTGGTCGCCACCACCTCAGCGGTGCAAGACATCGCCGAGACCGCCACGCTCGACCCCACCTTGCTGACTCTCGCGCGCGTCTTCTTCGGCCTGCTAGCCCTGATCGGCATCTGGCTCACGTACGTCGGCTGGTACCCCAAGCCGGTGAAGGCGCAGCCAATCGCCTCCACGTCACAGCCGTAGCACACGAAGCTGTACGCCATCCAGACCAAGTCGTCGCGCATGTCACGGGACGGGCCGTCGAACAGCGTCGGCCGTACCCCGAAGAATTCGCAGGGCACGTTGAGATCGCCGTACAGTCCCGGCGGGTCGGGATCGAACCCGCCCTCACCCGACTCGCCGTCCGTGCTGCTGACGAGCTGCACCCACCCCATCAGCCCCACCTAGCCTCGTCCGGGATGCTCGATGACGGCGTTCGCCGGATGCCGGACGAAGCAGCCGGCCCGGCCTCGTCACCCGTCACCCGCCCGGTACACAGGTTGGTAAAGCCAAGGTGTCGCAGGTCAGGATGCTGATCATGACGCCTCTAGAGTGTGGTGCGTGCTCAGGTTGGTGCTGTCCCTCGCCCTGCTCGACCCCACCGGCGCCTCGGAGCTGTCACTACGGTCCGTGCCGGAGCAACGGGTGCTGACACCCGGTGGCGACCGGCTGGGCTACGCGCCGATCGCGGCCCCCCACACCTCGGACCAGCGGCTGACGGGGGTGCTGCTGTCGCGCGATCCGGTCACCGGCGGCACCATGCTGTGCGGGGGCTCGGTGATCAGGTCGAAGAGCCGCAGCCTGGTGCTGACCGCCGCGCACTGCCTGTACGACAGGGGCAGAATGCTGAAGCGGGTGACGTTCCTGCCCGGTTACGAGGAGGGCCGCCCGCCGTTCGGCGCCTGGCGCGCGGTGCGGACGTGGGTGCCGGATCGCTGGCGGAGCGGGCCGTACTCGTCGGAGCTGCTTCCGTACGACGTCGGACTGGTCGGGGTGGCCAGGGGCAGGCGCCCGCTGGAGGATGTGACCGGGCGCGGGCTGCGGACGCTGCGCACCCGCAGAGGCACCTCGATCGGCGGCCTGGAGCTGCTCGGCTACCCGGCCGGCCGGCACTACCCGGGCACCGAGCTCTATCACTGCGTCGGCGACGCGGTCGAGGCCATCTCACGCGAGCCCGGGCTGCTCGTCACGCGCAACTGCCATGCCCCGGCGGGGGCCAGCGGCGGGCCCGCGTTGTACGGCGACCGGGTGGCCGGCGTCGTCTCGTCCTCCAGCCCGCTGCGTGACCAGAGCGGCTTCACCGTGCTGACCCGGCTCGGCGGCGGGTCGTTCAACCAGATGCTGGCCCGCTCCGACCGGTGGATGCGGCGGCATCGGTTTGCCTGACGATGTCCTCGCAGATCGCATGGGTGACCATGGCGTCGTCGGCGGTGATCGTGCGTCCGTCACGGACGGCGTCGAGGAAGGCCAGGCAGATCTGCTCGATGCCGCGCTGCCTGCCGACCGGGGTCCAGTCGGGCCGCCTGGTGAGGGTCTCGCCGCCCACGTGGTCGATCACGTCGCCGAGGTTGACCACTCGGCGCTTGACCCCGTCGCCCATGACCTCGCAGGTCTCCTCGGCGGCGCCGCTCACCCGGTTCATCAGCCCGATGGCGGTGAACCCGTCGCCGGACAGCTCCAGCACGATGTGTTCGAGCAGCCCGTCGCGCACGCGGGTGCGGAACCTGGTGCCGGTGATCTCGCCGGGGGCTAGAAATCGCAGGGTGTCGACCACGTGGATGAAGTCGTCGAACACCGCCCGCCGGGGCACGTCGGGGTGGTGGGCCCGGTGCTTGGTCATCAGCACGAGGTGGCGGGGCAGCTCGGCGAGCCCGGTGTAGCCGGGTGCGTAACGCCGGTTGAAGCCGGTCATCAGCGACCTGCCCGTGACCCGGGCCAACTGTGCGAGATGTTCGCAGTCGGCCAGGTTGTCGGCGATCGGCTTGTCGACGTAGACGTGCACCCCGGCCTCCAGCAGGAGCTCCACCAGCTCGCGGTGAGCGACCGTGGCGGCGTGCACGAAGGCGGCGTCGATCCCGGCTTTGATCACCTCGTCCACGGACGAGAACCGGGCCGCGACGCGGTGGGCGTCGCCGAGCCGGTCGAGCGTGTGCCTGTCGCGGGTGCACAGGTGCAGGTCAAGGCCGGGTTGGGCGGCGAGCACGGGAAGGTAGGCCTTCTCCGCGATGTCGCCCAGGCCGATCATGGTGATCTTCACGCCTCGAGCGTAGCCTTCAGCGCCTCGTCCAGCGGGGTCGGCGCGAGGCCGAACGTACGCTGGAACGCCGACGAGTCGAGCACGTACGGCGCGACGAACTGGTAGCGGGTGTGCCGCAGCTCGCCGATCATGGGCGAGAACAGGCCCGCGGCTCGCACCACCGGCCACGGCAGGCGCATCAGGCGAGGCGCGGGCAGGCCCAGCAGGGCGGCCATCCGCTCCCCCATCTCCCGGAAGGTACGCGGCTCGCCGGTGGGCACGTGCCACGGCCGCCCCCAGGCTCGCTCGTCGGCGCCGGCCACGATCAGCGCGTGGGCCACGTCGGGCAGGTAGGTCCAGCTGTGCGGCTGGTCGGCGGGCCAGACCAGCTGGATCGTCCTGCCCGCGCGGAGCGGGACGAGGAACCGGTCGCCGAGGTAGGACTGGTCGGTGGCGCCTGGGCCGAAGTAGTCGGAGCCGCGCACCTCGGTCACCCGGATCCTGCCCGCCTCGTGCGCGGCCAGCGCGTCGGCCCACATCCTGGCCCTGACCTGGAACTTGGGGTTGGTGGACGCGAGCGGCAGGTCCTCGGTCATCGGTCCGTCGACCGGGCCGTACGGGTAGAGGTTGCCCAGGATGACGAGGACCGCGCCAGTGGCCTCGGCGGCGCCCAGGAAGGAGGCGGCCATCGGCGGCCAGTCCGTGAGCCAGCGGTGATACTGCGGGTTGACGCAGTTGTAGAGGGCGTCGGCACCTCTCGTGACCTCGATCAGCCGGGCCTGGTCGGCGACGTCGGCCGCCACTCTGGTCGCCCCGGCGGGACCGCTGCCCGAGCGGGTCACGACGGTGACCTCGTGTCCCCGGGCGAGGAGCTTGGTCGCCAGATGGGTGCCCACCTGACCGGAACCTACGACGACGTACTTACCCATGATCAAGCCTGCTTCCAGACGAGGCGGAGGACCGCGTTGACGACGAAGAGTGCGGTGAGGACGGCGGCCGGGGTGGTCAGACCGGCGGCGTAGAGGGCGAGCGCCCCACCGCCGAACCAGACGATCTCGAGCACGGCGCGGGCGAGACCGGTCGCCGGGAAGACGGCGTTGGTGCCGCCACCCGCGCCGAACAGCGCCCATGCGGCCACGAACAGGGCGACCCCGCCGAGTCCGGCGAGCAGTTTGACGCCCCAGCTCCCGTTCAGCGTGAAGCCCCAGTAGCCCACGGAGGCGAGGACGCCGAGTTCCAGGAAGAACATCAGGGCCATGTTGGCCCCCTTGGCGACGGTGAGCATCTCAACCTCCGGTGACAACTGTTCGCTTACGAGAGCAATGCTCTCCCAAGAGAGTGATAGTCGTCAAGAGCGGTGCTCTCGTTTTATGTCGCCGCTCTGGTATCGTTCGGGGCATGACAGCCGGCCGTACCGCCAGAGAACGAGTCCGGGCCGAGCTGACCAGGGAGATCACCGACATCGCCCGCCGTCAGCTGGCCACCGAAGGCGCCGGGGGCCTGTCCCTGCGGGCCGTGGCACGGGAGATGGGCATGGTCTCGTCGGCCATCTACCGATATTTCCCGAGCCGCGATGACCTGCTGACCACGTTGATCATCGACGGCTACAACGCTCTCGGCGAGGCGGTCGAGCGGGCCGACGCCGCCTGTCCCGCCGGCGACTTCCTGGACCGCTGGCTGCGCGTCTGCCACACGATGCGCGACTGGGCGGTGAGCCACCCGCACGAGTACGCACTCCTGTACGGCTCGCCGGTGCCGGGCTACCAAGCCCCCCAGGACACGGTCGCCGCCCGGGTCCGCGACGTCACGGTGCTCGGCCGCATCCTGGCGGAGGCCTACCAGGCAAGCGCGATCACCCTGCCGGACCTGGGTCCCCCTCCTTCGCCCGCCGTGGTGGCGGAAGCGGCCGACATCGGCGAGCTCATGCCCGGCGTGCCCGGCGAGGTGGTGCTGCGCGGCACCATGGCGTGGACCTCTGTGTACGGATGGATCAACTTCGAGGTGTTCGGCCAGTTCGACAACACGATCGAGGACCGGAAGACGGTCTTCGACCACCTGCTGCGGGTGCTGGCCGGCACGATGGGCCTTACCTGGTAGGACGTGCCACCCAGCACGAGCCGTACGCCTCACAGGGTCGTACCACGCCACCGCGGGTCGTCCGCCTCACCGCGAGCCGAACAACGGCACGATCACCTCGTCGACGATCTCGACGACCAGCTCGTCGGGGATGGACGGGCCGGAGAAGAGGAAGTGCTGCCTGAGCAGCGCCTGCCCGGCGTCCAGGCGGAGCGGGGTGACGGCCGACCGGTCGATCTCGCCTCTCTCGACCGCCCGGCGGGTGATCTCCTCCATCATCCGCCTGCCCGCCCGCTGGGAGTTGTGCCGGAACCTGGCGGCGCGTGACTCGTCGCCCAGCGCCTCGCCGAGCAGCCCGCGCAGCGCCTCGCCCGCCGGTCCGGTCAGCAGCTCCGCCGTACGTCTCAGCCCGGCCAGGGCGTCACCGCGCAGCGAGCCGGTGTCGGGCACCGAGAGCGGGGCGGGCAGCAGGTGGTAGACCGCGTCCATCACCAGCTCGATGCGGGTGGGCCAGCGCCGGTAGAGCGACGCCTTGCTGGCCCTGGCCCGCTCGGCGACCCGTTCCATGGTCAGCCCGGCATAGCCGACGTCGGCGAGCTCGTCGAGCGTCGCCTGGAAGATGGCGGCGCTGAGCTCCTCACCGCGACGGCGGGGCAGCTTGCGGTGGTCGGTGACCATGCCACGAATCCTACGGAGCCGCGGAGACCAGGCCGGTGCCGCCGTCGACGGTCACTACCTGCCCGTCGGCCAGCACCGAGGTCCCCTCGCCGGTGCCCATGACGGCCGGGATGCCGTACTCCCGGGCGACGATCGCCGCGTGCGAGGCACTGCCGCCCGTGTCCACCACCACGGCCGCGGCCCGCTGGAACAGCGGCGTCCACGACGGGTTGGTGTAGGGGCAGACGAGCACGTCGCCCTCGGTCAGCCGGCCGAACTCGGCCGGATCCGCGATGACCTTCACCGGTCCGGTGGCGGTGCCGCCGCCCGCGGGCGTCCCGGCGACGAGCGCGTCACCCGCCGGTCGCGCGGGGAAGATCACGGCCGGGTCGATGAGCCGCACGCCCGCGAACTCCTCCCGCTTGGCCGCCCTCCGGAGCACGGTCGCGCGCAACCGCTCACGGTCGGGCTCGGCCAGCGTCTTGACGTCGTCGATCCCTTCGAACTCCTCCAGGCGCAGATGGAAGACGTCCTCCGGCTCCTGGAGCAGGCCCGCGTCGCGCAGCCTGCGGCCGATCTCCACCAGGGAGCGGCGCAGCACGGGCAGCGGCTCGGTGAAGAAGAAGTGACTGTCCTCGCGGAAGGCGACGCCGGCGCGGGCCGCCTGGACCCGGCGCGTCATCCTGGTGCGGCGGGCCGCCTGGCGCAGCCGGGGGTGGGCGAGCAGCCGTTCGAGCGCGTCGTCGCCGGCGGCGGGAGCAGGCGGCTTGGCCGCGAGCATCCTGACCAGCCCGAGCACCGTCTCCGGCGCGTCGGCCCAGGTGGGCGGGGTGACGAGGAGCGGGCTCGCCGTCTCGCGGTGGCCGTACTCGGCGAGGAAGGCCCGCAGCTTGGCGGCGAAGGCGGCAGGGGGTGGGTCGGCGTCGAGTGCGTTCGTCAGGCGGGCCTCCTCGGCCAGTTCCTCCAGCGCCTGGTTGGCGTCGGAGGTGCGGGTGCGAGCACCCGCGATCAGGTCGCCGAACTCCTTCCCGCGCCCGAGCAGCTTGAGCGACACGAGCAGTCTCAACAGCGCGAGGCCGCTGCCCGGCAGGTAGTCGATGCGCAGGTCGGCCACCGGCTGCACCAGGTCAAGGGCCTGCCTGGGGATCCGGACCAGCTCCGGCCACGCCAGCGCGGCCAGGTCGCGGGACTCCAGTTCCTCGGTCGCCGCGACGAAGGTGCGAAAGCGCGGGTCCTCGGTCCACCGGGCGGGGTCGTGGCGCCTGGCCAGCCGGAGGATCCGCACCGGCGTGCCCAGCATCCGGATCGACGGACGGGGGCGCGGCGGCACCAACCCGTAGACCACGCCCTCCTCCTCCACCAGGAAGTCCTCGAAGGCGCCCCTGATGCCGAAGTGGCCGGTCACTCTGGCCATCAGCCCGGCAGGGCCGTACGGAACCCAGGTGGACATGTCGATCGGGTAGGGCCGCACCGGCACGTACTCCAGCAGGATCGCGCCGAGCTTGCGCCGCACCGGGTTGAGCCGTCCCAGCGGCGGCGGCGGGAGCGCGGTCATGGGACGGGCCTGCAGCAGCATGACCCGGCCGCCGGCATAGGCCCACTCGATGTCCTGCGGCCTGCCGAAGTGACCGGCGACCTCGCCGGCGAGGCGGGCCAGCTCGCGCAGCGCCTCGCCGGGCAGCCGCTCGCCGGACGCGTCGGCGCCGCTCTCGCGGACGACGCCGCCACCCGCCGCGCCGCGGATGACCACCTCGCGCCGGCCCGGCGTGTACGCGGTGACCTCGCCGGCGGCGTCGAGCACGTAGTGGTCGGGGGTGACGAGACCGGAGACGACGGCCTCACCCAGCCCGCTGCTCGCGTCGACCACGATGCGCGCGCGGTCGCCCGTGACCGGGTCGGCGGTGAACAGCACGCCGGCCGTCTCCGCCTCGACCATGCGCTGCACGACCACCGCGATGCGCACCTCGTCCGAGTCGATGCCGAGCCTATGCCGGTAGGCCACGGCCCTCTCTCCCCACAACGACCCCCAGCACCGGCGTACGGCGTCGGCCAGGGCCTCATCCCCCACGACGTTGAGGTAGGTGTCCTGCTGGCCGGCGAACGCGGCGCCGGGCAGGTCCTCGGCGGTGGCGCTGGAGCGGACGGCGACCGGGCCGCCGCCGAGCGCCGCGTAGCCCGTGGCGATGGCCTCGCGCAGTTCGGCGGGCAACTCCACCCGCTCGAAGTGCGCGCGCGTGTCGTGCCCGCCGGCGACCAGGTCATAGGCGGCGGTCGTGATCACGAAGCCGTCGGGGACGGGGAACCCCTCGCGGACCAGCTCTCCGAGGTTGGCCCCCTTGCCGCCGGCCTGGGCCAGGTCGTCACGGCCGAACGCCCGCAGGGGCGCGACGAGTGTCATGCTCTCTCCTCGACATAGGCGGTGGTGCGCAGAGGACGCGCCGGCAGGACCAGCGCGAGGACGAAGGCCACGGCGAGCAGCGGCGCCATGCCTCCGAGGACGGGCGGCACGGCCTCGGCGAACGCGGCCCGCACGCCGTCGGGCAGGTCGGCCGGCCCGGCCACGGGGATGTCGCCCGCGAACCGCCAGGTGATCAGCGCCCCGGCGAGCGCGACCCCGGCCGAGGCGCCGATCTGGCGCATGAACGTCACCGACGACGTGGCGGTGCCGAGGTCGGCGTACTCGACGGCGTTCTGCGCGGCCAGCACCATGACCTGCATGACGAGCCCGATGCCGAGCCCGATCAGCAGCATCACGGCCGCGAACGCCGCGGCGCCGCCGGCGAAGGGCAGCAGGGCCAGGCCGAGCGCGGCCACGGCGGTGCCCGCCACCGGGTAGGGCTTGTAGCGGCCGGTCCTGGTGATGAGCCGGCCGGAGACGATGGTGGTGATCAGCACGCCGGCCATCAACGCCGTGACCAGCAGCCCGGCCTGGGTGGCTGTGGAGCGCAGCGCGATCTGCAGGTAGGCCGGCATGTACGAGACGGTGCCGAACAGCGCGAATCCGACGAGCATGCTGATCGTCACGGGTACGGCGAAGGCCCGGTCACGGAAGAGCCGCAGCGGCAGGATCGGGTCGGCCGCGTACCTCGCGCTCACCAGCCACGCGACGACGCCGGCGAGTGCCACGGCCAGGAAGACGGGCTCGCGGGTCTGACCGAGCAGCACGACGCCGACCACGGCGACGGCCAGGGTGAGCGCGCCGGCGACGTCGATCGGCGCCCGGCCCACCGGCTTGGGCAGCCGCAGCGTGACCGTCAGCAGCACCAGCGCGATCAGCCCGAGCGGCGGGTAGACGGCGAAGATCCACCGCCAGTCGAACCGGTCAACGATGAACCCGCCGAGCAGCGGCCCGCCGACGGCCGCGACGACATAGGCGGCGCCGATGAGTCCCAGGTAGCGGCCACGCTCGCGGGGGCTGACCAGCTCGCCGACGATCGCCTGCGCGCCGATCATCAGCCCGCCGCCGCCGACGCCCTGCAGCGCGCGGAACGCGACGAACTGCGACATCGACCCGGCCAGCGCGCACAGCACGGCGCCGGTGACGAAGATGACGATCGCCGCCTGCATCATCGGCTTGCGCCCGTAACGGTCGCCGAGCTTGCCGTAGACGGGCATCACCACGGTGGCGGCGACCAGGTAGGCGGTGATCACGGCGGGCATCTGGTCCAGCCCGCCGAGCGCGGTCGCCACGGCCGGGAGGGCGGGCGCCATGATCGTCTGGTCGAGCGCGCCGAGCAGCATCGCGAGCAGCAGTCCGGGGAGGACGAACTTCATGACCGCTCCTTAGAGAACGATTCGTTCTCTAAGGAGCATAGAACCCCGCCTTAAGAAACGCAACGTTCACTAATCCTGCCAAGCCCACCTCTGCCGATGACGTCGATGAACACACTCCATCGAGCCAGTACGGCCTGCGACAAGGCCGAGCACCTGCGTCGTGACCTGTTCGGACAGCTCCAGCCGCGCCGCTGCGGCACAAAAGGCGCGCCCGGCCGTGGAGATGGCCCCCGAAGAGGTGGGTGGCGCGCTCTTCGGGGGCCGTGCCCGGCCCTGGACTACGGGGGAAGATCCCGGCCGGACGCTCTGGTGGCGGCTCCGCCGCTCCCCCTCCACGAGAAGGCGGAGCCGCCTGGCCCTGACTGACCGCGCTGCTCAGCCAGGGCCGCGTCCGCCGACCGCCCCGGAGACCGGTTCGGCAGCGGACGAGTCAGGGGGACAAGGGGCCGCCCGGATGGCGCACCAGACGGTACGGCCCAGCCCACGGCCGTGTTCACGGGTCCCCCACTCCTGGGAGATCTCACGGACGATCAGCAGGCCACGACCGTCCTCCGCCTCCGGCTCCTGCCGGAGGTGCGGCCCGGAGAACGCGGCCCCGGGGTCACGCACCTCCACATACACGGTCTCCTCCGTCGCGGTCACGGTGAGGCCGATGAGGTCGTACGGCCTGGCGTCGGAGTGCCGGAGCGCGTTCGTCACGAGCTCGGACGCCGCCAGCACGGCATCGTCGACCGCGGGATGATCCTCCCCGAGCCATCTGCGCACCTCGGAGCGAGCATGCGAGACGGACTCGCGAATGCCCGCCAGCTGGATCGAACCCATGACCCTCGGCTCCGCGCTCACTGCTTTCATGGCTTCACCTACTCGAAGATCTCAGCCCCCATCGACCCTTCAACCATCCCAACCCGCGGCTACACTTGGTAGTCGATTGACTTCGCTACGCCATCAACCGTTTCGGTGAAAGCTTCGTTGAAACGGCGGCGATCCCCCGGGAGGTCAGATGCCAAAGGAGAGCGAGCTGTGCCCCGCCGACTCGCCGACCGCGCTCTTCGGCTTCGAGCTACGGCGACACCGCAAGGCCCGGGGCTGGTCCCAGATCCGCCTGTCGAAGGCGGTGTCCTACTCCGTCGGCACGATCAGCATGATCGAGACGGCCAGGCGGTCACCGACGGAGGAGTTCGCCCGCCACTGCGACGAAGCGCTGGAGGCGGAGGGGGCGCTGATGCGGCTCTGGCCGATGGTCAGCCACGCATCGGCTCCGCCATGGTTTCGGCCCTGGCTCGACGTGGAGGCCACGGCGGAGGCGATCCGCACCTGGGAGCCACTGGTCGTGCCCGGCCTGCTCCAGACCGAGGACTACGCGCGGGCCGTGCTGAGCGGCGAGCCCGGCGTAGCCCCGGAAGAGGTCGAGGAACATGTGACCGCCCGCATGGAGCGCCAGTCGATCCTCCGGCGACCCAAACCCCCCATGCTCTGGGCGGTGCTCGACGAGGGAGTCCTGCATCGCCCGATCGGCGATTCCGCTGTGATGACGGCGCAACTCGCGCCTTCTGGAAGTCGGACAAGCCCCCCGGATCACCATCCAGGTTCTCCCTCTCAGTGCCTACTCCACCACCGGGCTGCTAGGGGGTTTCGCCATCGCACAAGCACACGGCACCCCCGACACGGCATACGTTGAAGCTGCTTCCAACGCCCAGGTAACCGACTGGACTGAGAGCGTCAGGACCCTAGCATTCAGATATGAGGGGATTCGCTCCGAAGCACTGTCCCAGCGCGAATCCATGAATCTGATCAAGGAGACAATGCAGCGATGGACGAGTTGACCCTGGAGCTACGGGCAGCGATGTGGATCAAGTCTTCCTACTCGGGCAGCAACGGGGGCAACTGCATTGAGGTCGCCGAACTGTCTGGGGGGCGCCGAGGCGTCCGCGACAGCAAGAATCCCACGGGCCCAGCCCTGATCTTCACTCCGGGCGAGTGGAACGCCTTCATCGACGGCGTAAAGAACGGCGAGTTCGACTGATCAATACGCCTCGACAGGGGGCTTTCCACCCTCTTGGCGAGTTATCCGTAAGACGCCACAAGCGCGCACATCCGCCGTAAGGCATGAGAACAACCAGCGGAATGCGGCGTTCAACAGCGATATCCGCAAGAGTTCCGCAACGGTTTCCTGTCGATCACTCGTCGCTTCAGCCGGGCACAGGCGACCAGCGCTGCGCGATCTTCCCCTGTCCTGATGGCCTTGACCTTGGCCTGCTCAGCACCATCATCGGCGATGGCTGTCCGCTTGACCTCCGCCACTATGGCGACGAGTCGACCCGGACGATGTTCAGCACGTGACCGGCGCAGTTGGCACCCTTGATCTTGCTCCCGGCGGCCGGGATCTCCTGTCCGCGATGGCGCACTCGCCGCCCCTCTGCCCCCCGTTCCCATCCCAGCCGTTTCAGTTGATGTTCAACACGCATCCGACAGGTTTCATTTTGGGTGGGAGAAGACTCGCAGATCACCGTCAATTCTCACTCGCCAGCACACCATCTCCCCTTGTTAAGGGGAGCCGAAGTCATCCCCATAGTCAGACAAACAGACCAATGCACACGTACTCGGAACGCGCTCCATACTTTCACTGAGTTTCAGCTTGTTTGTTGACGTGATGTTGCATACCGTGTGAGCCCGTGGGGGACGCCGCCTCCTGATCCGGTTCTTGTGCAACGAGCCATGCGAGGAATCATCGTGGCTAACGTCGATCGCGAGGCGATGCGGGCCGTGGCGGAGCGGATCCAGCGGCTGTCGGACGAGCATTGGTGGGCGCTCGACCCTTCCTGCCGCCTGATGGAGAACGACACGTGGGTGGGGCCGACGGGCGCCCGGTTCGACGCCCAGGTCCACGCCGACCAGCGGGAGCTGCGCGACATGCTCACCCAGGCCCTACACAGCGCGAAGCAACAGCTGGCATCGCTTCCGGACAGGTCATGACAGAGTTCAGCGGGGTCAAACAGCCTGAGTTCGACACGATGACAGGCAGGCACGCCCAGGCCGCCGGGCGACTGGAAGAGCTGGCGCAGACCCTGTACGGCGAGTTGCAGCGCGCCGGACTCGACACCGCTCCGGCGACGCGCCTGCGGGAGCTGGCCGAACGGGTCACCACGCAGGCCGAGGACCTGCGGCGGCGCCAGCGACTGGTGCACGAGTTGCAGCGACAGAAGGTCACCTTCGGGAGGAGCACACCCGCCGGAAGCTTCCTGGAGATGCCTGACCGGCTGGAGATCGCGAAGGGACTACTGGACGGGACGCTGGCGGGTCGCGCCGCGCTGAAGGCCGCCGACGGGGATACCAAGGCGCTGGCAGAGCTGCAGAAGTACGCGTCACGCACCGGGGACGCCGAGTTCGTCAAGACGTTCCTGGGAACACTGGGCGCCCGAGGCGTGACGCGGTTGCCCGGCTCGTTCGCCACGCAGTTGCGCGATGCCATGAACCGTGAAGACTCCGACCGCGTGGGCCGGCTCTCCACGTCCGGTCAGAAGGTCCTCAGCATGCTGGCCACCGCCTTGGCCAAAGGAACCAACCCGAAGGATTCGGCGTACATGGGCGCCGACTTCCTCAAGGACCTGACGAAGGAGGGCCGGGCCGAGCACAAGTCCGGCGACACGACGTACTCGGGCTACCAGGCCCAGGCGCTCATCTGGCGGGCCCACGATGGGAAGACACCGTTCCCGAAGGCGTTCATGGAGGTCATCGGGCGCGACGTGATCGCCTATGAGCACGAGCAGCGGAAGGACCAATGGGCGGCCGGCAAGGACCCGCTGGGCCGCACCTTCGCGAGTGCCCAAATCCCCATCATCGACCTGGCCGGCGCACTCGGCCTCGGCACTCAACTGAGACCGGGGACGCAAGCCGGTGTTCCAGGCGCGAAGGGCGGATCGTCAGTGGTGGACGACCTGTTCCACGCGGCGAAGTCCAGCCGGGAGGCGTCCCACACCCTGCTGGACCACACCCCGGCCGGTTGGAAGGAGTCCGTGCTGGACTATCTGCTCACGACCCGGTGGGGCGCTTCCCTCTACCTGAAGGACCACGCGCCGTTCAACGACATGCTGGTAACCGCGACGACCGGCCAGGACGCCACCTCCCAGAAACTGGCCGCCGAACTGACCAAAATCGTCGCCGACGAGGTCCGCGGCGCCTTCGGCAAGGCCGACGACGGCAACCTGGAGATCAGGGACCGAGAAGCATTTGACCGTCTCGCGCCCCTGAGTTACCCCGTGGCCCGCGCGATCTCCGCCAACATCGACCAGCTCTCCCGGCTCCTCCTGAACCATGCGACCTTCGGCAAGGTCGCAGCCCAGGACATGTCCTACGCGCTGGTGCTGGCCACCTCCCACGACGCCGGCTTCGAGGCGCTGGTGAAAGCACAGACCGAACACATGCGAGCCGCGCTCGACACCGTAGCTCCAGTGGGCTTGACCGCGTCCAACGCCGAGCGGCTCGGTTTCACGAAGGCTGACGTAAAGAAGTTCGACTTTGACGAGGATGGCCGGGTCGACAAGGCCGATATCAAACAGTTCCTGATAGACCGGACCGTGGCGGAGGCACGTCCCTTCAGCCACATCGTGGAGATCCGCCGCCAAGTGCTGATCGCCCAGGGGCTGAACGTCAAGAAGGTGGACGAGTCGTTGAAAACCATGGTGCGCGACGCGATCGGTCTGCTCCCCGTGCCGGGGGCCAAACAGATTGGCGAGCTGGCAACCGGATCCTTCGGCAACCTGGTCAGCACGCATTACGAGAAAATGGCCGGAGCCGCGTACGACGAGGTCGCCAAACAGGTCGCCCGGCAGATGTCCGAACACGGGCAGGGGCTGGACGAGACACACCGGATGCTGGCGAACAACCGGCTCGCAGTGGAGAGGCTGGCGGAGCAGATGCTCGCCACAGCCATGCTGAACAAGGGCCTGTTGGACGAATTCAGCCTGGGCAAGTTGGCATTCACATCTGGGACCCCACCGATCCTCAAACCCTTCGCCGAGATGACATCGCAGGAATACAGCGCGTTCCTCGTGTGGGCTCGGGAAACCGGAGGAAGTGACGACCTACTAGATCGCTTCATGAGCACCTTCCGCAGGACCAGTGAGGTAGACGACTATCTCGACCTCCAGATCCCAGCCTCTATCGGGGGTGGCACATGAGGCGTCCTCGTCTGCTTGTTGTGCTTACTACTCTCGTGTTGCTCACCGCAGCTTGCACCCCAGAGAGCGACATCGCTCCCACGTCAGCGCCGGTCCACCAGCCAATCGTGGAGTCCGCGCCATACATATGCGAACTGATCCCCGAGCAAGCGTTTCGCTTGGTCAGTGGAGCGACCGGACCTCTCGCTGAGAAAACGGACGGCAGTCAATGGGACGGCAACTGCTGGGCACCGGATACGACTCCTCGACCTCTGGAGGTGAGGTGGCTGCAGGAGGGGGACGACATGCCCCGTGAGCAGCTGGACTTCGTTCTTGATGACAGACGTCAGGTTTACAGCCGGCACGGCGGAGTCACGCTCCCTGCCGACCTTGGTTACGGCCTAGCCGCATACCTTCCGAATACACCATTCGCCGACCAGCCGTACCGAGTTGTCGCGAAGTTCCCCTGCGACGGCAAAGAGCAACTGCTCACCCTCTACCTATCCCAGGTCGCCAAAGGCAGAGATGGGATCAAGGATCTGATCGAGCTCATGCGCATCGCCCAGAAACGCTACGGCGAGCTGTACGACTGCACGCCCGGCACGTAGAGAGCCCAGCCGAAACGACTTCGACCGCCTCGCCCCGTGATCACGGGAAGGCGGTCAAGTGGTTGGGGGCGTGGCCTTGTGGGCGCACCCCAGGTGCCGGCCCCGCAGATCGTGCAGGGCCCGGCGGTGGAGCAGGGCGGTCAGCGGGGTACGCGGTTGATCGCGGAGATGATGGCCTTGAGCGAGGCCGTGGTGGTGTTGGCGTCGATGCCGACCCCCCAGAGCACCTGGCCGTTGATGTCGCACTCCAGGTAGGAGGCGGCCTTGGCGTCGCTGCCCGCGCTCATCGCGTGCTCCACGTAGTCGAGCACCCGCACCTGGAAACCGACCCTGGAGATGGCGTCGATGAACGCCGAGATCGGGCCGTTGCCGATGCCCTCCACCTCGCGGATCTCACCGTTGAGGCGTACGTCGGCGCTGATGCGGTCCTTGTCGTCGACCGTGGACTCGTGGCGGTGGGCCATCAGGCTCAGCCGACCCCAGCGGTTGGCCGGGTTGGGCAGGTATTCGTCCTGAAAGATGGCGAACATCGTGGCCGGGCTGATCTCGCCGCCCTCGGTGTCGGTGTGGGCCTGCACCACCTTCGAGAACTCGATCTGCAGTCGGCGAGGCAGGTCGAGCTGGTGATCGGACTTCATGATGTAGGCGACCCCGCCCTTGCCCGACTGGCTGTTGACCCGGATGACCGCCTCGTAGGTGCGGCCGATGTCCTTCGGGTCGATCGGCAGGTAGGGGACGGCCCAGGTGAAGTCGTCGACCGGCAGGCCCGCCTCGTGGGCGTCGCGCTCCAGGTGTTCGAAGCCCTTCTTGATGGCGTCCTGGTGGGAGCCGGAGAAGGCGGTGTAGACCAGTTCGCCGCCCCACGGGTGGCGCGGGTGCACGGGCAGCTGGGTGCAGTATTCGGTGACGCGGCGGATCTCGTCGATGTCACTGAAGTCGATCTCAGGGTCGACGCCCTGGGAGAACAGGTTCATGCCGAGCGTGACCAGGCAGACGTTGCCGGTGCGCTCGCCGTTGCCGAACAGGCAGCCCTCGATGCGGTCGGCCCCGGCCATGTAGCCCAGCTCGGCCGCGGCCACGGCGCTGCCGCGGTCGTTGTGCGGGTGCAGCGACAGGATGATCGAGTCGCGGTGCCTGAGGTTGCGGTGCATCCACTCGATCTGGTCGGCGTAGATGTTGGGCGTGGCCATCTCGACGGTGGCGGGCAGGTTGACGATGACCTTGCGCTCGGGCGTGGGCTGCCACACGTCGTTGACCGCGTCGCACACCTCGACGGCGTACTCCAGCTCGGTGCCGGTGAACGACTCGGGAGAATACTGGAACCGTACGTCCACGTCGGTCGCGTCGGCGAGCTTCTTGACCAGCTTGGCGCCCTCGACCGCGATGGCGGTGATGCCCTCCTTGTCCAGCCCGAACACGACGCGGCGCTGCAGGGTCGAGGTCGAGTTGTAGAGGTGGACGATCGCCTGCTTGGCGCCCTGGATCGACTCGAAGGTACGCTCGATCAGCTCGGGCCGGGCCTGGGTCAGCACCTGGATGACCACGTCATCGGGGATGCGGTCCTCTTCGATGATCTGCCGGACGAAGTCGAAGTCGGTCTGTGAGGCGGCCGGGAAGCCCACCTCGATCTCCTTGTAGCCCATCCGCACCAGCAGCTCGAACATCTGCAGCTTGCGGTGGGAGTCCATCGGGTCGATCAGTGCCTGGTTGCCGTCACGAAGGTCGACCGCGCACCAGCGGGGCGCCTTGGTGATCACCTGGTCGGGCCAGGTGCGGTCGGTCAGGCGGATCGGCTCGAACGGCTGATAGCGCTGGTAAGGCATGGAACTGGGCTGCTGAGCGGTCATCTCTGGGGCTCCTCGTCGGTCGATGAAGAACGGCCGACGCGCATGACAGGCTCCGCGGCGAGGGAGCCGGCCTCAGTGGCCCCCGCCGCGGCAGCTAAGAAGCAGCACACGCAGCATGCTCTGCACGTTACCAGACGCTTCGCGGTGGACGATCCGGGTCCGTCGCATCCGATCCGGCCGGATCGGACCAGGCGTCTAGGGAATGAGGACCGACAGGCAGGTGACGCACCCTTCCAGCTTCTCGAACTCCGAGATGTCCACGGTGGTCACGTTGAGCCCGCGCTGCTCCAGTGCGGCGGCCGTGCGCGGGGCGGAGGCGGCCATCAGGACCCGGTCTCTCCCGAGCGGCACCACGTGTGCCCCGGCCTCCTCGGCGGGCTCCAGGAGCCCGGTCAGGTTCACGTGCGCGGTGTGGCCGATGAGCGTGCCGTCGGGCAGCGCGGTGACGGCCGACTTCAGGTGCAGCACGCCGTCCAAATCCACGGGCACGACCCGGCGTTCGGGGAGCAGCGCGGCCAGCTGGGAGATGGCCTCGTCGTTGGTCCGCGCCGACCGCCCGACGTAGACGGTGGACCCCACCTGGAGCACGTCACCGCCGTCGAGGGTTCCCGAGCCGGTGATGCGCACCGCCTTCAGCCCCAGCCCGCGCACCACCGAGGCCACCGACGCCACCTCGGGCCGCCGCTCCTCGGCGCCGGGCCTGGTCAGTACGGCCAGCCGCCCGGAGACCACGACCGTGTCCTCGACGAAGGGGGCGTCGGGCAGGTCGTCGGCCGGTTCGGCGTACACCGGCCGCCAGCCCGTGTCGGCGAGGGCGGCGACGTACGCGTCGTGCTGCCGTGCGGCCAGGCCGGGGTCGACGGGCTCGCGCTGGACGTAGGTGAGGAGGCCGTCCGCGAGGCGGGGCCCGGGCTTTCTTACCAGCGCAATACCAGACATAGGGCGTGTTCTATCACGAAATCAGTAGAGTCTCGGACATGCGGGACAACGAGATTCTCAGCAGGATCAGCGCTCTCGTCGACGAGGAGCACGAGCTGCGCAGCCGGCTGTCGTCGGGCGAGGTCACCTCCGATGACGAGAACGCCCGGGTCAAGGAGCTGGAAGTGGCGCTCGACCAGTGCTGGGACCTGCTGCGGCAGCGCAGGGCCCGCCGCCACGCGGGCGAGGACCCCGACTACGCGGCGCCGCGGCCGGTCAGCGAGGTCGAGGACTACCGGCAGTAAACCGGTGGCCGAATCCGGGTGGCATGCGCTTGCCTGAATCCATGACGATGATCGACGACGCGACGCTCGACCGGCTGCACGCCGCCTACGTCCAGGCGGTGGCCGACCAGCCCGGCCCGGTGATGTCGTCGCGCCGTTTCCAGGTGATGTTCACCCGGGAGCAGCGAGGCTCCCAGATCGAGTCCCACGTCGAGCGCGACGGCGACGAGGTCGTGGGCGGCTACCGGCTCGTCCTGCCCACGCTCGACAACACGCATCTGGGCCGGCTGGACCCGATGTTCGTACGCCCCGACCGGCGCGGCGAAGGTCTCGGCGGCGCGCTGCTCGCCTCGGCGCGCGACCGGCTGCGCGCCGAGGGCAGGCGGCTGCTCCTGGTCGAGACGCCCGCGGTGGGCACGGGCGCGCGCTTCGCGGAGGCGCACGGCTTCACGGTTTCGCTCACGGAGGCCCGCCGTACCCTCGAACTGCGCGAGGTCGACTGGCGCCGGTTCCGCGACATGCTGCCCCGGCCGGAGGGCTACGAACTGGAGCTGTGGAAGGGACCCGCCGGGCCCGACCAGCTCGCCGACCTGGCCGTGCTGACCGCCGGCATGAACGACGCCCCGATCGGCGCCGAGATGGAGGACGCGGTCTACGACGTCGAGCGCATCCGGGCGCGCGAGGAGCTGATCGTGCCGGGCGGCTCCGACTGCTACACCGCGATCGCCAGGCGCGTCTCCGACGGCGCGCCCGCCGGATTCACCCGCCTGTACATCAACGCCGACCGCACCGACGGCTGGGCCCACCAGGCCGACACCGTCGTGCTCGCCCCGCACCGCGGCCACCGCCTCGGCCTGCTGCTCAAGCTGACCAACCTGCTCCGCCTGCGCGAGCGGGAGCCGCAGGTCGAGCGGGTCATCACGTGGAACGCCACGTCCAACGCGCACATGCTGGCCATCAACGAGGCGATGGGCTTCACGCTCCTGGACGAATGGCACATCTGGCAGCTCCCGGTCTGAGGAGGCACTCATCCGATCGCGCAGAATGGACATCGTGACCGAACGGGAGGCACACCTTCGCATCGCCCCGGAGCTGCTCATGTTCCTGCCCGTGAGCCGTCGGCAGGAGTGGCACCGGGTGACGCTCGACCACACCTCGACCCTGGGCCATCACGTGGAGTCGATCGGCGTCCCGCTGACGGAGGTCGGCCCGATGACCATCGGTGACCGGGGCGTCGCCCCTTCCTACCTGCCGGTCGCGGGCGACGTCGTGGACGTGCGCGCGGTGCCACGGCCGCAGCAGTTGCCCGAGGAGCCTCGCTTCCTGCTCGACGTGCACCTCGGCACGCTGTCGCGGCGGCTGCGGCTGCTCGGCCTCGACGCGGCCTACCACAACGACATGGACGACCCGGCCCTCGTCGTCCAGGCGAACGAGGAGCGCCGGGTGCTGCTCACCCAGGACCGCGGCCTGCTACGCCGCCGCGCCCTCTGGCTCGGGGCGTACGTACGCGGTTCCCGCCCGCAGGACCAGCTGCGTGACCTGCTCGAACGCTTCTCCCCTCCGCTGCGCCCCTGGACCAGGTGCACGGCCTGCAACGGCCTGCTGATCCCGGCCGCCAAACACGAGGTGGAGCCCTTGCTGGAGGCGGGCACCCGGCGCACCTTCGACGCTTACGGGCAGTGCCGTACCTGCGGCCAGGTCTACTGGCACGGCGCCCACAGCGGCCACCTGGAGGAGATCGTGGAGTCGGCCAAAGCGTGGACCGCGGGCTGACCCACGCACCGGAAACCAACACGACATCCTCCGGCAACGCGCGCGAAACGGCCGGTTTCTAGGGTCCGGCCATGCGGCTTACCCCACACGAGCAGGAGCGCCTGCTCATTCACGTCGCCGCCGGGGTCGCGCGCGAGCGTCAGGCCAGGGGCCTGCGGCTCAACCACCCCGAGGCCACCGCGATCATCGCGTCGTTCCTGATGGAGGGGGCTCGGGACGGCCGGACCGTGGCCGAGTTGATGGAGGCCGGGCGGTCCGTGCTGGCCCGGGCCGACGTCATGGACGGCGTGCCCGAGATGCTCGACACCGTGCAGATCGAGGCCACCTTCCCCGACGGCACCAAGCTGGTCACCGTCCACAGGCCCATCCCGTGATCCCCGGCGAGTACCTCCATCCCGAGGGCGCCATCCCGCTCAACCCGGGACGCGAGCGGGTGACGGTCCGGGTCGTCAACACGGCCGACCGGCCCGTGCAGGTCGGTTCCCACTACCACTTCGCCGCCGCCAACCCGGGCCTGGAGTTCGACCGCGGCGCCGCCTGGGGGATGCGGCTCGACGTACCGGCGGGCACCGCGATCAGGTTCGAGCCGGGCGTGGAGCGCGACGTGACGCTGGTGCCCATCGCCGGACGCCGCGTGGTGCCCGGCCTGCGACCGGAATGGGCGGGTCCGCTCGATGGCTGACATCTCTCGCGCCCGCTACGCGGCGCTGTACGGGCCCACCACGGGCGATCGGATCAGGCTGGCCGACACCGACCTGTTCGTCGAGGTGACCGAGGACCTTGCGATGGGCCCGGCCGGCGCGGGTGACGAGGCGGTGTTCGGCGGCGGCAAGGTGATCCGCGAGTCCATGGGCCAGGCCCGCGCCACCCGGGCCGAGGGTGCGGCCGACCTGGTCATCACCGGCGTGGTGATCCTCGACCACTGGGGCGTGGTCAAGGCCGACGTCGGCGTCGCCGGGGGCCGGATCAGCGCGATCGGCAAGGCCGGCAACCCCGACACCATGGACGGCGTCGACATCGTGATCGGGCCGTCCACCGAGATCCTCAGTGGCAACGGCAAGATCCTCACCGCCGGCGCGGTCGACTCCCACGTGCACCTCATCTGCCCTCAGCTGCTCGACGAGGCGATCGGCTCGGGCGTCACCACGATCGTCGGCGGCGGCACCGGGCCCGTCGAGGGCACCAAGGCGACCACGGTCACCGGCACCTGGTATCTGGCCAGGATGC
Organism: Nonomuraea cavernae; assembly: GCF_040655715.1. Classification (GTDB taxonomy): domain Bacteria; phylum Actinomycetota; class Actinomycetes; order Streptosporangiales; family Streptosporangiaceae; genus Nonomuraea; species Nonomuraea cavernae_A. The sequence goes on along the minus strand of NZ_JBFAKL010000003.1, from coordinate 303,017 downwards.
TGGAGTCGCTCGACTCCTATCCGCTCAACTTCGCGCTGCTCGGCAAGGGCAACACGGTCAGCTCCGAGGGCCTGATGGAGCAGCTCAGGGCGGGCGCGTCCGGGTTCAAGCTGCACGAGGACTGGGGCAGCACGCCCGCCGCGATCGACGCCTGCCTGACGGTGGCCGACGCGACCGGAGTGCAGGTGACGATCCACACCGACACGCTGAACGAGGCCGGCTTCCTGGAGTCGACGCTGGCCGCCGTCGGTGACCGCGCGATCCACGCCTACCACACCGAGGGCGCCGGAGGCGGGCACGCTCCCGACATCATCCGGGTGGCGTCCTGCGCCAACGTGCTGCCCTCCTCCACCAACCCCACCAGGCCGCACACCGTCAACACCCTCGACGAGCATCTCGACATGCTGATGGTCTGCCACCACCTCAACCCGTCGATCCCCGAGGACCTGGCATTCGCCGAGTCGCGCATCAGGCCCTCCACGATGGCCGCCGAGGACGTGCTCCACGACCTGGGCGCCATCTCCATGATCGGCTCTGATTCGCAGGCGATGGGCCGCATCGGCGAGACCGTCATCCGCACCTGGCAGACGGCTCACGTGATGAAGGGCCGCCGTGGTCAGCTCGGCGGTGGTCCGGCCGACAACCTGCGGGCCCGCCGCTACGTCGCCAAGTACACGATCTGCCCGGCCATCGCCCACGGTCTCGACGGCGAGGTCGGCTCGGTGGAGCGAGGCAAGCTGGCCGACCTGGTGCTGTGGGATCCGGCGTTCTTCGGGGTCAAGCCGGCGCTCGTGCTCAAGGGCGGCGTGGTGGCGTGGGCCCAGATGGGCGACGCCAACGCCTCCATTCCGACCCCCCAGCCGGTGCTCTCACGCCCCATGTTCGGCGCCGTCCCCGTGACGGCGGCGGCCACGTCGCTGCACTTCGTCTCCCCTCTCGCGCTCGACGAGGGGCTCGCCGACCGCCTGGCGGTGCGCCGCCGCCTGGTCCCGGTGGCCGACGTGCGCGGGCGCGGCAAGGAGGCGATGCCGCTCAACGACGCGCTCCCCCGGATCGAGGTCGAGCCGGACACCTTCCAGGTGCTCATCGACGGCGACCTCGTCGAGCCCGCGCCGGCCGCGGCGCTGCCCATGACGCAGCGCTACTTCCTGTTCTGATGAACCCGGCGCTGCTCCTCCTCACCGACTCCCGGCTCCCGGCCGGGGGACACGCCCACTCCGGCGGCGCCGAACAGGCCGTCGGCTCCGGCGCCGTCCACGACCTCCTGTCGCTCGCGGCCTTCCTCCGGGGCCGCCTGCACACCTCTGGCCGCGTCGCCGCCGCCCTCGCCGCCGCCGCCTCCCGTACGGCCTCCACACCGCTGGAGACGTCGCCGCCCTGGACCGGCCTTGACGCCGAGGCCGACGCCCGGACCGCGTCACCCGCCCAGCGTGCCGCGTCCAGGACCCAGGGCCGGCTGCTACTCCGGGTGGCACGCCGTGTCTGGCCCTCGCCCGCGCTCGACTCCCTGGCGCGGGCCGTACCCGATCCGCATCATCCCGTCGCGCTGGGGGCGGCGGCGCACGCGGCGGGAGCCTCGCCCGGGGACGCCGCCCTGGCGGCGGCCTACCACGCCGTCACGGGCCCGGCCACGGCGGCGGCGCGCCTGCTCGGCCTGGACCCGGTGGAGGTCCACCGGCTGCTCGCCGACCTGGTCCCCGACCTGGACGACCTGGCCTCCCTTGTTTCCGGCCCCGGGACCGCGTGGGCGGAACTGCCCGCCCACTCCGCGCCGGCTCTCGACCTGCTGGCCGAGCGGCACGCGCGGGCCGCGGTCAGGCTGTTCGTCTCCTAGGAAAGGACTCCGCGATGAGCGCCCACCACGACGACCACCACCAGGCCCCCGACGGGCTCGGCCGGGCCCTGCGGCTGGGCGTGGGCGGGCCGGTGGGCAGCGGCAAGACGGCGCTGGTGGCAGCGCTGTGCCGGGTGCTCGGCCCGTCGACGCGCCTCGGCGTGGTGACCAACGACATCTACACCACCGAGGACGCCGACTTCCTGCGCGCGGCCGGAGTGCTCGACGGGGAACGCATCCTGGCCGTCGAGACCGGCTGCTGCCCTCACACGGCGATCCGCGACGACATCGCCGCCAACCTCGACGCCGTGGAGACCCTCGAACACCGCTTCGGCCCGCTCGACCTGGTGATCGTGGAGAGCGGCGGTGACAACCTGACGGCGACGTTCAGCCGCGGCCTGGCCGACCGGCAGATCTTCGTCCTCGACGTGTCCGGCGGCGACAAGGTACCGCGCAAGGGCGGTCCCGGTGTCACCACGGCCGACCTGCTGGTCGTCAACAAGACCGATCTGGCGCCGATGGTCGGCGCCGACCTCGGGGTGATGGCCCGCGACGCGGCCGCCGTGCGCGGCGACCGGCCGGTGCTCTTCACGTCGATCAGGCGGGAGCCCGAAGTGGCGGAGGTGGCCGCCTGGGTGTCCGTCCAACTGCGCGCCTGGTCTGAGCGTCCCGTCTCCGCGGGCTGACCGTGACGACCGACGCCCTGTCCGGCCTCCCGCCCGCCGCCCGCCGCGCGATGCGGGCCCGCGCCTTCGTCGCGACCTCGCTGTCCGGCGGGCGAACGGTCGTCAGCGGGCTGGGATCGGCGCCGCCGCTGACGTTCCGCCAGACCGGCGCGCGGACCGTGCACCTCGTCTCGACCGCGGCGGGCCCGCTCGGCGGCGACCGGCTCCGGCTCGACCTCGACGTCGCCCCGGGCACCAGCCTGGAGGTCGGTTCGGTGGCGAGCACGCTGGTGCTTCCCGGCGAGGGCGAGTCACACCTGCTGATCACCGCGCGGGTCGGTGCCGGGGCCTCACTCCGGTTCACGCCCGAGCCGACGGTCCTCGCCGCCGGATGTTCGCATCGCCTGACCGTACGGCTGGCCCTGGCGGCGGACGCGCGCGTGCTCTGGCGGGAGGAGATCATGTTCGGCCGGTACGGCGAGCGTCCGGGCCGCTGTCATGCTCGCTTCGACGCCACCAGCGACGGCCGTCCCCTGCTCAGGCAGGAGCACGTCGTCGGCGATCTGGCCCTCGACACCTCACCGGCGATCTACGCCACGGCCCGCTGCGTCGGCACCACCCTCGTCACTCCCGGACCGGCCTGCCGGGAGGCGGTCGTCGGTGACGGGGTCGCCGTGCTCCCGCTGGCGGGCCCCGGCGTCCTGGTGTCCGCGCTCGCCCCCGACGCCGTCGCCCTGCGCGACCGCCTGGAGTGGGGCGAGGCGCTGGCGTCCGCCCCGTCCGGCGCCGGGTGACCCGCCGAAGGCCCGCCGGCCTGGTCCGGACCGTCCGGTCGTCCTATGGTGACCGTGTGGCCGACTACCTCTCGCCGGGTCCCGCGCGACGCCGGCCGCGGCGGGCCCACGCGTTCGCCGTCACCATCGCCGCGGCGCTGCTCGTGTTCTGCGCGATCCTGCCGTGGGCCGGCGTCGAGGCCAGCAGCGACCTGATCGGCGGCGCCGTCTCCCGCGACGTGCGCGGCACCGACGACGGCTTCGGCGTCTACACGCTGATCGCCGGGATGGCGGCGATGGCCTTCGGCCTGGCCGGGCTGATCACCCGCCCCTGGATCGCGGCGCTGGCCGCGCTGCCGGGCGCGCTGGCCACGCTGATGCTGGTGCTGTACGTGACCGATCCGGCGGGAGCGGCCGACCGGGTGTCGGTCGATCTGGGCAGGGTGTTGTCGGTCGAGCCGGTGATCAGGTACGGCTGGTTCGCCGCTCTGGCCAGCGCGCTGGCGCTGATCGTCTTCGCGCTGCTCACGCTGGCGCCGGCGCTCGTGAGCCGGGCCGATCAGTCGTAGAAGCCCAGCCGGCGCAGCTGCTTGGGGTCGCGCTGCCAGTCCTTGGCCACGCTGATGCGCAGGTCGAGGTAGACGCGGGTGCCGAGCAGCGCCTCGATCTGCTTGCGGGCCCGGGTGCCCACGTCACGCAGCCGCTCGCCCTTGTGCCCGATCACGATCGCCTTCTGCGATGGGCGCTCCACGAACAGGTGCGCGTAGATGTCGAGCAGGTCGTCACGCCCCTCGCGTGGCATCATCTCGTCGACGACGACGGCGATCGAGTGGGGCAGCTCGTCGCGCACGCCTTCCAGCGCCGCCTCCCTGATCAGCTCTCCCACCAGCACCTGCTCGGGCTCGTCGGTGAGCTGCCCGCCCTCGTACAGCGGCGGAGACTCGGGCAGGTGCTCCACGAGCACGTCGGCGAGCACGTCGAGCTGGTCACCGCGCTCCGCCGACACCGGGACGATCGCGGCGAACTCGGCGAGCTGTGACACCGCCAGCAGCTGCGCGGCGATCTGCTCCTTGCCGGCGAGGTCGGTCTTGGTGACCACCGCGACCACCGGAGTGCGCTTCACCGCCGACAGTTTGTCGGCGATGAACCGGTCGCCCTTGCCGATCGGCTCGTTGGCGGGCAGGCAGAAGCCGATCACGTCGACCTCGGTCAGGGTCGACAGCACCAGGCTGTCGAGGCGTTCGCCGAGCAAGGTGCGCGGGCGGTGCAGCCCCGGAGTGTCGACGACGACGATCTGGGCGTCGGGCCGGTGCACGATGCCCCTGATGACCCGGCGGGTGGTCTGCGGCTTGGACGAGGTGATCGCCACCTTCGTGCCGACCAGGGCGTTCATCAGCGTGGACTTGCCGACGTTCGGCCTCCCCACGAAGCAGGCGAATCCGGCGCGATGGTTGTCTGGCGAAGTCACCCCGCAATTCTGGCCCATCATCGGCCCTGGTCTCGCCACCAGGCGAACGCGTCGGACAGCACGTGCGGTGACCACTGCGTCATCGTGAGCCCGCTCAGCTCCTGCTCGGCGACCCAGCGGGCGTCGGTGATCTCGTCGCCGTCGGGGACGGGGGTGCCGGACGTGAGCACGCAGCCGTACACCGCGATCATGTAGCCGCACTGGTGGCCGTTGGAGTAGACGGTGCGGAACTCCGGCCCGCCGTAGACGCCGATGAGGCCGCGTACGGCGATGTCGATGCCGAGCTCCTCGCGCAGCTCCCTGGCCACGGCGTCCTCGGGCCGCTCGTCCGGGTCGAGGCCGCCGCCCGGCGCGGCCCAGAGGCCGACATCGCCGTGCCGCGCGACCAGCAGCCGCCCCGACTCGTCGAACACGCAGCCGCACACCGACGGCAGCATCAGCAGATCGGAGCCCACCTTGGCGCGCACGCTGGCGAGATAGGGAGAGATCGGCATGTCAGCTCCGCGGGGTGCCGTCGGGGCCTGCCACGAGCAGTGCCTTGACGCCCAGCTCGCGGGCCACCGCCTCGTCGGCGGCGCTCGGCCCGTAGCCAGCCGTGACCAGCGCCGCGGCCTCGAGCGACCGCGCGCCGCTGGAGACCGCCATGGCGACCGCCACCTGCACCGCGGAGAGCTGGAGCGCCTGGAGCGCCACGTCGGTGGCCGAGTAGGTGCGCCCGGTCTCGTCGCGCACGGCGGCGCCCTCGTCGGAGCCGCTGCGCGCCCTGGAGGCGCGGGCCAGGGTGATGAGCTTGCTGTCTTCAGGATCGAGAGTCACGGGCTCTAGGTTAGGCGCTGGCCATGCCCATCACGGCGGTGAGGAGCTGCCGCGTGCGCTCCCGGTCCACCCCGGCCATGCCCGTGTGCACGAGCGAGACCAGCGTGTCACCCGAGCGGGCGAGCACCACGTCCACCGCGTACGGATAGCCGTTCAGCTTCCCGCGCAGCTCGGCGCCGATCGCCTCGTCTCCCACGTCCTGCAGCGGCAGCTCGCGCAGCCGCAGGCGGGTGCCGCCGCGCGAGCGCACCTTGCGGCACTCCGACAGGGCCGTGGCCAGGTCGTCGATGTGCCCTTCGGCCTCGGAGCCGGCGTAGCGGGCGAGCCCGACCCCGACCTGTTCGCCCAGCTCGTCGCCCTGGTAGCTGACCGCCGCCTGCGCGGTCAGCGCCCGTTCGGGGGCCTGACCGCCGACAGGTGCGAACATGGCCCGGCAGTTGCGGTTGGCGGCTGTGAACGGCGCTCGCCACGCGTCCTGGGGCCGGGGCGCGAAGCCGTCGGGCAGCCGGGCCGGCGTGCCCAGTGCTCCCCGGAGTGCCGCCAGTGCCTGTGGGTCGGCGTGGCCCTGTGTGGCCTCGTTGCCGCACCCCACCAGGCATCCGATCAGGAGCCCGCTGACCAGGCCGCATGCGACGACCAGGCCGGTGATCCGCAGTCCGCGCTTCATGATTCCCCCCGCAGCCGATCTTCCCCGGGGGCCGAGTGCGGCAATCCACCAGACCTGTCAATAAAGGTCCAAACGCTAAAAGGGTGCCCTCGCCTGGCTTATCAGACGAGAACACCCCTTAAGCAACATCTCGATCGGCTAGCTGACCAAGATGCCGTCACCCCCCAAGGGAGTGCCCTTCCCACCGCGAACCCCACCCGGTGTTCGGGACGCTTCCCTTCGTGACACCCACCGCACTGTGGTGTCGAGCTACAGACTGGGGCAGACCGCTTGCAGAAGACTTGTAGAACACTTGCCACAATCGCCCGGGACATCGGCAGCCGCCGCGCCCGTACCGCGCCGCCTGCCGGCGAAGGCGACGGTCAGTCCTGCGCGGCGGCGGCCGGCAGGACGTCCGTCTCGGGCGGCTTGACGCGGCGGACCACCACGGTGCTGATGCGGTTGCGGCGGCCGGCCAGGCTCTCGGCGGTGAGCCGCAGACCGGCCACGTCGGCCTGCGACCCGGCGATCGGCACCCGGCCGAGCGCGTGGGCCAGCAGCCCGCCCACGGTCTCCACGTCGTCGACCTCGATCTCGGTGTCGAACAGCTCGGCCAGCTCGTCGACCGGCATCCGGGCCGTCACCCGGAGCGCGCCGTCGGGCATCGGCTCGACCCGGGGCGCCTCCTGGTCGTACTCGTCGGTGATCTCGCCGACGATCTCCTCCAGGACGTCCTCGATCGTGACCAGCCCGGCGGTGCCGCCGTACTCGTCGATGACGATCGCCAGGTGGATCTGCCGGGCCTGCATCTCGCGCAGCAGCTGGTCGATCGGCTTGCTCTCCGGCACGTACGTCGCCGGGCGCATGATCGACTCGACCTTCTCCTTGTTGCTGTCCTGGCCCGCCTCGTGCACCCTGCGGGCGATGTCCTTGAGATAGGCGATGCCGATGACGTCGTCTTCGTTCTCGCCCACCACCGGGATGCGGGAGAACCCGCTGCGCAACGCCAGCGACAGCGCCTGGTTGAGCGTCTTGCCCCGTTCGATGAAGACCATGTCGGTGCGGGGCACCATGACCTCGCGGACCAGCGTGTCGCCCAGCTCGAAGACCGAGTGGATCATCTCGCGCTCGTCCGGCTCGATCATCCGGCGCTCCTCGGCCAGGTCGACCAGGTCACGCAGCTCGGCCTCGGAGGTGAACGGGCCGTCACGGAAACCCTTGCCAGGGGTCAGCGCGTTGCCGAGCAGGATGAGCAGCTTGGGCAGCGGGCCGAAGATGCGGGTCAGGCCGTAGACGATGGGGGCGCCGGCCAGGGCGATCGGCCCGGCGTGCTGGCGGCCCAGGGTACGGGGCATGACTCCGACGATCACATAGCTGACCACGATCATGATGGCGGCCGCGGCGAAGTAGGCCCAGCCCTGGTCGCTCATCAGATCGATGAACAGCAGAGTGGCGATCACCGTGGCGACCAGCTCGCAGCTCAGCCTGAGCAGCAACAGCAGGTTGAGGTAGCGCGGCGGGTCGTTGACGATGGCCTGCAGGCGCTCGGCGCCGCGCCTGCCATCACGTACGAACTCCTCGGCCCGCACCCGGGAAATGCGCGTCAGGGCTGTCTCCACACTGGCGATCAGCCCGCCGATCACCACGAGGGCGATGGCCAGGGGCAACCAGGCGTTCACCGCGAGCTGCGCACCTCCTGCCACGACTCAAGGAGCCGGGCCTGCAGACCGAACATCTCCTTGTGCTCGTCAGGCTCGGCGTGGTCGTACCCGAGCAGGTGGAGGATGCCGTGCGTGCACAGCAGCTCCAGCTCGTCACGGGTGTCGTGACCGGCCTCGGCCGCCTGCCTGGCGGCCACCTGCGGGCACAGCACCACGTCACCGAGGAGCGCCGGATCGGTGGGCCCCTCGGCGTCGCCACGCGCCCCGCCGCCGGGACGCAGCTCGTCCATCGGGAAGGCCAGCACGTCGGTGGGACCCGGCTCGCCCATCCACTTCTCGTGGAGCTCGGCCATGGCCGCCTCGTCGACGATCATGATGGACATCTCGGCGAGCGGATTGATGCCCAGCTCGCCGAGCATGTAGCCGGCCAGCTCGACGATGCCCTCTTCGTCGAGCTCGGCGCCCGACTCGTTGTTGATCTCGATGCTCATCGCCGTTTGCCCCGCTGCTGGATGGACTTGGCGGCACTCGGCTCCTGCAGCGCGTCGTAGCGGCCGTAGGCGTCGACGATCTCGCTCACCAGCTTGTGGCGCACCACGTCGGCGCTGGACAGGAGGGCGAAGTGGATGTCGGGGATGCCGTCGAGGATCTGCTGGACGACCCGCAGCCCGCTGGTCGTGCCCGCGGGCAGGTCGACTTGCGTGACGTCACCGGTCACCACGATCTTGGAGTTGAAGCCGAGCCTGGTCAGGAACATCTTCATCTGCTCGGCCGAGGAGTTTTGCGCCTCGTCGAGGATGATGAAGGCGTCGTTGAGGGTGCGGCCCCGCATGTAGGCCAGCGGCGCGACCTCGATCGTGCCGGCGGCCATCAGCTTGGGGATCGAGTCGGGGTCGACCATGTCGTGCAGCGCGTCGTACAGCGGCCGCAGGTAGGGGTCGATCTTCTCGTAGAGGGTGCCGGGCAGGAAGCCCAGCCGCTCTCCCGCCTCGACCGCCGGACGGGTCAGGATGATCCGGTTGACCCGCTTCTCCTGCAGCGCGCGCACGGCCTTGGCCATCGCGAGATAGGTCTTGCCGGTGCCGGCGGGGCCGATGCCGAAGACCACCGTGTGCTTGTCGATCGCGTCGACGTAGCGCTTCTGGTTGACCGTCTTGGGCCTGATCGTGCGGCCGCGCGAGGAGAGGATGTCGAGGGACAGCACCTCGGCGGGCCGGTCGGAGGTCATCCGCAGCATGGCGATGCTCCGCTCGACCGCGTCGGGGGTCAGCTCTCCCCCGCTGCGCAGCACCTCGACCAGCTCCTCGAACAGCCGCACCACGGTGCCGCTCTCGTCGGGGCTGCCGGTGACGGTGATCTCGTTGCCACGCACGTGGATGTCGGCCCTGAAAGCGTCCTCGATGACGCGCAGCAGCTCGTCACGGGAGCCCAGAAGGCTGACCATCGGATAATCATCTGGAATCAGCACCTTGGCCTGAGTGCGCGAAGGAGGTGCGGTCCGTCGGGATTCGTGTAGTTCGGACATGGGCAGGCCCGCGGCCTGATGCCTCCCGGTCTGTTCGGGTGTACTTCTCCACACATCGTAGCCGGGACCAGGCCGAGCGCTCGCGTCAATATCAACCGGGCGGCCACGACAGGCCGCGCCCGCCGAGCATGTGCGCGTGCACGTGGAACACCGTCTGCCCCGCGCCCGGCCCGGTGTTGAACACGATGCGGTAGCCGCCCTCGGCCACGCCCTCCTGGACGGCCACGGCGTGCGCGGCCTTGATCACGTCGTCGGCGAGCCCGTCGTCGGCCTGGGCCAGCGCCGCCGCGTCGGCGTGATGCTCCTTCGGTATGACCAGCACGTGGGTGGGCGCCTGCGGGTTGATGTCACGGAACGCCAAAGCCCTGTCGGTCTCGAGTACGATCTCAGCCGGGATCTCCTTGGCCGCGATCTTGCAGAAGAGGCAGTCGGTCACAGGTGCACCTTACCGAGCGGACCCGTCGCCACCTTGGCGGGTCCGAATCGCCGCGCTCGTTGCGAATCGGTAATCCCGCGTGCCGTGCGCCGGTAGATCCTCGCGGTTAGGGTGGGTGTGCGAGACTTCAGCAAAGTAGGACGATTCAGGGTCGGGCGAGGCCACCTGGCGAGGACACGACTGGGTAATGCCCCCAAAGGAACCGGAAGAGCGTAAACCCACTGGGAAGGCCGCGCGTCCCACTGATGTGACCACCGAAACCCTTCTGGCCGACAGGTCGCTGGGGGCGGTGCCGGTCGGGTGGGATGCCGACATGGCCGTGACGGCGCTCTACAGCGCGCACTTTCGGTCGTTAGTGCGTCTCGCTGTGTTGCTGGTGCGAGACATGGCAACCGCCGAGGAAGTCGTGCAGGACGCGTTCGTCGCCATTCATGGCGCCTGGCGTAGGCTGCGCGATCCCGACAAAGCACTCGCCTACCTACGACAATCCGTCGTCAACCGGTCCCGTTCCGTGCTGCGTCACCGCGCGGTCGTCGAGAAGTACGCTCCCAAGGGTCTGCCCGACGCCCCGAGCGCCGAGAACGGCGCGATCGGCGAGCTCGAACGCTCAGCGGTCATCGAGGCCCTCCGGTCCCTGCCGACACGTCAGAGAGAAGCACTCGTCCTTCGTTACTACGGTGATCTGTCCGAGGCTGAAATCGCCCACGCCATGGGCATCAGCAAGGGCGCGGTCAAGAGCCACACCGCGCGTGGCATGGCCGCCTTGCGAGCTGTCCTGGAGAAGATGTCATGACCCAGCCCCCCGACGAGTACGGCGACGTACTACGCCGTGTGCTGCGCGCGGAGGCGGACACGGTCGTACCCTCGCCGGAAGGTCTGGAGATCATCCGCACCCGCATCGAGCGGCGCGGGATACGCAACCTGTTCTGGTGGCGGGCGGGCGCGGCCGCGGCCAGCGCGGTGCTGGTGGCCGGCGCGATCGTGATGGTCGTCCCGGAGCTGCGCCAGCAGGTCCTGCAGGAGACCGTTCAGGAGATCAGGAACACCTCCACTCCCCCTGCCAACTCCTCGACCAACCGGGCCGTGTCGCCCGAGCCGACGGAGCGGACCGAGCCGCCGAACGTCGTGATCGTCCCCCCGACCAGCCGGCCCCCTCAGCAACCGTCCGAGACCGCGAGGTCGACCAGCAAGCCGAAGCCGACCCCGACCCGCACGCCGTGTCCCACGGTCACGGAGGAGCCGGCCGAGCCGCGCGACGACTGCCCGGCGGCCATGCCGGCCCCCACGCCCACCCCGACGCTCACCGAGCCTGACTCGCCCGTCACCTGCCCGGACACCGAGTGCCCGCCGGCCGACCCGATCGCCACCCCCAGCGATATCGCCAGCCCGCTGGGGGGAACGCCGCCCGCGACGCCCTGAGGCCCGCGCTCACCAGCGGCCGCTGCGCGTCAGCAGCACGGCCGCCGCCGCCACCCCCGCGGTCGAGGTCCGCAACACCGTGGACCCGAGCAGCACCGGCACCGCCTTCGCCGCCGTGAACCTGGCCAGCTCGTCCTCCGAGACCCCGCCCTCGGGCCCCACCACCACGACGACGTCACCGTCGGCGGGCAACTCCCTGCCGGACAACGGCTCGGCCGCCTCCTCATGCAGCACCAACCCCAGGGCCGCCTCGGCCAGCAGCGCCTCGACCCGCGCCGTGGACGCCGGCTCGGTCACCTCCGGCAGGTGGAACCTGCGCGCCTGCTTGCCCGCCTCACGGGCCGTGGAGCGCCAGCGGCCGAGTGCCTTGGCCACCTTGTCGCCCTTCCACTGGGTGATGCTGCGCGAGGCCGCCCAGGGGACGATCACGTCGACGCCCACCTCGGTCATCATCTCGACGGCCAGCTCGCCCCTGTCGCCCTTGGGCAGGCCCTGGACCACGATGAGCCGGGGTCTCGGGGCCGCCACCTCGCGGCGACCGGTCACCTCCAGCCTGAGCGCGTCCTTCAGCACCTCGCTCACGACGCACTCCGCGACCGCGCCCGCGCCGTCGGTCAGGTCGACCCTCTCCCCCGCCCGCATCCGGCGCACCACGGCCGCATGCCGCCCCTCGGGGCCGTCGAGCACCACCTCGGGCCCCTTGAGCTGCGCGAGATCGGCGGCCAGGAAAACCGGCACGGTCACCGGCGATCACCTCGGATTCTCACAATCGGTAGTCGATGGAGCGCGCAGCGCATACGGTGTGCATCTCCTGACGTCACTTTACGAGGGGTCAGCGATATGACCGATCGCCCCGCTCGCAACCGCCACACCGGGCGCCCGCCCACGGCCGGCCCCGGCGCCACACTCCTGCTCGCCCTGGCCATGTTCACCCTGTCGGCCTTATCCACCCTCGCGCCGCCCATTCTCGCGCCGTCCGCTGTGGCCCCGCCCGCTTTCGGGCCGCACGATCCCGGCCCGCAGGATCTCGCCCCGTCCGCCCCTGGCCCGCTGTTCCACCGCCTCTTTTCCGGGTCCGCCACGGACACGGTCCGTGCGACTCCCGGCAGGGTCGTGAACCATCTGCCGCAGGCGGGCCGTCCCGCACCGCCGGGCGCGATGCCCGTTCGGGCCGGTGTCCCGGCGGGTGAGCCACAGACGGCCCTTCCGCCCGCGGCGCCACTGCTGGCCGCCGCGACCGGCGTCGCGCTGGTCGCGGCGACGGGGGTCGCAGGCGCCTCCCGCTCGTTCCGCCGCCGGCGCTTCACCCGCGAGCCGATCGTGTCAGGGCTGCGCAGGGCGGCCGCCCGCCGGCGCGCGATCCCGTCCGCCGCCCTGATCGAGGCGGCGCTGGCCGAGGTGGTGGACCGGCACCGCGTCGAGATACGCGCTCTCGACCACGCACTGGTCAGAGGCGCTGCGGTGGCCGAGGTCGCGCATCTGCTGACCGAACTGGTGGAGAACGCCCTGGCGTTCTCGCCGGCCGAATCGCCGGTGGAGATGAGCGGCCGCGCCGGGACGGGCGGCTACCACATCACGATCGCCGACGAGGGCATCGGCATGAGCGACGACGAGCTGGCCACGGCCAACGCCCGGGTACGCGGCGAGCAGAGCCTGCTGGTCGCACCCACCCGCTGCCTCGGCCACCATCTGGTCGGCCGGCTGGCGGAGCGGCTGGGCATCCTGGTGTGGCTGCACGAGTCTCCGCGCAAGGGCATCACCGTCCGGGTCGTACTGCCCGGGAAGCTACTGGACACGGAACTGCTGGACAGGGAACTGCTGGACAGGGAGCTGCTGGACGGGCGCACGAAACCGGGACAGGGCCGCCGCGGGACGTCGTAAGGCGCGAGCGCGCCCGGCGACCTCACCTCCCATTGAACGCGTCACGCAGACGGGAAAAAAAACCTTGCTGCCCGGGGGCGAACTTGCCGGGAGGGCGCTCTTCGCCACGCAGCTTGGCCAGCTCGCGCAACAGCTCTTCCTGGGCCGGGTCGAGACGCAACGGGGTCTCGACGTTGACGTGGATCAGCAGGTCGCCCCGGCCGCTCTCGTTGAGCCGCTGCACGCCCCGGCCGTACATGGTGATGACCTGGCCCGACTGGGTGCCCGGCCGCACGTCGATCTCCTCGGAGCCGTCGAGCGTCTCCACGGCGAGGATGGTGCCGAGCGCGGCGGCGGTCATCGGGATCTGGACGGTGCAGTGGAGGTCGTCACCACGTCGTTCGAAGATCTCGTGCGGGCGCTCGACGATCTCCAGGAAGAGGTCACCGGGCGGGCCGCCACCGGGGCCGACCTCGCCCTCGCCGGCGAGCTGGATGTGGGTGCCGTCCTCGACGCCCGCGGGGATGCGGACCTTGATGGTGCGGCGGGTGCGCACGCGGCCGTCGCCCGAGCACTCCTGGCACGGGTGACGGATGATCGACCCGAAACCGCCGCACTGCGGGCACGGCCGGGAGGTCATGACCTGCCCCAGGAACGAGCGGGTGACCTGGGAGATCTCGCCGCGCCCGTTGCACATGTCGCAGGCGTCGGGGTGGGTGCCGGGCGCGGCGCCGGCGCCCTGGCACACCTCGCACAGCACGGCCGTGTCGACGACCAGCTCGCGGGTGGTGCCGAACGCGGTCTCGCGCAGGTCGAGCTCGACGCGGATCGTGGCGTTGCGCCCCCTGCGGGCCCGCGACCGGGGCCCGCGCGCGCCGCCGGCCGTGCCGAAGAAGGCGTCCATGATGTCGCTGAACGGGAAGCCCGCCCCGAAGCCGCCCGCTCCGGCGCCCGCGCCCGCGCCGCCGAAGGGATCGCCGCCCAGGTCGTACATCTGGCGCTTGTTCGGGTCGGACAGCACCTCGTAGGCCTGCGTGATCTCCTTGAACCGCTCCTGGGTCTCAGGGTCGGGATTCACGTCAGGGTGCAACTCGCGGGCAAGTCTCCGGTAGGCCTTCTTGATCTCGTCCTGACCGGCGTCACGTCGCACCCCGAGGGTGGCGTAGTAGTCGCTGTTTGCCACTTATCGACCTCTTATGATGCAGCCAGGATCTGGCTGACGTAGCGTGCCACCGCGCGTACGGCGCCCATGGTCACGGGATAGTCCATCCTTGTGGGACCCAGCACGCCGAGCCGGGCCAGTTGCTTGTCGCCAGAACCGTATCCGGTCGCGACGATGGACGTGCCGTGGAGATAGGGGTTTTCGGAGCCGATGCGCACGGTGAGCGCGGACGGGATGTCTGGGGAAGTCTCGCCGAGCAACCGCATGAGCACGACCTGCTCTTCCAGCGCCTCGAGCACGTCGCGCAGGCCGATGGTGAAGTCGGCGCCCGCCAGGTTGGCCGCCCCGGCGAACACGATCTTCTCGTCGTGGCGCTCCACGAGCGTCTCGAGCAGCACCGAAAGGATCGTCGCCACCGCGGGCCGATCCTCGACCGGCAGCCGCTCGGGCAGGTCGGCCACCTGCTCGGGCACGCTGCTCAGGCCGCAGCCGTCGAGACAGGAGTTGAGCACCGCGCGCAGGTTGGCGATGCGGGTGTCCTCCACCACCTCGGGCAGCTCAATCACGCGCTGCTCGACGCGGCCGGTGTTGGTGATGAGCACGAGCATGACGCGCCGCTCACTCAGCGGCACCAACTCGACGTGCCTGACCGTCGAGCGGGTCAGCGTCGGGTATTGCACCACCGCGACCTGCCTGGTCAGCTGCGCGAGCAGCCGCACCGTACGGGTCACCACGTCGTCGAGGTCCACGGCGCCCGCGAGGAAGGTCTCGATCGCCCTGCGCTCCGCCCCGGAGAGCGGCTTGACCTGCGAGAGCCGGTCGACGAACAGGCGGTAGCCCTTGTCGGTCGGCACCCGGCCCGCGCTGGTGTGCGGCTGGGTGATGTAGCCGTCCTCCTCCAGCGCGGCCATGTCGTTGCGAACCGTCGCGGGAGAGACCTTGAGATTGTGGCGCTCGGCGAGCGCCTTGGAGCCCACCGGTTCGTTAGTGGACACGTAGTCTTCGACAATGGCGCGGAGCACCGCCAGTTTCCGATCATCGAGCACGTGCTCACCTCCTGCCTCTTGCCCAACGGAAACGACAGGTCTAGCACTCTGTGTTCCCGAGTGCCAAGTGTACGGCTCTCACCCACAAGGTGCGATAACACATCACCATCCCGCCGCTGGCGTGCGTCCGCCTCCAGGCGTCAGACTGGCCGACATGACCGACGAATCCCAGCCTCCGTCCTACGGCCCCTCGCCGGGGTCGGGTCCTCAACCCGGTCAGGGTCCCCCGTACGGCCAGCCGGGTCACGGGCAGCAGCCGGGTTACGGGCAACCCCAATACGGACAACCCCCGCAGGGGCAGCCGCAGTACGGGCAACCTCCGCAGGGGCGACCGCCGTACGGACCGCCCCAGCAGGGACAACCATCGTACGGACAGCCTCAGCACGGGCAGTCCCCATACGGTGACCAGGCGCCCCAGTACGGTCAGCCCTCCGGCGAACAGCCCCAATACGGCCGGCCCCAGTATGGTCAGCCGCAGTACGGTGGCCCGCCACCGCAGGGCGAGCAGCCCTACACGCCGGGTCCCTTCAGCGGCGCGCCGCAGTTCGGCGGGCCGGTGGATCCCAAGCTGGTCAGGCCGAAGCTGTGGTGGATCGCGGCCGGCTGGGGCGTCGCGCTGGTCTGCGTGCTGGCCGGTGCGGTGCTGTTCGTCACCAGCATTTCCAGCACCGTCGGCGACTTGGCGCCCACCACGACGTTCGCGGCCGGCGAAAGCGTCACGGTGCCGATCAACCCGGTGGACAAGCCGGTGATCTACCTGGCCAGCGCCACTCGGGTGCACTACACCTGCCAGATCTCCGGCGGGCCGTCCCCGGCCAGGCTCGCCAACACGCCGACCGACCAGACGGTCACGATCGGCTCCACCCGCTGGCAGCTCATCCTGGCGATCAACGCGCCCGCGCAGGGCGACTACCAGCTCACCTGCGCGACGCAGGAGCAGGCCGACGCGCGGTTCGGCGTGGGCCGTGACGCCTCCTCGGCCGCGGGCGGCCTCGTCGGCGGGGTGGCCGCGCTGCTGCTCATCCCCGGGCTCGGTCTGCTCGTCGGCATCGTCGTGACGATCGTGGTGCTGGTACGGCGGAGCGGCAGCCGCAAGCGACTCGCGATGGCGGGGTGATTTGCTACGGTCCCCGTGTGTACGACGGCGATGTTCTCCGGGGAAACTGGCAGCGCCCGGGCAAGGGCAAGATCCCCCAGGTGCCCGCGGAGCCCGATCTGGTCGTCGAGGACGCCGATAGCGGCTTCTGCGGCGCGGTGGTGGCCTGCGACAAGGAGGCCGTCACGCTCGAAGACCGATTCGGCGCGCGTCGGCTCTTCCCACTGGCGCCCGCGGCGTTCCTGCTGGACGGCAGGGTGGTGACGCTGACCCGCCCGGCCGCGGTGGCCGCGGCCCGCGAGCCGAGGCGCAGCGCGTCGGGCTCGATCACCGTCGAGGGGCTGCGGGCGAGGGTGGCCAGGCAGAGCCGCATCTACGTCGAGGGCGTGCACGACGCCGCCCTGGTGGAGAAGATCTGGGGCCACGACCTTCGCGTCGAAGGGGTGGTGGTCGAGTACCTCGAGGGCGTCGACGATCTTCCCGCGATCGTGGAGGAGTTCGGGCCGGAGCCAGGACGCAGGCTGGGCGTGCTGGTCGACCACCTGGTGCCGGGCTCCAAGGAGAGCCGGATCGCCGCCCAGGTGACCTCTCCGGACGTGCTGGTCGTCGGGCATCCGTTCGTCGACATCTGGCAGGCGGTCAAGCCTTCCGCGCTGCGCATCCCGGCTTGGCCGGACGTGCCGCGCGGGGTGCCCTGGAAGGAGGGCGTGATCGCCGCCCTGGGCTGGCGCGTGGCGCCGGCCGACGCGTGGCGGCGGATCCTCGGCGCCGTCTCGACCTACGCCGACCTGGAGCCCGAGTTGCTCGGCCGGGTCGAGGAACTGATCGACTTCGTTACGGAGGCACCATGAGCCAGGACCCGCCCCAACAGCAGCCGGACGACGACGCCACCCGGCGCATCTCACAGTCGGACATCCCGCAACAGGGCTCGGGCCCGCAAGGGCCCTACCAGCCGCAACCCGGCTCCGCACCGGGCTACCCCTCTCAGCCCGGCTCCGCACCGGGTTACCAGGCCCAGCCTGGCTCGACGCCGGGTTACCAAGCCCAGCCCGGCTCCACGCCGGGTTACCAGGCTCAGCCCGGCTCCAGCCCGCAGCAGGGTTACGGTTACGGGCAGCCGCCCACCCCGCCCCCGGGTTACCAGCAGCCGGGATACGGCTACCAGCAGCACCCAGGCCAGGGCTACGGCGCCCCGCAGCAGCGGCCGCCGCACGTCCCCGGCAGGTACGGCCCGCGCCCAGGTTCCGACGACACCACGATGGCGATGCTCGCCCACCTGCTCGGCCTGCTGGTCTCCTGGGTCGGCCCGCTGATCATCTACCTGATGAAGAAGGACGAGTCGCCCTACGTTCGCGACCAGGCGGCCGAGGCGCTCAACTTCCAGATCACGATGTTCATCGGCTACATGGTGGCCGGGCTGCTGACGATCATCCTGATCGGGCTCCTGCTGCTGCCGATCGTCTGGATCGTGTCGCTGATCTTCCACATCCAGGCCGCGATAGCCGCCAACAAGGGCGAGAAGTACCGCTACCCGATCGCCATCCGCCTGGTCAGCTGACCAGGTCGCGCACCAGCGCGTCGGCCAGCAACCGGCCCTTGAGGGTGAGCACCATCCGCCCCGCCTTGAACGGCTCGGGCTCCAGCAGTCCGCTGCCGAGCGCGGTCGCGACGGTGGTGCGGACGCCCGGGGCCACGTCGTCGAGCGGGTAGCCGGACACCAGACGGAGCTCCAGCATCAGGCGTTCGGTCTCCCGATCGTCGGCGGCGAGCACCTCGCGGGCGTGCGCGGGAGAGACGCCCTCGGCCAGCCGCCGGGCGTAGGCGGCGGGGTGTTTGACATTCCACCAGCGGGTGCCGCCGACATGGCTGTGCGCACCGGGGCCGGCGGCCCACCAGTCGCCGCCGGTCCAGTAGAGCAGGTTGTGCAGGCACCTCGCCTCGTCGGAGGTCGCCCAGTTGGACACCTCGTACCAGCGGAAGCCCGCCTTCTCCAGCATCTCGTCGGCGATCTGGTAGCGGTCGGCGGCCACGTCGTCGTCGGGCATCGGCAGCTCGCCGCGCCGGATCCTGGCGGCCAGCCTGGTGCCCTGCTCGACGATGAGCGAGTAGGCGGAGACGTGGTCGGGCCCGGCCTCGATCGCGGCGTCCAGGGAGGCGCGCCAGTCGTCGTCGGTCTCCCCCGGCGTGCTGTAGATCAGGTCGAGGTTGACGTGCGCGAACCCGGCCTGCCTGGCCTCGTGGACGGCCTGCGCCGCCCGGCCGGGGGTGTGGCGCCGATCGAGGACCTTGAGCACGTGCTCGCGGGCGCTCTGCATGCCGAAGCTGACCCGGGTGAAGCCGGCCTCGCGGAGTTCCGCCAGGTAGGCGGGGTCGACCGACTCCGGGTTGGCCTCGGTGGTCACCTCCGCGCCCGGTGAGACGCCGAACTCCGCGCGGATCGCGGCCAGGATCCTGCCCAGGTCGGCGGCGGGCAGCAGAGTGGGGGTGCCGCCCCCGAAGAACACGGTCCGCACCGGCAGGTCGGCGTCTCCGAGCACCCGTCGCGCGAGGCGGATCTCCGCGATCGCCGTGTCGGCGTAGTCGCGGTGCGCGGCGCCGGGGCCGAGCTCGTCGGCGGTGTAGGTGTTGAAGTCGCAGTAGCCGCAGCGCGTCACGCAGAACGGCACGTGCACGTAGAAGCCGAACGGGCGTGAGCCGAGGCCGCGCAGCGCGCTCTCGGGCAGCTCGCCGGTGGAGGGCGCGGGATCGCCGTCGGGAAGGGTGGATGGCACACCTCCAGTCTGCCCGTTGCCATTGACTGCCCGATCCCCACCGGCCTGCGGTCCGACCTGCTTATAAGAAAGTTTCCTATAAGTAGGTCTCCGGAAGCCGCCTCGTGAAGAAGCTTCTGCTCGCACTCTCGCTCTTACTCGGCCTCTCGGCGGTCGCCGTGCCCGCCGAGGCGCACACCGGGTTCAAACGGGTCGCCTACTTCATCGGATTTCCTTTGCTGGAGACCCCGGGCTTCAGTCCCGGGGAGGAAAGCGAACCTGCCGCGGAGCGGCGCGTGGATCGGCGATTCGCCGTGGCGACCGCCGTTTTGGAAACGGCAGCACCTGCGCGCGGGCTGGGTATGGTGCCTGCCCGGTGGTGATGGCCAAGCCGCCTGGTCTACCGCCGGGCTGGCGGGATGTAATGCCTGTGGAGGCAATGTAAGACCCTTGGGCAGCTCCCTGTCCCTCGTCTTGACCGGGACGGCTGTCGCCTGCGAAGCAGGAAGGTCCAACCCGCGAGGGTTGGAGTCCACCGCCTTCAGGCGTGGGGAGGAAGCCAACCAGTGGGGTGTGTACGGCCGCGGCTTCCACGTCAGGAACCTGGACACCAGCGGTGCCGCGGCCAAGCTCACCCACCTCAACTACGCCTCCGGCTTCGTCAACGCCGAAGGCGACTGCTACTCGGCCGACCCGTGGGCCGACTGGCAGCGCCCGGTGCCCGCCGACCGGGTCCGTGCACTTCTCCGACGCCGTGCTGACCGCCGAGTCGCGGGCCAGGCTGGCCCGGTCGTGCGTCACGGCCAAGATCGACGCGGGGTTCGAGGTGGCGCGGGTGTTCAGGCAGCTCGACTTCGCCACCGTCCAGGGGTACGACCTGCGCGGCAGCTGGGAGACCCGGACCGGGCACAACGCCAACCTGCTCACCGATCGGCGAGACCCCAACCCGGTGCGCTACAGCGTCGACCAGACCGTACGCGACTACCTGTCACGCGGCGCGCCCAGGCGCAAACTGGTGATCGGAGTGCCTGCCTACGGCCAGGGCTCGACCGGCGTGACCGGCGGCGGCGACGGCCTCTACCAGCCCGCCATCGGCTCCGCGCCCGGCAAGTGGGCGGCGGGCACCGAGGACTACAAGGACCTGGTGACCAAGCCCGGCAAGCGGCATCGCGACCTGCGCACCGGAACGATCTGGTCGTACGACGGCAACGAGCTGTGGTCGTACGACGATCCGGCGGTGCTCGTGCAGAAGGCCGCCTACATCCGGCTCAAGGGGCTGGGCGGGTCGATGATGTGGTCGCTCGACCAGGACGACGACCGCGCCTCGCTGACCACCGCCCTGTATTCGGTGCTCAGGTAACCTCTCGCGGCGCGCCCTCCAGGGTGCACCGCACTCACTCGCCGCACTCACCGCCCGCACTCACCGCCCGCACTCTGAGCACCCGCCGCCGCGCGCACGATGCGCGCGGCGTGGGCACGGCGTCAGCACGCACGCGGCGTCAGGATGCGCCGACCCCCAGGACGCGGGCCGCGGCCTTGTCCCAGGAGGCCGCGCGGCCCGGGATGGCGACGATGCGCCGCATCAGCTCCTTGTCTCCGTGGTAGGCCTGGAACGACTCGGTGACGGTCACGCTCTCGGCGGGCCGCGACACGATCTCCACCTCATCACCCACGCCGAGCTCACCGAGCTCCACCACCCTGAGGTAGGCCCCGGGACGCCCGGCCTGGGTGAACCGCTTGATCCACCCGGGCTCGTCCATCCAGTTGCGGAAGACGACGCACGGCACCCGGGGGCCGGTCACCTCCAGCAGAGTGGTGCCGACTCGCCAGCGCTCGCCGAGCAGCGCGCCGTTGACGTCGAGGCCCGAGGTCGTGAGGTTTTCGCCGAACCTGCCGCCTGGCAGCTCACGCCCGAGCTGCCCCTCCCACCAGCCGTAGTCTTCCCTGGCGTAGGAGTAGACGGCGTGGCTGGGCGCGCCATGGCTTGCCTTGTCGGCCCGCTCGTCACCGGTCAGCCCGTTGTCGTGCACCGCCACCCGATGGCTCACCGGCGTTTTGCCGATGGCCGTCCATCCGACCTTGCCTGCCCACTCCGCCTTGACCGATTGCCCGACATTCACTGAGATAACGCGCATGCTCCAGACGCTAACCGAGCCTCCACCTCGACGGCGATCTGTTAACGGTCTCTTTCTCGTGCCCCCGATCCCCCGGGCGCGGGCGGACTGTCAGCCCCGCCCCCACGGGCCGGAGGCGGCGACGCCGGAGCCGGCGAGCTGGAGCCGGGACCCGGCCTCGAATCCCGCCAGCTGTAAGAGCGTCTGCAGGGCGGCCTGTCGTACCTCCTCGACCGACTCCCCCCGCGCGCCGAAGCAGTCGGCGGCCACGTCGAGCACCGCCAGGACCACCGCCGCGTCGGGATAGGGCACGTCGACCAGGACGGTGCCGTCCTCCGCGACCTCGGTGGGAGTCAGGTGCAGCCTCAGCAACCGGCGCAACTCCTCGGCCATCGCGACCCCCAGCACAGCGGCGCGCTCGAATCGCTCAGTAGCCATCAGGTCAACCATCACGCGTAAACCCTCCACTCGTTAACTCCAGTCGCAAGAGTGTTCGAGACAGAAGGTAGACGACCCCACCGACAGAATCCCCGGTGCGGAAGGAGATCTCGCGCGCGGCGGGCGTGCCAGACCGGCCGCATGCGCCGACCTGGCCTCGCAGGGGCCCGCCAGGACAGGCGCGTGCGGCTACTTCTTGGGCTTGTCGCCGGCGGAGTCGGTGGACAGCGCGGCGACGAAGGCCTCCTGGGGCACTTCGACCCGGCCGACCATCTTCATCCGCTTCTTGCCCTCCTTCTGCTTCTCCAGCAGCTTGCGCTTGCGGGAGATGTCGCCGCCATAGCACTTGGCCAGGACGTCCTTGCGGATGGCGCGGATGTTCTCGCGGGCGATGACCCGGGCGCCGATGGCGGCCTGGATCGGCACCTCGAACTGCTGCCGGGGGATCAGCTCGCGCAGCTTCTTGGCCATGTCGACGCCGTAGGTGTAGGCCTTGTCCTTGTGCACGATGGCGCTGAAGGCGTCGACCGGCTCGCCCTGCAGCAGGATGTCGACCTTGACGAGGTCGGACTCCTCCTCGCCCGCGGGCTCGTAGTCGAGGGAGGCGTAGCCGCGGGTGCGTGACTTGAGCTGGTCGAAGAAGTCGAAGATGATCTCGCCGAGGGGCAGCGTGTAGCGGATCTCGACGCGGTCCTCCGACAGGTAGTCCATGCCGAGCAACTGGCCGCGGCGCCCCTGGCAGATCTCCATGATCGCGCCGATGAACTCCGCCGGAGCCAGGATCGTGGACTTGGTGACCGGCTCGAAGACCTGCGCGATCTTGCCGCCGGTGGGGAACTCCGAGGGGTTGGTGACGGTCAGCTCGGAGCCGTCCTCCATCACCACGCGGTAGACGACGTTGGGCGCGGTGGAGATCAGCGACAGGCCGAACTCCCGCTCCAGCCGCTCACGGATGATCTCCATGTGCAGCAGGCCCAGAAAGCCGACCCGGAAGCCGAACCCGAGCGCGGCCGAGGTCTCCGGCTCGTAGATGAGCGAGGCATCGTTGAGCTGGAGCTTGTCGAGCGCCTCGCGCAGCTCCGGGTACTCGTCGCCGTCGATCGGATAGAG
Organism: Nonomuraea cavernae; assembly: GCF_040655715.1. GTDB lineage: Bacteria > Actinomycetota > Actinomycetes > Streptosporangiales > Streptosporangiaceae > Nonomuraea > Nonomuraea cavernae_A. Next base: position 280,198 of record NZ_JBFAKL010000003.1, on the reverse strand, counting down.
GCCCGAGAAGACCATGGGGCGGGGGTGGTCGTAGCCCGCCAGCATTTCCTCGGCGGGCTTGACGACCGTGGTCACGGTGTCGCCGACCCGCGACTGGCGCACGTCCTTGACGCCGCTGATCAGATAGCCGACCTCGCCGACGCCCAGCCCCAGGGCGGACGGCTTGGGCTCGGGCGAGATGACGCCGATCTCCAGCGTCTCGTGCGCGGCCTTGGTGGACATCATGAGGATGCGCTCGCGCTTGCCCAGGTGACCGTCGATCACTCGCAGGTACGTCACGACGCCCCGGTAGGTGTCGTAGACCGAGTCGAAGATCAGCGCCCGCGCGGGCGCGTCGGCGTCGCCCACGGGCGCCGGCACCGTCTGCACGACGTGGTCGAGCAGCTCGCGCACGCCCACGCCGGTCTTGCCGGACACGCGCAGCACGTCGGACGGGTCGCAGCCGATCAGGCCGGCGAGCTCGTCGGCGAACTTCTCGGGCTGCGCGGCGGGCAGGTCGATCTTGTTGAGCACCGGGATGATGTGCAGGTCGGCGTTCATGGCGAGGTAGAGGTTGGCCAGCGTCTGCGCCTCGATGCCCTGGGCGGCGTCGACCAGCAGCACGGCGCCCTCGCAGGCCTGCAGCGAGCGCGAGACCTCGTAGGTGAAGTCGACGTGGCCGGGCGTGTCGATCATGTTGAGCACGTGGCCGTCCCACGGCAGCCGGACCGCCTGGGACTTGATCGTGATGCCGCGTTCGCGCTCGATGTCCATCCGGTCGAGATACTGGGCGCGCATGGAACGGTCGTCGACCACACCGGTGATCTGCAGCATCCGGTCGGCAAGGGTCGACTTGCCGTGGTCGATGTGCGCGATGATGCAGAAGTTGCGAATCAACGCGGGGTCGGTCTGGCCAGGCTGAGTGCGCACCGAAGCTCGTTTCGACAGGGTTGAGGTCAAGCGTCTTTCATGGTGACATGCTCGGATGATTGCCCGAACCGTCATTCGCCGCGGCCTGCGCCTGATCGCGCTTGCCATGGTCGTCGTGGTCGCGCTGCTCGGCCTCTTGGCCGGCGCGTACCGCGTCCAGTTTACCGGTGACCCGGCGGCATGGGCCAAGAGCACCGGCGACGACGCCCTCTGGATGGGCCACATGTGGGTCGACGGGCGGCGTACGGAGCAGGATGTCAAGGACCTCGCGGCACGGCTTGGCCGTACGGGGATCAAGGACCTGTACGTGCACTCCGGGCCGTTCGGCAACGACGGCCGCCTCGACCCCGCCCGCTACCCCAACGCCCGAAATTTCGTCCAATGGGTGAAGAAATATCTTCCTGGCGTCCGCGTCTCCGCCTGGCTCGGCCAGAAGGTCAACGGCGACCGGCTCGACCTCGACGACCCCCGTTCCAGGGCGAACGTGCTGGACGGCGTCGCCGCCGTCATGAAGACCGGCTTCGACGGCGTCCACTACAACTTCGAGCCCATCGGCGACGACGACACCGAGTTCCTCGACCTGCTGGAGCAGACCAGGCGGCACACCGGCCTGCTGTCCACCTCGACCCCGCAGATCGAGCCCTATCCCCTGACGCGCACCGCGTTCAGGATCGCCAGAGGCCACGACAAGTACTGGTCGCAGACGTACTTCAAGCAGGTCGCCGACCGGGTCGACCAGGTGGCGATCATGACCTACGACTCGGCCATGCCCCTGGAGTCCCTGTACGGCGGCCACGTCGTACGGCAGGCCGAGCTGGCCCTCGACCTGACCCCCGAGGGCAAACACGTGTTCGTGGGCGCTCCCGCCTACCATGACCACGGCGTGGGGTGGAGCGACGCGGCCGAGAGCGTGGCCACGGCCGCGCGAGGCGCCAAGCTGGCCCTGTCCGCGCACGGCGCGCGCGAAAGGTTCGGGCTGGCCCTCTATGTCGACTTCGCCGCCACGGAGGCGGACTGGAGGGAGTACGCTACCGAGTGGCTGAACTGAGTCCAGCACCCCGGGCCGTTGATTTGAGCGACGACCTGGGTTATTGGTACTCTGGTCAACTGCGTGTGGCGCGCCCTCTCTCGAGCCCGCGCGCCCCATCCATCACCAAGACTTTCACCGAGGCTTCTTCGTGGCGAACATCAAGTCCCAGATCAAGCGCAACAAGCAGAACGAGAAGGCCCGCCTGCGCAACAAGGCGGTCAAGTCCTCCCTGAAGACGGCCGTCCGCAAGTTCCGCGAGGCCGCCGAGCAGGGCGACGTCGAGCAGGCCGCCGCGCTCCAGCGCGTCGCCGCCCGGCAGCTGGACAAGGCCGTCAGCAAGGGCGTCATCCACAAGAACCAGGCTGCCAATCGCAAGTCCGCGATCGCCAAGCAGGCCGCCACTCTGGCCGCCAAGTAATCCTGGTTTTCCGAGCGCCGCACTCCCTCAGGGGTGCGGCGTTTCTGTGCGCCCGTACCTCACCGACATGGGCATACCGCCGAGGTTGTGTCACAGTTTCGATATCACACGCGCATCGCCGCGGCGCATCGGCTGTGTCACCGTTGAAAAGATCTCTTGCCCTGCGTCCGCCCCTTGCCCAGAGTTCATCTAGACGGGTGAGGGGGGTCACATGCGGGGGCCGCTGGTGGTCAAACGCGCGCTCAGCCAGCCCATGCTGCTGCTGGCCGCGTTCGGCTCGATCCTGCTGGCCACCACGACGCTCGTCGCGCTGACCATGTACGCCTCCTCCATCGCCGAGGCGGGCGTACGCCGGACCATGGAGACCGCCTCGCTCAGCCAGGTCGCCGCGACCGTCGGCGCCCCGGTGACGGCGGCCACGTTCCCCGGGCTCGACCAGGCCGTACGCGCCCGGTTCGGCGAGGCGTACGCCGGAGCGCCCGCGGACATCACCACCAGCTTCCGCTCCGACTCCTACGTGCTGCCCGGCCAGGAGGGCCGCGACCGGCCCGAACTGCTCAGGTTCGGCAGCTACGACGGCCTCGACCGGCACGCCAGGCTCGTCTCCGGCGTCTGGCCCGGCGCCACCGCCGGGAAGGGCGAGACGGTCGAGGCGGCCATCTCCCTGTCGGCCGCCTCGGCGACCGGCTTCAAGGCCGGCCAGGAGTTCACCACCGAGAGCCGCCTCAACAGCGAGCCGGTCAAGGTCCGCATCACCGGCGTCTTCCAGCTCAACGACCCCTTCGGCGCCCGCTGGAACGGCGAGGAGCTGCTCAGCCGGGGCCTCGAAGCAGGCGAGTACACCACCTACGGCCCGCTCATGGTCTCCCGCGAGACGTTCCTCGGCCGCTTCGCCACCAACGTCAACGCGACCTGGACGGCGGTCCCCGACCTGCGGGCGCTGGCGCCGGAGCAGCTGCGCCCGTTCGCGGCCCGGGTGGCCGAGCTGCGGTCCGCGCTGCACGCGAACGGCTGCGGCTCCTGCACCGCCGCCAGCCGGCTGCCCGAGCTCCTCACCCAGCTCGGCACCGCCTCCCTGGTCGCGCGCTCGACCATGCTGATCCCGGTGCTGCAGTTGCTCCTGCTGTCCGCGTACGCGCTCATGCTGACCGCCCGGCTGCTCGCCGACCATCGCCGCATGGAGATCGCGTTGCTGCGCTCGCGGGGCGCGGGCACGCCGCGGCTGGCGTCCCTGGCGGGAGGTGAGGCGCTGCTGGTGGCGATCCCGTGCGCGATCATCGCGCCGTTCCTCGGACCGCCGTTGCTGGCTCTGGTCAACTCGCTGCCGTGGATCAGCGCCTCGGGGGTGCGGCTGACGCCGCCGGTCGACCTGGGCACGTTCCTCGTCTCGTTCGGCGTGGCCCTGGCGGCGGCCGTGCTGCTCGTGCTGCCGGCGCTGGCGGGCGCGCGCCGTACCTATGTGGAGGAGCAGTCGGCGCGCGGGCGCGGCGGCGGACGCGGGCTGATCGAGCGGGCGGGCGCGGACCTGGCGCTGCTGGTGGTGGCCGGGCTGGCCATCTGGCAGCTGCGCCACTACGGCGCGCCGGTCACCACCACGGCCACCGGCGACCTCGGCATCGACCCGCTGATCATCTCCGGGCCGGCGCTGGCGCTGCTCACCGGCGGCATGCTGGGGCTGCGCCTGGTCCCGCGCGTCTCGAAGCTCGCCGAACGGCTGACCACCGGGCGGCCCACGCTCGCCCCCGCGCTCGGCGCCTGGCAGGTGAGCAGACGCCCGCTCAGGTACGCCGGGCCCGCGCTGCTGCTGACGATGGCGATCGCGATCGGCATCGTGTCCATGGCCACGGCGTCCACCTGGCGTACCTCGCAGCAGGACCAGGCCCGCCACCAGGCCGGGGCCGACCTGCGGATCTCGGGGCCGCCGGACGGGCCCGAGCTGGGCACGTTCGGCCGGGGGACGGCCTTCGCCGCGCTGCCGGGCGTCACGGCGCTCTCCCCCGCCTTCCGCGGCCAGGTCGAGTTCGGCGGCGAGGACGCCGTGCTGCTCGGGCTCGACGCGGCCAAGCTGGCGGACGTGTTCCAGCTCCGTCCCGACCTGTCGGCGGGATCGGTCGCCGAGCTGTCCAGCGCACTCCGCGCGGGTGTCCCGCACGCCGCGGTCCTGGAGCTTCCGGGCCGCCCCGCCACGCTGACCGTACGGGCGCGGACGGACATGGACGCGCCGCTCCGGCTGGTCGTCTCCGACGCCCTCGACGTGTGGCGCGAGGTGCCGCTGGGCGTACTGCGCACCGGCGACAACCGGATCGAGGTGGACCTCACGACGCTGGCCGGGCGCAGCGGGAAGATCACCTACCCGCTGGCGATCCGTGGCCTCGTCGCCGGTCGGACCCAAAGCGGCGCACCGACGGTCACGCTGACCGGCCTGAGCGCCGACGGCGGGCCGATCCCCGTGCCCACCACCCTGGACGTCGTCGGATCCCAGCCGGTGGCGGCCACCCCGGGCTCCTCCTCGACGTCCTGGCCGCTTCCCGTCGTGCTCACCGCCGGCCTCGCCGACACGCTCGGCCTGTCCACCGGCGCGGTCGGACGCGTCAGCCTGGACCGCAGGTCCATCGACATCAGGGTGGCCGGCATCGTCGACCGGATGCCGGCCACGGCGCCCGACCAGCAGGCCGTGCTCGTCGACTGGGGAGACCTGCAGGCCGGCGGGCTTACGGCCGGGCAGCTCGCCAGGCCCGCGACCGAGTGGTGGCTCGCCGCCGAGGGCGGCGACGCCGGGCCCGCGCACGCGGCGCTGAAGCGCGATCCCGGGTGGGACGTCACCGTCGTCGAACAGCGCGCGCTCGCCGCCGAACTTCAGGACGATCCGCTGGCCAGCGGCCTGCAGGGTGCCCTGATCCTCGGCTTCGTGGCGGCGCTGGTGTTCGCGGCCCTCGGGTTCCTGGTCAACGCGGTGGTCGCGGCCCGGGAGCGGATGGCGGAGTTCACGATCCTGCGGGCGCTCGGCGTGAGCTTCCGGCAGGTGTTCGGGCTGCTGGCGATCGAGCAGACGTTCGTCATCGGGCTGTCGCTGATCGCCGGGACCCTGCTCGCGGTCGTGGTCGGGGTCCTCGTGGTGCCGCACATCGTACTCACCGGGCAGGCGTCGGCCGTCACACCCGGAGTGGTCCTCGACATCCCGTGGCTCGCGACCGCCGCCCTGCTGGCAGGGGTGGCCGTACTGCTGTTCGCCATCGTCGCCGGGCTGGCGCGGCACCTGCGCGGTCAGGGGCTCGGCCGCGTGCTCCGCATCGGGGAGGACCAGTGAGGATCCTGCCGCTCGCCCGGGCGCACCTCGGCACGATGGCCGTGCTCGCGGTGCTCACGTTGAGCGCCTGCCTGCTCGTCGCCGGGCTGCCCCGGCTCGTGCAGGGCTCGTTCGACGCCGCGCTGCGCGAGTCGCTGCGGGGCGCGGGGGCCTCGCAGGTCGATCTCACCGTACGGGTCGCGACGAACTCCCGCGAGGACGACCTGATCGAGCGCGCCCAGTTCGACTCCAGGGACGCGGAGTACCGGGCGCTCCTGCCCGGGCCGCTGCGCCCGCTCGTGGTCCCGGCCGGCGCCTCCACCGGCCACGCCAGCGCCAAGACGTACGACACGCCGGTCCGCGGGTCGGGCGGCATGACGTTCGTCAACCTCGCCTGGCTGTCCGATACCGACCGGCGGGTCCGCTGGATCGACGGCAGAGCCCCCGGCTCGCCCTCCACCATGGCGTACGAGAAGGCGACCATCCCGGTGTTCGAGGTGGGCATCGTCGATGAGGCCCGCGCCAAGATGGGCCTCCGGCTCGGCGACGTGGAGATCATCGGGGAGAGCCACCCCGCGGCGGTCAAGATCGTCGGCGTGTTCGCGGCCACCGACCCCGCCGATCGCTACTGGAGCCACCACGGCGACGTTCTGCACGTCACCGAGACGCAGCCGCCCGGCAAGCTCGACCCGGAGAGGCGCACGACCGCGCTGATCTCCGACAGCGGCCTGGCCGTGCTGAGCGGCGCCGACCGCAACCTGCGCTACGGCTGGGTCCTGCCGGTCGACCCGGAGGGGTTCACGTCACTCGGAACGTCCGAGGTCGCCACCGCGATCACCGTCTTCGACCGCGGGGTCGCGCTGCGGTCGGCGAGCGTGCTCAGTCAGACCTGGCTGGAGACCTACCTGCCCGAGCTGCTGACCGTTTTCGTCGCCGCGATGGCCACCGCGCGGACCGTGATGTTCCTGGTGCTCGGCGGCCTGCTGATGGTGGCCCTCGGCGTGATCGTGCTGGCCGTACACCTGCTGGCCGACCGGATGGACCACCCGCTGGCGCTGGCTCGGGCACGCGGCGGATCCCTGCGGCAGGTCGCCGGGGCGGGTACGGCGCTGGTGACACTCGCGGTGGCACCCGCCGCGCTGGCCGGCTACGCGCTGTCCTTCCTGGTCCCCGGGCCGGTGACGTGGATCGTGCACGCCGGGCCCGCGCTGGTGGTCGTCACGGCCGCCGGGTTCGCCGCCGCGCGGCTGGCGCTCACGCATCGCGCGCCGCTGCACGAACGCCGCGACGACGTGGTCTCCACCCGCCCCTCGGCCCGGCGGATCACGTTGGAGGTGCTGGTCGTGGTGCTCGCGCTGGCCGGCGCCTACCTGCTGCGCAGCCGCGGCCTGACCGCCCAGGGGGCGGGGGACGATCCGTTCCTGCTGTTCGTGCCGATCGCCCTGACGGTGGCCGCCGCGCTGATCACGATCCGTTGCTACCCCTATCCGCTGCGCCTGTTCGTACGCCTGGCCGCCCGCCGCCGACCGGCCGTCCCGTTCCTGGGGCTGACCAGGGCCTCCCGCGCGCGGTCCGGCAGCGTGCTGCCGGTGCTGATCCTGCTGCCCGCGCTCGGTGTCTCGGTGTTCGCCTCGGTGATCTCCGGCGGCATCGCCGACACCCAGCGGCTGGCCTCCTGGCAGAACGCGGGAGCGCCGATCAGGCTGACCTCGGCCGTCGAGCTGCCGGCCGAGGCCGTCGAACGGGTTCGCCGGGTGCCGGGCGTGGAGCTCGTGGTGCCCGCCCAGACGGCCCAGGTGCAGCTCGGCTACGGCGGCGAGCGGGCCGACGCCATCGCGGTCGATCTGGACGGGTGGCGGCAGGTGCTGGCGGGCGCGCCGATCAGCGTGCCGGCCATGCCGGACGCGCCGTCCGGCGTCACCGCGCTGGTCTCGCCCGAGCTGCGCGGGCGAGGCACCATGGACGTCGGCTGGCTGAAGCGGACCAAGGTCACCGAGGGCGGCGTGATCTCCTCGGCGCCGGGATTCTTCTCCGGGAAGCCGTTCCTCGTGCTGCCCTTCGAGGTGAACGAACGCCCGTCGGTCAACGCGCTGCTCATCAAGGGCGACGCCGACCCGGCGGCCGTCCTCAAGGCGTCGGGATCACCGCGCGCCACGGTCGCCACGCAGGCCGGGGAGCTGGCCGCGATCGAGGGCGGCCCGCTGACCACCACCGTCCGGAACGTGCTGCTCATCACCACGATCGCGCTGGCCGCGTACGCGCTCGTCGCGGTCATCGTCACGCTGGTGATCGGCGCGGCCGAGCGGGCCAGGGCGCTGTCGTTCCTGCGCACGCTCGGGCTGTCCGACCGGCAGGCGCAACGGCTGACCGTGCTGGAGGTGCTCCCGATGATCCTCATCACCGCGGTCGTCGGCCTGGCGCTCGGCCTCGGCCTGCCCGCGGCGCTCGGGCCGAGCGTGGACCTGTCCTCCTACGCCGGCGGGGTGGCCGTCGGCGACTTCGACCTCGACCTGGTCACGCCCGCGTTCCTGGCCGCCGGGCTCGCCTTCGCGGCCGTGCTCGGCGCCTATGTCCACACCGCCATCAGCCGCCGCCGCGCCCTCGGCGCGACGCTTCGAGTGGGTGAGCTCACGTGAATCCGACCCTGTCCGAACTGGAAGCCCAGGCGAGCGTCGAACGCGCCGCCTTCGGCGGCGACGCGCACATCGTCTGCGACAACCTGGTGCGCATCTACAAGACCGAGGGCGTCGAGGTGGTGGCCCTGCAGGGGCTCGACCTGCTCATCCAGCGCGGCGAGCTGGTCGCCATCGTGGGCGCGTCGGGCTCGGGCAAGTCGACGCTGCTCAACGTGCTGTCCGGCCTCGACGTGCCCACCGCCGGCGTGGCCAAGGTCGCGGGCATGGACCTGCTCGCGATGACCGCCAAGGACCGGCTGCGCTACCGGCGCGAGGTGGTCGGGTTCATCTGGCAGCAGACCGCGCGCAACCTGCTCCCCTACCTGACCGCGCGGGAGAACGTCGAGCTGCCCATGAAACTGGCCGGCAAGGCCCGCCGAGGCCGCGCGCTGGAGCTGCTCGACCTGCTCGGCGTCGGCCACAGCGCCGGGCACGGACCGGCCGAGCTGTCCGGTGGCGAACAGCAGCGGGTGGCGATCGCGGTCGCCCTGGCCAACTCCCCGCAGCTCATCCTGGCCGACGAGCCGACCGGCGAGCTCGACAGCGAGACCTCGGCCCAGGTGTTCGACGCGCTGCGCAAGGCCAACCGGGAGCTGGGCGTCACCGTGGTCATCGTGACCCACGACCCGCTCGTGTCGGAGCAGGTCGACCGGACGATCGGCATCCGCGACGGGCGCACCAGCAGCGAGACGCTGCGCCGGGAGGACGCCGAGGGCCGGGTCGTGGCGCAGGAGTACGCGGTGCTCGACCGCGTGGGCCGGCTGCAGCTCCCCCGCGACTTCACGAACGCCCTCGAGATGGAACGCCGGGTACGCCTCGAACTTGAGTCCGACCATATCGGCGTATGGCCGGCCCGAGAGGAGCCCTCCAGTGAGCAGTGAGCCGTTGGTCCTGGTCGAGGGCCTGCGTAAGGTCTACCGGAGCGGGCCCAAGGAGGTCGTCGCGCTGCGGGAGGTGTCGTTCGAGGCGTTCCCCGGCGAGCTGATCGCCATCCGGGGCCGGTCGGGCTCCGGCAAGACCACGCTGCTGAACCAGATCGGCGGCCTCGACCGGCCCGACGCCGGCCGCGTCGTCGTGGAGGGGCGGGAGGTCACCTCGATGTCCGAGGACGACCTGCTGGAGCTGCGGCGCGACGTGGTGGGGTTCGTGTTCCAGTCGTTCGGGCTGATCCCCGTGCTGTCGGCTGCGGAGAACGTCGGGGTGCCCATGCGGCTCCGCCGTACGCCGGTGGAGGAGCGGGAGAAGCGGATCCGCATGCTGCTCGCCCTCGTCGGGCTGGAGCAGCACGCCAACCAACGCCCGTACGAGCTGTCCGGCGGCCAGCGGCAGCGCGTCGCGATCGCCCGCTCGCTGGCCAACCGGCCGAGGCTGCTCGTCGCCGACGAGCCGACGGGGCAGCTCGACTCCCAGACGGGCCGCCAGATCATGCAGCTACTGCGCGCCCTCGTGCGCAGCGAGGGAGTCACCGCGCTGGTCGCCACGCACGACCCCGGCCTCATCACGCTCGCGGACCGGGTGCTGGAGATCCGCGACGGCGTGCTCCAAGAGGCCGCGCTGCAGGAGTCCTGACAGCCGGCGCCGATGATGTCAGGCACGCGATGGCATCGCGATAGCGGACGTGTCAGCCGAGCGGCCGGTCAGCGGCCCGTGCGGTTGGCCACGATGACCTGAACGGTGTGCTCCAACGCGTAGGCGGGGTCGGCGCCGCCGCCCTTGACCTGCTCGTCGGCCTCGGCCACGGCCTGAATGGCCCGGGACAGGCCCTCGGGACCCCAGCCGTTGAGCTGACGCTTCACCCGGTCGATCTTCCACGGCGGCATGCCCAGATGGCTGGCGAGCTGCCCGCCACGCAGGTTGCGGGGCGCGCCGCCGACCTTGGCCACGGATCTCAGCCCGCCGGCCAGGGCACTCACCAGCAGCACCGGCGCCACACCGGTGCCGAGCGCCCATCTCAGCTGCTCAAGGGCCTCACCGAGCCGCCCCTCGATCGCCGAGTCGGCCACATTGAACCCGCTGACCTCCGCACGCCCCTTGTGGTAGCGGCCCACGGCCGTGACGTCGATCGTCTTCGCCTCGGTGTCGAACACCAGCTGACTGCACGCCGCGGCCAACTCCCGCAGGTCGTTGCCCACGGCCTCAAGAAGCGTCTGCGCGGCGTCGGCCGAGATGCCCCGGCCGGCCCGCTTGATCTCACCCTTGACGAAGTCGAGCCGCTCCCCCGCCTTGGTCACCTTGTTGACGGTGACGACCTCGGCTTTGGCCTTCTTGAGCCCATCGACCAGTGCCTTGCCCTTGACCCCGCCGGGATGCGCCAGGACGAGAACGGCGTCGTCGGAGGGGTGCGCGGCGTAGGCCAGGACCTCGGCGATGACGTCCTTCACCAGATCCTGCGCGGACCGGATCACCACCACGGTCCGGTCCCCGAACAGCGACGGCGAGGTCAGCTGGGTCACCTCACCCGGCGTCACCTTCGACCCGACGAGATCGTGCACCTCGGCGCCCGTGTCGCCGGCTCGCGCCGCCGCCACGACCGCGCCGACCGCCCGCTCGGCCAGCAACTCCTCGTCGCCGACGACCAGGGTCACGAGTGCTGGATCGGTACGCGCCATGTCGAGCAGCATGCCACGCCCGGCCGTCAACCCGGTACTCGACCATCACCGCCCACGACTGACCCCGATTCGCTCCGCCACGCTCCCTGGAACAGAGACGAACGGCGGTCGCGGCCCCTTCCGCCGCCACGCGGTCGGCCGAACGCACCATGCGGATCAACCCAGCAGGCGACCGGGCCGACCGGCCGAGACGACCGAACCGGCGAACGGCGAACCGGCGAACCGGCGGACATGCCAACCGACGGACATGCCAACCGACGAGCGAGACGGCTGAACGGGTGGGTCAAGGTTCTCGGGCCACGACGGCGAGGGCTCCGTTCTGCTCCACCACCGCGAGGTCGCCGAACTTGTCGGTGCGGTAGATGCGGGCGCCGAGGCGGTGCAGGAGGGCGATCGTGGGCTGGGCCGGGTGGCCATAGTCGTTGTCCGCGCCCACGCTGATCAGCGCCGCGCGGGCGCCGACCGCCGCGAAGAAGGCGGGATCCTGTCTCGATGATCCGTGATGCGGGACCTTGAGGATGTCGGCGCCGGGCAGGGGACCATGAAGCAGCCGGTCTTGGGCCTCGGTCTCGATGTCGCCGCTGAGCAGGGCTGACCCGGCTCGCCAGCGTACGTGGACGACGACGCTGGAGTTGTTGACCTCGCTGCCTTCTCCCTGGCCACCGTTGACGTGCGTCTGCGCCGGGCCAAGGACGGTCAGCTCCGAGGGGCCCAGGCGCCACCGGGTGCCTGGTGGCACCGTCCACTCGGGGATGCGACGCCTGGCCAGATCAGCCGACAGACGGGACCAGCGGGACTGATCAAACCTGTGGGACTCAGAGAGGTGGGACCCAGGGAGGTGGGACCCAGGGAGGTGGGACTCCTGGGACTTATGAAACTCGTGGGACTGGGACTGGGACTGGGACTGGGACTCGGACTGAGGCTGAGGCTGGGGCTGGGGCTGGGGCTGGGGCTGGGGCTGGGGCTGGGGCTGGGGCTGGGAGTCGTCGTGGGATGACTTGTTGGAGGTGGGGCGCTGCGGGCTGACGACCACCGCTCCGACGCGCCGTCCTCTGAGAACACCCGGCAGGCCGTCGACGTGATCGGCATGGGGATGGGTGAGGATCACCAGAGGCACGTCGTCTATCCCCAGCGTGCGCAGACAGCGATCCATGCTCACGGGATCGGGCCCGGTATCGACCACCACACCTCGCCCCGGCCCTGCCGCGATCACCAGGCCGTCGCCCTGCCCCACATCGCACATCACCATCAGCCACGCCTTCGGCGGCCACGGCGCGGCGATGGGGCGAATGACGAACACCGCGACCAGCGCTCCCCCGGCCACCGCGAGTGTCACCGCTCGCCAAGCGCGGCGCCTCCAGATGACGACGACGGCGGCGACCGTGATCGCGAGCAGGCTTAACCCTTGAACACCGCCCGGCCATGGCAGGGTGGCCATGGGGATGTTCACCGCCCAGCGTGCGACCGTGATGATCCAGCCCACCGCGTAGCCCGCGGGAATGACCAGCAGCTGGGCGGCCTCGGGCCAGAAGGGGGCGACCAGCGCGGCGGCGAAGCCCAGCAGGGTCGCGGGCGCCACGGCCGGGCCCGCCAGCAGATTGGCCGGCACCGCGACCGGCGACAGCTCACCGGCCATCAACACCAGCACAGGCGTCACCGCCACCTGCGCCGCCGCGGGCACCGCCACGGCTTCAGCCACCCATCTCGGCATCCGCACCCGGCGCCCGGCCGACCGCGCGGGTATCCGGTCTCTGGCCAACCGCGCGGGTACCCGGCGTCCGGCCAACCACGCGGATACCCGGTCTCCGGCCAACCGCACGCGCACACCATGCTGGTCACCCAACCGCGCTCGTGCCCGATCCCACCCGACCCGTCGCGCCCACTTTCCGCGCTGCGCTGCCGATCGCCTCAAGGCGCCCGCGTCGGCCCCAAGCGTGGCTTCACCGTTGTGGGAGGGCTTCGGCCGTGCCAGATAGGCGATGCGTCGTGGACTCGTCCGGGGCGGAAGGCCATCGTCGGGGTGTGGACCGGTCAGCGGAGTCGGTTGAGGTGAAGGACTGGACAGGCGGTCGCGCCAGCGCGGGGCGAGAAGCAAGATTCCGGCGGTTGCGAGGACGGACAGGGCGAAGCCATACGAACGGGAGAGCTCGGGGGCGAAGAGGATCAATAGGAGAACGGCCGCCGAAAGCGCCGCCACGCCGTCCTTGGCCCGGCCGGTGCCGAGAGCGACAGCGGCGACGAGGCCCATGAGGAGCGCGCGCAGGACACTCGGAGACGGCCGGGCCACCACCGCGAACGCGATCATGGCTATGGCGGCGAAGACGGCTCTCAGGATGAGGGGAAGGCCCGCCAGGCGCGACAGGGCCAGAGCCGCACCTGCCACGATCGACAGATTGGTGCCGCTCACCGCGTTGAGGTGGCTCAGACCCGCTTCCTTGAGGTCCGAGCTGACCTGAGGATCCATCCGGGAGACGTCACCCACGACCAGCCCGGGGAGGAGACCTCGCTGGTCGGCGGGAAGCACGTCCGCGGCGGTGCGCAAACCGGCCCTGAGCGTGCCCGCCACGGCCTGCAGCCGGCTCGGCCCGGTGAGGACCCGAGGTGGTCCCCGGACCAGCAGAACAGCGCTCACCAGGTCGCCAGGGGTCGCCTCGGCGAGCCTCGCGGTGACCTCCAGACGCTGGCTCGGGAGCAGGGAACGCCACTCGGCGCCGTTGGCGAAGACGGTGATGGGCGTCCGCGTCACCACGCGCTGCCGGGCGGTGCGATAAACCTCAAGCTCTGCGGGAACCACCACCCTTTCCCGGTGGAAACGCCCGCGACTGATCACTCTCGGGTCGTCCGTCAACGTGATCTCGGCGGTGACCGTCGCCCCCTTCGCCGCCAACTCGGCCACCGGCCCGGTGCTGACGGCGTATACCCGGAGCCCCACCGACGCTGAGGTGGCAGCCAGGCAGGCCAGCACAGCGATGGTCACGTTGCGCCAGGGCCACGGGGCCGAGGGGGTGAACCAGCACTGCCTCCGAGTGCCGACGATCCTCCGGCCGGGTGAGGCGGCCAGCCAGGACCTCAGGTATGCGGAGGTCGGGCGGACATGGCGGAGCGGGCGCGAGGCGGGAGCTTCCCTACGCGCGCGCCGGACCCATCCTGTGCCCCGGGAGTCCGGAGCTTCCCCGCCTGCGCGCCAGAGGCATGCCGTGCCCAGGGCTCCAAGCGAGGTCACGGCGAAGACGATCAGGCCGGCCGTCGCGGAACACCCGAGCAGGACCAGCGCACCGGCCCAGACCGTGAGCGCGGGCAGGACCAGAACCCAGGAATGCTCGCTGAGTGGGCCACTACCACCAGGCGGGCGCGGCGCGTCCTCACTGAGATGGGCGTTACTGGGCAGGTGCGGTGAGTGCTCGTTGAGAGGGGCGTTACCGGGCAGGTGCGGCGAGTGCTCGTTGAGAGAGCCGTTACCGGGCAGGTGCGGCGAGTGCTCGTTGGGAGAGCCGTTACCGGGCAGGTGCGGCGAGTGCTCGTTGGGAGCGGCGTCGCCACAGGAGCTCGCGGAGTCGCCGGGGGAGCTCGCGGGAGGGTCTCCCGCCCGACTTTCGGCGCGCGGGGTGGCGGGCAGATCGCGGGACATGTCAGACGCGGACCTTGCCTTTGAGCTCGTCATAGGTACGCGGCCCGATGCCGCTCACCTCCCGTAGCTGGTCGACACTGGTGAACCCGCCGTGGGCGGTGCGGAACTCGGCGATGCGGGCGGCCAGGACCTCGCCTACGCCGGGCAACTGCTCCAGTTGGTCGGCTGTCGCCGCGTTGAGATCGAGCACGGCGGCGGCGGGGTCTGCCTGCGCCATGCCGGGAGCCGATGGGCCCGCCGGGGCGCCGACGACGATCTGCTCGCCGTCGACCAGACGCCTGGCCAGGTTGACCGAGCCCGCGGCGGCCGTCTGCCGTGCTCCCCCGGCCGCCGTCACCGCGTCGGTCACCCGGGCGCCCACGGGGAGGGTGTAGACGCCTGGTTTGCGCACCTTGCCGGTGACGTGGACGGTCACCTGCGCCGTAGGGGTCGAGGCCGCGGGAGTGGCCATGGGCAGGGGCGGCAGGGGCGAGGGCGCTACCAGGGGCTCCGGGGCCGGTTGGGATCGCCAGAGGAAGACGCCCGCGACCACCGCCGCGACCACGCCGAGCATGAGCAGCACGCGGAGCCCCGGACGGCCGGGGTCGAGCGCCGGGGCCTGGGCCGCGATGGCGGTGCGGAAGGCCGCGAAGGAGGGCGGGACGGACATGGGCGGCACGGCGGGTGGCCGGGGAGCCGAGCCGGGGGCGGCGATCGGAGCCTGTGAACGTGAATCCCGCGTGACGGCACGCTGGGACCGGCGCTCGGGCGCGGTGATCGACCGGAGGCGTGACTCGGCTATGGTCTGTTCGGCCGTCAGGTCGTGGGTGCGCACGCGGACGAACGTAGAAGCCTCGGCCCCTAGGGCGTTGGGGTGAACGACGTTCTGGGGACAACCTGGCAGCGGGTCACGGACCTGTGGACAAGCCAGAACGGCCCAGACAGGGCAGCCGGCACAGCACGGCCGGCGGAAGGCGGACGCCGAAGACCGGCGCCACGCACTGACGCTGTGTCTGCCGCGGGGGCCCGGACGGTCGTCGCCGAGGCGGCGGGGGCGGAAGGTGGGACGCCATTGACTGCGCGATGCCGGGTGATCCGCGGCCAGGAACGGGTCAGCCAGGCAGGGTGACCGTCAAACCGAGCATGCCGGGCCCCACATGGACCCCGATGACGGCCCCGACCTCGACCACGCGCAGGTCCACGAGCCCCGGCAGCCGTTTAGGCAGCCGTTCGGCCAGCGACTCGGCGCGCTCCCGCGCCCCCAGGTGCTGCACGGCGACCTCGACCGGTTCCGGCCCGGCGGCCTGCACCGCCAGGTCCTCCAGACGCGCGATGGCCCTGGCGGAGGTGCGTACCTTCTCCAGTAACGACACCCGCCCGTCCACGACGTGCAGCAGCGGCTTGATGGCGAGGGCGGAGCCCACCAGCGAGACGGCCGCGCCGATCCGGCCGCCGCGCCGCAGCTGGTCGAGCGAGTCGGCGTAGAAGAACGACCGTGTCCGCGACACGCAACGCAGGGCGGCGCCCGCCACCTCCTCCAGAGTGCCGCCGAGGGAGGCGGCCCGGGCGGCTGCCAGCACAGGGTAGCCGAGCCCCATGGCGATGGCCCGGCTGTCGATCACCTCGACCGGCACGGGCGCCTCCTGGGCGGCCAGCCGGGCCGCCTCCACGGTCCCCGAGAGGTCGCCGGAAAGGTGGATCGAGACCACAGCGGCCGCACCACCGGCGGCGAGGGCGGAGTAGCAGGAGGCGAAACGCGAAGGCGCGGGGCGTGAGGTGGTCGCGCCGGTCAGGTCGCCGGTGAAGGAACCCTCGTCGTAGGAGACGCCGGCCGAGATCACTTGTACGGGCACAACCGAGATATCGGGGACAGGCGGCAAGTAAGCGGTGGAATCAGTGACTACGGCGACTGATTGCGGCATACACCGAGATTAACTACTGGACCGGAGTCCCACCCCGCCAGACGCGGCGCGGCTTGAGGCCGAAGGACCAGGCGAAGGCGCCCTCGTGGTCGGCGTCCCACTGGACGATGTCGGCCAGCCTGCCAGGAGCGAGGACACCGCGGTCGGGCGCGCCGAGGACGGTGGCGCCACCCAGCGTGGCGGCCCGCAGCGCGTCGTTGACGCTCATCCCGAACGCCGACACGGCCATCGCGATGACCAGCGACATCGAGGTGATGCCGCAGTAGCCGGGGTTGTGGTCGCTGCCGAGAGCGATCTGGACGCCGTGCTTGATCATCTGCCGGACCGGCGGAACCTTGCCGCGCTGGAGCGCCGTCGCGGGGCAGACGACCGCGGGGACGCCGTAGCGGGACATGATCGCGATGTCCTCGTCGGACATGTGGTGCAGCCCGTCGGCGGAGGCGCAGCCGAGCTCGGCGGCCAGTTGCACGGCGCCGCGGCGGCTGAAGAGACCGGCGTGGATGCGCGGCAGCAGGCCGACGTTGCGGCCCGAGGCGAGCACCCAGCGGGACTCCTCGGTGGTGAAGTGGCCCTCGTCGCAGTAGACGTCGACGCTGTCGGCGCCGGCCGCCGCGGCGTCGGCGCACCAGGCGCCCACGGCCTCGACGTATTCGCGCTGGCGGCCGAAGTATTCGGGAGGCACCACGTGCGCCGCGAGGAAGGTGACGTGCACCCGCGGCATCATCGGCTCCTTCTCCAGCTCGCGCAGGAGCCGCACGTCGGCCAGCTCGCCGTCACGGGTCAGGTGGTAGCCGGTCTTGGCCTCGACGGTCGTGGTGCCGTTGAGCAACCAGCCGCGCAGGCGCTCACGCACGCCGTTGCACAGGGTCCACGGGTCGGTGCCGCGCGTCACGGTGACGGTGGAGCCCACGCCGCCACCGGCGGCGGTGATCGCCGAGGAGGTGGAGCCGCCGGTGCGGATGGCCAGCTCGGCGTAGCGGTTGCCGGCGTAGACGGGATGCGTGTGGGCGTCGATGAGACCGGGCGTGACCAGGGCGCCGCCCAGGTTTTCGACGTGGTCGACGTCGACGATGTCGTCGACGACTCCGGGCACGCTCTGCGGCAGGTCGGGCGCTCGCCCGACCCACGCGATGCGGTCGTTGTGCACGAGGATGGCCGCGTTGCTGAGGACCTCGTTGCCGGTCCAGAGGCGGCCGATGTTGGTCAGGAGCCGAACAGTCACCGCACCACCGCCCCGCACGAGCGCAACAGCCAGCGCACGGCTCGCGCCGCGCCCGCTGAGTCGGCTCCGGGTACGGACGACATGGGGGGTCTCCTGCTCTCATCCGCGTAAGGCTGTGCGGTGACCGTATCGCCGGACTCATGATCCGGCGATTTCAGTTCAGTTACGTTATTTCACAGGCTGGCTCGCTGTACAGGGTTATTCGGAAGATAGCCCAATCATCCCAGGCACCACCATGCCCCGGCTTCCCCCTCTGGCCCCCGCAGGCGACATGATTCACACCAGCCATCATCCGAAACCCGCGTCATTAGCGTTGAAAGGCTTGGCTTATCCTAGCAATCCCGCGATGCGAGGACCACTGTCGCTTTTGGGCAGCTCTGCGCTATTTATCGGCGAGAGCCGCCCCAGCCCGTACCTCTGAGAGCCCTACGAGACGCGTTCCACCGGCTTGCCCACGCGCACCAGCTCCTGGAACAGGCTGGGCAGCACCCGGGCGTGCAGGACGGTGCCGTCGCCGACGTGATCGATGGAAAGCACCTCGCCCTCCTTGTGAGCCCGCGAGATGAGGTCGCCCCGGTCGTAGGGGACGAGCAGCAGCACCTCGTGGTCGAGCCTGGGCAGCTCGCGCTCGATGAGATCCATCAGCTCGGGGATGCCGGCGCCGGTGCGCGCGGAGACCACGATGCTGTCGCGCTCGCGCCTCGCGATGCGGTCGAGCACGTCCTGGTCGGCCGCGTCGGCCTTGTTGATCACCACGATCTCGGGCACGTCGGAGGCGCCCTCGATGTCGGCGAAGACCTCGCGTACGGCGGCCAGCTGACCTTCGGGGTCGGGGTGCGAGCCGTCGACCACGTGCAGGATCAGGTCGGCGTCGGCGACCTCCTCCAGCGTGGACCGGAACGCCTCGACCAGCTGGTGGGGCAGGTGCCGGACGAAACCGACGGTGTCGGCGATCGTGAACACCCTGCCTTCGGGCGTGCGCGCCTTGCGGACCGTCGGGTCGAGGGTCGCGAACAAGGAGTCCTCCACCAGCACGCCGGCGCCGGTGATGCGGTTGAGCAGCGAGGACTTGCCCGCGTTGGTGTAGCCGGCGATGGCGACCGCCGGGACCTCGCGCTGGCTGCGCCGCTGGCGCATGGTCTCGCGAGAGGTCGACATGCCGCCGATCTGGCGGCGCAGTTTGGCCATCCGCTCGCGGATGCGGCGCCGGTCGAGCTCGATCTTCGTCTCACCGGGACCACGTCCGCCGATGCCGACGCCGCCCGCGGCGCGACCGCCGACCTGCCGGGACAGGTTGCCACCCCAGCCGCGCAGACGCGGAAGGAGATACTGCAACTGGGCCAGCTCGACCTGGGCCTTGCCCTCGCGGCTCTTGGCGTGCTGGGCGAAGATGTCGAGGATCAGCGCGGTGCGGTCGATCACCTTGACCTTGACCGTCTCCTCCAGCTGGCGGAGCTGGCCGGGGGTCAGCTCACCGTCGCAGATCACGGTGTCGGCGCCGGTCGAGTCGACCACGTCGCGCAGCTCCAGCGCCTTGCCGGAGCCGATGTAGGTGGCCGGGTCGGGCTTCTGGCGGCGCTGGACGAGGCCTTCGAGCACCTCGGATCCGGCGGTCTCGGCCAGGAGTTTCAGCTCAAGGAGAGAGTTTTCGGCGTCGACGGCGGTGCCCGAGGTCCAGACGCCGACCAGCACGACCCGCTCAAGGCGCAGCTGCCGGTATTCGACCTCGGAGACATCTTGCAGCTCGGTGGAGAGGCCGGCCACGCGGCGCAGCGCCTGGCGCTCCTCTAGGTCCATGTCGCCGGTCTCGAACTCGTCGAGCTCGGAGTATTCGTGCATTCGTGTCATCTCTATGAGGGAACGTCTGGACACCGCAGTGTCTTCCCCGATCGTGGCACGACATCCCCGCGTAAGCACCTAGTTATCCGGGCAGCAGGCTGATGTCGCCCGAACCGGCCTTGAGGGAGATCTTGCGCGGGGACGCGTCGTCATCCTTGACCGACACCGCGACGTCACCCGATCCCGCCTCGGTGGACACCGCGTAGGAGCCGTTGGGGACGTGCAGCGCGACGTCCCCCGAACCGGTCTTTATCTGGACGCTGTCGGGCGGGGACACGTACTTCAGGTCGAGGTTGCCCGAGCCGCTCTCGGCGACGAGCGTCTTGCCTGCCAGGCCGGTGCCGGCCACCTCGCCCGAGCCGGAGGAACTTTCCAGCGGGCCGGTCAGCGACCTGAGCGTGATGTCGCCGGAACCGGTGTCGACCACGACGCGCAGCCCCTTGGGAATCTCGATCTTGTAGTTGACGGTGCATCTGCCCCAGTTGGCCCCGCCGTTGCACGCGTAGGTCATGAAGAGGGTGTCGCCGTCGACCCGGTGCTCGGGCTCGGGCTTGGCGTCGCTCCACTGGAGGGTCTCGGTGACCTGGACGGCGGTGCCGTCGTGCTCGGTGATCACGGCATCGCCGGAGGCCGTCTTGAGATCCAGCTTGGCCACCTTGTCGGTGACCTGGTAGTTGACGACGTCCTGGTTGGCGGGGCCGGTCAGGCCCTGGAGCCCGCAGCCCGTCAGCAACGCCGCCGAGGCGAGCAGTCCGCCCGCGATCACGATTGTCTTCATGCCTCGGATCCTCTCCTCAGCGGGGTTCGCGCGCATCCGGGATGCCCCCGACATCCCCCTCGGGAGACCCCCCGGACTTTGACCGGGTGACGCCGGGTAAAGTAGCTTTCACTTCCATAATCCAGAACTTGTTTTCCACATAGCGGAAAGAGAAGACATGGAGATCACCGGCCCAATTCTCGAACGGTTCGACGAGATCCTCACGCCTCAGGCGCTCGAGTTCGTGGGCACTCTGCAGCGGGAGTTCGGCGCCACGCGGCTGGAGCTGCTGGAGGCCCGGCGGGCGCGGCAGGCCGAGCTGTCGGCGGGCGGCACGCTCGACTTCCTGCCTGAGACCAAGGAGATCAGGGAGGGCGAATGGAGCGTGGCCGCGCCCGCTCCCGGCCTTGAGGACCGCCGCGTCGAGATCACCGGCCCGGTGGACCGCAAGATGACGATCAACGCCCTCAACTCGGGCGCCAAGGTCTGGCTCGCCGACTTCGAGGACGCCAACTCCCCGCTCTGGGCCAACTGCGTGAGCGGCCACCTCAACCTGCGCGACGCCCTCGACCGGACGATCGACTTCGAGTCGGGCGGCAAGTCCTACGCGCTCAGGCCGGACGACGAGCTGGCCACCATCGTGGTCCGGCCGCGAGGCTGGCATCTCGACGAGAAGCACGCCCAGGTCGACGCGCGGCCCGTCTCGGCCTCGCTGTTCGACTTCGGCCTCTACTTCTTCCACTGCGCGCAGCGGCAGCTCGCCAAGGGCAAGGGCCCCTACTTCTACCTGCCCAAGATCGAGTCGCACCAGGAGGCGCGGCTCTGGAACGACGTGTTCGTCCGCGCCCAGGAGCTCCTCGGCATCCCGAAGGGGACGATCAGGGCGACCGTCCTCATCGAGACGTACCCGGCCGCGTTCGAGATGGAAGAGATCCTGTACGAGCTGCGCGAGCACTCGGCGGGGCTCAACGCGGGCCGCTGGGACTACCTGTTCAGCGTGATCAAGAAGTTCCGCACCCGGGGCCGTGAGTTCCTGCTGCCCGAGCGCAACGCCGTCACGATGACCGCGCCCTTCATGCGGGCCTACACCGAGCTCCTGGTGCGCTCGTGCCACAAGCGCGGCGCCCACGCGATCGGCGGCATGGCGGCGTTCATCCCGTCGCGGCGCGATCCCGAGGTCAACGCGGTGGCGCTGGAGAAGGTCCGGGCGGACAAGACCCGCGAGTCGGGCGACGGCTTCGACGGCTCGTGGGTGGCGCACCCCGACCTGGTGCCGATCTGCCGCGAGGTGTTCGACGGCGTGCTCGGCGACAGGCCCAACCAGCTCGGCAGGAAGCGCGAGGAGGTCAGCGTCTCGGCGGCCGATCTCCTGGCCGTGTCGGAGACGCCCGGCGACATCACCGAGGCGGGCCTGCGCAACAACGTGGACGTGGCGCTGCGCTACCTGGCCGCCTGGATGGGCGGGCTGGGCGCGGTGGCGATCCACAACCTGATGGAGGACGCGGCCACGGCCGAGATCTCCCGCTCGCAGATCTGGCAGTGGATCCACAACGACATCACGCTCGCCGACACCGGCGCGACCGTGACGAAGGAGCTGGTCGAGCAGATCATCGCGGAGGAGCTGGCCAAGATCGCCACCGAGCCCGGTTACGACGAGGAGCTCTACGCCCAGGCGACCGCGCTGTTCAAGGAGGTCGCGCTCGACGACGACTTCGCCGAGTTCCTGACCCTGCCCGCGTACGCTCGAATGCCATAGAAACCCGCGTGTAAGTAAATTTTCGCTTATGTCCGGTGGATCAGCACCGGACATAAGCGGACGGGTATAACCAGAGATGAACTGAGACCGGAACCGGGCGACCTGGAGACTCATGCGTGCTGGAAACGCCCCGACGGCGACCGCCGCGCTCGACCCGCTGACGGCGGCGCTGTGTTCGTCGCTGCCCGCCGACTCGGTGATCACCGATCCGGTACGGCTGCGCACCTACGAGTGCGACGGCCTCACCTACCACCGGGCCACGCCGGGCGTCGTCGTGCTGCCGGAGACCGCCGAGCAGGTGGCTCGGGTGGTGCGGCTGTGCAACGAGTTCGGGGTGCCGTTCGTGGCCCGGGGCTCCGGCACGGGGCTGTCCGGCGGCGCGCTGCCCCGCGAGGACGGCGTGCTCATCGTCACCTCCAAGATGCGCCGCGTCCTGGAGATCGACCTGCCCAACCACCGGGCCGTGGTCGAGCCGGGCGTCACCAACCTGGCCATCACCGAGGCGGTGCGCGACCAGGGCTACTACTACGCCCCCGACCCGTCCAGCCAGCAGATCTGCTCGATCGGCGGCAACGTGGCGGAGAACTCCGGCGGCGCCCACTGCCTGAAATACGGCTTCACCGTCAACCATGTCGAGGCCTGCGAGATCGTCACCCCCGACGGCGACCTGGTCACGCTCGACCGGATGGACCCGGGCTACGACCTGCTGGGAGCCTTCGTCGGGTCGGAGGGCACGCTGGGCATCGCCACCCGGATCACGGTACGGCTCAGCCGCGCCCCCGAGAGCGTGACCACGGTGCTGGCGGCGTTCGAGAGCATCGAGCAGGGCGGCACGGCGGTGTCGGCGATCATCGCGGCGGGCATCGTGCCGGCCGCGATCGAGATGATGGACGCGCTGTCCATCGAGGCGGCCGAGGCCGCGGTGGCCTGCTCCTATCCCGAAGGCGCCGGCGCGGTGCTGATCGTGGAGCTCGACGGCCCCGACGCCGAGGTGGCCCGGCAGTTCGACCGGCTGAAGGAGATCTGCTCGGGCGCGTTCGAGCTGAGGGTGGCAGCCGATCCGGCCGAGCGGGCCGCGATCTGGAAGGGCCGCAAGTCGGCGTTCGCCGCCGTGGGACGGATCAGCCCGGCCTACATCGTGCAGGACGGCGTGGTGCCGCGCACCGCGCTGCCGGAGGTGCTGGCCGCCATCGACCGGCTGTCGGCCGAACACCGCATCAGGGTGGCGAACGTGTTCCACGCCGGCGACGGCAACCTGCACCCGCTGGTGCTGTTCGACGACGGCGAGCCCGGGGCGGGTGAGCGGGCCGAGGTCGTCTCCGGAGCCATTCTCGACCTGTGCGTCGAGCACGGCGGGTCGATCACCGGCGAGCACGGCGTGGGCGTCGACAAGGCCCGTTACATGCCGAGGATGTTCTCCGAGGCCGATCTCGACACCATGCAGCTGGTCCGGTGCGCCTTCGACCCGCGCGGCCTGTCCAATCCCGGCAAGGTGTTCCCCACGCCGCGCCTGTGCGGCGAGGTACCGGGCGTGCGCAAGGGCGTGCACCCGCTGGTCGAGTCCGGCGAAGCGGAGCAGTTCTGATGTCCCGCCTGCGATCGCGCGAGTTGCTGGACAAGACCGGGGTCACGATCAGGGACGCCGACGAGGGCGACGCCGTCGCCGGGATCGTGCCGCGCTGGGTGGCGCTGCCCGAGACGGTCGAAGAGGTCTCGGCGGTGCTGCGCGTCTGCGCCGAGCAGGACCTCGCGCTGGCGCCCGTCGGCGGCGGCACCAAGCTGCACTGGGGCCGCCCGCCCGAGCGCTGCGACGTGCTGCTCGACCTGTGCTGCCTGAACGAGATCCTCGAACACGCCTCCGGTGACCTGGTGGTGCGCGCCCAGGCCGGGGTGACGATGGACGCGCTGACCGCCGCGCTCGCCGCCGAGGGCCAGGAGCTGGCGCTCGACGCCACACCGGGCGCGACGGTGGGCGGCACCCTCGCCACCGCGACGGCCGGGCCGCGTTCCTTCCGCTACGGCACGGCGCGCGACCTGTTGATCGGCATCACGGTCGTGCTGGCCGACGGGACCATCGCCCGCTCTGGCGGCAAGGTGGTCAAGAACGTCGCGGGCTACGACCTGGGCAAGCTCTTCACCGGCTCCTACGGCACGCTGGGCGTGATCGCCGAGGCCACGTTCCGCCTGCATCCGCTGCCGGCCGACCGGCGCTGGCTGGTGACGAGGGTGGCTCCCGAGCAGGTCCGGGAGCTGGCCGCGGCGCTGGCGGCCTCGCAGGCCGAGCCGAGCGCCGTGGAGATCGACCGGCCCGATCCCGACGGCCCGGTCACGGTGGCGGCGCTGGTCGAGGGGTCGGCGGCCGAGCTCCGGGCACTCGCGCTGCGCGAGGTCGCGGGCGGCGAGGTCACGAAGGGGCCGCCGCCGTGGTGGGGCCTGCTTCCCGGTGACGAGCCGCCGAACGTGCTGGTCGAGGCGCGGTTCCCGCCGAGCGCTCTCAACGAGGTGCTCGACGCCGCCCGCGACGCCGGGTTCCGGCTGCGCGGCTCGCCGGTGTCCGGCCGGCTCCACCTGGCGCCTCTGGGCGAGGTCACCGAGGAGGCGCTGGCGTCCACAGTGGCCGGGCTGCGGGAACGGGTGCCCGTGGTGACCGTGCCGGCCTCGCCGTACGAGGGCGTGGAGCGGTGGGGGCACGTCGGCGCGCTGCCGCTGATGCGGCGGGTCAAGGAACGGTTCGACCCGGGGCGCAGGATGTCTCCCGGCCGCTTCGTGGGAGGGATCTGAGATGGATCCGGAGCTGATCGACGACTGCGTGCACTGCGGTTTCTGCCTGCCGACCTGCCCCACGTACGTGCTGTGGGGCGAGGAGATGGACTCGCCGCGCGGCCGGATCCACCTGATGAAACAGCACGTCGAGGGCACCCCGGTGACCCCCGAGATGGCCGGGCACTTCGACGCCTGCCTGGGCTGCATGGCCTGCGTCACCGCCTGCCCGTCGGGCGTGAAGTACGACCGGCTGATCGAGCAGACCAGGGCCGAGGTGGAGCGGGCGCACGAGCGCGAGCCCCGGGAGCGGGCGGTGCGCGAGCTGGTCTTCAGTCTGTTCCCCTACCCGCGCAGGCTACGGCTGCTGCGGCCCGGCATGTGGCTGGCCGAACGGCTGGCGCCGTTCCTGGAGCGGGCGCATCCGAGCCTGGGCGCGATGGCCGGGCTGGCGCCCCGGGTCGAGCGGCGGCAGCGGATGCCGCGCCTGGTCAGGGCCAGGGGCGAGCGCCGGGCCGTGGTCGGCATGCTGACCGGATGCGTGCAGGGTGAGTTCTTCCCGCAGGTCAACGCGGCCACCGCGCGGGTCCTCGCGCTGGAGGGCTGCGACGTGCTGATCCCCGCCGGGCAGGGCTGCTGCGGGGCGCTCAGCGTGCACGCCGGCCGGGCCGATCAGGCCAGGCGGCTGGCCCGCCGGACGGTGCGGACGTTCCGGAAGGCCGGCGTCGACACGGTCGTGGTCAACGCGGCCGGGTGCGGGTCGTCGATGAAGGAGTACACCGAGCTGCTCGGCGCCGAGCCGGGTTTCCGGGTGATGGACCTGTCGGAGTTCCTCGCCGAGCTGGGCCCGGTGGCCGAGCGGCATCCGCTGCCGCTCACCGTGGCCTACCACGACGCCTGCCACCTGGCCCACGCGCAGGGCATCCGGGCCCAGCCGCGCGAGCTGCTGCGCGGCATCCCGGGGCTGGAGCTGCGCGAGGTGCCCGAGTCGGCCATCTGCTGCGGCTCGGCGGGCACGTACAACATCTTCCAGCCCGAGGCGGCGCGCGACCTGGGCGACCGCAAGGCCAAGGCGGTCGGTTCGACGGGCGCCGAGCTGCTGGTGTCGGCCAACCCGGGCTGCACGATGCAGATCGCCGCCGCCATGCGGCGCGGCGGCGCCACGATCAGGGTGGCGCACACGGCCGAGGTGCTGGACGCCTCGCTGCGCGGGGTCTCCCTGTGAGCCCGGTGACCGCGTGAGCGTGCAGTCGGTCGAGCGGGCGCTCGACGTGCTGGAGGCGCTGGCCGAACACGGCGGCGAGGCGGGGCTGTCGGAGATCGCCGCCAGGACCGGCCTGCCGTACGGGACGATCCACCGGCTGTTGCAGACCCTGCTCACCCGAGGCTACGTGCGCCAGGACGCCGACCGCCGCTACGCGCTGGGCGGCGGCCTGGTGCGGCTGGGCGGCATCGCCGAGGGCATGGTCGGCGAGTGGGCGCAGCCGTACCTGACCAGGATGGTGGAGCTGTCGGGCGAGACGGCGAACCTGGCGGTGCTGGAGGGCGACTTCATCGTGTACGTGGCGCAGGCCCAGTCGCCGCGCAGGCTGCGGATGTTCGCCGAGGTGGGCCGTAGGGTGCTGCCGCACAGCACGGCCGTGGGCAAGGTGCTGCTCGCCGGCCGGAGCGCCGAGGAGGCCGTCACGCTGCTGGGGCGCACCGGGATGCCGCGCCGCACCCCCAACACGATCACCGAGGTGCCCGCCATGCTGGCCGAGCTGGACCTGGTCCGGGACCGTGGCTACGCGATGGACCTGGGCGAGGAGGAGTTGGGCGTGCACTGCCTGGCGGTGCCGGTGCGCGGCGGTGACCGGGTGGTGGCCGCGATGTCGGTGTCGGGACCGGCCGAGCGCATCGACGCGCTGGACCGCGACGAGCTGGCCGAGCGCCTGCGGGGCATCGCGCGCGACTTCGGCGCCGAGCTCAGCCCGGCGCCCGCCGCGGATTAGTGTGGTGCGCCATGACCTCCGTTCAGTCAGTCGACCGGGCGATCACGATCCTGGAGATCCTGGCCCGGGAGGGTTCGACGCGGGTGACCGATCTCGCGGTCGAGCTCGACGTGCACAAGTCCACGGCGTCCCGGCTGCTCGCCGCGCTGGAGCAGGGCGGGCTGGTGGAGCAGAACGGCTCACGCGGGCGCTACCGGCTCGGGTTCGGCGTGGTGCGCCTGGCGGGCGCGGCCACGGCCCAGCTCGACCTGTCGCGGGCGAGCAGGCCGGTGTGCCTGCGGCTGGCCGAGGCGGTCGGTGAGACGGTCAACATCGCGGTGCCGCAGGACGGTGACACGGTCAACATCACCCAGGTGCGCGGCCCCTCGGCGATCAGCGGTCACAACTGGGTCGGGCAGCGCACCCCCTCCCACGCGACGTCGAGCGGCAAGGTGCTGCTGGCGTTCGGGACGCTGCCGCTGCCGCCCCGGCTTGAGCGCTACACCCCCGCGACCGTCATCGACGCCGACCGGCTGGAGCTCGACCTGATCAGGCGGCGCGGCTGGGCGTGCACGATCGAGGAGCTGGAGGTCGGGCTGAACGCGGTCGCCGCGCCGATCGTGGGCGGTGACGGCTCGGTGGTGGCCGCCGTGAGCGCCTCGGGGCCGTCCTACCGGCTCACGCCGGAGCGGCTGCCGGAGGTGGGCGAGCTGCTGGCCGAGGGCGCGCGGGAGATCGGACGGCAGCTCGGCCACTACCGTTAGGGGCATGTGCAGAAGCATCAAGACCCTGCGCCCGCCCTACACCGAGGACGTCACCGAAGACGACATCCGGGCGGCCGCCCTGCAGTACGTCCGCAAGATCTCCGGGTTCCGCGCGCCCGCCTCGCACAACGCGGAGGCGTTCGACCGGGCGGTGGAGACGATCACCAAGGCGTCCGAGGAGTTGCTCGAGGCGTTGCATGTTCGCGGAGGCCGTTGACAGAGCCGACCGCCGGGATAAGTCTCCCCGATGTACCCCCACATCGATTTCCAGGGAGCTCCCCATGATCAGCGGGCTGTATCAGGGTCAGGACGGCGACGCGCGCCTGGAGCTCCGGATCGATGTGGACGGCATGCGCCCGACCGGCCGGGTCAGCGGCGACGTGTTCTCCGTGTCAGGCTCGACCACCGCGTACGTCGGCTCGTTCGTGGTCAACGCCGTGGCCGTACGGGCCGAGGGTGACGAGGCGCGGATCGAGGGACGGGGCGTCTTCACCTTCGACGCGCCGGTCAGGGACGTCAGCGTGACGATCAGCCACGGCACCGGCCGGGCCGTGGTCGCCGGGCGGTCCTACCCGGTGTCCTACGACTCGCCGTACTTCCGCAGCGTGCTGCTGGAACAGGACTCGGTGACAGGAACCGAGCCGTTCACCGCCTACAACACCGGGGCGCTGCCCTGCCCGCCGGGCACCGCGGCCCGCGATCTCGGCGTCGTCGAGGCGTTCGCGGAGGCCGGGCTCCGGCTGACCGTGGCCCAGCCGGGGGTGATCCCGGTCGACGGGTCGGGCGCCGACCTGGCGTGGGACGACGCCGAGCTGCACCACGCGATGACGCAGCAGTTCAGCGGGTTCGGCGACGCCGTGGCCTGGCGGGTGTGGCTGCTGGTGGCCAGCAGGCACGTGGGCGGCTACCGGGGCATCATGTTCGACTACAACGACGCCCACCAGCGGCAGGGGTCCGCGGTGTTCTACGACGCCATCAAGGGCGGCTCGCCGCAGGCGCAGCGGGCGCAGCTGCGCACGTACGTGCACGAGCTGGGGCACGCGTTCAACCTGCTGCACTCGTGGCAGAAGAACCTCGCCACGCCGCCCCAGCCGCTCGGCCCCAGCGGCGGCTTCGGCGACCTGTCGTGGATGAACTACGTGCAGAACTACCGGCCCGGCGGCGAGATCGGCTATTGGTCGGCGTTCCCGTTCCAGTTCACCGATCCCGAGCTGGTGCACCTGCGCCACGGGTTCTACCGCGACGTGGCGATGGGCGCCAACGCGTTCGGCACCGGCGCGGCCGAGATCACGCCCTTCGAGCAGCCCGTCGAGGACCGTTCCGGGCTGCGGCTGGAGGTGCGGGCCAAGGAGGCGTTCGGCTTCGGCGAGCCGGTCGTGGTGGAGCTCAAGCTGTCGGGCACGGGCGGCGAGGCGCGCACCACGCACAGCCACCTGCATCCCGACACCGAGTTCACCCAGATCTGCGTCACCCGGCCCGACGGCCGGACTCTGCTCTACCGGCCGATGATGCGGCACTGCGTCGACTCGTCCAACGAGGTGCGGCTCGACGAGGGCAACCCGGCCATGTACCGGAGCGCCTACATCGGGCACGGGCGCGACGGCCACTATTTCCAGCAGCCCGGCGAGTACCACGTCCGCGGGCAGTACATCGCCGCCGACGG
This sequence comes from Nonomuraea cavernae, assembly GCF_040655715.1. Taxonomy (GTDB): domain Bacteria; phylum Actinomycetota; class Actinomycetes; order Streptosporangiales; family Streptosporangiaceae; genus Nonomuraea; species Nonomuraea cavernae_A. The sequence continues at coordinate 251,011 of NZ_JBFAKL010000003.1, read as the reverse complement.
CTCGCGCATCGTGTCGCCCTCCTGCCTGGTCAAGGTGCGCTACCCGGTCAGCGGCGACGACCACCGGGTGGCGGAGCTGATGCTGGGCGAGGAGCAGGGCAAGCTGTTCTCGCTGCTCGGCTCCGACTCGTCGTCGCTGCGCGCCGGCAACGAGGCGCTGGACGAGCTGGTCGACAGGTACGGCGGGCATCCCCTGGCCGTCTACGCCCGCATGGTCAAGGGCCTGAACGCCGAGCGGGAGTTCAAGGCGCTCACCGCGGGCAAGCGGCTGCGGATCCGGCCACCGGACCCCAAGCAGGGCATCGAGCAGCTGACCTCGGTGGCCCGCGACGCGAACATCGACAACATCACCCTGAACATGGTGATGCGCCGGCTGGCCAGAGCCGAGGCCAGGCAGGGCGACCTGGGCCGGGCCAACTCGGTGCTGGACGAGATGGTGTCCATGTTCGCGGCCAAGGGCATCAACCCCATCGTGATGGGGCAGATCCGGCGGCAGGCCGAGCTGACGAAGGCGGCGCTCAGCGCTGAAGCATGACCGGCCGGCCGGCCGAGCAGCCGATGGTCACCTCGACGTCCTCCCCTTCGTCGGGCTCGAACTCCACCGTGGCCTCGTGGCGGGGGCCGGGCTCGACGCCGTCGACGGAGTAGCCCTGGGCCGGGCTCCACGACCGCAGCGTCACCTGACCGTCCTGGCACGAGGCGATGACCGTGCCACCGGGCGTACGGATCAGCTCCTCGCGGGGCGCGGGGGGTGAGCCGGCCTCGGGCGGCGTGACCGACGGGGTCGCGGACGGCGCGGTCGATGGCGTGGTGGACGGCCTGGTGGACGGCGTGGTCGGGGGCCTGGTCGGAGGCGTGGTGGACGGCGCACCCGGGCGCGGGGTGACGGAGGAGAGCGCGGCGCGGATCTCGCCCTGGCTCAGCACACGGCCGGACGAGCCGGTGAGGGCACTGCCGAGCAGGCCGAGCACCGCCACGGCCGCGCCGGTGGCGGCCACCGCCGTGACCACCCAGGCCAGCACGAGTCGCTTCACTGCGCCAGTTTCCACCATCTGCTGCTAATGCCTGGTTAAGGCGACGCTAAGAGCGGTCCCCGCATGATGTTTCACCGTCTACGGTTTCCCCATATGGCTGACATCCTGCTCATCGAGGACGACGTGGCGATCCGCAGCGCGCTGAGCCGCGGCCTGCAGGAGCTCGGCCATGCCGTCTCCTCCGCCCCCACGGCGTTCGAGGGGCTGCGGCTGGCCGTCGACGACCGGCCCGACCTGGTCGTGCTCGACCTCGGGCTGCCCGACCTCGACGGCGTGGACCTGCTGCGCATGCTGCGCGCGGTGAGCCGGGTGCCGGTGATCGTCGCGACGGCCCGGGAAGGCGACTCCGAGATGGTGCCGGTGCTCGACGCGGGGGCCGACGACTACGTCGTCAAGCCGTACAGCGCGGCGCAGCTGGACGCGCGGATCAGGGCCGTACTGCGGCGCGCGGGAGCGGAACCTACGACCGAGCCGCTGCTCGTGGGCGGGCTGCGCGTCGACCCGCGGGCCAGGTCGGCCACGCTCGACGGGCAGGAGCTGGATCTGACGCCGCGTGAGTTCGACGTGCTGCACTACCTGGCCGCCCGGCCCGGCGAGGTGGTGAGCAAGCGGCAACTGCTCACGGAGGTGTGGCAGCTCCCCTACGGCGGCGCGGACAAGACGGTCGACGTGCACCTGTCGTGGCTGCGCAGGAAGCTGGGCGAGACCGCAGCGGACCCCCGCTACCTGCACACCGTGCGCGGGGTCGGGGTCAAACTGGCCGAGCCGTCATGAGGCGCTGGCTGGCGCTGCTGGTGGCGGCCACCACCTCGCTGGTGCTGATCGCGCTGCTGGTGCCGATGGCGCTGCTGATCCGGTCCGTGGCGGAGAACGGCGCGATGAACCGCGCCACCGCCGCCGCCGAGTCGGTGAGCGTCGCCGTCGGCACGCCCGATCTGGCGCTGGCTGTCGAGCAGGTGCCGCGGCCGGTGACGGTGTTCCTCCCGGACGGGCGGATCCTGGGCGTCGCCGCTGCCCGGTCCGCCGCGGTACGCCTGGCCGCGACCGGCCGCAGCGTCACCGCGGAGGCGCCCGGCGGCAGGGAGGTGCTGTCGTCCGCCCAGTCCCCCGAGGGCACGGCGGTGATCAGGGTCTTCGTGAGCGACGCCGAGCTGACGCGGGGCGTCCGCGAGGCCTGGGCGGCGCTGCTGGTCCTGGGGCTGGCGCTGGTCCTGCTCGGCATCGTGCTGGCCGACCGGCTGGCGCTGGCCGTGACGAGGCCAATCGACGGGCTGGCCCGCGTCTCGCACCGGCTGGCGGGCGGCGACCTGGCCGCGCGGGCCGAGCCGGGCGGGCCGCCCGAGGTCCGGTCGGTGGCCCTGGCCCTCAATCACCTGGCCAGCCGCATCGACGACCTGCTGGCGGCCGAGCGGGAGTCGGTGGCCGACCTGTCGCACCGGCTGCGCACCCCGCTGACGGCCCTGCGGCTGGACGCTGAGGCGCTGCGCGACCCGGAGGAGGCGGCCAGGCTCGCGGCCCGGGTCGACGCGCTGGAACGGGCCGTGAGCACCGTCATCACCGACGCCCGGCGTCGTTCGGCCGGGCGGGAGAGCTGCGACGCGACGGCGGTGGTGCGGGAGCGGGTGCGTTTCTGGTCGGTGCTGGCCGAGGACCAGGGACGCGAGGTGGAGGTGAGGCTGCCGGACTCGGAGCTGCCCGTGGCCCTGGGCGCGGCCGACCTCGCGGCCTGCGTGGACGCGCTGCTGGGCAACGTCTTCGCGCACACCCCCGAGGGCGTGCCGTTCGCCGTGCGGCTGGCCCCGCGTGACTCGGGCGCCGTGCTGACCGTGAGCGACCGGGGGCCGGGTTTCGATCCCGCCCTGGCCAGGCGGGGTGACAGCACGGGCGGCTCGACCGGTCTCGGGCTCGACATCGCCCGCCGCGCGGCCGAGTCCTCGGGCGGATCGCTGTCCGTGTCGTACGCCGCCAAGGGCGGGGCGGTCGTGGACGTGGTGTTAACCGGTGCTTAGCGCGCTCTTACCGGCGATCACGATGAGGTGGGGCCATGCGGATCACAAACAGAGTCATCGCAGTAGGTACCGGAATCGTCTTCCTCATCGCGGGTGGCAGCACGGCGGTCGCCGTCGCCGCCACGTCCGACGCCGCCCCGCCCGTCGCCCCCAAGGTCACCGCCGAACAGGCCATCGAGATCGCCCATAAGGAGGTGCCCGGCGGGTGGATCGACGACGTGTCCCTCGACCGGGACGACGCCAAGACGGAGGTGTGGGAGGTCGACCTGATCAAGGGTGACGTGGAGCACGAGTTCGACCTCGACGCGGCGAGCGGGAAGGTGCTCAAGCACGAGACGGCGAAGGTGACCGCCTCCGACGACTCGGACGACTCGAACGACTCCGACGACGACTGACCACCGTGAGACGTCGAAGGCCGAGCGGCGGAGACTCCGTCCGGCTCGGCGACCTGGCGTCCCGCCCTCGACGGACCAGCCCGGATCGCGCCGGTTCCCCGGCGCGATCCGGGCTGTGTCAGCAGGCGTCCAGGATGTCCTTCATCGCGGTCTTCTCGGCCGAGGTGACCCAGACGTCGTACTTCGCTTTCACGTCGACCTGACGGGCGATGTACGCGCACCGGTACGCCTTGCGCGGTGGCAGCCAGGTCGCCGCGTCGGAGTCGCTCTTCTGGCCGTTCAGCGGGCCGTCGACCGCGAGCAGATTGAGCGGGTCGTTGGCGAACTCCTTGCGCTTGGTGGTCGTCCACTGCTGGGCGCCCTTCTGCCAGGCGTCCGAGAGCGGGATCAGGTGGTCGATCTGGACCGCCGTGCTGGTGTCCTGACCGCGCTTGAAGGAGATGGTCTTGCCGCTGTACGGATCCTTCAGGGTGCCGGTGAGCACGATGCAGTCATGGGTGCCGGACTTGAAGGTCTCGTCGGTCAGGTCGCGCTTGAGGATGTCGTTGCGGGTGTCGCAGCCGTTGCGGTCGACGTCCGCCCAGGCGGGGCCGAACTTCTCGCGTTCGAACCCGGTGCGCGGGGCACGGCCTTTGACGGCGAGCTTGTCCAGCTTCTTGAGGGCGTCGGTGATGTCGCCCTTGGAGTGGGAGCCCTTCGAGTCGGCCGCGGAGCCGGTGCCGGCATCGATCCCCGCGTCCAGTTCCCCGCATCCGGTGAGCAACGCCGCAGCAGCTAATCCGGCCAATCCAACACGAAACCGCACACTGTCTCCCAGACTTATAGTTTTCGTAAAGTCTAGGTAGAGCTATTACCCCAAAATCACCAGATTTCCCGCTATGGCATCGAGGAGCCATTCGGCCACGTACCCGGTGAACGACGCGCGCACGTAGACGCGGTAGCCGGAGGCCGTCCGCTCCAGGATGACCGGAGCCTGGCCGAGCAGCGTCTGAGCGTGCCCGGTGAACACCGAGGGATGCAGGTCGATCGGGCAGCCGGTGATCAGCACGTCCAGCGCGCCCGGTCCGTCGAGCTCCAGCACGGTCCGCTGGGCGGACACGTCCACCCACCCCGGCCGCCCGTCCTGCCCGCCCACCACCAGCCACCACGCGGGCCCCAGCCGAAGCGCCCGATACGACGTCGCCCCCGTATCGGAACCCTCACCCGGGCCAGCACCGGGCGCCATGCTCTGGCCCGTGCCGGGATCGGTGCCACGCGCCTCCCACATCGGCGTGAACGGCGTCTCGCGCAGCCGCACCCGCTCGCCGCTCGCCGCCGCGAAGCGCTCCGCGAACCCGGCCGCCGGGCTCAGCGCGGGACACACGGCCTCCCCGGAACGGCCCGGCCCCACACCAGGCGAAGCGTCCGGCGGCACATCCGGAAGCGTGGTGGGATCCGGGTCGCCGTCGCGGCGGGTGTTCTCCGGGTCGTGGAAGACGGGCTCCACCACCGTCACGGGAACGGCCGCCTCGCCGGAGACGGCCGTGAGCCGGTCGCCGGTCGTGACGTCGCGGACCATGGCCAGGCCGAACGTCCGGCCGAGCGCCACACTGGTGTAGCCGGAGGTCACGTGGCCGAGCATGACCCGGTCGCCGGGCGCGGCCACCAGCTGCGCGCCCTCCTCTACGTACGCCGCCGGGTCGTCGGCGAGCAGCCCGACGAGCCGCTTGCGACCGTCGCGCGAGGTGTCCGGCCGCGCGTGCGAGCGCCTGCCCACGTAGTCCGGCTTGCGTTTCGACACCAGCCAGGACAGGCCCAGGTCCTGCGGGGTGACGGTCCCGTCGGTCTCCTGGCCGACGATGGCGAACCCCTTCTCGGCCCGCAGCACGTGCATGGTCTCGGTCCCGTACGGCACCGCGCCCAGGCCGAGAACGGCCTCCCAGAGGCTCCGACCGTACCAGGAGGGCACGTTGACCTCGTACGCGAGCTCGCCCGAAAAGCTGATCCTGAACACCCGCCCCTCGACCCCGAGCACCTCGGCGGCCGTGTGCCTCATGAACGCCAGCCCGGCGGCGTCCGGCGCGATCACGGAGAGCACCTCGCGGGCTCCCGGCCCCACGACCGCGACCGTCGCCCAGTGGTCGGTCACCGAGGTGAAGGAGACGTCGAGCGCGGGCCACTCGGTCTGGTGCCACTCCTCCAGCCAGTCGAGCACGGCGGCCGCGTTGCCCGTCGTGGTGGTCATCAGGTAGTGGTCGTCGCCGAGCCGGCTCGTGGTGCCGTCGTCGAAGACCATCCCGTCGGCGCCGCACATCACCCCGTAGCGGCAGGCTCCGACGGCGAGCGTGGAGTACATATTGGTGTAGATCCGGTCGAGGAACTCCCCCGCGTCGCCGCCTCTGATGTCGATCTTGCCGAGCGTGGAGGCGTCCATCGCGGCGACCCCGGTGCGGGCCGCGTGGCACTCCCGCCGCACGGCCTCATGCGGGCCCTCTCCGTCGCGGGGGAAGTACCATGGGCGCTTCCACTGGCCGACGTCCTCGAACACCGCGCCTCTGGCCAGATGCGAGCCGTGCATGGCGGTCGTCCTGACCGGGTCGGACAGCGGCCCCCGGTCGCGCCCGGCCAGGGTCGCGAACGACACCGGCGTGTACGGCGGCCGGTACGTCGTGCCGCCCACCTGCCCCGGCCCGACCCCGAGCAGCGCGGACATCACGCCCGTCACCACGGCCCCGGAGGTCTTGCCCTGGTCGGCTCCGGTGCCCGCCGTGGTGAAGCGCTTGACGTGCTCGGCGGAGCGCATCCCGGTCCCCGTGGCCCTGGCCAGATCGGCCACGGTGACGTCGCGGTGCAGATCCACGAACGCGGGTTCGGTGAGGACGGGCTCGCTGAGGACGGGCTCGCTGAGGACGGGCTCGGTGCCGACCGGCTCGGCGCGGACCGGCTCGCCGCCACCGGCTTGGGTCGCGCCGGGACCGGTCATCCAGAGCGCCGCCGGGGCCCGCAGCGCCCGCTCGTCGGTGTCCGGCACCCGCAGGACGCCAACAGGGCCGAACCCCGCCTGCTCGGCGGCCTGGCCCCCGGCCGCGAAGCCGTCCTCGATCGCCTCGGCCGTGCCGTACCCGCCCCGGCAGGCGCCCGCCGATCGTTCGGCCTGCGCCGACACGTCAGGCACGAACGCCTGGAGCCCCTCGTCGAAGCGGAGCGTGCCCTGCGACTGGCTGAACAGGTGCACAGCGGGGTTCCAGCCGCCCGCCACGGCCAGCAGATCGGCCTCGACCCGCCGCGACCCGATCCACACGCCGTCGAGCAGCCCGCCGGCGTCGGCGGTGGTGCCGGTGACGACCTCGCCGCCGGGGGCGCGCGGGTCCACGATCTCCGCGACCTCCACTCCGGCGGCGGCCAGGTCGTGGGCCGTCTCGTACCCGGAGTCGGCGCAGGCGAAGACGACGGCCCGGCGGCCGGGGCGCACGCCGTACCGGTTGGCGTAGGCGCGGGCGGCGGAGGCGAGCATGACGCCGGGCCGGTCGTTGCCCGGGAACGCGAGCGACCGCTCGTGCGCGCCGGTCGCCAGCACCACCCTGCGCGCCCGGAAGTGCCACAGCCGCTCGCCACCGGGCCGCCGCTCGACGGCCACCAGGTAGTTGTGGTCGTAGTAGCCGATCGCGGTCGTCCGCGTCAGGACCCTGACCTCGGGCAGCGCGGCCAGCCGCGCGCCCGCCAGCGCCGCCCAGTCCAGGCCCCGGGCGCCGTCGAGCCGCACGCGACTGTTCAGCAGGTCGCCGCCGAGCCGCGGCTGGTCGTCCACCAGGATGACCCGGGCGCCTGTCTCGCCCGCCGCCAGCGCCGCGGCCAGCCCGGCGGGCCCGCCGCCGACGACCAGCACGTCGCAGTGCAGGTAGCCCTTGTCGCAGCGCCGGTCGTCGGCCGCGTCGGGGTCCACCCGGCCCTTGCCGCGCAGGCTCCACGCCTCCAGCCCGTCGTACAGCTCGACCGTGGTGGCCGCCACCATCGGATCGGCCCCCACCCGGACCAGCGCGTTGGGCTCCTCGGCCCCGGCGGAGAAGACGCCGCGCGGTCGTCCCAGCTCCACGCTGTGGCCCACCACGCGCACCCCGCAGGCGAGCAGCGCCGAAGCGAGGGTGTCGCCGGGGTGCCCCTGGAGCGCGCGGCCGTCGAAGCGGAACGACAGCGTGACCGAGCGGTCGACCAGACCGCCCGAAGGGAGACGGGTCATGGCGCCTTCCGGATCTCGTGGGTGACGGTGTGCCGCTCGACGGCGAACCAGGTGCGGCAGCCGTGCGCGTGGAACCAGCGCTCGTGGAACCAGCCCTTGGGGTTGTCGCGGCGGAACACGTACCCGGCCCATTCGTCGTCGGTCAGCTCCGCGGGCCGCTCGGGGTAGGCGACCCCGGCCTGGCCGCCGTACCGGAACTCGTTCTCGTCGCGCGGCCCGCAGTGCGGGCAGTCGATCAGCAGCATCGGCGCTCCCCTCTCAGTGCGCGACGGCGGCCGCGCCGTGCTCGTCGATGAGCGCGCCCGTGGTGAAGCGTTCGAGCGCGAACGGCGCGGCGAGCGGATGGGGCTCGCCGTGCGCGATCGTGTGCGCGTAGACCCAGCCGGAGCCCGGGGTGGCCTTGAAGCCGCCGGTGCCCCAGCCCGCGTTGACGTACAGCCCTTCGACGGGAGTGCGGCCGATGATCGGCGAGGCGTCGGGCGAGACGTCCACGATGCCGGCCCAGGTCCGCAGCACGCGCACCCGGCTGAAGATCGGGAACAGCTCCAGCGCCGCCGCCATCTGCGCCTCGATCACGTGGAACGCGCCGCGCTGGCCGTAGGAGTTGTACGCGTCGATGCCCGCGCCCATGACCAGTTCGCCCTTGTGCGCCTGGCTCACGTACACGTGCACGGCGTTGGACATGACCACGCAGTCGAGCACCGGCTCCAGCAGCTCCGACACCAGCGCCTGCAACGGGTGCGACTGCAGCGGCAACGGGATCCCGGCCCGCTCGGCCAGCACGGAGGTGTGCCCGGCGGAGGCCAGCGCGACCTTCCCGGCCGCGATCCGGCCCCGCGAGGTGCGCACGGCCCGCACCCGGCCGTCCGCGAGGTCGAAGCCGGTCACCTCGCAGCCCTGGATCAGGTCGATGCCGTAGGCGTCGGCCTTGCGGGCCAGCGCCCAGGCCACGTGGTCGTGCTTGGCGATGCCGCCGCGCCGCTGCAGGGTCGCGCCCATCACCGGGTAGCGGGCGGAGGACGACACGTTGACGATCGGGCAGAACTTCCTGACCTCGTCGGCGTCGAGCCACTCGGCGTCGACGCCGTTCAGCCGGTTGGCGTTGACCCGGCGCCTGCCCTCGCGCACGTCGCCCAGGCTGTGGGCCAGGTTGAGCACGCCGCGCTGGCTGAATCGCAGGTCGTAGTCGAGCTCCTCGCTCAGCCCCTCCCACAGCTTGAGCGAGTGCTCGTAGATGGCGGCACTCTCGTCCCACAGGTAGTTGGAGCGGATGATCGTGGTGTTGCGGGCCATGTTGCCGCCGGCCAGCCAGCCCTTCTCCAGCACCGCCACGTTCGTCAGGCCGTGGTTTCGCGCCAGGTAGTAGGCGGTGGCCAGGCCGTGTCCGCCGCCGCCCACGATGACCACGTCGTAGGAGGGTTTGGGGTCGGGGTCGCGCCAGAGGAAGTCGGGATGGGTCAACGTCTGATCTTCTCCATCTTGGGGTCGAACAGCGGTTCGGCGGCGACCTCGGCGGGGACTCGCCGCCCGAAGTATGAAATATCGACATGTGTGCCGGGGGTGGTCAGCTCGATCGGCAGCCAGGCGTACGCGATGGGCTGCCCGATCGTGTGCCCGTAGGCGGCGCTCGTGACGTATCCGACCGTACGGCCCGCGTGCCGTACCGGCTCCTTGCCCATGACCACCTCGGTGCTGAGCAGCGGCACGAGCTTGCGGGTGATGTCGGTGGACAGCGCGTCCCGGCCCAGGAAGTCCTTGTCGTCGCGGACGGCGAACGCCAGCCCCGCCTCGTACGGGTTGTGCTCGGGGGTCATGTCGACGCCCCAGAGCCGGTAGCCCTTCTCCAGGCGCAGGCTGTTGAACGCGGCCCTGCCCCCGGCGATCGGCAGGCCGGTGGCCCAGAGCGTGTCCCAGAGCTTGAGACCCAGGTCGGCGGTGGTGTAGAGCTCCCAGCCCAGCTCCCCCACGTACGACACGCGCATCGCGAGCACCGGCACCTGCCCGACGTACCCCTCCGCGCAGGTGAAGTAGCGGAAACCCTCGTGGGACAGGTCCATGTCCGTGAGCGGCTGGACCAGCTCCCTGGCCAGCGGGCCCCACACGCCGACGCAGCAGGTGCCCGGGGTGATGTCGCGGACCCGCACGTCGCGGGGCGCGTGCCGGGTCAGCCAGTCGAGATCGAGATTGCCATTGGCGCCCACCTGGAAGCGGTCCTCCGCCAGCCGCGCCACCGTCAGGTCGGAGCGGACCCCGCCACGGGAGTCGAGCAGCAGCGAGTAGGTGACCGAGCCGGGCTTCTTGTCCACGTTGTTGGTGGTCAGGTGCTGCAGGAACGAGACCGCCCCGGGCCCGCGCACCTCGATCCGCTTCAGCGGCGTCATGTCGTAGAGGGCGACCTTCTCCCTGGTCAGGTACGACTCGGCGGCGGCCACCGGCGACCAGTACCTTCTGGCCCACTCCCCCCGCCGGGCCAGGCCGAGCAGCGGCTCGACGGCCGCCTCCGGCGCCTCCTCCGTGCCGCTTCGCCGCCGCCGGACCAGATCCTCCAGCGCCGGGACGTTCGCCTCGAACCAGTGCGGCCGCTCCCATCCGGCGGCCTCCAGGAAGGCCGCGCCCAGCTCGGTCTGGCGCTGATAGAACGGGCTGGTCCGCATCGGCCGCGGCGACTCCATCGGCTGCAGCGGATGGATCACGTCGTAGACCTCGACGAAGTTCCGCCTGCCGCGCTCCTCGACGAAGGCCGGGGCCAGCTGCACCTTCTCGAACCTGCTGAGCTCGCATTCATGCAGGTCGAAGCTCGAACACCCATCGACCAGCAGTTCGGCCACGGCCTTGGCGACGCCCGCGGAGTGCGTCACCCAGACCGCCTCGGCCAGCCAGAACCCGTCCAGCTCCGGCGCCTCCCCGATGAGCGGGAAGCCGTCGGGGGTGAAGGAGAAGATCCCGTTGATGCCATCGATGTAGGTGGACTCGCCGAGCGCGGGGAGCAACTCGACGGCGTCTCGCCAGGCCGGCTCGAAGTCCTCCTCGGTGAACGCCTGCACCGACGGCATCACGGTGCCCTTCGGCCCGATCTCGTGCTGTCCGACCGGCATCGGCCGGTGCGCGTAGGACCCGATCCCGACGCGGTCGCCGTGGCCGCGGAAGTACAGGTCGCGATCCTGGTGCCGCAGGATGGGCCCCTCGGGTACGGCCAGCGGCCCGGACTTGGCGTACTGGTGGGCCAGCGGCAACAGCGGCACGGTGAGCCCGGCCATCCTCCCGACGGACGGCCCCCAGAACCCGGCGGCGCACACGACCACGTCGGCCGGAATGACCCGGTACTTCACGCCCCCGGTCTCGACCGCGACCCCGGTGACCCGGCCGCCCCGCTGCTCGACGCCGACCACGGTGTGCCCGGCCAGCAGCCGCGCCCCGCGTTCCGCGGCCCTGCCGGCCTGCGCCTCGGCGCATCTGAGGGCGGCGGCCAGCCCGTCGCTGGGCACGTGGAAGCCGCCCAGCACCAGGCTCCGGTCGAGCATCGGCCAGAGCTCCAGGCACCGCTCGGTGTCGACCAGCTCGCCGTCGACCCCCCAGGACTCGGCCCACCCCGCCTTGCGGTGCAGGTCGGTCCAGCGTTCGGGGGTGGTGGCCACCTCCAGCCCGCCGACCTGGTCGAAACAGGGCTGCCCGGCGAGGCTGAGGCCGGCGTACTTGCGCACCGTGTAGGAGGCGAACTCGGTCATCGTCTTGGACGGGTTCGTCTGGAAGACCAGGCCCGGGGCGTGCGAGCTCGACCCGCCGGTGGCGAAGAGCGGCCCCTGGTCGACGACGGTGACATCGGTCCACCCCCGCCCGGTGAGCTCGTCGGCCAGGGCACAGCCCACGATGCCGGCTCCAATGATCACCAAACGAGGCCGGCTCACCATGCGCCCTCCGGTTGTTCCCTATTACGCAACAAACACCGGACTACGCAACGAACATAGAGCCCAGAACACCGCCGGACAAGAGTGTGGACCTTGGCCGCCCGGCGAGCGCTTCACGAGCCGGGCTGCGGAACGGCGTGCTCGGCCGCCCGGCTCACCGCCTCCCACGCCTCCCAGATGGCCATCCGCCGCCGGGACAGGTCGAACGCGAGGTCGTACACCATGCTCCCGAGCAGCAGCCGCAGCGGCGGGTCGGCGCTGTCCACCAGTTTGAGCACCGCCTCGGCGGCCAGTCGCGGCTCGCTGTCGACCGATCCCTCCGCCCACTGCTTCTCCAACTCGGCCCGGAGACCGTCGTAGGCGGGGAGCGGCGCGGCGGAGCGCATGCGGGTATACAGATCGGTCCAGTAACCACCCGGCTGAACGATCGTGACCTTCACCCCGAAAGGCGCGGCCTCCATCGCCAGCGCCTCGCTCATCCCCTCCAGGGCGAACTTGCTCGCGCTGTACATCCCCGTCATCGGGTAGCCGCCGAGACCGCCGATGCTGGAGACCTGCACGAGATGACCCGATCCCTGCTCCCGCAACCGCGGCATCACGGCCTGGCTCACCCACAACGCGCCGAAGAAGTTGGTCTCCATCTGCGCCCGGGCCTCGGCCTCGCCGAACTCCTCGATCATGCCCATGTGCAGAGTGCCGGCGTTGTTGACCACGATGTCCAGCCGCCCGAACCGTTCGACGGCGGCCTCCACGGCGGCCAGCACCGCGTCGCGATCGGTCACGTCCACGGGCAACGCGAGCAGCCGGTCTCCGGCCAGCCCGGCGAGCGGCTCCACGTCACGGGCGAGCCCCACCACCCGGTCTCCGACTCCGAGCGCCGCCTCGGTGAACGCCCTGCCCAGACCGCGGCTGGCACCGGTGACGAACCACACACGTCCAGCGGTCATGACCTGCACCTCCCCTCTATAGACGAGACGGTTCGTCTCGCGTCCTGAACTATGCCTCGTTATCAAAGAGCTGTCAAGCCGAACCGTCTCGTCTCGTGATACTTTGCCCCCATGACCGACCGCCGACGAACACCTCCCGACGCCACCCGACGCAGCGAGGCGTCCAGACGGGCCATTCTCATGGCCGCGTTCGAGCTGGTGGGTGAGGTGGGCTACGCCAGACTCAGCATCGAGGGCATCGCCGCCCGCGCGGGGGTCGGCAAGCAGACGATCTACCGCTGGTGGCCGTCCAAGGGCGCGGTCCTGTTCGACGCCTTCCTGTCGCTGTCCGAGGGGCAGGAGGGCGACGCGGCGCTCCCCGACACCGGCGACCTGGAGGCCGATCTCAAGGAGGTGCTCCGCGCCACGGTCGCCGAGCTTACGGACCCCCGGTTCGACGAGCCGATGCGCGCGCTCAACACCGAGATCGCGACCGACCCGGCGCTCGCCGCGCGCTACGCCGAGCAGCTGGAGGAGCCCATGAAGGAGCTCAAGAAGGCTCGCCTGCGCAAGGCCCAGGAGGCCGGCCAGCTACCTGCCGACCTCGACCTGGATGTGGCCGTCGACCTGCTGTGGGGGGCGGTTCACCGGCGCTGGCTCTATCGCAGCGGCCCGCTGACGTCGGACTACGCGGACGCGGTGGTGAAAACCGCCCTGACCGGCCTTTACGCCCGCTGATCCACACTTCCGCCGATCCGGCTCTTGCGCCGATCCGGTCGCCGGCCCGATCCGCCGCCGATCCGCCGTTCGATGCGATCGCCGATCGGCCGCCGATCCGATCGCTGAACGTCAGGAACGGCCGTAGGCGTCCTCAAGGCGCTCGATGTCGTCCTCGTCGAAGTGCCCGAAGGCGATCTCCAGGATGCGGGTGGCCGGACCGGAGGAGCTGAGCCGGTGGGTCTGCCCGCGACGAATGAGGATGCGCTCGCCCACCTCGGGCTCCAGCCGCTGCCCGTCGACCTCGAAGACGCAGCCCGCGTCGAGAGCGACCCAGAGCTCGTCGCGGTGCTCGTGGCGCTGCAGGCTGAGCGTCTGGCCGGGCGCGACATCGATGATCTTCACCGTGGACGTCTCGTTGAGCGTGAACCGTTCGAAGCCGCCCCACGGACGCTCATCCCGGATCACCGCGGCCAGCCTGTCGTTCTCCCGCATCGTCCCTCCCGCATCACGATCCGACGAACCCGAAACGTCCGGGCCAAGAGGGCAAGCTATCAGGTGATCAGGATCCCGCCGTCCACGGGAAGCGTCACACCGGTGATGTACGACGAGGCGTCACTCGCCAGAAAGACGGCGGCCGCCACGAGCTCGGCTGGGTCGCCGGCCCGGCCCATCGGCACCCGCCGCTCCACCAGCTCCTCCAGGTAGCCCTGTTTGTACTGGGATGTCATCTCGGACTCGAAAAAGCCAGGCTCCAGGCAGTTGACCCGGATCCCGCGCCGTCCCGTCCACTGCTGGGCCAGGTCGCGGGTCAGCCCGATCACCGCGGCCTTCGACGCGCTGTAGGCCGCCTGTGGCAGCCCCGCCGTCGTCTCGCCGAGGATGCTGCCGATGTTGACGATCGACGATCCGGGCCGCATCACCCGCGCGCACGCCTGGGCCATCCAGTAGGTGCCGAACAGGTTGATGTCGATCACCTGCCGGAACTCCTCCGGCGTCTCCCGCAGGGCGGGCACCGCGGTCCCCACGCCGGCGTTGTTGATCAGCACGTCGACCGCGCCCAGCTCGGCGACCGCCGCCGCCACGAGCGCGTCGCAGTCTTCGACCCGCGTCACGTCGGTGCGCACGGCCAGGCACCGGCGGCCGGCCTCCTCCACCAGCCGCCGCGTGTCCGCGAGCCGGTCGAGGCGCCGGGCGCCGATCACCACGTCGGCGCCGGCCTCGGCCAGCCCTTGGGCGAAGGCCACGCCCAGCCCGGAGGACGCGCCGGTGACGACGGCAACCTTGCCCTCAAGACTGAAGCTTCGCAGCATGTCAGAGCCCGTACTCCTTGACGATGCGCTCGTGGCGCTCGACCTCGACGTCGACCTCGCGGGCCAGGTCGAGCCAGGCCAGCGGGTGCGACCAGCGCTCGGTGGCGTCGTCGAGCAGGGCGTCGACCTCGACCGCCGACACGTCGGGCGGCACCGCGACCCAGCCGAACACGCCCGGCAGCGGGTCGCCGCCCGTCGGGTGGGTGACCGTGTAGTTCTCGTCGCTGTAGACCCACATCGGCCAGCCCCGCTCGGCCATGACCTCGGTGAACTCCGCCCAGTCCGACTCGCTCGGCGCGGCGCCGTCGAAGAAGTAGCTGGTGTAGCCGCCGGGCCGCAGGATGCGCACCGCGGCGAAGGGCGGCACGAAGTTCTGCTGCTCCTCGGGGTCCTCGGGGACCGGCTCCAGCAACTGCGGGTCGAACACGACCAGGTCACCGGCGTTGTAGTCCATGCCGCGCGGCTGCGGCAGCGCCAGCCTGGCGGAGGCGGGCCCGGTGCGGATGGACAGCACCTGGCGCTGGCCGCCGTCGGGCGCGGGCAGGATGACCCTGATGAGGCCCATCTCCTCCTCGATCGGGCCCTCGGTCGACTTGACCGGCATGCCGATCTTGGCCGCGCCCTTGCGCACGGTGTCCCAGTCTTCGGCCGAGGTGGCCATGACGATCATGCGCCAGACGTCCTCCTCGGTCAGCTCGTCGAGGACCTCGTGCAGCACCTCGGCGCCCCTGGCGTTCTGGTCGAGCTGCTGGTCGGCGGCGGCGACGAGGCGGCGGGCCTCGATGCCGGCCCCCGCGGCGACGGCGTGCTCGGCGGCGTCCAGCGCCTCGGCCCAGCGCTCGCGGGCGCTGTGCAGCCGGGCCAGTGCGAGGTGCTGCTGGTCGTGCGCGAGCATCGCGGCCATCTGCTCCAGCCGCTCGTCCTGCCTCGCCTCGATGAGCAGCGCCGTCAGGTAGCCGATGTCCTCGGGATCGGCGGTGGCGATGTCGCCGGAGTCGACCAGCCGCTTCCAGTAGATGTCGGCGCCCGTCGCCGGGTAGCCCAGGTAGCCGAGCGTGGTGGTGTGCCGTCGGGTCGTCTCGAGATCCTGGCCGGAGAGCGGGGCGAGCCAGCCGACCCACCGCTCGGGGTCGGCGTTGTAGCCGTCGGCGGCGTCGAAGTAGGCGACCCGCTCGTCGAGCGGACCGGGCGCCTCCGGCTCGGCGGTCGCGTCGGCGGCGGCGCGCAGCGCCGCGACGCGCTCGGCCAGGCCCTCGCTCTCACGCAGCTCGGCGGTGCCCGAGTCGGCCAGGTCGGCCAGCAGCCTGGCCTGCCAGGCGCCCTGCCTGGCCAGCGCCAGGTCACCGGCGATCAGCGCGAGCTCGACCCGGGCGCGGTAGCCGCCCATCATGCCGAAGTAGTCGATCCACTGGCGCAGCACCCGGCCGAGCTGCCAGGTGTTGGTGATCTGGGTGGAGCCGGCCAGCTTGGCTACCGCCTCCGACCACTCGACCCAGGAGCGCGGGTGCTCGCCGACCACGTCGAGGTCGGGCAGCACGTCGACGGCCTCGGCGGTGCGGCCGAGCGTGGCCAGGATCAACGCGCGGCGCACGCCGTCGCGGCGGGGCTTGGCCACCGGGTCGTCGGCCTGGAAGTCGGTCGCCGCCTGCAGCGCGGCGAGGGCGTCCTCGGCGCGGCCGGCGGCGAGCAGCGCGCGGGCGCTCTCGGCGCCGAGCTCCCAGCTGGCCTGGCGGTCTGCGGCGCGCAGCCGCTCGACGGCGGCCTCGGCGTAGCCGACGGCCTCGGTGGCCCTGCCCGCGTCGACGAGCGCGGCCACGTACTGCGTGACCAGACCGGTGTAGGCGGGGTCGGCCGGCTGGAGGCCCTCGATGACCGCGCCCAGCGTCTCCAGCCGCTCGGTGGCGTAGCCGGGGCCGTCGGCGTTGGTCCACGCCATCGCGAGCGCCTCGACGGCCGCCGGGGCGGACGGGCAGTCACGCACGCCCTCGCGCTGGGCGAAGGCCAGCAACTGCTCCGCGTCGCCGATCGCGACCGCGCCCTGAGCACGGTCGCCGACCCGGCCGAGCAGATGCCAGTAGCGGGCGTAGAACTCGAGCCAGGGCAGCTCCAGGGCCTCCGCCTGCTGGGCGATGGCCGGGGCCATCACGTCGAGCTGCGGGAAACGGCCCTCGTAGGCCTGTGCGGGTAGGTCTCCCAGCGCCATGGCGAGCCCCACGTTGCCCGCTTCAGAAAGCTGCTGCTGGGTTTCGCCGACCCAGGCCCAGATGTCCACGTCCATGGCAGGTCAGTCTGCCAGGTCAATGCGCGTGCCCCAAACGCAGAAGCTCGATGAGCTCGTCCGATTCGGTGTCGTTGAGAACCGAAAATACCGATGCCATCAGGTCATCTGTGGCCTCCTCCACCGCCGCCCGGCGGGCGACCGTGTCCGGTCCCGGCGTCGGATAGGGCTCGGGCCACTGGAAGAACCTCGCGATGTCCACGCCTCTCACCTGCCCGAACGGGGTGGCGTCGTGCCCGGTGGCGAGCGCGGCCTCCAGCGGCCCGAGCCCCGCCCCGATCACCAGGTTGGCGTGCAGGCCGCCGCGCAACTCCCGCACGACGTGCATCAGCTGCGTGGCCCGCGCGGGCGGATCGTCGGGCAGCGGCACCGCCCGCCAACCGGCGGCCAGCGGCGCCCCGATCGTCGAAGCCTGCCGGACGACGGGTTCGAGCAGCTCGGCGATCCTGGCGCAGCCGTCGAAGTGGCCGAGCCTGCGTCGTCCCCAGGCATGGCAGACCTCGGTGTAGAGCTCGACCGCCTTGTCCACGGGCAGCTTGCGGCCGCCGTTCCAGCTCTCCTCGACGTGGCCGGGCGGGAAGAACACCGCGACCGAGGCGACCACGTCGGCGTCGCACTCGCCGAGCACTCCGCATCGGCCGCGGAAGTAGAACTCGCGCGCGCCGAGGCCGTACTCCTCGCAGACCGCCTTGGCCTCCCTGGAGACCATGAAGCCGCCGCCGTGCTGGCCTATGGGCGCCTTCACGCTCTTGGCCGTGGTGCGTGGGTCCGCCATGTCCACCTCTCAGTTCAAAAAGTGGACTCAGCATCCCTCAGGAGAACATCATTCTGCAAGCGTCAGGTTTCCGGACGCGACGAGCACCGCGGGGCCGGACAGATAGCTGGTCTCGGCCTCCAGCGTGACCGTGAGCGTGCCGCCGGGCACCTCCACCGTCCAGGTGCCGGTGGTCTCGCCGCTCAGCCCCGCCGCGGCGACGGCCGTGGCGACCGCGCCGGTGCCGCACGAACGCGTCTCGCCGACGCCCCGCTCGAAGACCCGCATGACCACGCGCGCCTCGCCGACGGGGTTGAACAGCTCGATGTTGACGCCGCTCGGGAAGACGCCCGGGTCGAACGCGGGCTGGTGGCCGAGGTCGAGCTGGACGACCGGGTCGCCGATGGGACAGGCCAGGTGGGGGTTGCCCAGGTCGACGTGCACGCCTTCGTACTCGTGGCCACCGACGCCCGCGACGCTCCGGCCGTGTACGACGGGCTTGCCCATCTCGACCGCGATGTCGCCGTCGACGCCGAGCCGCACCCTCCGGACGCCGCCCCTGGTGGCCACGGCGAACTCGCCCGGCTCGGCCAGGCCCGCCTCGACGAGGTAGCGGGCGAAGACCCGCGCGCCGTTGCCGCACATCTCGGCCATGCTGCCGTCGGCGTTGCGGTAGTCCATGAACCACTCGGCCTTGCCTGCCTGGTCGGAGACCTCGGGGCTGAGCTTGGTCCGCATCACGCGCAGCACGCCGTCGGCGCCGATGCCGGCCCTCCTGTCGCAGATCGCGGCGACGAGCGCGGGATGCAGGTCCAGCTCGCCGTCGGGGTCGGGAAGGATGACGAAGTCGTTCTCGGTGCCGTGGCCCTTGAGGAAGCGCATATTCGGATTTTATGCCGGGTCAGGGCGGGCGATCTGCGCCAGGGATCGTTCGAGCAGGTCGGGAGCGTCATACGGCAGCCAGCGCACCCGGGGGTCACGGCGGAACCACGACTCCTGGCGCCGGGCGAATCGCCGGGTGGCCCTGATCGTCTCCTCCAGGGCCTCCTCCTCGGTCCATTCCCCTTCCAGGTATCTCAGCACCTGCGCGTAGCCAAGGGCTCGGCCGGCCGTACGGCCCTCCGCGAGGCCCTGCCCGAGCAGGCCCCGCACCTCCTCGACCAGCCCCGCCTCCCACATGCGCCGGACACGGACCGCGATCCGCTCGTCGAGCTCGGGCCTCGGCACCAGCAACCCGATCTGCACGCTGGGACAGACCGCCTGGTAGGACGGCATCGTGGCCGAGAACGGCCGGCCGGAGTGCTCGATCACCTCCAGCGCGCGGACGATGCGGCGGCCGTTGCTCGGCAGGATCGCCGCCGCGGCGGCCGGGTCCTGCCGCCTGAGCCGTTCGTGAAGTGGTGCGGGACCGGTCTCGGCCAGCTCGGCCTCCAGCCTGGCTCTGATCTCCGGATCGGTGCCCGGGAACCGCAGGTCGTCGATCGCGGCCCGGACGTACAGCCCGCTGCCGCCCACGAGCACGGGCACCGGCAGCGACTCGATGAGCGGCCTGACCAGCTTCTGGTATTCGGCCACGCTGGCCGTGACCGTGACGTCCCAGACGTCCAGCAGATGATGCGGGACGCCCCGCTGTTCGGCGAGGGAGAGTTTGGCGGTGCCGATGTCCATGCCTCGGTAAAGCTGCATCGAGTCGGCGTTGACGCATTCACCTCCGAGCCGGAGGGCGATGTCCACGGCGAGATCGGACTTTCCGGCCGCGGTGGGACCCACGACGGCGATGACTGGCTGCTGGCGCACTCGGTAAGTGTGCCAAGAGTCGGGGTAGGGGGTGACAGACGGCGCCCTGGCGCCGGCCAGGGACGACTGATCGGGGGATCAGATGTCGATTCTGGACAAGGTCAAGGAGATGATCGGCGGCCTTCAGGAGAAGGCGCACCACATCCCCAAGCAGAGCAGGCAGGAGAAGCCGGGCGACATGCCCGGCGAGCCTCGCGGACACGGCGGGGAAACCGCCGGCGGCGGCCAGACGGGACCGACCGCCCAGGACAAGACCGGCGATGAGGAGGGCTGACCGGTCAGAGGTCGAGAAGCGTTGGCTGCAGGTATCCCTCGTGGGTCAGCAGCCAGCGCTTCGTCTCGACACCCTCGCCGCCACTGAAACCGCCGAGGCCGGTGCCCGCCACGACCCGGTGACACGGCACCACGATCGGGATCGGGTTGGAACCCATGATCGAGCCGATGCCGCGGGCCGGCACTTGCGACCCGCTGAGGCCGGCCAGCTCGCCGTAGGTCACGGCCGTGCCGTACGGGACGCGGTGCAGCGCCGTGAGCACCTGCCGCCGTGACCCCGACGTCAGCCGCCAGTCGATGGGCGTCTCGAAGACCCGCAGGTCACCGGCGAAGTAGGCGTCAAGCTCCGCGACGGCCGAGGCCGTACGGGCAGGGTCGTGCACCTCGGGCAGGCCGAGACGTTCGCTCAGCCGCGCCCGCGACCCCCATCCCGACGCGGCCAGACCGTCCTCGGTGACGGCCAGCGCGAACTGCCCCACCGGTGTCGCCAGCTCGGCGAACACGACCGTGGCCATCATGTCCTCACGTGATCTCGTCGTACGCGGCATTCCGGTCGTATCGTACGCCCGCGATGGCCTGGTGCTCGCGGGCGCGAACGCGACGAAGTCCCTGCCGAACGTCTAGCATCGCGGTCGTGTCATCTCGTGAACTCGTGGTGCTCGGCACGGCCAGTGCCGTCCCGACCCGGCGCCGCAACCACAACGGCTACCTGCTGCGCTGGGACGGCCAGGGGTTCCTGTTCGACCCGGGTGAGGGCACCCAGCGGCAGATGGCACACGCCGGGGTCAGCGCCGGCGACGTGCACTGGCTGTGCGTGACCCACTTCCACGGCGACCACTGTCTCGGCGTGCCCGGCGTCGTCCAGCGCATCGCCCGCGACAAGGTGCGCCACCCCGTCCAGGCCGTCTTCCCGGCCTCCGGCCAGACCTACTGGCGCAACCTGCGCCACGCCGCCGCCTTCGCCGACACCGCCGTCATCACCGAGCACCCCCTGACCGGCGACCATGCCGCCATCGGCCCCCTCACCGCCCGCCGCCTGTCACATCCCGTCGAGTCCTACGGCTATCGGCTCCAGGAGCCCGCCGGCCGCCGCATGCTCCCTGACCGGCTCGCCGCCCACGGCATCCGCGGCCCCGAGGTCGGCGAGCTGCAGCGCGGCGGCTCCGTCCGGGGCGTCACCCTCGCCCAGTGCAGCGTCCCCCGGCCCGGTCAGAGCGCCGCCTTCATCATGGACACCCGCCTCTGCGACGCCGTCTTCGAGCTCGCCGCCGGCACCGACCTTCTCATCATCGAGTCGACCTTCCTGTCCGGGGAAGCCACCTTCGCCAAGGAGTTCGGCCACCTCACCGCGCACCAGGCCGGCCTCGTCGCCGCCGAGGCCCGCACCCGCCACCTGGTCCTCACCCACTTCTCCGAACGCTACGGCTTCGCCAACGAGCCCGCCTTCCTCGACGAGGTCCGTCAGAGCTACGACGGCCCGGTCACCCTCGCCCGCGACCTGATGACCGTCCCCGTCCCCAAACGCCGGCGCCACTTCACCGCCCCATAGCGTTGCCTCTCGGTCAGGACGTAGAGCAGGGCGGCGATGCCGGTGCCGCTGACCAGGTCGCACCGGTCGATCAGCCGGCGGACGTCCGTGAGCGGCAGCCACTCAGAAGGCGGTTCCGGGGGGCGTGCCGCGGTCAGCGCCAGAGGCCCACGAAGTAGCCGACACCGTAGGGGGCGAGGTCGGCCAGCAGGCGGCCCTCGACGTCAGCCTGGCCTGCCGCCCCCGCCAGCACCTGGAGCGCGGCCCGCCCGGCCACCCACAGCCGGTCGGCCTTGGCGGGGTCGAGGTGGGCGAGCGCGGACACGTCGGCGTCGGCGATGGCGCGGGCGATCGCCTCGTTGTACGGCTGCGCCGCCGGATCGTGGTAGCCCGGCGCCTTCTCGGTCAGGCGGGCGGAGCCGTCGGCCATGACCAGCAGCGCGACCCGGCCCTCCCGGACGAGGTCCTCGCCCAGGGCCAGGCAGTCGCCGGGGGCGGCGTCGAAGGCCACCGCCTGGAAGGCGGCCACGTCGTGGTCCTCCAGCAGCCAGCGGCCGATGGTGAGCGACAGCGGCAGCACCGGGTCGCCGCCGCCCACTGTGACGTCGGCGCCCCAGGGCCGCAGCGTGCCCGCGGCCCCGCCGTCGTAGCGGCTGGTGGAGTCGGCGCCGCCCACCACGACGAGCAGGTCGGGGTCGGCGGCGCGGAGCCCGGTGATCGCGGCCCGGCAGGCCGAACGCAGCTCGTCCAGCTCGGGCGCGGCGGCGCCGGCCAGCTCGGGCACGATCAACGGCGGGTGCGGGCAGACGGCCGCGGCGGCAAGCACAACGCCAGGGTATGCCTACGCGTAGGGGTCGCGGCCCTCGGCGACCGCCTGGAACAGAGCGCGGGCATGGGCGTGCGCGGCCGCGTGCAGGCCGTGCCCGAAGCTGATCCTCGCCACTCCCAGCTCGGCCAGCCGGGCGAGTGAGGGTGTCCCGGGCCGGAACAGCACGTTGACCGGGCCCTCGACCTCGGCGACGAGCCTTTCGATCTCCTTCTCGTCAGCGAGGCCGATCGGGTAGACGCAGTCGGCGCCCGCCTCCAGATAGCGCCGCGCCCGTGCCACAGCCGCCTCGCGGGCGCGCTCGCCCCGGAGGTAGGTGTCCACCCTGGCGTTGATCACCAGGCTCGGTCCGGCGGCGGCACGTACGGCGGCCAGGAACGCGGCCTGTTCCTCGACGCCGACCAAAGCGCCGGTGGCCTGGTCGGTGTCCTCCAGGTTGCAGCCCACGGCTCCCGTGGCGATCAGCCGCTCGGCCAGGTCCGCGGGCGGCAGCCGGTAACCGCGCTCCACGTCGGCGGTGACGGGCACCTCGACGGCCCGGGCGACGCGGGCGATCGCGGCCATCATCTCCGCGGCCGGCGTCGCCTCGCCGTCGTCGTATCCGAGCACCTCGGCGACCGCGGCGCTCCCGGTGGCGACCACGGGGAACCCCGCCTCCACGACGGCACGGGCGGACGCCGCGTCCCAGACGTTCGGCAGGATCAACGGCTTTCCCGGCACATGGAGATCACGCAGCTCAGCGGCTCTGTCAGTGGTCATACCGGGACCCTACGGACGAAGTGGCCTTCGCCATAGGTCCAGTAAGGGCCGAAAACGGGGAGCCATTTGGGGGGTGTCCGATCGGCCGTACGGAGGTGGCCGCGTCAGCGGATCGGCCGCCGCGTGACCCTCAGCAGCCGTTCCTGACACACTCGCCGCCACGCGGCCGTCAGCAGCCGCTCGTGGTGCACTCGCCGCCACGCGGCCGTCAGCAGCCGCTCGTGGTGCACTCGCCGCCGCGCGGCCGTCAGCAGCCGCTCTTGGCGCATTCGCCGCCGACCAGGCCCGCCGGACCGTCAGCCGGGTTGTCGGCCGGTTCTTCCTCGACAGGCGCGCTGGGCGAGGATGTGGGCTTCTTGCCGGTGCCGACGTTGGTCGAGCGCTTGGCGTCGGTGCCCGCCGAGCCCCGGTCGGCCGGCTCGTCGGCCGGGCCCGCGTCAGGGCGGCCGCCGGTGTCGGCGCCTGTGTCCGTAGCGGCGTCGGAGGCGGTGCCGTCCTGCGGGACGTCGGTGGTGGCGTCGCCGGTGGCGCCGTCGTCCGTGTCCTGGCCCTCCTCCGGGGCCTGGCCGGTGGACTGGGCCGGCGCGGGCTGGACGGACTGGCCGACCTGGGCGGGGGTGTTGCCGGCCAGCGTGTAGCCGACACCACCGGCGGCGAGGGCGGCCACGAGTGCCGAGGCGGCGAGGACGAGGGTCTTGCGTTTCCGGGGGGACCTGGGCGCATCGCCCGGCCCGGTGAGAATCTCCTGGCGATCCGGCTCGGTCGGATCCTGCATGGGTGACAACTCCCTGCGGTCGTATCGGGAAAGCTCTCCGGCTTCCGCGGGTGCTGGACCACACTAGCCGCAGCAGTGGAATGCTCGCGCACCAATCACAAAGGAATCACGACTTGTCCTCCCCTAGATCCATTCGCCCAGGTAGCCGGGGGCGCCTGGCGCCTGTGACGGGCGTGGCCGGCGTACTCGCCATCGCCGGCCTCGGCATATTCCTCGCGTTCACCGGCACCTCCCGGCCGGCCCCGGAAAAGGCGCCGATAATTGATCAGGAAGCCGTGCTTTCCGGCGGATCGAGCATTCCCTCACCGACACCGCAGGCGCGATATCCGGCCCCGTCGCCCGCCGCCCCGACTCCCGGCGAGCACATGGGTCCGGCCGGGCAGGCCGGTCGCCCCGCCGAGGTCCGCACCGTCTCGTCCGGCGGTCACCCGGCTCCGGTCACCCGCTGGCTCGAGGCCCTCCCCCCGCCCGCGGCCACCGCCGCCAAGGCCCTCCCGCAGGAGGACGCCGCCGACGCGGTCATCCCTCCGGCTCGCGGCGGCGACGCGACACCGGCGGCCACGGAGCGGGGCCCTGCCGGGTCGCTCGCACCCGGTCCCACGCAACCACGCGCCGCCGCCACCCAGCCGACCCCCACCGTCGCGCTGCCGGCGCTCCCCAGCGTGACCGCGCCCGCGCGTCCGGCCGCCACCCAGCCGCCCGTCACGGCCAGGCGCACACCGCCACCTGAGCCGCCCGCGCCCCCCATACGGGGCGCGGATCCGTGCGCCACCTTCGACGACTTCCGCCGGCCGTACTGCGATCAGTTGCTCGACGGCCTCCACCGCTGACCCCTGCGGCTCAACGCGCACGGCGCGAACTCCGAGAGCGGCGAACTCTGAGGCGCCGCACACGCGCACGGACTTCGTGAGCCACGAACTCTCAAAGCGCCACGCACGGACTCAGTGGGCGGCGAACTCTCAAGCGCCGCGCACCACACGGACTCAGTGGGCGGCGCAGCCGCCGGACGCCGGCACGGGCTCGGGACGGCCGATGGACGGCATGCCCAGGAGCACACCGGAGCCCTTGGCCGGGGCGCCCTGGCGGATCTCCCAGGCGTCGCCGGCCCGGGTGCGGCGCACCTCCCGGACCGCCCCGTCCGCCACCAGGTGGTGCGGCGCCGCGTAGGTGACCTCGACCGTCACCATGTCGCCGGGCCGCGGCGTCACGTCGCCGACGGCGAAGTGCACGAGCCGGTTGTCGGAGGCCCGGCCCGAAAGCCGCCGGGTGGCGTCGTCCTTGCGGCCCTCGCCCTCGGCGACGAGCACCTCCAGCGTGCGCCCCACCTGCTTCTTGTTCTCCTCCCAGGAGATCTCCTCCTGCAGGGCGACCAGTCGCTCGTATCGCTCCTGCACGACCTCCTTGGGGATCTGGTCGTCCATCGTGGCCGCGGGGGTGCCCGGACGGATGGAGTACTGGAAGGTGAAGGCGTTGGCGAAGCGGCTCTGCCGTACGACGTCGAGGGTGGCCTGGAAGTCGTCCTCGGTCTCGCCGGGGAAGCCGACGATGATGTCGGTGGAGATGGCCGCGTCGGGCATGGCCGCGCGGACCCGCTCGATGATGCCGAGGTAGCGCTCGGCCCGGTAGGAGCGGCGCATGACCTTGAGCACGCGGTCGGAGCCCGACTGCAGCGGCATGTGGAGCTGGTGCATGACGTTGGGCGTCTCGGCCATCGCGGCGATCACGTCGTCGGTGAACGCGGCCGGGTGCGGTGAGGTGAAACGGACCCGCTCCAGCCCTTCGACCGAACCGCAGGCGCGCAGCAGCTTGCCGAACGCCAGCCGGTCGCCGAACTCGACGCCGTAGGTGTTGACGTTCTGGCCGAGCAGGGTGACCTCCAGCACCCCCTGGTCGACCAGGGCGCGGACCTCGGCGAGGACGTCGCCGGGTCGCCGGTCCTTCTCCTTGCCGCGCAGCGAGGGCACGATGCAGAAGGTGCACGTGTTGTTGCAGCCGACCGAGATGGCCACCCAGGCCGCGTAGGGCGACTCGCGCTTGGTGGGCAGCGTCGAGGGGAAGACCTCGAGCGACTCCTTCAGCTCGACCTGCGCCTCGCCCTCGACGCGGGCCCGCTCCAGCAGCACCGGCAGCGAGCCGATGTTGTGAGTGCCGAAGACCACGTCGACCCAGGGCGCCTTGCGGACGATCTCACCCTGGTCCTTCTGCGCCAGGCAGCCTCCCACGGCGATCTGCATGCGGGGGTTGCTCATCTTGGCGGGCCGGAGATGGCCGAGGTTGCCGTAGAGGCGGTTGTCGGCGTTCTCGCGCACCGCGCAGGTGTTGAAGACGACCACGTCGGCGCTCTCGCCACCGGCCGCGCGGACGTAACCGGCGTCCTCCAGCAGTCCTGACAGCCGCTCTGAATCGTGGACGTTCATCTGGCACCCGTATGTGCGCACTTCGTAGGTGCGGGCGCTCTCCTGGGTCACAGTCATGGCATGTCCCAGGGTAGTCGCTGTCTGTCCTGCGACGGCCGCTAGGATATAAAACAGCAGCTCGGTGGCATGATGTGATCGGATCGGTACCGCTCAGTTAGTGACCAGCGTCCTAAGGCCCCCTAGGTTTTGACCATGACGGAGAACGGGGACGTCACTCCACTGGTCCAGTTGGAGAACGTCAACAAGCACTTCGGGGCCCTCCACGTTCTGAAGGACATCAACCTGACGGTCTCCCGTGGCGAGGTCCTTGTCGTCATCGGTCCTTCGGGCGGTGGGAAGTCCACTCTGTGCCGGGCGATCAACCGGCTGGAGACCATCGACGGCGGCACGATCACCTTCGACGGCGAGGTGCTGCCCGAGGAGGGCAAGGCGCTGGCCAGGCTGCGTTCCGACGTCGGCATGGTCTTCCAGTCGTTCAACCTCTTCGCGCACAAGACCATCCGCGAGAACGTCACGCTGGGGCCGCTCAAAGTTCGCCGCGTGGCCAAGAAGCCGGCCGACGAGCGGGCCATGGAGCTGCTCGAACGGGTCGGCATCGCGGCGCAGGCCGACAAATACCCTGCCCAGCTCTCCGGCGGCCAGCAGCAGCGGGTCGCGATCGCCAGGGCACTGGCCATGGATCCCAAGATGATCCTGTTCGACGAGCCGACCTCCGCGCTGGACCCCGAGATGGTGCAGGAGGTGCTCGACGTCATGGTCGGGCTGGCCCGTGACGGGATGACCATGATGGTCGTCACCCACGAGATGGGGTTCGCCCGCCGGGCCGCCAACCGGGTGGTCTTCATGGCCGAGGGACAGATCGTGGAGGAGAACACCCCCGACGAGTTTTTCACCAACGCGCAGACCGACCGAGCGCGTGACTTCCTCTCGAAGATCCTCACGCACTGACTATTGAGGTAGGTACACATGCACATGCGTCGAATGGGAGCCGCGCTCTCCATCGCGGCCCTGGTTGCCGGCCTGGCCGCCTGCGGCGGCGGTGACGAGAGTTACTCCACCGTGGTCGACAAGGTCCAAGGGGCCGGCAAGATCGTGGTCGGCACCAAGTGGGACCAGCCGAGCCTGGGCCTGAAGAAGGGCGCCGAGCCTGAGGGCTTCGACGTCGATGTGGCCAAGGCCCTGGTCAAGGAGCTGGCCGGCGGCAAGGACGTGGAGATCGAGTGGAAGGAGTCGGCCTCGTCCAACCGTGAGCCGTTCCTGGCCAACGGCACGGTCGACCTGGTCGTCGCCACCTACTCCATCACGGAGGAGCGCAAGGGCAAGGTCACCTTCGGCGGGCCGTACGTCATCGCCCACCAGGACGTGATGGTCCGCAAGGACGACACCTCGATCAACACCCCTCAGGACCTGAAGGGGAAGAAGATCTGCAAGGCGGCCGGCTCCAACTCCTACAAGCGGATCACCGAAGGGCCCCCGGACGGTGAGCTCGGCCTCGACGCCACCACGGTCGACGCCGCCAACTACTCCGAGTGCGTGCAGAAGCTGACCGGCAGCAACCTCGACGCCGTCACCACCGACGACCTGATCCTGGCGGGCTTCGCCAAGCAGGCCGGAGGCAACTTCAAGGTTCTGGGCCAGGGCTTCACCGACGAGAAGTACGGCGTCGGCCTGAAGAAGGGCGACACCAAGACCTGCGAGGCCGTCAACACCGCGGTGAAGAAGCTGTGGGACAACGGCACCATGAAGCAGCTGCTGGACAAGTGGTTCGGTGGCATCGATGGACTGAAGGTGTCGGAGGCCGCTCCGCCGGCTGAGGGATGCGCCTAGTCACACCAGAGGCGGCGGTCGGTGACCCGGCCGCCGCCCTTCTATGCGGTGGAGCACGATGGACGAACTGATCAAGTACGCCCCCGTCCTCGCGGAGGGGTTCCTGGAGAACGTCAAGCTCTCCCTCGTGGCCGGGGTCGTCTCTATCCTCCTCGGCACGATCCTGGTGTCGATGCGGGTCTCACCGACGCCGGTGCTGCGCGCGGCGGGCACCGTCTACGTCAACGTGGTGCGCAACACCCCGCTGACCCTGGTCCTGGCCTTCTCCGCGCTCGGCCTGAGCGACACGCTCGGCCTCGTCTTCTCCGGCGTGCCGAGGACCAACTCGTTCTGGATCGTCGCGCTGGGCCTGGCGGTCTACACCTCGGCCTTCGTGTGCGAGGCGCTGCGCGCCGGCATCAACACGGTGCCGCTGGGGCAGGCGGAGGCGGCCCGGGCGATCGGGCTGACCTTCTTCCAGTCGCTGACGCTGATCATCCTGCCGCAGGCGTTCCGGGCGGTCGTCGCGCCGCTGGGCAGCGTGATGATCGCGATGATCAAGAACACCACGGTCGCCACCGCCGGCGGCTACCTCGCCGACGCCGCGGCCGTGATGAAGGAGACGTTCGACACCACCGGAGCCTCGATCCCGATCTTCCTCGGAATCGTCGTGGCCTTCATGGTCCTCACCCTGCCGATCGGCTACTACACCGGCTGGCTGGCCCGACGCCTGGCGGTGGTCCGATGAGCACCTCTGTCCTGTTCGACGCCCCTGGGCCGCGCACGAGAGTGCGCAACCATCTCCTCACGCTGGTCAGCATCGTGGCGGTCGGCGCCGCCGTCTACGGCGTCTACCGGGGCTTCGACGCCAAGGGCCAGTTCGAGGGCAAGATCTGGCAGCCGTTCCTGGAGGCCGAGACCTGGGAGTTCTTCATCATCCCCGGCCTCATCGGCACGCTGAAGGCCGCCGCGGTGGCCGCGGTGCTCGCCCTGGCCTTCGGCGCGGTCTTCGGCCTGGCCAGGCTCTCCGACCACGCCTGGATCCGGGTCCCGGCGGGGCTGGTGGTGGAGGTCTTCCGGGCCATCCCGCTGCTGCTGCTGATCTTCTTCATCTTCTACCTCGCGCCGACCCTGTTCGGCGGCGGCGACTACGCGTTCGCCGCGGTGGTGCTCGGCCTGACGCTCTACAACGGGTCGGTCCTGGCCGAGGTGGTCAGAGCGGGTGTCAACGCCGTCGCCAAGGGCCAGTCCGAGGCGGCCTACGCGGTGGGCATGCGCAAGAACCAGGTGATGCGGCTGGTGCTGCTGCCACAGGCGGTCACGGCGATGATGCCGGCGATCGTCAGCCAGCTCGTGGTCCTGCTCAAGGACACCGCGCTCGGCTACATCATCGCCTACGTCGACCTGCTCAACACCGGCTTCAAGATCCTGCCGGCCGCCTTCTTCGGCTCGCTGATCCCGGCGGCCATCGTCATTGGCACCATCTACGTGACGCTCAACCTGCTGTTGAGCTATCTGGCGACCAGGCTGGAGCGGCGCAGCCGCCGCAGCCGCAAGTCCGCGGCGACGCCGATCACGCCCCCCGGCGCGGTCGGGCTGGACCACACGGCCTCCGGAAGTGCAGCGGGGCTCAGCTGACCTCGCGGGGTGGTCATCGAGTGAGGTGACCGCCCCGCACACCCGCCGATCTTCCGGCAGGATTCAGCCATGCCCTTCTGGCCGTCCCCCGTCTCCACCACTGACGTCGCCCGTTCCGGGCTCCGCCTGGGCTGGCCCAGAGCGCTCGGCGGCCAGGTGTGGTGGGTGGAGGACCGCCCCGACGAGGGCGGCCGCACCACGATCGTGCGCCGCGCCGCCGACGGCACCCGCCGGGAGCTGCTGCGCGCGCCGTGGAGCGCCCGCACCCGGGTCCACGAGTACGGCGGCCGCCCCTACGACGTGACCCCCGAGGGCGACGTGGTCTTCGCCAACCTCGCCGACCAGCGCCTCTACCTCCTCCCCTGCCCCGACCGGCTCAGCCCGCCCGGCGCGCCCGGTTCACCCGGCGCGCTCCATCGGGCCACCGTGCTCGGTCCTGGCGGTGCGTTCCAACCGGCCGCCGCGCTCGGTCCAGCCGGTTCGACCGGCGGCGAGCCCGTGGCGATCACGCCGGTCGGCGACGGCTCCCGCTACGCCGACCTGCTCGTCCGCGACGGCCAGGTGTGGTGCGTACGCGAGCGCCACCACGACGACGGCAAGATCACCCGGTCCATCGTCTCCTTCCCCCTGTCGGGCGGCGAGGCCCGCGAGTGGGCCACCGGAGCCGACTTCTACGCCTGCCCCGCACTCTCCCCCGACGGCCGGCACCTGGCCTACCTCTGCTGGAACCATCCGCGCATGCCGTGGAACGGCACCGAGCTGCGCGTCACCCGTCTTGACGACGGCGCCTCGTGGACGGTCACGGGCGGCACGGCGGAGTCGGTGCTGGCGCCGCAGTGGAAGGACGACAGGCACCTCTACCTGATCTCCGACCGGTCCGGCTGGTGGAACCTCTACCAGCTCGGCATCCACGGCACCTCGTCCCGGGCGCTCCACCCGGCCGAGGAGGAGTTCGCCTGGCCGCCGTGGCAGCTGGGCGGCCTGCCGTACATCGTGCTGGGCGACGGGCGGCTCGCGGTGCTGCACGGGCGCGGCGACCTGCGGCTGGGCCTGCTCGACCCCGGCACCGGACGGCTCACCGATCTCGACGCGCCCTACACCGGGTGGGATCCCGCGCTGGCCACCGACGGCACGACATTGGTCGGGACCGGCTACGGTCCGGCGGTGCCCAGGTCGATCGTCCGGGTCGACACCGTGACGGGCCGGGTCGAAGGGCTCAGGCGCGACATCGAGGAGCTGCCCGACGTCGCCTACCTGCCGTCGCCGCGGCCGGTGGAGCTGAGCGGGCGGTTCGGGCGGCGCGCGCACGCCTACCTCTACCCGCCGGCCAATCCGGTCGCCGAGGCGCGGGAGGCTCCGCCCTACGTGATCTTCGCGCACAGCGGCCCCACCGCACACGCCGACACCGCGCTCGACCTGGAGAAGGCACTGCTCACCTCGCGCGGCATCGGCGTGCTGGACGTCGACTACGGCGGGTCGACCGGTCACGGGCGGGCCTACCGCGACCGGCTCAGGGGCCAGTGGGGCGTGGTCGACGTGGAGGACACCATCGCGGCGGCCGAGTGGCTGGCCGCCGAAGGGCTGGCCGACCCGGAGCGCATCGCCGTGCGCGGCGCCAGTGCCGGAGGCTGGACGGTGATGGCCGCCTGCTGCCGGTCCGGCGCGTTCGCGGGAGGAGTGTCCTACTACGGGGTCAGCGCGCTGGGGCCGCTCAACGCCCACACCCACGACTTCGAGTCGCGCTACGTGGAGTGGCTCGTCGGCCCCGAAGACCCCCAGGTCTACGCGTCGCGCGAGCCGCTCGCCCTGGTCGACGGAGTGTCCTGCCCGATGCTGCTGCTGCAGGGGCTCGACGATCCGATCGTGCCGCCCGAGCAGTCGGCCGCGTTCGCCGAGGCGCTGTCGGAGCGCGGCGTCCCCTGCACCTACCTGGCGTTCGAGGGTGAGGGCCACGGGTTTCGCCGCACCGAGACGCGCGCCGCCGCCCTGGCCGCTGAGCTGGCCTTCTACCAGCAGCTTTTCAGCTGACCCGGGGCGTCAGCGGGCGAACTCGGTGGCGCGCGACTCGCGCACGACCGTGATGCGGATCTGACCCGGGTAGGTCAGCTCCTCCTCGACCTGCTTGGCCACGTCGCGGGCGATGACCTGGGCCTGGATGTCGTCGATGGCGTCGGGCTTGACCATCACCCGGATCTCCCGGCCGGCCTGCATGGCGAAGACCTTCTCGACACCCTCGTAGGACTGCGCGATCTCCTCCAGGCGTTCCAGCCGCTTGACGTACGCCTCCAGCGACTCACGGCGGGCGCCCGGGCGGCTGCCGGAGATCGCGTCGGCCGCCTGGGTGAGCACCGCCTCGACGGTGCGGACCTCGACCTCGTTGTGGTGGGCCTCGATGGCGTGCACCACGTCCTCCTGCTCGCCGTAACGGCGGGCGATCTCGGCGCCGATCAGCGCGTGGCTGCCCTCGACCTCATGGGTGAGCGCCTTGCCGATGTCGTGCAGGAGGGCGCAGCGCTTCAGCAGCGTCTGGTCCATCTTGAGCTCGGCGGCCATGATGCCGGCGATGTGCGCGGACTCGATGAGGTGCTTGAGAACGTTCTGGCCATAGGAGGTGCGGTATCTGAGCTGGCCGAGCAGCAGGGTCAGCTCAGGGTGCATGTCGGTGATGCCGAGCTCGACCAGGGCGTCCTCGCCCGCTCGGGCGCACAGGTCCTGGACCTCGGCCCGGCTGCGTTCGTGGGCCTCCTCGATGCGCTGCGGGTGGATCCGGCCGTCGAGGACCAGTTTTTCCAGGGTGAGCCTGGCGGTCTCCCGGCGTACGGGGTCGAAGCAGGACAGCAGCACAGCCTCGGGAGTGTCGTCGATGATCAGGTTGACGCCGGTGGTCGACTCGAACGCCCTGATGTTGCGTCCCTCGCGGCCGATGATGCGGCCCTTCATCTCGTCGCCGGGCAGGTGCAGCACGCTGACGACCGACTCGGCCGTCTGCTCCGCCGCCACCCTCTGCACGGCCAGGGTCACGATCTTGGTGGCGCGCTTCTCGCCCTCCTTGCGCGCCTCACCCTCGATCTCCCTGATGATCAGCGCGGCCTCGCGCTTGGCCTGGTTGGCGATCTCCCTGACCAGCTCCGCCTTGGCCTGCTCGCCCGTGAGCCCGGCCACCCGCTCCAGGATGACCCGCCGCTCCTCCTCGACCTTGAGCAGCTCGGAACGCCGGTCGGCCAGCTCGATCTCGGTCTCGGCCAGCTTGCGGTCACGTTCGGCCTGCCGCCGGGCCTCCTCGTCCAGCCGCTGCTCGCGCTCGGCCAGCCGGGTCTCCCTGCGTTCGAGGTCGGCCCTGAGCTCCTTGAGCTCGCCCTTGAGGATCCGGCTCTCCTGCTCGACCTCGCGCCGCATCTGCGCCGCGCTCTCGGCCGCGGCCTCCGACCTGCGCAGGATCTCCTCGGCGTCGAACTCGGCCTTGTCGCGGATCTCCCCGGCCGCCGCACGCGCCTGTTCGAGCTCTTCGTGTACGGCCTGCACCTGCTCAGGGCTGGGCTCGTCACCCCGCGAGAGGCCACCCGAGACGCCGCCCGAGGTGCGCCGGACCACGACGAGCAGCGCGGTGATCATTCCGAATGTGAGCAGGAGCACCGCCACCGAAAGCACCACGACAAGCGGCCCCATGTGCGCCCCGCCCTCCTCGCGTCCCCATCACCCATAACGCGGCCTCAAAACGGGAGGGGTCACGTGCGCGGCGCGGAAAGCCCGATCGGCGTCATCACCACGACGGATATCAAGCCAAGACTGACCGGGCGTCGACTCCGATAGCCGACACCTCGCCTGTCTCGATCAACCAAGCTCGCTCGTCCGTTGTTCACCGGTATGGCAATCCGCACTGCGCGGAGTAACTCCTCACTGCCGTCGAGGTTATGCGTCGAACAGGTCACGAGCAAGCAAACGAGTTATCAAGCGTGTCTAACGGTCTGACATCTCTCCATTGGGCGGCTATCTCCGTAAAAGCCCGCACATCCGGGCTCCGCCCCCTCATCGGGCCGTCTCGACATCGGCGAGCCGGCCCGGCGTGGACTTCGTCTTGTACTTGGACGGGATCCACAGTCCGGTGCCGTACAACGCGAGCCCGAGCAGGATCATGCCGATGGCCGTCGGCCAGCGCAGCCCGGGCGGCATGTAGGTCGCCAGAAACCAGCTGTGCTCCAGCTGACCGTTCGCCACGAAGACGCCGGCCAGGATGCCCTGCGGAATCAGCGGGATCGCCCCGAAGGACCAGCAGAGCATGGTGACGATGCGCGCGGCCTTGGGCATGTCGGGCAGCTTGAAGGTCATCGCGGTAGCCGGGCGGCGGCCGGTGCGCATCATGTCGAGGAGTTCGGGCCCCCGCGCGGCCAGCCGCCGCTCGGCCAGCAGGCCGAACCCCCAGGCGCACAGCGCGCCGGTCACCACTCCGACCGCCACGCCCGGCCAGCCGAGCACCGCCGTCGCGACCGCGGCGGGCACGGCGGTGAGCGCCACGAGCACCAGCATCAGGTACGCCAGGCCGGTGAGCCCGCCGTCGTCCTCGCTCGTCCGCAGCGGGTTGCCGCCGCGCCGCTGCGGATCGGTGCCCGGCACCAGCGCGTACACCGAGACCAGCGGCACCATTCCGGCAGCGCCGCCGAGCAGGGCGGCCGTGACGGCCAGGACCATCGGCCACGGGCCACCCGCGACCACGGTGAAGGCCACCGTCAGCACCAGCGCCACCGGAGCCACGGCCACCAGCCAGGCCCACTGCCTGCCCCGCACGTCGGACCCGCCCGGGGTCATCAGGGTGAGCCAGAGGCTGGTGCCGTCGGTGCCGTAGAGGTTGGAGGTCATCGCGGCGGCCATCACGATGAAGATCGGCCCGGCCCACGGCAGCATGCCGGTCCAGCCGAGCATGAGCGGCGCGGCGGCGAAGGACACGCCATAGGCCAGCGCGAACGTCAGCTGATGGTTGCGCACCAGATCACGGCTCCAGGTGCGGAGCTCCTTGGCGAGCACCGCCTGCCGTGCCGTGCGGGCCCGCATCGGTCTGCGCCCGCGTGTCGACACCCGGGTCGCGCCCGCCCTCTTGCTGAGCAGCGCCGCCCATGCGGCCAGCAGCAGCGCGACCAGCGCCGCCATGGCGGTGAGCGCCGCGTAGTCGCCCTGGACGGCCAGCACGCCCCACCCGGAGGGCAGATAGCGCACGATCGGCGGGATCTGCCCGCCCTGACCGAAGGCGATCGCGAACACCCAGCCCTGGCCGAGGAAGGCCAGGATCACACCGTTGATCAACCCGGCGCCGATCGCCCCGATCCTGGAACGCAGCGCGATGCCGAGCACCGCGACCGTCACCTTTGACAACAGGACGAACACGGCGAGTTGCAGGAGCATCGCGGGTACGGCCACCAGCGCCGGGACGACGCCTTCCCGTACCCCGAGGACGGCCAGCCCCGACAGAGCCAGCAGACTGACCGCGGGCGCCACGCCCACGAACGCCGCCACGAGCAGGCCGGCGGCCAGCCGATGGGCCGGCAGTCCGAGCAGAGTGAAGAACTCGGGGCGCAGCGTCTCGTCGCCACCGCCCGTGAACACGGGGCCGATGACCCAGCCGAGCATCCAGACGGCGTAGGCGGCGGCGAGCCAGTCGCCGTCCTGGAACGCCAGGAAGATCGTGCCGGCCGCCAGCACCGCTCCGGCCGAACCCGCCGTGGCCGCCATGCCGCCCTGCTGGCCGGTCATCGCATGGCGCAGGATCGCCACCTTCATCCTGACCATGGTCATCGTTACAGCCACGACAGCCCCTTGGTGCCGGGGGTGGAGGAGAAGCCGACCAGCGCCACGAACCTGTCCTCGAGCGTCGCGTCACCGCGTATCTCGGCCAGCGGGCCCGCGGCGGCCACGCGCCCCTTGTCGATCACGGCGACGTGGTCGCAGAGCTGCTCCACCAGCGCCATCACGTGGCTGGACAGCACGATGGAGCCACCGCCCTCGACGAACCCGCGCAGAATCGTCTTGATCGTCGCCGCCGACACCGGGTCCACCGCTTCGAACGGCTCGTCCAGCACCAGCAGCCTGGGCGCGTGCAGTAGCGCGGTGGCCAACCCGATCTTCTTCCGCATGCCGGTGGAGTACTCGATGACGAGAGTCTTCTCCGCGTCGTCCAGCTCCAGCACGGCCAGCAGTTCGGTCGCTCGCTCGGCCACCACGTCCTCGCTCAGACCGCGCAGCAGGCCGAGATAGGTGAGCACCTCACGGCCCGTAAGCCGCTCGGGCATGGCCAGCCCGTCGGGAAGCACGCCGACCAGCGCCTTGGCACGCGCAGGATCGGCCCACACGTCGGTGCCGAAGATGTGCGCGGTGCCGGCGTCGGGCCGCAGCAGGCCGACCGCCATGGCCAGCGTGGTCGTCTTGCCCGCTCCGTTCTGGCCGACCAGTCCGTAGAAGGATCCCTGGGGGACCGTCAGGTCGACGTGATCCACGGCGATGTTCTCACCGAACGTCTTCGCTAATCCGGCGATGTTCAATGCGTCTGTCAACGCTGTCTCCTGGTGGCGATGGCGAACGTGGTGACCAGTTCGCGGATGAGCGGGTCGAGGTCGAGGTGGGGGTCGCGGACGAGCCGGCCGGGCACCGCGTCGATGGCGCCGCGGATGATGACGGCCATGCTGTGCGGGTCCAGATCGCGGAACTCGCCGGTGCGCTTCCCCCAGCCGAGCAGCTTCTCCAAGTCGGCGATGGCGATCTCCGCCTGCTCGTCGTACGGCCCCGGACCGCCGCCGTCGCCTCGCTCGTGCGTGACGATCTCCATCAGCGCGAGCAGCGGCTTGCGGTGCAGGCGCATGAACTCGAGATTGCCCTCGATGTACGCCCGCAGCCCCTCGGTGGCGGTGGGCTGGGCCAGGATCCGCGGCACCATCATGTCCGTGGCCAGCCGGGCTACCTCCGCGACGACGGCCTGGATGAGCTGTGCCTTGCCGCCGAAGTGGTAGGGGATCACGCCGGTGCTGATCTTCGCCAGACGGGCGACCCGAGCCAGGGACGTCCGCGCGTAGCCCTGCGTGGCGAGCACCTCGATGGCACAGGTGATGATCTGCGCCCGGCGTGCCTCCTCGATGAACGTCCGGCTTTCTGATGCCACGTTCAAAAGTTTAAACGGTCGTTCAAAATGGTCTCGCCGTCCACTAAGCGCGCAGCCGGAGCCCTCGGGGCGTCGGGTGGAACCCGGCCTCCTCCAGGGCCGCGGCCACGGGCGAGTCGACGATCGAGGCGCCGTCGGCCCGCTCGACGGTCAGCTTGCCCAGCGCGCCGTCGCGCACGGCCAGCGCCAGCGCGTCGACCGCGGGCCGCAACCGTTCGTCTTCGGCGAACGACAGCAGCGTCTTGCCGCCCCGCTCCACGTAGAGCACCAGGAACCCGTCGACGAGCACCACCAGCGCCCCCGCCTTGCGGCCCGGCTTGTGTCCCGCGTCGCCGGAACGGGCGGGCCACGGCAGGGCCGCGCCGTAGGGGTTGGCGGGATCGGCGGCGGCCAGCACCACGGCCCTGCGCGCAGTGTCCCTGGATGCGCCCGGCGCCCCAGGTCCTCCAGGTCCTCCAGGTCCTCCAGGTCCTCCGGGTCCTCCGGGGGCGAACGCGTCGACCGGCCCCTCGCCGGGTGGCCGGGCCGAGCCGGGCGCGATGCCCGGGGCCATCGCCCGCATCCGGTCGACCGCTCCCGGCAGCGCGAACTGGGCGCCGCCGAGCCCTTCGACGAAGTAGCCGCGGCGGCAACGGCCGCTCTCCTCGTAGGCCCGCAGCACCTGGTAGACGGGTGTGAACCCGCCCGGCAGCCGTTCGGACGTCACCGCCCCGCGCGTCACCACGCCGTGCCGTTCGAGCAGCACCTCCGCCTGCGCGTGGGCTCGCTGGGCGGCGTCGGCGGCCGGGGACGGCAGCAGCCACCACCGCCCGCCCACGGTCGGCGGGCCGGTCCTGCTGGGCAGCACCGCCCGGCGGCGGCGCGTCGTCGCCGGGCGGTGCGCGGGGCGGCCGGACCCGAGCGTGGCCCGCAGCGGCGCGAGCGTGTCACCCGACACCTGACCCGACCACACCAGGTCCCACAGAGCCGTGGCCAGTGCCGTGTCGTCGAGCGAGCCGAGCTGGTCGGACAGCCCTCGGAAGAACAGCGCCCCTCCCCCGCTGAGCACGTCGAGCACCTGGGTGTGCAGCGGGGTCATGGTGATCTCGGCCGGCTCGGGCAGCAGCAGGGGCGCGGTGTCGGCGAAGAAGAGCGACACCCACCCGTCACCGCCGGGCAGCGACCCCTGCCCCACCCACATCACCTCGCCCGACGAGGTCAGCTCGTCGAGCAGCGCCGGATGGTAGCCGGGCACCCGTGACGGCAGCACCAGCGTCTCCAGCGCGGACGCGGGCACCGCCGCCCCTTGGAGCTGCTCGACCGAGCGCACCAGCGCGTCCATCGCCCGCGCCGACCCCGCGGCGCCGGCCACCGGGCGCGGCGCGCCGGCGGAGCCGGTGATGCCGTGCCAGGCGGGAGCGAACAGCGCGAGCGTCTCGGGCGCGACCGGCTCGACCTCCTTGCGCAGCCTGGCCAGGGACCTGCGCCGCAGCATCCGCAGCACGCCGGCGTCGCACCACTCCTCGCCCCGCCCGCCCGGCCTGAACTCGCCGTTGACCACCCGCCCGGAGGCGGCCAGCCGGTGCAGGGCGTCGCTCACCACGGCCACGCCGAGACCGAACCTGACCGCGGCGCCGCCGGCGTGGAACGGCCCTCGGGTGCGGGCGTGGCGGGCGACGAGGTCGGCCAGCGGATCGGTCACCGGCTCCAGGAACACGTGCGGGATGCCGACCGGCAGCGGCACACCCAGCGCGTCACGCAACCGCGCCGCGTCCTCGATCGCCGCCCACTGCTCCTCGCCCGCGATCCGGACGCTGATCGCCCGGCGGGCGCGTACGAGCTCCTGAAGCCAGGCCGGATCACCACCGCGCACGCTGACGTCGGGCGCGAGCAGCGGCCCGTGCGAGCGCAGCAGGTCGGCGAGGTCCTCGACGTCACGCAGCGGCCGGTCGAGCCTGGCCAGCTCGCGCTCGGCCTCGGCCATGACGTCGGGATCGAGCAGCTCGCGCAGGTCGGCCTGGCCCAGCAGCTCGGCCAGCAGGGTGGTGTCGAGGGCCAGCGCCTGGGCCCGCCGCTCGGCCAGCGGCGCGTCACCCTCGTACATGAAGGCGCCGATGTAGCGGAACAGCAGCGACGCGGCGAACGGCGACGCCCGCGACGTCTCCACCTCCACCAGTCGCACCCGGCGCGCGGCGATGTCACGCATCAGCCGCACCAGCCCCGGCACGTCGAACACGTCCTGCAGGCACTCGCGCATGGTCTCCAGCACGATCGGGAACGAGGCGTAGCGCGAGGCCACCCCCAGCAGGTGGGCCGCCCGCTGGCGCTGCTGCCACAGCGGGCTGCGCCTGCCCGGCGTGCGGCGCGGCAGCAGCAGGGCCCGCCCGGCGCATTCCCTGAACCGGGAGGCGAACATCGCCGACCCGCCCAGCTCCTCGGTGACGATCTGCTCGATCTCCTCGGCGTCGAACGCGGCCACGTCGGACGGCGGCTCGGCCAGGGTGTCGGGGATGCGCAGCACGATGCCGTCGTCGGAGTGGACGGCCTGAACGTCGACGCCGTAGCGCTCGCGCAGCCGCCGGTTGATCGCCAGCGCCCACGGGGCGTGGACCCGCGCGCCGTAGGGCGAGTGGATGACCACCCGCCAGTCGCCCAGCTCGTCGTGGAACCGCTCGATCAGCAGGGTGCGGTCGTCGGGCACGTAGCCGGTGGCCTCACGCTGCTCCGCCAGGTAGGAGAGCAGGTTTGCCGAGGCGAACTCGTCGAACCCGGCCGCCGTCAGCCGCTCGGTGGAGCCGTGCTCGGCCTGCTCGCGCAGGAACGAGCCGATCGCCCTGCCCAGCTCGGCCGGTCGGCCCGGGGCGTCGCCGTGCCAGAACGGCAGCTTGCCCGGCTGACCAGGAGCCGGGGAGACCAGCACCCGGTCGGCCGTGATGTCCTCGATCCGCCAGGACGTCGCGCCCAGCACGAACACGTCGCCGACCCGCGACTCGTAGACCATCTCCTCGTCGAGCTCACCCACCCTGGAGGACTTCTCGCCCACCAGGAAGACGCCGAACAGGCCGCGGTCGGGGATCGTGCCGCCGTTGGTGACGGCCAGCCGCTGGGCGCCGGGCCGTCCATGCAGGGTGCCGGTCACCCGGTCCCAGACGACGCGCGGGCGCAGCTCGGCGAACTCCTCGCTCGGGTAGCGCCCGGCCAGCATGTCGAGCGTGGCCTCGAGCGCGGTGCGCGGCAGCGTGGCGTAGGGGGCGGCCCGCTTGACCAGGGCCTCCAGCTCGTCGACCGTCCACTCATCGAGCGCGGTCATCGCGACGATCTGCTGGGCCAGCACGTCGAGCGGGTTGCGGGGGTAGCGCAGCTCCTCGATCTGGCCGGTGCGCATGCGTTCGGCGACGACGGCCGTCTGGACCAGGTCGCCCCGGTATTTGGGGAAGATCACGCCCTTGGACACGGCGCCCACCTGGTGTCCGGCCCGGCCGATGCGCTGCAGGCCGCTGGCCACGCTCGGCGGCGACTCGACGCAGGCCACCAGGTCGACCGCGCCCATGTCGATGCCCAGCTCCAGGCTGGAGGTCGCGACCACGGCGGGCAGCCGCCCGGATTTGAGCGCCTCCTCGATCTGCGCCCGCTCCTCCTTGGACACCGACCCGTGGTGGGCGCGTACGACCTCGGTGACGACGCCTTTGCTCGCCCCCGCCTGCGCCATCAACTCGGCCGGCATCCGCTGCGGCGGCCCCCCGCCCCCCTGCCGCGAGGACTCTGCGGGTGTCTGGCTCGGGGACTCGCCATCCCGTCGCGAAGGCTCGCCGTCCTGACGCGGAGGCTCGGCCGTCTGGTGCGGAGGCTCGGGCGTCTGGTGCGGAGGCTCGGGCGTCTCCCAGATCGAGAGATCGATCGCCTCCAGGCCCTGCCGGCGGTCGAACGCGAGCTCGTTGAGGCGGGTGCACAGCCGCTCGGCCAGCCGTCTGGAATTGGCGAACACGATGGTCGAACGGTGCGCCTCGATCAGGTCGAACAGCCGGTCCTCCACATGCGGCCAGATCGACCGGCCGGCGAGATCGGGGACGAGCTCCTCGCCGTCGCCCGGCCGGGGCCCGGCCTCCACCTCCGTCATGTCCTCGACCGGCACCACGACCTCGACCTCGATGCGCTTCTCCGACGGCGGCTGCACGACCGCCGCCGGCCGCGCGCCGCCCAGGAACGCCGCGACCTCGCTCACCGGACGCACGGTCGCCGACAGCCCGATCCGCTGGGCGGGCCGGTCGAGCAGCGCGTCGAGCCGCTCCAGGCTGAGCGCCAGGTGGGCGCCCCGCTTGGTGGCGGCCACCGCGTGCACTTCGTCGACGATCACGGTGCGCACGCCGCGCAACGCGTCGCGCGCCTGGCTCGTCAGCAGCAGGAACAGCGACTCCGGCGTGGTGATGAGGATGTCGGACGGCCGGGCCGCGAACCGCCGGCGATCCTGTGCCGGGGTGTCGCCGGACCGGATCGCCACCGAGATCTCCGGCACGGGCAGCCCGAGCCGCCTGGCCGTCTGCTTGAGCCCGGCCAGCGGGGCGCGCAGATTGCGCTCGACGTCGACGGCCAGTGCCTTGAGCGGCGAGACGTAGAGCACCCGGGTGCCCCCGCGCTCACCCGGCTCGACAGGCTCGGCCGCCAGCCGGTCGAGCGACCACAGGAAGGCCGCCAGCGTCTTGCCGGACCCGGTCGGAGCGACCACCAGCGTGTTGTCGCCGCGCGCGATGGACTCCCACGCGCCCTCCTGGGCGGTGGTGGGCGCGGCGAAGGAGCTGGTGAACCATTGCCTGGTCACCTGGCTGAACTGGTCGAGCGAGCTCACCTGCCCATAGTGCCTCGCCCCACCGACAGAAAACGCATTGTCCCCGTGTGGAGCGGTTGAGCCGGGGCATCGGCGGACATACAGCGACCGTGGGCATCGACTACGCAGCCATTGGGGCTCGCCGCGAGGACCTCAGGGAGCGCCACGTCTTACCGCATCGGCCTCTGAGCAGCGGGCGAGGCCTGCATCACTTCGCCCTGATCTCATCAGACATGGAGCGGACGATCCTGTTCTACCAGGAGCTTCTGGAGTTTCCGCTCACGGAGATCTTCGAGAACCGTGACTTCAAGGGTTCCAGCCACTTCTTCTTCGACATCGGCAACGGAAACCTGCTCGCCTTCTTCGACTTCCCGGGGCTCGACCTCGCCCCCTACCAGGAGGTGCTGGGCGGGTTGCACCACATCGCGATCTCCGTCGACCCCGCCACCTGGGAGCGCCTGCGCGGGAAGCTGGAGATGGCCGGCGTGCCGCACCAGATCGAGAGCGGCGCCTCCATCTATTTCAAGGACCCCGACGGCACCCGGCTGGAGCTGCTCGCCGACCATCTCGGGGAGATGTACGGCTCGCGCGTGATGTGACTCTCGTGATGTGGCCTAGCGCCGCGACGCCCGGCGCGTCCGCGGCTTGCCGGTACGGGGCGCCTGCCTGATGCCCGCGTGTCGCTCGGATCTCCCGGCTTTCTCACTCTGTACGGCCAGCCGCCGCACCAGACGTAACGCACGGCGCCTGAGGCGGTTGGCCTTCACCTTGGCGGACTTGGACGGGGAGGACTTGGGGGTCTTTGCCATGCGCCTGTCCTACCCACACACCCGGCGGTTCCATACTTGGTTGATGCGCCTGACCGAGTTCTGGAGACGGATGCGCGCCCATTTCGGTGAGACCTACGCCGACTCGTGGGCCCGCGACTACGTGCTGGCCCCGCTGGAAGGCCGCACCGTGACGCAGGCACTGGCCGACGGCGAGAACGCCAAGACGGTCTGGCGGGCGGTCTGCCAGGTGGAGAACGTCTCATCCAGGCTTCGGTGAGGCCAGCGTCTCCCCGAGAGCGCGGGCCGTGCGCGCGAGATCCTCGACATCGCTCTGCCCGCCCGGCGACCACAGGAAGACCCAGCCGGCTCGTGAGGGTGTCGCGAAGATGATCGTCTGGCGGCCGGTGCTCGGGTGCCACACCCACAGCATCGGATCGTCTCCGCCCAGCATGCGGCTCACCAGGCCCTGCTCGGGCAGCAGCTCGGCGAGAGCTTCCAGATGGGCGCGTCGTTCCCCGGTGTACGTGTTGGCCACGTCGCCGCCTCCAACCCTCTGCACCAAAGTCTTCCCAGCTCATGACGCATCACAACACGCTCGTCCGCTCGCGAATGAACGGATGGGCCGTCACGCGCGAGGCGTGCGCGCGACGGCCCGTACGATCGCGCGGGCCGGGCAGCGTGTTACCGATGTGATCGAACAGCCGTTCGGCTACGATTGGCTTCGCCGGGCCATGGCTTCCCCGGCATCGCAGGAAAATGTCGGTGGCAGGCCGTAGCTTTCACTCCACTGATCGGACCACGACCCTCCAGGGGGAGTTC
Organism: Nonomuraea cavernae; assembly: GCF_040655715.1. GTDB lineage: Bacteria > Actinomycetota > Actinomycetes > Streptosporangiales > Streptosporangiaceae > Nonomuraea > Nonomuraea cavernae_A. The sequence goes on along the minus strand of NZ_JBFAKL010000003.1, from coordinate 208,114 downwards.
CCATGGCTATCAACGACCGCGAGAAGGCCCTCGAGACCGCCCTCGCCCAGATCGAGCGGCAGTTCGGCAAGGGCTCAGTCATGCGCCTCGGCGACGATGCCCGAGCTCCCATCGAGGTGATCCCCACCGGGGCGATCTCCCTTGACGTCGCGTTGGGCATCGGTGGCCTGCCGCGTGGCCGGATCGTGGAGATCTACGGTCCCGAGTCCTCCGGTAAGACCACGGTCGCCCTGCACGCGGTGGCCAACGCCCAGCGGGCCGGCGGCATCGCGGCGTTCATCGACGCGGAGCACGCCCTCGACCCCGAATACGCCAAGAAGCTCGGCGTCGACACCGACGCGCTGCTCGTCTCCCAGCCCGACACGGGCGAGCAGGCGCTCGAGATCGCCGACATGCTGATCAGGTCGGGCGCCGTCGACGTCATCGTCATCGACTCGGTGGCCGCCCTGGTGCCCAAGGCCGAGATCGAGGGCGAGATGGGCGACAGCCACGTCGGCCTCCAGGCGCGCCTGATGTCCCAGGCCCTGCGCAAGGTGGCCGGCGCCCTCAGCAGCACCAGCACCACCGCCATCTTCATCAACCAGTTGCGCGAGAAGATCGGCGTGATGTTCGGCTCGCCCGAGACCACGACCGGCGGCAAGGCGCTCAAGTTCTACGCCTCCGTACGCCTCGACATCCGCCGCATCGAGACGCTCAAGGACGGCACCGAGGCGGTCGGCAACCGCACCAGGGTCAAGGTCGTCAAGAACAAGATGGCCCCGCCCTTCCGGGTCGCCGACTTCGACATCCTCTACGGCGTGGGCATCTCCCGTGAGGGCGGCCTGATCGACATGGGTGTCGAGCACGGCTTCGTCCGCAAGTCCGGCGCCTGGTACACCTACGAGGGCGACCAGCTCGGCCAGGGCAAGGAAAACGCCCGTAACTTCCTGAAGAACCACCCCGACATGGCCAACGAGATCGAGAAGAAGATCAAGGACAAGCTGGGGGTGGGCCCGCGTCTCGACAAGCCCACCGATCCCCCGGCGCCCGCGCCGGCCGCTGCCGCTCCCTCGGGCCGCGGTTCCAAGGCCGCCGCGCCGAAGCCCGGTGACGTCTGATCGGTCGCCACGTGAGTGCCATCGACCCGCCAGAGGCGCCTCGCGACTGGGGCGCCTGGCCTGACGTCCCCACCCCATCTCGGGGCCGCAAACGCAAGCGCGGCGGCCCCCCTTCCTCAGGATCCGCCGACGGCGCCGGCCTCGAAGACCACGCTGGTCCCGGCGCTCCCTCTCCATGGCACAACACCCCACCCACCAACACCCCGGACAACGAGTCCGGACCCGGCGGAGCCGGTTATGGCGGGGACAGCGGAGCCGGTCATGGCGACTTTGGACCCGGCGAGACCCGTTACGGGGGAGCCGGTTACGACGAGGCCGGTCTAGGCGGTCATGGCGGGGAGCCGGGCGGTAGGCGGGCGGCGAAGAGGCGGGGGTCGAGTGGCCGGAGCAGAAAGAGGGGGCGGTCGACGGAGGGAGCCCGTGGTCGGTTGCCCGATGGGCCTGACGAGGGTTCGGCCGCCGCTGCCACGCCTCATGCCGATCCGGAGGCCGTGGCACGAGCCATCTGCCTGCGGCTGCTCACCATGGCCCCGAAGACCCGGGCCCAACTGGCCGAGGCCCTGCGTAAGCGTGACGTGCCCGACGAAGCGGCCGAGGCCGTGCTCGACCGGTTCTCCGAGCTGGGGCTGATCAACGACGAGGCGTTCGCCGAAGCCTGGGTCGACTCCCGGCACCACGGCCGGGGCCTGGCCAAACGCGCTCTGGCCGCCGAGCTCCGTCACCGCGGCGTCGACTCCGAGACGGTCAACGAGGCCGTTGAGCGGCTCGACCCCGACCAGGAGCTGGAGACCGCCCGGCGCCTCGTGGATCGCAAGCTCTCCGGCACCCGCCACCTCGATCCCCAGGCCCGCACCCGCCGCCTCGCCGGCATGCTGGCCCGCAAGGGCTACCCTCCCGGGCTGGCGTTCCGGGTGATCAGGGAGGCGCTGGAGCAGGAAGGCGTCGAGGTCGAGGATGAGTTCTCCTGACTCTCTCCTCCCGGCCGGCAAGCACCTTCATCCCGCCCGGCTACGATTCAACGAGGTCGCCACCAAGGCAAGCCGCTCGACCTGAGCCGCGGCACCCATCCGGCGAGCACCTTCATCTCGTGTCGCTCACCCCGGTCTTCGTCATCCCGTGATCAGGCGCGGATACTCCCGATCTTGACGGAAGGTGCCGGCGGACGAGGATGGGGGGATGCGCCTACTGGCACGGCTACGTGCCGACCTCAGCACCGGCAGAAATCTCGAGATCTACCTCACTGCGCTGATCGCCCTGGTGGTCGGCGTGCTCGGCGTCTTCGACGTCGTCGACACGAAGGTGGTGGGCGCCGCCACGCTGGCCACGCTCGCCCTGCTGGCTGTCAACGCGCTCGGGCCGAGACATCATGTGGCCGAGCTGGAGTCCCGGATCACGCGTCTCAACGAACTGGTCGAGGAGAGGATCGCCGGCGAGGTGGCCGCCGACGCCTTTCTCGCGACCACCCGGCAGGGGCTCGAGCAGCGGATCGTCCGGGCCGATGACATCCGCATCGCCGGCGTCACGCTGAGCCGGACGATCCGCAACCACGTGGGCGAGCTGGAGAACCGGCTGCGCCGGGGGGCCTCCATCAAGGTGCTGCTGATCGACCCCGACGGGACGGCGCCCCTGGAAGCGGCCCGCCGGAGCACGATTCCTGATCGTCCAGAGGTCTTCGAGCACCGCGTCAAGTCCACGATCGACTTGCTCCGCCACCTGGCCGGCACTCCCGGCGTGCCGGGCCGGATCGAGGTGCGGTTCATGTCGTTCGTGCCCGCGTTCGGCCTCGTCCTGATCGACGCCGACAGTGACGACGGGATCATCCACGTCGAGTTGGGGACGCACCGATCCCCTGGCCCTGACCCGGTGTTCGCTCTGCGCGCACGGCACGACCACCGCTGGTACCAGCACTTCCATGCCGAGTTCGAGCGCATGTGGCAGGTCAGCCGCCCGGCCTCGGCGGCTGACGGGTTTGCCACCAGCGGTGGTCGGTTCTCCGAAGTGTAATGTGCATACAGTCTCCCGAAGTTCTCCCCCTCCGGAGGCCTCATGAGCAGGCGCCAGCGCGTAATGATCACGATTACGGTGGCCTGCTCGCCGCGCTTGCTGACCACCGACGAGCCACGACCGTGCTGGACGTGACCATCCGAGCCGACGTGCTGGACGTGACCATCCGAGCCGACCTGCTGGACGTGTTCCGCGACCGGCCGGGCGCCGCGGTCATCCCCCTTGCCCCCTTGAGAGGAACCCGCGTTGTTCACCACCAGACCTGAGCTGACCGGAGACTTCGGCATGGTGGCCGGCACGCATTGGCTGGCCGCCGCCACGGGCATGAGCGTGCTCGAACGCGGCGGCAACGCCTTCGACGCCGCGGTGACCGCGGGGTTCGTGCTGCAGGTGGCCGAGCCGCACCTGAACGGTCCCGGCGGGGAGGTGCCGATCCTGCTGTGGAGCGAGGAGGAGCAGCGGGTTTCGGTGGTGTGCGGTCAGGGCGTCGCCCCGTCGGCCGCCACCATCGAGCGGTTCGCCGGGCTGGGGCTCGACGTCGTGCCGGGCACCGGGCTGCTCGCGGCCACGGTGCCGGGGGCGTTCGGCGGCTGGATGCTGATGCTGGAGCGGTGGGGCACCTGGCAACTGGCCGACGTGCTGGCGCCGGCGATCCACTACGCCGAGCGTGGTGTCCCGGTGCTGGAGCGGATCTCCGCCACGATCGAGCAGGTGCGCGACCTGTTCGCGGACGACTGGCCGACGTCCGCGGCGACCTGGCTGCCCGGCGGCCGGGTGCCGGCGCCCGGCACGTCGCTGGCCAATCCGGTGCTGGCCGCGACCTACCGCCGGCTGGTGGCGGAGGCTCAGGCGGCGTCGAGCACTCGCGAAGGGCAGATCGCGGCCGCCCGTGACGCCTTCTACCAGGGGTTCGTGGCGGAGGCGATCGCGGGCTTCAGCGCCAAGACGGCCTGGCGTGACAGCTCGGGCGAGGTGCACGGCGGGCTGCTGACCGGCGACGACCTGGCCGGGTGGACGGCGTCGGTGGAGGAGCCGGTCACGTTCGACTATCACCGGCACACCGTGTGCAAGACGGGGCCGTGGGGCCAGGGGCCGGTCTTCCTGCAGCAGCTGGCGTTGCTGTCCGGCTTCGATCTGGGCGGGATGGGACATCTCAGCGCCGACTACGTGCACACGGTGGTCGAGTCGGCGAAGCTGGCCTTCGCCGACCGCGAAGCCTGGTACGGCGACACGGACGTGCCCATGACCGACCTGCTGAGCGAGCCCTACAACGCCGGGCGGCGCGCGCTCGTGGGGGCCGAGGCCAGCGCCGAACTGCGTCCCGGCAGCCCCGGCGGCCGGATCCCACGTCTGCCGGACCGTCCGTCGGCGATCACCGCGCCGAGCGTTCCGGGTGCGGTGGCGGGCGTCGGCGAGCCGACGGTCGGACGGGGCGTCGCCCAGCGGGACATCTCCCCCGACGCCGAGCGGATCATCTCCCCTGACGGCGCCCAGCGGATCGTCTCTCCCGACAGTGCCGAGCGGGTCATGTCCCCCGACGGCGCTGAGCGGATCGCCTCTCCCGGCGGGGCCGAGCAGGTCATCTCCCCCGACGGCGTCGTGCGGGGCGACACCTGCCACGTGGACGTCGTCGACCGGCACGGCAACATGGTGTCCGCCACGCCCAGCGGCGGCTGGCTGCAGAGCTCCCCCACGATCCCCGAGCTGGGCTTCTGTCTGGGCACCCGGGCGCAGATGTTCTGGCTGCAGGAGGGGCTGCCCGCCTCGCTGCGGCCGGGCGCGCGCCCGCGCACCACGCTGTCGCCGTCGTTCGCGCTGCGGGACGGCCGGCCATGGCTGGCGTTCGGCACGCCGGGCGGCGACCAGCAGGACCAGTGGAGCCTGAACCTCTTCCTGACCCTCGTGCACGGTGGCCTTAACCTCCAGGAGGCCATCGACGCCCCCATGTTCCACTCCGAGCACTTTCCCAGCTCGTTCTTCCCGCGCGAGTCCCGGCCGGGCGTCATGCACATCGAGGACCGGGTGGGCGCGGCGGTGGTGGCCGAGCTGCGCCGGCGCGGCCACGAGGTGGAGGTGCAGGACTCGTGGTCGCTCGGCAGGCTGAGCGCGGTCGCCCGTGACGGCGTGTTCCTGAAGGCGGCGGCCAACCCGCGCGGCGCCCAGGGCTACGCGGCCGGCCGCTGAGCCGGGCCGTGTCAGGCCACGGTGGCCTCGATGAGGTCGTCCACGACCTCGGCCAGGTCGTGGCCGCGGGCGTGCACCCGGCGCTGGCGCATGGCTCCGGATCCTCTCCGGAGCAGCCGGTCCAGGCCCTCCTGGACGTACGCCAGGTCGCCCACCTCGGCCATCGCGGGACGTACGTGCTCGAAGAGGCGGCCGGCCATGACCGGGGCGGGCACGAGCGTGCCGGCCCGCACGTCGAGGCTGTCGCCCTGCAGGCCGTCGCGGGCGGCGCGCCAGTATGCGGCCCGCAGCACCTCCGACGGGATGGGCAGCCCCCGGTCACCGCGCCGCACCTCGGCCAGCGCTGTGACGACGAGGGCGCGGATCAGGCCGATGATGGTGAGGCTGTCGCTGACGTCCAGTGGCACGTCGGCGACCCGCACCTCGACGGTGGGCAGCTTGGGCGACGGCCGGGCGTCCCAGAACACCGTCTTCGGGTCCATCAGCGCGCCGGACTCCGAGAGCGCCCGCAGGGCCAGCTCGTAGTCGGCGAACGTCGGGAAGTACGGCGGCGCCCCGGAGACCGGCCAGCGCCCCCAGCTGATCACCCGCCAGGAAGCGTAACCGGTGTCGCGGCCGACGAAGAACGGGGAGTTCGCGGCCAGCGCGATCAGCGTGGGCAGCCATGGGCGCAGGTGGTTGCCCACGTAGACGGCATGCTCCTCGTCGGGCACGTCGATGTGCACGTGCAGGGCGCAGATGCTGATCTCGTCGTGCAGCGCCCGGTAGAGCACCCGGCCCTGCTCGTAGCGGATGTCGTCGCTCAGTGGGGGCGGCATGACGTTGCCCAGCACCGGGATGCCGCTGGCGACCACGGCCAGGCCGCACGAGCGGGCGGCCCCGGCCACCTCCTTGCGCGTGGCCCGCAGCTGCGCGCCCAGCTCGGTGAGGTCGGCGGAGGGCGCGGTGCGGGCCTCCACCTGGAAGCGGGTGATCTCGTGCACCACGTCCAGCACGTCGGTCGCCGCGGCCAGCACGTCGGCGGCTCGCGGAGCCACGTGGCGGGTGTGCGGATCGACGACGAGGTACTCCTCTTCAATCCCGATCAACGGAACCACGACCCACCTCGCAGGGTAGTCAGGGAGCCTCCGTACCATGTGTGCCCGTTGACATATCTCCGCGAAACTCCCCAGCCCGCGCAGGACACCGAACCCCACCCCTGCGGCCACTGCCCTCGGCAGGCGTCACCCGTCGCCGCTCAGCAGCGGATCGGTGACTCCGCCCGGGCAGGCCAGCCGCTCGATGTCCCATCCGGCGCGCCGGGCCCCGGCCTCGTAGGCGCTCTGGTAGAAGGCGAGCACGGCGCCGCGCGGGTCGGGCTCGGATCGGGCGTCGGCGTAGCGCAGCACGGCCAGGTGGCCGCCTCGCTGCTCGATCCAGCCGGCGGCGGGCGGCACCAGGGGTTCGCGGTCCAGCCCTTCGGGCTCGGGAGCGGTGTAGGAGTAGAAGGCCGGCTCGGGGAAGGCGTCGTCGCCGAACCAGAACCCCGAGCTGATCACCTCGCGCGAGTAGGCCTCGCGGGTCACGGGGTCGGCGCTGGGCGGCTGGTCGATCACCCGGTCGGAGAACCTGGTGCAGGCGATGTCGAAGGTGTGCCAGAAGTGGTGCACCGGGCTGACCTTGCCCGAGTAGCCCGCGGCGAACTCCTCCAGGACGAGGTTGACCTGGCTGAGCACCTGCCAGTAGCGGGTGGCCTGGACGGGGTCGTAGTGGGCGTGCTCGGTGTCGTCGGCGAACGATCGGCCCGCGTCGGGCAGGTCGAACGGGTGGGGCAGGTCGATCTCGACCCGTACGTCCAGGAACGCCAGCGCCTCCATGGTGGCCCGGTAGAACGACGCCACGGACTGGCCGTACAGCGGGAAGGACACCTCCCGCCCGTCGATCGTGGTCACGACCAGCCGGTGGCCGACGAGGTCGAAGTCGATCGTGAAGATCGGGTTGCCGTCGGCCTGTCCCATCGGCCGGGTGGTGAGCCCGCGGCCGGTGAGGTGGAACGGCGCGTTCCACCAGTGGTTGCGCCGGACCCCGGCGGCGAGCCGGATCTTGCCCACCACCTGGCAGAACCTGTGCATCGTGGCCTTGGTGGGCTGCCAGCCGGCCAGTGGCATCGCGGGGAAGAGTTCCATGACGGCAATCCTTCCCCGGCTGAGGCGCTACACCGGGGAATCTACGGGACCGTAGCGGGCGGCGGAGACACCCTTGGTGTACGCCCAGTAGCGGTCGCCGTGGGACCAGTGCCACCACTCGGTGGGGTAGTTGACCAGGCCGGCCGGTTCGAGGGCGGCGGCCAGGATCTTGCGGTGGGCGCGGGCCTCGGCGGAGATGGTGGGGGCGGCCATGTAGCAGGCGTTGCCGCTGTCCTCCGGGTTGTCGTTCACCTCGGTGCCCATGTGGTATTCGGTGCCGTCGGGGGCGCACAGGGTCAGGTCGACGGCGGCGCCGGCGGTGTGCGGGGCGACTTCCACGGGCGACACGTACCGACTCGCTGCGATATAGGCCTCGGCAGGCGACATGTCGGGGAACGCGGCCTGGAGCTCGTCCCGATACTCCTCGAAGTACCGGCGCTGCGTCGTGACGGGCCGGTAGCCCTCGACGACCAGCAGGTGGTATCCGTCAGGAAGGCGCCGCTCGGCCCGTTCGAGCCTGGCCAGCAGGCCCGCGCGCAGGTGGGCGTAGACTCCGGAGTCGTCGGCCAGGCGCGGATCCACCCGCAGCCGCCCGCGCACGTCGGCCAGCGCCTCGCCGGACTCCCGCAGGGGGATCGCGGCCACCCGGGGGTCGGAGATGAGCACGATGTCGCTCGATGGCTGCCACATGGGCTGAAATTCTCACACAGTGTCGGAGAAAACCTGTTCACGGGCCTGTTCGAGCGCCGCCTCCAGAGCCCCGCGCAGCACAGGGTTGCCCGCCACCCCGGTGGTGAGCACCCGGGGCTGACTGGGGCAGATCCGGGCCACCACCTCCTCGACCTTGGCCGCCAGCCGCGCACCGCCGGCCCTGCCGACGTCGCCCGCCAGCACGATCAGGCCGGGGTCGAGCACCACGGCCACGGCGGCGGCGCCGACGGCCAGCCGGGCCGCCACCTCCCCGAGAAAGCCGTCGCCGCCGTGCCGTACCTGGTCGGCCACCGACAGGCCGGGCACGCCGTGCGCCTCGGCCAGCTCGCGCAGCGCCGCCTGGCCCACCAGGCGCTGGTAGGACCCCGACTGCGGCTGGGAGACGTCGGCGGGCAGCGGCTCGCCCGGCACGGGCAGCCAGCCGATCTCGCCCGCTCCCCCGCTGATCCCCCGGTGCAGCCTGCCGCCGAGCATGACGCCGAGGCCCTGGCCGATGCCGGCCCACATCACCGCGAAGTCGTCGTGGCCGACGGCCGCGCCGTAGCGGTGCTCGGCCAGGGCGACCAGGTTGACGTCGTTCTCGATCGTCACGGGGACGCCGAGCGTCTCGCGCAGACCGGCGAGCACGCCGACGTGCCAGGACGGCAGGTCGTAGGACCAGCGGACCTCGCCATCGCGCGGGTCGACGACGCCCCTGGTGCCGATCACGAAGGCGTGCAGCCGGGAGCTGTCCACGCCGGCGGTCGCGCAGGCCCGCTGGACGGCGGCGTGCACCGCCTTGACCGGGTCCCTGAAGTCCGACGGGTTGAGAGTGATCTCGACCACGATCCGGCCTGTGATGTCCGCCACACCGGCCTTGAGGCTGTCGGGCAGGACTTCGAGCCCGGCCACGTACGCGCTGGAGGGGACGACCGCGTAGAGGGTGGCATGCGGGCCCCGGCTGCCCGCGCGCTCCCCGGCCACCTCGACCAGGCCGCGTTCCTCCAGCCGGGCCAGCAGCTGACCTGCGGTGACCTTGGAGAGCCCGGTCAGCTCGCCGAGCTCGGCGCGGGTGAGGGGACCGTCGGCGAGGAGGAGTTCGAGCGCCGAGCGGTCGTTCAGCCGGCGCAGCAGCCTGGGTGTTCCCGGGCTCTTGGTCATCGGCCCCGCCCCTCTCGTCACGATCGGCTAACAGGCGTTTCTTAAAGGAAAGTTTCTTGTTAGTTTAACACCACTCGTAAGGCATTGAACGATCAGCCTGGTGCGGACCCTAGGCCGGCACCCGGGAAGGGAGAACCCTGTGAGGATCGCGAAGATCACAGCCACTACGGTCACCACGGCCGCCCTGGCCCTGGGCCTGGCCGCCTGCGGCGGCGCCGAGGCGCCCGCTGAGCCCAGCGCGGCGGCGAGCGGCCCGAAGTACTCCGGTAAGGAGCTCACCTTCTGGCGGCTCGGCGACAGCAACCCCGCCGCCCAGAAGTACACCGACGAGCTGGTGGCCGCCTTCGAGCAGCAGACCGGCGCCAAGGTGAAGGTCGAGTGGATCCCGTGGCCCCAGGTGAACGACAAGTTCACCGCCGCGGCGGCGGGCGGCACCGGCCCAGACGTGACCGAGATCGGCAACGACCAGGTCCCGCTCTGGCAGAGCCAGGAGGCCCTGGCCCCGATCACCGACATCGTGGCCGCGGGCGACCAGGCCGAGATTCCCAAGAACCTGCTGGGCCTGGAGACGATCGACGGCGAGACGTACGCCGTGCCGTGGGGTGGCGGCAGCCGTGCCGTCCTCTACCGGGCGGACTGGTTCAAGGACCTCAAGATCGAGATCCCGAAGACCTGGGACGAGCTCGTCGCCGCGGCCAAGAAGATCCAGGAGAAGAAGGGCAAGGACGTCGACGGGTTCGCCTTCAACGGCGGCTCCGACGCCAACCACCTGCTGGGCTCCCTGGCCTGGACCGGCGGCGGCGAGTACGCCGTCAAGGAAGGCGACAAGTGGGTCGGCAAGCTGACCGACCCGGGCTTCAAGACCGGCTTCGAGCAGTACACCGCGCTGGTCACCGACGGCCTGTCCAGCAAGTCCCGGCTCAGCCAGAACACCACCGAGATCCGTACCCGCTTCGCCAACAACAAGGTGGGCATGTACCTCACCGCCTCCTGGGACCTGCCGGGGATCGACGAGGACAGCAAGGGCAAGCTCAAGGGTGACAAGCTCGCCTTCTTCCCGCTCCCGGCCAAGGACGGCGGCGAGGCCCAGTCCTTCCTCGGCGGCAACGACATCGCCGTGTGGGGCACCGCCAAGGAGATGGACGCCGCCAAGGACTTCGTGAAGCTGGCCTCCGGCAAGGAGTGGGGCGTCAAGTACGCCACCGACGGCGGCCTGCTCCCGGTCTACCCGGAGGCGCTGGCCAAGCTGTCCGAGGACCCGGCGCAGGCGCCGTTCGCCGCCGCCTTCGCCAAGGCCAAGGCCTTCCCCGCCGACCCGAACTGGACCGAGGCCAACGAGACCAAGGCCGTGCTGCAGAACGCGGCACGCCAGGTCATCGAGGGCAAGGCCACCGTCGACGAGGCACTCGGCAAGGCCAACACCGAGCTCGAGAACATCCTCAACCAGTCCTGACGACTCATGACCGACACGTCAACGCTCACCCGGGGCGGAGGCAACCCCTCCCCCTCGGGGCGGCGCCGCCCCGGGCGGCCGGCCAAGGCCAGCGGCCTGCCGGTCTGGTCCATCCCGTACCTGCTGCTGGTCCCCGGCCTGCTGGTCATCGGGGCGTTGCTGCTCTACCCGATGGTCCAGGTCGCGATCATCGCCTTCCAGAAGGTCGGCCTCCCGCAGATCAGGCCCGTCAACACGAAGCCTGCCGAGTGGGTTGGCGTCGAGAACTTCACCCAGATCTTCGGCAACGAGATCTTCTGGAACGCCCTGCGGAACACCGTCGTCTTCGCCGTGCTGGCCGTGTCGCTGACGCTGGTCGTCGGCACCGCCGTGGGGGTGCTGCTCAACAAGCTCGGCAAGAAAATGTCCACCCTGGTGATCGTCGGCATCATGTTCGCCTGGGCCGTGCCGCCGGTCGCCCAGGGCATCATCTGGAAGTGGCTGTTCGACGCCGAGGCCGGCATCATCAACTGGGCACTGAACCTGCTGCCCGACTGGCTGTCCACCCTGGTGTTCGGCCGGGCCGACTGGACCGGCGAGCCGTGGCTCAACGACGCCTGGTCGATCTACATGGTGCTGATCATCACGGTGGTGTGGGCGAGCTTCCCGTTCATCGCGGTGTCGGTGCTGGCCGGCCTCAAGGGCATCCCCGCCGAGCTGTACGAGGCCGCCCGCGTCGACGGGGCATCAGCCTGGCTGACGTTCAGAAAGATCACCTTCCCGCTGCTCAGGCCGGTCTTCGCGGTGCTCACGGTGCTGTCGATCATCTGGGACTTCAAGGTCTTCAGCCAGCTGTACGTCCTCATGGGCGGGCCGTCCAACCGTGAGGCGTACAACCTGTCGATGTACTCCTACGCCGAGGCGTTCAGGTCCCCGCCCAAGATGGGGTCCGGTGCCGCGATCGCCCTGGTGCTGACCGTGATCCTGCTCGTCGTCACGGCCGTGTACGTCAGGCAGCTGGTCAAGCAGGAGGACATGTCATGACCCCGCTCGCCCGCAAGCGGCTGGGCAAGGCCGCGCTCAACGCGACCGGTCTGCTGGTGTTCGTGTTCGCGATCTTCCCCGTTTACTGGATGGTGTCGACCGCGTTCAAGACCAACGACCAGATCTTCACCACCAAGTTCATCCCGTTCCCCACCTCCTTCACCTTCGAGCATGTGCAGCGGGTGCTGACCCAGGGGGTGGCCGGCAACTCCATCTGGGTCTACATGGGCAACAGCGCGATCGTGGCGCTGGGCACGGTGCTCGTCGGGGCGGTGTTCTCGCTGCTGGCGGCGACGGCGGTGGCCCGGTTCAACTTCAAGGGGCGCAGCACGTTCCTGATCGTGCTCCTGGTCGCGCAGATGATCCCGGCCGAGGCGCTGCTCATCCCGCTGTACCTGCGCATCATCGACCTCGGCCTGGTCGACCAGCTGGCCGGGCTGATCCTGGTCAACGTCGGCCTGACGCTGCCGTTCGGCATCTGGATGCTGCGCACGTTCGTCGCCGCGGTGCCCAAGTCGCTGGAGGAGGCGGCCTGGATCGACGGCGCCTCCCGGTTCACCACGTTCTGGCGGGTGCTCTTCCCGCTGGTCGCCCCCGGCCTGGTGGCGACCAGCATCTTCTCCTTCATCACCGCCTGGAACGAGCTGATCTTCGCGCTGGTGCTGATGAGCGAGTCGTCCGGCTACACCATGCCGGTGGCCCTGCAGTACTTCTTCGGGCAGAAGGGCACCGACTGGGGGGCCATCATGGCCAGCTCCACGATGATGACCATCCCGGTCGTCGTCTTCTTCCTTCTGGTGCAGCGCCGTATGGTCTCCGGCCTGGTGGCCGGCGCCGTCAAGGGCTGACACCCCGCGGATCTCGTACGGCGCGCGGCACCGCGCCGTGCCTGACGCTGCACACCTTCCATCTGATGAGGAGCCATGAGTCAGAGTGATCGGGGGCTGCGCCGCCTCGCGGCCGGCACACTGCTCGTCGCCTTCCAGGGCACCACGGCGCCCGGCTGGGTGTTGCGCGAGCTGGAGAACGGCCTGGGCGGAGTGACGCTCTTCGGGTTCAACGTCGCCGGCCCGGACCAGCTGAGGTCGCTCACCACGTCGCTGCGGGGGGCCGGGGAGCCCGTGGTCTCGCTGGACGAGGAGGGCGGCGACGTCACGCGGCTGGCCTACCACGTGGGCAGCCCGTATCCGGGCAACGCCGCGCTCGGCGCGGTCGACGACGTCGAGCTCACCCAGCGGGTGTACCGGGCGATCGGCTCGGAGCTGGCCGCCTGCGGGGTCAACCTCGACATGGCGCCCGACGCCGACGTCAACACCGAGGCCGACAACCCGGTGATCGGCACCCGGTCGTTCGGCGACGAGCCGGCCCTGGTCGCCCGGCACACGGTCGCCGCGGTCCGGGGCCTGCAGTCGGTGAACGTGGCCGCCTGTGTCAAGCACTTCCCGGGGCATGGCGCCACCCGGGTCGACTCCCACCTGGCGATTCCCGTCGTGGACGTCACGCCCGAGGTGCTGCGCGAGCGGGAGCTGGTGCCGTTCCGGGCCGCGGTCGAGGCGGGCACCAGGTCGATCATGACGGCGCACGTGGCGGTGCCCTCGCTGACCGGAGACCTGCCGGCGACGCTGTCGGCCGCCGCGCTGACCGGGCTGCTCAGGGGGGAGCTCGGCTACGACGGCGTGGTGATCACCGACGCGCTGGACATGGCGGCGATCACCGGCGGCGCCGGCCTGGGCGGCGGCGCGGTCCTGTCCCTCGCGGCCGGGTCCGACCTGCTCTGCCTGGGCCCGCGCCCCGGCTACGACGACGTACTGCGGATCATCGCGGAGATCGTGGCCGCGGTCGGGGACGGGCGGCTGCCACTGACCAGGCTGGAGCAGGCCGCGGCCAGGCTGGCGGACCTGCGCGCCTGGTTCGCCGCCCCGGGTACGCCGGCGGCCGAGCAGAACGGCGTGGGCCTGCACGCCGCCCGCCGGGCGGTGCGGCTCACCGGCTCCACCGCGCCGCTCGTCGAGCCGCTGGTGATCGAGGTGGACACGCCGCCGACGATCGCGGTGGGCGACGTGCCGTGGGGGGTCGGGCCGTGGCTGCCGCAGGCCGAGATCGTGCGGATCGAGCCGGGCGCCGCGGACGTGGCCGCGCTGCTGGCCAAGGCCGGGCGGCGGTCGCTGGTCGTGGTGGTCAAGGACGCCCACAGGTACGAGGCCAGCAGGTCGCTCGTCTCCGCCCTGGTGGCCGCCCGCCCCGACGCCACGGTGATCGAGATGGGGCTGCCGATCTGGCGGCCGGGCAGCGCCGCCTACATCGCGACGTACGGCGCGGCCCGGGCCAACGCCCAGGCGGCCGTGGAACTGCTCACGGCCTGAGCGGCTCCCACGGACTCACGGCCTGAGCGGCTGAGTTCACGGCCCGAGCGGCTGAGTTCACGGCCTGAGCGGCTCCTACGGGCTCACGGCCTGAGCAGCGACTCGCGAGCCTGCTCCAGGGCGGCGAGCACGGCGCCGCGCAGCACCGGGTTGCGGTCGGTCACGGCGGTGGTGACCACCTGGGGGCGTACGGGGCAGATGCGGGCCACGGCCTCCTCCACCCGGGAGGTCAGCGCGGTGCCGCCGGCGTGACCGACCTCTCCGGCGAGCACCACGAGGCCGGGGTCGAGGATCACGCACACGGCGGCGACGCCCAGGGCGAGCCGGTGGGCTATCTCGTCGAGCAGCGGCTCGCCCCTGGATCCGGCCGCCAGGGCGACCTCGACGCACTCCCCCGCGCTGCCGGCCGCGAAGCCGTAGCCCTGGGCCAGCTCGGCCACCGCCTCGGCGCTGACCAGCGACTGCAGGCCGCCCGCGAGCGAGGGCAGCCGGCCCGGCGCGGTGCGGATGTCGGCGGGCAGCGGCACGCCGGGCACCGCGAGATAGCCGATCTCGCCCGCGCTGCCCGAACGCCCCCGGTGCAGCTTGCCGCCGAGCACGACCGCGAGGCCGAGGCCGCGGCTGGCCCAGAGCAGCACGAAGTCGTCACGCCCCCTGGCGGCTCCGTCGACCCGCTCGGCGATCGCGGCGAGGTTGACGTCGTTCTCGATCGTGACCTCGCGCTTGAGGTCTCCGGCCAGCGCCTCGTGGCTGCCCTCGTGCCAGCCCGGCAGGTCGAAGGCGTAGCGGACGTCGCCGGTGCGCGGGTCGACCACGCCCGGGGTGCCGATCACCACGCCGCGCAGTCTGCTGACGCCGATCTTGGCGCTGCGGCAGGCCTTCATGATCGCGTCGTGCACGACGGGGACCAGGTCGTCCTGGCCGTCGGGCTCGAACGTCACCTCCGCCACCGTCTGGCCGTGGATGTCGGCGACGGCGGCCGAGACCAGCTCGGGCCCCACCTCCAGCCCGGCCACGTAGGCGCTGGAGGGGATGACGGAGTAGAGGGCGGCGTTGGGGCCGCGCCCGCCCGCCTGGGTGCCGACCATCTGGACCAGGCCGCGCTGCTCCAGCCGGGAAAGCGTCTGCGAGGCGGTCACCTTGGACAGCCCGGTGAGGTCGCCGATCTGCCCCCGCGTCATCGGCCCGGTCGCGAGCAGCAGCTCCAGCGCGGCCCGGTCGTTGATCTCCCTGAGCAATCTGGGCACACCAGGACGTCGCTCCACGCTGTATCCCACCGTCATTTCGAAAAGGTTGTTGGAAGTTTAGCGCTCTTCGCCCGTTCAGACTTTCCCAAGGCATGTTGGGAATGACATAATCCCAACATGCCTTGGGAAAAGGACGAGCTGGTGCCGCTGCGTGCGCTGGCGAACCCGCTACGGATCCGAATCGTGTCCCTGCTCACCGGCGCCTCCATGTCGGCCACCGAGGTCGCACGGGAGCTGGACATCGCCCACGCCTCGGCCAGCTACCACCTGCGTCAGCTCGCCGACGCCGGATTCCTGGAGCAGGTGGACGAGCGGCCGTCCCCCGGCGGCAAGGGCCGGCCCCAGCGGCGGTACCGCTACAACTCCTCCAGCGGGGCGCGGATCGACCGCTCCGGCGGGCGGCACCTGTACGACGCGCTGTTCACCGACCTCGCGCGGCGACTGGAGCAGGCCCGCGACCGGCGGATGTCCATGGACGCGGAGGTGTGGCTGGACAGGTCCGTGTGGGAGGAGGTCGTCGGGCTGATCAGCCAGGCGGTCGCCGTGGTCCACGACAAGGCTCAGCCGCCACGCTCGGCCGACAGCGTCAAGGTCAGCATGACCGCCCTGCTCCTGGAAATGGGCGACGACCGTTGACCCGTCCCCTGCTGCTGGGCACGGGACTGTGCTTCCTGTCGATCGGCCTGCTCATCCCGATGATCCCCAAGTTCGTCACCGGCCCGCTTGGCCAGGGCACCGGCGCGGTGGGCGCCTGCCTGGCGGCCGCGGCCGTGGCCGCCGTGCTCGCCCGGCCCCTCGCGGGCCGGCTCGCCGACCGCTGGGGGCGTGCGACGGCCGTCCGCGCCGGCGCCGTGGTGATCGCGGGCTCCACCTTCGCGCTGCTCCTGGCCGACTCGCTGCCGGCCCTGCTGGCGTGCCGGGCCGTGGCCGGGATGGGTGAGGCCCTGGTCTACGTCGGCCTGGCCACCGCCGCGAGCGACCAGGACCGTCCGGGCGCGGCGATGAACCTGTTCTCCGTCGCGGTCAACGTGGGCCTGCTCGCCGGGCCGGCCCTCGCCGAGACCGTGCACTCCGCCGCCGGATTCAACGCCGTGTGGGTGCTTTCCGGCGTCACCGCCGCCGGGGTGGCCGCCACCTCCTGGCTGCTCGGCGACTCCGCCGAACCCACCGACCGGCGCGACGGCGGGCCACTCGTCCACCGCGCGGCGGTGCTCCCCGGCCTCGCCTACCTCGCGTCGGTGTGGGGCTACACCGCCTTCAGCGCCTTCATCCCCCTGTACGTCGCCGCGCTCGGTCACGGGACCAGCGGCACGCACTTCCTCGTCTACGGCGGTGTGCTGCTCGCCGTCCGGCTGGGCGGACACCGCCCGCTGGCCCGGACCGATCCGCGGAAAAGGGGCTTCGCCTCCCTCGCGCTCACGGCCGCCGGGCTGATCGGCCTCGCCGTCTGGCCCTCGATGGCCGGGACGCTGTGCGCCACCGCGGTGATCGGGGCCGGGCAAGCGCTGGGGCTCCCGGCGTTCCTGGCGATCGCGGTGACCGGCCTGCCCGCCGGCCAGCGTGGTGCCGCGGTGGCCACCACGACCGCGTTCTTCGACCTCGGTTTCCTGTCCGCCGCGCTCGCCCTCGGCGCCCTCGCCCAATCCCTGGGCCTGGCGTCCGGCTTCGCCATCGCGGGCGGAGTGTCCGCCGTGGCACTGCTGTTGTTCGTTCCCATGGCTCGCCGCGCGCGAGCCGTCCCCCTCTCTGGAGGCAGTCTTGACCATCACCCCCGCTGAGCTGACCCACTACGCCGAGATCGTCTTCGACGTGGCGGTGCCGATCCACGATGACGACCGCGTGCTGATCAACGCCGAGATCGAGCACGCCCCGCTGGCCCGCGCCCTGGCCGAGGTGGCGTACGCCCGGGGAGCCCACTACGTCGACATCTGGTACTTCGACCCCCACGCCAAGCGCTCCCGGGTCCGGCACGCGGACGCGGCGACGCTGGCCGAGGTCCCGTCCTGGCTGGACGCGCGGAACGAGGAGCTGGCGCGCCACCACGGCATCCTCGTCAACATCCGCGGCTCCGCGGCCCCCGACCTGCTCGCCGATGAGGACCCGGTGCGGTCGGGCCTGGACCGCATGCCCAATCTCTCCTCACGGCAACGAGTGCAGCTGAACAACCTGGCCCGGTGGGTCATAGTGCCGTACCCGACCGCGGAGTGGGCGCGTGCGGTCTTCGGTGAGCCCGACGAGGCGCTGTTGTGGGAGCATCTGCGGACCATCCTCCGGCTCGACCGCCCCGACCCCCGCGCCGCCTGGAAGGAGCGGCTCGCCGAGCTGCTGAGCCGCGCGGAAATGCTGACCGAGCTGCGGCTCGACCGGGTCCGCTTCGAGGGGCCGGGCACCGACCTGACCATCGGCCTGCTGCCCGACGCCCACTGGACGGCGGTCCATCTCATCTCCTCCCAGGGACACGGTTTCCAGGCCAACATCCCCACCGAGGAGGTGTTCACCACCCCCGACTACCGCCGGGTGGACGGCAGGATCCGGTCGACGCGCCCGCTCTCCCTCGTCGGCACCGTCGTCCGCGACCTGGAGCTGACCTTCTCCGGCGGCGTGGTGACCGAGGTGCGGGCGTCCACCGGCGCGGACGTCGTGCGCAGCCACCAGGCGATCGACGCCGGGGCGGCCCGGCTCGGTGAGCTGGCGCTCGTCGACGGCACCTCGCCGGTCGGCCAATCCGGCGTCACCTACCTGGAGACCCTGCTGGACGAGAACGCCACCTGCCACCTCGCCTGGGGCGCCGGCCTGCCACCGGGCGTCCCGGCCGGCCTGCGCGATCGGGACGCCGCCGGGCTCGACGCGGCCGGGGTCAACGTCTCCGACGTGCACGTCGACTTCATGGTCGGCGGCCCCGAGGTCACCGTCACCGGCATCCGGCACGACGGCGCCACGGTCGAGCTGCTCCGCGGCGAGGAATGGCAGCTCTGACCGCGGACCTGATTGACCGCGGGCCTGGCTGACCGCGGGCCTGGCTGACCGCGGGCCTGATTGACCGCGGGCCTGGCTGACCGCGAACCTGCCGGGTCGGCGGGAATCCGGCCCCGGGCCCTTGCCCCAGAGTCGCGCCGAACCTGAGGATGGCTCATGACCTTTCCCCGGGTGCCCGCCCTGATGCTGGGCGTCGGCGTCGTGCTCCTGTTCGACGTGCTCCGCGTGTTCCTGCCATCGCTCATCACGCTGTTCGGGCAGGCGGGGTCCACCCCGCCCGAGCTGATGGGCCTCTACGCGGCCGCCTGGTTCGCACTGCCGTTCCTCGCGCTGCTCCTGCCGTCCAGGTGGGCGCTCGCGGGCGGCGCGGTGGCGCTCGTCCTCGCGCGGGTGCTGCTGCAGGCCGGCGTCGAGCAGCTGTACGTCGCCTCGGCGGGCGTCACGGCCGGCCTCGTCTTCCTCACCGGCTGCGCCCGCATCGTGCCCAGAGCGGCGGCGCCCGTGGGGATCGTGGGCGGCCTGTCGTTCTCGGTCCTGGCGCACCTGGTGCTCGACGGGATGGATCTGGTCTGGCGGGACGGGGTGTTCCCGTGGCTCCTGATACTGACCCTCTGCGCCGCGTTCCTCGCCCTGGTGCGACTGTCTCCCGCTGCCGAGAAGACCGAGCCCGCGCCCGCCGCCACCTGGTTCCTGTTCGGTCCGGCCCTGCTGCTGTTCGGGATGGCCGCTACCTCCTGGACCAAGGCGCCCGACGGCCCCTCACTCGTGTGGACCGCGCTGGGCGTCGGGCCGGTGGCCGCGGCGGCCGTCGCCTCGATCATGACGGTCCTGCGGCCGAGTCACCGGCCCGCCCTCCTCCTGGCCTGCGGCCTCGGGCTGGTGGCGTCCACGGCGCTCCTGCTCACGACGCCCTTGCCGGGCGTGGACTCGGTGGCCGCGGCGGTGACGATCCTCTGCCTGGCCTCCATCGTCTCCTCTTCCTCCCGATCAGGGGCCGAGGCCGGGCCCGACCCCTCCGGCAACGCGACCGAACCCGAGGCGCGGGCAGAGACCGCGACCGATGCCGGGACCCCGAACGGGTCGGACACCGAGCCCGGATCGGGCGCCGGGCGCGAGTCGGGCACCGGGCGCGAGTCGGGCACCGGGCGCGGGAGCCGGCGGCAGGGGGTGGCGGTGCTCGGCGGCGGGTTCGTGTTCCTGGTGGCGATGTTCGCCTACTACGCCGCCTACGATCTGGACCTCGGCATCCCGAACCAGGTGATCCCCATCGCGGTGTCGGTGCTGGCCGTCGCCGTGGGCCTGCGGCCGTCACGCGCCCCGCTCCCCACCCACGCGTCCCGGTCCGGGGCGCCCGGCGAAACCACCGTCCTGGCCGTCCTGATCGCTCTCGTCGCGACGAACATCGCCTGGCAGCCGGCGCCCGACGTACGGCCCGCCGAAGGTGACACGGTCAAGCTGATCGCCTACAACATCCGGATGGGCTTCGGCCTCGACGGGCGGCTGTCGCTGGACCGGATCACGTCGTGGGCCGCCGCCCAGCGGCCGGACGTGGTGCTGCTGAGCGAGGTCGACCGGGGCTGGCTGCTGAACGGCGGCCACGACGACCTGGCCCGGATCGCCCGCGGGCTGGGCATGCGCTACCACTTCGCCCCGGCCGCCGACGACCTCTGGGGCGACGCCCTGCTCACCAACCTGCCGGTCAAGAGCGTCCACTCGTACAAGCTGGGCCGGCACGACTACCCGACCGGCGCCCAGGCCCAGGCCATCGTGCTGGAGGTCGGCGGCAGGGAGCTGGGCATCGTGAACACCCACCTGCAGGCCCCCGCCGGGCAGGCGCCCGAGGTGGCGGCCATCGCCCGCAACCTGGCCGGCGGGCTCGACGCCGGGCAGGCGGGACCTGGGGCCGACGGCGCCGCCGCGGGCCCGCCCAGGCCGGTGATCCTGGCCGGTGACCTGAACACCGAACCGGCCGATCCCGAGATGCGGGTGCTGGAGGCGGCGGGGCTGTCCGACCCGCTGATCGCGCTGGGTGACCCTCCCACCTCGCCGGCGGAGGCGCCGGTCAAGCGGATCGACCACGTGCTGATCAGCCGGGGTCTGACCGTGGTTTCGGCACAGGTTCCGCGCCTGCCGTACTCCGATCATCTGCCCGTTCTGACGACGTTGCGGCTAACCACTGTTGACCAGGAGGGATAATCGACAACATGCGCCTTTCCGCTCGGGTCGACTACGCCCTCCGTGCCGCCGCCGAACTCGCCGCCGCCGGTGCCGGCCCGACCACTGTGGGTGAGCTCGCCAAGGAGCAGGACATGCCGCCCAAATACCTGGAGAACATCCTGCTCCAGATGCGCCGTGCCGGTCTGGTGCGTGGCCAGCGCGGCCCTGAGGGTGGATACGTGCTGGCCAGGCCCGCCGGTGAGATCTCGCTCGCCGACGTGATCAGGGCGGTCGACGGGCCGCTGGCCAACGTCCGCGGCGAGCGCCCCGAGCACGTCGGCTACCGGGGCCCGGCCGAGTCGCTGCAGCAGGTGTGGATCGCGCTGCGCGCCACCGAACGGGCGATCCTGGAGGAGGTCACGCTGGAGCAGGTGGCCGGCGGCGCCCTCCCCGAGCGTGTCCGCCAACTCGCCGCCGACCCCGCCGCCTGGGACTGACGGCGCCCGGGTCTGCTCGCGCCGGAAACGCGACCGCGCGGACGCCGGGAGGCGGCAAGGCGACTCCGGCGCGGTTCCTAGACTGGGCGCATGCCCGAAGGAGACGCCGTCTACCGCACCGCCGCGCGGCTGCGGCAGGCCCTCGACGGGCGGGTGCTCACCCGGTCCGACTTCCGCGTCCCGCGGCACGCCACCGCCGACCTGAGCGGGCGGCGCGTGCTGACGACCGTCTCGCGGGGCAAGCACCTGCTCACCCGGGTCGAGGGCGGGCTGACCGTGCACACCCACCTGAGGATGGACGGAAGCTGGCGGGTCATCCCGGCTGGACGCCGCCCCGCCCCAGGCGACGTGGTGCGCCTCGTCCTGGCCAACGAGCGGTGGCAGGCCGTGGGCATCAGGCTGGGCGTGGTCGATCTGCTGAAGACCGTGGAGGAGCCACGGGTCGTGGGCCATCTGGGGCCCGATCTGCTCGGCGACGACTGGGATCCGGCCGAGGCCGTGCGGAGGCTGCGCGGCGACCTGGACAGGACGATCGGTGAAGCGCTGCTCGACCAGCGCAACCTGGCCGGCATCGGCACGATCTACCGTGCCGAGACGTTGTTCCTGCGCGGGATCTGGCCGTGGCGGAAGGTGAGAGAGATCGACGACCTGGAGGGAGTGGTCACGCTGGCACACCGGCTGCTGGACGCCAACAAGGCGCACGCGGGCACCATCACCACAGGCGATCGCCGCCCGACCGACCAGACGTGGGTTTACGGCAGGTTCGGCCGCCCCTGCCGCCGATGCGGCACACGCATCAGTCGCGGGGAGATGGGGACACGGTCACAGGAACGACTGATCCTGTGGTGTGACAACTGCCAGCCGCGCTAGGCGGCCACCATGTCCTTGACTTCGGGGAACACGGAATCGGAGATCGATCCGGGGACCGACTCGGTCAGCGGGATCCGCTCGTGCTCGGGCGCGTCGGCGAGCACCGGGGCAGCCTGGAGCTCGGCCAGCGCGAACTGGTCGGAGACCTCACGCAACACCTGTGAGAGCGGCACCCCGAGGGCACCACAGATGGACGCGAGCAGCTCGGAGGACGCCTCTTTCTGGCCGCGCTCCACCTCTGACAGGTAGCCGAGCGAGACACGAGCCAGCGTGGACACCTCACGGAGAGTGCGTCCCTGCCGCACCCTCAGCCGCCTCAACACGTCGCCGAGCAGCTGACGCAGCAAAATCATCTGTCGCTCCCTCCCCGGCGCGGATGTCTTCACCACGCCCCGCGCGATCGGATCGTGCCGCACATCCTTCTTCTTCGCTTCGTACATACTCCTCGCCGTCATCATCGGGCGTCGCCGCCCCTGGCTCGCCGCGCGTGGCTCTTTGCGTGACTCATCAGGCCCGCCTGCCGGGCGCTCGGTGCTTGCAGTTGGCTCACGGACCTCACTCACAGCTCCACCGTACCCGTATCCACGGACAGCGCGTGAGACCGTGGTTGGCATGTTCGCTCGGGACGTAACACGGTAATCACCCGGATTGTTCCCCCTTGTTCGCCTTCAGCACACTTGCTAGGAGATCTACAGCCTCGTCCACCGTCTTTACCCTGATACGTTCGCGTGACCCTTTCAGACTCAGTTCTCGTCGCCACAATCTGCCACCGGGTCCGCTGACAGCCGCGAAAACGGTGCCGACCGGCCGTCCGTCCTGCGGCTCCGGCCCCGCCACTCCCGTCACGGCCAGGCCGTAGGTCGCGCCGCACACTCGCGCCACACCCAGCGCCATCGCCTCGGCCACCTCCGGATGCACGGCACCCTCCCGATCGAGTAGATCTTCGGGCACGGCCAGCAGCGTGTGCTTCAGATCGGTGGCGTAGGAGATCACCCCGCCCCTGAACGCCTTGGAGGACCCCGAGACCGAGGTGAACGTGGCCCCGATGAGCCCCCCGGTCAGCGACTCGGCCACGGCCACCGTGGCCGCCCGATCCACCAGCAGGGACAGCACCTCGGCGACTTCGGACATGTTCACTCCCCGCGTGCGTGTCTGGCCACCTGACGGAGTTTGACGGCGCGGGCCACGTAGTCGACGCCTGTGGCCACGGTCACGACCAGCGCGGCGCCCATCACCACCCAGCGGACCGGGTCGGGCCCCCAGGGCAGGATGTAGAGGACGATCGCGCCGATCTGCAGGACGGTCTTGACCTTGCCGCCATAGCTGGCCGGGATGACGGCGTGCCGGATCAGCACCAGCCGCAGCAGCGTGATGCCCAGCTCGCGGCCCAGGATGACGAGCGTGACCCACCAGGGCAGCTCGCCCAGGACCGACAGGCTCACCAGCGCCGCGCCCGTGAGCGCCTTGTCGGCGATCGGGTCGGCGATCTTGCCGAAGTCGGTGATCAGCCCGTAGCGCCTGGCCAGCTCACCATCGAGGTGATCGGTGATCGAGGCCACGGCGAACACCGCCAGCGCGCCCAGGCGCCAGCCCATGCCCGGCAGGAAGAGGCAGATGACGAAGAACGGGACGAGCACCAACCGGAGGACCGTGAGGACGTTGGCGATGTTCCACGGGCTCACCACGCGGCGCTCGTCCCTGGTCATGGACCGGCCTTGATGCGCGCGATCAGGTCAACCCCCTCGGCGTCGACCACGACGGCGCGCACGATCTGGCCCCGGACCAGGCCGATGCCCTGAACCGTGACGGAGCCGTCGACCTCGGGACCCTGGTGCGCGGCCCGGCCCTCGTAGCCGCCGTCGCCCAGATCGTCGTCGATGAGCACGTCCACCTCGGTGCCGATGCGCTCCTCGGCACGCTGGGAGGTCAGCTCCTCGGCCAGCTCCGTCAGCACGCGCATCCGCTCGTCGATGACCTCCTGGCCGAGCTTGCCGTCGAAGCCCGCCGCCTCGGTGCCGTCCTCGTCGGAGTAGCCGAACACGCCGATCACGTCGAGCCTGGCCTGCTCCAGGAAGCCGACCAGCTCGCCGAACTCCTCCTCGGTCTCGCCGGGGAAGCCCACGATGAAGTTGGAGCGCACTCCCGCCTCGGGAGCTCGCTCACGGATCGTCTCCAGCAGGTCGAGGAAGCGCTCGGGGTCGCCGAAACGGCGCATCCGGCGCAGCACCGGGCCGCTGGCGTGCTGGAAGGACAGGTCGAAGTAGGCGGCCACGCCCTCGGTGCCGGCGATCACGTCGATCAGCCCCGGCCGCAGCTCGGCGGGCTGGAGATAGCTCGCCCGGACCCGTTCGATGCCCTCGACGGCGGCCATCCGGGGCAGCAACTGCTCCAGCGCCCTCAGATCGCCCAGGTCCTTGCCGTAGGACGTGGAGTTCTCGCTGACCAGGACGAGTTCGCGGACGCCGCGCTGGGCCAGCCAGTCGGCCTCGGCCACCAGCTCGTCGGGATCGCGTGAGACGTAGGCGCCCCGGAAGGCGGGGATGGCGCAGAAGGTGCAGCGCCGGTCGCAGCCGGAGGCGAGCTTGAGCGAGGCCACCGGGCTCTCGTCGAGCCGCTTGCGCAGCACCCGGGGGCCGCTGGCGGGAGCCACCCCCTCGGGCAGGTCACCGTGGCCGGGGATGCCGGCCCTCGGCGCGGCGGCTCGTTCGACCGGTGAGATGGGGAGCAGCGTGCGGCGGTCGCGCGGTGTGTGGGGCTTCAGCGGCCGGCCGGCGAGGACGTCGTCGAGACGGCCGCCGATCTCGGAGTAGTCGTCGAAGGAGATGACCGCGCTGGCTTCGGGCAGCGCCTCGGCCAGCTCGTTGCCGTAGCGCTCGGCCATGCAGCCCGCGGCCACCACCTTGGCTCCGGAGTCGGCGGCTGCGAGCAGCGTGTCGATCGAGTCCTTCTTCGCCGAGTCGATGAAGCCGCACGTGTTGACGACGACGACATCGGGGTCGTCGTCGCCCAGCTGCCAACCGGCAGCCTCCAGTCGCGCGGCGAGCTCCTCGGAGTCGACCTCGTTGCGGGCGCAACCCAGGGTTATCAGCGATGCGATTCGGCGGGATGACATGGTGAACCCTACGGTATCGGGAGTTGGACACCCCCGATGCACGGGCTACCGCCGAGGTGCTGTGGGAGGCCCGAAAGAACGGCGAACGATCTCGCCGCTTTGCCCCGGATGACCCAGATCCTGGCCGTTGACCTGGAGCGCCACCGCTCCGGCGTCGCCGATCAGCAGGCTCACCCGGGACGCGACCCGCCAGGTGGAGCTCTTGCCCGCCTCCAGCGTGCCAGAGAACAGCCTGCGCCCGCTGGAGTCACGGACGTTGAGGAACGAGGGGCGCTCGGCCTTGACGCTGACCACCACCTCGTTGTCGCTTCCCCGGCCGGCGGACAGCGCGGAGCCACGCGGCTCCTCGGTGATCGGCGAGTTGGGCGGCACGCTGGGAGACGCCGACATCGGCTGCACCCCGATGGACCGGCCCTGCTCGGTGGCGCCCCCCATGACCCTGACCACGCCGAACACCACCACGATGGCCAGCGCGACGCCCAGCGCCATCGACCAGTTGGGGGCCCGCCGCTCGCGGATGCGGAGCTTGCGGTCGGTCTGGAACACGGCCGCGGCCCGCACCGGCACCGGCGCGCCGCCGTGTTGCTCGTCGTAGAGATGGACCAGGGCATCGGGATCGAGCCCGACCGCCCGCGCGAGCACCTTGACGTGCCCGCGCTCGTAGAAGTCGCCCCCGCACTGGGCGTAGTCGTCTCGCTCGATCGCGTAGATGATGGCCTCGCGGATGCGGGTGGTCGCGCTCAACTGCGCGATCGTCAAGCCCGCCGACCGCCTGGCAGCCGCCAGTATGGCCCCTATGCTCTGCTCCTCCACGGCGCACGCCTCCCCGCCCCCGACGATGCGTAGTTAGTCATATTCAATCAGTCATCGTCGGGCGAGGTCGCATCGGGGTCATTCGCCACGCAAGTCGGCCAGCAAACCCGGCAGATCATCCGGTTTCACCAGCACTTCGCGGGCCTTCGACCCTTCGCTCGGGCCGACCACGTTGCGGCTCTCCAGCAGGTCCATCAGGCGGCCCGCCTTCGCGAAGCCGACGCGGAGCTTGCGCTGCAACATCGAGGTCGAGCCGAACTGGGTCGTCACGATCAGCTCGGCGGCCTGGACGACCAGGTCGAGATCGTCACCGATGTCCTCGTCGATCTCGCGCTTGACCGGCGCGGCGGCGACGTCGTCGCGGTATTCGGCCTGCATCTGCGTCTTGCAGTGCGCGACGATCTCGGCGATCTCCTTCTCCGAGACGAACGCGTTCTGGATGCGGATGGGCTTGCTGGCGCCCATCGGCAGGAACAGCGCATCGCCCTGACCGATCAGCTTGTCGGCGCCGGGCTGGTCGAGGATGACCCGCGAGTCGGTGAGGGAGGAGACGGCGAAGGCCAGCCGGGAGGGCACATTGGCCTTGATGAGGCCCGTGACCACGTCGACCGAGGGCCGCTGCGTCGCGATGACGAGGTGGATGCCGGCGGCGCGGGCCAGCTGGGTGATGCGGACGATGGAGTCCTCGACGTCGCGCGGGGCGACCATCATCAGGTCGGCCAACTCGTCCACGATGACCAGGAGATAGGGGTAGGGCTGGTAGACGCGCTCGCTGCCCGGCGGTGGCTGAAGCTTGCCGGCCCGGACGGCCTTGTTGAACTCGTCGACGTGGCGGAACCCACTGGCCGCCAGGTCGTCGTAACGGCGGTCCATTTCGCCTACCACCCATTCGAGAGCCTCGGCGGCCTTCTTGGGGTTGGTGATGATGGGCGTGATCAGGTGCGGGATGCCCTCGTAGACCGACAGCTCGACACGCTTGGGGTCGACCAGCACCATCCGCACCTCGTCGGGCGTGGCCCGCATGAGGATCGAGGTGATGAGCCCGTTGACGCAGACCGACTTGCCGGCCCCGGTGGCGCCCGCGATCAGCAGGTGGGGCATCTTGGCGAGGTTGGCGACGATGGTGCGGCCCTCGACGTCCTTGCCGAGGCCGACGATCATCGGATGGTGGTCGGCCTGGGCGACCTGGGCCCGGAGCACGTCGCCAAGCGCGACCAGGTCCTTGTCGGCGTTCGGGATCTCCACCCCGATGGCGGACTTGCCCGGGATGGGGGACAAGATCCTGACATCCGCGGACTTGACGGCGTACGCGATGTTCTTGGTGAGGGCCGTGACCTTCTCCACCTTGACCGCCGGCCCGAGCTCGATCTCGTAGCGGGTCACGGTCGGCCCGCGGGTGAAGCCGATCACCTGCGCGTCGATGACGAACTGCTCCAGCACGCTGGTCAGCGCGTTGACCACGGTGGTGTTGGCCTTGGTCTGCGGCTTGGGCAGGCTGCCCGGCTTGAGCAGTTGCAGGTCCGGCAGGCCGTACGGGCCCGCCTGGGGAGACAGCACGAGCTGCTCGACCTTGCGCGGCGCGGGGGTGGGCTGCGGCGGCTCCTGCTTGCGCGCCGAGCCCGGCGGCTCCTCGTCGTCGGCCAGACCGGGCACGATCTCCGGCGAGTGGTCGCCGCGCTTGTTCTGATCGGCGATCACCGGCGTGTCGTACGGCTTGACCAGGTCGCCGACCTCGGATGACGCGGGCTTCTTGGGCTTGGCACGCTTCCTGCCCGGCTGCTGCCGCTCGTCGGCCGGGGCCTGCCGGTCGAACAGCAGGTGACGGAGCTCCGCGAGCCGCTCGGGGATCCGGTGCACCGGCGTGGCCGTGATCACCAGCACGCCGAACCCCGACAGCATGAGCAGCAACGGGATGGTGATCCAGGACGGCAGGATGCTCATCGGCGGCGCCGAGACGAGGAAACCGACGAGGCCGCCCGCCTGCGAGATGCGCTCCATCCCGTCGTTGGCCGTGCCCGCCGGGTAGGGGACGTCGTTGGCCACGTGGATGACGCCGAGCACGCCGACGAGCAGCGCGGCCCAGCCGATCACCATCCGCCCGGTGTCGGCGTTCTGGTCGGGATGGCGGAGGTAGCGCCAGGCCAGCAGGCCGAGCAGTAGCGGCAGGGCCCAGGCCAGCGAGCCGAACACGCCGTGCACGACGGCGTTGACCACGCTGGGGACCGTACCCTCGGACGTGCGCCAGGTCATCGCGGCGACCACGATCGCGCCCGCGAGGACCGCCAGGCCCACCCCGTCGCGCCGGTGGACCGGGTCGAGCTCGCGGGCGTTCTTGCCGAGCGCCCGCGCCGTGCTGCCGATGCCGTTGGCGAGCAGCATCCACAGGCCGACGATCAGCTTGCCGATCATCGTGAAGACCCAGCTGATCGGATCCTGGTGGGTCATGGGCTGCTTGCGAGCCGACGCAGCCCCCTTCGCCCTCGGTCGCCCCGACGACGTGGCTCCCCGCTTCGCGGGGGTCGATCGAGGCGAGGTCGACCGCTTCGCCGACCCCTTCGCTGCGCTTTTCGGCGGACGGGTGGCCATGATGCCAAAGGTACGTCGGAGACACGGCCGAGCGCACTCAGGCTCGCCGATCAGCGACGAACCGTGTCGAACCCTGCCCGCATGGCCGCCACCTGGTCGGCCAGATCCTTGATCGTGTCACGCAGCCCCTCGTCGCCCGAGCAGGTGCCGGCCAGGCCGGCGAGCCGGGCCTCGACGGCGGACAGCCGGTCGGCGAAGTCGGACAGCGTGCGCGAGTTGCGCGACAGCACCGTGTCGTTCTGCACCAGGTCGCACAGCAGCGCGGTCTGCTCCTGGAGGACGGCGTTCTTGCGGAACAGCTCGATGAAGACGGTGACCTTCGAGCGCAGCACCCACGGGTCGAACGGCTTGGTGATGTAGTCGACCGCCCCGACGGCGTAGCCGCGGAAGGCCGCGCCGCTGCCCGTGTCGGTGCCGGTCAGGAAGATGATGGGCACGTCGCGGGTCTGGTCGAGCCGCTTGATGTGGGCCGCGGTCTCGAATCCGTCCATGCCCGGCATCAGCACGTCGAGCAGCACCACCGCGAAGTCGTGGCGCAGCATCAGCTTCATCGCGTCCTGCCCCGATCTGGCCTTGAACAGCCGCTGCTGCAGCGGGCGCAGCACCGCGTCGAGGGCGATCAGGTTCTCTTCCTTGTCGTCGACGAGCAGGATCTTGACCTGCCGGTTCATTCGGCGGCCTTCCTCTCCCCCACGAGCCACCCGCACATGACGTCCAGCAGATGATCCAGATCGACCGGTTTGGGCACGTAGTCGGAAGCGCCGCAGGAGATCGTCTTCTCCCGGTCGCCCGGCATCGCCTTGGCCGTCAGGGCGATGATCGGCAGGTCGGCGAACCTCGGCATGGCCCGCACGGCGACCAGCGTCTCGTAGCCGTCCATCTCGGGCATCATCACGTCCATCAGGACCAGCGCGATCTTCTCCTCGCGTTCGAGCACCTCGATGCCCTCCCTTCCGTTCTCCGCGTAGATCACCTCCATGCCGAGGCGGCCGAGCACGTGGGTGAGGGCGTAGACGTTGCGGATGTCGTCGTCGACGATGAGCACCCGCTTGCCCGCGAACGCTTCGCCGACCGGGCCGTCGCTCATCTCGTTGAGCCTGGTCGCGGAGTGCCACAGGTCGTCGGCGTCGGCACTGGGCCACTCGGCCTGCTGCTGGACGGCGCGGCTCTCGGCCGTCCTGCGCACCGGGTCGGCCCGCCGGCCGGCCGCGTGCGCGGCCTCGTACTCCGCCTGCTCGGCCGTGACGGTCGAGGTGAGGCAGCGGGCGGGCACGTACAGCGTGAAGGTGCTGCCTCTGCCGGGCTCGCTGCCGGCGTGGATCTCGCCGCCGAGCCGCCGGGCGATTTCGCTGCCTGCGCCTGACCGCCGAGGCGGCCCTCGCTGCCGACCTCGCGGGCGACCCGGGTGACCTCCGCGGCGAACGCCGACAGCTGGTCGACCATCGTGTTGACGGTGTCCTTCAGCTGGAGGATCTCGCCCTTGACGTCCACGCTGATCTTGCGGCTCAGGTCGCCCTGGGCCACCGCGGTGGCCACCTGGGCGATGTCGCGCACCTGGGTGGTGAGGTTGAAGGCCATGAAGTTGACGTTGTCGGTGAGGTCCTTCCAGGTGCCGAGCACCCCATTGACCTCGGCCCGGCCGCCCAGCTGCCCCTCGGTGCCGACCTCACGCGCCACCCGCGTCACCTCGCTGGCGAACGCCGACAACTGGTCGACCATCGTGTTGACGGTCAGCTTGAGCTCCAGCAGCTCGCCGGTGGCCTCGACCGTCACCTGCCGGGTCAGGTCGCCTCTGGCCACGGCCGTGGTGACCACCGCGATGTCGCGCACCTGCGCGGTCAGCCGGGCCGCCATGGCGTTGACCGCCTCGGTCACATCGCGCCAGCTGCCCGACATGCCCTGCACCTTGGCCCGGCCGCCCAGCCGCCCCTCGGTGCCGACCTCGCGGGCGACCCGGGTCACCTCACCGGAGAACAGCGCGAGCTGGTCGACCATGCGGTTGACCGCCTTGCCCATGAGGCGCAGGCCGCCGCGCAGCGGGCGGTTGTCCTCCTACAGGTCGACCCGCTGCGACAGGTCGCCGTCGGCGACGGCGTTGAGCACCCGGGTGGCCTTGGCGGCCGGGATCACCAGCGCGTCGATCAGTGAGTTGACGGCCGTCACGTTGACCGCCCAGCTGCCCGCGCCGGGGCTCGGGGTGAGCCGCTCGTCGAGGTGCCCCTGCCTCGCCACCTCCACGCGGGTCCGGGTGAGCTCGCCGGTCAAGTGCTCGTTGCGGTCGACGACCTGGTTGAAGGCCATCGCCAGCTCGGCCAGGAAGGGATCCGAGGGCACGTCGAGCCGCGCCCGGAAGTTGCCGTCACGTAGCCGTTGGAGGGCCACGAGCAGCGGCCTGAGGTCCGCCTGTCGCAGGGTTTGGGGGGCGAGCGGGGGTTCCAACTGCGCGACCACGGCTGCCTTCTTCACAAGTGGAGGCATGAACGGCCCACAGTCTGCCACCCTGAGAGTGACCGAACTGCCACATCGAGTGATGTTCTAGGACGGATTGTGGACACGACCCGCGTGTCGAGCACGGCCTTCGACGGCACTCCGCATGCCCCGGCGGCCGCCCGGCGCTTCGTCCGCCAGGTGCTCGGCGAGTGGCGCCTGGGCCATCTGGCCGAGGACGCGGTGCTGCTGACCAGCGAGCTCGTCACCAACGCGGTGGTGCACGCGGGCACCGGCATCGAGCTGACCTGCCGCCTGGACGTGCACGCCGCACCGCCGAGGCTGGAGATCGAGGTCGACGACCACCACCCCACGCGGACCATCCCGGCGGCCGGCGCGCCGCCCGGCGACGCCATGGCCACCTCCGGGCGCGGGCTCGCGCTGGCCGGCCTGCTCGCCGACGCGTGGGGCGTCACCTATTCCGGCACCGCCAAACGGGTGTGGGTCCGCATGGAGTTCCCCGACGGGCCGGGCGCCCACGAGGTCGCGCTGGGCACCCCGGCCGCGGCGCCGGCGGCGGTCGCCGCGCCCGTGGAGACGCTGCACGTCGGCGTCATCGTGGCCGACTTCGACGGGCGCGTGTTCTCCTGGAACCCCGAGGCCGAGGCGCTGCTCGGCTGGCCGTCCGAGCAGGCCACGGGCAGGCCGCTGGCGGAGCTGGTCGCCTGGCGCGGGCACGGCTCCTACTCGCTGTCGCTGGCCGACATGCTCAACCTCGGCCGCTGGCGCGGCGAGTCCCGGATGTGCCACCGCGACGGCCGGTTGATCCCGGTCTACATCTCCCACCTGCGCACGAAGGGCCGCGCCAAGGACCGGCGGGCGATCTGGATGGTGGTGGCGGGCGGCCACAGGTACGTCCTGGCCTCCCCGCCGGCGCCGCTCAGGCGGGAGTCGGGCAGGCGCATCAAGGACCTGCTCGACCGCGACCGGCCGCTCGCCGAGGTGCTCGACACGATCGCCCAGATCGTCCACACGTCCAGCGGCGGCGACGCCTCGTACGTGCTGCTGCGCGGTGAGAGCGGCAACCAATTCGGCGTCGCGGCCGCGGCGGGCGCCACGGCGGGGCTGGTCGGGCTGGTGGCGGCCGGGCTGTTCGGCGTGGACCGCACGGTGCCCGCGGTCGTCGACGACCTGCTGGCCGGCGACGTGGCCCTGGCCGAGCAGCTGCGGGCCAGGTCGCTGGTGTGCGCGCCGCTGCGCGTGGCGGGCGAGGTGATCGGTGGTGCTTCGCGCTGGGCGACGTGTGCGGCAGCGGCCCGGAGGCGGCGGCCGTCACAGGGCTGGCCCGCCATGCCGTACGCCTGCTCGCCAAGGAGCACTACACGGTGGCCGACATCCTGCACCGGCTCAACGAGACGCTGCTGGAGGAGAACGAGGAGGGGCGTTTCCTCAGCCTGCTGTGCGGCGAGCTCACCCCGCTGCCGCAGGGCGGCGCGCTGTGCACGATCGCCTCGGCGGGACATCCGCCGCCCCTGCTGCTGCGCGCGGACGGCGAGGTGCGGGCCGTGGCCGGCCCGCAGTTGCTGCTCGGCATCGAGCACGAGGTCAGGTTCTTCGTGGAGACGTTCGAGCTGGCGCCCGGTGAGGTGCTGCTGTGCGTGACCGACGGGGTGACCGAGCGGCGCGACGGCGACCGGTTGCTCGACGACGACGACGGGCTGGCCAAGCTGCTGTCAGGTTGTACGGGGCTGAGCGCGCACGCCGTCGCGGAGCGGGTACGGCAGGCGGTCGACTCGTTCGGCCCGGAGCCGGTCGGCGACGACGTGGCCCTGCTGGTGCTCCGGGCCACGGCGACGCTGCGCGCCGGTCAGCCGGTGAACCGGTAGGTGGTGCTGGAGGTGAAGCGCTCGCCCGGACGGAGCACGGTCGACGGGAAGTCAGGGTGGTTGGGCGAGTCGGGGAAATGCTGGGTCTCCAGGCAGAACCCCGCGTGGGGGCCGTAGGGCGTGGCGGCCGGGTCGAGCATGCCGCCCGCGTAGAACTGCACGCCCGGCTCGGTGGTGGTGACCTCCATGGTGCGGCCGGTCTCGGGCTCGACCACCGTGACGCCTCCGTCGAGGACGAAGCAGTGGTCGTAGGCGCCGTCATGCCTTTCGCCGATGGCGTGCGGCGCGGTGAAGTCGAACGGTGTGCCCTTGACCGGCGCGAGCTCGCCCGTGGGGATCTTGACCGCGTCGACCGGCAGGTAGCGCTCGGCGTCGATGCGCACCACGTGGCCGAGCACGTCGCCGCGGCCGGCCAGGTTGAAGTAGGAGTGGTTGGTCAGGTTGAGCACGGTCGGCGCGTCGGTCTCGGCGGTGTAGTCGAGGCGGATCGCCTCGCCTTCGAGCGTGTAGGTGACCGAGGCGTTCAGGGTGCCCGGGTAGCCCTGGTCGCCGTCAGGGCTGGTGAGGGTGAGCGTGATGGACGAGCCGGTGACGTCGGCGACGGTCCACACCTTGCTGTCGAAGCCGTGGACACCGCCGTGGAGGCTGTTGGGGCCGTCGTTGACCGGCACCTGGTATTCGACGCCGTCGAGGGTGAAGCGGCCGCCGGCGATGCGGTTGGCGTATCTGCCGGCGACGGCTCCGAAGTAGCGGCTGCGGGTCAGGTAGTCGTCGAGCGTGTCGAGCCCGAGGACCACGTTGAGGCCGTAGACCTCCAGCGACTGGAGGACGGCGCCGTAGCTGAGCACGGCGGCCCGCAACGGTCCGGAGGACAGCTCGAAGCGCTCCACGCGCTTCCCCGACGGCATGGTTCCGAACGTCATCGAATCTCCTTGAGCGTGGAGCCCCCGCCTTCAGGCGGAGGAAGTCAAGAGTGTGCCTCTCCCGTGGATTCGCGGATGATCAGCGCGGTCTCCAGCATCGTTACCCCGGTGGCCACCTCGGAATCGACCGACTGGAGGAGCATATCGACGGCGATACGCCCGGCCGTGGCGGTCGGCATGGCGATGGTGGTCAGTTTCGGCCGGCCGAGACGCCCGGCCACGATGTCGTCGACGCCGATCACGCTGATGTCGCCGGGCACGTCCACGCCACGCTCCGCGAGCCCTTCGATGAGGCCGATGGCGACCAGGTCGTTGTAGGCGAGCACGCCGGTCGCGCCGGAGGCGATCACCTCGGCGGCGGCGGCCCGGCCGCCCTGCTCGGTCGGCGGGTTGGGGCCGAGGAAGGCGACGTCGGCCTCGTTCATCGCGGCGGCCGCCTCCTGCATCTCCTTGCTGGTCCACGACCCGCTGGGGCCGGTGACCAGGGCGAGCCGGCGGTGGCCGAGCCCGGTGAGGTGCTCGACGGCGAGCCGCGCCCCGCGCCCCACGTCCATCAGGACCGTGGCCATCCCCTTGACCCGGCGGTTGACCAGCACGAACGGCACCTCCTGGCGCAACCGCTCGATGGTCCGGTTGGTGAGGCGGGGACTGCACAGCAGCACGCCGTCGACCTGCTTGGTGAGGGTCTGGATCAGCTCTTCCTCGACCTTGGGGTCCTCGTCGGTGTCGGCCACGAACACGTGGTAGTCGCGTAGCCTGGCCTGCGCCTGGGCGGCCTTGATGAGGGGCGGGAAGAACGGGTTGGCGATGTCGGCCACGATGAGGCCGAGGTTGTGGGTGCGGCCGGTCGTCAGCGCCCGAGCCGCCCGGTTGGGCCGGTAGCCCAGGTCGTCGGCGACGGCGAGCACTCTGACCCGGGTCTCGGGGTTGACCAGGTGGGGCGCGGAGAAGGCGCGTGACACCGTGGAGACGTGCACTCCGGACACCCGGGCCACGTCGCGAATCGTCACCGCCACGCTGGGCCTCCTCCGACCATGACCTGTACTTTAGTGCAAGCGTTTGTATCGCTGTCAATCCACGATCGACCCGCCCTGCCTCGCATCCTATCCCTCTTGTGACCACTCGTCTTGCCCTGGTGACGGTCTCGCTGCTTGACGTTTTCGAAGCTCAACCTCAATACTTTTTGCAACCGGTTGCTGCATGGAGATCCCAGGAGTGGTGAAAGACCCGATGACACGAACACTGGTGACCGGCAGCGCCGGCCGACTCGGGCGCAGCGTGGTCGCCACCCTGGCGCAGGCGGGCCACGAGGTCGTCGGCGTCGACGTCGGCTCGGGCACCCCTGACGAGGCGGCCGTCACGCTGCCGGCGGACCTGACCGACCTGGGCGAGACCCACGACGTCATGGCGCGCTTCCGGCCCGACGTCGTCGTGCACCTGGCCGCGATCGCGACCCCGTTCAGCCGGACCGACGGCCTGACCTTCCGCACCAACACGCAGCTCGCCTTCAACGTGTGCGCGGCGGCGAGCAACCTCGGCGTCGGCAGGGTCGTGGTGGCCAGCAGCCCTACCGTCATCGGCTACGGCGCCCCCGGGGGCTGGAGGCCGCGCTACCTGCCGATCGACGAGGAGCACCCCACCGAGCCGTGGAACTCCTACAGCCTGTCGAAGCTCACCGCCGAGCAGACCATGGCGACGTTCGCCCGGGGCTCGGACACCCGGTTCGCGGCGGTGCGTCCGTGCTTCGTGGTGGCCCCGGAGGAGTGGGCGGGCGCGCCCACCCAGTCCGGGCACACCATGGCCGAACGGCTCGACCGGCCGGACATCGCCGGGGTGTCGCTCTTCAACTACATCGACGCCCGGGACGCCTCCGAGCTGATCGCCGTACTGGCCGAGCGGCTCTTCGAGCTGCCCAGCGGCGAGGTGTTCTTCGCCGGCGCGGCGGACGCGCTGGCCCGCGAGCCCCTGGCGGAGCTGCTTCCCGCGGTCAACCCGGCGACCGCCGCGACCGCCGGGCGGCTGACCGGCACCTCCCCCGCCTTCACCTCGGCCAAGGCCGAACGGATGCTCGGCTGGACCGCCAAGCGCAGCTGGCGCAGCGAACTGGAGATCAGATGAACCTCAGCGGAATCCTCTTCTTCCCCATCACCCCCTTCGACACGGACGGCGAGCTGGCCGAGAAGGTGCTGGCCGAACATCTCCGGCGAGGGCTCGAACACGGCCCCGGCGGCGTGTTCGCGGCCTGCGGCACGGGTGAGTTCGCCGCCCTGTCGGAGTCGGAGCACGCGGCCGTGGTACGGGTGGCGGTCGAGACGACGCGAGGGCGGGTGCCGGTGTTCGCGGGCGCGGGCGGATCGTTCGGGACGGCGCTCCGGCAGGCGAGAGCCGCTCGCGAGGCCGGGGCCGACGGGCTGCTGCTCATGCCGCCGTATCTGTCGACGGGCCCCGAGGCCGGGTTCGCCGCCTATGTGCGGGCGGTCGCGGAGATCCTGCCGCTCATCGTCTACCAGCGCGGGGCGGTGGTGCTCTCGCCCGAGCGGGTGGTGGAGCTGGCCCGGATCCCGGGCGTGATCGGCCTGAAGGACGGCCTGGGCGACATCGACCTGATCCAGCGCACCGTGCTGGCCGTGCGCCGCGAGGTCGGCGACGGTTTCCGGTTCTTCAACGGGCTGCCGACGGCCGAGCTGACCATGGGGGCCTACCGCGGCATCGGGGTGGAGCTCTACTCCTCCGCCGTCTTCGCCTTCGCGCCGGAGATCGCCACCGCCTTCCGCGACGGCGCCGCCCACCTGCTCACCGAGTTCTACGAGCCACTGGTACGGCTGCGCTCGAAGGTCCCCGGCTACGCGGTGTCCCTGGTCAAGGCCGGGGTGCGGCTGGGCGGCCTGGACGCCGGGCCGGTGCGGCCGCCGCTCGTGGATCCCACGCCCGAGCACGTGGCCGAGCTGGAAACGCTGATCGCGCACGGGCGGGCGCTGGCGGGTGCCCGTGATTCGTGACCTCACGGTACGGTCGCGCACCGCCGCGCTGCCCCGCCCGTGGGGGCCCGACGTGCCCGCCAACCACGTCCTGGTCGTCGAGGTGACCCTGGACGACGGCCGGACGGGCACCGGGTTCTCCTGGACGCCGCAGATCGGGGCGCGGGCCGTACACGCACTGCTGGAACACGACATCCGGCAGGCCGTCATCGGCCTCGACCCGCACCCGGAGGTGGTGTGGGACCGGCTCTGGCGGCACCTGCGTGAGGCCGGGCCCGGCGGCATCACCACGATCGCGCTGGCCGGAGTCGATCTCGCCTTGTGGGATCTGCGCTGCGGCGAACGCGGGCTGGTCGACGTGCTGGGCAGGCGCAGGGACAGCGTGCCGGTATACGGGAGCGGGGTGAACCTGCACTACTCGCTGGAGGAGCTGGTCGCGCAGGCCGGGCGGTGGAAGGCGGCCGGCTACCCGGCGGTCAAGATCAAGGTGGGCCGGCCGGACCTGCGCGAGGACGTCGAGCGGGTGGCGGCGGTCCGCGAGGTGATCGGGCCGGAGACGCTGCTGATGATCGACGCCAACCAGCGCTGGGACCTGCACCGCGCCCGCCGCGCCGCCGAGGCCCTCGCCCCGTACGACCCGCACTGGCTGGAGGAGCCGCTGCCCGCCGACGACGTCGCCGCGCACGTCGAGCTGCGGCGGGCGACCGGCGTGCCCCTCGCGGTCGGCGAGAACGTCTACACCGTCTACGGCTTCCGCGACCTGCTGGTGGCGGGCGCGTGCGACGTGGTGCAACCCAACGTGGTCAGGGTGGGCGGGATCACCCCGTTCCTGCGCATCGCCGAGCTGGCCCGGGCCTTCGACGTGCCGGTCTACCCGCACCTGTTGCCCGACCTTTCCGGGCAGCTGGCGCTGGCGCTGCCGCTGCCGTGCCTGGCCGAGGAGGTGGAGGACGCCTCGTTCGCGGCCCTCGGCCTGCTGGCCGAGCCGTACCCCGTCCAGGTCCGCGGCGCGGAGCTGCGGGCCGGAGAGCACCGGGGCCTCGGGCTCCGCTGGATTGACAAGGAGTGACGAGCGGTGGCGACAAGAGAGGTGACGATGCGCGTCGTGCTGGCCGGGGCCCACGGCTACGGCTCCCACTACCTGGACCGGCTGCGGCGGCTGGCCCCCGACGTCGAGCTCGCCGGGATCTGCGACGTCCGGCCGGTCGACCCCGCGTCGCTGGCCGGGCTCGGCGCGCCGGAGTTCTCCGCCGACCTGGCCGGCCTGGTCGAACGGACCGGCGCGCGGATCGCGATCCTCGCCACCCCGATCCCGACGCACGCCGGGCTCACGCTGGCCGCGCTCGAAGCGGGCGCGCACGTGCTGGTGGAGAAGCCGACGGCGGCCACGCTGGCCGACTTCGACCGGATGGAACAGGCCGCGGCCAAGGCCGGGCTCGCCTGTCAGGTGGGGTTCCAGAGCCTCGGCTCGGCGGCCGTCCCGGCGGTGCGCGAGCTGGTCGCGAACGGCGCGATCGGCCGGGTCACCGGCATCGGGGTGGCCGGCTCGTGGCCGCGGCCGGCCTCCTACTTCACCCGGAGCGCCTGGTCGGGCCGGCGCCGGCTGGACGGCGCCGACGTCGTGGACGGCGCGCTCACCAACCCGTTCGCGCACGCCCTGGCCACCGCGCTGGCCGTGGCGGGAGCCGAGGACCGGGACGCCATCGCGTCGGTGGAGGCCGAGCTGTTCCACGCCAACGCCATCGAGTCGGACGACACCTCGGCCGTCCGGGTCATGACGGCCGGCGGCCTGCCGATCGTGGCCGCCGTGACCCTCTGCGCGGCCGAGCGGGACGAGCCGTACGTGCTGGTCCACGGTGAGCGGGGGCGGATCAGGCTCACATACACGATGGACGAGGTCCAGGTGGACGACGGGCCGGTGCGCCGCTACGACCGGACCGACCTGCTGGAGAACCTGGTCGAGCACGTCCGCTCGGGCGCCGATCTGCTCGTGCCGATCCAGCGGACGGGCGGGTTCATGCGGGTCATGGAGGCCATCAGGCTGGCGCCCGACCCGCTGCCGATCGCCGAGGATCACCAGGACCGCTCCGGCGACGGACCCGTGCTGCCCGGCATCGCGGGCGTCGTCGGCGCCTGCGCCGACCGGCTGGCGCTCTTCTCCGAGCTCGGGCTGAGCTGGGCCGTGCCGCTCGCCGTCTCGGGCGCGGTCGTCGCGGAGTACGTCACCCGCCCGGAGCTGCCGCTCACCGCCGCGCCCCGCCCCTACCTGCATCCCGTACGGACCCTCGGCGGCGTCGTGGTCACCGAGGAGCGGCCCGAGGACCATCCGCACCACCTCGGCGCGGGCGTCGCCGTGACCGACCTGGGCGGCCGTAACTTCTGGGGCGGTCGCACGTACGTCCGCGATCAGGGCCCCACCTGGCTCGACGACCACGGCGTACAGCGGCACGTGTCGTTCGCCGGGCGTGACGCCACGGGGTTCACCGAGACGCTGCTGTGGGAGCGGCCGGGCGAGGAACCACTCGTGCGGGAGGAACGGACCGTCCGGGCCGCGCCGCTGTCGCGGGGCTGGGCGCTGCGGTTCTCCTTCACCCTGCGCAACCTCACCGGCCGGCCGCTGACGGTGCGGAGCTCGGCGACCAAGGGCCGGGCCGGCGCCGGATACGGCGGCTTCTTCTGGCGCGCGCCCTTAGAGTCCCGCCGGGTGCGCGTGTTCACCGCCTCGGCCGAGGGCGAGTCCCGCGTCCACGGTTCCCGCGCGCCCTGGCTGGCGCTGGCGTCCGACGACTGGACGCTGGTCTTCGCCCAGGACTCGGACGATCCGTGGTTCGTCCGGGTCGCCGAGTATCCAGGGGTCGGCACCGCGCTGGCCTGGGACACGCCCCTGGAGTTCGGGGCCGAACTGTCCCGCGGCGTCGCCGTGGCGGTGGCCGACGGCCGCCTGTCCGCCGAGCAGGCCGCGGCCCTGGCCGCCGAGCTCTGACCGCACGGCTCACGGCCCGGTCAGCCGGGCGCCCGAGCGGCTCACGGCCCGGTCAGGCCGGCGCCCACACGGCTCATGCGCCGACCGGGCAAGTGCCCGCGCGGCTCACGGGCCGGTCAGGCGGGTGCCGTCGGCGGTGAGGCGGACGGGGCGGCCGGTGGCGGCCGAGCGGTTGGCGGCGACGCCGACCAGGACGCTCCGGATACCGTCGCGGTAGCCGGCCGGGCGGCCGAGAGGGTCGTCGCCGGGACCGCGGAAGACGTCGTCGAGCAGGAGCCGGTCGCCACCCCCGTGGCCGCCGGCCCCCTGCTCGATCGGCACCTCTTCCGGCTCGTGCCAGTGACGGTGCAGGGTGAGCCGCTCCCAGGCCCCGGTCACGTGCTCCTTGCCCGCGGCGCTCGGGTCCACGGCGGCCTGCGGCGGGGTCCAGGGCCGCTCGCACACCTCCAGCTCGACGCGTCCCTCGGTGCCGTTGAAGACGGCGCGGTAGCCCTCGGACGGCGCGTGCGCGGTGAGCGAGTAGGTGAGCATGGCCCGGTTCGCGTAACGGACCAGGACCGCCATCGTGTCGTCGATCGTCACGCCGGGGCCGAAGACGTCCTGGTCGCGGAGGTAGCCGTCCTCGTGCTCGGCGTCCAGGTAGAGCCGCTTCAACCGGTCGTCGGCGGAGATGTCCAGGATGAACGGGTCCGTACCGAGCCCCGGCGCGCCCTGGCCCCGTGCCGGGCGCGGCCCCCGGGGCAGCGCCTGGCCGTAGAAGCGCAGCTCGGTCTGCGCGAAGACCAGCTCCGGCGCCGCGCCGAGCCACCAGTTGACCAGGTCGAAGTGGTGGGTGGACTTGTGCACCAGCAGCCCGCCCGAGTTGGCGCGGTCGCGGTGCCAGCGCCGGAAGTAGTCGGCGCCGTGGATGGTGTCGAGCCGCCACTCGAAGTGCGCGGACGTGACGTCGCCGATCGCCCCGTCGCCGAGCAGCCGCTTCACCGCCGAGTTTCGCGGCGAGTAGCGGTAGTTGAACGTCACGACCAGCCGGCCCGTGGCGCGCTCGGCCGCCTCGGCGATGGCCGCGCAGCTCTCGGCGTCGACGGTCAGCGGCTTCTCCACGATGACGTCCAGCCCCGCGTCCAGCGCCGCGCACACGTAGCGGGCGTGCGTGGCGTCGACCGTGCAGACCACGACGGCGTCGGCCGTCTCCAGCAGCTTGCCGTAGTCGTGCGGCGCGAAGCACGGCACCGGGCGGCCGACACGTTCGACGTAGTAGTCCATGCGGGTCTGGTTGGTGTCACAGAAGGCGACGATCGTCCCGGTGTCGCGCCAGTCGCCCAGCAGCGCGTCGACGTACATCTGGGCACGGTGGCCGAGCCCGACGAAGGCGTACCTGGTGCTCAACTGCTCTCCCCGAGTCCGGGATGGCGGCCGGGAGCCGTACGGGCCCCCGGCCGTGCGGAGGTGGTCAGCCCGCGATGGCCGCGTTCGCCTCCGACAGGAACTTCTCGGCGGCCTGGTCCGGTGTCGCCTTGCCGAAGAGGAGCTCCTCGGTGTTGCGCTTCAGGATGTCCTCCATCTGGAGCGCGCCCTTCGGCGGGGCGACGACCGGGCTCAGCTCGCTCTTGACCTGGTCGACGAAGATCAGCGTCTTCTGGTCGACGGGCGGCAGCTTGTCCTTCACCGCGGCGAGCACCTTGGCGTTGGTCGGCAGGCCGCGGTCGCTCAGCAGGATTCCGGCCGCGTCGGGGTCGTTGACCAGGAAGTCGATCAGCTTGGCGGCCTCGGCCGGGTGCTCGGTCTTGGCCGAGGCGGTGTAGAACATGGCCGGCTGCAGGAACATCCCGCTGGTGCTCGCGCCCTCCGCCTTGGGCATCCGCAGCAGGGTGAGCTCCTGGCCCGACGACTTGGACAGGGCGTTGAGCTGGTTGCTCCACCACATGCCCATCGCGCCGGCGTTGGTGCCGAGCAGCGACTGCTCCGGGCCGGTCGCGCCGATCTCGGCGCTCTTGGCGGCGTCGGGCGAGCCCTTGGTCTCAATGAGCCGCTGGTGGATGGACCACCAGGCCTTCAACGTCTCGGCCGAGACGCCCATCTTGGTGCCGTCGTACATCTTCTCGCCGCGCTGGGCGGCGAAGATCTGCAGCCAGGCCGGGTTGGGGTTGTACTCGGCGCCGGTCACGCCCCCCGCGCCGGAGATGTCCTTCGCCAGGCCGATCCACTGGTCCCAGGTCCAGGCGGTGTCGTCGGGCAGCTTCTGCTTCGCCTTCTCCAGCACCGAGGGATTGGCGATCATGGAGAACGCGTTGACGCCGGTGGGGATGGCGTACTGCTTGCCCTCGATCTGCCCGCTGGTGAGAACCTGCTGGTCGAGGTCGGCGGCGGGCACCTTGCCCGACAGGTCGGCCAGCGCGCCACGGCCCGCGTACTCGCTCAGGCCGCGGATCTCGATGCTCATGACGTCAGGGGCGTCGTTCGCGGCGACCTTGGTGGCGATCTTCTCGTAGTAGCTGTCCCAGTTGGAGAAGTCGCCCTCGACGTCGATCGTCGGGTTCTTCTCCTCGAACTTCTGAATGACCTGGTCGGTGAGCTTCTGCCGGGCGTCGCTGCCCCAGTAGGCGAACGTGATCCGGACCTTGTCACCGCCCGCGGCCTCGCCACCGCCGTCGCCGCCGCAGGCGCCGGCCCCGGTCATCAGCACGGCCGAGACGACGGCGGCCGTCCACATCTTCTTGCGAGAGCTGGGATTCACAGCTCTACCTCCTCTAGGAGAGTTGGGGGGTGCAGAGGATCACTTGAGACCGGTGGTCGCCATGCCACGGATCAGGTACTTCTGCCCGGCCAGGAAGAACCCGAAGATCGGCCCGAGCGAGACGATGGACATCGCGAACATCGGCCCCCACGACGACTCCCCGCTCG
Organism: Nonomuraea cavernae; assembly: GCF_040655715.1. Classification (GTDB taxonomy): domain Bacteria; phylum Actinomycetota; class Actinomycetes; order Streptosporangiales; family Streptosporangiaceae; genus Nonomuraea; species Nonomuraea cavernae_A. The sequence continues at coordinate 165,618 of NZ_JBFAKL010000003.1, read as the reverse complement.
AGTCCAGGAACTGGCGCAGGGCGACGGCCACCGTGAGGTTGTCGCTGTTGGTCAGGTAGAGGTTCTGGCTGAAGAAGTCGTTCCAGGTCCAGATGAAGGTGAAGATGCCGGTCGTCGCGAGCGCCGGCGTGCACAGCGGGATGATGACCTGCAGGAAGATCCGCCAGTAGCCGGCGCCGTCGATGGCGGCGGCCTCGTCCAGCTCCCTCGGCAGGGTGCGGATGAACTGCACCATCAGGAAGATGAAGAACGCGTCCGTGGCCAGGAACTTGGGCACGATCAGCGGCCAGATCGTGTTGATCCAGTCGAGCTCGGCGAAGACGATGTACTGCGGCACGACCGTGACGTGATGCGGCAGCATGATCGAGCCGAGCATGAGCGCGAACCAGAGCTTCTTCAGCGGGAAGTCCAGCCGGGCGAACGCGTAGGCGGCCAGCGAGCAGGCGACCAGGTTGGCCACCACGCACAGGCCGGTGATGACGGCGGAGTTCCAGAGGTAGTAGCCGAAGGTGTGCTTGAGCGCGGTCCAGCCGTCGCTGTAGTTGTCCAGCGTGACCTCACGCGGCCACAGACCCGGCTCCCGGAAGATGAGCTCCTCCGGTTTCAGCGAGCTGGACACCATCCAGAACAACGGATAGAGCATGATCAGGCCGAAGCCGATCAGCAGGAGGTGCTTGAGCAACCGGCCGCCCCGCGGTAACGGGCGGAACAGGAGCGGGGCCGCCTTACTTCGTGTCGCCATAGAAGACCCAATACTTCGACGCGATGAAGTTCACGCCGGTCAACCCGGCGATGATGAGCAGAAGGACCCACGCCATGGCGGCCGCGTAGCCCATCTCGTAGCTTTTGAAGCCCTTCAGGTAGAGATAGAGCGTGTAGAAGAGCGTGGAGTCGACCGGCCCTCCGAAGCCGCCGCTGACGATGAACGACTGGGTGAACGACTGGAACGACTTGATCACTTCGAGCACGAGATTGAAGAAGATGATCGGGGTCAGCAGGGGCAGCGTGATCGACCAGAACTGACGGAGCTTGCTGGCTCCGTCGACCGCCGCGGCCTCGTAGTAGTTCTGCGGGATCTGCCGCAGCCCGGCCAGGAAGATCACCATGGGCGCCCCGAACGTCCACACGTGCAGGATGATCAGCGTGCCGAGCGCGGTGTCTGGGTCTGACACCCAGCCGGTGCCCTCGACGCCGAACAACCCCAGCACCGAGTTGACCAGGCCATCGGTGCCGAAGATCTTGCGCCACAGGATGGCGATGGCGACGCTGCCGCCGAGCAGCGAGGGCAGGTAGTAGATCGAGCGGTAGAACGACAGCCCGCGCAGCCCCCGGTCCAGCGCCAGAGCCAGCGCCAGGGCGAAGGCCAGCTGGAGCGGCACCGACACGACCACGTAGATCGTGGTCACCTTCAGCGAGGCGAGGAACCGATCGTCCCCGGTGAACATCGTGTCGTAGTTGTCCAGCCCGACCCACTTCGCCTCCTCCAGCAGGCTGTAGTCGGTGAACGACAGGTACAGCGAGGCCAGGATCGGGCCGACGGTGATCACGAACAGGCCGATGAACCAGGGCGCGAGGAAGACATAGGCGGTGCGCGCCTCGCGCCTCTTGTGAACGTTCACCTGTCTGGCGCGGCGCCGCCTTCCGGGCGGTTGCGCGGATGGCGGCTGGGCCACGGGCGCGCGTTCCGGCGTTACGGAGACTGAGTCGGACATGGATGCAGACATCCCTCATTCCAGGGCCTGCCCGGCACGGCGGGATCGGATAGCGCCTTCCTATAGGGGACGCGAAAGTTTCGTCAACCCTTTGCAGGCGTTACAAACCCGTAACCGATATATCGCCAACGTAGAAAAGCCTGGTCAGAGAGGCACAACAGCCAGCGCGGCCCGGTTAACGTTTTCGCTCTTGGTTAGATGTCCTACAACCGGTTGCACACTGGGAGCGCGGCCACCGGCAAGGCGCGAGCCTCGCCGGGGTGCCGGTACTACCAGCTGCCGCCCAGTTCGTTGAGCGTGAACACCCCGCCCGCGCGGTGGTGCACGGGCGCGTCCGGATCGGGCTCCCCGTGCTCGGCGAGCAGCGGTCCCGCGTACGCCTCGGAGTCGTCCTCGGAGACGTACCCGATGGCCCGTGCCTCCTCCAGCGACCACCAGCGGCGTGTGTTGTCCGAAACGCCCCACACGATGTGGTGGCCGGGCGCGGTCAGCGCCGCCTCCAGCAGCCGGGCCAGGTCACCGGGCGAGATCCAGGTCGCCAGGCCGCGTGTGTCGGACGGGGCCTCGTCACAGGTGCCGAGCCGGATCACGGTCACGTTCATGCCGAACCGGTCGTGGTAGAGGCTGCCCAGCGCCTCCATCACCACCTTGCTCACGCCGTAGAAGGTGTCGGGACGCGGGAAGGCGTAGTCGGGCAGTTCGCCACCCGAGGCGGGCCGGGCCTGGAAGCCGGCCGCGTGGTGGCTGCCCATCATCACCACCTGCCGCACGCCTTCACGGCGGGCCGCCTCCAGCAGCACGTGGGTGCCGTCCATGTTGGCGCGGACGATGTCGGCCCACGGATGCTCCCTGCTCTGGCCGCCCATATGGATCACGGCGTCCACGTCCTTCATCGCCTCGCTCATGGCGGCCTCATCGGCGAGGTCGGCCGTCACGGCCTCCTCTCCGGGGCCGGGCTCCAGCGGCAGCAGGTCCGACAGGCGGATCGTGCGGCCCGCACGGGCGAGGCGGGGGCGGAGCAGGGTTCCGACCTTTCCGGCGGCACCGGTCATCAGAATGCGCATGCTCCTTGTGTACACAGGTCTGGCCCATATTCACATTCTTGAATATTGACCGTGCAACGCGTGACTAGCTACGTTTGCTTAAGCAAGTCCCACATTCTCGACATATGTCCACATATATGGACAGGAGGCGGTCTGAGGCACATCACCTGCTCGAAGTCGCGAAGCGTCGACCTAGCGGCTGCGACACCTGTTTCCGTCGAGCATCACCGTCCTGGCCGCGTCCTGAGCGTCATCCTAGGTGCGGCCTGACCAGCGTCGTCATCGGACGGTAGACGTCCATGTATCTGGACGGCATCCCGTATCCTGACATGTCGGAGTCGTCGTCGAGATGGGACGAGCATGGAGCCGCAGCTGGTCAAGTCCGCCGAGCGGACCGTACGCATCCTGGAAGCCCTCGCCACCTCCCCCGAGACCCTGACCCTGTCGGAGCTCCAGCAGCGCACCGGCTTTCCCCGCAGCAGCCTGCACGCCCTGATGCGCACGCTGGTCGAGCTCCACTGGGTGGAGACCGACAAGGCCAGAGGCGCGTTCGGCATCGGCCCGCACGCCCTGCTGACCGGCACGGCCTACCTCGACAAGGATCCGGCGCTGCCGTTCGCCCAGCAGACCCTGGAGGACCTCCGTGCCGAGGCCGGGCAGACCGCCCACTTCGCCCGCCGAGACGACGCGCACGTCCTCTACCTGGCCACCCGCGAGTCGCGTGAGGCGCACCACGTGATCCCCCGGGTGGGTCGCCGGCTGCCCGCCCATGTGACGGCGCTCGGACAGGTGCTGCTCGCCCAGCTCACCGACGACGAGGTCGCCGCGCTGGTGCCCGACCCGATGCCGGCCATGACCGAGCACACGATCACCGACCTGGCCAAGCTGACCGGGGAGCTCGACCAGGTTCGCACCCGAGGCTGGGCCTGCGAACGTGAGCAGGGCACCCCCGGCGTGGCCTGCGTGGCGGTCGCCGTCGACTACCGCATCCCCGCCACGGACGCGATCAGCTGCTCGATGCCGGCGAGCCTGCGACCCGCCGAGGTCGAGAAGATCACCGACGCGGTCATCCAGCACACCCGCAAGCTGGCCGCCACTCTCAGACGGGAGGGCATCCGCTAGAAAGGACTGTTCACGCGGCTAGATGGTGCTCTGTTCTTCCCGGTGACTCCCTTCGGCGCCGACGGGCTTGCACCTCTTCGGCGCCGGCGGACTTGCACCTACTGAAGGGTCGCCCGAACGATGGCGCCGACTTCGGGCCCGGCCTGGATGACCACGGCGCCGTCCGACGCCCAGATGCCCGAACGGCCGGCGGCCCGTGAGAATCCGCCGCCGGTCGAGCCGGCGAAACTGGCCACCGCCACCCAGACCCGATGATCGGTGGCGATCCGGCGGGCACGCTCGTCCTGAACCGCCGACTCCTCTGCGGTCTTCAGGGTCCCCGCGACATAGGCGTCGATGCCCAGGGCGGCGAGGTCGGCCGCGTGCTCCGGGACACCGGTGTCCTTGCAGACGGCGAGCCCCAGCCGCCAGCCGTCGACCTGGAGCACGGCCGGCTTGTCGCCTGCGGTGAACCGTTCGGCCTCCTCCGTGCCCAACCACATCTTCCGGTACGCCAGGCTCGCCCTGCCACCGTCGACGGCCAGGATCGCGATGTACGCCCGGCCCGCCTCGCCGCCCACCGGAGCCCCCACCAGCGCCAGGGACCCCGTCTCGGCGCAGGCCTCGATGAGGGGCGCCAGTCGCGGATCATCGGCCGAGATCGCGGGAGCGTCCAGCTCGTACCCCGTCAGCGACAGCTCGGGAAAGACCACCACCCTGGCCTCGGCGGCCCTGACCGCCTCGGCGTGCGTGACCGCGTTCGCGGCCACGTCGTAGGGCAGGCACGACGGCTGGACAACGGCCACGACGAGCGGCTCACGCATGCGTAACTCCCCCGGCAGGTGCACTGAACTCTCATATTAAATCGGCCCTTATACCGCGATCTCACCATTCATCCGTATCTCGGCGCCATCGCCCCACGGTCACGTGAGCCTGGGCGCGTCACATCTGGGTTGACGGCGTACCAGATGGCAGGATCCGGCCTATGCCGTACTTCCCGAATCATCCTCTGGAGCCGGGCCCCGACGAGACACGCAAGATGGGCGAGGCCGTCCTGGACCTCGTGGCGGACTTCATCCGCGACCTGCCCACCATGCCCGCCTTCGACCTCAATGGCGCGCAGCGACTCGCCACGAACCTCCGCGAACGGGCTCCCGAACACGGCACTCCTCTGCCCGTTCTCCTCCAGACGGTCGCCGAAGCGGCCACCAGGGGCGCCACCAGCGCGGGCCCCGGCTATCTCGCCTACATCCCGGGCGGTGGTCTCTATTCGGCCGCGCTCGCCGACTTCCTGGCGTCCGCGCTCAACAAGTACGTGTCCGTGTGGAACCTCGCACCCGTCTGCGCCCAACTCGAATGGACGGCGATCCGCTGGCTGTGCGACCTGTTCGGCTATCCGGAGCAGGCCCGCGGCATCCTCACCAGCGGCGGCTCGCTCGCCAACTTCTCGGCCATCGTCACCGCCCGCGCCACGCACCTGGGCGAGGACTTCCTCGACGGAGTCCTCTACGTGACCGATCAGACACACGCCTCCTCGGCCAAGGCCGCCATGCTGGCGGGCATCCCCCAGCGGAACGTACGGACCGTGCCCACTCAGGACACCCTCGCCATGGACCCGCACGCCCTCACCCGGCTCATCGAGGAGGACCGCGGGGCCGGACTGCGCCCCTTCCTGGTGGTCGCCAGCGCCGGCACGACGAACACCGGGGCCATCGACCCCCTCCACGACCTGGCCACGATCGCCCGCGCGGAGCGCCTGTGGCTGCACGTGGACGCCGCCTACGGAGGACCGTTCCAGCTCACCGTCCGCGGGCGGGACCTGCTCTCCGGCATCGAACGGGCCGACTCCATCACACTCGACCCGCACAAGGCGATGTTCCTGCCGTACGGCACCGGCGCGCTCATCGTCCGTGACGGCGCCCTGCTGCGGGAGGCGCACCATCTGTCCGCCGACTACCTGCAGGACCTCGGCGCGGAGGACGAGATCCCGAACTTCTCCGAATACTCCCCCGAACTGACCCGCGACTTCCGCGGCCTCCGTCTCTGGCTGCCCATCAAGCTGCACGGCCTGGCCGCCTTCCGGGAAGCCCTGGACGAGAAACTCGACCTGGCCCGGTACGCGTACGACTCGCTGCGCGAGGCCGGCTTCGAGGCGCCCTGGGAGCCCCGGCTGACCACGGTCGCGTTCCGCTGGATCCCGGAACCAGGCGACGCCGACGCGTTCAACGCCGCACTGCTGAAGCAGGTCAACGACGGCGGCCGTGTCTTCCTGTCGAGCACGCTCATCGACGGCACCTACATGCTGCGGATCAGCGTGGTCAGCTTCCGCACCCACCGTGACCGCGTGGACGAGGCCCTGCACGCGATCCGCATCGCCCGCGACACCCTGACACGGTGACACCCTGACACGGCGACACGGTGGCACGGTGGCACGGTGGCACGGCGACACGGTGGCACGGCGACACGGTGGCACCCTGACACGGCGACACGGTGACACGCTGACACGGCGACACCTGACCACGATGACCACGCTCCTCCCTCGCGACGCCTTCCTCAGACCTCAGAACCCCCCTCGGTCCTGCGAACCTGACTACGAGGTGCACCACGAACGGGCTGTGCCAAGCCCGGCACGGCCCGACCGCCCCGTGAGTCAGTGCTCCAGTACGCCATCAACCCGACGCGGCACACCCAACGGCCCGACCTCCTTCAACACGTCCGGCAACAACTTCTCAGGCCAGTCCTGGTAAGCCCTCGGGACGAGCCATCGGTCGATGGCCGTGGCGCCGACCGACGTGTACGCGGGGGCAGTGGTGGAGGGCCACGGACCGCCGTGATGCATCGCCCAGCACACGGCGACCCCGGTGGGCCACCCGTTCCAGATCAGCCGTCCGGCCTTCCGGCCGAGCACCTCGGCGACCTCTTCCACCTCGTCGGGATCGGTCGCATGCACGGTGGCCGTCAACGACCCTTCCAGCCTTTCCAGCACCGCCCGCAGATCCGAAATATCGCGATAAGTGATGATGATGGACGCCGGCCCGAAGCACTCCTCGGCGATCGAGGGCAGTTTTCCGGCGAACGTGTCGAGATCCGTGGTGAACACCTTCGGCGTCACCGCCCAGGTCCCCTCCCCCGGCTTGCCCTCGGCCAGCAGGGCAAGTTCCCCGAGCCGCTCCAGCCCGCCCAGGTAGCCGTCTCTGATCCGCTCGGCCAGCATCGGCCCCCCAGTGGTGCCCTCGACCGCGGCGGCCAGCGCTTTGCGCAACTCGTCGTCGTCCGGCACGAACATCAGCCCAGGATTGGTGCAGAACTGCCCCACCCCCAGCGTCAGCGAGGCGGCGAACCCCGACGCAACGTCGGCCATGGACGCGGACGGCAGCACGACGACCGGATTGACACTGCCCAGCTCGCCGAAGAACGGAATCGGCACCTCGCGCTCGTCGATCAGGGCCTGGATCGCCTTGCCTCCAGCGACCGAGCCGGTGAACCCGGCGGCCACCACCTCGGAATGCCGCACCAGCTCCGCGCCGGCCTGCATCCCCTGCACGAGCCCGAGTAGATCCGGATACGGCAGAGCGTTCCGGACGATCTTCGCGACCCGCTCGGAGGTGTTCGGATGCCCGGGATGCGCCTTCACCACGACCGGACAGCCCGCTGCCAAGGCGGAGGCCGTGTCACCACCGGCCACCGAGAACGCGAACGGGAAGTTGCTCGCCGCGAACACCGCGACGACGCCCGGGAGCGGATGCTTCATCCGGCGCACATCAGGACGAGGTGGCGTGGCCGAGGGGTCGGCGTGGTCGATGACGGCGTCCAGATAGCCGCCATCGCGGACCACCTGGGCGAAGAGCCGGAACTGCCCCGCCGCACGGGCGACCTCGCCGCGCAGGCGTACCTCTCCGAGCGCGGTCTCCTGGTCGGCGAGCCGCCACAGCTCGTCGACGTGCGCGATGAGCGCGTCGGCGATCGCCTCCAGCACGAGCGCCCGCTCGGCCGCCGGGGTGAGCCGCCAGGCCGCGCCGGCGGTCGTCGCGGCAGAGACGATCAGGTCGACTCCGTCACGGTCCGTTTCGGGCAGGGCGGCCCCCAGGGCCTCCCCGGTCCTCGGGTCGTGTCCGTAGATCATCGATTGGTCCTCCGGAGTCTTGACACTTTCTCAGCCCGATTCTTACAGTTGCGGCAGCTTGTCCACAATTCTGGCAAGCGTTCACATACATGGACGCGCCTTCCAGCTCCGATCTGGGCGTCGAACCGGACCTCGGCGCTGCACATACGCGGTGTCGTCCTGGACGGTGATGCCGCACTTCGGATACAGCTCGTGCAGGACGGCGAAGGCGTCGCGGCCAGCGTCAGCGTCAGCGTCGCGGCCGGCGTCAGCGTCGCGGCCGGCGTCAGCGTCGCGGCCGGCGTCAGCGTCGCGGCCGGCGTCAGCGTAGGCGTCGCGACCGGCGTCAGCGTCAGGTCGTCGTCGGCGTCAGGTCGGCGGCTGATCACCAGTCGGCTCCCCCGACCCCGCCCCCATGGGCGTCGACCACCAGAGCACCCACAAGAAGACGGTCGGCGCCTCGCTGGACAGCCATCGGCGGGAGAGTGAAGCTCCTCAGCTCACTTGAGCCAACCAGCTCACATGGGCGCCGCCGAAGGCTCCCTCACGCTCTTTAACGGCGGCCATCAGCCAGTGAGCCGTCTCCTCCGCCCGTTTGATCACATCGGCGGGATATCCCAGCGACACCTGATGATCGGCGAACTCGTCCTCGTCATCCAGAATCAACCGTCCATCCCGCATTCGGATCACGTCAAGGTCGAGGTCGACCATGGTCACCTCGCCATCCCTCCATTCGGGCACCGTCGTTACATCCACATAGATCTCCACCTTGTGCGGCGGCGCGTTGAAGGACGCGGTCCACCAGGCATCACGCGGAAACAGCATGATGCTCGCGATCCTGGACATGACCGGCGGCCCGGTGCCCTTGCGCGCGTACGTCCCGCTGGGCACCGCGACCCATACGCCGTGCTCGTCCTCGTCAAGAAGCGTCGCCACATGATTCCAGTGCAGCGCTCCACCGTATTTTCGAAAGACGACCCGCACTTCCCTCATGCCCCGGACGTTAGCGAACCCAGGGGCAACCGTCCTCACCCTGGGGCCACAAACCGCGTGACAACCCCATCACCCACTCAGCCGCCTCGAGAAACTTCTTCACTGAGACGCGCCCACCAGCCCGCTCTCATATGCCGCGATAACGAGCTGCGCGCGATCCCTGGCTTCGAGCTTGGCCAGTAACCGGCTGATATGGGTCTTGACCGTGGCCAAGCTCAGCTGCAGGTAGGCGGAGATCTCGTTGTTTGACAGCCCACGAGCGATGAGCGTGAGCACTTCCCGCTCTCGCTCGGTCACCCCTTCGAGCCCGTGCACGCGGGGCACAGCCGGAGTGCGGGTGAACTCTTGGATCAGCCGGCGCGTCACGGTCGGAGCCAGCAACGCGTCGCCACCAGCCACCACCCGGATGGCGGTCAGCAATTCGGCGGGCGGAGTGTCCTTGAGCAGAAACCCACTGGCCCCGGCGCGAAGGGCGTCGTAGACGTAGGCGTCCAGGTCGAACATGGTCACGATCAGGACGCGGGAGACGTCACCGATGCGCCTGGTGGCCTCGATCCCGTCCATTTCCGGCATCCGGACATCCATGAGCACCACGTCGGGTCGTTCCTCCAACGCCACAGAGACCGCTTCCGCTCCCGTGGATGCCTCGCCCACAACGGTCAGGTCGGGCTCCGAGTCGACGAGCACTCGGAAGCTTCCTCTGAGGAGTGCCTGATCATCGGCGATCAGCACGCGGATCATGAGACACCTCCAGGTGAAGCGTGGACGTTCGGCAGCCGGGCCAGAACACGGAACCCTTGCCCAGGAACACCTCCCGCCTCGAAATCCCCGCCGTACATCATGATCCGCTCTCGCATTCCGATCAGCCCGTGCCCTGCCCCCTCGGCAGGGATCACACGGCGGCCAGGCCCGTCGTCCACCACCTCGATCCGGACCTCCCGCTCGTCGGCGACGACCGTCACGCGGCAGAGCGTGGGCGCTGCATGCTTGACCACGTTGGTGAGCGCCTCCTGCACGATCCGGTAGACCGACAACTCCACCCCCTCGGGTAACCGCTCCCCCGCCGGCCCGAGCCGGACGCCGAGATCTACGTCGACGCCCGCCATCCTGGCCTGCTCAGCCAGCCCCGCAAGCCCGCTGAGGCCGGGAGCGGGATCGAGGTCGGGTGCCTCGGCGGAGCGGAGGACGCCGAGGAGATGGCGCATCTCCACGAGCGCACTCCGGCTCGCGGTCTCGATCACCCGCAGCGCGTCCCGCGCCTCTTCAGGCTTGGTGTTCATGACATGGTTGGCCACGCCCGCCTTGACCGCGATCAGGCCCACACTGTGCGCGACCACGTCGTGCAGCTCACGGGCGATGCGCAAGCGTTCCTCCGTCACCGCCTGCTCGGCGAGCCGATCGGCGTCGCGGGCAGCGTAGACCCTTCGTTCTCCCACGGCGCGACCGACCGTCCACGCCCCACCCAGCGCGGCGATGCCGATGAGGGGCACGTCGAGATGCGTCATCCAGGGCGGTGCCCCCGTATGCGACGACTCTCCGGCAAGGACCAGACCGCCCAGCGTGATCAGAGTGAGCACCGCGATCGCCGTGGTCGGCACCCAGGCCCCGCGGGTGTCGACCAACGCCACCACGTAGAGCGCGTAAGCAGGTGAGACGTAGGCGAAGCTCACGGCACCGAGCAGCACGGCCAGCACCGCGAGCGCCAGTGTGAGGCAGAAGATCAGCATCGGCCACCGCCTCCGCAGGACCAGCGGCATCCCCAGCGCGAAGGGGATGACCAGCCTCGCCCACGACGGCAGACCCGAGGCGTTGGTCGCTGCCGTCAGGAACAGGAGGGAGAACGCCAACCCGGCCAGCAGATCGAGGATCATCAGCTGGTCTCGGCTCAGACGCCTGACGAAGAGGGGGTGTGGCTCGTGCACGCGTTGAAGGTAGCCGGTTCGGCCGCCCGAGGACGTCAGCCCAGGGTCTGACCTTGATATTCGGACCGTGGTCTGATGTGCTGAGCGCCCGCTCTGCCGCATCGTTTACGGCGTGATCGAACTCAGGCAACTGACCAAGCACTACGGCGTCACACTCGCGGTGGACGACCTGACCTTCACGGTGACACCCGGCCATGTGACGGGCTTCCTCGGCCCCAACGGTTCGGGCAAATCCACGGCCATGCGGCTGATCCTCGGCCTCGACGCGCCCGACTCGGGAGAGGCCCTGGTCAACGGGCGACCCTACACCTCGCTGGGTCTGCCCATGCGCCAGGTGGGCGCGCTGCTCGACGCCAACGCCGTGCACGGTGGACGCAGTGCTTACAACCATCTGCTGTGCCTGGCCCGCACCAACGACATCGGCCCGCGGCGAGTGACCGAGGTGCTGGAGCAGGTGGGGTTGGCCGGCGCGGCCCGCAGGCGGGTGGGGGGTTTCTCACTGGGCATGAAACAGCGGCTCGGCATCGCGGCCGCCCTGCTGGGCGACCCCGGGGTGTTGATGTTCGATGAGCCGGTCAACGGGCTCGATCCCGGCGGGGTGCGCTGGATCCGCGACCTCATGCGCACACTCGCAGCCGAGGGCCGGACGATCCTGCTGTCCAGCCACCTGATGAGCGAGATGGCGTTGACCGCCGAGCGCATCGTCATCGTGGGCAGGGGCAGGCTGATCGCGGACACCACCGTGGACGAGTTGACCGCGAGCCATCCCACGCTCGAAGACGCCTACATGGCCTTGACGGCGAGCAGTGTGCAGTTCGGGACCTCACGATGAGAGCCGCCCTTTCGTCTGAATGGCTGAAACTCCGTTCGGTCACCTCGACCTTCCACGCCATCGGGGCCGCGGCTCTCATGGTGGCCCTGGGGGTGGTGTGGACGTTCTATGTGGGCGGGCTCGCGGACGCACGCGGGGCGATCCGGGTAGCGGCCCCCGAGCAGGCGTTTCTGCCACTGGTTCAGATGAGTTTGGCGGTGATCGGTGTGCTCACGATCACCTCGGAGCACACCACGGGCATGATCCGCGCCAGCCTGACCGCCGTGCCCAGGCGGGGTGCGCTGCTGCTGGCCAAGGTGGGGATGGTCGGCGCTGCCACGTTCGTCGCGGCCCACGCGGTCATCCTGACCACCTACGTGGTGAGTCGTCTGATCGCGGGTGACCGGCAGTTGGGCTTCAACGAAGTCACCTTCTCCCACGATCTGCCGATGCTGCTCGCCTCCGGACTGTCGGTGACCGTGCTCGCGTTGGTGGGCCTGGGGCTGGGTTTCGTCACTCGGTCGACGGCGGGGGCGATCGTGTCGGTGGTCTCACTGTTGTTCGTCCTGCCGGCCGCCGCCACTTACCTGCCCCCATCGTGGAACACCCGGGTCGCTGTGTTCATCGGGAACCTCCGAGGAGACCCCCGCCTTCAGGCGGGGAGGAATCGGACCCCTGCGGAGCAGGGCAGGGGCAGGCGATTCGCCGCCAGGCGGACCGCCGTCAAACCGCCGCACGACACCGCACGGTTCGGTAGTGCGTTCGACGGTGGCGATGACCAAGCCATTGGACGAACGATCGGAAACACCCTCGCCGCAGAGCTTGCGGAGAGGCGAAACGCCTGTGGAGCCGGTGTAAGACCTCAACGAGAGTCCTCTCGGGCGGGCGACCGGCGGCGAAGCAGAAAGCCCAACCGGCGACGGTTGGAATCCCGGTTCTTCAGAGCCGGGAGGATGTCAAGCTGCCCAACCTGGTGCAACAGATCGCCGACCAGCAGTTGCCGAGACGGGTCGGCGGTGTCCTCCTGACCCCGTGGGTCGCACTGACGGTGCTTCTCAGCTACGCGGTCGTCGCGTTGACCATCGGCTTCTTCATGCTGAGGAGGCGCGACGCGTGATCTCTTCCACCAACAGATCAGGAAGTCTCCGGACTCAAGGAGTCTCAGTGAACGTCATCGCCTCGGAGTGGCTGAAGGTCCGCTCGGTCCGCTCCAGCCACCTCATCCTGATTCTCAGCCTCGGCGCCATCCTCGTGGGCATCGGCCTCGCATGGATGGCCAGCGGGATGTACGACAGCGCTCCCCCCGCACAGCAGTCGAAAGCCCGCCTCGCGAAGCTGGAGGAAGTGCTGGTAATCGTGCCGCAGCTCTGTCTGGGGGTTTTGGGTGTTCTGGCGATCACGTCGGAATATGCGACAGGCACGATCAGGGCGAGCCTCACGGTCGTGCCGAGGCGTTGGCCGGTGCTGACGGCGAAAGCCACGGTTGTGGGCGCGCTCGGGCTACTGACGGGCGCGACGACGGTGTTCGGCACGTACTTCCTGTGCCGCTGGGTGGTCGGCGACCGGTTTGCGGGCGTCTACACCGCCCCATTCCTCGACAAGCTACCAACGTTGATCACCACTGGGCTCTCGGTCGCCGTGTTCGCCCTGCTCGGCTTGGGACTGGGTGTGATCCTGCGTTCGGCGGCCGGGGCGATCACCATCCTCGTCGGGCTCGTCTACGTGATCCCGATGATCGTCGGCAATCTGCCAGAGCCGTGGAGTGAGCTTCTCGGCTCGGTGATGATCGGATCACTCCCCCGCCAGATCACCGGCGACGACCTCACGTACTCCGTGTACGGCTCGCTCCTGCCGCCCGCAGCGGCGGCCACCGCACTCACCGCCTACGCACTGTTACCAGTGCTCGCGGGAGCATGGCTGCTGCGCCGACGAGACGCTTAGAGCGAGCCGACATCGGTCGGGTCGGCCCAAGGTTCAGGGCCGCCGCGTACAGTCGGCCCGAGACCGGGACCACCGCATAGAGTCGGCCCGAGACCGGGACCACCGCATACAAACCGGCCCCAAAAGCAGGGCCGCGGCGTACAGTCGGCCAGGTCGTCGAGGACAGGGAGATTCCTCGACGGATCGAGATGATCCACCAGTCGGTACGGCAGGCGGACAGACCTGCCGTACCGGCGGGAGCCTCAGACCTCGAGCACCACAGGGATGATCATCGGCCGGCGGCGGTAGGTGTCGCTCACCCAGCGCCCGACCGTGCGGCGGACCACCCGCCGGATCTCCTGGGAGTCGATCACACCGTCCGCGGCCTTCTCCTCGAGCGCCTTCTGGATCTGCGGGATGAATCCATCGAACTGGGCCGGATCAATGCCGGAGCCACGCGCGTGGATCTCGGGCCCGCCCATGAGCTTGCCGGTGTTGGAGTCGACCACGACGACCACCGAGATGAAACCCTCGTCGCCGAGGATCCGGCGGTCCTTCAGCGAGGTGTCGGTGATCTCGCCGACCGAGGAGCCGTCGACGTACACGTATCCGGCGTGGACGGCGCCGACGATCCTCGCCCGGCCGTCGACCAGGTCCACCACGACGCCGTCTTCGGCGATCACGATGTGGTCGTCGGGCACGCCGGTGAGCGCGGCGAGTTTGGCGTGGGCCCGGAGGTGCCGCCATTCGCCATGCACGGGCATGAAGTTGGACGGCCGCGTCAGGTTGAGCACGTAGAGCAGCTCGCCCGCGGCCGCGTGCCCGGAGACGTGCACCTTGGCGTTGCCCTTGTGCACGACACGGGCGCCCCAGCGGGTGAGCCCGTTGATCACCTTGTTGACCGCGGTCTCGTTGCCCGGCACCAGCGACGAGGCCAGCAGCACGGTGTCGCCCTGGGCGACGCGGATGGGATGGTCGCGGTTGGCCATCCTGGACAGCGCCGCCATCGGCTCGCCCTGGGACCCGGTGCAGACGAGCACCACGTCCTCCGGCGGCCACTCCTCGATGTCGCGGGAGTCGACGATCAGCCCCTGCGGCACCTTGAGGTAGCCGAGGTCGCGGGCCACGCCCATGTTGCGCACCATCGACCGGCCGACCAGGGCGACCTTGCGGCCGTGCTTGGCCGCGGCGTCCAGGACCTGCTGGATACGGTGCACGTGGGAGGCGAAGCTGGCCACGATGACCCGCTGCTCGGAGGTGCGGATCACCTCGTCGATGACCGGCGCGATCTCCCGCTCGCTGGTGACGAACCCGGGCACCTCGGCATTGGTCGAGTCGGACATCAGCAGGTCGACGCCCTCGGTGCCGAGCCTGGCGAACCCGCCCAGGTCGGTGAGGCGGCCGTCGCTCGGCAGCTGGTCCATCCGGAAGTCACCGGTGTGCAGCACGATGCCGGCCGGCGTTCTGATCGCCACCGCCAGCGCGTCGGGAATCGAGTGGTTGACTGCGAGGAACTCACAGTCGAACGGCCCGAACCTGTGCCGCTCTCCCTCGACCACCTCGATCTTGGTCGGCTGGATGCGGTGTTCGGTGAGCTTGGCCTCGATGAGGGCAAGCGTCAGCTTGGACCCGATGAGCGGGATGTCGCGCCGCTCGCGCAGAAGGTAAGGGACTGCCCCGATGTGGTCCTCGTGGGCGTGCGTGAGCACCAGGGCCTCGACGTCGTCGAGCCGGTCCCTGATGTAGTCGAAGTCGGGCAGGATCAGGTCGATACCCGGCTGGTCGGGCTCGGGGAACAACACCCCGCAATCGACGATCAGTAGGCGGCCGCCGTATTCGAAGACGGCCATGTTTCTGCCGATCTCGCCCAGTCCACCCAGCGCGACGATGCGCAGGCCGCCGTCAGGCAGGGCCGGTGGGGGGCCGAGATCAGGATGTGGATGGCTCATGCCGGGCCCCTGTGGTCAACTCGTGTTCTCAAAACTTCTGGTTCCTCCCCGTTTCTAAGCGTCTGTCAACTTCACTCCACCGGCTACCAGGCAGACCCGCAGCTCGGCGATTTGCTTCTCCGTCGCGGCGACCAGCGGCGGCCGCACCGGCCCCACGGGCACTCCCACCATGCCCAGCGCCGCCTTGGCCATGATCGCGCCACCGGCGCTCATCATGATCCCATCGACCACGGGCGCCACTAGCCGGTGCACGGCCAGGGCCTGCGCCACGTCGCCGTTGCGGTAGACGTCGATCATGTGGGCCAACTGAGCTCCGACGACGTGCCCGACGACGCTGACGAAGCCGGCCGCGCCGACGGACAGCCAGGGCAGGTTGAGCAGGTCGTCGCCTGAGTAGAAGGCGAGGCCGGTCGCGGTCATCACCTGGGTGCCGGCGAACAGGTCGCCCTTGGCGTCCTTCACGGCCACGATGCGCTCGTGCTGCGCCAGCCGGATCAGGGTCTCGGGCGCGATCGGAACACCGCTGCGCCCCGGAATGTCATAGAGCATCACCGGCAGCTCCGTGGCGTCGGCCACCGCGGTGAAGTGCTGATAGAGCCCCTCCTGCGGGGGCTTGTTGTAGTAAGGCGTCACCACGAGCAGGCCGTGCGCGCCGGCACGGGCCGCGACCCTGGCCAGCTCGACACTGTGATGGGTGTCGTTGGTGCCCGCCCCGGCCACCACGGCGGCGCGGTCTCCGACGGTCTCGACCACGGCGCGCAGAATGCGCTCTTTCTCGTCATCGGAGGTGGTGGGCGACTCTCCGGTCGTCCCGCTCACGATCAGGCCATCGTTGCGCTGCTCGTCCACCAGATAGACGGCGAGGCGGCGTACGGCCTCGTAGTCGACGGCCCCGTCCGCGGTGAACGGCGTGACCATCGCGGTCAGCATGCGCCCGAAGGGCGCGTCCGTGGTTCCAGTTGGCGATGCCATAGTGCGAACGCTACCCGGATTCCCGAATCCGGTGGACGCCGCCACCCCGCTTCGCCAGCCCGGGGGCCCCTTTCGCCGCATTTTGGCGGCATCGCGGGGTGGACGCGCAATGGAAGAGGCCGCCGATATGTGCTCGGGGGTACACACATCGACGACCTCTACCGAACAATCGGCCCCTCTTACATCGGCGTTACAGGGTTTGGCCGATAATTTTCCACTGCCGCAAAGTTGGGGCTCCAAGGGTCATCGATGACGGTCGGTTACCTGCCGAATACGGCAACATGGGGCAACGCCTCACCCGAACCCCCCAGGGATGGACTAGTGGCCACCTCAGATCCGGTCTACCTGCGTGTCGTCGAAGACATCCGGCGACAGATCAACGACGGCACCCTTCCCCCCGGCGCGCCCATCCCGTCACGGGCGCAGCTCACTCGTAAATATCAGGTCGGCGAGACCGCGGCCCGCCACGCCCTGCGCGTGCTGGCGGCCGAGGGCCTCATCATCGGCCGCGTGGGATCAGGCCATTACGTCAGACAGCATCCAGACCCGACACCTTTGCACCGATGGCGTTTTCTCGACCATCCTGCCCCGTTCGCGGCCGACCTGCAGTCACAGGGCAGACGCGTGACCTGGGACTGGCACAGCGAACCCGCCGAGGCGGGCCCCGACCTCGCCCGTCGGCTCCGGCTCGACCCCTCAGCCACGGTGACCAGGACCCACTACGTCTTCCGCGGCGAGGGCAAACCCCTCCAACTCGCCACCTCGTACGAGCCGCTGGAGTTCGCCGCCCATTCGGAGGAGGAGCGCCGGAGCCTGGTCGCCAGGATGTACACCCATGGCATCAAGGTCACCGAGATCGTCGAGAGCGTGCGCACCCGGGTCCCCCGCCCCGACGAGATCGACGCGCTCGACCTGCCGGCGGGAGTGCACGTCCTGCACGTCGAGCGAACCCACTGGGCGGGCGACCGGCCGGTGGAGACGAGCGACATCGTGATCCCGGGCGACCGCTTCCGGGTCACGTACAGCATGCCCCTCTGACGAGGGAGCCGCCGCGCCACGGTGCGTCCCTCGCGGTGCCACCCCACTCGGTGACGCCCCTCGCGGCCGAGTCCCCGCTCGGTGACACCGCCGAGGTTGTCGGTGCGCATTGATACAACCGTGGTGGAGGTTGCCGATGCGAGTGAAGGACCTACCCGCGCGGGAGCGGCCACGCGAGCGGCTCATGGCGAGCGGGGCGACGGCACTCGCCGACCGCGAGTTGCTCGCCGTGCTGCTCGGCTCGGGTTTCCGCGGGTCGAGCGCGATGGACCTGGCCGCCCAGGTGATCGAGCACTGCGGCGACCTCGATGGGCTGGCGCGGTCGGATCCCCACCGGCTGCTCGCCGTCCCCGGCATCGGTCCCGCCAAGGCCGCGCGCGTGGCGGCGGCGTTCCATCTCGTACGGCGAGCGCAGGCGGAGCCCGAGCGCGACCGGGTCACCAGCACCTCCGACCTGGCCACGATCGCGGCTCCCCTGCTGCGGGGCCACTCGCATGAGCGCCTGGTCGTGGTCGTCTGCGACACGCGCGGCGCGGTGCTCAGGCGCACGGTGCTCACCGAGGGTGGGGCCGACCACACGACGGTCCCGGTCCGGGAGATCATCACCGCGGCGCTCACCTCGGGTGGCGCGGCGTTCGGCCTCGCCCACAACCATCCCAGCGGCTCTCTCGACCCGAGCGACGACGACCTGACCGCCACGGCGCGCGTCGCGGAGGCGGCCGACACGGTGGGCCTGCGTTTCCTCGACCACCTGATCGTGACCGACAGGTCCTGGCGACGCATCCCAACCTGGCCTGACATTCTCGTCGGCGGCAAAACCCATGATGCCCGCCGATAGCGCTGAACGATCATCCTGTCTCGCGACACCGTGCCATCCTGTTGCCAGGGCCGGCCGTCAATGGAGGTCACGGACCGCGCACCCACTGTCGACGTGGTCCCGTCGCCCTGGTCGACGTGGTCCCGTCGCCCTGAGGGTCCAGGCCACGTCCCCAACACTCGACACCAAGCTCTCCCGACGAGGCATCTCGGCGCCACCCTCAGCGTCCGCCCGGGCATCGGGAGCGAAAGGTTCCCCCGCCGGCGACATGCGGCTTGCAGGACGCATGCCACACGGCGGGGGAAGACTCCGGCATGATCACCGCGACCAAACGATCCGCCGGAGCAACCGTCCCTCACGGGCCCTGGGGAGCACTGTCAGGACCTGTGGAGGGCACTCCGGCCGCCTCTGCGGCAGTGAGGCGGCCGGAGCCAGGCACCTCGCAGGCGCCAGGGAGCGTGAGTGATGCGTCTGCGAGGTGCGTTCCGGCGCGGCCAGGTGGCGCGCCGGAGCGGTCGTCCCTCGCGGGCACGCCGGAATCCGTTTCGCTCTCGCCCGAGAGGATTCCGTACGACCCGCGAGGGACACTCCAGCGGGGCCGTGCGACCGGAGGCCCGCTGGAGGGCCGGGCTCCTCGCGAGGATTCGCGAGGACGTTGGGCCCGGCAGGTGCGGTGCTGTGGGATGACACCTGCCGGGGAAACGGACAAGCTCGGGCAGTCGCCTGTCCTGGTGAACGAACCGCGGCGCGGATGGCGGTCCGTTGGTCGTGGCTTCGCAAGCACCCTTCATCCTCATCGGCGAAGCCACGGCGGCCCGGCCCTGCCTCGGCGGTTGACCGCAGGGCCGGGAGCCTTCAAAAGATCACTGGGGGCGGGGGCCGATCCGGATGCCGCACTCTCACCGCGCTCTCCCTTCAAGCAGCCGACGCCACAAGGCTTCCGCCTCGGAGGCGATCACCCACGGAGACTCCTCCACCACCATCCGCCCGCCCTTCCTGCTCGTCCTTCGGACGAATCTCAGCCCGCCCGCCTGGCACAACTCGTAGAAAACGGCCTGGCAGTCACACGTGTGGTCCCGCACCCTCACCCGAGCACTCCTCGGCCGCTCAGGCTCCCAATCGGTAAGTGCCGGAACCCCAAGGTCCTCTGCCACATGACGGCTATGGCATTCCTCCCGCTCCGAGCGCACCCGCACACTATAGCTCTGGCGTACCTATAGGTCTAGTCCGTATCCATACACTCAACTGAGCGTCTGCTTTGAGCGGCCATGTACGCTTTCGTCTATAATCCGAGCGTGCTTGACCGTGACGGGCCCATACCTATCTACAAGCAGGTCGCTGATCTGATCCGCGAGCAGATCGAACGCGGTGACCTCAGAGCGGGCGACCCCGTGCCGAGCGAGGCCAAGCTTGAGCGGGATTACGAGATCGCGCGCACCACCGCCAGACGCGTGGCGCGCGAGCTCCGAGAGCAGGGCATGGCCTACACCGTCCAAGGTGAGGGCACATTCGTCGGGCAGCCCGGTGCGCCACGCGCACCTCGGAAAGCCCCGATGTACCAGAAGATCGCCGAAGAGATCGCCGAGCGAATCCAGCGCGGCGAGATAGCGCCGAACAGAGCGATCCCCGGTGAGAAGGTCATGATGCGGGAGTACGGCGTCGCCAAGGTCACGGCTCGACAGGCGGTGGCCCACCTCAGAGAAGCGGGCTGGGTGTTCACCGTCCCCTACCGGGGCACCTACGTGACCACGCCGGACAAGTGGCCCGTCGGCAAAGGTTCCTAACACTCCCCCTATGTCTGTTCACCTGTATACCCTGGGCTCATGCTCGACCCCGAGGGCGACACCCACCTCTATCGCCAGATCAGCGAGATCATCCGTTCGCGAATCGTCCAAGAGCTCTCGCCTGGCGACCCCGTGGCGAGTGAGGCGCAGATCCAGCAGGAGTTCGGTGTGGCCCGCACCACCGCACGCAGGGCGATCCGCGTGTTACGTGACGAAGGGCTTATACACACCGTTCAGGGCGAGGGGACCTTTGTGGGCGCTCTCAACCAGGCGCCGCGAACCTCCCGGAAGGTTCCGCTCTATCAACACATCGCGGGCGAGGTGAGCGAGCAGATCAAGGCCGGCGAGTTCCGTCCTCGCCGTCCCATCCCTGGGGAGGCAGCGATGGTGCAGCATTACGATGTCGCGCGGGAGACGGTGCGGCGTGCCCTGGCACTGCTGCGAGAGCAAGGGTGGATCTACACCGTGCCGCAACGAGGCAGTTATGTCTCTCCAGAGGAGCGCTGGCCTACGGATTGACCAGGCGATACCAGAGGCAGACGACCGTGGACGAGTCGTCGACCTGACAGCCCTCGTCCGCCCAGAAGCGGCGGTGCACGTCGCGCCAGTGCTCGATCGAGTGATACCCCTCGCCCTCCGCCAGCGCGAACTCCCAGGGCACCTCGGCGAACGGCACGAGCCCGATGCCGACGACCTCGACCACGGCCGCGCGGGCCCCCGAGTCGTCCACCACCGCCAGCCGTTCGCCGATGTGCTCCAGAGCCTCGCCCTGGGCGTGGTAGTCGAGCTCCAGCAGCCCGGCCGTGGCCTGCTTGGCACCTGACAGGGTCAGGTCGGTGAGCTCCTTGCGCATCTCACCCGGGGTGCCCAGCTCCATCACGCGAAGCCCGTCCATACGTCCCCACATGACGCGGATCGTACGTCAGAAAACCGGGATGATCTCCTCCGGATCGATGAAATCGACTGGCACCCCTTCGAGGTCCAGCTCGGGGATGGCCGGGAAGTCGATGCCCCACCGTTCGACGATCGCACGGACGTGGGCCATGGCGACCCGCCAGTTCTCCGCCTGCTCGTCGTACGACAGCACGCCCAGCCCGGCGTCGCGGGCGTGGTCCATGAGGACGCGGTGGTTGGCCAGGAAGTACGGCGGGAGCTCCCAGAAGCCTTCCGGCGGCTCCCAGAGGATCATCGACAGGAACACGAACCCAGCGCGGAGCTGGCGGGTGATGAGCGAGCGGGTGTCGTCGGTGAGGCCGGGCCACTCGTTCTCCAGGATGGTCATGCAGATCTGCAGGTGCCGGGACTCGTCGCGGCCGATGCGCTGGAACATCTCGTCGAACACCGGGTGACGCGTCCCCGACGCCATCCCCCTGAACAGGGTGGACGCCGCCATCTCGCCCATCATGAAGCTGGTGAACAGCACCGGCAGCGAGTACTTGCCCACGGCGGCGCTGTAGCCGGTCCAGTAGCGGCCGCCGTTGTGGTACAGCCAGCCGATGTTGTTGTGCGCGGCTTTCTCCAGGTCGTCGGACGGAGTCCAGTCGAGGGGGCCGCCGGGCCAGAGTTTGGCGATGGTGCGCTGACAGCATTCCTCGTGGTTCATCTCGTCACGGGTGATGGAGAAGAAGCACTTCCTGACCGGGTCCTCCTCGTGTTTCTCGAACGCCTGGATGGTGGCGCGGGCGAACACCGCCGGTCCCGAGGCGTCGAAGTTGGCCAGGACGGCGAACCAGTACATGATCCCGAGCCGCTGCTCGCGGGTGAAGTCGCCGGGATCGAGCGCGTCCCAGGGCAGGTCGGCCGGGTTCCAGAGTGTTCGCTTGGACTTCTCGTAGATCGCCGCGAGCTTGGCCGTCTCGACTCGCCACTCCATCGGGTAAATGTTCGGCTGGGGAATCTGCGGCGCGGGCCAGAAGCCCTCTTCCGGGATCGTGAGGTCAGCCATGTGACACCTCCACCCCCCATCCTGCGTGTCGGCGTCACGGCTTTCAAGTACGTGCGCGCTGGGTCGCGGCGACACACACGAGGACGGCCACCGCCGTGGCCAGGGTCGCCGGCCCGAACCTCTCCCCCATCAGGAACCAGGCCCACACCAGGGTGAGCAGCGGCTGGACGAGCTGGGTCTGCCCGGCCCGGGCGATGCCCCCTCTGGCGAGCCCGGCGTACCAGGGGAAGAAGCCGAGGAACATCGAGATGAGCCCCACGTACGCGAACCCGGCCAGCGCCTCGGCCGACGGCTGGACGGGAGTGGTCAGGGCGAGCACGGCGCCGCTGGGAACGGTGAACGGCAGGGACAGGACGAGGGCGCGGGAGATGACCTGCCAGCCGGGGGTGTCGCGGGACAGCTTGCCGCCTTCCGTGTAGCCGACGGCGGCCGACAGCAAGGCGCCGACGAGGAGGAGGTCGGCCCAGGCCACGGTTCCCTGGTCCCGGGTGAAGGTGAAGGCCGTGATGGCGAGGGCGCCGGCCGTACAGGCGATCCAGAACAGCGGCCGGGGACGCTCGCCGGCGCGCAGGACGGCGTAGGAGGCGGTGGCGGCGGGCAGCAGGCCGATGACGACGGCGGAATGGGCGGTGGTGGCGCCGAGGTCGAAGGCCAGGCCGCTGAAGACCGGGAAGCCGAAGACCACGCCGAGGGAGATCAGCGCGTAGGAGCGCCACTGGTGGCGCGGCGGAAGGAGAGGGACGTTCGCGGCTTTCAGCCAGATCAGGGCGATCACACCGGCGACGGCGGCCCGGCCGAGGGCGACCAGCCAGGGGTCGAAGCCGCGCATGGCGTAGACCGTGGCCGGAAAGGAGCCGGAGAAGGCCAGCACGCCCAGGAAGGCCAGCGCGGTGCCCTGACGGGCGGCCCTGCGGGAGGACGGGGTGAACGCGGACGGGACCGCTATCTCTCCGGCGACGATAGCGCTATTCTGTTCCCTCATGGACAACGATAGCAGTATCACTCAGATCGCCACGATACTGCGCGAGGAGATCTCCCGGCTGCGTCCAGGAGATCGGCTCCCGTCCAGCCGGGAGATCATGCGGCGGCACAACGTGAGCCCCGTGACGGTGTCCAGGGCCATCGGCCGGCTGGCCGCCGAGGGCAGGGTGGTCACCCGGCCAGGCAGCGGCGCGTTCGTGACGCATCGGCCGGAGCGGCCCACCGACACCGCCGACTTCTCCTGGCAGACCGTCGCCCTGGGCGACCGCGTGGTCGACGACTCGGCCATCACCGGGTTGCTCGACCGGCCGCCCGAGGGCGTGGTGCCGCTGACCGGCGGCTACCCTCACGCGGGGCTGCGGCCGGACAGACAGCTGGCCGCCGCCGCGGCGCGAGCCGTGCGCAGGCCCGACGCGTGGGCGATGCCGCCGCTGACGGGGCTGGCGGAGCTGCGCAGGTGGTTCGCGGCGCAGGCCGGGGGCGACGTGACCGCGGCCGACGCGCTGATCGTAAGCGGCGGGCAGGCCGGGCTCGCCCACGCGTTCCGGGCGCTGGCGGCGCCGGGCACGCAGGTGCTGGTGGAGACGCCGACCTATCCGGGAGCGCTGTCCTCGGCGCGGGCGGCGGGGCTGCGCACGACGGCCGTGCCCATGGACCTGGAGGGCGTGCGGCCCGACCTGCTCGCCGAGGCCTTCGCCGTGACGGGCGCGCGGGTCTTCTACTCCCAGCCCACCGTGCACAATCCGACGGGCACCACGATGCCGCGTGAGCGCCGCGAGCAGGTGCTCCAGGTGGCCCGAGCGGCGGGCGCGTTCGTGATCGAGGATGACTTCGCCCGGTTCCTGACCGAGCAGGCGCCTCCGCCGATGGTCTCGATGGACACCGACGGCACCGTCGTCCACATCTCCTCGCTCACCAAGGTGCTCTCACCGAGCATGCGGGTGGCGGCCGTGATCGCACGCGGTCCGGCCGCGCACCGGCTGCGGGCCGGCCAGCTGGTGGAGTCGTTCTTCGTGGCGCGGCCGCTGCAGGAGACGGCGCTGGAGTTCGTCGGCTCACCGGCGTGGCGGCGGCATCTGACGGCGATGCACGCCGAGATCGCCACCCGCCGCGACGCGCTCGCCGCCGAGCTGGCCGCGCGGCTCCCGGCCGCCGAGCTGCACCTGCTGCCGAGGGGCGGCATGCACCTGTGGGTACGCCTGCCGCCGGAGACCGACGAGCGGGCCCTGGTCGAGGCCGCGCAGCGCAACGGCGTGCTGGTCAGCCCCGGCAGGATCTACTACCCGTCGGAGCCGCCCGGCCCGCGCGTCCGCGTCACCCACATCGCCGCCGCGCACCTGGCGGAGCTGGCCGAAGGCGTGCGGCGGCTGGCTCAGGCGCTGGCGAACACCTCGTAGTGGTCGACCGTCAGCTCGCGATCGACCAGGTAGGCGTCGTCCTCCGGGTAGAAGACGGCCTTGCCGGGCTCCTCCCCGGCGAACGCCCTGACCGCGTCCCACGACTCCCAGAGCGAGATCAGGAAGAACTCCGCCCGGTCGCCGGCGTCGCGCCTGGTGAACTGGACACCCTGGTTGCCGGGAGTGGCGGTGTAGCCGGGGAATCCGGTGCTCATCAGGTAGGACTCGTAGGCTTCGGCATCGGCCGCGTGGGTCCAGCCACGCCAGGTGCGAACGATCATAGAGACCATCATGCTGCAACCTGCTATTGCCGTACAGTGGTGACATGCTGGCGCCCGTGGAGCTCGTGCGTGACTTCCTCAACACCGTCGATCTCGAGGCCGGCACGGAGGAGCTGACGTCTCCCGCCGAGTTGGCCGTCTGGCTTCGCGAGCACCACCTCATCGGGCCGCTCGACCGCGCGGGCGACGACGACCTGGCCACCGCGGTCGCGCTGCGCGAGGGACTGCGGGCAGCGCTCAGGCGGGAGCCGGCCGAGCTCCCCCTGCTGCCGCTCAAGGTCGTGGTCGGTGAGCGGCCGGAGCTCGTCGCGGTGGAGGGCGGTGTGGCGGGCGGTCTGGCCCGCATCTCCGCCGCGGTCACCGACGCGTCCTGGGAGCGGCTGAAGGTGTGCGCCGAGCACGGCTGCCAGTGGGCGTTCGTGGACGTGTCGAAGAATCGATCTCGTTCGTGGTGTTCTATGCGGGTCTGCGGTAACCGCACCAAAACACGCGCTTACCGGGCTAGGAAGCAGGGTTCGCGTCGTCCCCAAGGCTCAAACACCGATACGGTGTAGCTCGTGCCTTGTGGCATGACGGCAGGCGAAGGAGCGGGCCGAGATGGCAGACGTAGGCGTCCGGGCGGCCCGGCGCGAGGATGTGCTCCAGGTGGCGAATGTTCAGATTCGTGCCTGGCGCTACGGCTATCGGGATTTCCTTCCCGAGGGTCCCCTTGAGCAGATGACCGGTCCCGCGGCCGAGAAGATGTGGCTGCGCCAGTGGGACGAGGCGATCGTCGCCCCGCCCACGTCCAGGCACCGGGTGCTGGTCGCTGTGGAGACCATCCTCGACACCGAGGGCTTCCCCGCGCTCGGGGCGGGCGGCAGCGCCGCCCTCGCCACTCCGCGCGGCGGTGAGCGCGTGGTCGGCCTGGCCTCCCACGCTCCCGCCGAGGATCCCGACCTCGACCCGACCGTGGTCGCCGAGATGCTGACACTGCTGGTCGACCCCGACTTCGTACGCCGCGGCCACGGCAGCCGGCTGCTCAACGCGACCGTCGACCACCTGCGCGACGACGGCTACCGGCAGATCGTCACCTGGGTGTTCGCCGACAACTACGCGGTGCTGGGCTTCCTGGAGTCGGCCGGCTGGGGCGAGGACATGGCCGAGCGCGTGCTCGACATGGGCCGTCCGATCCGCATGGTCAGGCTCACCACCGACATCAGCTAGAGGACTTTTCACCATGGCAACCACCGGCCAGTGGCTCGCCGGCGCGCGCCCCCGCACCCTGCCCAACGCCGTCGTGCCCGTCATGGTCGGCACCGGCGTGGCCATCGGAGAGCACGGCTTCGTCTGGTGGCGGGCGCTCCTCGCACTGCTCGTCGCACTGCTGCTGCAGATCGGCGTCAACTACGCCAACGACTACAGCGACGGCATCCGCGGCACCGACGACCAGCGCGTGGGCCCGATGCGCCTGGTCGGCTCGCGGGCGGCCACGCCACGCCAGGTGCTGACCGCCGCGCTCGGCTGCTTCGCCGCCGCGGCCGTGCTCGGACTGGTCCTGGTGGTGGTCACCCGTGGCTGGTGGATCCTGCTGGTGGGCGCCGCCGCGATCGCCGCCGCTTGGTTCTACACCGGCGGCAGCAGCCCTTACGGCTACCGCGCCCTGGGCGAGGCGTCGGTCTTCGTGTTCTTCGGCGTCGTGCCCGTGGTCGGCACCGCGTACGTCCAGACCGAGCAGTTGTCCTGGACCGCGCTGGTGGCGTCGATCCCGGTAGGGCTGCTGTCGTGCTCGATGCTGGTGGTCAACAACCTGCGCGACGTGAGCACCGACCGTCCGGCCGGCAAGCGAACCCTGGCCGTGGTGCTGGGCGCCCCACGCACCCGCACCCTCTACGCGGCCTGCCTGATCGCGCCGTTCGCGATCGCCCTGGGGATGATCCCGGTCGCGCCGCTCGCCGCGCTCGCGGTGCTGGCGGCGCCGCTGGCCGTCTCTCCCGTCCGGGCCGTGCTACGCGGCGCCGAGGGACCCGTCCTGATCGGCGCGCTCCAGCAGACCGGCCGGCTCCAGATGGCGTACGGCCTGCTCTTGGCGATCGGCCTGGCCGTCACCTTGTAGTGCCACCGGTCTCCCGGTCCGGACGGTCGGCGCCGGGATCCGGCCCCGCGCGGCGCGGCTGATCGCCCTTTCTTCGTACGGCATCCCGAACCGCGGACGACTTCGCCGGCGAGCCGCCTCGGCCACGGCGAGAACCTCCGGAGTCCGGAACGTCCAGCCGACGTTTTCGGCCAGGCCGAGAAGTGGGCCAAATGCAGCGCAACGCGTTCGGAATCACGCCGATCCCCTCACTTCATGAACGCTGGTGTCCAAGCCGGACGTCGTCCACTCGATAATCGGGGGATAAATTCGACGCCCGGAGAAGTCCTATTGACGAAAAGGCTCGCAATAAACATGATGAGCCGCGGAGGGTTATCAGAACCCGTAGGACGATCGGAGTGGGCATGGACCTCAGCGGGAAGATCGCCGTCGTGACCGGTGCAGGTCAGGGCATCGGCGAGGGCAGCGCGCTGCGGCTCGCCGAAGCGGGCGCCGCGGTGGTGTGCGTCGACATCGACCGCACGACGCTCGACGAGACCGTCAAGACCATCCAGGGGAATTCAGGCAGCGCGGTGGGTGTCGTCGCCGATGTCTCCACCCGGGAGGGCAACCGGGAAATGGTCGCCCGCGCCTGCGCCGAATACGGGCGCATCGACATCTTCCATGCGAATGCCGGAGTCACCATTCTCGGCCGTATCGATGATTTCGCGGACGAAACCTGGGACCGCCTCCACGACCTCAACCTGAAAGGCGTTTATCTGGGCATAAAAGAGATGCTCCCGATCATGCGCGCCCATGGAGGCGGCGCCGTGATAATCACCGCCTCCGTTCTCGGCCTGGTGGGCGACCCCGATCTGCCGGCCTACGGAGCCACCAAGGGCGGCCTGCGGGCGATGTGCCGGTCGCTCGCTGTGGCCTACGGCCCGGAGAACATCCGGTTCAACACCGTGTGCCCCGGCGATGTGGAGACCCCTGGGCTGAAGGACTACTTCGACTTCCAGCCCGACCCGGAGGGCGCCCGCCGCGAGATCACGGCCCGCTATCCGATGCGCCGCTTCGCCAGCCCGCGTGACGTCGGCAACGCCGTCGCCTTTCTCGCCTCCGACGACGCCGCCTACATCACCGGCACCGACATCCTGGTCGACGGCGGGATCCTCGCCAAGGTCTACTGACGGCTGATCACTTTCAGCCGCGTCATCCTGCCCCGCTCCACGAGAAGCCCCTCGACGGACACGGCGCCGTCGTGCCGGGCGGGGGGCTCGAGACTGAGCAGCGGGCTGCCCGTCACCGAGAACATCGCGGCGGCCCGCCCCGACCCGGTGGGGACGAGATCCGAACCGAGGAGCCGCGAGTGCGGCCCCAGCCCGACATCCGCGAGCTGCTCGACCTCCTCGTCCTCGAAGTCGAAGAGCGGTGCCAGGGTGACGGACTTCGCGCGCAGCCCGCTGAGAGACGCGGGCCGGAACACGAACGTGAACTGCGGCGCGATCAGGTCAAGAATCAGGCAGGCGAACGCCAGCTCGGGGAATCCGAAGACCCCGATCATGGTGTCCGTCCGCGGCTCCACCAGGCCCGCCCTGGCGAGCACGTACGGCGGCTCGATGATCACCGGATCGGGCACGACGACCTCGCCGACGCCGCCGTCCACGAGCCGGCTGATCAGCGTCTGGTGGAAGGCCCCCGTGTCCTGTGAGTGCGTGACGACGCGGAGATCGCCGAGCCGGTGCACCCCGCACTCGGCGCCGATGGCCTCGACCATGTCGAGCGCGTGCTCTTCGGGCGGGGTGCCGATGTCAAGCCGGCCCGCGATCGAGACGGGCGCCAGCACGGCGTACGCCTGAAGATCGGGTACGCCCCGCAGGCCCTTGCCGAGGCCGCCGAGCGAAAGGGCGCCCGGCAGGCCGAGAGCAGTCAGAGTGGTGCCGTCGACGTAGTCGAAGATGCCGCTCCACGTCCGTGAGGGGTCTCGCGCGTGCCCCAGCTCCTGCCCCAGAAAGGCACCCGGCATCTGCTCGCCCGGCCCCTCTCCCGCCACGATGACCAGGCGGTCGGCGAATCTTCGCAGGATCGACTCGGCGGCCGCGGTCGCGTCTCCGTCGATGCGGCGCTTACGGACTTGGACCTCCTCGGCCTCCGGCCCGGCCGCGAGCCAGCCGGCCCGGGCCGCCGCGGCCATCCCCGCCACGAGGATGCCGTGCGGGTCTGAGCCGTGAGCCGGCGACTGCTGATCGTCCATGGACGACACGGCGTGGACTTCGGTCACCGACGCGTCGAAAGCCTGGATGCGCCGGGTCCATGACTCGCTGAACCGAGGCACCGAGTGAATCACGTTTTCCGCGACAGTCATTTCGCCACCTGACGGGATAGGGGCCCCGATAACATCACCGGCGACCTCGCCAAATCTTCAGGATCGTCGCGATGATGATAACGGCGAGCACTGTGGCGAGGCCGATCTTCCACCAGTTTCTTTGGGTGATCCAGACGTCGATTTGTTCCACCAACTCGGGGAGTCCGCCGATCGCCAGACCCGCCGCCAAGGCTGCGAGAAGGGTGTTGGAATTGGCCTGAACCACCTGGTCACGAGCGCGGCTCAGCTCCGAGGCGAGCTGGATCACCCGATCCATTTCCTTGACGGCCCGCCCTGCGGCCTCACCCGACTTACGCAAGTCGCAAATTTCCTCATCAAACACACGATTTCGTAGCTCGCGCATGAAGTGACGGAAGTGCTGAAGCTCGACCAACATCGCCGAATGCCGCAACTGCGATTTACTGATATGAATGTTGCGATCGGCGGTGATAGTCCGTTCCTCGATGAGATTCTCCATGAGAGCCCGATAGTGTTTCTCCAGGCTGTCCGACACCGCCAGTCTCAGGTTCGCGATGGTCCACACGAATATGGACGACGAGTCGTATCCGTAGTAGCGCATCCTGTACTCAGAGCGGCTCCGCAGGTCGATCGGCAGATGCGAGATCTCCAGGCAGCAGCTCGGATTGACGAAGACCATGTGATCGCCCAGGACCGTGTAACCCATGGCCACGTCGTTGAACACCTGGTCCCGACTGCGCCTGCGCCACAGTCCGTCATAGGTGACGTGGTCCGTCGCGTGAGCCATCAGCGTGGAGATCTCCCAGCAGAAGCGCCGTGACTCGCTGATGCCGTCGAAGGGGAGCGCCTCCCTGCGCGAGCCGTCGAGATCCCAGATCTGCATGGCCGGCAGCGTGTTCATCGGCCGGCACTCGACGATGTCGTCGGGCGTGAGGATCGACAGGTCACAGAGCGCCGCGACCGCCGCCCTCGCCACCTTCTGGCAGACCGCCTGGCTGGTGATCAGCTTGACCAGTTCCAGGAGCTCGTCCAGGTTCAACGGGTGGCTGAGCCTCAGGCTGCCCAGCGCGTCGGTGCGGTTCGCCGTGGCGAACACCCAGGGAATGACGAGCAGCGCGTACTCGTCGTCGGTCCACACGATCGACTGCTGGAGGTCGTCCGCTTGGGCGTGGGCGACGAAGGCTATTTCGGTGGGCAGTTTGCCGGCGGAGACCAGCTCCGAATAGTGCAGGTTGTGATGGTCTGCGAGCTTGGCCAGGTACGAGTTCGCCCCCTCGTCCTGGTTGATCTTTCCCTCGCTGACCGCGTCCGTGAGCACGTCCCGCTTCAGGTGCAGGGACGTGTAGGTGATGAGACTGAGACCGCTGACCATGAGCTCAGCGCTCGCCGGTGGCTGCGGAACGTCTTCAGAACTGTGGAAGATGACCGTCTTATGGCGAGTCTGGCTCATCCGTGTCGCGCCTCCATCCCACTGACGACCTCCGCGGCCACGTCATCCAGCAACGCGCTGGGAAAGCCGGCCCCGGTGGGAAGACAGATCACGCGCTGGGCGAGATCCGCGGAACGGCGCGGCGTGGGCATACCCCAGAGCCGGCTCTGCGACTCGAAATACGGCCTGGCCTCGAACCCGGACTCCGCCAGGTGAGCGATCAGCGCGTCCCGGTCCTGCCGGGCCGCGCCGTCGGGAAGGAGGAACGGCGCGTGGATCCGGGACGAGCCCCCCTCCCCCGGCTGTCCGGTGAGGTGGCAATCTCGCAGCCGCTCTTCGTAGGCGGCGTAGATGGAGCGCAGCTTGACGACGACGGCCGGCAGATCCGGCCAGGACAGCACCAGATAGGCGGCGTTCAGCTCGGGCAGCCTCCTGGGATGCATCAGCAGTCCGGGATGCCCGCCCTGATCGCGGACGATCGCTCGTGGCGCGCACAGCGCGCCTCCGGTGCCCGCGGCGTGGATCGGCTTGGTGAAACTGAAGCTGACCGCCACGAAATCCGCCAGGGAAGCGGCGTTCGCCCCCATCTCTGGAGTTCCCAGGCTCTCGCAGGCGTCGAGCACGAAGGGGACCCGTCCCGCGGCACACAGCCGGGCGATCCCCGCCCGGTCACAGGGAGTGCCGTAGTTGTCCACGCCGATGACGGCGGCTAGGGGCAGGCGGTCGAAGGCGTCCGCGAGTTCGGCGACGTCCATGTTGAGCGTGATGGGATCCACGTCGATCCATCGCGGCAGGGCGCCGACCTGTAAGATCGCCGCCCCGACGGCGTGGTAGGCGAGGTCGGGCGCCGCGACGTACGCACCTGGGCGCACCCCCGCCATCGTGAGCGCCATGACCAGCGCGTCCGTGCCTGATCGGGTCGGGACGACCTCCCATGTCTCCGAAAGCCTGAGCTCCGCGGCCACCAGCTCCGACACCCGCGTGGACCAGCCGGTCGCCGTGCGATAGGCGCCGGTGCGGATGATGTTCTCCATGGCGGTGAAGTACTCCGCTTGCAGCTCCTGATCCAAGCGGTATGGGCTCACGATCGGGAGCTTGAAATCCGTTCTGCCCGTGTAGACCATATGCATTCATTTCTGGAGGCGATTCAGGAATGATTTCCAGACGGATCACACCCGGCCGCCCAATACAGACGGCTGTTCAGCCGCCCGGCGCGCTGGTGTCCGATAACGGTGGCGAGGCGGTCGAACCTGGTGCTCGCCAGATCCTCCTCGGAAAGGCCGATCGACTGATAGAAGTCAACCAGCTCGGATATGCCGTTCGGCACTCTCTTTCGCCATATCAGTCCGGGAATAGCCTGTCTGATCTTGGCGTCGTCGATCCGGTAGGACCGGGCATCATGCTGCGCCTCCTTGGTCGCCTTGAGCTCCGCCCCCGGCACGCCCGCGACGACGAGCTCGGCGATCTCCCTTATCCGGTGACAGTCTTCGGACGGGCCGACGTTGAAGACCTGGTTGTGCACGATCTCCCGGGAAGCCTCCAGGACCGCCCGTACGGCGGCGCAGAGATCTTCCACATGGACGAAGGGCCGCCACGCGAGACCGTCGTCACGAAGGCGAACCTCCTTTCTCGTGACCGCTAGCGCGGTCTGGTAATTGACGACCAGATCAAGGCGGAAACTCGGCGAGGGACCGTACGCGGTCGCGTTGCGCAGGAAGGTGGGAGAGAAGTCGCCGTCGGCGAGCCGGGCGATGTCCTGTTCGGCCAGGTGTTTCGCCTCGGCGTACGGGGTCAGCGGGCGCACCGGATCCGACTCGGTCAACGGGTGCCGGCTGTTGAGCCCGTAGATGCTGCAGCTGGACGAGAAGACGAATCGCGAGACCCCCGCCTGCCGGGCGAGCCGTGCGGTGCGCACCGCGGCCAGGTGATTCACCTCGAAAGTGACGGAAGGATTGAGACCGCCCAGCGGGTCATTGCAGAGCGCGGCCAGATCCACGACCGCGTCGACGTCACGCAGATCCGACACCTCGAACCGGCGGACATCACCCGGCCTGACGCGCGCACCGGATTTCTCGTCGGCCACGAGCGCGTCCCGGAAGAATTGCGTGTCCACTCCTGCCACGTCATGACCGGACAGTTCGAGCGACCTGACAAGAACAGCGCCGACATAGCCCGCGGAACCGGTGACGAGCACGCGCATGGACTTCTCCTATCGCAGCCCGGCTGATCAGAACTATAGGTGCGAGATCAGGAGAGTCAAGGTCTTAAAGCAGCCGTGCCAGCATTTCGGTGCGTCCTGAAAGTTCTTGCCGCAGGCCCCGAGAGCGGAAAGATCAAGCTTCCCGGCAACCATCCGCAATATTACAAATCACACTTTCTACATGATTTGGTCGATACGAAATGATATGCACGTATTCTTGTGCGGTTCGTGCATTCTCTTGATCGCATAAGCCGGTCGATTCGGAATCCCCAGGCCACGAGGCACGGACGCACGACGCCCACACCGGCGAGGTCGCACTCCCTTCGTCAGCGGGCCGGGAGCACCCGCGGCGATCAAGGCTGTCCGCGCATCACCACTCGTGGCGCGACCTCGATGCCCAGCTCACGTTCGTGCTCGACCAGGGCCCGAAGCTCCGGGCCCCACCCGGCCTCGGGCAGCACGGTGAAGCCGTGACGTTCGTACCAGGGGGCGTTCCACGGCACGTCCCGGAAGGTGGTCAGCGTCACCGCCGGCGCGCCGGCGGCCAGCGCGTGCTCCCGCGCCGCCGCGATCAGCCTCCCGCCGATGCCCTGCCGCATGCACGAGGGATGCACGGCCAGCTGTTCCAGATGGAGGTTGCCGTCGACCCAGCCCACCAGCGCGAACCCGGCGGGCGGCTCCCCCTCGACCAGTACCGAACCGGGATCGTCCACCTCCTCGATCTGGGTCGTTCCCGGCGGGAACTCGATGCCCACCTGCTGGAAAAGCCCGTCGGCGGCCAGCTCGATGGAGATCAGACCGGACAGTTCGCTGGATTCAGCCCATCGCACCATGGCGACACGGTCTCATCTCCGGGCGGATCCGGTCGCTGTATTAATGTGAAGATCGTGGCTCGGCTGTGCGGAGCCGAGACCCCCTCCCCACTTCGTGCCCACCGCCTGTGACCGGCAGTGGGCACGTCGTGGGTTTCAGAGGTCGAGCAGGGGCTCCAGGCCGATGGTGAGGCCGGGCAGCTCGCGCACCCGCCGGATGCCGAGCAGCACACCGGGCGTGAACGCCGCGCGGCTCATCGTGTCGTGCCTG
The DNA here is from genome assembly GCF_040655715.1 of Nonomuraea cavernae. Lineage (GTDB taxonomy): Bacteria > Actinomycetota > Actinomycetes > Streptosporangiales > Streptosporangiaceae > Nonomuraea > Nonomuraea cavernae_A. The sequence continues at coordinate 131,738 of NZ_JBFAKL010000003.1, read as the reverse complement.
ATCGTGAGGGTCTCGCCGTCGCCGCCGAGCAGCACCTCCTGGTGCGCGATCAGGCCCGACAGGCGTACGGCGTGCACGTGGACCCCGTCGACGTCGGCGCCGCGCGCTCCGTCGAGCTCGGTGCTGGTGGCGTCGGGCATGGCGCCCAGCCCGGCCTTGGCCCGCGCCTCGGCGACCAGCTCCGCGGTGCGTCGGGCGGTGCCGGAAGGGGCGTCGGCCTTGTTGGGGTGATGCAGCTCGATGATCTCGACCGACTCGAAGTGCCTGGCCGCCTGCTGCGCGAAGTGCATCATGAGCACGGCGGCGATGCCGAAGTTGGGGGCGATCAGGGCGCTCGTGCCGGGCGAGGCGGCCAGCCAGCCGCGCACGGTGTCGAGCCGCTCGGCGTCGAACCCGGTGGTGCCGACCACCGGCCGGATGCCGTGCTCGATGGCCCACCGCAGGTTGTCCATGACCACGTCGGGATGGGTGAAGTCGACCACCACCTCGGCCCCTTCGAGGCCCTCGATGGCGTCGTCCTTGTCGAGCGCGGCCACCAACTCCATGTCGGGAGCCGCCTCGACCGCCTTGCACACCTCGACGCCCACACGGCCGCGGGCACCGAGCACGCCTACCTTGATCACAGGGTCAACCCTATACGGCCGCCTCACGCGGGCCCACCCGAGGGCCCGCGTGAAGGCGTACGTCAGGAGATGGCGTCGGAGAAGTCCCTGTCTCCGTAGGGGCCGATCACGGCGAGCGTGAGCGGCCGGCTCAGGATGTCTCCGGCCACCTCGGCGAGCTCGTCGGGGGTGACGCCCTCGATGCGGCCCAGCACCTCGTCGATGGACATCAGCTCGTCGTAGACCAGCTCGTTCTTGCCGATCCGCGACATGCGCGAGCCGGTGTCCTCGAGGCCGAGGACGAGCCCACCGCGCATCTGGCCCTTGCCGCGCATGATCTCGTCGGCGGTCAGCCCGTCGCTCACCACCCTGGCCACCTCGTCACGGCAGATCTTGAGCACATCGCCGATCTTCGACGGCAGACAGCCGACGTAGATGCCGAACTGCCCGGTGTCGGCGTAGGCCGAGGTGTAGCTGTAGGCGGAGTAGGCCAGGCCGCGCTTCTCGCGGATCTCCTGGAAGAGCCTGGACGACATGCCGCCGCCGAGCGCCGCGTTGAGCACGCCGAGCGCGAAGCGGCGGTCGTCGGTGCGGGCCAGGCCGGTCGTGCCGAGCACCAGGTTGGCCTGCTCGGTCGGCCGGTCGAGCACCATGGCCCGGGACCGGGTCTCGGCGCCCGGACCGCTCGTGCGAGGCGGATCGAACTCCGGGGGCCCGTCAAGCGCGCCCGCCCGCTCGTAGGCGCGGGTGACGAGCTCGACGACCTCCTCGTGGCGGATGTTGCCCGCCACCGAGACGACCGTGCGGCGTGGCTCGTAGTGACGCCGGTAGTATTCGGCGATCCGGTCGCGGTCGAGAGTGTTGATCGACTCGACCGTGCCCAGGATGGGCCGCCCGATCGGCGAGTCGCCGTAGAGGGCCGCCGCGAACTGCTCGTGCACCACGTCGGACGGGTCGTCGTCGTGCATGGCGATCTCTTCGAGGATCACCCCGCGCTCGGACTCGACGTCGTCGGGGGTCACCAGCGAGCTGGTCACCACGTCGGCGAGGACGTCGACCGCGACCGGCAGGTCCTCGTCGAGCACCCGCGCGTAGTAGCAGGTGTATTCCTTGGCGGTGAACGCGTTGATCTCGCCGCCGATGCCCTCGATGGACGCCGAGATCTCCATGGCGTCACGCGTGGGCGTGCCTTTGAACAGCAGATGTTCGAGGAAATGGGTGGCCCCCGTGTGCTCGGGGGCCTCGTCACGCGAGCCGATGCCGACCCACATGCCGACCGCGACGCTTCGCACGGTCGGCATGGTCTCGGTCACCACGCGCAGCCCACCGGGGAGGACGGTGCGCCTGACCACCCCGGCCCCATCACGGCCGGGGTGCAACGTCACGGTGATCACGGGACCTCCTTCGTCGGCCCCGTGACCAAGATGCTGCGTCTAATGGTTCCCTCGCTACGCTCGATCACGAGACCTCCTTCGGCCCCGTGACCACCATGCCACCTCGAATGGCTCCCTTGGTGAGCTCGGTCACGAGTTGCGGTCGTCGCCGTCGTTACGGGGAGCGCGGACGCGGGTGCGGGTGCGGCGGGGCCGCTCGTCGCGGGGCTTGTCGTCGGCCTGCGCGGCCTCGCCCTCGTCGGCACCGGCCTCGCCCTTGGCCTCCTTCTCGGCGGCCTCCTTCTCGATGACCTCGACCGGCACCAGCGAGAGCTTGCCCCGCTGGTCGATCTCGGCGATCTCGACCTGGATCTTCTCGCCGACGCTCATCACGTCCTCGACGTTCTCGATGCGCTTGCCGCCGTGCAGCTTGCGGATCTGCGAGACGTGCAGCAGGCCGTCCTTGCCGGGCATCAGCGAGACGAACGCGCCGAACGCCGCGATCTTGACGACCGTACCCAGGTAGCGCTCACCGACCTCCGGCATGTGCGGGTTGGCGATGCCGTTGATCGCGGACCGCGCGGCCTCGGCCGACGGGCCGTCGGTGGCGCCGATGTAGATCGTGCCGTCGTCCTCGATGGTGATCTCGGCGCCCGTGTCGTCCTGGATCTGGTTGATCATCTTGCCCTTCGGGCCGATGACCTCGCCGATCTTGTCGACGGGGACCTTGATCGTGATGATCCGCGGCGCGGTCGGGTTCATCTCCGCCGGAGAGTCGATCGCCTCCTGCATCACGTCGAGGATCGCCAGGCGGGCGCCCTTGGCCTGCTTCAGCGCGCTCGCCAGCACCGAGGCGGGAATGCCGTCGAGCTTGGTGTCGAGCTGGAGCGCGGTGATGACGTCCTTGGTGCCGGCGACCTTGAAGTCCATGTCGCCCATGGCGTCCTCGGCGCCGAGGATGTCGGTCAGCGTGACGAAGTTGTCGCCGTCGCCGATCAGGCCCATCGCGATGCCCGCGACCATCGCCCGCAGCGGCACACCCGCGTCGAGCAGCGCCATCGTGGACGCGCAGACCGAGCCCATCGAGGTCGAGCCGTTGGAGCTCAGGGCCTCGGAGACCTGCCGGATCGCGTAGGGGAACTCCTCACGCGCGGGCAGGACCGGGATCAGTGCCCGCTCCGCCAGTGCGCCGTGGCCGATCTCGCGGCGCTTGGGCGAGCCCACCCGGCCGGTCTCACCGGTGGAGTAGGGCGGGAAGTTGTAGTTGTGCATGTAGCGCTTGGTGCGCTCGGGGTTGAGCGTGTCGACGTTCTGCTCCATGCGCAGCATGTTGAGCGTGGTGATGCCCATGATCTGGGTCTCGCCGCGCTCGAACAGGGCCGAGCCGTGCACCCGCGGGACCACCTGGACCTCGGCGGACAGCGCGCGGATGTCCTTGGTGCCGCGGCCGTCGATGCGCAGGCCCTCCTTGATGACCCGCTCACGCATGAGATTCTTCATCACCGAGCGGAACGCGGCGGAGATCTCCTTCTCGCGGCCCTCGAACTGGGGCAGCAGCTTCTCCGCGGCCAGCGCCTTGACCTTGTCGAGCTCGGCCTCGCGCTCCTGCTTGACGCCGATGGTCAGCGCCGCGGCCAGCTCGGTCTTCACCGCGGCCTCGACCGCGTTGTAGACGTCGTCCTGGTAGTCGAGGAACACGGGGTATTCGGCCGTCTCCTTGGCCGCCACCTGCGCGATGCGGGCCTGCGCCTCGCACAGCACCTTGATGAACGGCTTGGCGGCCTCAAGGCCCTGCGCGACGGTCTCCTCGGTGGGCGCGACGGCGCCGTCGGCGACCAGCTTGAGCGTGTCCTTGGTGGACTCGGCCTCGACCATCATGATCGCGACGTCGCCGTCACCGAGCACCCGCCCGGCCACGACCATGTCGAACGTGGCGCGGGCCAGCTCGGTGTGGGTCGGGAAGGCCACCCACTGGCCGTCGATCAGCGCGACGCGTACGCCGCCGATCGGACCGGAGAACGGCAGCCCGGCCAGCTGGGTCGACAGCGACGCGGCGTTGATCGCGACCACGTCGTAGAGGTGGTCGGGGTTGAGCGCCATCACGGTGGCGACGACCTGCACCTCGTTGCGCAGGCCCTTGACGAACGACGGGCGCAGCGGCCGGTCGATCAGCCGGCAGGTGAGGATGGCGTCCTCGGAGGGACGGCCCTCACGCCGGAAGAACGAGCCGGGGATGCGGCCCGCGGCGTACATGCGCTCCTCGACGTCCACCGTCAGCGGGAAGAAGTCGAGGTTTTCCTTGGGCGACTTGGACGCGGTCGTCGCGGACAGCACCATCGTGTCGCTGTCGAGGTAGGCGACGGCGGAACCCGCCGCCTGACGGGCCAGACGGCCGGTCTCGAATCGGATCGTTCGCGTGCCGAAAGTGCCGTTGTCTATGACGGCTTCGGCGATGTGGACACCCTCCACGGGGGACCTCCTTGGTCGGTCGGTCTCCCGCGCCCTTCTTCTCACCGGCACCCTCGTTAGGTGCAGCGCCGGTCTTCGATCGAAGCGCCCGGTCCTGATGACCGGAAGCCACTACCGAGGACCGGCCCGCATGCGTCGCGGGTCGCATGGTGCTTGTGCGGACGCGGGGGCTGTAAGTGTCTCGGATCTTCAGTTGTACGCCAGGCGCGCGGTGGCATGCCTCCCGACGCGCCGGGCTGATAGCCGAAGGGAGCGACGCGGGCGCCGCTCCCTCTCATGCTATCGGCGCAGGCCGAGCCGCTCGATGAGCGAACGGTAACGCGCGATGTCGACCTTCTGCAGGTACTTCAGCAGGCGGCGCCGGCGCCCGACGAGCAGGAGCAGACCACGACGGCTGTGGTGGTCGTGCTTGTGCGTCTTCAGGTGCTCGGTGAGCTCGCTGATGCGCTTGCTGAGGAGCGCGATCTGCACCTCGGGCGACCCGGTGTCGCCGTCGGCCGTCGCATACTCGGCGATGATGGACTTCTTGGCAGCGGTGTCGAGGGACACGGCTCTCCTTCGCATATACGGACACGCGCGGATGAACGTGGATTGCGAACGACCGTGCGTGCCTACAGTCGCCGCAGCGAAGCCCTTCGGGCAGCGCCTTAGGCCGCCGTCACAGAGCCGACATGCAAGGTTACCACTCCGAGTCGGGTGCTCGCGTATCGTCACCCGCCGCGGACTCGGCCGTCAGGCGGCGGGTCTCGGCGACGTCGGCGTGGATCTGGGTGACCAGCGCCTCGATGGAGTCGAACCTGGTGTTGCCGCGCAGCCTCGCGGCGAAGTCGACCGCCACGTGCACGCCGTACAGCTCCAGGTCGTCGCGGTCGAGCGCGTACGCCTCGACGGTGCGCGGCACCCCCTCGAACGTGGGGTTGGTGCCGACCGAGATGGCCGCGGGCCAGCGCTCGCCCTCGTAGAGGGTGGGCAGATTGGCGACCGGGACGCATTCGAGCCACCCCGCGTAGACCCCGTCGGCGGGGATGGCGGTGTGGGGAGGCGTCTCGACGTTGGCGGTGGGAAAGCCGAGCTGACGGCCGCGCTGGTAGCCGCGCACCACCACGCCCTCCACCCGATGCGGACGGCCCAGCCCGGCGGCGGCGCCCTCGACGTCGCCCGCCGCGAGCCGCTCACGGATCCGGCTACTGGAGATCTCGTCGAACAACGGGACGGTCTCGACGGTGAAGTCGTACTTGTCGCCCAGCGCGCGCAGAGTCTCGACGTCGCCGGCCGCCTGGTGGCCGAACGTGAACCCCTCCCCCACCACGACGGCGGCCGCGCGCAGGCGGTCGGCCAGCACGGTCCGCACGAACTCGCCGGGGCTCATCCGCGACAGCTCCAGCGTGAACTCCAGCACGCAGACGTCGTCCACCCCCAGCCCGGCCAGCAGCTCGGCGCGGCGTCCGGGCGTGCTGAGCCGGGACGGATGCATGCCGGGCCGCACCACCTCGTCGGGATGCGGCTCGAACGTGACGGCCACGCCGCGCAGGCCCTTATCACGGGCGATGCCGACGGCCCGCTCGACCACCCGCCGGTGCCCCCGGTGGACCCCGTCGAACATGCCGATCGCGACGACGGCCCTCTCCGAATCCCGCACTCCCGGCCCCATTCGCTCGTGGCAGATCAATCCCCACCAGCCTGCCATGCTGGTCGGTCTTCGTTCCATTGAAGCGCTCCCCACGGCTAGAGCGGGGGGATTTCAGCCAGCCCGGACGCCGGTGTTGCGGTGGTCTGCGCTGCTGTTGCTTGGCGGTTGACCTTCCGGCCCACGCGGTTGCGTGGTTTGCGCGCCCCAGCCCGCACACCCGGTCTGGGCTGTGCGAACTCCGCCCTCCCGGCGGTGAGTACGTTCTTGGCGGCGTTCACGTCGGCGTGCTCGGTGTGGCCACACGAGGTGCACCGGAAGACCGCTTGGCTCTCGCGGGACTTGCGATCCACCACCGTGCACACGTTACACGTCTGACTCGTGTACGCCGGGTTGACAGTGATCACACAGGTGCCCGTATACCGGGCCTTGCTACGAGTCGCCAGCTCGATCCGATACCAGCCCTTGTCCAAGATGGACCGGTTCAGCCCGGCCTTGGCAGCCGCCCCGTTCGGCAAGAACGCGCCCGGCCGCTCAGGGTCTGGCCTGGGTTCGACGCCGGCGGTCATGTTCCTGGTCTTGAGCGCCTCGAACACGATCAACTGAAAACTCGTGGCCAGAGTATGGGCGGTCTTGGCGGCGAAGTCCTCCCGGCGCCTGCGTACCGTCCGCACCATGCCGGCGACCCGCGCGGCGGCTTTCTTGCGCCGGGCCGATCCCTTCGTGGTCCGGGCGAAGTCCCGCTGAAGCTTCTTGGCATGCTCGACTTCCCGATCACGAGCGAACTGCCGGTGGTGGAAGCGGCCGTCCGAGCGGGTCACGACCTTGACCACGCCCCGGTCGATCCCCACGGCGCTGCCGGGGTCGGCGTGGCGCTCAGGCGGGGTGACTCCGTTTTCGACGAGAAAACTGATGTACCAGTGCTCGCCGTCCCGGCTGACGGTGGCGTTCTTGGCATTCCCGCCGAGCGGGCGGGTGATCCGGAAGCGGACCCAGCCGAGTTTCGGCAGCTTTACCCGCGCCCAGCGCCGGTTGAGCCGCTCGATTGTGATCTTCCCGCCCTCGGGGAACCGGAAGCTCGGCGGGTTGCCGACCTTCGACTTCCAGCGGACTTTCCACATGCCGTGCTCGGCACACGCCTGATCCAGGTCGATCAACGCCTGCTGGAGACAGTGACCGGGCACCTCGGCCAGCCAGGGGAAGTCATCTTTCGCCTCAGCCACCTGGCGGGCCTGCTCGTGGTGGCCGATCCACCCACCGCGCCGGCGGTAGATCCGGCGCTGTTCCAGCGCGGTGTTCCACACCGACCGGCACGCCCCGCCGATGCGTTCGGCGAACTCACCCTGTCCGGGGCTGAAGTCCAGGCGGTACCTACGTCCGGTGAGCATCGGCGATCACCGACTCTTCTGGCTCTCGACGTAACGCTCGACCACGTCCAGAGGCGCACCACCCACGGTCGCCACGAAGTAGGAGTGCGTCCACAAGGTCGGCAGCTTCGACCTCAGCTCCGGAAATTCCTCGCGGAGCAGGCGAGAAGTACGGGCTTTGATGGCCTTGACCAGCTTGTGGATCCCGAACCGGGGATCCACCTCGACCAGCAGGTGAACGTGGTCGAGCATGACGTCGAGCTCCACCAGCCACGCCCCCTTCTCCTCGATCACCTCACGGATCAACTGCTCAAGCCGTTCTCCGACCCGACCACCCAGAACCCGCCGCCGGAACTTGGGGCACCACACCACATGGAAGGCGCACTGGAAGGCGATGTCGCCGTTCCTCCGGAGCGTCACGGTCATACCGATCAACATACAGAAAGACGCTATCTACCGCTCAAACATTCGACCACCACCAAGAAGAACCCTCAACAGACCAGAACACGCCCAGGCCCGGCGCCCCTCCCCGCAGGCTTACTCCCACGGCCAAAGCCCAGGGGTCCGCGCCCGGCGTCTCCAATCGAGGGCGGTACGATCGGTCGCACCATGCCTCGATACGCCCTTCTGATCCTGCCTGCCTTCAACCGGGTCTACGGCGCCAGCGCCGTCCGGCTCACCCGTGCCGAGCTGACCGTCTTCGGCGGCGCGCTGGAAGGCGAGCTGTCGGGCATCGAGGAGACCACCCTCGGCGGCGTACCTTATGTCACCTTTGAGGGATCCTTGACCTCGCACGACCTCGACCTGCTGGCCAACCTGTCGTCGGTCTACGCGATCTTCGGCATGGAGGGCGACCTGCTGCGGCCGCTCACGATGCGGCCGCTCGACCGGCTCAGCAGCGACCTGATCACGATCCAGAAATACGCCGGCAAGACCAACGAGCACTTCACCAAGCTGCTGCTCAACGTCACCGTGCTGGCCTCCGGTTTCCCCCTCGACGGCAAACTCGCGGTCTTCGACCCGATGTGCGGCCGCGGCACCACGCTCAACCAGGCCCTCATGTACGGATACGACGCCTACGGTGTCGACGTCGACGGCAAGGACTTCGAGGCCTACTCCGGCTTCCTCAAGACCTGGCTGAAGAACAAACGTCTCAAGCACACCGCCGAGACCGTGCCCGTACGCCGCGAGCGGGCGCTGGCCGGGCGGCGGCTCAACATCTCCTTCGGGCTGACGAAGGAGGCGTTCAAGGCGGGCGACGTGCAGCACGTCTCGGTGGTCAACGCCGACACCCTGCGCGGGCGGGAGTTCTTCAAGCCACGCTCGTTCGACGTGATCGTCACCGACGCGCCCTATGGCGTACAGCATGGCAGTAAGGGCGGCGGCGGGCTCTCACGCAGCCCGCTCGAGCTGATCCGGCAGGCCGTGCCGGTCTGGGCTGAGCTGTTGCGGCCCGGCGGCGCGCTAGGCATCTCGTGGAACACCTACGGCGGCAGCCGCGACGACCTCGCCGAGATCCTCACGACAGCCGGGCTCGACGTGGCCGGCCATCCCGACTTCGAGCACTGGGTGGACCAGGCGATCGTCCGCGACATCCTGGTGGCCCGCAAGCGGTGACCCGTCAGGTCACGAAGACCGCGAGCGGCTTGGCCAGCCGGCCCTGCTCCTCGACCAGCGCGAGCAGCTCCCCGTCCGGGCCGAACACGCCGATCGGCTCCTTGCCGAGCCCGGCGGCCGGCAGCCGGCCACCGTGCCGGACGATCACCGCCTCCTCGACCGTCACGTCCCGCCGCGCGAACGCCGCCGCGACGGCCTCGCCGATGGGCAGGATCGCGCAGTCGGCGGCCAGCTCGTCGAGGGTGCGGGCCAGGGACAGGTCGTAGGGGCCGACCCGGGTGCGACGCAGCGCCGTCAGGTGGCCGCCGACGCCCAGCCCGGCGCCCAGATCGCGGGCCAGCGACCGGATGTAGGTGCCGCTGGAGCAGGTGACGACCGCGTCGACGTCGACCACGTCGCCGTCCGTCCTGATGTCGAGCACCTCGAAGGCGCGCACGGTGACCGGACGGGCGGCCAGCTCGACGTTCTCACCGGCGCGGGCCCGCTTGTAGGCCCGCTCGCCGTTGACCTTGATCGCACTGACCTGCGGCGGGATCTGCATGATCGCGCCGGTGAGCGCGGCGACGCCCTTGTGGATCTCCGCCGGCGTCACGCGCGCCGCCGACGCGGTCGCGGTGACCTCTCCCTCGGCGTCGTCGGTGTTGGTGGTCACGCCGAGCCGCATCGTGGCGGAGTAGACCTTCTCCGTCAGCGCCAGGTGGCCGAGCAGGCGGGTCGCCTTCTCCACACCGATCACCAGGACGCCCGTGGCCATCGGGTCGAGCGTGCCCGCGTGGCCCACCCGCCGGGTGCCCGCGAGGCGCCGGACGCGGGCCACCACGTCGTGGGAGGTCCAGCCGGCCGGCTTGTCAACGATGATCAGACCGCTCTCGGCCATCAGACCTTCCCCAGCAGACGGCGGAACGCGCCGATGGTGTCGTCGACGCTCTGGTGCGAGGTGAACCCGGCCGCGTTGCGGTGGCCGCCGCCGCCCATCGCCGCGCAGAGCGCGCCCACATCGGCCGTGCCCTTGGACCGGGTCGACACCTGCCAGGCGCCCTCGTCGTCCTCTTTCAGCACCACGGCCACCTCGGCGTCATCGGTGCGCCGCACGATGTCGATGATGCCTTCGATTTCGGAATAAGGCAGGCCATAGGCCGCCCGGTCGACTCGCGTGACGTAGGTCCAGACCAGCCCGTCACACAGCTCCACCCGGTCGAGCGCGGCGGCGAGCACCTTGAGATAGCCGAACGGCGAGCGGTCCCACAGCTCGCGAGCGATCTCGTCGGTGCGCAGCCCGGTGGCGACCAGCCGGGCGGCCATCTCGTGGGCCGCGGGCGTCGTCGAGGAGTGCCTGAACGATCCGGTGTCGGTCACCAGCCCCGTGTAGAGACAGGTGGCGATGTCACGGTCAAGGGTGCCACCGAGCCGGTAGATGAGCTGCTCGGCGAGCATGGCCGTCGCCGCGGCGCCGGGATCGACGAGGCCGACCGTGCCGAACCCGGTGTTGGACAGATGGTGGTCGACCACGATGACCTCGCGGGCGGCGGCGACGCTCGGCCCGAGCAGGCCCAGCCGCTCGGCCGACGGGGAGTCGAACGTCATCATCAGCTCGGGCGCTGCCGGATAGTCCTCGGGCGGAGCCAGCATGTCCTGGCCTGGAAGGAAACGCAGCAGGCGCGGCACCGCGAAGTGCCGGTCGCCGAAGGACCCGACCACCCGCTTGCCCATCGACCGCAGCGCGAAGCCGGTGGCCAGCATCGAACCGAGCGCGTCACCGTCAGGTGCCACGTGACAGGCCAGCGCGATCTCGTCGGCTCCCGCGATCAGGTCGAGCGCCCGCTCCCAGGTGGCCTCGGAGATCGGTGACACCGCGGGCCCCATGCGAGGCGGGCGCTCGATGCGGTCACGCACGTCCGGCGTCACGGTGCCGAGTGTCCCGCCTGGTCGGTCGCGTCCTCGTCGTGCTTCCTGCCGAGGTCGGCCTCATCCTCGTCAGGCTTCCTGTCGAAGTCGGCCTCATCCTCGTCAGGCTTCTTGTAGGGGTCGGGCTCGCCGGCGTAGGCGGCGCCCTCCGCCTTGCGGGCCACCTCTGCGTCCCGCGCCCTGGCCACGCTGATCAGGTCGTGGAGCTGACGAGCGCTGTCAGGCAGCGGGTCGTGGGTGAAGGTCAGTGTCGGAGTGAAACGCACGCCGGTCTGCCTGCCCACCTCGGACCGGATGATGCCCTTGGCGCTTTCGAGAGCGGCGGCGCTGTCGGCGCGCTCGGCATCGGAGCCGAACACCGTGTAGAACACCGTGGCCTCACGCAGGTCGGCGGTGATGCGGGTGTCGGTGACGGTCACGAACCCCAGGCGAGGGTCCTTGATCCGGCGCTCCAGCATCTCGGCGACGATCTGCTGGATGCGATCGGCAAGCTTGCGCGCTCGTGCTGCATCCACCATGTTCGCTCCCCCTCACGCACGACCGTGGGTCGTGCCGTCGTTCAGTCATCGTCGTTGTAGAGCCGCTGCCTGGCGGACAGCAACTCGATCTCAGGATGGAACGCCACCACCCGCTCGCAGGCGTCCAGCACCTCCTTGCAGTTACCCGCTGAGGCGGAGACCACCGCGATGCCGACCTCCGCTCTGCGATGCAGGTCGAGGTGGCCGGTTTCGGCTACGGCGACGGCGGGAAAGCGCCGGTGCAATTCGGCGACCAGAGGCCGCACGACCGAGCGCTTCTGCTTCAGCGAGTGCACGTCGCCGAGCAGGATGTCCAGGGTTAGCGCACCCACATACATCGTTGGCAACCACCGCTTGTACTGGTGTGTGAAGCGCACGCCGAGCCTGCTGCGGTGGGGACCAGGCTCGGACGTACGAGAGGCACCCGGCGGATGGCCCGCCGGGCGCCCGGCCGCGCGGTTACGCGCGCGGCTTCTCCCGCATCTCGAACGTCTCGATCACGTCGTCGATCCGGAGATCGTTGTAGCCGAGCCCGATGCCGCACTCGAAGCCCTCGCGGACCTCGGTCGCGTCCTCCTTGAAGCGCCGCAGCGACGAGAGCGTCAGGTTGTCGGCGACGACGACGCCGTCGCGGATCACCCGGGCCTTGCTGTTGCGGACGATCACACCGGAGCGGACCAGCGAACCGGCGACGTTGCCGATCTTCGGCACCTTGAAGACCTCGCGGACCTCCGCCGTGCCCATCTGGACTTCTTCGAACTCGGGCTTGAGCATGCCCTTGAGGGCTGCCTCGATCTCCTCGATCGCCTGGTAGATGACCGAGTAGTAGCGGATGTCGACGCCCTCGCGCTCGGCCAGGTCGCGCGCCCGAGGCTCGGGGCGGACGTTGAAGCCGATGATGACCGCGTTGTCGTCGGCGACCGCCAGGTTGACGTCGTACTCGGTGATGGCGCCGACGGCGCGGTGCAGCACCCGAAGGTTGACCTCGTCGCCAACGTCGATCTTGAGCAGAGCGTCTTCCAGGGCCTCCACCGAACCGGAGACGTCACCCTTGATGATGAGCTTGAGCTCGTCGACGCGACCCTTCTCGAGGTCGCTGAACAGCTCCTCAAGGGTGCGGCGACGGCTCGACTTCGCCATGTCGGCGCTGCGCTTGCGCGCCGCGCGCTGCTGGGCGATCTGCCGGGCCATCCGGTCGTCGGTGACGACGATGAAGTTGTCACCGGCGCCGGGCACGGCCGTCAGGCCCATCACCTGGACGGGACGGGACGGCGTGGCCTCGTCGACCGGCTCGCCGTTGTCGTCGAGCATCGCCCGGACGCGGCCGAAAGCCTCGCCACAGACGATGGAGTCGCCGACGTGGAGCGTGCCGCGCTGGACCAGGACGGTCGCGACGGGGCCGCGGCCCTTGTCGAGGTGGGCCTCGATCGCGATGCCCTGGGCGTCCATCGTCGGGTTGGCCCGCAGGTCGAGCTCGGCGTCGGCGGTCAGCACGATGGCCTCAAGGAGGTCCTCGATGCCGGTGCCGTTCTTGGCCGAGATGTCGACGAACAGCGTCGAGCCGCCGTACTCCTCTGCCACCAGGCCGTACTCGGTGAGCTGGGCCCTGACCTTGTTGGGGTCGGCGCCCTCCTTGTCGACCTTGTTGACCGCGACCACGATCGGCACGTCGGCCGCCTGGGCGTGGTTGAGGGCCTCGATCGTCTGCGGCTTCACGCCGTCGTCGGCCGCGACCACCAGCACGGCGATGTCGGTCGCCTTGGCACCACGGGCACGCATGGCGGTGAACGCCTCGTGACCCGGGGTGTCGATGAAGGTGACCTTGCGCTCTTCGCCCTCGTGCTCGGTGGCGACCTGGTAGGCGCCGATGTGCTGGGTGATGCCACCCGCCTCGCGCGCCGCCACGTTGGTCTTGCGGATGGCGTCGAGCAGCTTGGTCTTACCGTGGTCGACGTGACCCATGACGGTCACGACCGGCGGCCTCGCGGCCAGGTCGGCCTCGTCGCCCTCGTCCTCGCCGAACTCGATGTCGAAGGCCTCGAGAAGCTCGCGGTCCTCCTCCTCCGGGCTGACCACCTGGATGTTGTAGTCGAGCTCGGATCCGAGCAGCTGCAGCGTCTCCTCGTTGACCGACTGGGTGGCGGTCACCATCTCGCCGAGGTGCAGCATGATCTGCACCAGCGCGGCGGGGTTGGCGCCGATCCGGTCGGCGAAGTCGGCCAGCGACGCACCACGCGGAAGGCGGATCGTCGCGCCGTTGCCACGGGCGACCTGCACACCGCCGATCGCCGGAGCCGACATGTTGTCGAACTCCTGGCGCCTCTGACGCTTGGACTTGCGGCCACGCGCGGGACGACCGCCGGGACGCCCGAAGGCACCCGCGGTGCCACCGCCACGACCACGGCCACCGCCACCGGGACGGCCGGCGAAACCGCCGCCACCGGGACCACCGGTGCTCGTGCCGGGACGACCCGCACCGCCACCGGGACGGCCGGCGAAACCGCCGCCACCACCGGGACGACCGCCGCCGCCACCCGGACGGCCACCGCCGCCACCACCGCCGGGACGGCCACCGCCGCCACCGCCGCCAGGACGGCCACCGCCGCCACCACCGCCGGGGCCGGAAGGCCGGCCCTGCGGCATCATCATCGGGTTGGGACGCGGACCACCGGGACGAGGACCACCCGCACCGGGACCGGGACGCGGACCCGCCGCGCCGGGCGGACCAGGACGCGGGCCGGCCGTGCCCGGCCTGCCCTCGCCGCCACCACGACCCTGCGGCGGGCGCGGGATGGCGCCGTCACGCGGCGGGCCGTCGCGACGCTCGCGCTGGCCGGGGCCACCGCCATCGCGGCCGGCGCCGGGACGCGGCGGACGGGACTGGCCCATGCCGCTGGCGTTGGACGAGAAGGGGTTGTTGCCCGGACGCGGGCCGCGGGGACCCGGCTTGGGACCGGGACCCGGACGCGGGCCACCACCGGTGGACGCCCCGGGACGCGCGCCGCCGGAGGCACCGCCACCGGACGCGCCGGGACGGGCCGCGGGGCCGGGCTTGGGACCAGGGCGAGCCGCGGGGGTTGGACGCGGGCCGGGCGCGGGACGCGCGCCACCATCGGCACGCGGAGCGCTCTCGGGACGCGCGCCGCTGTCGAAACGGGCCTGCGGAGCCCCGGACGTGTCGCCACGAGCGGCCTCGGGCTGCTGCGCCGGAGGCTGCTGCTGAGGCATGGGGACCGGCGGGCGAGGCGTGCTGCTCGTCGCCGGGCCGGGACGCGGACCGGGCTTGGGACCCGGACGCGGAACTGTGGGGGTCGACGCCTCAGCGGCGCCGTTGGTGGCCTGGCTGACCGCCGGCCGTGGTGCAGCCTTCGGCGGCTGCGGTTTGGACGACGAACCGCCGCCCCTTGAGGACCCACCCTTGGATGCGCCCAGTGCTTCGGTGAGCCTGCGGACCACCGGCGCTTCGATGGTGGAGGACGCCGAACGGACGAACTCTCCCATCTCCTGGAGCTTGGCCATGACGACCTTGCTCTCTACGCCGAACTCCTTAGCGAGCTCGTATACCCGGACCTTCGCCACTGCACTCCCTTACTGGCCCGGGAGGCTGGCTGTGCCGTCCGGACCGTCGCTACCTTGACGTCTTCATCGCCGCGTGCTCATCAGGCGCTCATAGCAATCTGACTCCGCCCATCAACTCGGCGTCCTACATGACATTTCGTATTTCTCCTCTTCCAGGTGCGCCCGCACGCGCGAGACGTCAAGCGGCCCCGGCACGCGGAATGCGCGCGGAAACGCCCGGCGACGCTCGGCAAGCTCCAGACAACTCATGGTCGGATGCAGCGATGCACCTCGGCCAGGAAGCTGTCCTCGCAGGTCAGGGACCACATGATCCTCGACCAGCACCAGGCGGAGCAGCTCGGACTTTGCCGTGCGGCCCCTGCAGCCCACACAGGTGCGCTGTGGAGCCGCGTGGCCACCATATTCCAGCTTACCGTGTTGACGCATCTACGGAACCGGCGGCGTCCTCGGCCTGGATGTCAGGGCGGATGTCAATCCGCCATCCGGTGAGCCTGGCCGCGAGCCGGGCATTCTGCCCTTCCTTGCCGATGGCCAGCGAGAGCTGGTAGTCGGGCACGGTCACCCTCGCCACACGTCCCTCGAGGTCGAGGACCTCAACGTGGGAAACACGCGCGGGAGACAGGGCATTCCCGACGAACTCGCCCGGATCCTCGGACCAGTCGATGATGTCGATCTTCTCGCCGTGCAGCTCGGTCATCACGTTGCGCACCCGGGAGCCCATCGGGCCGATGCAGGCGCCCTTGGCGTTGACGCCCTGCTTGCGAGACCTCACCGCGATCTTGGTACGGTGACCTGCCTCGCGGGCCACCGCGGCGATCTCCACGGTGCCGTCGGCGATCTCGGGCACCTCGAGCGCGAACAGCTTCTTCACCAGGCCGGGGTGAGTGCGCGACAGCGTGACCGAGGGGCCCTTGTGCCCCTTCTTGACCTGCACGACGTAGGCGCGGATGCGCTCGCCGTGCACGTAGTCCTCGCCGGGCACCTGCTCGTTGTGCGGCAGCACGGCCTCGATCTTGCCGAGGTCGACCAGCACCACGCGCGGATCCTTGCCCTGCTGGATCACGCCGGAGACCAGCTCGCCCTCGCGGCTGGCGAACTCGCCGAAGTTGATCTCGTCTTCGGCGTCGCGCAGCTGCTGCAGGATCACCTGCTTGGCGGTGGTCGCCGCGATCCGGCTGAAATTGTTGGGTGTGTCGTCGTACTCCCGGATGATCTCGCCATCGTCGTCGAGCTCGGCCGCCAAGATCGTCACGTGCCCGCTGCCTCTGTCGAGCTCGGCCCGCGCCTTGGGCGCGGCTCCCTCGGTGCGGAAGTAGGCGATCAGCAGTGCGTCCTCGATCGCCTTGACGACCAGGTCGAAGGAGATGTCCTTCTCCCGCTCCAGGCTGCGCAGGACGCTCATGTCGATGTCCACGAGGCTCCCCCCTTAGCCTTCGTCGCCGTCGACGTCGGTGTCGTCGTCGATCCGGCGGAACTCCACCTGCACCCGTCCGCGGGTCAGGTCCTGATAGTCGATCCGGCGATCGGCGCCGCCGATCTCGAGGTCTACGCCGCTCTCGTCGGCCGAGCGCACCCGGCCCTCCAGCACGGTGCCGTCTCTCAGCTCTGCCTTCACCAGCCGCTTGGCCGCGCGCCGCCAGTGGCGCGGCTCGGTCAGCGGGCGGTCGACGCCCGGCGAGGAGACCTCGAGCGTGTAGGCCGTGTCGCCCATCGCGTCGTCCTCGTCCAGGGCGGTGGAGACGGCCTGGCTCACATCGGCGACGTCGTCGAGGCTCACCCCTCCGTCGCGATCGACGATCACGCGCAGCAGCCGGCGCTTGCCGGCCTGGGTGACCGTGACGTCCTCCAAGTCGAGGCCCTCCGCGCTGACCACGGGCTCAAGGAGCTTCATCAGGTGGTCGCGGGGTGATGCGCTGCCCATATCGACCTCCCCTATTGTCAAGTCTCAGCCGGGCGGACCTCGCCACTGGCTCTCCGTCGCGCGGGCGCTCAGCCAGCGACGACAGTTGACACCCTATCTGTACGAGGGCACGGAAAGAGCGCCACTCGACGCGCGGGGAATGACGGGCCAGGCCTGACAGCGAGCGGGGGCACGAGCCCTTACGATGCTAGCTGCGGTCCGTAGTCCTGGAGGTCCCTGCCCGTGCGCCCTTCTCTCTCCCGGCGAGCCGTGCTGGCGGGCGGAGCGGCCGCGGCGGCCCTGGCCGGATGCAGCACCACGACCGGCTCCCCGCCCGCCTCACCGTCGCCGGAGCCGCCGGAGCGGGTGCTGGCCCGGCAGCTGATCGACGAGAAGGAGGCGACGATCGCCCTCTACTCCGCGCTGATCGCGGACGGCGGCGCCAAGCTGACCCCGTTCAGAGATCGTCACCAGGCCCACCTGGCCGAGCTGCGCAGGCGCTTCCCCGATGTCCCGGCCGTTCCCCCCGCCTCGGCCGCTCCCGCCGCCACTCCTTCGGCGACGGCCATGCCCAAGGTGTCGCTGTCGCGGCTGCGGACCCTCGAACGCAGGGCGGCCGCCCTGCGCACCCGGCAGCTGACCGGGGTGCCGCCGGCCATGGCCCAGCTGGTGGCCAGCATCGGCGCCTGTGAGGCGGCCCACGCCGTCGCCCTGCCGAGGTCGCTGTGAGCGACGATCTCGACAAGCTGCGCAAGGCGCTGGCGGCCGAGCACGCGGCCGTCTTCGCCTACGGTCTGATCGGTGCCCGCACGTCGGGGTCGCTGCGGGCGCTGGCCACCCGGGCGTTCGACGCCCACCGGGCCCGTCGCGACCAGCTCCGTGCGCTCATCACGGGCCGGGGCGGGCAGCCGGTGGAACCGGAGGCCTCCTATGCCCTGCCCGCGGTGCCCACGGGAGCGGCGGCCGCCGTGCGGCTCGCGGTGCACGTGGAGGCGGGCATGACGGCCGCCTACCTGGAGCTGGCGGCCGGGGAGGACGCCGCCTTGCGGAAGTACGCGGCGCTGGCCATGCAGGAGTCGGTCACCCGGTCCTACTCCTTCCGGCCCGCGATCACCGCCTTTCCCGGTTTGCCCGAGGCGACCCCGCAGCCGTCCGGCACGACGCCGGGTGGCTGACCCGGGCCGTGGCCCGGGTCAGCGGTCAGGAGCGGGTGGCGGCGAGGATGAGGTCGGCGGCCTCGGCGAGAGGGATCTCCGACTTGTCACCGGTGACCCGGTCGCGGAGCTCGACCACGCCCTGGGACAGGCCGCGGCCCACGACCACGATGGTCGGCAGCCCGAGCAGCTCGGCGTCCTTGAACTTGACCCCGGGCGACACCCCGGGCCGGTCGTCCACCAGCACGCGCAGGCCCCGGGACTCGAGCTCCGCGCCCAGCTCCAGCGCCGCCTCCACCTGGTGCTCCTTGCCGGTGCCGACGATGTGCACGTCGGCGGGGGCCACCTCGCGGGGCCACACCAGGCCGAGCGAGTCGTGCAGCTGCTCGGCGATGACGGCCACCGCTCGGGAGACGCCAATGCCGTAGGAGCCCATCGTGATGCGGATCGGCTTGCCGTCGGGGCCGAGGGCGTCGAGGCCGGCCGCGTCGGCGTACTTGCGGCCGAGCTGGAAGATGTGGCCGATCTCGATGCCGCGGTCGATGGACAGCGGCGACGCGCAGCGGGGGCAGGAGTCGCCCGCGCGCACCTCGGCGGCCTCGATCGTGCCGTCGGGGACGAAGTCGCGCCCCGCGACCACGTGGGCGGCGTGCTTGCCCGGCTGGTTGGCGCCGGTCACCCAGGAGCTGCCCGTGACGACGCGGGGGTCGACGAGATAGCGGATGCCGAGGTCGCGCAGCACCTGCGGGCCGATGTAGCCGCGCACCAGGCCGGGGTGCCGGGCGAAGTCTTCGGCCTCGAAGATCGCGGGCTCGCCGGGGGCCAGCGCGGCCTCCAGGCGCTTGAAGTCGACCTCGCGGTCACCGGGAACCCCGATGACCAGGGTCTCGACCTTGTCGGAGCCGGGCGTGGAGATCTTGACGACGACGTTCTTCAGGGTGTCGGCGGCGGTGATCGACAGGCCGTGGTGCTCGTTGACGAACGAGACCAGCGTATCGATGGTCGGCGTGTCAGGGGTGTCGAGGACCCGCTGCTCCGCCAGGCCGTCGAGGGGCGCGGCGGCGGGAGGCGTCGTGGTGACGGCCTCGGCGTTGGCCGCGTAACCGCACGAGCGGCAGGCGACGAAGGTGTCCTCGCCCGTGGGGGTCGGCGCGAGGAACTCCTCGGAGGCCGAGCCGCCCATCGCGCCGGACGTGGCGAACACGATCTTGTAGTTGATGCCCAGCCGGTCGAAGGTCTTGATGTAGGTCTCGCGGTGCTGCTCGTAGGAGTGCTTGAGACCGTCGTCGTCGAGGTCGAAGGAGTAGGAGTCCTTCATGAGGAACTCCCGGCCGCGCAGGATGCCGGCGCGGGGCCTGGCCTCGTCGCGGTATTTGTTCTGGATCTGGTAGAGCGTGACCGGATAGTCCTTGTACGAGGAGTATTCGCTCTTGACCATGTCGGTGAAGAGCTCCTCATGCGTGGGCCCGAGGAGATAGTCGGCGCCCTTGCGGTCACGCAGCCGGAAGAGCGTGTCACCGTATTCGGTCCAGCGACCGGTGGCCTCGTAGTATTCGCGGGGCAGCAGGGCGGGGAAGAGCACCTCCTGACCGCCCATCCGGTCCATCTCCTCGCGAACGACGCGGGCTACGTTCTCCAGCACCATCTTGCCGAGGGGCAGCCACGAGTAGATGCCGGGCGCCACCCGGCGGACATAGCCGGCGCGGACGAGGAGCTTGTGGCTCGGCACTTCCGCGTCTGCCGGGTCGTCCCGCAGGGTGCGAAGAAACAACGACGACATGCGCAGCAACACGGCTACTCCTTGGTCGAGCCTGGATGTGAAGGATTACAGGCTATCGACTCGGGGCGGCAGGCCGCTCCGGTTAAACGAGGAGCGGAAACCAGCCCGGCACCGGACCGGCGAGCACGAAGGCGGAGACGCCGGCCAGCGTGGCGGTGACGGCGAGCGCGCGCACGCGTCCTCGGGCGCTTCTCCGCACGACGATCACCAGGAGAACGGCCAGGGCGCCGACCACCAGGGCGGGACCCGGCCAGAACTCCCGCACGTCGCCGATGAAACCTGGTGTGGCCCGGTCGACCACGTCGGTGAGCAGCACCGCTCCCACGAGACCGGCGGCGACGTCGCCCCAGCGGTCGCGCCTGCGGGTCAGGTAGGCGAGCAGCCCGAGGCCGACCAGCATGGCGAGCGTCCAGTTGAGCCCGGCGGGGCTGTCACCGATCACGTCGAAGCTGAGGTCACCCCGGAACACGCTCCCGCCCATGGCCGCGACCAGCATGGACACGGCGGCGAGGAAGGTCGTCAGCAGTGCCCAGCCGAACCCGGACGCGGTGGCTCCCACGACCAGGGTCAGCGCGAGGTAGGCATAGGGATAGTAGATCTGCCCTACCCATCCGGGCCCCTTGCCGGACATGAGCATGCCGATCAGGCCGACGACCAGCCCGCCGAGGAAGGCCGCCAGCATGTGACGCTCGATGCCACGCTGTCGCCGGTCGTACTCGGCGAAGTCGGCATAGTCGATCGCGGTGTCGTTCATCTCCATCCCCTGGTCATCCCTGCCCCGGAAATGTCTTGGGACGACCACCCAAAGATTATGCAACCCTACAAAAAAGGCAAATTTCAGTTAACCCTTTTGACAAAGCAAGTGCTTGTTTAACATAGGGGTTCCACGCTCGGCCCGGAGCCAGGGGCGGCTAACCGCCGAGGAGTTCCTCCCACGGGTGGCGGGCGTTGGTGGCGCGGGTGGTGTCGAGCGCCTCGGCCAGCCTCCAGAACCCCGGCCGGGCTCGTACGCTCACCCTGCCCATCGGGTCGATGGCCCGCAGCACGAAGCGGACGCCCATCACGTGCAGGACGGCCGACGCGGCTCCGCCGGGGGCGTCGGCCGTGACGAGGCCGCTCATCCGCTCGCCGAGCATCGCCGCCACCTCGGAGGCGTAGGGGCCGTCGCGCCACTCCACGTGCCAGCTCCGCTCGGAGCCGCGCCACCAGGTCAGGTCGCGGCAGGACTCGATGAACTCCGCCTCGGCGGCGAGCGCGGCCATCACCCGCCCGAACGCTTCGTACCGGCGGGAGCTCGTGGGCGAAAGGTCGTCGTCCCGGGCGCCAGGGAGCGGACCATCCTTCGGCCGCCGTAGCGCGTGCTTTCGCCTCACGAACATCACTCTGATCGCGAGCGCGCCCTTCCCGCAAGGGTTTGATCCCGCCAGTCTCAACGGCCGGCCGCCCACGCTCACGGCGACCCCGGCAAGCCGGCCCTCCGCGCCGGGGCCTCCGGACTCGATTTGGCAGATCCCGATATGTCATAGGAAAGGTCAAGGCAGGGTATGGGTTCGTCGCTCGGGGCGTCCGGGGATACATCGAACACGCCGGGCCGTTACATCTGGTGGAACGCGGGCCCCGTGTTGCAGAATCGCCGGCTAAGGAGGCGACGTGACGTTGCGCGTGGCGGTCATCGGATCCGGCCCTGCCGGGATCTACACGGCCGAGGCATTGGTCAAGCAGTCCGCCGGGGCGGTCGAGGTCGACGTGCTGGAGCGCCTGCCCACCCCGTACGGGCTGGTCAGATATGGTGTCGCACCTGATCACACCTCGATCAAGTCGATCGCCAACTACCTGCGCCGCGTCCTGGAGCTGCCCGAGGTCAGATTCCTCGGCGGGCTCACCCTCGGCGCCGACGTCACGGTCGGCGACCTGCTCAGCGCATACGACGCCGTCGTCTACGCCACCGGCGCGATGGTCGATCGCAAGCTCGGCATCCCGGGCGAGGACCTTCCGGGCAGCGTGGCGGCCACCGACTTCGTCAACTGGTACTGCGGCCATCCCGACGTCGACTCCTCCAGGTTCGTCCTCGACAGCTCCGAGGTAGCGGTCATCGGCGTGGGCAACGTGGCGGTGGACGTGGTGCGGATCCTGGCCAAGACGGCCGCCGAGCTGAGCGCCACCGACGTGCCGCACGAGGTGCTCGAACGCCTGGAGGAGAGCCAGGTCAAGGCCATCCACATGATCGGCCGCCGGGGCCCCGAGCACGCCAAGTTCACCCTGAAGGAGCTGCGCGAGCTCGGCGAGCTGGCCAACGCCGACGTGTGCGTGCGGCCCGACGAGGCCGTGGTCCTCGGCGACGACTTCACCCGGCAGATCCGCGGCAACATCGACGTCCTGCGGTCCTGGGCGGCCCGCGAGCCGGCCGGCCGGCCACGCCGCCTCGACGTGCGCTTCTGGATGCGGCCCGTCGAGATCCTCGGCACCGACCGGGTGGAGGGCCTCCGGCTCGAACGCACCCGGCTGTCGCCCGAGGGCCGCGTGGTGGGCACCGGCGAGTTCGAGACGCTCCCGGTCGGCATGGTGTTGCGCTCGGTCGGCTACCAGAGCGTCCCGCTGCCGGGCGTGCCGTTCTCAGCCGAGACGATGACGGTGCCCCATGAGGCGGGCCGGGTCCGCGAGCGCGAGTACGTGGCGGGCTGGCTCAAGCGGGGCCCCACCGGCGTGATCGGCACCAACAAGTCCGACGCGGCCGAGACCGTCCGCACCCTCCTGGCCGACCTCGCCGGTCGCGAGCCGGCGCGCACCACCGACATCGGCACCCTGCTGGCCGAGCGCGGACTGCGGCCGGTCAGCTACGAGGAGTGGCTGGCCATCGAGGCGGCCGAGACCGAGCTGGCCAGGTCGCTGGGCCGGGGCGAGCGGGTCAAGCTGGCCGGCCTGGAGGCCATGCTGCGCGCCTACCGTCCTGGGGAGTGATCCGCTTCCCGGCTAGGGTGCGGGACATGCGTGTCACCGTGGGAGACGTCCCCATCGCCGGGTTCGAGGAGACCTACCGGGTCCAGCGGGCCCGCTATCCCGGCGCCGGCCCCGACCGGCAGCCGGTGCACACCGTCTACGTGCCCGCCGACCGGTTCTCCGCCGCCACGGTCGCCGACTGGGGCGGGCAGGCGCTGGCCCTGGCGCGTGCGCACCTGGCGGGTCCCGCCGAACTGGCCGAGGTGTTCGGGGTGCCCGGTGAACTGGCGTCCGCCGTACACGAGCGGGTGCTGCGCAAGCTCGGCCGCGAGCCGATCGAGGACCTGCGGATCGACTTCGAGGACGGCTACGGCGTACGTCCCGAGCAGGAGGACGGCGACGCGGAGCGGGCGGCGGTCGCGGTGGCCGAGCTGTGGGCGGCGGGGACGTTGCCTCGCCGGTGGGGCCCGCGGGTCAAGTCGTTCGCCGATGGCGACCCGGCGCGGTCGGTGCGGACCCTCGACGGGTTCGTCACCACGGTGGTCGAGCGGGCGGGCGAGCTGCCTCCAGGGTTCACGGTGACCTTCCCGAAGGTGCTGATGGAGGGCTATCTCGGGCAGTTCGCGAGTGTCCTGGAGCGGCTGGAGGCGGCTCTGGGGGTGCGGCTCCGGTTCGAGATGCAGGTGGAGGCGCCGCAGACGCTGGGGTTCCTGAGGGCGGAGCTGGCCGGGTCGCTCGGCGGCAGGCTGGCCGCGGCGCACTTCGGGGTGTTCGACTACACGGCGGCGATCGGCCTGCCGCCGCACGAGCAGCGGCTCGACCATCCGGCGTGCGACCACGCGCGGCATGTGATGCGGGTGGCGTTCGCGGACACCGGGGTCGAGCTGTCCGACGGGTCGCTGGCCGCCTCCCCCGCCTCCGGCTCGGCCGGCGACGTGCGGGCGCTGTGGCGGCGGCACGCCGAACTCGTCAGGCACTCGCTGGCGCACGGGTTCCACCAGGGGTGGGACATGCATCCCTCGCATCTGGTGAGCCGGTTCGCCACGGTCTACGCCTTCCATCTGGCGCGCTATGACTCCTACCGCGAGCGGGTGCGCGCCTGGGAGGAACGGCGCGACGCCGGTGGCGGGGTCATGGACGAGCCCGCCACCGTCAGGACCATGACCGCCGCCCTGCGGCGCGCCGACGCCGCCCTGGACGAGCCTCCGGCCGGGTGACGCTCAGTCGCGCTCGACCAGGTCGCGCCAGCGGCGGACGAGGCGCCACTCGACTGGGTCGGACCAACCGGCCCGCACCGCGGAGCCGACGTGGAAGGCCCGGATGCCGAAGTCCAGCAGGGCCGGCACGTGCGCGGCCCGGAGCCCGCCGCCGGCCAGGATGATCGAGCCGTCGCCCGCGTCGGCGCGCCCTCTGAGCACGGACAGGCCCTCGCCGACCCCGGTGGGCGAGCCCGAGGTGAGGACGGTCGCGAGGTTCGGGAGCAGGCGCACGGCGCGCCAGGAGGCCTGGATGTCGGCGGCGTGGTCGACGGCCCGGTGGAAGGTCCACGGCAAGGGCGACACGGCGTGGATGAGCGCCTCGGTGGCCGCCAGGTCGACGGCGCCCGCGCCGTCGAGGAAGCCGAAGACGAACCCGGCCGCGCCCGCCTGGGCGAGCGCCTTGGCGTCGCGGCTCAGCCGGTCGAGTACGTCGGCGCCGGCCGTGAAGGAGGCGTCGCAGCGGAGCATCACCATCTGGGGAAGCGGGCACTCCGCGGCGATCGCGGCGACCGTCTCCGGCGCGGGGGTGAGCCCGTCGGCGGCCATGTCGGCGACGACCTCCAGGCGGTCGGCGCCGCCCTGTTCGGCGGCCACGGCGTCGCGCACGTCGAGCGCGATCACCTCAAGGAGGGATCCGGTCATGCAGCAGAGGTTATAGGGTGCTCTGCACCATTTTGCATGAATGACGGTAGTAGATCCCGTCTCCACCTGGCGCCCGGTTCACCCCGGACTCCGGCGGACGCCGGGAGGTCAGACCGCGATCAGCTCGGGCACCGTGAGGTCGCGGAAGGCCGTGATGCCGACGTCCTCCGCGCGCCGCTGGAAGAGCGCGCCCGAGCTGCGGTGCGGGAGGTCGACCGTGCGCACGTGCCGGAAGCCGCGGCTGCGGTAGTAGTGCTGCAGCCCGGGGTTCCCCTTGGCGCAGTCGAGCCGCAGCCAGGGCCGCCCGGTCGCGCAGGCCCAGGTCCCGGCCCAGTCGAGCAGCGCGTCACCGAGCCCGCTGCCGGACCACTGCCGGGCCACGGCCAGCTTGTGCACGTACAGAGCGGCGCCCGGGTCATCCGCCCGGGTCCAGAACTCGGGGTCGGCGTGCTCGTCGACGGCGATCGTCGCGACGGGCGGCGCGTCCTCGTCGGGGTCGAGGTACCGGAGCTCGTCGTCCAGCAGGTACAGCACCCGTTCCTCGATCAGGGGCTCGATCCGGGCCGCGGTGAAACCGCCGCGCGGCCACTGCCGCACCCCCCGCGTGTGGAGCCACTCGGCGGTGTCGGCCAGCAGTCTCAGCACGCCCTTGAGATCGGCCGGCTCGGCCTGGCGCAGGGCGAGCGGGTGCAGGAGGAGGGTGTTCGAGAGCATGATCCATCCCTTCGTCGCATGGTGCGGTCAGTCGATTACTTACAGTGACGAGCGAGTGGCGCACTGGATAGGCTTGGGTGCGGAAGGTGACATGAACGGATAAATCGGTTTTTAGGGGAGCGCGCACTCCTCCCCAAGCCCTGCGAGGCCGGATTACTCGCAGCGGGCGGCCGGCGGGATCACCCCCAACCGAGCTCGATCAGCGGCGGTCGAGCTCGTACCTGATCAAGTGCTTGTCCGCGGGGAGCACCGACACCGCGACACGCACCGGCAAATCAGCCCTGTCGTAGCCAACTCGGACATACACCACAACTGGGGTACCGAGTTCCAATTGAAGCCTCTCAGCTTCCTCTTGGTTGGGCATACGCGCTGAAATGTCGTCAATTACTCGCATTTGCTCGTGCCCGAGCTCCTCGAGCACCCGGTTCGCGCCGCGCGCGATGTCGCCTGGCCTGGCGATTTCCGAGTTGGCGACCAGTTCGCGGGGAAAATAGGAATCATTGGTGTTGTACGGCTGCCCGTCCACGTAGCGCAGGCGCCGGCGCACCACCGCGAGCTCGCCGTCGGCCAGCTCCAGCCGGCTGGCGATCTCCTCGACGGGAGTGACGGTCAGCACCTCGATGAGCTGGCTCGGCGCCCGGCCCTCCTGCGAGACGGCGAAGGCGAAGGCCTCGCGCACCTCTCCCGTGGGCTGAGGCTCCAGCTCGCGCTGCGGATAGATGAGCAGCGGCCGGCGGTCGCGGACCACCGTGCCACGCCGGGGGGTTCGCGTCACGAGCCCCTCGTTGACGAGCTCGCCCAGCGCCAGCCGGACGGTGTTGCGGCTCACCCCGTGGTCTTCCATGAGCTGCGCCTCGGTCGGCAACTGTGCTCCGGGACCGAGGACGCCGGAGTAGATGGCTTTACGGAGTTCCGAAGCCACCTGCTGATACAGCACCGACCTTGCCACTTTCACCCCTTTTGTTCCAACAATTTAGACGATCTGGTTCTAGCAGGCCACAACCCCTTGACCGAACGACCTCGACGGTCGCATCATCCATTCGTTGGTACAAATCCATCGAAAGGCCGGTGAGGGGGTGTAGGCCGTGCTGCCAGTCCGCGCGGGTATGCCATACCTGCCCTGGCATGACCCACACGATGCAACACGTTTACTGCGTTACGCGTCGCATCGCCAGGGGTTCAGCCACACCCACCAGAGCAATGGTCGTGGCACGTTCGTGCACTCCGTGCCGACCGAGCCGACCGTGTGGTGCGAAAACTGTCCCGTTGCCTGGAACGAGGAGGGGTTCGGCGATACGCACCGCATCGGCGTCCCGGCAGGCACAGCACGACGCATCGCCGCACGTTACCGGCAGGCGGAGTCTCCCCGCTCCCTCACCGACTCCGTGCGCGAACCAACGGCCCAGGACTCCATCCCTCGCCGGAGTCCTGGCGTCACCGCGCATGGGGCAGGAAGCGCGCCCTGGCGGGTCCCCCACGCCCGCCAGGGCGCGCGATCCTCTCCCCGGCATCCGTGGGCGTCCAGCCGGCCCGCGTGAGCCCCTCCCCCCGTGGCCGCGCTCGGCGGCGGCGACGCCCGTCGGCGTGACCGGCGCGGACGTCTCAGCGCCACGCCCCTGAACAGGTCGCCAAAGGGTGGGCGAGAGCAGTCGGGCGGCTTACCGTCCAGATATGCTCACACGCTCCACGTACCTGCTCGACGTGCTGATGACGGAGTTCGGCGACTCGATCAAGAGCGACCCGGCGGCTTTCAGACGGAAATTTCGGAAGATGGCGGCCTCGCCGTTCGCGTTCTACCGGGGCAGCGCCTGCCTGTTCTACGCCGACCTGACCGATGCGTTCGCGGACCCGTCCTACCTCGACCCGGTGACCAGCCGGGTGTGGATCCACGGCGACCTGCACGCGGAGAACTTCGGCACCTACATGAACGCCTCCGGTGTCCTGGTGTTCAACGTCAACGACTTCGACGAGGCGTACGTCGGGCCCTACACCTGGGACCTCAAGCGGTTCGCGGCGAGCGTGGCGCTGATGGGCTACGCCAAGGCACTGTCCGACGACGTGATCGGCGCGCTCGTGGCCGGGTTCGGCACCGCGTACCTGGCCGAGCTGACCGGGATCGCGCACGGCGGGGACGACGCGATCGGGTCGCTCACCATCGACACCACGGCCGGCGTGCTGCACCGCGTGCTGCAGACCGCCCGGCTGAGCACCCGGGTGGCGATGCTGGACGTGGAGACCGTGATCGACGCCTACGACCGGCGCTTCGCGATCATGGAGGGGCGTGAACCGGTCGACCGGGCGACCCGCTCGGCCGTGCTGGCGGCGTTCGACGACTACCTCACGACGCTGCCGGGGCAGTCCAACCCGGTCGAGCACGTCATCAAGGACGTGGCGCTGCGCAAGGGGGTGGGCATCGGGTCGGCCGGGCTGCCCTCGTACAACCTGCTGCTGGAGGGGCGCTCGCAGGCGCTGGAGAACGACGTGATCCTCTACATGAAGCAGGCGCAGGTGCCGGCGGTGGCGCGGCACATCACGGACGAGAAGGTGTCTGGATATTTCCGGCACCAGGGGCATCGCACCGCCGAGTCCCAGCGGGCGTTGCAGGCCTACGCCGACCCGTGGCTCGGCTACACGACACTCAACGGCGTCGGCCAGCTCGTGGCCGAGGTCTCGCCCTACTCCGCCGACCTCGACTGGGACGACGTCAACGAGCCCGACGAGCTCCAGTCGATCATGCGGGATCTCGGGCGGGCGGTGGCGCGCATGCACGCGGTGGCCGACGACGAGTCGAGCCACGACCTGGTGGACTTCTCGACGGAGGAGTCGATCGTGGCGGTGGTCCAGGACGACAAGTCCGGCTTTATCGCGATGCTGGTGGACTTCGCGCATCGGTACGGGGCCCAGGCCCGGGAAGACCATCAGACGTTCGTCGACCTGTTCCGCAACGGCCGCCTCCCCGGAGTGTGACGGCCGAGCGGGGTCGATTCAGCGCACCTCCGCGGGCTGCCGGGCCTGCGGGTGAAGGATTCCGGCTAGCGACCGACCAGTCGGTATGGCATGCTCCCGAACATGACTCTGTTCTCGGTGGAAGGCAAGACCGTCGTCGTCACCGGTGGATCGCGGGGCATCGGGCGCATGATCGCGGCCGGGTTCGTCGAGGCCGGCGCGACCGTCTACATCTCCGCACGCAAGATGCCCGAGGTCGAGAAGACCGCCGCCGAGCTCGGCTGTGTCGGCGTGCCCGCCGACCTGTCCACGCCCGAGGGCGTGGCCGCGCTCGTGGCGGCCGTGGACGGTCCCCTGCACGTGCTGGTCAACAACGCGGGCGCCACCTGGGGCGCGCCGCTGGAGGAATATCCCGAGCACGCCTTCGACAAGCTCTGGAACATCAACGTCAAGGGCGTCTTCTACCTGACCCAGAAGTTCCTGCCACAGCTGCGGGCCGCCGCGAGCGCCGACGACCCGGCCCGGGTGGTCAACGTGGGGTCCATCGACGGCATCAGGGTGCCGTCGATGGAGAACTACGCCTACTCGGCCGCCAAGTCGGGCGTGCACATGCTGACCCGGCACCTGGCCAGACAGCTCGCGCCCGAGCACATCACGGTCAACGCGATCGCGCCCGGACCGTTCCCGTCGAAGATGATGGCCTTCGCGCTGGATGACCCGGCGACCCGCGAACTCGTCTCGTCGAGCGTGCCACTCGGCCGTATCGGCCGCCCCGACGACATGGCCGGGGCGGCGATCTTCCTCTCCTCGCGGGCCGGCGCCTACCTCACCGGGACGATCATCCCGGTGGACGGCGGCATCTCCTGCTGACGAACGCGGCGAACATTCAGGCCGGCGTGTTCAGGGCCGGCACGTTCAGGGTCAGGACTCCCGTAGACCCACTCGTTCAGATCAGTTCGCGCAGCGCCCTCGCGAGGTTGCCCGGGGCGCTGGGCTCATAGCGCAGGAACAGGTAGGGCTCGGTCAGCTCCACCTCGATCACCACGGGGCTGCCGTCGGGAAGCCGGACCAGGTCGATCCGCGCGTACAGAAGGGCTTGGGGGATGGCGGCAAGCACCTTCTCGGCGAGCTCGACCTGGTCCGGTGCTGGGGTGCGCGGCTCCGCCCTGACGTGGTCCGCGCCTGACCTCCCCGGTGACAGCATCGGAGTGCGCCGGACCGCGTGACTGAACCGGCGGTTGAAGTAGAGGAGTGAGGTCTCGCCCTCGGACTCGACCATGTCGAGGTAGGGCTGGACCATGGGGGTGCGGCCGCCGGTCTGGAGCAGGGCGGCGTGGGCCTCGGCCCGGGCCCGGTCGGTGGTCCTGATCGTGTCGCGGGCGCCCGCCGAGATCGCGGGCTTGACCACGTAGTCGGGCCAGACCGGCAGGTGCTCGGCCGACCAGTGGGTGGGCACGATCGGCACGCCCAGGTCGCGCAGGTAGGTCTTGTCGGTATTGGACTCGAGGACCGAGGCCGGGTTGAGCAGCAGGGTCCGGCTCTCCACCTGGCGCGCCCAGGCCAGGAAGCCGGCCCGGCGATCGAGATAGTCCCAGACCGAACGGACCACCACGGCGTCGTAGGCGCTCCAGTCGACCGCGGGGTCGTCCCAGCGCTCGGCACGGCCGTCGAGGCCCGCCTCCCGCCAGGCGGCCAGGGCCGGCTCAAGCTCGTCATCATGGTCGTCACGGTCGTCGAATGTCACATATGCGCAGGTAGTCATCCGGGTGATGCTAACCGCAGCGGAAGGCGAGCCGCATCGGGCCTGGCGCCCGCACCGGATCCGCGACCTGCCGACCACGTCAGCCCCTCCGCTCACATCCACCGCCGCCTTGACCAAAGGTCAGTCCGTAAATCAAGGTCATGGCGATCCTATAACCAACCGTTGAACTTCGATCACCATACGTGACCAGAATATTGTTCGATCATCTGATCGCTGACAGAGGATGTCAGCAGGGCGCCCCTAGGGTCGGGCGCATGATCTATGAGCTACGCCAGTACACGTTGCGGCCTGGACGACGTGAGACCTTGATCGAGCTGTTCGAGAGGGAGTTCGTCGAGTCTCAGGAAGAGGCGGGCATGGGGGTGGTCGCCCAGTTCCGCGACCTGGATGCACCCGACATGTTCTCCTGGATACGGAAATTTCCGGACATGGAGTCTCGGCGCTTGGCCCTCAGCACCTTCTACGGCGGCCCCATCTGGAAGGCGAACCGCGACGCGGCCAACGACACCATGATCGACTCTGACAACGTCCTGCTCCTGCGTCCCGCGGGCGGATCCGCCGACCCGTTCCCGGCCACCGACCGGCCGCCCGTCGGCGCCACCGCCCTGCCGTCCTCACGCTACGTGGCCACGATCTACCACGTCGGCGAGGGCTTCTCCGCCTTCTTCGCCGACCACGTCCGGCCCGTGCTGAACGAGGCCGGGGTGCCGCCGGTCGCCTGCCTTGAGAGCGAGCACGCGGCCAACACCTTCTCCGCCCTGCCGGTGCGCACCGGCGAGAACGTGTTCGTGTGGTTCGCCCGCTTCGACCGGCCCGAGGACGAGTGTGACGTGCCGCTGCCCATGCTGGAGGGCCGGCTGACCGCCCCGCCGCAGCGCCTGCGCCTCGCCCCCACGGCCCGCTCCGCCCTGCGCTGACCACGGAGCCGCCGCCCCGGCCAGGACTAGATCACGGTGACGCCCCGGGCAGGGCTCAGACCACGCTGACGCCGCAGCCAGGGCTCAGACCACGCTGACGGCCCGGCCAGGGCTCAGATCACAGTGATGCCGCGGACGGCGAGAATGGCGGCGGCCTGGGCGTGGTTGATCGTGCCGCCCGCGAGGGCCCGGACGCGGTCGTCGTCGCAGTCGCCGAGGTCGGCGCCGCGCAGGTCGGCCTTGGCGAAGACGGTCTTCAGCAGCCTCGCGCCACGCAGCCGGGAGTCGCTGAACGTGGCCCCCGTGAAGTCGCACCCCGACAGGTCGGCGTCGTCGAAGCGGACGCCCTCGATGAACTCGCCGCGCAGCGAGCAGCCGCCGAGGTTGGCCATGGTCAGGTTGGAGCCGCTGACCTTGAAGCCGGTGCCCCGGGAGCCGGTGAGCGACGCGCCGATCAGCCGGCAGCCGGTGAAGGAGACGTCGGTCAGCAGCGCCCCGCCGAACTGTGCGGCGGACAGGTCGACGTCGGTGAACGTCACGTCGACGAGGTCGGCGTCGACGAACCTGATCCCCATCCCGCCGCCGCCCGTGAAGGAGGCTCCGTCGAGGTCCGCCTTGCGGAAGTCGGTCTGCTCCAGCACACACGACTCGAAGCGCGCGCCGGCCAGCGAGGCGCCCCACAGGTCGGTCTCGGTGAGGTCGCAGGAGCGGAAGGTGTGGGTCTCGTCCGGCCCCAGCCGATCGGCCAGGGAGGCGTGGGAGAGGTCTTCGCCGTCGAAGTTCACGGTCTCAGAGGCTACCGGTGATCACCTCCGCGGCCGCCAGGCCGCACACGGGGGCGGAGCCGTACGTGGCGATGTGCACGGCGCCGAGGTCGGAGCGTTCGGGCAGGCCCATCTCGACCACCACGGCGTCCGGGCGGGCGCTGAGCAGGTGGCGCAGCGCCTCGGCCTGCCAGGAGTGGCGGTGCGCGTCGCGGACCGCGATCGCCAGCGGCCGGCCGGCGGCCTCGCCGATCAGCCGCTCGATCTCGGCGCCCGTCGCCTGGCCCGCCGTGAGCCTGGTGACGTGGGTGCCGGGCAACAGCCGCCGGAGCGGCTCCCCCACGCCCCACGGGGTGCGTCCGTCGATGGCCAGGTTCATCTCGGGGGCCAGCTCGATCACCCGCGCCGGGCCGGTGAACGGCAGCACGGCGGCCGTCGACCTGCGGGTGACCCTGATCGCGCGGCGGGCGGCGGCGAGACCGAGACGGCCGTCCCGGTCCACGACGCGGCCCGAACCGCCCGAGGAGGTGGTCCAGGCGGCCAGCTCGCGGACCCTGCGAGCGGCGTCGGCCAGACGCTCCTCGGGCAGCAGCCCCTGGGTGACGGCGGCGGCGATAGCGTCGCGCACCTCGGTGGCGGTCGCCTCGCCGGCCCGCTCGCCGCCGACGCAGATGGCGTCGGCCCCGGCGGCGATGGCGCGGGCGGACGCGCCGCCGATGCCGTGCCTGCCCGAGACCGCCGCCATCTCGATCCCGTCGGTGACGATCACGCCGTCGAAGCCGAGCTCCTCACGGAGCAGGCCGGTGAGCACCTTGGGGCTGAGCGTGGCGGGCAGCCCGGCGTCGTACGCGGGCACCAGCAGGTGGCCGGTCATGATCGCTCTGACGCCTTCCCTGATCGCCTCCCGGAACGGGTGCAGTGCGTCCTCGATCCCGCCGGTGGAGACGACCGGCACGCCGTGGTGGGAGTCGACCGAGGTGTCGCCGTGGCCGGGGAAGTGCTTGGCGCAGGCGGCCACGCCGGCCGACTGGAGGCCGCGGACGAACGCCCTGGTGTGCCGGGCGACGAGCACCGGGTCGGCGCCGAAGGCGCGCAGGCCGATGACGGGGTTGTCCGGGTTGGAGTTCACGTCGGCGGAAGGGGCGAAGTCGATGGTGATCCCGGCCGCGGCCAGTTCGTCGCCCAGGTCCCTGGCCAGCGCCTCGGTGAGCGCCACGTCGTCCACGACGCCGAGGGCGTGGCCACCGGGGCGGCTGCTGCCGGTGGCCACCTCCAGCCTGGTCACCTCGCCCGTCTCCTCATCGGTGCCGACCAGCGCGCCGGGGTTCTCCGCCCGGAGCGCGGCCGTCAGGTCCGCCACCTGGGCGGGGCCGGTGATGTTGCGGGAGAACAGAACGACGCCGGCCAGCCCGTCGCCGAGCCGCCGGCGGAGCCAGTCGGGAGGCGTCGTCCCCTCGAAGCCGGGGAGGAGCACGGCGTCGGCCAGGCGAAGGAGGTCACCGCTCGTGGGCATGCCTCGCAATCTAATAGGAAAGTTTCCTATTTGCTAGAGCCCGGCCGCTTCCGGTCCGGCGGCCACATTTAGCAAGCGCTTGGTCGCATCGAGAACACCGGGTGAGCTGGAACACTTCGGTGAACAAGCGATTGTGCGAGGGCTCATAATGGAAACGTGACCACGCGAAAGAACTCCGGCTCCGCCACCACGAAGCGCCGGCGCGCGAGCTCGACGGGACCGGCCTCCGAGCGGCGTGACCATCTCGTCAAGCTGGCCGCGGAGCTCTTCGCCCGCAAGGGCTTCCAGGCCACGACCGTGCGCAACATCGCCGACGAGGCCGGCATTCTGTCCGGGAGCCTCTACCACCACTTCGACTCCAAGGAGTCGATCGTGGACGAGGTGCTGTCGACCTTCCTCGATGATCTCATCGCCCGCTACCGCACCGCGCTCGAGTCGGGCTCCGACCCGCGCACCGTGCTGTCGGAGATGGTACGCATCGGCTTCGGCACCCTTGAGCCCCACCGTGCCGCGATCACCGTGATGCAGAACGACTGGAACTACCTGCGTCAGTTCGAGCGGTTCAACTACCTGGTCAAGGCCGAGGACGAAGTCGAGCAGATGTGGGTCGCGCAGATCAAGGCGGGCCAGGCGGCCGGGCAGTTCCGGGCCGACGTCGACGCCAAGCTGACCTACCGGATGATCCGCGACACGATCTGGGTCGCGGTTCGCTGGTTCCGCCCGGGTGGGCGGCTCAACACGACCGGGCTGGCCGAGCACTACATCACCGTGCTCTTCGACGGCCTGGCCACCGGCGAGCGGACCAGCCAGCGGGCATGAGCCTCGGTGATGCGGTGCGGTCGGCACTGCGAGAGGCGGCGGAGCCCGGCAAGGCCGCCGCGATGCAGGCGTACATGAAGTCCACGATGCCCTTCCTCGGCGTGCAGGCCGTGCCTAGGCGGGCGGCGCTCAGGCAGGTGTTCGCCGGCCGGCGCATCGCCACCGCGCCCGAGTGGCGCCGGGCGGTGCTGGAGCTGTGGCGCGAGGCCGAATACCGCGAGGAGCGCTACGCGGCCGTCGAGCTGAGCGGTCATCGCCACTACCGCGAGTTCCAGACCCTCTACACGGTGCCGATGTACGAGGAGATGATCGTCACGGGCGCCTGGTGGGACCTGGTCGACGAACTGGCCACCCATCGGATCGGCGGGCTGCTGACCGCCTTCCCCGACACCATGCGGCCGATGCTGCTGGAGTGGGCGCACGACCGCGACCTGTGGAAGCGGCGCACCGCGATCCTGAGCCAGAACCGCTTCAAGGCCCGCACCGACACCGCGCTGCTCTACGCGTGCATCGAGCCGAGCCTGTCCGACAACGACTTCTTCGCCCGCAAGGCGATCGGCTGGGCGCTGCGCGAGTACGCCAAGACCGACCCGGGTGAGGTGGTCCGCTACGTGCGGGCCAAGGGCATCTCGGGGCTGAGCCGGCGCGAGGCGCTGAAGAACGTGCCCATCACCTAAGCCGCGAGGCGCTGAAGAAGCGTGCCGTCACCTAGTCCACAACGCGTCCTGCACGGCCTGTACGAGCGCCATCAGCTCGGGGGTGACGCGCTCCCTCGACCAGGCCAGCGCGTAGGTGAGGCGCAGGTCGCCCGCGTCGAACGGGACGAACCGGATGTCGTCGCGGCGCACGGCCCTGACCAGCAGCTGCGGGGTCGGCAGCAGCCCGGCGCCCGCGGCCACGAGGTCGAGCGCGGCGCCGAAATCGTCGTCGGCGACCACGCGCGGCCGGCCGGGCAGCCCGGTCCACGACCTGCCCGGGGTCAGCAGCACCTGTCCCGCCAGGTCGTCCGGCGCGACGCGGGCTCTGGCCCACAGCGGGTGCCCGGCCGGGACGGCCAGGTGGTCGACCGAGATGTGGAACCTGGCCGCCGTGACGAACGACGCGGGCGCCGGGGTGGCCAGGATGGCGGCCGACACCTCCCCGCGCGTCAGGGCGGCCGAGGCGGCCCCTCTTCCGGCCGGGCGCAGCTCCACGCCGATGGCCGGAGTGCGGCCGGCCAGCCGCCTGGCGATGCGGGCGGCGAGCGGGCCGATGAGCGATGGATAAGCGAGATGAATGAGTGGCCGGGTCAGCCGGGCCGCCTCCGAGGTGAACTCGGCCGCCGACTCCAGCAGCCGGTCGGCGTACGGCAGCAGGGCCTTGCCCTCGGCCGTGAGCCGCACCAGGCGGGCGGTCCGCTCGAACAGCCGGACGCCGGTGGCTCGTTCGAGCCGGGAGACGGCCTGGCTGACGGCCGGTTGCGACATGCCCAGGTCGGCGGCGGCGCGCGAGAAGCTGAGCCGGGCGGCCACGCCGGCGAAGCACTGGATCTCCCTGAGCATAAGCGTCACGAATAGATGATGCCCGAGCTCGACGAGGCCGTGCAGGATGCCTCCGATCCACCGCCTATCGAGGGAGCATCACGATGTCCCGTTCACCGTCCCGTTTTCCGCGCTCCACCGTGCTCGGCTATCCGCGGATCGGCCCGCGCAGGGAGCTGAAGCGGGCCCTGGAGGCCTACTGGGACGGCCGTGGCAGCCGCGCGGAGCTGGAGGCGGCAGGGGCCGCGATCCGCGAGGGGACCTGGACCCGGCTCGCCGAGCTGGGGCTGGAGGGGCTGCCGTCCAACACGTTCTCGCTCTACGACCAGGTGCTGGACACGGCGGTGCTGCTCGGCGCGGTGCCGGAGCGTTATCGGGCGGCCGAGGACCCCTACTTCGCCATGGCCCGGGGCACCGACGGGCTGGCGCCACTGCGGATGACGAAGTGGTTCGACACGAACTACCACTACATCGTGCCGGAGGTCGGGCCGGACACCGTGTTCGAGCTGGACGCCGCCAAGCCGCTCGCCGAGCTGCGGCAGGCCCGCGAGCTGGGGTTCGAGACGCGACCGGTGGTCATCGGGCCCGTGACGTTCCTGCTGCTGGCCTCCGCGCTGGACCGCCTCGACGACGTGCTGGCCTGCTATGAGGAGCTGCTCGCCGTGCTCGCCGCCGAGAGGGTCACGTGGGTGCAGTTCGACGAGCCGGCGCTGGTCGCGGACCGGACCCCCGAGGAGCTGGCCGCCGTACGGACCGCCTACGAGCGGCTCGGAGCGCGGAGCGCCCGGCCGGGGCTGTTCGTCGCCTCCTACTTCGGCCACCTGGGCGAGGCGCTGCCGGTCCTCGCGGCCACCCCGGTGGAGGCGATCGGGGTGGACCTGGTGCGTGGCGGCCTGGACGGGCTGGCGGCACTGGCGGGCAAGACGGTGGTCGCGGGCGTGGTGTCCGGCCGCGACGTGTGGCGGACCGCCCCGGAGCGGGCCGCGCACGCCCTGCGCGCCGTACGGGAGCAGGCCGGGCAGGTGGTGGTCAGCACTTCCTGTTCGCTCCTGCACGTGCCGTACGACGTGGAGGCCGAGCCGGACCTGGACTCCGGGCTGAAGGCGCGGCTGGCGTTCGCCGAGCAGAAGGTCGCCGAGGTGGTGGAGCTGGCGCGGTCCGGCTTCGAGGACGGGGACCAGCTCGCGCGGCCCCGGCCGCACGCCGGAGCGCTGTCGCGGCCACCCGCCGAGCCGCACTCCGAGCCGGTGTCCCGGCCGCACTCCGAGCCGTTCTCCGGGCCGCGCTCCGGGCCGTTGTCGCAGCCGGTCGTGGCCGGCGAGCGCGCGCCGTACGCCGTGCGGGCCGTGGCGCAGGCCGCGCACCTGCGGCTGCCCCTGCTGCCGACCACCACCATCGGGTCGTTCCCGCAGACCGGCGAGCTGCGCGAGGCCCGCGCCGCCGCGGTGGCGGGCAGGCTGAGCGCCGCGGACTACGAGCGGCGGGTGGAGGGCGAGATCGAGCGGGTCATCCGGGTCCAGGAGCGGCTCGGGCTCGACGTCCTCGTGCACGGCGAGCCGGAGCGCAACGACATGGTCCAGTACTTCGCCGAGCACCTCGACGGCTTCGCGGTCACCAGGAACGGCTGGGTCCAGTCGTATGGCTCCCGCTGCACCCGGCCGCCGATCCTGCACGGCGACGTGAGCCGTCCCGAGCCCATCACCGTACGGTGGGCCCGCCACGCGCGCTCGCTCACGGACCGGCCGGTGAAGGGCATGCTCACCGGGCCGGTGACGATCGTCGCCTGGTCGTTCACGCGGGACGACCTGCCGCTGCGCGACGTGGTGTTCCAGGTGGCCGACGCGGTGC
The DNA here is from genome assembly GCF_040655715.1 of Nonomuraea cavernae. Taxonomy (GTDB): domain Bacteria; phylum Actinomycetota; class Actinomycetes; order Streptosporangiales; family Streptosporangiaceae; genus Nonomuraea; species Nonomuraea cavernae_A. Next base: position 94,206 of record NZ_JBFAKL010000003.1, on the reverse strand, counting down.
GGGAGGAGGTGCGCGACCTGGAGGCGGCCGGCGTCCCGATCATCCAGGTGGACGAGCCCGCGCTGCGTGAGCTGCTGCCGTTGCGCGAGGCCGCGCGGGCCGGCTACCTGGAGTGGGCCGTGGCGGCCTACCGGCGGGCCACCTCCGGCGCGGGCGACCGCACCCAGATCCACACACACCTGTGCTATTCCGACGCCGACCAGATCCTCGACGCCATCGACGGCCTCGACGCCGACGTCACCACGATCGAGTCGGCCCGCTCGGGGGCCCGGCTGCTCGGCTCGGTCGGCGCTTTCGAGCGCGGCCTCGGCCCCGGTGTCTACGACATCCACTCGCCGCGGGTGCCCGGCGCCGACGAGGTCGAGCGGCTGCTGCGCGAGGCGCTGCGGACGCTGCCGGCCGAGCGGGTCTGGGTCAACCCGGACTGCGGGCTGAAGACGCGGACGTACGAGCAGGTCGAGGCCGCGCTGGCCAACATGGCCACCGCCACGCGGCGGCTGCGCGCCGAGCTCGCTGGCACGGGCCGCTGAGCGGGCGGCACTCCGGCCGCACGAGCGTACGGACGCGCCGGGACGCGCCGGCGCGTCCGGGCCCGGCGAACCGGCTAAGCGAACCGGCTAAGCGAACGGGCTAGGCGAAGGTGTGGGCGAGGTGGGCCAGGGCGGCGTCGGCGTAGTGGCGCGGACCCGTGCTGAGCCCGTAGGCGAGGTCCTCGATCAAGGCGCACCGGGCGTAGAACAGCACGCGGGCCCGGCCGGCGTCGTCGAGGCGGCCGTCGTAGTGCGACAGTGTCCGCTCGAACACCTCGGGGCCGAGGTCGCGGTAGATGAGGGCGAAGTCGTGGGCCGGGTCGGTCACCGCGGCGTCGGTCCAGTCGATGACACCCGTCAGCTCGCCGCTCGCGGGGTCGGCCAGCAGGTGCTCGGCGCCCAGGTCGTTGTGGCAGAAGCGCGGTGACGTGGGCTCGGGCGGCGGCGCCGCGCCGAGGAAGCTCTCGATCAACGGCCGGTGCCGCTCGGGGACGTGCGCCGCGACGTCGAGGTATTCGAGCTCGGCGTCGTGGAGCAGGGTCGGCGCGGGGTAGGCGTCGAGCGGCGCGAGGTCGAGCATCGTGCCCGGCTCGGCGCCGTGCAGGGCGCTGAGAAAGCCGCCCAGCGGCTCGGCGAGCCGCACGGGCTCGGCCACCGGGTGCCGGTCGAGGGACCGGCCGGGCAGCTTGGCGTAGGCGATCACCGCCGCTTCGGGGTCGCTGAACACCACCTCGGGCACCGGGAGCGTGGACAGCTCGGCGACGACGGCCAGCAACTCGGCCTCACGCCGGGTCGCCTCCGGGTCGGCCGCCCGGCCATGGCGGACGATCAGCTCGCCGTTGACTTCGTACACGACGTTGTCGAGGCCGCGACCGGACTCGGTAAGGCTGCGCACCTCGTAGTGGGGAAGATGGCGGGAGAGCAAAGCGTGGATGTCGCCGATCACACCCGCAGCCTAGGCCCAGCCGGGCCGGGACGCGAAGCCCGGCCCAGGCGGCTACTTGAGGGCGCCGGCCGTCAGACCGGACTGGATCTGGCGCTGGAAAACCGTGTAGACGACCAGCATGGGCAGGATCGCCAGGGTCAGCGCGGCGAACAGGGCGGCCCAGTCCTGGTCGTAGCCCGCGGCGGTCGAGATGTCGGCGATGCCCTGCGTGAGCACCCACTTGTCGCGCTCCTGCAGCAGCACCAGGGGCAGTTGGTACTGGTTCCACTGGCCCAGGACGTTGAAGATGGTGATGCTCACCATGCCGGGCCGGGCCATCGGCAGCATGATCTGGAAGAAGACCCGCGTGTGCGAGGCGCCGTCGACCAGGGCCGCCTCCGCCACCGCCTGCGGCAGCGTACGGAAGAAGGCGGCCAGGAAGAACACCGTGAACGGCATCGAGTAGGCGATGTAGACCAGCACCAGCCCCGCGTGCGTGTTGAGCCCGATGAACGGGCCGACCAGCGGCACGTTGCCCATGTTCTGCACCACGAAGAACAGCGGCGTCAGCGCCAGGTAGACGGGGAAGGCCAGCCCCGACACGAACAGCAGGTAGACCGCCCGGTTGCCGCGGAACTCGTAGCGGGCCAGCACGTACGCCGCCATGGAGCCGAGCAGCATGGTGCCGAACGTGCCGAATCCGACCACGACGACGCTGTTGAGCATGTACTGGCCGATGTGCGCCTGTTCCCAGGCCCGGGCGAAGTTGTCCCACTGGAGGGTCGCGGGCAGCGACCAGGCGTCGCCGAAGATCTCGTCCTCGCTCTTGACCGAGGCCAGGAACGTCCACAGGATCGGCACCACGGTCAGCACGGTCCACAGCAGCAGCGCCACGTGCGACAGCGCCGCCATCGGCCCGAGCCGCCGCCTGCGCTCGCGCCGGGCCAGCCGGCGGGAGTTGGCGACCGTCCAGGAGGTCGTCGTCGTCATCTCTCGTACGTCATCTCTAGTACTCGATTCGTTCGCGGCGGGACAGGCGCAGCGAGAGGATCGTGAAGCCGATCGTGAAGAAGAACATCACCACGCCCAGTGCCGAGGCGTAGCCGAAGCGGAAGTAGTGGAAGGCGTTGCGGTAGATCTCGGCGGCCATGACCGTGGTGGAGAAGTCGGGGCCGCCGTGCTGGTCGGTCATCACCCACACGATCGCGAAGACGTCCAGCGCCAGGATCCCGAGGTAGACCCACGCCACCTGGACCGTGTCCCAGAGCAGCGGCAGCGTGACGCGGACGAACAAGCTCACCCGCCCCGCCCCGTCGATCTGCGCCGCCTCGAACATGTCGCGCGGGATGGAGGCGAGCCCGGCGGAGAACAGCACCACGTAGAAGCCGACCGCCTGCCAGAGCATGACGCCGAGCACCGACCAGAACGCCACGTCCGGATCGGACAGGAAGCCGACCGGCCTGGCGCCGAGCGCCATCAGCGGACCGTTGAGCATGCCGCTGCCGTCGGGCCTGAACACCTGCTGGAACAGCACCGCGACCACCGCGACGGCCAGCACGTGCGGGAAGAAGAACACCACCCGGTAGAACTTCGACCCGGCGACGCCGCCCACGCCCCGCCCGTTGCCCACGTTCAGGAGGAAGGCGAAGAACAGGGCGATGACGATCGTCAGCAGCGGTAGCAGCACGAGCAGCGCCAGGTTGTGCGTGACCGCCTTCCAGAAGATCCCGTCGGCGAACAGCCGGACGAAGTTGTCCAGCCCGACGAAGCCGGGCGTGGCGGACACGCCCCGCCAGTCGGTCATGGCGATGTAGAACGCCTGGACGTACGGCGAGATGACGTAGACCAGGTAGAGCGTCACCGGAGCCGCCAGGAAGGCGAAGAGGAACAGACTCCGGCGGTGCGCGTTGTACATCAGCGCTTGAACTTCTTGATCGAGGAGTCGTTCTTGATCTCGTCGGCCTTCTTCTGCAGGCGTTCGAGGTACTTGTCCGGGGTGAGCCCGCCGCTCATCAGCTGGCCGGTGGCGGCCATCGCCTCGTCCTTGAGCTGGGCGTACCACGTCTGCCAGCGGTAGGTGACGGTGTTGGCGCCCGCGTCGGTCACGGCCTTGGAGGCGCTGGCGGCGCCCGGGGAGAGCTGCCGGCCCTCGCCCGCGCCCTTGACGACCGAGACGGTCTTGACCAGCTCGCTGAAGTCGCCGGCCGCCTTCTTCGACAGCATGGCCCGGAGGTACTCCATGCCGGCCTGCGGGTTGGCGCCCTTGGACGGGACGATGAAGTTCTCGCCGGGGGTGGTGTGCAGCGTGCCGTACGGCAGCTTGTCGGAGCCGGTGACGTCGGGCAGCGGGAACATCCCGTACTCGAAGTCGTCCGGGGTGGTGGACTTCTGCTCGTTCTCCAGCCACGAGCCCGACGGCAGCATGGCGACCTTGTACTTGTTCTGGGCGGTCTGGGTCTGCACGTGGTCGAGCCCGGCGGTGCCCTCCATCAGGTATTTGGCGCCGATCTCGGCCCAGGCGGCGGCGGCCGCCTTCATCGGCTCGGCGGTCCAGGCGCCGTCCTCGAGGTTGTCGAGGTTGACCAGCACCTCGTTGCCGCCGATCTTGGCCGCCATGGTGAGCAGCGGCTCGTACAGGTACTGCGGGTGCTTGCCGGCGTAGGTGAACGACGCCATCTTGCCGGACTTCTTGATCGTGTCGTTGAGCGTGAGGAACTCGTCCCAGGTCTTGGGCACCTCCCAGCCGTTGTCGCGGAAGACCTTCTGGGAGTACCAGATGCCGAAGATGTAGTTGACGTAGCCCAGCACGCTGAACTTGCCGTCGTAGGTGCCGAGCTCGACGACGGCCGGGTCGATGATGTCGCGGATCTTGGTGGCGGGGTCGTCCCAGGAGGGCGCGTCGAGCAGCGGGGTGAGGTCCTGCAGCTGGCCGTCCTGGGCGAGCGCGCCGAAGTCCATGGCGTTGGCGCCGGAGTTGTCGATCACGTCGGGCGGGTTGCCGCCGGCGAACCTCGGCTGCAGGACCTTGGTGATCTCCTTGGTGGAGTTGTGCTTGATCTCGACGCCCGGGTACTTCGCCTTGAACAGCGGCTGGTGGATGTTCTTGGCGTAGTCCTGGCCGAACCCGCCGTCGAAGATCCACACCTCCAGCGGCTTGTCGGCGGCGACGCCGAAGGGGTTGGCGGCGCTGGTCGCGGCGGGCGCGGCCGAGGACGCGGTGGGCTTGGCGGCCGGGGTGGCACAGGCGGCCAGTGCTCCCGCCACGGGCGCCAGCGCGGCGGCTCGGAGAAGGTCACGCCGGGTGATGCGGGGGGTGTGCGGCATTATGTCTACTCCTGACTATTCATGCTCCACGTCTGATGCGCCCTGCGTAGCGGCTCTCCAGGGCTCTGTTGTGCTCATCGCCGCCCGCCACGTTGGCCGACAGGTAGACGGGCGGGGTCTCACCCAGCGCCACCAGCCGGGCCACGGCCTCGGTGACCACCATCTGCGCGAGCAGCGCCGAGGTGATCGTCGAGACCGCGCCGTAGCCGCCGCCACCGGGAAGTTCGAGGATGGAGTCTCCGTACGGGGCTCCGTTGTCCAGCACGACGTCGGCCAGGTCGAGCAGCTTGCGGCCGGACGGATGCCGCGAGGTCATCCGCGTGCTGTGCGCGACCGAGGTCAGCGCGATCAGGGGGTGGCCGTGATCCTTGACGATCGTGGCCAGTTCGACGACGGCGCCGTTGACGCCCGAGCTGGAGACCAGGACGAACACGTCCTGCGGCTCGACGGGCGCCAGGGCGTAGATCTGGTGGGCGATCGCCGGGTCGCGTTCGAGCTCGGGGGTGAGCACGCTCGGCGGCTGCCCGCCGTACAGGACGAGGTCGCGCGGGGTGAGCCGGTTGCTGGGCACGAGGCCCCCGGCGCGGCCGGCGATCTCCATGGCGATGGCCTCGGAGTGGCCGGAGCCGAAGGCGTTGACCACGCCGTCCGCGCGTAGCGAGGAGACGATCAGCCCGGCGGCCCGTCCCACCCCCTCCAGCTGGGTCTGCGAGACCTGGCGGGCCAGCTCCAGGGCCTTGGTCGCGTACGTCAATTCAGCCTCTCTCCACCCGATGACTCTCCACGGCGCTGATCGTCAGCTCGAACGCCTCGTTGGTGCGCTCGTAGGTGCGCTGGGCCACCGCCACGTAGACGGCGTCGAGCACGAACAGCTGCGAATGGACGGCGGCCAGCCCGCCGAGCCGGAACGTCGTCTCCCGGCTGGCCGTCGTCAGCACCAGGTCGGCCAGCTCGGCCAGCGGCGAGCGGGCGAAGGAGGTGACGGCGACCGTGGTGGCGCCGTGGCCGCCGGCCTCGGCCAGCGCCTCCATGACCTCGCGGGTGCGGCCCCGGTGGCTGATGCCGAGGGCGACGTCTCCCGGGCCGAGCAGCGCGGCGTCGGACAGCGCCACGTGCGCGTCGCCGGCGCTCCAGCCGGGGATGCCTATGCGGCGCAGCCGTCCTTCGAGCATGGTGGCGACGTTGCCGCTGGTGGAGACGCCGACGAGGAGCACCCTGCGCGCCGCGACGATCGCGTCGGCGACCCGGGCGACGGTCTCGGGATCGAGCTGGGCGGCGGTGTCCTGGATCAGCCGGGCGTCGGCCGCGGCCATCACCTCGATGGCCGACTCCAGCGGGTCGTCGGGGCCGATCTCGTGGCCGACGCCCGCTCCCCAGCCCGCCTGGGCGGCCCTGCCGGTCTCGGTGGCGATCGCCACGCGGAGCTCCGCGTAGCCGGAGAAGCCGAACGCCCGGCAGAACCTGGTCACGGTCGCGGGTGAGCTGCCCGCCCGCTCGGCCAGCGCGATGATCGTCGAGCGCGCGGCCTCGGCGGGGTCGCCGAGGACCGCCTCGCCGACCCGGCGCAGTGCCTCCGGCAATCCCGGCAACTCGGTCTCGATGCGCCCGAGGGCTCCTGAGCTCACGAATATTCCTTCCGGACACCCGGCATTGCAGCGAAAATTATTCTTGCAACTCGATCACGTCAAGACCCACAATCGGTCCGTGACTCATTCGCCGCTGGTCGTCGGGGTCGACGCCGGAGCCACCTCCACCCGCGTCTCGGTGCACGCACTCGATGGCACCAGGGTCGGCTATGCCAGGGCCGGAGCGGGCAATCCGAGCGCCCACGGCCTGGCCAGAGCGGTGGCCGCCATCGGCGCGGCCCTGGAGGAGGCTCTGGGCTCCCTCGACGGCTCCCGGGTCGTCGCGTCCCTGGCGGGCGTGGCGGGCAAGGTCGACGAGCTGGCCGCCGAGCTGGCGAAGGTGTGGGCCGCTCATGGCGTCGCCGGCGGGCCGGAGGTCGCTGGTGACGTGGCCATCGCCTACGTCGCGGGCTCGCCCGAGCCGTGCGGCTCGCTGCTGCTGTCGGGCACCGGCGCGGTGGCGGCTCGCATCGTCGGACACCAGCAGGACGTGATCGCCGACGGGCTCGGCTGGCTGCTCGGCGACGAGGGGTCGGGCTTCTGGATCGGCCGCGCCGCCGCCAAGGCCGTCGTGGCCGCCCTCGACCGGGGCGAGCCCGAGGGCCTGCTCGCCGAGATGGTGCTGGACCACTTCCTCGGCCAGGAGCGCGGCTCCTCACCGCGTCAGAGCGCCGACCGGTTCGTCCGCCTCGCCCAGGCCGACCACATGCGGCTGGCCGCGCTGGCGGCGACGGTGAGCCAGGCCGCGGCGGCGGGCGATCCGGTGGCGCTGGCGATCACCCGCCGGGCGGCCGGGCTCCTGGTGACCACCGTCCGGCGGGTGCACGTGTCGGGCCCCGTGGTGCTCGCCGGGAGCGTCCTGACCAGCGAGGGCCCGGTGCGGCAATCCGTGCACGAGCTGCTGGCGGGCGAGACCGTGACGACGGCGCGTGACGCGGCGGGCGCGGCCGCCTGGCTGGCCGCCCGTCCCCTGCTGGCGGAGGACCGGGCCCGCGACCTGCACCCGAGGTTCACCGCCGCCCCCTGACCGTCCGGCCCTGAGCATCCGGCCCTGAGCGACAGGCAAGCGTTTGCTCAGCACTGCTCGATGTGGCGAAATATCGTCACCCAAGGGCAACTGAAACGCTTCGTGATGGATATCCCTTTCGCGGCCGGGAGATGCGATCATCCGATAGCCCACGCCTATCACTGGAGAAGGTGAGCGATGGATCTACGGCACGTAAGGTACGCCATCGCGATCGCCCGCGCGGGCAGCCTGCGCCGCGCCGCCGCGGTGCTCCGCATCGCCCAGCCGACCCTGTCCGAGCAGCTCAGAGCGCTGGAGAAGGAGATCGGCGTGGAGCTGTTCTCCCGTTCGTCCAGCGGCGTCCGGCTGACCGAGGCGGGCGAGGTCTTCCTGGCCCAGGCGACCATCGCGGTCGACGCCTTCGAGCGGGCCGTCACCGCCGCGCGCGGCAAGGGCCAGACGATCCGCCTGGGCGTGGCCGACGGCCTGGGCGACGTGGTCGCCCGGCTGCTGTCGCAGCTCCAGGGCTCGCGGCTGCGCGTCGCCCCGATGGGCACGGCCGAGCAGATCGTCTCCATCGTGGACGGCACGCTGCAGGCCGGGCTGGGCTACGCCCCCGGCTCGCTGCCGCGCGGCGTCGCCCGGATGCTCATCCGCCGCTACGCCGTCCACGCCCTGCTCCCCCGTGACCACGAACTGTCCGCGCGGGAGTCGCTGCACCTGGCGGACCTCGCCTCGGAGCCGCTGGTGATGCCCGACTCGGAGGCGGTCGCGGGCGCGCGCCGCTACCTGGAGGGCTTCGTACGGCACGGGCTGCATCCCCGCCTCGGCCCGTCGGCGGCCGGCCACGACGCGGCCATCGCGATGGTCGGGTCGGGCGCCGGCTACACGCTCAGCATCCGGGAGGTCACTCCCCTGCCGGAACACCTGGTGTTCGTCCCGATCGCGGAGGACATGCCGCCCATCGAGGTGGTCTTCCTGTGGAACCGGCAGGCCGACGTGCACGACCTTACGCATGCCGCCCGCCATCTCGCCCGCTCTGGATAGCATTATTATCTAGCGATGCGCATCTCGGAGCTGAGCAGCCGGACGGGCGTGGCCATCCCCACGATCAAGTACTACCTCCGCGAGGGCCTGCTGCACTCCGGCGAGCAGGTCGCCGCCACCCGGGCCGAGTACGACGACTCCCACCTGCGCAGGCTCCGGTTGATCAGAGCGCTCCTGGAGGTGGGGCGGCTTCCGGTGGCCGCCATCAAGAAGGTCATCGAGGCGGTGGAGGACGAGTCGCTGCCGGTCCACAACCTGCTCGGCACCGCCCAGTACGCCCTCGGCCCCGTGGTCGAGCCCGAGCCCGGAGCCGACTGGCAGGCCGCCCGCGCCCAGGTGGACCGGCTCATCGAGGAGCGGGGCTGGAGCGTCGCCGCCGAGGCCCCCGCCCGGAACGAACTCACCCAGACCCTCGTCCGGCTGCGCCAGCTGGGCCTGTCCACCGACCTGACGCCCTACGCCGAGGCGGCCCAGCGGCTCGTCTCGGAGGTGGAGATGGACACGATCCCGTTCGACGGGCCGCGAGAGACGGCGGTCGAGGCGATGGTGCTCGGCACGGTGCTGTTCGGCAAGGCCTTCGACACGCTGCGCCGCCTGGCCCACGAGTCGGAGTCGGCCCGCCGGCTCACGGGACGGGCTCCCTAGGGACCCGCCCGGTCCGGGAGGATCCAACCGTAGACATGCCAGGCTCCATCTCTCAGCACGACGTCCTCGACGAACCAGGATCGGCCGCGGCCGATCAGGAGTTCGTGTTCCCCGGCCGTGCTGATCGGCTCGACGTAGATCGCCGGAGTACCCTCGAGCACCCGCAGATGCAGTTGCACGTCCAGCTCAGGCCAGAGCGGCCCGGCGCCGATGCTCGCCGACATGAACGCCGGATCCCGCTGAACGGTCCCCTGCAGCTCTTCGACGGGCACGGTGAAGAGCCCCTCCCGCAGGGCCATCGACCGGAACACGTCGATCGTCTCCGGCACCGGCTGATGTCGCGTGGCCGCGTCCAGGAGTTCGATTCGCCGCAGCGTGGCGGCTTTCCGCTCGGCGCGTAAGTGCGGCGGGACGTCCGAGAACTCGAAGTACCGGCTGTCGCGCAACAACCCGTTCATCGGCTTCCAGCTTGAGAAGGTGTAGAGGTCGATCGCGTCGCGCTGCTCGCCGGGCAGGTTCTCGAGGACGTCGCCCCAGACCTCGTCTCCGTACGACGTACTGACCTGTAGGGCGTCGAACGGTGCTTCCAGCTCGAACGGGGCGTCCAAGTCGAACGGGGCATCCAACAGGACATGGTCGCCCAGTTCGATGGAGTAGATGTTCGAGTCGGCGAGAGGCGGCTGAGCCGATTCGCCGGATGCCGGCCAGGCAGGAGCCATCGGTGAGCCGTCGGCGTCGAGCGGGCTCGGCGCGTGGTCTCCGAAGCGACTGATCAGATCGGCTCGGCGGGCCTTCAGCGTGGACGTGAGAATGCCGGCCTCCTGGGGCGGGAAGTCCAGCCGGTCCACGAGTTGACTGATTCTGTGCTCGCTGATCGTCTCGATCTTCCGCACCCCTGCCCGGATGTCGGCCTCGGTGACGTACCGGAACACCTTGGCGGCCTCGGGATTGACGTACGGGTCACGCAGGGAGTCGATCTCGCCGACGAAGCCGGTGAACAGGTCGCCCTTCGGCTCGCCCGCAGCGTGGTACAGGAGCGAGCCGCCGCCGTCGATCCGCACCAGTCCGTCCGCGGTCTTCAGGACGTTGTCGAAGTAGAGCCCGACCGTGTCCCAGTTCGACAGGAAGGCGTCAACGGCGAAGTCGTCGTACAGGTTCTTGAGATAGCTGAAATCGTTCACGTGGGCGGCGAGGTCCCGCGCGCCCTCGATGATGCCGGAGCGCACTCCCAGACGACGGTCACCGAAGGTGCCGGCGAGATCGATCAGCTCGACGACCGGCACGGGCACACCGGCCTCGCGATAGAGCTGGTTGGCCAGCACCTCGTTCTTGGCGTGCACGTCGGTCTGCGAGGCCTTGACGTACCACTCCTTGCCCGAAGGATCCACGAAGCGCCCACCGGCGGTGCCGCCCTCCTGGCCGCCGATCCGGGTGTATCCCTCCATGCGGGGGATCGCCGGTGCCGGCGCGTCGTCGAACAGCGACAGCACGTCACCGAGTGACCCGGCCAGGGCAGGGTGCAACTGGCCGGTGTCCGCCATGTGCGCCAGTTCTTCGCGCGTCACCCACCTCGCGGCAGCGGTCTTGCCTCCATCGACCCTGGGGCTGAACGAGTCCCCCTCCACGGCGAGGTTGGCGTGGGCCCAGCCGTTCGGTTCCGCCACGAGGTGCGTTCCGGTGAGCCTCAGCTTGCCGAGATAGTCATTGCTGACCCCGAGTCCCTCGCGGAGCTCCCGCGCGGCCGCTTGCGGAGCGGACTCCCTGCTGTTCAGCGCCCCGCCGGGCAGCTGCCATTTCCCCACGTCCGAGCCGGCCTCCGGGCCTCGCTGGGCCACGAGATACCGTGGGCTCCCGTCGGCGTCGGTGCTCCTGATCATGACGCCCGCGGCTCCGTACACGCCCCACAACCCTGGACCCGCGTAACCGTCGCCGGGCAGGCCGGTGTCCGGGAGCACCTCGAACGGGCCGCCCGGTGACTCCTCGGTGACGGCGTACGGGGTTTCGGCGAGCGATTGAGAGGCCGCCGTCTCAGTGGCGGGGTGGCTCGCGCCGTGGCCGTCCGGCCGGATTCCGGCGCTCTCCGGGAGGCCGGTCGCGGCAGGCGTGAGCGGATCGGCGGACTGCGCGGCCGAAGACGCGGCCCCTGCCAGGACGTCCGGCCGTACCCCTCGCTCTGGCAGGGTGTGCGGCGGGCCGGGGTGAGGGCCACCGTCCGGAAGCACGGGGTCCGGTGTCGCCGTATGCCCTCCGGCTGCCGGACCGAGCCCGTCGGTGCCCGCCGTACGCCAGGACGGGTTCCAGCTCGCCCAGTGCGCGTCGGCGCCTCCCACCACGCCGGACGTGACTCCCTTCAGCACCAGCTCCCAGTCGACAGGCTGGCCGGCGGCCAACTGCTGGGTCAGCGTGGTGGCCCCGCTGGCCAAGCCCGATCTCCCCATCAGCCCCCAGATCGACCGGCTCGGGAAGAAACCGGTGAACGCCGTCAGGAAGCCGCCCATCAGCGCGCCCGTCCCCACCGACATCGCGATCTGTTCCTGGTCCAGGTGGTCCCGCCGGGACTGCGACACCTGCACCGCCAGGTCGAGACCGCCCAGCAATGCCCCGAACGTCCCCACGTTGATGAGTAGTCGCTTGCCGAGCTGCGCGATCGCCAGCCGGGTCAGCTGCACCCTGGGCCCGATGAGCGCCAGCGACACCCCGCCCCACGGCCCCATCGCCGCCGCCAGCAGCCAGCAGATCTGGAAGATCAGCAGCCAGACGGACACCTCGATCATCCGCTTGGTGTACTCGACCTGCACGCCCAGCTCGTTGAACTCGATCGCGGCGCGCACCAGCCGGTCCACCAGCTCGGTCATCCGGCTTCCGGACGTGCTCCGAACGTGTTCCAGGAACTCCTTGAGCGCCTCGCCGTCCCAATCATCGCCGGGCCGGGCCGCGACCGCCGGCCCTTGCCTGGCGCCGACCCGCTGCGCGGTCGCGGCGCACGCGTCAGCCAGCCGGAACAGGCCCGACTCGTCGGCTTCTGGCCAGTCCGTCCCGACGGCCCAGCCGACATAGGGCTTGGACCAGTCAGGCACGAGAAAACCGTCGAACCCCAAGAGAACTCACTTCGCGGGCGGTGGAAGCTCCACCGCCTCATAGGTGGTCGCGTTGACCCGCAACCCGTCGCGGACCTGCTCCATGTCATCGATGTACGCGTCGAAGGCCTCGAAGACGACGGACGTGAGCTCCGCCAGTCGCTTCTCCAGCTCCACGCCGTAGTGATCGTGTCCCATGGGATTGCCCTCCCTTGCGAACACCTCCAGCAGCGCGCGACGCTCGTCCTCCAGGAAGTCGACTTCCTCAGCGGTCCCCGCCGCACGGCGCCGCAGGCCGCCCCACCGTGCCAGGTAACCGGTCGAACCCGCCATCATCCCCGCTCACCCGGCCCGGCCGGCCCGTCCGGCGGAAACTCCACCGGCTGCGGCAGGAACGCCTCCAGACCGGCTCCGTCGCCGAAGATGTCCTCGTAGGGCAGGCCCTCTGGCACGAAGGGCCCCATCAGCTCCTTCGTCCGCTCGGCCACCTCACTCGTCGCCACGCTGATCTGCTTCATGATCGACTGGGACAGCTCGGACGGCGACAGCTTGCGATACACCCGGGGATTCAGCACGATGTCGCGCACCTGACCGCGTGGTCCCACGGTGACGGTCACCATGCCGTCGTCCGACTTCCCGACCGCGCTCAGAGTGGTCAGCTTCCCGTACGCCTCCCGCAGGTGGACGGCCTGGCGGTTGTATTCCGCGGCCAGTTCCTCGACGGCCGACCGGAATTCGTCACTCACCAGCTCACACTCCGCACACGAACCTCAGGGGTCGGATTCACCGGACATTCCACGGCATGCTAGGCGATCATGTCCACGAATGCGTACAGAACTATGACATAACGCTCTTGGAGCTGGTCGAGCCTCGACCGGGGGCACCGCCGGGCGGTCGTCAGTCGGCGGCCAGCCGCTCCAGGGCCGACAGACCGGGCAGCTCCCGTTCCGCGTCCACCGGAAGGTGGCCCGCGCGGACGTCCTCCGCCCGTCCGACCCAATGCCGCAGCGCCCGCAGTGGCGTGAGCCCGTTGGCCTTCGCCCAGCGCAGGCGCCGCACCCAGGCCACCCCGGCGTTGGGTCCGGCGTCACCGGCGCCGGCGCGCGCCACGTATCGCGCCGCGTCGTCGGTGACCGCCGCCCACAGGTAGCCGACGACCGTGTCACCGAAGAGAACCGGGATGAAGCGGACGGCGGACTCCGTCGTCCGCGGATAGCCCTCCGGGGCCCGGAGCGTCTCGAACCGCGGTTGGTCCTGCAACGACACCTTCAGTCCTCTTCAGTGGTCGGAATCATCCGGAAGGACCCAGCCGTGAACATGCGAAGTGCAGTTCTACCACGTCCTCCGCGAACCACGACTGTTCGATCATCCGCAGCCGGGTTCGCGGTGTCAGAAGCGCCACCCGCGGGGTAGGGCGGGCGAATGTTCGATGACTTCACGACGGCCACCGTCGATGTCGGCCAGGCCGAGCTGTTCGTCCGGCACGGCGGCTCCGGCTCACCGGTGCTGCTCCTCCACGGCCACCCCCGTACGCACGCCACCTGGCACCGGGTCGCACCGGCGCTGGCTTCCCGGCACGTGGTGGTCTGCCCCGATTTAAGGGGATACGGGCGCTCGTCCAAGCCGCCGACCACACCTGACCACGAGCCCTACTCCAAGCGGGCGATGGCCCGTGACCTGGTCGCCCTGATGCGCGACCTCGGCCACGACCGGTTCGCCGTCGTCGGCCACGACCGCGGCGCGTACGTCGCCCAGCGGCTCGCGCTCGACCATCCCGACGCGGTCACGCACCTGGTCGTGCTCGACAGCGTGCCGATCGGCGAGGCGCTGGCCCGATGCGACGCCGCCTTCGCCGCCCGGTGGTGGCACTGGTTCTTCCTGGGCCAGACGGCCAAGCCCGCCGAACGCGTCATCTGCGCCGATCCGGACGCGTGGTACCAGGCGGATCCGGAGAAGATGGGCGACCCCGAGGCGTACGAGGATTTCCGCAGGGCGATCCACGACCCGGCGACCGTGCACGCGATGTGCGAGGACTACCGCGCGGGGCTGGGCGTCGACCGCGCGGCCGACGACGCCGACCAGGCGGCCGGGCGCCGCGTGACCTGCCCCACGCTCTTCCTGTGGGCGACGAAGGACGACATGGAGGACCTGTACGGCGATCCGCTGGCGATCTGGCGGTCCTGGGCCCTGGACGTGCGCGGGCGCGCCCTGGACAGCGGGCACCACCTGGCCGAGGAGGCGCCCGGCGAGCTGGCGAGAGAGATCATGGACTTCGTGGGCGGCCGGGAGGTCAGTCCCTGACCGTGACGGGCCGCTTCAGCAGCCACAGGGCGGCCCGCTGCAGCAGCGTGCGGTGGATCTCGTTGTCGTAGGACCGGGTGTCGTGGCCCAGCGCGTCGTAGAGCACCCGGCCCCTGCGCACCGGGCGGGCCCAGACGAGGGGCTGGCCGTTGGACGAGGCGAGCGGTCGCACGTCCGGCAGCACCCGCAGGTCGCTGTAGACCTCGTCCACCAGGTCGAAGTCGCGCAGCCCCTCCACCACCGGGTGGCCGCCGTGCACCCGGACCCCGGTCCAGCCGAGCGGCGGGTGGTGCGACGCGGGCCAGCTCCAACTGGCGCCCAGCACGCGCGGCCAGCCCTGCCAGTCGTCGAAGCAGATCGACGCCGTGTGCATGCCCAGCAGGCCGCCTCCCCGGTCGAGGTGGTCGAGCAGCGTCGTGCGGGCCTGGGCCGGCAGCTCGAACCGCCACTCGTCACGCAGGTCGGCGAACCGGTCGAGGCCCATCTGCCAGCGCAACGCGTTGACGGTGATGAGCTGGACCTCCGACGGCTCGCTCAGCGCGCCCGCGATGTCGTCGGTGATCTCGGATTCGATCCCCACCTCGGCGAGCACCTGCGCGAGCGCGGACGAGGTGGCGTCGAAATCGTGGAACAACCCTCCCGACAGGATCAGATTTCTCGCCATTTGCCAAGCTCATCACGGTTGTCCCGGCTTTGCCACCCGCGAACCCCGCGGGCATGATGCCGTTCATGGACTTCGAGGAGCTCCGCCCCATGCTGCTCGGGCTGGCCTACCGTCTGCTCGGCAGCATGTGGGACGCCGAGGACGTGGTGCAGGACGCCTGGCTGCGCTGGGAGGGCGCCGACCGGAGCGAGGTCAGAGAGCCGCGCGCGTTCCTGATCACGGTGGTGTCGCGGCTGGCCCTCGACCAGCTCCGCTCCGCCCGGGTCAAGCGCGAGGCCTACACCGGCCCCTGGCTGCCCGAGCCGGTCACGACCGGCCAGGCCGGGCCACTCGACACGGCCGAGCTGCGCGACACCGTGTCCTTCGCCACACTGCACATGATGGAGCGGCTCACCCCGCCCGAGCGCGCGGTGTTCGTGCTGCGGGAGGCGTTCGAGCTGCCGTACGACGAGCTCGCCGGGATCGTCGGCGTCTCGGTCGTCAACGCCCGGCAGCTGCACCGCCGGGCCGCCACGCGGCTGGCGAGCGGCCGTGAGCGCTTCCGGCCGACGGCCGAGGAGCACGGCAGGCTGCTGAAAAGGTTCATGGAGGCGGCCTCAGGCGGCGACCTGACGGCCCTCACGGAGGTGCTGCACGAGGACGTCGTGTTCTACAGCGACGGCGGCGGCAAGGTCAAGGCCGCGCTGCGCCCGATCTTCGGCCGGCGCAAGACGGTGGCTTTCATCGGTGGCCTGCTCTCCCGCTACGGCTTCGAGGGCCTGCGGATCGTCGAGGTCAACGGCCACCCGGCCATCTGGATGCCGGTCGGCGACCACGACCAGTTGCTCATGATCGGCGTACGCGACGGCATCGTCCACGAGATCTACGCCATCCTCAACCCGGACAAACTAGGGAGAGTACGGCCCGCTCCGGCCGGCGACCTATAGTCGGCCCATGGATCTCGCCATTAAGGGAAAAATCGCACTCGTGACCGGCGGCAGCGCGGGCATCGGCCTGGCTGCGGCCAAGAGTCTGGCCCGCGAGGGATGCGACGTCTGCGTCAGCGCCCGTGACCCCGAGCGGCTCGCGGACGCCGTGGTCGAGCTGCAGGAGTTCGGCGGGGTGGTGCACGCCGTGCTGGCCGACGTGGAGGACCCAGAGGCGGCGGCCCGCCTGGCGGCCGAGACCCGCGAGGTGCTCGGCCCGGTGGACATCCTGGTCGCCAACGCCGGTGGCCCGCCAGCCGGCCGGTTCGTCGACGCGAGCCTGGCCGAGTGGGACGTGGCGATCCAGCGCAACCTGCTCGGCACGGTCCGGCTGATCCATGCCGTGCTGCCCGAGATGCGCTCGCGCGGCTGGGGCCGGATCGTCACGATCACCAGCCGGTCGGCGCGCGAGGCGATCGACGGGCTGGCCCTGTCCAACGCCACCCGCTCGGCCGTGGCCGGGATCGTCCGCACCCTGGCCCGCGAGGTGGGCGGCGACGGGGTGCTGGTCAACAACGTGCTGCCGGGCCCGATCGACACCCAGCGGATGCGCGACCTTTCGGGGCGGCTGGATTCGTCGGCGAACGGCGCCGAGGTGCCCGTGGGCCGGATCGGCCGTCCCGAGGAGGTGGGCGACGTGGTCGCGTTCCTGGCGAGTGAGCGCGCCTCGTACGTCAACGGCATCTCCATGCTCGTCGACGGCGGCGCCAGCCGGGTCATCGCCTGACCAGCGTTTCGGTGGCCGGCGGCGCGTTGTCACCCGCCGGAAACCACATGACATCCTGCTAAGAGGGACCTCGCGGGGAAGGCAGTGCCATGGACAAGCCGGTCATCGTGACGGTCGACGACGACCCGGGGGTCTCGCGGGCGGTCGCCCGCGACCTCCGGCGCCGTTACGGCCGGCAGTACAGGATCGTCCGGGCGGAGGCGGCCGGACAGGGCATCGAGGCCGTCAAGGAGATGCGGCTGCGCGGCGACGAGGTGGCCGCGATCCTCGCCGACTACCGCATGCCGCAGATGAACGGGGTGGAGTTCCTCGAAGCGGCCATGGACATGTACCCGTACGCGCGGCGGGTGCTGCTGACCGCCTACGCCGACACCGACGCCGCGATCCAGGCGATCAACGTGGTCGACCTCGACCACTACCTGCTCAAGCCGTGGGATCCGCCGGAGGAGAAGTTCTACCCGGTGATCGACGGCCAGCTCGACGCCTGGCAGCGCACCGATCGGATCGAGGTGGCGGAGCTGCGGGTGGTGGGCGACCGCTGGTCGGCGCCGTCCTACAAGGTGCGCGACTTCCTGGCCCGCAACCACGTGCCGTACCAGTGGATGCTGGCCGACGACCCGGAGGGTGCGCAGTTGGTCGCCGCCGTGGGAGAGGAGTGCCATCTGCCGCTGGTGATCACCGTGGACGGAGAGTCGCTGCAGTCGCCCGACCAGTCCACGCTGGCCTCGGCCGTGGGCCTGTCGACCACTCCGGCGACCGACTTCTACGACCTGATCGTGATCGGCGGCGGCCCGGCCGGGCTGGGCGCCGCCGTCTACGGCGCCTCGGAGGGGCTCAACACCGTGCTGGTCGAGGCGCACGCCTCCGGCGGGCAGGCGGGCCAGAGCTCCAGGATCGAGAACTATCTGGGCTTCCCCGACGGCGTCTCCGGGCAGCAACTGGCCGACCGGGCCCGCAGGCAGGCGCTGAAGTTCGGCGCCGAGCTGCTGACCGCGCGCAGGGTCACCCATCTGGAGCCGCGCGGGCAGGCCCGGGTGGTCGGGTTCGAGGGAGGCGGCGAGATCGCGGCGCACGCGGTGATCCTGGCGACCGGCGTCACCTACCGCCGCCTGGACGCGCCCGGCCTCGACGACTTCGTCGGCCGCGGCGTCTTCTACGGCGCCGCTCTGACCGAGGCGCCCGCCTGCCAGGACAGCGAGATCTATATCGTCGGCGCGGCCAACTCGGCCGGGCAGGCAGCCGTCTACCTGGCGGGATTCGCGAGCAAGGTCCATTTGTTGGTGAGAGGTGACGGTCTGGAGAGATCCATGTCGCACTACCTCATCGAACAGATCAACGCGATCCCCACCATCGAGGTGCACGTCCAGAGCCGGGTCACCGGCGGGCAGGGCGACGGGCACCTGGAGCGCCTCTCGATCTCCACCAAGGGCGAGGAGCGCACGGTCGACGCGCAGTGGCTGTTCGTGTTCATCGGCGCCGAGCCGCACACCTCGTGGCTCGGCGACACGGTCGAACGCGACGAGCGGGGATTCGTGGTGACCGGGCCTGACCTGGTGCACGGCGGGAAACGGCCGCGCAACTGGACGCTGCGGCGCGAGCCGTACCACCTGGAGACGAACGTCCCGGGGGTGCTGGCCGCGGGTGACGTGCGGGCCGATTCGATCAAGCGGGTCGCGTCGGCCGTCGGCGAGGGCGCGATGGCCGTCGCTCTCGTGCATCGGTATCTGGAAAAGCAGTGAGCGGTGAAGCAGATGAGCACAGAGCTGCCGGCGAGAGTCGACATCGATGAGTTGCGGAAGTTGTTCCTGTTCGAGCGGTTGACCGACGATCAGCTGGCCAAGCTGGCCGGCAGCGGGGCGATGAGCCGCTTCGAGCAGGACGAGTTCGTGGTGCGGCAGGGCGATCCGGCCGAGTGCTTCGCCGTCCTGGTCGAGGGCGAGGTGCAGATGATCCAGGAGACGGTCAGCGCCGGGACCGTCGCCATGCCGCGTACCTCCCAGCCCGGCGTGTACGGCGGCGCCACGGCCGCCTACCTCGGCGACCGGGCGCCGCAGACCTACCAGCACTCGCTGAAGGCGACCGCGCCCTCGCGGATGTTCATGCTGCCGGCCAGGAAGTTCGCGCACATCGTGGCCGAGTGGTTCCCGATGGGGATGCACCTGCTCGACGGGCTGATGTCGGGCGGGCGGGCGCAGCGGGAGGTCATCGACCGGCGGCAGCGGCTGACGGCGCTCGGCACGATCACCGCGGGGCTCACGCACGAGCTGAACAACCCGGCGGCGGCGGCCGTGCGGGCGGTCCGCGAGCTGCGCTCCCTGATCAGGACGTCGCGCATGCGGCTCGCCCAGCTCACCGAGGACGGCATCCCGCCCGAGCGACTGCGCGCGATCATCGAGATGCAGGAACGGTGCACCGCGGCGGTGGGCACGCTCCCGGCGCGCAGCCCGATGGAGATCTCCGACGCCGAGGAGACGCTCGGCGACGCGCTGGAGGAGTTGGGCGTCGAGGACGCCTGGGATCTGGCTCCCGCGCTGGTGAGCGCCGGTTTCGCCGACGAGCACCTGGCGAAGGTGCGCGACAAGGTGGGCGAGCGGCACGCGCCGGCGGCGCTGCGCTGGCTGGCGGGCGCGGTCGAGATCTCGCAGATGCTCAGCGAGGTCACCGAGGCGACCGAACGGATCACCTCGCTGCTCCGCTCCGCCAAGCAGTACTCCCAGATGGACCGTGCGCCGTTCCAGGTCTGCGACCTGCGCGAGCTGCTCGACAGCACCGTCGCCATCTTCCGCGGCAAGATCCCGCCGGGCATCACGCTGGTCACCGACTACGACCCGACGCTGCCGCCGGTCCCGGCCTACGCGGGCGAGCTCAACCAGGTGTGGACCAACCTGATCCACAACGCGCTCGACGCGATGGGCGAGGAGGGCATGCTGACGATCCGCACCGCGCACGACGAGGACGAGGCGATCATCGAGGTCGGTGACACCGGCCACGGCGTGCCCGACGCGATCAAGGACCGGATCTTCGAGCCGTTCTTCACCACGAAGTCGGTCGGCCAGGGGACGGGGCTCGGGCTGGACATCTCCTACCGGATCGTGGCGGGGCGGCACGGCGGCGAGATCAAGGTGCGATCGGTGCCCGGCGAGACCTGGTTCGAGGTGCGGCTGCCGTTGCGCGAGCCGGCCACGGTGCCGGCACCGGCCTGAGCGAGCCGCGGACAGCGCGGGCCCGGTCACACGGGCCGGACGCGCGGGCCCGGACGCGCGGGCAGGTCGGCCGTCTGGGCCGGGGCGAGCTCAGTTGTTAGGCTCGGCAGCCAAGTAAGCGCTTCCTTTCGAGGTGGAGGGTCCCATGCACTGCGATCCACGGTTCTCGCGCGTCCAGGAGGTGTTCGAGCGCCACTTCGCCGACGGAGAGGAGCTCGGCGCGGCGTTCGCGGTCTACCTCGACGGCGAGCTGGTCGTGGACCTGTGGGGCGGTGTCGCCGACCGGCACACCGGGCGCGCCTGGCGGGAGGACACGCCCGCGTACGCCTACTCCTGCACCAAGGCGATCACCGCCACCGTCCTGCTGCAGCTGACCGAGCGGGGGCTGGTGGACGTGGACGCGCCGGTGGCGGAGGTGTGGCCGGAGTTCGCGGCGCAGGGCAAGGAGACGATCACCGTCGCCCAGTTGCTCACCCACGAGGCCGGGCTCCCCGCGCTGGAGGAGCCGGTGCCCGTGTCGGAGTTCGAGGACCAGCCGGCCATCGCGGACCGCCTCGCCCGGCAACGGCCGCTGTGGGAGCCGGGGACGGCGCACGGATACCACGCGCTCACGTACGGGTTCCTGGTGGGCGAGGTGGTGCGGAGGGTCACCGGCAAGTCGGTCGGCGAGCTGGTCGCGGCGGAGATCGCCGGGCCGCTCGGGCTGGACATGTGCCTGGGCGCCTCCGACCCGGTGATCGCCCGCGCCGCGCGCCTGTCCAGCGGCGAGCCACGCACCGCCTCCCCAACGGGAGCCGTGCCCGGCGCCCGGCCGGCGAACCCGGACGGCGGTGCGGGCGACAGCACGGGCAGTGGTGCCGGCGGCGGTGGCGGTGGCGGTGCGGCAGGTGGTGTCGGTGAGGCGCTCGGGGGGCTCGCGGAGGCGCGCGGCGACGTCTTCACCCGGATGGCGCGGGCCGCGCAGGACCCGGAGAGCCTGATGAACCGGGCCCTCGGCAACCCCCGGATGCAGTCGCTCGACGGCGGCGCCAACAACCCGGTCATCCTGCGGGCGGGCTGGCCCGCCGCCGGCCTGGTCACCACGGCCACGGGACTGGCGGGCTTCTACCGGTCGCTGATCGCGGGCGACGTGCTACGCCCCGAGACCCTGCGCGACGCCGTCCGCCCGCGCGTCAACGGCCCCGACCGGGTGCTGTACGTGGACAGCTCGTTCGGCCTCGGCTACATGCGCCCGTCGATGACGTTCTTCGTCCCGTCGGTCACGGCGTTCGGTCACACGGGCTTCGGCGGCTTCCTGGGCCTGGGCGACGAGGAGCGCGGGCTGGCCGTCGGCTACGTGATGAACAAGATGGCCAACGCCGTCTCCGGCAGCCTGCGGGCGTTCCGCCTCACGGAGGCCGTCTACCAGGCGCTGTGACCGTACGGCGCTCAGTGCATGGTCACGCCGCCGCTCACCGACAGGATCTGCCCGGTGAGGTAGGCGGCGCGTTCGGTGCACAGGAAGGCGACGAGCCCCGCCACGTCGGCCGGGACGCCGAGGCGGCGCAACGGGATGCCCTTGGCGATCCGATCGACCAGCCCGGGCTCGGTGGCCGACACCCGGCGCAGCATCGGGGTGTCGGTCGGGCCGGGGCAGACCACGTTGGAGGTGACCTCGGCCCGGGCGGCCTCCCGGGCGAGCGTCTTGGCCAGGCCGAACAGGCCCGCCTTGGTCGCCGCGTAGGCGCCCTCGCCGCCCGAGCCGGCGCGGGCCCCGTCGGACGAGACGAACACCAGCCGGCCCCATCTCCTGGCCGTCATCCCGGGCAGCAGCAGTTTGGTCATCAGCATCGGGCCGCGCAGGTTGACCTGCCACATGAGGTCCCAGTGGGCGGGGTCGCTCTCGGTGAACGCCTCGACGATCGAGACGCCGGCGTTGTGCACGAGGATGTCCACCTCGCCGCAGGCGCCGCAGAACCGCTCCACGGACTCGGGCGAGGTGAGGTCGACGGCCATCGGGACCGCTCCGGCCAGGCCGGCGGCGGCCTTCTCAGCGCCCGGCAGGTCGACGTCGGCGATCACCACCCGGGCGCCCAGCGCCGTCAGGTCGGTGGCGATGGCCGAGCCGATGGCTCCCGCGCCCCCGGTCACCACGGCCGTCCGGCCGTCCAGTCGCATCCCGTCCATCACGGCAGCCCGCCCTCCCCTGGCTCCGGGGGACACGCCGCCCGGGTCGCCGCGCTCCTCCAGCCCCGGCCGCCACTGCTCGGTCGAGCGCTTGCTCGGGCAAGCGCACATGAGCCCCATTACCGTACAAGACGGTAACAGCGGGTGATATACGGCAACTTACGGCGAATTATCTGCCATCGTGACAACCGGAACCCCGGGTGAGACCGTCGAACCTCAGGACGGCTGCGTGATGGGGGTTGGACTTGGTCCCTGGTTACCGCGAAGTACGCCAGCTCGGCGCCGGCCACACCGGCCGCGTGTTCCTCGCCACCTACCAGTCCACCGGCGCCTACGTGGCGATCAAGTACCTGAACGCGACGCTGCGCAGGGACGCCGAGTTCATGGAACGCTTCCGGGTGGACGCCCCCGCCCTGGTCGAGATCGACGATCCGAACGTGGTCAAGCTCTACGAGTACGTCGAGACGCAGACCCGGGCCGCCGTGGTCATGGAGCTCGTCGACGGGGTGTCGCTGCGCACGCTGCTGGACGAGCACGGCCGGACCAGCCCGGAGGCGGCGCTGGCGGTGCTCAAGGGGACCCTGCTGGCATTGGCCATGGCCCACGACAAGGGGGTGCTGCACCGGGACGTCAAGCCCGAGAACGTGCTGGTCCAGGCCGACGGCACGACCAAGCTGGGCGACTTCGGCGTGGTCGTCCACGCGGAGGAGCCGGGGGTGCCCGCCGGCAGCCCGCCGTACATGTCGCCCGAGTTGTGGACGCGGGGCCAGGCGGGGCCGCCCGCCGACCTGTACGCGGCGGCCTGCGTGCTGTTCGAGGCGGTCAAGGGGCGGCCGCCGTTCCGCGCCGACGACGTTCCAGGGCTGCGGGACATGCACCTGGTGGAGCCGGTGCCGCTGGAAGTGGTCCCCGACACGCTGCGCGACCTGCTCCGGCGGGGGCTGGCCAAGGATCCGGCGCTCAGGTACGCCTCCGCCCGGCAGTTCGCGGCCGAACTGGAGGAGGACGCGGTCGCCGGCTACGGCCCCGACTGGGAGCAGCGCGGCCGTCGTCACCTCGCCGAACTGGCCACGCTGCTCGCCCTGCGGTTCCCGCTGGCCAGGGCCGACGCCGGGAACGGCCCGGCACCGGTCACCGTCCGCGAGCGGCTGTCGAGGGTGCCCCGGCTGCCGCCCCACCTGTGGATCGCGGCCGCGACCGTGCTCGCCGTGCTGGTGACGCTCATGCTGTCGGGCGGCCAATTGCCTCCCGGCCCCGGGACGGTGCTGATGCCGCGGCCCGAGACGGCCGGCGAGCTCGACCCTGCCGACGAAACGACCCCGGCGCGTTCCAGCGAGGAGGGCGAGCCATCTTCCTCCGCGCCCGCGCCGACCGCCTCCCGACCGGCGGGCTCGCAGCCCGCCGTCCCGACGCCCACCGCGATCCGCACCGGCGCTCCCACCGTCCCTGCCACCACAGGGCCTCCCACCACGGGACCTCCCACCACGGGCCCCACCGCGACTCCCACCGTCCGGCGCAGCGCGAACGCACGGCCGGTCGTACGCTCGGCCGACATCGTCCAGTGGAGCGGCTCCGTGGGCGAGGTACGCGTCACCGCCGACGGCACGGGACCGGTCCGGCTGCGCATCACCTACACCGTGCGCGAGGGCGACGGCCCGGCCCAGACCGTCGGCGAGGAGTCGCGCACGCTGTCCGGCCGGACGCTCTACACCAGCGGCGTGACCCGCGCTCCGGGGAGCGTGACGTGCGGCGTCACCACCCACTTCGGCATCGTGGTGCTGACCGAGCCCGCGGCCGGCAACGGGCCGCAGGTCAGTGAGGTGGCCGTGGACGGCGCCGCCTGCCCGGCCACCCCGACCCGGTCGGCCGTCCAGTCGCCGTCACAGGACGCCGCCTCGGCGGCCCACACCCCCTCGCCGGAGCCGACCGAGGAGTCACTCTCCCTGCCCACCGATTCCCCTTCGGCCGAGGAACCTCTCTCCCTGCCCACCGGCTCCACCCCGGCCATGGAACCTCTCTCCCTATCCACCGACTCCACTCCGGCCGAGGAACCCCTCTCCCTGCCCACCGACTCCCCTTCGACCGAGGAACCCCTTTCCCCGCCCACCGGCTCCGCGTTGACCGAGGAACCCCTCACGAACAGCGGTGGCCTTGCCGGAGAACCAAGCGTTCACTAGCTTGGCTAGCGATGATCGGCGACACCTCTACCCTGGGCCGTACGCCGGCATCGAGGTCGATGTACGGAAGATCGCGGCGGCGGCGGAGTCCCCGTCTACCGATCGATGGAGGCGGCCTCGGTGGCCGTCGCGGCGGGAGGACGACATGGGTCTGCTTGACGGCAAGGTGGCGCTGATCACCGGCGGAGCGCGCGGCATGGGCGAGGCCCATGTGCGGCTGTTCCTGGAAGAGGGCGCGTCGGTGGTGTTCGGCGACGTGCTGGACGAGGAGGGCAAGGCGCTGGCCGCCGAGACGGGGGCGACGTACGTGCGTCACGACGTGACGAGCCCGTCGGAGTGGGAGCGGGCCGTCGACACGGCCGTCTCTACTTACGGCAGGCTGGACGTCCTGGTCAACAACGCCGGGATCCTGAAGTTCCGGCGGATCAGCGAGATGGCGCTCGACGACTTCGACCGGGTGATCGGCGTGAACCTGAGGGGCACCTGGCTCGGCATCAAGTCGGTCATCGAGCCGATGAAGGCCGCCGGCCGCGGCTCGATCGTGAACATCTCGTCGATCGAGGGCTTCGTCGGCGCCGAGGGTCTGTCGGCCTACGCAGCCTCGAAGTTCGGCGTGCGCGGGGTCACCAAGTCGGCCGCCCGCGAGCTCGCCCAGTTCAAGATCCGCGTCAACTCCGTCCATCCAGGGGCGATCAACACCTCGATGGTGATGGACCCCGAGATCATGGAGGCCGTGGACGCCGACGCGTTCATCAAGTCCATGGTCATCAAGCGCTTCGCCAAACCGGTCGAGGTGTCGCACGTGGTGGCGTTCCTGGCCTCCGAACGGTCCAGCTACTGCACGGGCAGTGAGTTCACCGTGGACGGGGGCCTGCTCACCGGCGCCGGCTACTGACGCCCGTCACCCCGCGCCGGCGAGCTCCGGCCGCCGCTAACCGTCCTGTCCGTTGACCGGCGGCGGCCAGCCGGCGTCGCCGGGGGTGAGCTGCGCGGGGTCTGCCGGGTCGCGTCCGAGCCACGCGGACGGGACGATGAACAGGCCCGTCGCCTCGACCAGCGGCGTGCCGTCGGACAGCGCGATGCGGCCGTCGGCCCAGGTCTTGCGGCCCTCCGCGCGGGTGTATTCGGCCGTCGCCACGAGCGGCCGGCCGTACGGCACGGGCGCGCGGTAGCGGATGGTGAGCGTGCCGGTCATGCTCGCGAACCCGGCGACGGCCACCGCCTGGCCGAGCAGGTGGTCGAGCACCATGGCGCTGATCCCGCCGTGCACCAGGCCGGGCGGCCCCTCGTGCAGCGGCCGGAAGGTGATCTCGGCTCGCACCCCGCCCTCGGGAGCCGCCTCGATCACCACCGGCGGGGCGAACGGGTTGGCGGCGCCGGTGACGGCGTTGCCCAGATGCCGGACCGTTCCGCCGGGCCCGATCTCGAAGGGCTGCGGTGTGGCGCGGCGGACGGCGTTGAGCCGCTCGGTCAGCGCCGTCAGCTCGGCGGTGACGGCCATGAGCTCGTCCTCACCGACATCGGTGACCGCCGCCGCGTCCATCAACTCGCGGGTCTGCTGCGCGAGCACGCACAGTGCTGCGAGCCCGCTCTCCTCGGTGGTCACCTCGGTCGTCATGATCCCATCCTAGAACACGTTCTACCGAATCCCGTTCACCTACAGAACATGGTAGATCTTTTGAGCATAAACCGACTTTCGGGGGACATTTCTGGCAAGCTCTTGACCTGCACCTTCACCCACCTTGAGAGTTTTACGCTCTCATGACGCGTGCTTGACCTGCCCTTTTGTCACGGTAGCCTCCTTCATCACAGAAGAGGACAGACCTCCGGATTGTCACACTCGTCCCGGGATACCCGCTTTACCCAGGATTGGTGTACCAAACCCGGTCTTGCCTGGAAGGTTCCCCCGCACGTCCATGACGCCAGAGACGAAGAAGTTCATCGACCTTCTCGAGAGCCAGCTCGGCTACTCGGAGAAGTCCGGCGCCTACACCAAGTTCGGCGACTGGTACGGCAAGAACGTCGAGTTCGACGCCGACTACAGCTCCGCGCCCTGGTGCGACATGCTGCTCTCGTGGGCCGCGCACAAGCTCGGCTACGAGGAGTGGATGGGCCAGTTCGCCTGGACCATCGGGCACGCCAAATGGTTCAAGAAGAACGACGCCTGGGGCCGCAAGCCCGAGCCGGGCGCCTTCGTCTTCTTCGACTGGGGCGGCTCCAACTCGATCGGCGCGATCGACCACGTAGGCGTCGTGACCAAGGTCGAGGGCAACACGATCCACACCATCGAGGGCAACATCGACGGCGGCGTCCTCAAGCGCAAGGAACGTGACACCAGCAAGGTCGTGGGCTACGGCTACCCGGCGCGGATCAAGGAACGCCTCGACCAGCGGCTGGTCGAGCAGCAGGCCAGGGAGAACGCCTCGCGCGACCGGGCGAACGAGCCCACCACCGAGAACTCCCCGGACCTCGGCCGGCTGCAGAACGGTCCACTCAGCTCCCTGATCCCCTACTCCGAGGTCCGCCAGGAGCCCCAGCCCGGCCTGAACGCCCAGATCAAGCCCTCCCAGAAGCGCCGCGACGAAACCCCGCAGGCGGGCGCCAGCGCTCCGGCCGCCCCTCAGGCCCAAGCCGCCAAGCCCCTGTCGTCCGACACGCCCCGCACGAGCGCCGCCACTCCCTCCACCGGCACCGGGCAGGCGGTCAAGAAGGGCAAGCACGCCAAGCCGGCCACCGCCGACACCAAGGCGGTGACCAGCGAGCCCCTTCCCGTCCTCGTCGACGCCTCCGCCTCCCACCCGGCTCCGGCGCTCGGCTCTCCCGCCCTGATCGGCTCCGCCCTGGTGGCCGCCCTCGCCGTGCTCGCCGTGGCCAAGACGAAACAGCTACGCGTACGGCCCGTGCTCGCCGTCCCGGCACCGGTGGCGCCCGCCCGGCGCGGTCACCACCGCCGCAAGCCCCGCACCGCCATCCGGGCCGCCGCGATCCTCGCCGCCCCCGTGCCGAAGACCGCCGAGCCGGCCACTCCGCTCATCGCCGAGCCCGTCATCCCGGCGCCTCTCCTGCCCGTCGGGGTCGTCGCCCTGCCGTTCGCCCAGGTCGTCGTTCCGGACATTCCCGAGGCGGCCAGCGCCTTCGACGCGTTCACGCCGTTCGCGCCGCCTCCGCTTGCCACCCGCGAACCCCGGCCGGTCCCGGCCGCCCCCTCGCCGTCCCCCACCCGGCACCCCTTCGAGAGCCCCATCCGCCCGCGCCGCCCCTTCGCGGCTCTGGACGACGCCTGGCAGGAGCTGGACAGCCTGCAGCGCCCGTCGCACGCCCACCGGAGGGACAGCGGCTACTACGGCCGTCGCCGTCGCAGTGGCCACCCGATCGAGGAGCCCGCGGCCTTCACGCCCGACGCCCCGCTGCGCGGCCGCCGCCACCGCACCTCCGACACCCACCGCACCTTCGACACCCACCGCACCTTCGACACCCACCGCACGTCCGACACCCACCGCACCGAGCCCCACCGCTCCGACCAGCGCTGGTCCGACCCCCGCTTCTCGGACCCCCGTCGCGCCGACCTCTCCTCCTGGCCCTCGCCCCGCCGGCTCGACGCCCACCGAACCGATCCACACCGTACGGATCAGCCCCGTTCCGACGCCTACTGGGCGGACGCCCTGTGGCCGATTCCCTCGGGCCTCGACGCGTACCGGAGTGCCGATCCCCGGGCGGACGAGAGTTCGCCCGACGTACCGCGCGGGCGACGTGGCCGCGTCGCGGACGCGCACTCCGACGAGCC
Organism: Nonomuraea cavernae; assembly: GCF_040655715.1. GTDB lineage: Bacteria > Actinomycetota > Actinomycetes > Streptosporangiales > Streptosporangiaceae > Nonomuraea > Nonomuraea cavernae_A. The sequence continues at coordinate 66,040 of NZ_JBFAKL010000003.1, read as the reverse complement.
GCTCGTGCGGGGTTCCGCGCCGCGTGGACGCCGCCACCGCGTCACGTCCCACGCCACGGAAGCACCCGCTCTGGTCGCGGCGGCCGGTCCGGGTAAGGACAGGGGCTCCCGCCGGGGCCGCCACCGCGCCTGACACGCTCCCGGCAGCCCCCACGTCTGGGAGTCCGCCGGTGCGGAGACGTTCCGATGCGCCAAGGGCAGTAAGGCGCTTCGGCCCGGCGGTCAGCGCTGGAAGGCGCGGGCGAGCGCGGCGAACCTGGTCTCCACAGCCCTGCGGCTCAGCTCGGTGGCCGGGATCAGCGCGTCGAAGCCGTGGAAACCGCCCGGATACAGGTGGAACTCGGTCGACACCCCGGCCTGGACGAGTCGCCGGGCGTAGTCGAGGTCCTCGTCCCTGAACACCTCCAGCTCTGCCACGTCGATGAACGCCGGAGGCAACCCTGACAGGTCCTCGGCCCTGGCCGGCGCGGCGTACGGGGAGACGTCGTCACAACCCATCCGGTCGCCGAGCAGGGCGGTCCAGCCGAAGAGGTTGGCCTCGCGGTTCCAGAACACGGACTCGGTGAACTCGTGGCTGGACGGGGTGGCGTTGCGGTCGTCGAGCATGGGAGACAGCAGCAGTTGGAAGGCCACGGCGGGGCCGCTCCGGTCACGGGCGAGCAGCACGGTCGCGGCGGCCAGCCCGCCGCCCGCGCTCATCCCGCCCACGGCCAGCCGTTCGAGGTCGATGCCCAGCTCGGCGGCGTTCTCGACGGTCCACACCAGCCCGGCGTAGCAGTCCTCGACGGGCACGGGGTGAGGGTGCTCGGGGGCGAGCCGGTAGTCGACCGAGACGACGACGCAGCCGAGCCGTTCGGCGTAGCCGACGAGGGTGTGGTCGTCCATCTCGGGGGCGCCGAGGATCATCCCGCCGCCGTGCACCCAGTAGAAGCAGGGCCGCCCGGTGCCGGACCCGGCCGGCTGGTAGACGCGCAGCCGCAGGCCGGGCCCGCCGTCGGGGTGCCGCACGTAACGGTTCTCGATGACGACGTCGCTCTCGGGCGCCGGAAGGCCGGCCAGCATCACCTGGAGCTGGGCCCGGTGGTCGGCGATGCCCTCCATGGTCGCGGTGGACGCGTCGAACACCGGGACGAACAGTTTTTCCAGCTCCGCACGGAGTTCGGGGTCGAGATTGGGATGGGAAGCCATCGATTTTCCTTCCACGGGCCACTTGCCGCACTTCTTGGTGATCTCGGAGCGTTCCAGAGGCAATCGCCGTCCCGTCTTTTTCGCCCACCTAAACGGGACGAAACCAGGTACTAGCTCCGCGGGAATAGTTGAAAGACGTACGATTGGCGCATGGCCGCAACCCCAGAAACGATGCACTGGCGGGGAGTGCATCACCTCGCCCTGGTGACCGCCGACATGGACGCGACCGTGCGGTTCTGGCACGGTGTGCTCGACGCCCGGCTGGTCACCACCCTCGCCATCCCCGCGTTCAGGCACTACTTCTTCGAAGTGGGGCCGGGCAACACGATCGCCTTCTTCGAATACACCGACCAGGAGCTCGACAGCTTCGCCAAGCCGGCCGGCGTCCCCTACGCCCGCGCCGCCCAGTTCGACCACCTGTCGCTGCACCTCCCCGACGAGGACGCCCTCATCAGGATGCGCGACCGGCTCAAGGCGCACGGATGCGAGGTCACCGACGTCATCGACCACGGCTTCCTGCGTTCCATCTACTTCAGCGACCCCAACGGCATCGCCCTCGAAGCCTCCTGGTGGACCATCGACCCGACCGGCCGGCCGGTGGACCACGCGGACGAGCGGCTGTTCTCCGACCCCGATCCGGTGCCGGCCGTACGTGAGCTGCGCGAGACCGGCGAGCTGGCCCACACCGTGAGCACCCGGCTGGTGGACGGCATCATCGAGGACCTCCGACGCGAAGGAATCACCCTGGAGCCCTGACCCTGACTCTCCGATGACACGACCCGCGGCGCCTGTCCTCCTCACGGGAGGGCAGGCGCCGACGTGTGGGAAGCACGCTTTCCGGCATGTGGCGAAGAGGTTGCGCTCCGATCCGTCGATGCGTAAGTTGATCACCGCCATTCGACGCCGATGCCCATGGGAATTCTCTCGTCGGCGATCCGAGCTCCGGATTGCCGCCCTGGCCGGCTCTCCTTGCATTGTTAGCCCGCGCAACGGATGAACGCGTGAAGGCTTACTCCGGAGAGGAAATGATGAAAAGGGCTTTAGGTTCCGCGCGACGCGCCACTGTGGCGGTCACCGCCGCGAGCGCCTTACTCGTAAGCATTACGGGCGGCGCCTCCGCGACCGCCTCCGCAGCGGCCTCCACGACGGTCAACGCGTCAGCAGACACCACGTACACGCAGGTCACCCAGGACGGCGACAACAGCGCCAGGACCACCCTGGCGACCTGTCCTTCACTGTGCGACGGAAACTCCAGCGGTGAGCGCATGGCGGTGGTCGGGTTCACGGTGGCGGGGCTGCCCGCCGGCGCCTCGAACATCACCGCGCGGCTCGAGCTCTATTCTTGGACCGCCTTCGCGAGCACCACCACCTCCGTTCACAAGGCGAGCGGCGGCGCCGGCGGCACCGGAACCTGGGCGAGCAAGCCGACCCTCGGCACCGCGCTCGACACCAACACCGCGGTGACGAAGGGCTACAACGCGTGGAACGTCTCGTCGACGGTGAAAGGCAACGGCGCGGTGACCTTCGCCGTTCGTCAGTCCACCCGAAACACCCGGGTTTACTGGGGGTCCAAGGAAAACACCAACACCGCCGCGCGGCCACGGCTGGTCATTTCCTACACCGCGCCCAGTCCCACACCAACGCCGACGGCGTCCCCGACCCCGACCCCGACGCCCTCGCCCGGCCCCGGCTGGCGGCTCGTCTGGTCTGACGATTTCGACGGCACCGCGCTGAACACGGCCAAGTGGCGGGCGCGGGATTCGTACGTCGACTATGACCGCGCCTGCATCACCAGCCGCGCGAAGAACGTCTTCGTCGCGAACGGTTCGCTGACCCTCCGGGTGCACAAGGAGAACCACACCTGTGGCGGCGCCACTCGGCCCTACACCACCGGCTACGTCGACACCATAGGCAAGGCGTCGTTCGCCTACGGCCGGTTCGAGGCGCGGATCAAGTCGCCCAACGGGCCGGCGAACTCGCGCGGCCTGTGGCCCGCCTTCTGGATGCGGCCCGACGACGGGGGCAACGGCGAGATCGACGTGACCGAGCTTCCCGGCGGCGCGAGCTACTACAAGGCGGCGACTGCCGCCATCTTCCGTGACTACAAGCCCACCAAGAACGACTTCCGCTACACCTTCCCCACGGGTCACCCTGGCGACGGCTTCCACACCTACACCACCGAGTGGGAACCAGGCGTGATCCGCTGGTACGTGGACGGTCGCGAGATCTGGCGCCGGGACGGCGACACGACGTCGTGGCTGGAGGAGACCTTCGGCGCCGACGACACCTACAAGCGCAAGTTCCACCTGCGGCTGAACTTCCAGGTGGGCGGCTGGCTGGGCGACCCCGACGCCAGCACCACCTTCCCGGCCGACTTCGTGGTCGACCATGTCCGGGTCTGGCAGCGCTGACCCGAAGGACAAGCCTGTCCCGCAGAGCGATCCGGCCCTGCGCCCGCTGACGCTGAAGTACAGTCTAGTGAACTGTACTTCAGCGGCAGCGGAGTAGCTCATGGTGACCAAGCCCGCCTATATATTCGACCGCTCCTGGGAATGGGAGGCGCTGACCGACTTCGCTACCGGCCCCCAGCCAGAGGTGGCCTTCGGTGTGGTGAGCGGCCGTCGTCGCCAAGGCAAGACCTATCTGCTCCGCGCCCTGGCAGAGGAGTTGGGTGGGTTCTACTTCGAGGCGACCGAAGGCACGGACATCGAGCTGCTCCGGCTCTTCGGCATGGCGCTCGGCAAGCACACCGGCTCTCCGGTCGGCCTCCCGTTCGCCGACTGGCAGGACGCCCTGACCTTCATGTTCGCGTTGCCCAAGGACCGTCCCATCCCCCTGGTCATCGACGAGTTCCCCTATCTGATGAAGGCGAATCCCGCCTTGCCGTCCATCCTGAAGCAGGAGATCGACCTGCGGGGCCGCACCCACCGCGGAACGAGCCAGGCGCGAGTGCTCATCTGCGGCTCGGCGCTGTCCGTCATGGGCAAGGTGCTGTCCGGCCAGGCTCCGTTGCGTGGCCGGGCCCGTCTCGAGCTCGTGGTCCAGCCCCTGCCGTTCCGTGAGGCCGCGGAGTTCTGGGGGCTGGACGATCCGCGGCTGGCCGCGATGACGCACGCCATCGTCGGAGGCACTCCGGCCTACCGGGACGAGTTCGTGGCCTCGGACACTCCCGCTTCTCTTGACGACTTCGGTTCGTGGGTGGTCCGCACCGTACTGAACCGGCAGCGCCCCCTGTTCCGCGAGGGCCGCTATCTGCTCGCCGAGGAAGCCGACATCCGTGATCCCGCCCTCTACCACTCCGTCCTGGCGGCGATCGCCGAGGGCAACCACACGTGGGGTCGCATCGCAGGGCACATCGGCTACAAGTCCTCCGACATCGCACATCCCCTACGGGTGCTGGAGGACTGCGGACTGGTGGTCAAGGAACGCGACGCCTTCCAGACGAGTGCCACGTGCTACCGCATCGCCGAACCGATCATTGCCTTCTACCAGGCGATCATGCGTCCCGAGTGGGCGGCCCTCACGACGGGACACGCGGATCAGGTGTGGGGGCGGGCCCGCGAGCGCTTCTCCAGCGCCATCATGGGCCCCCACTTCGAGACCCTTTGCCGGGAGTTCGCGCTGAGATACGGCGAAGACCTGTTCGGCGGGGTCGGCGAGGTAGCCGCGGGCACCGTGACCATCCCCGGAAACCGGGACAGGAAGGAACGCAGGATCCAGGTCGACGTCGCCGTGCTGTCGCCCGCCTACCCGGGCGAGCCCAGAGCCGTCCGCGCCCTGGGCGAGGCGAAGTGGGGCAAGGTCATGGGACTGCGCCATCTGGACAGGCTGCGCCAGGCTCGCGACCTCCTCGACGCCAAGGGATACGACACCCGCGAGACGGTGCTGACGTGCTACAGCGGCAAGGGCTTCGACGACGACCTCAGAGCGGCCGCACAGGCAGATCCACACATCCTCTTGGTGGACCTTCCCACCCTCTACGGCCGCTGAGATCTCGTACAGCTTCACATGGGGGACGAATGAGGCTATTCTAAGAGTCCTTAGAATATTCGATAAGGAGCTTGCCATGTCCTACCCCGACGCCCGCTACCTTGACGAGAACGGTGCCGCCAGCGGTGTCCTCAGGTCCGCCGGCCTGCCGCCGGACCTGAGGATGGGCCCGAAGACCGACGACCCGGCCGAGAGGCCCACCGAGGTGCACTACCTCGGCACCGGCGCCTCGACCGGCGGCGCCTTCGGCCTCTACCGATGGGAGATGGGCCCGCGCAGGAGCGGCCCGAGCCCCCACTTCCACCGCACGATCACCGAGTCGTTCTACGTTCTCGACGGCACCATCAGGCTCTACAACGGCGAGCGGTGGGTGGACGGCAGGCCGGGCGACTTCCTGTACGTGCCCGAGGGCGGCATCCACGCCTTCTGTAACCAGTCGGGCGAGCCCGCCTCGATGCTCATCCTGTTCACCCCCGGCGCCCCGCGAGAGGCCTACTTCGAGGAGCTGGCCGACATCGCCACCACCGGCCGGCAGCTGACCCCCGAGGAGTGGACCGACGTCTACCTCCGCCACGACCAGTACATGGTCTGATGTCCGGCTTCCCCGAGGAACCGATCTACGAGCAGCTCGCCCGCATCGGCAAGGCCCTGTCCAGCCCGGTGCGGCTGCGTCTGCTCGACGTGCTCGACCAGCGCGAACGCACGGTCGAGGAGCTGGCCGAGGAGGCGGGCGTCCCGCTGAAGAACACCTCGGCCCAGCTCCAGCACCTCAGGGCCGCCCACCTGGTGACCAGCCGCAAGGACGGCACCCGGGTGCACTACCGGCTGGCCGACGAGCGGGTGTCGCGCTTCCTGGGCGAGCTGCAGGGCTTCGCCCACGGGCGCCTCGCCGACCTGCGCGACGCGGTCGCGGAGCACCTCGGGGCGCTGGAGGGCGTCACGGCCGACGAACTGGCCGCCCGCCTCACCGACCCCGACACGGTCGTCATCGACGTACGGTCCGCGGCGGCCTACGCCGAAGGCCACGTCCCCGGCGCCATCTCGGTGCCCCTGGCGACCCTCCAGGACCACCTCGACGACCTCCCCCACGACGCGGAGATCGTCGCCTACTGCGGCGGCCCCTACTGCGTCGTCTCCCCGAAGGCGGTCCGCCTCCTGCGCGCCCACGGCCACACCGCCCGCCCCCTGGACGGCGGCTTCACGGCCTGGCGCCGCTCCGGCCACCCCTCCACCCCCTGAGCGGCGGCGGCTCAGGCTCCGATCCGGTCCATGGACGGGTCCATGACCCCCAGCTCGCGGTAGCGGCCCGCGTGGAAGACCAGCGGCTCGCCTTCGTGCCACTGGAAGTGCTCGACCTCGCCGACGAAGATGCGATGGTCACCGGCCTCGTACGCGGTCACCGTACGGCAGGCGAAGAAGGCCAGGGCGCCGGCGAGAGCCGGCAGCCCGCTGGGCGTGAGACGGGTCTCCACTCCGGCGAACTTGTCCGGCGCCGGCCTGGCGAACCGCTGCGACAGGTGCTCCTGCCCGCAGGCCAGGACATTGACGGCGAAGCGCCCGGCCCGCAGAAACGCCTGGGTGCTCGGCGCCCGCTTGGACAGGCACCACAGCACCAGGGCGGGGTCAAGCGAGACGGAGGCGAACGAGTTCACGGTGACCCCGATCCGCTCCCCGCCCGGCGCGCAGGTGGTGACCACCGCCACCCCGGTGGCGTAGCGGCCGAGCGCGTCACGCAGGGTCCTCATGACGCGCTCGCCAGGTAGTCGCGGGCCGCGCCCGGGTCCATGAACCACTCGGCGAAGTCAGCCGGGTCGTCGAACCCGTTGACGAAGCGGGAGGCCACCGCGGGCAGGGAGCCGGCGGCGCCGAGGATCTCCAGCACGTGCGGCGGCGGAGGGGCGAGCAGGGCATTGGTCCACGCGGTGGCGTGCCGGGCGCCCGCCCAGTAACGCTCGAAGGTGGCCTCCATCCACGCCTGGTCGAACGGCTGGTCGCCGCGCTCCAAGACGGCGGCGAGGTAGGCCGAGGCGCACTTGGCGGCGTTGTTGGCGCCCTGGCCGGTGATGGGATCGTTGAGCACCACCACGTCGGCGACGCCGAGCACCGGGGCGCCCGTCGGCAGGACGGCGACGGGCCGGCGGACCGTGGGCGCGAACCGGCCGGCGAGAGTGCCGCGCTCATCGGTGAGCTCGACGCCGGCGCAGCGGGCGGCCTCCCACGGCAGGTAGGTCTCCAGGATCGAGCGGCTCCTGGCCAGGTGCTCAGCGGGGGTGAAGACGTCGCCCCAGCAGTCCATCGGCCCGCCGGGGATCCCCTCGAACACCATGATCTCGCACGGCCCGGTGACGGTGAGCGCGGGAAAGACGAAGTACTCGCCGACGCCGGGGATCAGGTTGAAGCAGACCGCGGAGTGTTCCGGCCGGGGGGTGAGCCCGTTGACGTAGGTGAGGGCCAGGGCGCGCTGCGGGACGTCGTACGGCGAACGGGCGGCGTCCCGCTCGAACAGCGAGGCGATCTTCCCCTTGCCCGCGGCCACCAGGACCAGGTCGTGCCGGGCCGCGTACTCCTCCAGGTCGCCGGGCGTCGCGTCGTGGATGACGACCTTCCCGCCCAGCCTCTCCACCTCGGCGAGCCAGGCGGGCATCTTCAGCCGCTGGTCGACCGAGCGGGCGGGTTCGTCCAGCCGGGCCGCCCAGCCGATGGCCTTGCCACCGTCGGGCCCGGGGACGGCGAGCTGGATCCCGTCGATCGGCGGGCAGTCCGGCCACAGGTCGAGGCCGAGGTCGCGCTCGTGGCCGAGTGCGGTGCCGAACATGGCCTGGCTCGACGTGACCCGGCCGTCCCTGATGTCGTCGGGGGTCCGGTTGGAGACGACGGTGACGCCGTAGCCGTTGCGCAGCAGGCCGAGCGCCAGGTGCAGTCCGGCCTGCCCGGCGCCGACGATGAGGATGTCGCGCATGGTGGTGGTCCTTCTGTGTGCTGGAGTGGATGCTCAGAAGGTACGTTTCGGTGCCGTACGCCATCCATCCGCTGAGCGCGGGTTCCGTCCAGTTGACGCGGAGTTTCGCAGCGTCGCCGACGGAGCCTGGCCGTACCTGTCCCGGTAGGCGGCGGCGAAGCGGCCCTGGTGCGGGAAACCCCAGCGGGCGGCGACGACGGTGACCGTGACCCGCGCCGGGTCGGCGGCCAGCAGTTCCTCGTGCACCCTGGCCAGCCGCACATCACGCAGGTGTGCCATCGGGGTCAGCCCCAGGTGCGTGCGGAAGCCTTCCTGCAGCGAGCGGGTGCTGACCGCGACGGCCCCCGCCACGTCGGCGGTGTTGATCGGCAGGTGGGCATGCTCCTCGATGAACCCCATCGCCCGCCGCACCACCTTCGGCACGGCCGGCCGCCGCGGCGCGGCCAGCTGCGGCCAGTAGTTGGACGGCTGCATGGTGAGCAGGCTGGACAGGAGCGCGTTCTCCAGGTGGGCGAGGGCCAGCGACTGCGCGGCCAGCCCGCCGCCGTCCTCGGCCGCATGGACGATCAGGTCGGCCATCGCCCGCCAGCTCCGCGCCCAGCCGCTGGTCATGTCCACGCCCAGGTCGAAGACGAGCGGCCGGTCGAGCCGCTCACCGAGCATCTGCTCCAGGGTCTGCTCGACGGTCACGCGGTCGAACTTGACGATCAGCTGCGGGCACCGCGCAGCCCAGCGCATGTCGAGATGCTCCGTGGGCGACGGCAGCGAGGCCAGCGACGGGGTGGAGACGATCTCCTGCCCGCCGCAGCGGATCAGGCTCTGCCCGGCCAGGGGCACCTGCACCAGGAAGAACGACTCCAGTTCCCCCGGCTCGATGCGGACGTCGGTGCCGTAGTCGAGGTAGCTCACCCGTACTGAGCCGAGCTGCGCGGAGTTGAACCGCGCCGCCAGCAGGGCGGGATCGCCGGTCAGGTCCAGCCGGTGCGCGCAGAACACCCGCCCCACCTGCTCGCGGACCTCGTCCGGATCCGAGCTGGCGAACAGCGGCGTATTGTCCAGCAAAACCCTGTGCCCCATCGAGCGCCCCGCCTTCGCACGTATCCGGGTGACACATGATCATCGTCGAAGCGGGCGGCGGCGTTCCAGGTAGAAGTGCACACAACCACAGTTCAGTCGGCGCCGCTCTACGGGAACGACCGGTCAAAGGGCGAACGCCGCCCGGGTCCACGTGTACTGGGCGTCCAGCACCTCCCCCAGCAGTTCGAACAGCATCCCCTCCGGCCGGACCCCGATACGCGAGGGCACGTCGTGACGACCTGACGGGTCCCGATCGACGATCAACGCGACCTGGCCGCCTGCCCGATCGACGCCCAGCGCCACCGCGGCCTCCCGGGCATCCACGCATGCCTCCGCATCGCCCTCCCGGTAGTAGCCCTCGGCCAGGTTCGCCAGCAGCGCCCTGGCGGCCTGGCTGTGCTCCGGCGTCATGGCACGGGCCGCGATGACGAGCACCACCGCGTCCACCCGCATGGTGGCCGCCAGCCGCTGACGCGCCTGATCGAACGACCCCTTGGACGGCACCGGGCTCGCCCTGATCGAGTCGGCGAGCATGCGGAGCAGCGTGGCCGGATCGAGGGCCGCCGCTCCCGGGCCACATTCGTACGGCAGGAAGCCCACCATCGGGAACGGTGGATCGGGCAGCGTGTTGTAACCGAGGTAGAGCCCCGATCCTTCACACATGCTGAGAGGAGAGGAGGTCAGCGCACCGTGGGCCACCTGTCCCAGTCCCCCGCACCCGTGGTCGGGAAGGCCATCGGCCGGCTTGAGCATCGACATGCACGCATTGTGACAGAGAAATTACTCATGGCTCATGGATCAATACACCAACCCAACCCTCCACCCTCCCCATTAGCACCAGAGGATCAGTGGGATCCACCTCCGTGCCGTAAGGACTGCCGTCACAAATGCGACGGATGAACCGGTAAGCGTACGTGCCTGCCGGCTTCCCGCATCTGGTGAAGCAGCTTGAATCCCTCGTCACGAGCACAACATCCATCCTGGACGCCTTCAGAAACGATTTCGGCCGTGTCCCGGGTGGTGATGCCGCGAGCACGCGCGTACTCGGCGGCGTCGCGATCGTCAGTGATCCAGTAGGAGCGGGCGAACTGCGGCCAATTGAGCATCACGTAGCAGGTCTGCGCCTCGCCCAGGTGTTTCAGCGGCTCCCGGAGGGTGCCACCGAAAGCGGCTCTGCGGATGGCGTCAATCTCTCGGATAGCTTTCGGATCGTCCACTTCGATCGGCTCGCCAAGCCACTGGTCGCGTGCGATCGAGGACAACTCGGGGTAGACGCGCGAAGACCGCTCCGCTTCGTACGCGATCGCTTCGACCCATCGCCCACGGCCGCGGAGGATCTTCTCCAGGAGAGGCAACTCAGAAACCGCCGCAAAGTTACACAGCACCGTGTTGTCGGGGAACCAGTAGTAGGTCATGGCGTGAGAGGAAAGTCCTCTCTCGGTTCGCTGATGGCCTGGCGAAGAGTGGCGGTGTCAACGCCAAGGAGGTTGGCGAAAGGCCGCAACGTCGCCTTGCCGTCGGCGTACGCCTGGTACGTGGTGCGTACGAGCGAGGTCGGGACGCGCGGCCGGGAGGCGGAGGCGATCCACTCCGCGAACACACTCATCGCCCCGGCCAGCCGAGCAGCGGACGCCGCGGTCATCCGCCCCAGAACGTCGAACTGCCGGCGATCGATCAACTCAAGCCCCAGCAGCCGCCAAGCTAGGTTGACCGGCGTCACCCACAGGCGGCACGCCAGGCGGGCGAACGACTCTTCGGACCAGGTGAGCCGGGCGGCTTCCGCTCGCAACAGGGCTTCGGGCAGGAGAAACTCCGCCGCGAAGGCATTGGCTCGCATCTCCGTGGGTCTCTTCCGGTGGCCGGCGTCGTGCAGGTTGGCATCCAGGTGGAGGCCCTGATCGTCTCCGGCCAGCAGGTGGCCCAACTCGTGAGCGATCGTGAAGCGCTGGCGAGCGGGAACCCTGGAGGTGTTCACCACCATGAGCCGGCAATGCTCATCCGCCCAGCCGAGCCCGTCGAACCCGTCTGGGAGGCGCACAATGCGGACATCCACCCCGAAGGCTTCCTCCAGCGGATCCGCCAGATCCCGTTTCTCCCAGGGATCGAAACCCGATCGCTGAGCATGATCACGCGCCTTCTCCGCGAGCCTGCGCCCTTGCTCAACGCAGAGGCCCGACGTTGGCACCGGCCCGAGCGCTACGACCTGGCGAGAGTAACCGAGGTAGGACAAGTCAGCCCGTAGCTGAGCGAGCGTCTCCGCCTCCCGTACCGCCTCCTCGGTCGGACTCGACGACACAGCCGAGGACCGGGCGGCTACAGACGGCATGCCCGTGGCCGTTCCGAGAAGCCAGTCGACGGACGCTCCACCGACGTCCGCGATGCGCGCCAGGTCCAACGACGTGAAACGACGCTTCCCCGCCAAGGACTTGGACATCTTCGAAGGATCGAGCCCCGTCTTGGCAGCGAACTCAGCTTGAGTGAGCCCACTCCGCGCGATCAGCTCCCGTACACGCTCCGCTATGTCCCCGGCCATAGGCTGACGATACTGCCGACTTGCGAAAATCGCAACACAGCTCACCACCAGGACACCTCAGCCGCCTGACCAATCGATGAGGTCCCCGGTGAAAGCACGAGATCCCAGATTGATCACGAAAGTGCGCCAGGTCGGAGACTCCTTCCCAGCGCGTAGCGGGGTTGATAACACTGGCGGACCGACCAATCGAACCTCAGTTGCGAAGGTGCGCGCCATGTATTCACCACCGACACCGGCGTTACGCCAGGTACGCGGCCTGGCCCACCTGGCACTCGTCGCGCTGGCGCTCGACTGCCTCGTGGGCCTCGCCGCCGCCGTGATCGACATGCAGGAAATAGCGATCATCAACCGGATGATCGACGCCCCCGACTCCGTCAGCGACGCGGAGATCGAGACGAGCGACGCCATCTATGCCGCGTCGGCCATCGTGGTGGCGGCGGTCTTCGTCGTGGCCGCCGTAATGTTCCTGATCTGGCTCTTCCGGGTCAGGGCGAACGCCGAGGTGCTCGCGCCCGGTGAGCACCGGTACGGCAGGCCCTGGGTGGTCTTCGGGTGGATGGTGCCGATCATCTCCTTCTGGTATCCCAAGCAGATCGTCGACGACATCTGGGGCGCCTCCCATCGAGCCGGCACCGGTCCGTCGCCCCGCTCCGGACTGGTCACCGTCTGGTGGGCGAGCTTGATGATCGCGTCCTTGGTGTCCAACGTAGCCGGCCGCATGTTCAGGGCCGACGACCTGGAAGGCATGGCCCTCGCCGCCAAGTACGACATCGTGAGCATCGCGCTGTGGCTCGTCGCGGCGGCACCGGCGGCCCTGGTGATCTCGCGCATCACCGGCGCGCAGGAAGCACGGCGGCTGGCTCCTTCCGTCGCACCCGCCTACTGACCTCGCGAGCGGGCATGAGACCGGATGCTCGTAGACCACCCGGTTGCCCGCGTGCTCTCGACGAGCACGCTGCCGAACCAGGTGACAAACATCGGCTGCCGCAGGCGCACCGCACGCGATCACATAGAGAACCCAGCGTTCTTCTACAGCGCCCGTATGGCGTGATCCTGTTACTGGGTTGCGACGCTTGGGGACCACTCCTGGGCGAAGGTCTCCATCTGGTTCAGGACCAGTTCCGTCGCAGTAGGTTCCATATCCGGCGGATAACCATGCTTGGCAAGGAGGCGCTTGATCGTCGAGCGCAGCTTGGCACGGACGTCGTCACGGGAGACCCAGTCAGTCGTGATGTCACGCTTCATCGCCTTCACCAGATCGCGGGCGATGTCGGCCAGCACGCCGTCACCCAGAACATCGACTGCCGCGTCATTCTGTGCGACCGCGTCGTAGAAAGCCAGTTCGTCGGTGTCGAGTGCCGGAGTGAACCGCTTGCCACGGTCCGCGTCGGCGGAGACCTCGCGCGCCATGGCAACCAGTTCGGCGATGATCTGGGCAGTGGTGAGGTGCTGATTCGTATATTTCGTCATCAGCGCGATGAGCCGGTCGGAGAAACTTCGCTGCCGGACGACGTTGTGCTTGGTGACCTTGCGCATCTCCTGCTCGATCAGCCGGCGCAGCGCCTCGATCGCGAGCTGTGGGTGCTTGGCCTGCTGCATTCTCGATAGGAACGCCTCGTCCAGATGCGCCAGGTTGGGGCGAGGCATTCCGGCCGCCTCGAACAGGTCGGTCACGCCTCCGGCCTCTACGGCCCCTGCGGTGAGCTGCCGCAGGTACAGCTCCACGTCGGCGGGGACCGGCTGCCCGTTGGCCTGCCGCTCGGCTGCGTCGTACTTGGCCATCCAGACCCGCACCTCGGCGAAGAATGCGATGTCGTCGCGGAACTTGTTAAGCTCCCCACTGCTGGAACACAACGCCCAGAAACGGGCGAGACGCGAGGACTCCCGACGGAAGCGTTCCTTGAGCGTTGGCTCCTCAGGATCGTGGACCTGATTGCCGGGAGTGAGCGCGCTGCGGAGGTAGTTGACCGCGCCCAGCACCGTATCCCGGTACGCGCTCGGGGACCGAGAGGCCAGACCTGCCCGCCAAGCGAACCCGGCGAGGATGGTGCCGCCGATGACCTCGACAAGGTCGCGGACCTTGGCGATCGCATCCTCCAGGTCCCGGCCGAGCGGCTTGGTCTCGATGTCGCGCGTGGTGTACTCCTGTAGCGCCGCATACAGATTGTCAGTGATCGGCGCGTACCCGACGAGCAGCCCGTCCTGCTTGGCCTGGAAGGTGCGATTGACTCGGGCGAGGGTCTGCATGAGCAGCGCGCCCTTCATCGGCCGGTCCAGGTAGAGGGTGTGCAAGGGTGGGGCGTCGAACCCGGTGAGCAACATGTCCTTGACGATGATCAGCTCAAGAGCATCGTCCTCGTCCTTCATCCGGCTCTTGATGGCCTTCTGTACCGAGGGTTTGCGGACGTGCCTCTTGATGAACTCGTTCTTCTCACCGGGCTCACCACTGTAAACGACCTTGATCTTGCCCTGGTCAGACTGGTCCGAGTGCCAGTCCGGCTTTAGGGCGATAATTTGCTCGTACAGCTTCGCGCAGATCTCCCGTGTGGCGCACACGATCATCCCCTTGCCGGGGCCGTCGATGAACGGGCGCATCTCCGCCGAGCGCGCCGCCCAATGGTCGACGATGTCGTGGGCAAGCTTCTTCAGCCGATCGGGCGCGCCGTACATCGCGTTCATCGCCGCGACGGCCTGCTGGATCCGCTCCCGCTCGGCCTCGTCCAGACCAGTGGTGATCTTGTCTGCCTCTTCGTCGAGCTCCTCCTGGTCAACACCCTCGGCAAGGGTGAGCGGGATGTGGCGGCTCTGGTAGTAGACCGGGACGGTAGCTCCATCGTCCACGGCCCTCGTCAGGTCGTAGATGTCGATGTAGTCGCCGAACACCTTGCGGGTATCACGGTCGGCCTCGGAGATCGGCGTGCCAGTGAAGGCGATCATCGTCGCGTACGGCAGCGCGTCGCGTAGATGCCGGGCGTACCCATTGAGGCTGTCGTAGTGGCTGCGGTGCGCCTCATCCACGATCACGATGATGTTACGCCGCTCAGAGAGGGTGGGATGGTTGTCCCCTCGAGCCCTCTCCTCCTTCGTCAGGCCGAACTTCTGCAGCGTGGTGAAGTAGATCCCGCCGGTCGTGCGGTTGGACAGTTCGGTCCGGAGTTCTTCTCGGCTGGTGACCTGTCTGGGCCTCTCCGGCAGCAGTTCACTGACCTTGAAACCGTCGAAGAGTTGGTCGTCCAGCTCTGTCCTGTCCGTGAGCACCACGATCGTCGGGTTGCCGAGACTTGCGTGGCGCAGGACCTGTGCGGTGTAGAGCTCCATCTCCAGGGACTTGCCCGAGCCCTGGGTGTGCCAGACCACCCCGGCCAGCCCGTGGCTGCGTACTGCCTCAACCGTCTTCTCCACCGCCTTCGACACCGCGAAGTATTGGTGAGGCTTGGCCACCCGCTTGAGCAACCCCTCGTCGGTCTGCGCGAAGGCCACGAAACCGTCGAGCAATTCAATGAGCCGCCGCTGCTCGAACAGTCCGTGCAGAGTCAGGTTGAACTCGGAGTCGCCCCAGTCGGCGGCCGGCTGCGGCACCGGCACCCCTGACTCATCCACATTCCATGGAGCGAAGTGGTTGAAGGAGGTGAACGCGGTGCCGTACTTGGTTTCAAGACCGTCCGTGATCACACACATCACGTTGCACCGAAACGCCCACGGCAGCTCGTTCACGTAGGTCATGAGCTGGGCATGGGCGATCTCCGGGGTGGCGTGCGGATCACCGGCCTTCTTTAACTCGATGACGGCCACGGGGAGCCCGTTGAGATACGTCACCACGTCAAATCGACGGCTGGCGTCTCCATCGACCACGCGTACCTGTCGCACCGCGAGAAAGTCATTGCTGTACGGCTGACGCCGATCGATCAAGTGGATGGTCGGGTTCTGCTCGGCTCCGAACGCATCGGTGAAGACGACGCTGCGCACACCCTGGGTCAGATACTCGTGAACCCGAAGGTTCTCGCTCTTGGCATCGAGCGACTTCGGAGTCATGACCAGGTCCACGACCTCGTCCAAGGCCGCCGGAGGGAGCTGCGGATTGATCCGCTTGATCGCCTCTCGCAGTCGCCCCGGGATGATCAGCTCGGCCCAGGACTCCCGCGCGCCCGTCTCGAAGACCTCCGATCCCGGAGCGATCTTCGCGCCGTCGGTGGTCTCCCAAGCCAGCTCCCCCAGGGTTTCCAGCGCGAACGTCTCCCACTGCTCCTCGGAAAGCTTGCTGCCCATGAGGTCCTTCAATCGTCCTGTGTACGACGGTGCCGCTGATCGATGTCGTTCTCGGCTCGTTCGAGCTCGTCGAGCACGTCGGCGTCATCCCCGGCCAGGAGTTCGCGTAGCTCCCGCTCGGCCTCCTCGTCAGCGCGGGCCGTCTCCAGAGCCAGCCGCTGGGCGTCAAAGTCGTTGAACCGCTCTTGCGCGGTGGCGGTGGCGTCGTCGCTCGGCACGCGTCCCGCACCGGAAAGCACGCCCATGTCGTTCATGGCAATGAACCGGTCCGTGGCCTCCACCCACTCGGCCATGGTGATCTGCTGCCTGCGCCGGGCTCGCAGTTCGGCGAAGTCCAGGAATTGGGTGGTCAGCATGTTCAAGGTGGTGACCTCGTCGGAGGACAGGTAGTTCTTGGAAACCGTGATGTCGCCCTTGCGGACGTGGCTACCTTTCCAGGACGTGAGGCCCATGTTGGGCTTGGCCGGATCGGCCCGCTTGACGATCAGCTCGGCAGCGGTATGGCCGGTTACGGCGTAGACGAGCTTGTTCTGGATGCTGGCGAAGAACGTTCTGGCCAGGGCGGAAGCCTTGTCGTAGTCGGCACTGGTCTCCGCGAACAGGTCTCTGATTTTCTGGTAGAACCGCTTCTCCGAGGCGCGGATCTCACGGATCCGCTCCAGCAATTCGTCGAAGTAGTCGAACCCGCCGGGCTCCTTGAGCCGCTCGTCATTGAGGACGAACCCCTTGACGAGGTATTCCCGTAGGGTCGTGCTGGCCCACTGCCGGAACTGGATCCCTCGCGGGGACCGGACGCGGTAACCGACCGCGAGAACCATGTCCAGGTTGTAGACGAGCACCTCCCGCCGTACCTGCCGTGAGCCTTCCAATCGAACTATTTCCTCTTGGGAAATAGTTGCCTCTGTCAGCTCTCCGTCCTCCAGGATCTGGGTGATCCGCTTGTTGATGTTCGCCACACCGGTGTCGAACAGCTCGGCCATCTGCGCCTGCGTCAACCAGACCGTTCCACTGGCCGCTCGCATTTGGATCTGTGACCGCCCGTCCTCAGTCCGATAGAGAATCAGCTCTCCACCGTCACTCGTCATGTGGCGTTCTCCACGAGTTTCTCCGCATCCCGGACCTTGATCTCTCCAGACATCAGCTTCGGCAGCAGCGTATCCCGCAATATGCTGAGCGATCTCGACTCACGCTGCCGATGCGCCGACATTTTCTCAAGTGCACCTAGTTTGCTGATAAGTGCCAGCGACTCTCGTGAATCCGGAATCTCAATTGACAGCGACCGAATATCGGCCAGGTTTAGATAATCCGCCATGTCTGTCTGACTTTTGAGAGAGCCGGCCTGAGACCAGAACGATCCACTCCTGAACCAGAAGAACAGATATGCAGAAGTAAGGGGACTAGCTTCGGGGGCTCGGAAGTAACACACCTGCGGACTGTAGACGAACTCAGGATCATGCGCCTGAATGACGGCAACCCTTCCCACTGTCCCTTTGGTCGTCAGAATCACATCTCCTGCCTGAGATATCTTCCCTCCCATTGCACTGCGATATTGACTCCTTACACAATCTTGCAATGAAGGTTCAATTCTTCCATTGAGAACTTCCGCCACTCGCAGAATCGGAATCCCAGGCTTCCCAAGCTCCGGACGCTTGGTCCGATATCCATCCCCAAAAACTAGTTCACTCCGGGCAACCAAGTCGCCGATTCGGCGCATAGATGACATGGAGTTGCGAAGAGCGCGAAAGAGTGTATCCCCGAGGATATAACACGTATCGATGATGCGATCGTTGACAGCGATCTTCTCGTCAATCGCCCCTATCAGCGTCGTTATTGCCTCTCGATCTTTCTTTGGAGGCATGATTATAGGAATGCGGCGTACATCGCGTAGATTGAGCGTGGCCTGCACGGTGGTCGTCTGCCACATCCGTATATAGCCTTGAGCCAAATCCGAAGATAGACAGATATGTACCCAATTATTTGATACGTTATGGGCGACTCGCAAAACAGCGATTGCTCGGGCAACATTCCACCCCGCTAGAGACGGTGGGGCTATCGAGCTTTCACCTACTGTTCCAACCAAGGTGAGCAGGACTTCGCCACCTCTCAGGCGCGTGCGTTGATATTTATCCTCGATCTCGCGCGACACACGAAGAACATCATCCACAGCAACCTTCCTGTTGCGAATATTCTTAACTCGGAGAATTGGAACACCGAGAGGATCTTCGATTCCCGGCTGAACTATGCCATAGGAAATACCATTATTCTCGAGCAAGCTTTCCAGATCACGGTACGCCCAGCCATCAGGAAGGGACGGAAGGTCCAGTATTTCCGACTTAGACATCGATACGCTCCAACTGCCGACGGACGGCCTGTTCTAGCCGAGCGGACTCCTCGAAGTATGCAAGGAGTTCCTTGGTGAGGCGCTCGATCTTCTCAGCGACAGGTTCGTCGTCGGAATTATCGACCTTTGCTGCACCGACGTACCGACCTGGGGTAAGAACGTGGTCGTGCTTGCGGATCTGGTCGAGGTCAGCTGAATAGCAGAAGCCCGGCTCATCCTCGTAGAGGATGCCTGATTCGCGGGCAGAACCCCTACCTCTCCAGGCATGATAGGCACCTGCGATCTTGGCAATGTCCTCATCAGTTAGGACGCGCTCAGTTCGGTCGAGCATCGTCCCCATGGTGCGCGCGTCAATGAAGAGAACCTGGCCGGACCGGTCGGTCTGACCACCTCGGGCGGACTTGTCCTTAGTAAAGAACCACAGGCAGGCCGGGATCTGCGTCGTACGGAAAAGCTGCGGAGGTAGGGCGATCACGCATGCGACCAGGTCGCCCTCGATAAGTGCGGCACGGATCTCGCCCTCTCCGGACTGCTTGGACGACATCGACCCGTTGGCCATGACCACACCCGCGCTGCCCCGAACACCGAGCTTGGAGATGATGTGCTGCATCCAGGCGAAGTTCGCGTTGCTCGCCGGCGGCACGCCGTACCGCCAGCGCGCGTCGTCGACCTTGCGGTGCCAGTCCGACATGTTGAACGGCGGGTTGGCCAGGATGAAATCGGCCTTCAGGTCTGGGTGCTTGTCCTCGTAGAAGGTGTCGGCCCATCTCGTCGACAGATCGCCGGCGATGCCATGGATGGCGAGGTTCATCTTGGCCAGCCGCCAAGTACGCTCATTGGCTTCCTGACCATAGGCGGCAATGTCGTCGCGACGCCCCCGGTGGGCGAGGACGAACTTCTCGGCCTGAACGAACATGCCACCGGAACCACAGCAGGGGTCATAGACCCGGCCCTTATAGGGCTCCAGCACCTCGACCAGGACCTTGACGACGCTGGCGGGCGTGTAGAACTCGCCACCACGCTTACCTTCGGCTCTGGCGAACTTCTCCAGGAAGTACTCGTAGACCTCGCCGAGCACATCACGTGCGCTCTTGCCATCGTGCCCAGTGAAGCGGGCGTCGCTGATCAGGTCGACCAGTTCGCCAAGGCGGCGCTGGTCCACGTTGTCCCGGTTGAAGATCTTGGGTAGAACACCGGTGAGCTCGCTGTTCGCCTTCATGATGACGTCCATCGCCTGGTCGATCAGCTCGCCAATGTTCCCGGACTTGGCCTGGGCCGCGAGGCTTCCCCAGCGAGCGGTGTCGGGCACCCAGAAGATCTCTTCGCGCTTGTACTCGTCCCGGTCTTCGAGGAACGCCTCCAACCGCGATTCCGGCACCCCGTCGGCCAGAGCCTCCTTGCGAATCTGCTCGCGGCGCTCAGCGAAGGCGTCCGAGACATACTTCAAGAACACCAGGCCGAGCACGAAGTCCTTGTACTGCGCGGCGTCCATGGAGCCACGGAGCTTGTCGGCGGACTTCCACAGGATCTCGTGCAGCTCGGCCATGGTCTGCGCGCCGGGCATGCCGGGCAACCCCATCTGGCCGTTGCTGCGCTTACGCGGAGGCATCGATCTCCTTGTCAATCGTCGATGAGGAAATGTCGGAGTTCAGAGTGAGTGTTCCGGATCCGAGGCCGGTGACGGCGAGTCCGGCCAATTCGTCCAGCATGGCGAGCTCCTCGCGCACGGCACGGCGGCGTTCGTCGAGAGTGGCCAGCAGCACATCAAGCCCGGCGACGAGGTCGGGCTGGAGCTGGGGCACTCGGTACTCCTCAAGCCGTCGGGCGGGTCGCGGGCTGCCGGCCACTCGGGGGCTCGCGTTGTCAGCGAGGAGTGCGGCAAGAACGCGCGGGGTGAACTGCTCGCGTCCAGTATCGGAGATGCGCAGGATCCGCGCGGGAATCTCCACCAACGAACGTCCTTCGTAGTCGACCATCACCCCGAATTCGGGCACGGTCATCACGATGACATCGCCTGGCTGGGTGAGCTGTGCCCGAGGGTAGTGCTCGGTCAGCGTCAGGATGTCGATCATCCGCGTGCCAATCTTTCCGCGACCGAGAATCTCGAGTGCGCCGATCACCGGATAGTTGCCGGTCGGGCCAAGGTGCTCCGACCTCAACCGGCTGCCCTGCCGCAGGCGCACGTATCCAGTCCTGACCAACTTGGCGAGCGTGGCGATGTCGACACGACGTCCGGTGCTCTCCGCTAGCCCACTTCTGATCGGCGAGCCGCCAAGATAGGCGCGTACGCCGGACCAGTAGAGCTCACGCTCCAACTCGTTAGTGCGAGCAATCGTGACGGCAGGTGCCGGCGTCGCCCCCTGGGTGGCGTTCGCCGACCCGGCGATCAGCGCTTTGGGAGCGACGGTCAGATCCTCGATGCTTACTTGGACCGCGAAGCGCCGCGCGTGCTCCTGCGGCGTGAAACCGGACCGCCGCCACGTCACGACATCCTCGATCAACGCATCAACGATGTCCGCCGAGAGTGCCTTTTCGGAGACATCAGCCAGCAGCACACGACGCTGCCAACGCGGATCAGGTTCTGGCGTGAGCACCCAGATCGCCGTCTGGTAGCCCGGCCTGTACGGCACCAGCCCGCCGGGCAACCGGATCACGGCTTCCACCATGCCGGTCTTCAGCAAGTCGGCACGTCTACGTTCCCCGCGCGAGAACGGCTTCAACTCGTCGGTCAATACTCCAGCGGGGCCCAGAATCACCGCAGTTCTTCCCTTATCCAGCCGTAGCGAGATGTCGTCCATCCACCCCAAGACTTCAAGGGCGGAACGCTGCTCGGCCGGCATGTAAGGAACTTGGGTGAGGACGACGTCGGGATCACCGGTCTCGTCCGGAAGCTGGTCACCTATGCGGATGTCCACGTCCATCGCCGGGATCTCATGGACGGCCAGCCGTCGGCGCGTTAGCCGTACCAAATAGGGATCGCTCTCGGCAGCGGTGAACATGGGCGAGTCGTCCCGCAACAGCCGTGCCGCAGCAGCAAGGAAATCACCTGGTCCCGCTGCGAGATCGGTCACCAGCACTGAGCCACCGGTGTCCCTGGCCTTCTCACGAACGCCACTCACTCCCGCGATCAACCGGGCGAGCTCCGGGACGACCGCGGAGGCGTACAACTCGGTGGCGTCGAACCTGTGGCGCTTGGCGAGCAACCGTTCAAAGGCGTTCGCACCGCTGTATGCCGCTTCGACGAGGTCGTCAACAGCCCCAGCCAGCCAGCCGCAGCTCGCCGGGATCGCGTTGATCTCCGAGTGGAGGAGCTCGTCCTTGCGATCCGCCCGAGCCGCGCGGTCTCGCAAACCAGCCAGAGGATCATCGGTCCCGTCAGCCAGCGGCTCGTCGTCGAGGAAGCGCAGGCAGATCAGGGCTGTGACGGCGGCGACCAATTCCTTACCGGGTAATGCCCGCCCAAGCCGAGCCAGCGTGTAGAGGCTGAGGTCCTCCTCCGCCTCATGCGGCTCGACTCGCCCGGTCATGGCCAACCACTCGGCGATCTCGCGAGCGTCGAAGAACGGCTGACCGACATCGTCGCTGACCGGGCGGGGGAAATCAGGGTGTCTGCGGCGCCAGTTGGTGACCACCGGGCGCTTCACGTCGGCCATCTCCGCGATCTCCGTCATCGACATCAGCGGGGCCGCGACACCCACTCGGTCACCTCCTGCTCTCTTCTCCTGCGAAACCTACTCCAAGACCGACCAAACCGCATTCAGCTTGCGCTGGTAACCCCTGTTACCAATGACAGAACTTCTATTTTGCCCTTCTCGATCGTTATCACGCCGCACCGTTGTTCACAGCACTCCCTGATGCCCCGCCTCCAACGGCAGGCATCTCCCGCGAGAAGGAGCCCATCAATGACCAGCACCACTGCCAAGCGCACCCTGTACCGGCTCAAGGGCATCGCCCCGACCATCGAGGCGATGTGCGACGCCCTTGACATGGCGCAACTGATCTCAATCAGCGCCGACCTCGAGATCCTCACCGACGAGTTCGGCGTGCCGGCGATCCTGATCGATGGCGTGTTCGCCAAGACCGAGGCAAGCTGGTACGCCGACCTGCGCCGCACCAGCCGCCGCCAGGTCTCCCGGCCCTGCGTCAACCCTGCCTCGCTGCTCATGTTCGCCCTGGACGATGAGGTGTACGCCATCGGTTATGGGCTCGGTCACCACCTCATCGCCGACCGTCTGAAGGACAAACGCTTCGGGCTGCGCTTCGCCATCCGGCAGGTCAACCCCGCCGAGGTCAACGACCTCGTCCGGCAGACGCCGGGCAGTGGGAAGACCGACATCACTCTGGTTCCCGGCGGAGCATCCGTGAGGACCTTCGGCATCGAGGAGCACGCGCAGATCGTCCGTACGATCGGCGGTCGGCTCGATGGCGTGAAGCTCACCGTCTCCAGCCGGACGCGGGCGCGGGTCTCCAGCGCTCACGGCGGGGTCGGCCTCCGGCTGCATCTCGGAGTGGAGGGCTCGGATCTCCTTTCCGACGCTCGGGAGATCTCCCGGATCTGCCGCGAAGAGCGCCCGCATCCGGACCTTGAATTCGTCGAGCACATCACCGAGGTCGTGGATGCGGCCCTCATCGCCCGGCTGGCGGAGGCATTGGACGACCTACTGGGCCAGCCCGACGAGGGCCGGGTGGCGGGAGCCGTGCCTCAGGGCAAATGGGATCATTACCTGGCCACCCGTGCCTTCCGTATCCGGATCAACAGCCGGCAGGGGCAGGTGGGCGACACCTTCAACCTCCCCTACCTGCTCGACCGGCTGCGCGTCCAGCGAGCGGGCACGAGAGTCACGGCCCTGAGCCAGGGCAAGGTCGTTCTCTACGACGACAGCCGCACGCGCAGCGACGACGTGATCTGGTTCTCCAGCGCCCTGCGGTGGGTTGAGGCCGATGTGGCGCTGGACGACCGGCGGTTCTTCCTTCTCGACGAGGACTGGTACGAGATCGGACCCGCGTACCTCGCCACGGTGCGCGACCGGGTGCAGAAGCTGATCGTCTCCTCTGCCACGGATGACCTGCCTGCCTGGGACCTGGCGCATGACGAGCACCGCTTCTGCGAGGACATCGAGAACTTCGGCCGCGGCTACCTCTGCATGGACAAGAAGCTCGTGAAGACCCGCCTGCACCGGGGCAACGGGGTTGAGATCTGCGACGTGCTCTTCCCCGACGGGACCCTGATGATGGCTAAACGCGCCCATCGGGCGGGGGCGCTCAGCCATCTCTTCAAGCAGGTGCTGGTGGCCGTTCAGGCGCTGCAGCACGACCCTGAGGCGGTGGCGGGGTTCCGGGAGAGGGTTGCGCAGGCCCCTGGGGGGTGGAGTCTGCCGGAGGGCTTCCAGCCCAAGAGGGTCGTGCTGGCGATCCTCCTGAAAGATGGCACCGAGCTCACCGCCGATACCCTCTTCCCTTTCGCGCAGGTGGCCCTGCTGCATACCGCCACTGTTCTCCGGGCCTGGGGAGTCACGATCGAAGTCGTCGGAGTCCGTAGCCGTCCGTGCGCCTGCGGCGTGCAGAGCTAAGGAGTCGAACTTCCCGTTGAGGTAGGTGCTATCCCGCGTCGGCACCTACCTCAACAGATTCCTGACCATCCGTAGGTGCCTAGCGCCCTCTTCGCCACAGGCCACGGGCACGCAGGGTCTCGTCCAGCTGCCGTACGTAGGTGTTGCCCGCCCACGGCTCCAGTGCGGCCCGCGCTTTCGTGAGTTGATCGGTCAGACGGGCCGAGCTGTGCTGCGAGGCGATGTCGGTGGCTTCCGTCAGCTTGGCCGCGGCTTCGGGTATCTCTCTGGCCAGGATCAGGGCGTCGGCATACCAGACGAGCGCGAACCCGCGATCCCTTTTGAACCCTGGCCTGAGGCCGACAATGGACCGTTGGGCCGCTGCCAGCGCAGGCCCACGTTGTTTCAGCTGGACCAGAGACGTGGTCGCCTTGCGCTCCACCATCGAAGGCGAGATCCAATACAAGAACGCCGGTTCGGTGTCCTTCGGTGTGTTGGCCAGGGCCACCGCGTTGTCATGCGCCCGAGTGCTCGCCGAGACGTCACCAGCGGCGGCGTGAGCGGTCGACAGCAGCGAGTCGTTCATCGCGCGCAACAGTCTGCTTGGAGACCGGGCAACCCAGCTCCGAGCCGCGAAGGCATGATCCAAAGCCGTGGTCGACCGGTTCTGGTAAGCGGCCACATTGCCCAGCCAGCAGTGCAGGTAGCCGATCAATGTCGGGTCGCCGAGGTCGAGTGCCGCCCGCAACCCGCCGTGCAACGCCTGCTCGGCCGCCGCGTAGTCGAGCAGGTCGTAGGCCAGGTAGCCCGACAACTGCGACAGCTGCGCGTACGCGCCGAGCAGCCGATCATGCAGCCCTGGCGGCATCGACTCGCGGGCGAGGAGCCGCGCGAGCGCCGCGCGGTGCCCGTTCACGACGGGCAACAGCGTCTCGGGTCCGTACATGTCGTCGGCCTGACGCGCGTGCATCGTCAGCTTCTCGAACGTACGCACCGTCGCCTCGTCCACCCGCCAGGTGGCGCGCAGCACCCCGGCCAGGCGTTCCTCTTCGCCAGGGGTGAGGACGCGCAGCAGGTCCAGAGCCCGCGCGCCACCCAGCATGAGTGCCAGTTCGAAGAGCAGCTCGCGTCGCTTCACGTCGGCCTCCTCGACGCCGGTGGCGCGCAGCAACCGCAGGCACGCCGACGCGTCCAAGGTCGTCTTGTCGACGGGTCTGACTTCTGCGACCTCCTCCATGCTGACACGGTGTTCGCGATCCGGGGATGGCGGCCGGTTGACATCCATGGCCCGAAAGTCCGCGCCATCGATCAGATCACGGTCGGCACCGCGGTACGACGCCAGATCGTCACCGCTGACCAGGCTCCGCGCGGTGGTCTGGTAGATCCGGGCCAAGGCGACGAGGAGACGTGCGGGCGGTCGGCGTCCCGCTCCCGGCCAGGCCTCGAAGTCGTACAGCCGCGCCTCGCGCAGGGACGCCGTGCCCGCCGGATCGGCGTCGTTGACCATGGCGACCACGTCCCTGGCGGTGCGGCCGTGCGCCAGCCGGTAGAGCCGCAAGGGGCTGACCTCGTGAACGAGGGCGAGCACGTCGGCGACCTGATCCCAGGTGAAGCCCTTCGCACGGAGGCGCTCGCTCCACGAGCGAGCCTGCAACAGGACTCTGTAGCCCTCGCCGGACATCGAGCACCCCCTCTGGCCTGGGATTGCGCACACAGAGTATAGGGATCGTCACGTTCTGGTCGAGTCGGTGGGATGGCGGCACCAGGTCGCGGGAGATGTCGATCGCGGGCCCAGGCAGATCCGCGCAGGTCAGGGCCTGCAGCGGGTGGATGATCGACTGACGCGAGACCGGGGGTCCATGCGCCGCGCCTCCCGGGCCACCCTACGGACGACGGATCACCGCGCCCCGATCCGCCGGGCGGAACGCCTTATCCATCCACGAGTTCCACGGAGAAGTCCACCATGACCGAGCTCGCAGAGATATCCACGCCTCTGTTCATCCCTGAACAAGGCACCCCCACCCACCCGATCCGGCCCGAGCACGTCAACGCGATGATCGACCTGCACCCCGGCGGCCTGACCTGGCGACGCACCTTCCCCGGCACCCATGACCAGATCCCCCGCGCCCGCCACTTCACCCGCTACCTCCTGGCCGACTCCCCTCGCCAGGACGACGCCGAACTCATCGTCGCCGAACTCGCCACCAACGCCCTCCAGCACACCAGCAGCAACCGTCCCCACGGCACGTTCATCGTCGAGATCACCCGCACCACCACGGCGATCACCCTCGCCGTCTACGACTGCGGATGGGGCGCCACCCCGCGCTTCGCCAACCCCTGCCGCACCACCGCCGAACACGGACGAGGCCTGGCCATCGTCGCCGCCCTCGCGGACCGGACAGGCCACGAGGGCGACGACGAGATCGGCCACAGAGTCTGGGCGAGAATCCACACTCCCTGAGATCAGCCCGTACCGGTCAGGTGTGGACGGCCGGACCCGGTGATCGCCTGGTCACTGCCAGGGGAAGCCGAGGCGGTGGGCGTACTCTGGCGAGCCGCCGACGACCTTGGCATAGGTCTTGGGGTCGGTGCGGTGGAGGCGGTCGGCCAGCTGAGCGACCTGAGCGTCGAGGTCGGTGTCGTCGACCGGGATGACCCACTGGAACTGAAGCCACGGATCGTCGCCATCCCGCGACGAAGGACGGCCCGGATACCAGAAGGTCATCCTGACCGTGTCCTGCTCCGCGGTCCGCGCGAACACGCCACCGACATCACACTGCCAGGTCGCGAGCGCCTCCGGCTCGTCACGCAGCCGCCGGTCGAGCCGGCGCGCCAGGCTGCGGGCCGGCCACTCCCACCCGTGGTCGCGTACGGCCTGGGCGATCGTCTCGGCGTACTGCGCCGCCTGGAAGCGGAACGGCGGCAGCGTGACCGTTCCGTCGGGATCGCGCCAGCTTCGCCAGATCACGGTGTCGCCGTCGCGCACGATGGTGACGTAGAGGGCTCCGCAGCAGCCCTCGGTGCAGTACGCCTCGGCCATTCGTGCCTCGTGCGGCCGGTCGGTGGCCTGCAGAGCGCCGAGCAGCTGCTCTGGCTCGTACGGCGGGCCCTTGCGGAACGCTGCCGCGATCACCGGTCGGCGGTTCACCAGCAGCCGGGTCTCGACCCGGCCGGACCGTACGGGATCAGGGACGGCGACCCGGATGGCCAGCCGGTCATGCGCGTCGTCCGGCGACGCCAGGTCGGGGGACGGCCTGGAGATGGCACGGGCCGCCCAGCCCGCCCGCCAGCGGGTCATCCGATCGGCGGAACGCCGCGCTTCCGCCAGGACCGGCACCCAGCGCGGCGAGGCGATCAGACGGTCCAGCCGGGTGAGTGTGGCGGCGAGTTCTCCGGTCGGCCAGGGAAGGAGGGCGACAGTACCAGAGCGCAGTTCCTCGGCGAGAGTGATGAGTGCGGCCAGCAGGTCCAGCTCCGGCCTTGCCTCGGCGGCGTGTACCGCGAAGGCCGCGATCGCCCGGCAAGCGTCGTGATACTCATCCGGCCGGGCCGGATAGCCGTCGGCGGAGCACAGTCCCTGAAGAAGCCGGGCGGCGGTGAGGACGATCTCGTTGTCGATCGTGGTGCCCTCCGCCAGGACGTCCGCCAAGGACACCGCTTCGGCGATCCGTACGGTGTCGCTCCCCGTCGGATAATGGCCGTCGGCGGCGTGGCGGAGCAGCCAGCCGATGGCGGTCAGGTCCCCGATGCGGCACATCGCCGCTATGGCCCGGGTGCGAGTGAGGGGCGATGCCCGATCGGCCAGCCAGATCAGGTCGGCCGTCACTTCGGGGATCGTCTCCAGGACGTTCACCGCCGTTGGGCCGAGGCAGGACAGCAGGCCGATGGTCCGGATGAGCTCGGCGTCCTGCGAGGTGGCTCTGCCGGCCAGTAGGTGGAGGCCCACACGGGTGGGGAGGTGGTGGGTGCCGTGGCGCACCAGCCAGATGCCCGTCTCGTGCGCGAGATCACCGGAAAGCCAGGACAGCTCGTCCGGTTTCAGCTGGTCGAGCACCCACAGGGGAGCTCGCAGGTCACGGATGTCGTCGTGGAGCGAGGCGAGGGAGCGGTCCGGATCGGTGGCGAACGCTTCCAGCCTGGCGAGGAGCCTCCTGAGCGAGGAGGACGTGGAGGCGGGCCCCCACTCGACAGGCTCGTCGTCCTGGTCCGGACAGCGGCAGCCGCCGTCGGGAAGCGGCAGGTCGGGCGCCGACTCATGGAGCCGGGAGGCGTGATCGAACAGGGCAGGTGGGTGGTCGAGCGCCCAGCGCTCGTCGGCCACGTTCACCGCTGGAAGGAGATCTCGATTCTCTTGGTCATGGGCGGCACCATCCCACTACGGATGACCGGCGCACAAGCGGCCACGCGCGTCCGCTCCGCCGGCCCCCGCCGAAGAGGCCTGGCCGTCGTCGCCGCCCTCGCGGACCGAACAGGCCACGAAGGCGACGACGAGATCGGGCCCGTACCGGTCAGGTGCGGACGAGTTCCTTGGCGGGCGGCGCGGGGGCCGGATCGTCGTCGTGGCCCTCGACTGACAGGTTGGGCAGCAGGCGGTCCAGCCAGGCCGGGCACCACCAGTTGAGCCGGCCGAGCAGCACCATGGTGGCGGGCACCAGGAAACCGCGGATGATCGTGGCGTCCACCGCGACGGCCACCGCCAGGCCCACGCCGAACGTCTTGACCAGCGGGTCCGGGTAGGCGATGAAGGCCACGAAGACGGCCACCATGATGAGCGCGGCAGAGGTGATGACCCGGCCGGTCGTGCCAAGGCCCTCCGCCACGGCGCGGGAGTTGTCGCCGTGCCGCTGGTACGCCTGGCGCACGGCGGTCAGCAGGAACACCTCGTAGTCCATGGACAGCCCGAACAGCACCGCGAACAAGATGAGCGGCGTGTAGCTCTCGATCGGCACCGTGAAGAAGAGCGTCTCCAGGTAGGAGGCGCTGGCCGGCGCGTCCATGCCGACGAGCCCGCTGCCCAGCCCCACCGAGAACACCAGGGCCAGCGCCCCGAAGGCGGCCCCCAGTGAGATGAGGTTCATCAGCGCCGCCTTGACGGCGATGACCGGCGCGCGGAAGGCCAGCAGCAACAGCAGGGCGCTGAGCAGCACGACGACCGCGATGACCAGCGGGGTCCGTTCGGCCATCCGGTCGGAGGCGTCGGCCAGGGCGGCGACCTCCCCGCCGACGTGCAGCGTGACGCCGGGCACGGAGATCGCGCGGACGTCCCGCACCACCTCGGCGGCCCGGGCGTCGCTGGGGGCGTACTCGGGGATGACCTGGACCAGCACGGACCGGCCCGATTCGTTGACCTGCGCGGGCGCCACGTGCGCGACACCGTCGACGGCCTCGATCGCACGGGTGATCCGCTCGACGATCGGGGCGGGCTTGTCGGTGTCCGCGACCCGCGACGGCAGCTCGGCGACGACGACGAGCGGCCCGTTGAAGCCGGGCCCGAAGCCGACCTCCATCAGCTCGTACGAGCGCCGGGCGTCCGACCCCTTCGTGCCGTAGCCGTCGTCGAGCGGCCCGAGCTTCAGCGCCAGCGCGGGCGCGGCCAGCGCGGCGAGCACGAGCACGCTGCCGAGGAGCACCCGCCACGGCCGGCGGGCGACCCAGGCGCCGAGCCCGGCCCAGCCGGACGACTCGCCGCGACGCCCGAGGAAGGGCACCTTGAGCGCGTTGATCCGGTGCCCGAGCAACCCGAGCAGCGCGGGCACCAGCGTGATCGAGGTGAGCACGGCGGTCACCACGGAGATGCCGGTGATCCAGCCGAGCGTCCGCAGCAGCGGGAAGCCACCGAGCATGAGCGCGCTCAGCGCGATGATGACCGTGCCGCCCGCGAACACCACGGCCCCGCCCGAGCCGGCCACGGTCCGGCGCACCGACTCGCCGACGGAGACGCCGGAGGCGAGCAGCCGCCGGTGCCGCGACAGCAGGAACAGCGCGTAGTCGATGCCCACGCCGAGGCCGATCATCGTGGCCATGATGCCGGCCTGCTTGGGCACGTCCACGACGTGTCCGAGCAGCCCGATGACGCCCAGCCCGGTGGCGACGCTGACCAGCGCGGCGAAGATCGGCACCAGCGCCGCCGCGAGCGTCCCGAACGCGAACACCAGCACCACCAGCGCGCACGTCACCCCGATGATCTCGCTGGGACCGGTCTTGATCTCCTTGTCCGCCGGCGTCGAGCTGTCGGCGGGCACGACCTCCAGCCCGGCGGCACGCGCGGGGTCGGCCGCCTTCGACAGGGCCTGCGTGGTCTCGGCGAGCTTGGCGTGGTCGTGTCCCTCCATGCGCACGGTGATGACGCCGATGCGCAGGTTGGACGCGATCCCGCCCATCCGGTACGGCGTCTCCACCTTCACGACGTGCGGCATGGCGCCGAGGCGGTCGATGGTCCGTTCGACGGCCTCCTTGCGGTGCTCGTCGGTCAGCGGTCCCTGCTCGGAGTAGAGCACGAGCTGGACGGTGCCGCCGGGCGCGTAGCCGGGGCCGAACCCGGAGCGCATCAGGTCGTGGGCGCGCTGCGCGCTGGTGCCGGGGATCGTCATGTCGGTGCTGACCGGGCTGCCGAGCACCAGGCTGCCGCCCAGCAGCCCCGCCGCCGCGATCACCCATAACGCCAGAACGATCCGCCCGTGTCGTGCGCACCAGCCGCCCAGCCGTCCCAGAAAACGCGTCATCGCAGAATCCCCCTCGACGGCCGTCCTGTACGGTCGTACAGGACTACGGTAGAACGCCAATTATCCGGTACGCCGGTACATGTGCGGAAATGAGACGATGACCACAGCCGACGACACTCGCAGCCGGATCCTGGCGGCCGCCCAGGAGTTGTTCGCCGAGCGCGGCTACGCCAACACGTCGCTGGCCGACATCGCGGCGGCCGTCGGCCTCACCAAGACGGCCGTCGCCTACCACTTCCACCCCAAGGACCGGCTGGCCGCCGAACTGCTCGCCCCCGCCGCCGATGACATGCTCGCGCTGCTGGGCACCGACTTCGACGGACGGCGGATGTTCGTCGACGCGCTGGTCCACTTCATGGTGCGGCACCGGGCGGTGATCCGGCTGGTCATGGAGGACCTCAGCGGCGCCGACGACGCCCCGCCGGGTTCACCGGGCGAGGCCCTCAGAACGTTCCGTGACGAGATCTTGACCCGCCTGACGGGCCCCGAGCCGAGCGCCGAGAGCAGGCTGCGCGGCTGGGCGGTGCTCGGCGCGCTGCAGTGGGGCGTCGTACAGACCATGGACCTGCCCGCGGAGCAGGTGGAGAAGGTGCTCACCCGAGCGGCCCAGGCGATCTAGGCCGGACACGCCGCCCCGGCCGTCGCCGAGCGGGCGGCACCACGCGCGTGACCGCCGCCGGCAGGGACACGATGCACGGCCCGTCTGCGCCGTCTTCCGGTGTGACACCCGATGTCCGTCTGCCGGGGGTGGACCGCTACCGGCATGTCGGGAACGGTCCATATGCGGGCGCTGCTGAAGCGGCCTAGCATCAGCGGGTCTCAACGCCGCCGCCGCGAAACCATGGCCACGGACGCGACGGCGGCATGT
Organism: Nonomuraea cavernae; assembly: GCF_040655715.1. Classification (GTDB taxonomy): domain Bacteria; phylum Actinomycetota; class Actinomycetes; order Streptosporangiales; family Streptosporangiaceae; genus Nonomuraea; species Nonomuraea cavernae_A. The sequence continues at coordinate 34,547 of NZ_JBFAKL010000003.1, read as the reverse complement.
CGCCTCAAGCAAACAGAGGAGCAACGTGACGATTCTAGTGACGGGCGCGACCGGCAACATCGGCCGTCGCGTCGTCGACGGGTTGGTCGGCGCCGGCCAGCGGGTACGCGTCATGGTCCGCGACCCGCGGACGGCCCGCCTCCCGCAGGGAGTGGAGTCAGTCCACGGGGACTTCACGCGACCGGATACCTGGCCGGCCGCGCTGAAGGGAGCCGAGCGGGTCTATGTGTTCCCGTACGCGTATTACGCACCGGAGTCCGCTGGGCTCGGATTCGTGGAGCAGGCGGCCACGGCGGGCGTACGCCGCTTCGTGGTGCATTCGGCCGCGGCCGCCGGGTTCACCCCGTCGAACGACCAGAGCGCGCTGGGCCGCCACCTGGAGGAAGAACGACAGGCCCATCGCGGGCTGGAGCTCATGGTGGAAGCCACCGGCCGGGAGTGGACGCACGTACGCCCGGGACTACTCGCCGTCAACGCGCTCGGGTGGGCGGAGCAGATCCGTGCCGAGCGTAGGGTCCGCGCGCCATATGGCCGGTCCGGCTATCCCTTGGTCCATGAGGCTGACGTGGCCGATGTGGCGGTCGAGGCGCTAATCACCGACAAGCATCTCGGCGCGGCGTACACGATCACCGGCCCCGCCAAGGTCACCCAGATCGAGCAAGCGGCGGCGATCGGTGCCGCCATCGCGACGGAGGTGCGGTTCGAGGAACTGACCCCCGCGCAGGCCCGCGCCCAGTGGCTCTCCGAGGGCTACCCGCCGGAGATCGCCGACTGGATGATCGAGTTGTCGGCCGACGCGGTGGACGGCCCGGGCGTGCTGCCGCCGACCGGCACCTACGAGGAGATCATCGGCCGCCCACCACGCACGTTCGTCCAGTGGGCGGCCGACCACGCGGGAGACTTCCTCGGGGAGGCGGCATGACCATCCTGGTGACCGGAGCGACCGGGACCGTGGGCCGACGGGTCGTCGCCGAACTGCTGCAGGCGGAACGGCACGTACGTGCCCTGACCCGCAACCCCGCCAGTGCCGCCTTGCCCGGTCAGGTCGAGGTGTGCAAGGGCGATCTGGAAAACCCGGAGTCGCTGCGGGCGGCACTGGTAGGTGTGGAGCGGCTGTACCTGTTCCCGGTCGCGCAGACGGCCGCCGAGGTCGTCGCGATGGCGGTGGAGTCGGGGGTACGGCGCATCGTGGACCTGTCAGGGGCCGGGGCCGATGACGAGACGTTCGAGGACGGCTACCACGTCAGCGAGCGGGCCGTGGAGGCGTCGGGCCTGGACTGGACCCACGTCCGGCCCGGCGAGTTCGCGGGGAACTGGCTGGACTGGGCGCCGTCGATCCGGGCCGAGCGGGTGGTGCGGCGTCCGTACGGCGGGGCGCTGACCCAGCCCACGCACGAGGCCGACGTCGCCGCCGTCGCCGCCGCGGTCCTGCTCCAGGACGGGCACGAGGGACACACGTACACCTTCGCCGGGCCGGAGGCGCTGACCATCGCCCAGCAGGCCGAAGCGATCGGGACAGCGCTCGGCGAGCGGGTGCGCCTGGAGGAACAGGATCCGGTGACGGCACGGGACCAGTGGATCGCCGACGGGTATCCCTCGGAGGTGGTTGATTGGTTGTTCGGTATGTGGGCGGAGTCGGCCCGCGACCACGACCCGTTCAACGAGGGGTGGGCTGCCGTGATCCCCCGTCTCACGGGACGCCGGGGACGGACGTTCGCCGAATGGGCGGTGGAGAACGTGGCGGCGTTCAGGTAATCGCGAAGGGGTCGCTCGGCTCCAAGGTGATCGAGCCACGGAACGAGCCCATGGCCCGGCCTGGTCGGCAATCCGGCCAGGCCGGGCTCTCCTTAGGCGGGTGGCTCCGGAGGCGGGCTGGACGGCGGGTCCGAGGGTTCGGTGGGATCGGGGTCGGTCTGCGCCGCGACACCGACGGTGATGGCCACCACGCTGCCTGCGCCGGCGCACCCGCCGGCCGCGACGCTCTGCGCCAGCACGGTGCCCACCTGTGTCTGGTCGGTCACCTGCCGGTTCTGCCGCCGCACCGCGAACCCGGCGGCGCGCAGCTCGGCCCGCGCGGCGGCGGGCGCCTGGCCGGTGACCGTGGGGACGGTCACGCCCTGGCGGGACACGACCAGCGACACCCGGGCGCCCCCCGCGGCACGGCTGCCCGCCGCCGGCTTGCTCGACAGCACCTGACCGTCCGGCTGCGTGGAGCAGGAGGTGGTGACCTGGCCCACCGTGAGCCCGGCGCCGGTCAGAGCGGCCTCGGCGGGCTCACGCTGGAGCCCGGCGACCGTGGGCACCGGCAGGCCGGCCGACACGCGCAGCCCGACCGTGCTCCCCTTGGACACCAGGGCTCCCGCCCCGGGCTGGGTGCTCAGCACCCGCCCGATCGCGCGGGCGGAGTCGGTCCGCGTGACGGCCCCGGCGACCAGCCCGGCCCGCTTGAGCGCCCTGATCGCGGCGGCCCGGTCCAGCCCCGCCAGCGCGGGCACCCGCACCCCCACGGGCACCCTGGCCGGTGCTTCGGACGACGACCCGCGCGGCTCCGGCGTCGGTGTGCCCGTCTTCGCGGTCCTGCCAGGAGAGGACGACGTGACAGCCGGGGCGGTCGTAATGGCCGTGGGCCGCCCGGCGGCCTGCGGCGGGCCGTCCGGCCGGAACGCCGGCACCACCACGGTGACCAGCACGGCCGCGCTGACCAGCAGCGCGGCGGACACCGCCAGGCCCGCCCGGTTGAACGCCTGACCGGTCCGCCGCGTCTCCGCATCGGCGAACCCCGGCCCGGTCCCCTGCGCTGCCCCATGCGCCGGACCCTCGGCGGATCCGGGAGCCGAATGGCGGCCCTCGACGGATCCCGGAGCCGAATGGCCGGCGGCCCTGGCCGGGCCGGCCAGGCGATAGCCGCCGGGCGTGCCGGTCACCTCCGGCTGGGCGACCGGTCCTGAGTCCCGCCCGGAGTCCGGCCCGGAGTCCGGCCCGGAGTCCGGCCCGGAGTCCGGTGGCGCGAAGGCGTTCATCGGAGGCACCCGCAGGATGTGCGGCGGCGGCGAGCGCAGCACCTCCGGCGGGGCGGCTTCCGGGTCGCCCAGCAGGTCGAGCAGCAGCTCGCGGCTGGCGGGCCGGTTACGCGGATCCTTGTCCAGGCACGCCTCGACGATCTCCCGTAATCGGCCGTCCAGCCGGCCGAGCTCGGGCTCGGCGGTCAGAATGCGGTGCAGCACCGGCGCCACGGAGTCCTGCCCGAACGGCGCCGACGCGTTGGCCGCGAAGCACATCGTGGCGCCCCAGGAGAACACGTCGGCGGCCCCGGTGACGACCGACGCGGTGATCTGTTCCGGCGCCATGTAGGCGGGCGTGCCCACTCCCCTGCCGCTCACCGTCGCCGCCGCGTCCAGCGCCCGCGCCAGCCCGAAGTCGATCACCCGAGGGCCGTCCGCGCCGAGCAGCACGTTCTGCGGCTTGAAGTCGCGGTGCACGATGCCCGCCCGGTGGATAGCCGCGAGCGCCGTCGCGGTGCCGACCGCGATCCGCTCCAGCGCGGCGCCGGCCGGCGGCCCGGTGAGCGCGACGTGCCGCTGCAGCGACGGCCCGTCGACGTACTCGCTCACGATGTACGGCCGGCCGTCGTCGAACCCCGCCTCGATCACCTGGGCGGTGCAGAACCGGGCGACGTGCTTGGCCAGCTCCACCTCCCGCAGGAACGCCGCCCGCTCGTCCCCCACGGGTCCGTGCAGGAGTTTGACCGCGTAGCGCTCCTCGCCCCTCGTCCCGAGGTACACCACGCCCTGACCGCCCTCGCCCAGGCGCCCGGACAACTCGTACGCCCCGAGCCGTCGCGGGTCCCCCGTTCTGAGCGGCTGTGCCATAGGCACGGCCTCTCCCCTCGCCGCCTTCTTCCCTTCCCACTGAAGGCAACCGGCGGCCGGGAGTCAACGGTGACCACGACAATCGCCACCCGAACGAGACAAAAACGGTCAAGAAGGGCGAGAGAGATGACCCGAATACGTCACATCCTCGTCACCCTGGCGCGTCACCTTGATGACCAGCCGGTCGAGGTCCTGGCCGGGGAACATCCGCAACGTGCCCGAGACGCACCGGTCGCCCTCGACCCGATCCAGCGTGAACACGAACCCGCTGCCGGTGCGGCCGAGCCGTCCGGAACAGCGCAGCCCGGCCTCCCACCGCATGGTCGCCTCGGCCCCGGCCAGCCGGATCTCCACCGGAAACACCCGCCCGGCGCCCGGCCGACCGGCCGACCCGGTCCAGGTGCCCTCCAGCCCCGGCCCCTGCGCGCCGCGCAGCCAGAACCCGAAGCCGGCGGCCGCCATCGCCACCCCGGCCGCCGCCACCCCGGCCTGCCACGGCCGTACCCGCCGCCGCTCGCGCACGCTCACACCGGCGGCGCTCAGATGAGCCGGGCGTACTCGTCCAGCTTGGCCAGCACCTCACCGGACGACGCGCTGGGCAGAGCCGCCACGACCTCCTCGACGCCCAGCCCCGCGTAGTAGTCGAGCTTCTCCCTGGTCAGCAGCGTGCCGAACGGGATCACCTTGGCCATCGGCCGGCCGGCCTTCTCACACGCCTCGCGCAGGGCGGGCAGCGCGGCCTTGATGCCCTTGCCACCGATCGGCATCCAGCCGTCGGCGTACTCGGCGACGTGCGCGAACAGCTTGGGCCCCGCGGCGCCCCCCACGTAGACGGGCGGCGCGGAGATCGGCTTCGGCCAAGACCAGGATGCCTCGAACCCGTCGAAGGAGGCGACCTCGTCACGCCACAACGCCCGCATCGCCAGCATGTGGTCACGTGTGACCGCGCGCCGCGAACCGTACGGCACGCCGTGATTCTCGATCTCCTCCACGTTCCAGCCGAAGCCGATCCCGACCACCGCGCGCCCGCCCGACAGGCGGTCGAGCGTGGCGATGGCCTTGGCGGTGACGATGGGGTCGCGCTGGGCGACGAGCAGGATGCCGGTGCCGACCAGCAGTCGCTCGGTCACCGCGGCGGCGAACGAGAGCGCGACCAGCGGATCGAGGGTGCGTTTGTACTCCTCGGGAAGCTCGGCCTGCCCGGCCGGAGGCGGGGTGCGCCGCGAGATCGGGATGTGGGTGTGCTCGGGCACGTACAACGAGACGAAGCCGCGATCTTCGGCCGCCCTGGCGAGATCGGAGATCGGCATGGCCAGATCCGTGGTGAACATCGTGACGCCGATCCTCATGCCGCACCGTCCTTGAGCGTCAAACAAGCGATTGTTAGGCACAGTACCTTGCCGCGGAGCGGCGTTCCATGGAAGAGGTCTTCGGTGAAGTCTTCCATCTTCCCCTGTCCGCGGAACCGCGGCCCAGGTGTGACCGTGGCGACCGGAACCAGTGGATGAACGCCCCGGCCGGGCACGGGCCCGCGGCGCGATAGCCTCGGGGCGTGCTGGAAAGGATCGCGGCGACCCGTTACGTGACGCCGTTGCGGGAGGGCGGCTCGCTGCCGGGGGTGGTCGAAGCCGATGACCTCGGCACCTATGTCGTGAAATTTCGCGAAGCCGGGCAGGGCCGTCGCGTCCTCGTCGCTGAGATCATCTGCGCCGAGCTCGCCCGGCGGCTCGACCTGCGCACCCCCGACCTGAGGCTGATCGACCTCGATCCCCAGCTCGGCGTCCGCGAGCCCGACGAGGAGGTCCAGGACCTGCTCAAGGCCAGCACCGGCGTCAACCTGGCGATCGACTTCCTGCCCGGCGCCCTGGGCTTCGAGCCGCTCATCTGGACACCCGACCCCGCGTTCGCCTCCCGGCTGCTCTGGTTCGACGCGCTGATCCACAACATCGACCGCAGCTGGCGCAACCCCAACCTGCTCGTCTGGCACCAGGACGTCTGGCTGATCGACCACGGCGCCGCGCTCTGGTTCCACCACAACTGGCGGACGGCCGACCCTCAGCGCCCGTTCGACGCGGGCGACCACGTGCTGGCCCCGTTCGCGACCGACGTCGACGCCGCCGCCGAGGAGCTCTCCGCGCGGATCACACCGGAGCTGCTGACGAAGGTGACCGCCCTGGTGCCCGACGCCTGGCTCGACGGCGAGCCGGGGTTCGACTCGGCCCAGGAGGTCCGTGACGCCTACGTCGACCACCTGCTGCGGCGCGCCCACGGGCCGCGCGCGTGGCTCACCCGCGGTGAGCCGAAGACCTCCCGGCCGGGGCCGGGGTCCGTCGGCGAGTTCTGGCGCGGAGTCCGCCGATGAGCAGGGACGTGTACGAGTACGCGGTGATCCGCGTGGTGCCCCGGATCGAGCGCGGCGAGCAGATCAACGCCGGCGTGCTCCTCTACTGCCAGCCCCGCGGCTACCTCTGCGCGCGGGTCGAGCTCGACGCCGTGCGGCTGCGCGCCCTCGACCCCGACACAGACGCCGAGGGCGTCCGCCGGGCCCTCTGCGCCTACGAGCTGGCCTGTGGCGAGGAGGCCGGCCCGCTGACCGGCGAGTCGCTGGGCGCCAGGTTCCGCTGGCTGACCGCGCCGCGCAGCACGATCGTCCAGACCAGCCCGGTCCACGCCGGCCTCACCGCCGATCCCGGCGCCGAGCTGACCCGGCTCTTCGACGTTCTCGTGCGCCTGTGACCTCGAAACCTGAGACGTAGAACGCCTGTGACCCGGAAACGCCTGAGACCTAGAACGCCTGAGACCTAGAAGAGGACCGACATGAAGGTGTCGACCTCGTGGAAGCCCACCTTGCGGTAGACGGCCCGCGCCGAGGTGTTGAAGTCGTTGACGTACAACGTGACCACCGGGGCGAAGCAGGCGAGGGCCGCTTCCACGACGGCCGCCATGCCCGCCACCGCGTGTCCCCGGCCGCGCAGCTCGGGATCGACCCAGACGCCCTGGATCTGGCTGGCGGACGGCGTGACCGCGCCGATCTCCGCCTTGAACACCACCCGCCCATCGTCGATGCGGGCGTAGGACCTGCCGATGCGGATCAGCTCGGCGACCCGGGTGCGGTAGAGGGCGCCGCCGTCGCCGAGGTTGGGCGAGACGCCCACCTCCTCGGTGAACATCGCCACGCAGGCGGGCAGCAGGATGTCGAACTCCTCCGGCCGGACCCGCCGCACCAGCGGGTCGGCCGCGACGAGCGGCTTGCGCGAGATCGCCATGACCGGCTGCGCCCACCTGATCGCGCGGGCCCTGCCCCAGTAGGGCTCCAGCCGCTCCCACATCACCGAGACCGCCTCGACCGGCCCCACGATCGACGAGCAGCGACGCCCCTGCCTGCGGGCCCGCTCGGAGAACGCGTGCGCGGCCTCCGGACCGGCGCCGACCGGCACCAGATTGGCTCCGGCGTAGCAGAGCGAGACGAGACCGCCGCGCGGCCCGAACCCCCACATCTGCCCGCCCAGCCGCGCCGGATTGAGTCCGACGGTCCGCACCCGGGAGGCGACGAAGACGTTGGCGACCGGGTCGTTGTCGAGCAAGGCGAGTGCCTCGTCCCGATCGCTGTCGTCGAGCACACGCGACGCCGATGTACGCAGCATCACATGGTCAGACTACGCGAACGACTACGGAATGGCTTATCTGGACAGCACGTCGGTGAGCCGATCGTGACCCAAACCCCCGCCGGCCGCCAGGCGCACCACCGGCCGGGGCTCCGGGAGGGCGGCGCAGGCGGTGGTGCGCGCCGGGATCGTGCCATCCGTCAGGTACGCGGCCAGGTGCCGGTCGACGCACCGGTTGCCGGCCAGCGACACGCCGTGGTTGCCGCCCTCCTCCACGACCATCCGCGCGGTCGGGAAGTGCCGGAGCATGCGCAGCGCTCCCTGGTACGGGGTGGCGGCGTCACCGCGCGACTGAAGCATGAGGATGGGCGGCAGCTTCGGCGACCCGTGGACGTCGACCGGCTTGCCCCCGCCGACCGGCCAGAACGCGCACGGCGCGTTGAACCAGGCGTTTTGCCAGGCCATGAACGGCGCGCGGCGGTGCATGCGGGCCATGTCCTGCCGCCACGTGTCCCACGAACGCGGCCAGGCGGCGTCACGGCACTGCACGCTCAGGTAGACGGCGTAGCCGTTCTCGTCCTCGGCGTCCTGGCTGCCGAACCGGTTGTACGTCTCGAGCAGCCCCTTGACGTCGCCCTCGCGCACGTACGCCGCCCAGACCCGGGCCAGCTCCGGCCAGATGCGGTCGGTGTAGCCGCCGAGGGTGAACAGGTCGTCGAGCTCGCTCGGGCCGACGACGCCGCCGGCCGGCCGGTCGCGCAACCGGGAGCGCATGGCGTACCAGGCGAACCCGGTCTCCTTGGCGGTGCCGCCCAGCTTGTAGACCGAATTGTGCCGCGCGGTCCAGTCGAGGAAGGCGCGGTGCCTGCGGTCGAAGGCGGGATCCTGGTCCAGGTTGGACTGGTACCAGACGTCGTCGGGGCTGACCGAGCTGTCCATGACGAGCCGCTTGACCCGGTCGGGGAAGAGCGTGGCGTAGACCCCGCCGATGTAGGTGCCGTAGGAGTAGCCGAGGTAGCTGATCTGCCGCTCGCCCAGGGCGGCCCGGATCGTGTCGACGTCCCTGGCGACGTTCTCGGTGGTCATGTGGGGCAGCAGCCAGGCCCACAGGTTGCCGCAGCGGGCGGCGTAGTCGCCGGCCCGGTCGAGCAGGGCCCGTTCGTCGCGCCTGGTGCGCGGCACCGCGTCGAGCCGCGGCGGCGCGTAGTAGGACGAGGCGTCGGCGCACCGCATCGCGGGCCGGCTGCTTCCGACCCCGCGCGGGTCGAAGCCGACCACGTCGTAGCGCGCGGCCACCTCGGCGGGCAGCGTGGCGGCCACGAACTCGGCCAGCCGGAGCCCGGACGCGCCCGGACCGCCCGGGTTGACGAGCAGCGTGCCCAGGTGGTTGGCATCGCGCGAGACCTTGCCCCGGATCCGGTTGACGGCCAGCGTGATCGACTGGCCCCACGGCTCCCGGTGGTCGAGTGGCACGCGCACCGTCGCGCACTCCACACCCGGCGTGCCGCCCGGCGGGGTGTCCTTGGTCTGCGGGCACGCCCCCCACACGATCGCGTCGACCGGCCGGCTTCGCGCGGCGGCGCTCCCCTGGACGCCCACCACCCCGCCGACCAGCATCCCCAAGGCCGCGACCACTCGTACGAACCGCTTCACCTGACCGCTCCCCCATCTCATAAGGAGAGATGCTCGCGGGGTGACGGATCGGTCACGCAGGGTATGGAGAAAAGCTTGCCAACGTGTAATCAGACGATTGCACGCCGTAACGGAAGGGTGGGGAGGGTCAGCCCACGGTCACCTGCGGGCCCGGGGAGTCGTCGCCGAGGTCGACCTCCACGCCCATCTCCTCGGCGATGCGCAGGGCCTCCTCGATCAGCGTCTCCACGATCTGCGACTCGGGCACCGTCTTGATGACCTCGCCCTTGACGAAGATCTGCCCCTTGCCGTTGCCGGAGGCGACCCCGAGGTCGGCCTCGCGCGCCTCTCCCGGCCCGTTGACGACGCAGCCCATGACGGCGACCCGCAGCGGCACCGTCAGGCCCTCAAGCCCCGCCTGCACCTGCTCGGCCAGCGTGTAGACGTCGACCTGGGCGCGGCCACACGACGGGCAGGACACGATCTCCAGGCCGCGCTCGCGCAGCCCGAGCGACTCGAGGATCTGGGCGCCGACCTTGACCTCCTCCACGGGAGGCGCCGAGAGCGACACCCTGATCGTGTCGCCGATGCCCTCGGCGAGCAGCGCGCCGAAGGCCACGGCCGACTTGATCGTGCCCTGGAAGGCCGGGCCGGCCTCGGTGACGCCCAGGTGCAGGGGGTAGTCGCACCTGGCGGCCAGCAGCCGGTAGGCGTTGATCATGACGACCGGGTCGTTGTGCTTGACCGAGATCTTGATGTCACGGAAGCCGTGCTCCTCGAACAGGGAGCACTCCCACAGGGCCGACTCGACCAGCGCCTCGGGCGTGGCCTTGCCGTACTTCTGCAGCAGGCGCGGGTCGAGCGAGCCGGCGTTGACGCCGATGCGGATGGGCACGCCGTGGTCGGCCGCCGCCCTGGCGATCTCGCCCACCTTGTCGTCGAACTTCTTGATGTTGCCGGGGTTGACCCGCACAGCCGCGCAGCCCGCCTCGATCGCGGCGAAGACGTACTTGGGCTGGAAGTGGATGTCGGCGATCACCGGGATCTGCGACTTCCTGGCGATCGTCGGCAGCGCCTCGGCGTCGTCCTGGGACGGCACGGCCACGCGGACGATCTGGCAGCCCGAGGCGGTGAGCTCGGCGATCTGCTGCAGGGTGGCGTTGACGTCGGCGGTGACCGTGGTGGTCATCGACTGCACGGAGACCGGCGCGTCGCCCCCCACGGGGACGTCACCGACCATGATCTGACGGGAGTGTCGGCGTTCGGCGAGCGGCTTCGTGCGGACCGTCGGGATGCCGAGTGCTACAGAAGACATTTCTCCCTCTTGGGTGTCGACGACGTTGTCCAGTCTAGGTAGCTATCGGGACTGCCCGGCCGTGAGCTCCGCCGCCCGGGCGCGGGCCCAGGCGTCGGCGGCGAGCACCTCCTCGACCGTGTCGGCCCGGGTGACCTGGTGCTCGGCGACGACCTTGGCCACGGTGTCGACGATCGCCGGGAACGGCAGCTCGCCGCGCATGAACGCGTCGACGCTCGTCTCGTTGGCCGCGTTGTAGACGGCGGGCGCGGTGCCGCCCTCGGCGCCGACGTGCCTGGCCAGCGCGACGGCGGGGAACGCCTCGTCGTCGAGCGGCTCGAAGGTCCAGGTGTGCGCGGTGGTCCAGTCGACGGGCCGGGACGCGCCCGCCAGGCGGGCCGGGTGGCCGAGTGCCAGCGCGATCGGCAGCCGCATGTCGGGCGGGCTGGCCTGCGCGATGGTGGAGCCGTCGATGTACTCGACCATGGAGTGGATGATCGACTGCGGGTGCACCACCACCGCGATCCGGTCGAAGCCGATGTCGAAGAGCAGGTGTGCCTCGATCACCTCCAGCCCCTTGTTGACCAGGGTGGCGGAGTTGACGGTGATCACCGGGCCCATGGACCAGGTGGGGTGGGCCAGCGCCATCTCGGGCGTCACTTCGGCCATCTCGGCCCGCTTCATGCCCCTGAACGGCCCGCCGCTCGCCGTGATCACGAGCCGTCTGACGGCGTCGGGGTCGTGGCCGCCGGGCCCGGAGGCCCACAGGCACTGCTGGACGGCCGAGTGCTCGGAGTCGACGGGAAGGATCTGGCCCGGCTTGGCCAGCCGCTTGACCAGGGGCCCGCCGATGATCAGCGACTCCTTGTTGGCCAGCGCGAGGGTGCGGCCCGCCTCCAGGGCGACCAGTGTGGAGGTCAGGCCGAGCGCGCCGGTGATGCCGTTGAGCACCACGTCGGCCTGCCAGGCGGCGACCTCCGCGACGCCTTCGGGCCCGGCGAGCACTGCCGGATCGGCGCCGAGCGCGGCCAGCGCCTCGCGCAGCGCGGGGACCGCCGCGGAATCGGCGACCGCCACGGCCTCGGCCCGGAACTCGGCCGCCTGCCTGGCCAGCAGCTCGACCTTGCCACCACCGGCCGCGAGCGCCGCGACGCGGAACCCGCCCGGATTGGCGGCGATGACGTCGAGCGCCTGGGTGCCGATAGAGCCGGTGGAGCCGAGGACGACCACGGAGCGGTGGGTGTCTGCATGCACGCGTCCATTGTCCCCGCTCCGCGCGGCGCCCAGACACGGGGTTCGCCGGCGCCCGGAAACCGGCGACTTATGTGACGGCAGATATCTGAGCCGATTAATGCCGGAATATCGCCATATCCGTATGCGCAAATATCGAGAAATACGAATATTTCTCCCGCTACCTTCCAACCTCAGATTCCGGTTCCGGGAGGTACGTAATGCACCGCAGAGTCGCTCTGCTCTCCGTCGTCACCCTCGCCCTCGGGGGTGCCCTGCTTCCGGTGGGAGCGGCCCAGGCACAGGCGGCGTCCCCACAGCGCGCCCCCAAGCCCGCCGCCAAGGCCGCCGCCGACTCCCCCGCAGAGCAGAAGACCGTCCTGCGGTACTGGACTCCGCAGAAGATGGAGGCGGCGCAGCCGCTCGCCGCCCCGACGCCCAGGCAGGGCGCAAGGACGGACGTCGCCGACGAGCCCACCGCGGGGGTCCCGTCGACCACCCAGGGCACCGGGCCCACCTCCGCGCGGGCGCAGGCCGCCAACAGCCCCGGCGCCCCGTGGACCGGCGGCGGCACGGTCACGCGCACCACCGGGCGGGTCTTCTTCACCTACCAGGGACGCAACTCCTCCTGCTCCGGCTCCGCTGTGTCCAGCGCGAACAAGAGCGTGGTGATGACCGCGGGGCACTGCGTGAAGCTCGGCGGCGCGTTCCACACGAACTGGGTGTTCGTGCCGGGCTACGCCAACGGCAACCGGCCCCACGGCACGTGGGTGGCCGGCAGGCTGCTGACCACCCCCCAGTGGAACGCGAGCGAGGACATCGACTTCGACATCGCCGCCGCCGTGGTGGCGCCACTGGAGGGCAGGACGCTGGTCGACGCGGTGGGCGGCCAGGGCGTGGCGTTCAACCAGGCCAGGCGGCAGCAGATGTACGCGTTCGGCTACCCGGCGGCGGCGCCGTACGACGGATCGAAGCTGATCTACTGCGCCGGGCGCGCGTTCGACGACTTCCTGATGTCCCGGGATCACGGCCTGACCTGCAACATGACCGGTGGCTCCAGTGGCGGCCCGTGGTTCAGGAATTTCGACGAGTCCACCGGGATCGGCACGCTGAACTCCGTGAACAGCTTTAAATACAACTTCGCGCCGAACTGGATGTTCGGACCATATTTCGGAAATGAAGCACAAGCCGTCTACCAGGCCGCGCAGAGCGCCGGCACCCTCTGACGCTCTTTACCGAAAGTAGCGACGACGGCACATCGTGTAGTGCACACTCGGGTGCCATGACCTTGAGCACCCCCATGCTTGCAGCCGTTCCGCTCGTCGCGGGACTGATGGGCCCGGCTCTCGTGGGCGCCACTCCCACACACCAGCGGGAGCGGCAGCCAGACCGTCCCGCCGCCGTCACGCACCCGCGCGCGGCGCGATCCGAGGTCGTCGAGCACGTGGCCGCGCGCGGTTCCGCCGATCACCGGCGCGTGCTCGACTACTGGACTCCTCAGCGGATGGCCGCGGCTCTGCCGATCGACATGCTCGACATCGTCACCAAGGGCGGCGGCCTGGTGAGCGGGCTGACCGGCACGGCGGGGCTGGGCGTCGCACCGGACCTCTCGGGCGCGACCACGAAGGTCGCCCCCTCCCGCCGGCACCAGTCGTCCCGGCCCCAGCAGCAGACCGCCGGCTCCCGCTGGGTGACCGGCGGCGCGGTGACCAGGACCACCGGGCGGGTGTTCCTCACCGTCGCCAGGACCGACTTCGTCTGCTCCGCGAGCACGGTCCGCAGCGCCAACCGCGACGTGGTGGTCACCGCCGGCCACTGCGTCAAGGACGGCACCGGCCAGTGGGCCGACAACTGGACGTTCGTGCCCGGCTACCGTGAGGGCGGCGGCCAGCCCTACGGCCAGTTTCCGGCCCGCCGCATGTTCGTCGCCGCACCGTGGTCGCGAGCCGCCGACGACAGCTACGACGTGGGCATGGTGGCGCTGGCCACCTCCGAAGGCAGGCACGTGGCCGAGGTGGTGGGCGCCCAGGAGATCTCCTTCGACGCCCCGCGCGGCGGCCGGGCCTTCGGCTTCGGCTATCCCGCCGACCCGCCCTACAACGGCGAGCACCTGGTCTACTGCGCCGGCCCGCTGCGCGACGACCCCCACGGCGAGACCCACGACCAGGGCCTCGGCTGCGACATGACGGCCGGCTCCAGCGGCGGCCCGTGGCTGTCCGGCTTCGACCTCGGCACCGGCCGGGGCACGGTCACCTCGGTGAGCAGCTTCAAGTACAGCGACGACCGCCGCACGATGTACGGCCCCTACTTCAGCAGCTCGGCCAAGGCCCTGTTCACCGCGGCCGAGCGCGCCTGACCCCTGACGGGGCTGATCAGAGCATCAGCCCCGTCAGCACCATGACCTTCTCGTACGTGTAGTCGCGCATGGCCGACTGCACGCCCTCGCGGCCCACGCCCGAGTCCTTGACCCCGCCGTACGGCATCTGGTCGGCCCGGTAGGAGGGCACGTCGCCGATGATCACGCCGCCCACCTCCAGCTCCCGGTTGGCCCGGAAGGCGGCGTCCAGCGACCGGGTGAACACCCCGGCCTGCAGCCCGTACTTCGAGTCGTTGACCATCGCATACGCCTCGTCGATCGACGCCGCCCGCTGGAGGATCATGACGGGGCCGAAGACCTCCTCGCAGGAGAGCGTGGCGTCGGCCGGCACGTCGGTGAGGACGGTGGGGGCGACCGTGGCGCCCTCGCGGGTGCCTCCGGCGAGCAGGCGGCCGCCGGCGGCGACCGCCTCCTTGATCCACCGCTCGACCCGCTCGGCCGCGTCGACCGACACCAGCGGGCCCACCTGGGTCTTCTCGTCGGCCGGGTCACCGGTGACGAGCGCGTCGACGGCGGGCAGCAGGCGCTCGACGAACGCGTCGTAGACCGGCTGCTCGACGATCACCCGCTGGACGGCGATGCAGCTCTGGCCGGCCTGATAGTTGGAGAACAGCGCGACGCGGGCCGCGGCCCAGTCGAGGTCGGCGTCGGCCAGGACGACGGCCGCGGCGTTGCCGCCGAGTTCCAGGGTCACGTGCTTGCGCGGCACCCGGTCGCTGATGGCGTAGCCGACGGGCGCGGAGCCGGTGAAGGAGACGATGGGCAGCCGGGGGTCCTCGACCAGCCCGGCGGCGCGCTCGTTCTCGACCGGCAGCACCGAGAACATCCCGGCGGGCAGGTCGGTCTCGGCCAGGATCTCGCCGAGGACGAGCGCGGAGAGCGGCGTGGCCGGGGCGGGCTTGACGATGATGGGCGCGCCGACGGCGATGGCGGGGGCGACCTTGTGGGCGACCAGGTTGAGCGGGAAGTTGAACGGCGTGATCGCCAGCACCGGCCCGTGGGGCACGCGCGAGACGTAGGCCAGGCGGCCGGCCGCGGCGGGCTCGGTGTCGAGCCGCTGCACGTCGCCCGACCAGCGACGGGTCTCCTCGGCGGCGAAGCGGAAGGTGGCGACGGCACGGCCGACCTCGCCCCGCGCCCAGAAGATCGGCTTGCCGTTCTCGGCGGAGATCAGCCGGCCGATCTCGTCGGCCCGCTCCGCCAGGCGGCGCGCGACGTGGGCGAGCGCCTCGGCTCGCACGTGCACGGGCAGCGCGGCGGCCTGCCGGACGACCCCGTGGGCGGCCGCGACGGCCTCCTCGACCTGGACCTCGGTCGGCACGGAGTAGCGGCCGACCTCGCGACCGTCGTGGGGGTTGGTCACGGTGAGCTCGGTGTCCCCGGTGGCGGGGTGTCCTGCAAGCCAGAAGGTGCGCACGTCCATGCAATGACGTTATGCGACGGCGCGGAGCGGGGACTTACACCACGTTGCACAAGTGCCTCGACAACGCTCACCAATAAGTACAAGCCCTCTGGTATACCCGCTATGTAACAGAAGTAGACCTAATTCAGGATGTTTACCATGCGGAGCGGTTTGAAGAATCTCCGCCATGGCTAAGTCTCGGGTGCGGGTTCCCCAGTGCGGTGGGCCCACGAGCAGAAAGGCGTGGGCCCATGACCTCCTCGGCGCCGCTAGGTCTCCAAGGCGCCTACCTGTCGGGCGAACGGGCCAGCCATGACGAGCTGCGTTCCCGGCTGCTCGACGTCGCGGTGAATCTCCTGGTCACCGACGGACCCGAAAGCCTGACCATGCGCCGGATCGCCACCGAGGCCGGCTGCACCACGACCGTCATCTACACGATGTTCGGCAACCGCGAGGGCCTCGCCGAGGCTCTTTACCTGGAAGGGTTCGAGCGGTTCCGGCGCTTCCTGGAGGCCGTGCCACACCGCGGCGACCCTTTCGACTACCTCACCGCGCTCGGCCCCGCCTACCGGCACGCCTGCCTGGCCGAGCCCGGCTACTACAGCCTGATGTTCGAACGGGCGATCCCCGGCTTCGAACCGAGCGAGCGGGCCCGGACCCTCGCCCGCGCGGCGCTCAACCTCCTCGACCGGGCCATCGCCGACTGCATCTCGGCCGGCTACCTCGTCGCGACCCAGCCCCGCAAGGTCGCCGACGCGCTGTGGGCCGCGGCACAGGGGGCGATCAGTCTGGAGCGCGGCGGCCACCTGCCCGACGGCCGCACCTACGAGGCGGTCACGACGGCGACGATCTGCTGCTATCTCGTGCAGAAGTAGCGGAAGGCGCAGAAGCGGTCGCCGCCAGCGCGATCCACAGCTCCGCCCGCACACCGGGATCGTCGAGATCGCGCCCCAGCAGCTCGGCCACCCGCCTCATCCGGTAACGCAGGGTGTGGCGGTGGATGCCGAGCCGCTGGGCCGCGGCGTCCCAGTGGCCGTTGCTGTCGAGGTAGGACCGGAGTGAGTCGACCAGGTCGGCGCGCGAGCCGTAACGCACGAGCGGGGCGAGCAGCGCGGAGGCGAACGCCTGCGCCGCGTCCGGGTCGAGCAGCTTCAGCACTCCCTGCCCGGCCAGCTCGGCGAACCGCACGACTCCGCCGCGACCGGCCCGCAGCGCGCGTCGCGCCTGGTCGAGCCCCGCCCGCAGATCGGTGTAGGCGCACGGCGCGCTCATCCCCACGGACCCTCCGGTCTGCACGGCCACCTTCTCGGCCGTCTCCTCGCCCACCAGCGCGACGGCCAGGCCCTCCTCGCCGAGGCGGGCGGCGAACCCGAGCGGCTCCAGCACGTCGAGCGCCTCGCCGCCGGCCGCCAGCACGACCAGCGGCTCGTCGGGCGGCCGTACGCCGAGTGGGCCCAGCACCTCGCGGGCCCGCTCGATCCCGCCGCCGAGCAGCAACTCCAGCACGGCGGAACGGAGCCGGCGTTCGCCTTCGCGCTGGGCGCCGCCCTGCTCCAGCGCCAGCGTGAGGAGCGAGCCCGCGGCGTTGATCACCGTGTGGCTGACGGGCGAGAAGGCGTGCGCCGCCCCGACGGCGAAGAACCCCCTCGGCCGCGCCCCGCCGCCGAGCGGCTGCACGACGATGTGCCCCTCGGGCCCGGAGATCGCCAGACTGGCGGGCAGCCTTCCCGCGGACACCTGGCCGCCCCTGCCGGTATCGGCCGGAGCCCGGCTCCCGCCGCGCACGCCCTCCCGCTCCACGGCGCCGGGTTCGCCTGCGGTGTGGCCGCCGCGCAGGCGGGTCAGCTCGGCGGTGACCGCGGTGACGCGGGCTCCGGAGGTGGAGTGACGCTCCTCCCCCGCCTCGTCGAGCAGCGCCGCCCAGCCGCCGACCTCCTTGGCCAGCCGGTCGATGACCGCGTGCGTGCCCTCGGGCCGCAGCGCCGCCCGGGTCAGCCGGCCCTGCGCCGCGAAGGCCCGCGCGATCTCGTCGTACTGCTCGGCGGCCAGCAGCTCGCTGACCACCTTGCCGATGGAGATGAACGGCGTCTCGCGCGGGACCTCCAGCAGCGGCAGCCCGGCCTGGGACGCGGCCGCCACCAGCTCGGCGGGGACGTGCTCGTGGGACAACCCGACGCCGAAGCCCAGCCCGGCCACGCCCCGCTCCACCAGCCGGGCGACATATCCGGAAAAGTCATGCTCCAGCCGCATCCCCGTGGTCAGCAGCAGCTCGTCCCCTTCGAGGAAGGGAGTAGGGTCCGCAAGCTCGCTCACCGCCACCCAGCGGACGGTCGAGTCGAGTGTCCCGGCAAGGGGCCGCAGCCCCATCCGGCGCACCACGACCCGTAGTGAAGGCGCCATACGCGAAGTTGTCCATTCTGGCGAAGGGCAGCATCACCAGTGTGCCATATCGACATATCGGCGCAGTTCACGACGGGCCGTACCGTCGGAGCATGAGCATTCCCCAGGAGCGTCGTCTCGTCACCGCGATTCCCGGCCCGAAGTCGCAGGAGCTGCTGGCCCGCAAGCAGGCGGCCGTCCCCGCGGGCGTCGGCACCACCCTGCCGGTCTTCGTGACGCGCGCCGGCGGCGGCATCGTCCAGGACGCCGACGGCAACTCGCTGATCGACTTCGGCTCCGGGATCGCCGTCACGAACGTCGGCAACGCGGCGCCCAAGGTCGTTGAGCGGGTCCAGCGCCAGGTCGCCGAATTCACCCACACGTGTTTCATGGTCACCCCCTACGAGTCGTACGTGCGGGTGTGCGAGAAGCTCAACGAGCTGACCCCCGGCGACCATGACAAGCGCACCTTCCTCGTCAACAGCGGCGCCGAGGCCGTGGAGAACGCGGTCAAGGTCGCCAGGCACGCCACCGGACGCCAGGCGGTGGTGGTGTTCGACCACGGCTACCACGGCCGCACGCTGCTGACGATGACGCTGACGGCCAAGAACATGCCGTACAAGCACCGCTTCGGCCCGTTCGCGCCCGAGGTCTACCGGGTGCCGCTGGCCTACCCGTTCCGCTGGCCGACGGGTCCCGAGAACTGCGCCGAGGAGGCCGCGGCCGAGGCCATCGGCATGATCACCAAGCAGATCGGCGCCGAGAACGTGGCCGCCGTGGTGATCGAGCCGATCGCGGGCGAGGGCGGCTTCATCGAGCCCGCCAAGGGCTTCCTGCCGCGCATCGCCGAGTTCTGCCGCGAGAACGGCATCGTGTTCGTCGCCGACGAGGTGCAGACCGGGTTCGCCCGCACCGGCGACCTGTTCGCCTGTGAGGACGAGGGCGTCGTGCCCGACATCATCTGCACCGCCAAGGGCATCGCGGGCGGCCTGCCGCTGGCCGCGGTGACGGGCCGCGCCGAGCTCATGGACAAGGTGCACGCGGGCGGTCTCGGCGGCACCTACGGCGGCAACCCGCTGGCCTGCGAGGCGGCGCTGGGCGTGCTGGAGACCATCGCCGAGGACGACCTGGTCGCCAGGGCCCGCCGGATCGGCGAGATCATGCTGCCCCGGCTCGAATCAATGCGCGAGCGCTTCGACGTGATCGGCGACGTGCGCGGGCGCGGCGCGATGATCGCGATCGAGCTGGTCAAGCCCGGCACCACGGAGCCCGACGCCGCCGCCGTGGCCGAGGTCGCCAGGCGCTGCCACGCGGAGGGGCTGCTCGTGCTCACCGCGGGCACGTACGGCAACGTGCTGCGCTTCCTGCCACCCCTGGTGATCCCCGAGAACCTCCTCGAAGAGGGCCTCGGCATCCTGGAGAAGGCCATCGCCGCCCTGTAGAAAACCATACGAATCGGGCATCCAGCTTGTAACTGGATGCCCGATTTTGTGGTGTAAGGAGGGTTGACGGGGTAGAGAATTCACCCTGGCTTGACGTGCGGCTGGACGATCAGGGGGACGGTCCGGGTTATAACGGATCCGGTAAACGGGTGAGCGATCACCACAGGGAGCGTGATGAACTGGAGCCCCACAGGAACGGCACAGGACATGGTGACGTTCGACCCTGATGATCTGAGCTCGGCGCAGCGCGAGGGCGAGGCCTGCGTCGTCTGCCACAAGCGGTGGCCCCGGCCGCGCGTCCGCGTGGGCCGCCTGCCCGACCACTCTGCCGTCCTGGCCTGCGGCGACTGCGCCGAGGCCCTGACTCCCGCGCCGCTCGCGACCGTGGTGGCCTTTCCCGCGCGTTAGGCGGCCTCACGCATCGCCCACGGCGAGCCGTACTCCTCCAGCAGGTCCAGGAAAGGCACCGCGTCGAACGCCTCCGGACCGAGCACGCCCTCACCCTTCCAGACGCTGTTCGCGACCAGCTCCAGCGCCACGACAGGATGGACGGCGGTCTGCCAGACCACGGCCTGCGAGCCGTACTCCGCCATCGACCAGGCGTTGTCCACCACGTGATAGAGGTAGACCTCGCGCGGTGAGCCGTCCTTCCCGGTGCCCTTGACCCAGGTGCCCGCGCACGTCTTGCCCGACATCCTGTCGCCGAGTGTCGCCGGGTCCGGCAGGCTCGCGGCCACCAGGTCGCGCGGCGCCACCTCCGCGCCGCCCACCCGGATCTTGTCGGTGCTGTCCAGGCCCAGCTTGCGCAGGGTCTTCAGAACGCCGATGAACTCCTCGCCGATCCCGTACTTGAAGGTCACCCGGCGCGCCTGGATCCACCTGGGGACCAGCAGCACCTCCTCGTGCTCGACGTTCACGCACTCCACGGGCCCGATGCCGGCCGGGAAGTCGAACACCTCCGGCTCACTGAACGGCTCGGTGGTGCGCCACTCCCCGTCCTCCCAGACGACCGGCGGGTTGAGGCACTCCTCGATCGTGGTCCAGATGGAGAACGTCGGCGCGAAGTCGTACCCCTCGACG
The DNA here is from genome assembly GCF_040655715.1 of Nonomuraea cavernae. Taxonomy (GTDB): domain Bacteria; phylum Actinomycetota; class Actinomycetes; order Streptosporangiales; family Streptosporangiaceae; genus Nonomuraea; species Nonomuraea cavernae_A. The sequence goes on along the minus strand of NZ_JBFAKL010000003.1, from coordinate 14,237 downwards.
ACCAGGTTGGAGCCGTCCCTGACGCCGATCTCGTCGATGTCGGCGAACAGGTGGTCGGCGGCGTAGCGGGCGAACACGTCGGCCAGCCCCGGCTCGACCCCCATCCCGACCAGCGCGAGCCGCCCCGCGCCCCGCCACTCGTCGTCGCGCGCGAACTGCTCGTCGCCGAGCTTCACCCCCGTCTTCTCGTACGGCTCGCGCGGGTGCGGCCGGGACAGCGACATCGCCATGTCGAGATAGTGGGCCCCGGCCGCCAGCGCGGCCTCGAACAGCGGCATGGTGAACCTCGGATCGACGGCGTTGAACAGCACGTCGCACCGGTGCTCACGGAGCGCGGCCTCGACCTGCGCCCGGTCTGAGGCGTCGAGCCGGATGGCGCTGAAGCGCGGGTCGTCCACGGCGGCGACGGCCTGGGCCGCCCGGTCCTGTTGGGAGTCGGCCACCACGATGTGTTCGTAGAAATCTCGGCGTGCGGCGATGGGGACAACGGCGGAGCCGACTCCGCCGGCCCCGACCAGGAGGATTCTCATACCCCGACCTTATTCACTGACTGGTCGTTCAGTCAAATATTGGCCAGAAGAGCTCTGAACAGCGAGACGCCCCGGGGCGGGGGAAGGCCCGGGGCGTCTCAGCAGGTCGCACCCAGCGGGGGGACGGGTGCGCCCGCGGCACCGTGAAGCAGGCGAGCCGGCTGTCCCACGCTCAGCCGACGAGTGAGCGCCACCGAGCGGTCCAGGCGGCGTAATCAGTGCATTCCCCCTCATCCGCGGCGCAACCCCCCGGAGGCCGGACGGCGAAGGCGATGCGGTCGAGCCGGCTCGCCTTGTCGGCGCCGTAGACGTCGCAGATGCGCTTGGCCTTCGAGGTGCACGCCTTGGGGTTGGCCGGAGCCAGCCCGACCCAGGCCGCCGCGTTGCGCTGCACCGTGGGCGAGGCCGTGTAACCCAGCCAGCGGTAGGCGCAGTCGGTGTTGGGCACCCCGGCGCCGAGCATCCAGGAGTCGACCCAGCCGGTGGCCTTGCGGGCGCCGACCGCCTTGACGGGCTTGCCGGCCTTCTGCAGCAGCAGGCGATAGTAGGGCGTGGCCTGCGCGTAGTCGAGGGACCCGGTGGCGAAGCCCTTGACCAGGTCGAGGGGGTTTTTCCAGTAGGTGCGCTCGGCATGCTCGCGCAGCAGTCGGATGACCCGGTCGAGCTGCTCGGTGGTCAGCTCGTAGGGGTCGTCGACCCCGCCGGCGGCGAGCGCGGCGTCGGCGATGGTCAGCGGGCTGTCCTGGAGGGCCACGTCGTCGGAGTCGAACACCCGCCTCAGGTCGTCGCCGCCCTTGACCCTGGCCGAGTCGTAGAGGAACTCGTGGTAGCCCCACAGGTAGGGCACGCCGTAGACCTTGCCCGACCGGGTGGTCATGTCGCGGAACCGCTTGGTGAGGTCGCCGTAGCCGGACACCCTGGCCGGGTCGATCGGCTGCACCTGCTTGCCCTCGATCAGCGACGCGGCCAGGACGGGACCCGCCGAGATCACGTCATAGGGGCGCTCGGTGACCCTGGCGGCCATCTCGTCGGCGGTCTGCACGGTGTCGAAGCGCGCGATGCGGCAGCCGGTGACCCGCTCGAACTCCGTGGTGGTGCTGGAGTAGTCGGCGTAGCCGCGGTAGGTGAGGATCTGCAGCGTGCCGTCGCTCTGCGCCGGGACGGCCGACGGCGACGGCGAGGGGGAGGGCGAGGCCGAAGGCGGCGACGTGGGCGTGGACGACGGGCCCGCCGCGCCCATGCCCGCGATCAGAGTCGTCACGGCGAGCGCCACGACCGGAATTCGGCGATCCAACGATGTCCCCCTTGCCCGATGTCCAGGAGCTTACCGGGGGCGCCATGGCGGAGGGACGCGCGGCCGGACCGCGCGCCCCTCCGGCACAGGGGGCTACTTGTTGGTGGGGAATCCGAGGTTCACGCCGCCGTGCGACGGGTCGAGCCAGCGGGACGTGACGACCTTGCCCCGGGTGTAGAAGTGGACGCCCTCGGTGCCGTGCAGGTGCGTGTCACCGAAGAGCGACGCCTTCCAGCCGCCGAAGCTGTAGAACGCCATGGGCACCGGGATCGGCACGTTGATCCCGACCATGCCGACCTCGACCTCGTTCTGGAAGCGCCGCGCGGCGCCGCCGTCGTTGGTGAAGATCGCCGTGCCGTTGCCGTACTCGCCGCCGTTGATGAGCTCCACCCCCTCCTCGTACGAGCCGACGCGGACGATCGACAGGACGGGGCCGAAGATCTCATCCGTGTGCACCCGCGAGCGCGGCGGCACGTGGTCGAGCACGCTCGGGCCGAGCCAGAAGCCGGGCCGGTCGGCCGCCGTGCCGCCGCCCAGCACGGCGCTCTCGCGGCCGTCGACGACCAGCTTGGCGCCCTCCTCGACGCCGAGGTCGAGATAGGAGGCGACCTTGTCCCGGTGCGGGCCGGTGACGAGCGGCCCCATCTCCGACTTCGGGTCGTCGCCGGGGCCGATCACCAGCTTGCCGACGCGCTCGACGATCTTCTCGACCAGCTCGTCGCCGATCGGGCCCACGGCCAGCACGACCGAGATGGCCATGCAGCGCTCGCCGGCCGAGCCGAAGCCCGCCGACACGGCCGAGTCGGCGACCAGATCGAGGTCGGCGTCGGGCAGTACGAGCATGTGGTTCTTGGCTCCGCCGAGCGCCTGCACCCGCTTGCCGCGGGCGGTGCCGGTCTCGTAGACGTATCTAGCGATGGGGGTGGAGCCGACGAAGGAGACGCCGCTCACGCCAGGGTGCTCCAGCAGCCGGTCGACGGCCACCTTGTCGCCCTGCACGACGTTGAACACGCCGTCGGGCAGCCCGGCCTCCTGCCAGAGCCGCGCCATGAGCAGCGACGCCGACGGGTCCTTCTCCGACGGCTTGAGGATGAACGCGTTGCCGCAGGCGATCGCGATCGGGTACATCCACATCGGCACCATGGCCGGGAAGTTGAACGGCGTGATGCCGGCCACGACGCCGAGCGGCTGGCGGATCGAGTAGGAGTCGACCCGGGTCGAGACGCCCTCGGAGAAACCGCCCTTGAGCAGGTGCGGGATGCCACAGGCGAACTCCACGACCTCCAGGCCGCGGGCCACCTCGCCGAGCGCGTCGGAGTGCACCTTGCCATGCTCGGCGGAGATCAGCGCGGCCAGCTCGTCGCGGTGGGCGTACATGAGCTCGCGGAAGCGGAACAGCACCTGCGCCCGCTTGACCAGCGACGCGTCGCGCCAGGCGGGGAAGGCCGCCGTGGCGGCGGCCACGGCCGCGTCCACGTCGGCCACCGAGGCCAGCGCGACGTGCCCGCTGACCTCGCCGGTGGCCGGGTCGAAGATCTCACCGGCGCGGCCGTCGCCGTCGACGAGAGTCCCGTTGATCCAGTGCTTGACTGACTTCACTGCGCTGCCTCTGTGTCGCGGTTGATGACTTCGAGTGCGTTGACGATGATGCCGAGGCCCTCGGTGGCCTCGTCCACCGTGAGGGTGAGCGGCGGGGCCATCCGGATGGCCGTGCCGTACAGACCGCCCTTGCCGGCGAGCAGGCCGGCCTTCTTGGTCTCCTCCATGAAGCGCGCCGCCTGGGCGGGGCTCTCCAGCTCGACGGCGAACATCAGGCCCTTGCCCCGGACGTCCTTGACGATCGGGAGCCGCTGGGCCGCCTCGCGCAGGCCGTCGATGATGATCTCGCCGGTCCTGGCCGCGTTGGCCTGCAGGTCGTGGTCGAGCACGTAGTCGAGGGTCGCGTTGGCGGCGGCCATGGAGATCGGGTTGCCGCCGAAGGTGGCCAGTCCCGCGGCGGGCAGGGCGTCCATCAGGTCGCCGCGCGCCACGACGCCGCCGACCGCGAACCCGTTGCCGAGCCCCTTGGCGAACGTCATCATGTCGGGCGTCACGCCGTGGTTCTGGATGCCGAAGAACGCGCTGCCCGTGCGCCCCCAGCCGGTCTGCACCTCGTCGGAGACGAACAGGATGCCCTGCTCGTCGAGGACCTCCTTGTAGGCGGCGAACAGCCCGTCGGGGGCCATCGTGAACCCGCCCACCCCCTGGATCGGCTCGGCGATCAGCGCGGCGACGTCGTTCGACACGGCGGTGGCCAGCACGTGGCGCAGGTCGTCGACGCACACCTTGATGTAGTCGGCGTCGGACAGCCCCCTGAACTGGGCCAGCTGCCGGTCGGCGCCATGCAGGAAGTGCACGTTCAGCGGGGAGAGCGAGTTGTTCTTCCAGGACCGGTTGGAGGTGACGCTGATCGCGCCGAAGCTGCGGCCGTGGTAGCTCTGCCGCATGGCCAGCACCTGGTCGCTCTTACGGGCGTAGGTGGCGAGCAGAAGCGCGGTCTCGTTCGCCTCGGTGCCGGAGTTGGTGAAGAAGACCTTGGCGTCGGGGATGCCGGACAGCCTGGCGATCTTCTCGGCCAGCTCGATCTGACCGCGCAGCAGGTAGACCGTGCTGGTGTGCACGACGCCGGTGGCGAGCTGCCGCTCGACCGCCTCGCGCACCTCGGGCACGTCGTAACCGATCATGTTGGTCAGGATGCCGGCGAAGAAGTCCAGATAGCTCTTGCCATCGGCGTCGACGACACGGTTGCCCTTGCCGCTGACGATCTCGATGGGCTCGTTGTAGTTGAGGGCCACCCAGTTGGGGATGACTGCCCGGTGGCGCGCGAGGAGGTCCGACATGTCTTGAGTATCCCGGCTGTCGGCCGGTGCTCCTAACATCAATGTGTTGTGATACGGACAATTCACCTTACAGTCTGTACTTCACCGTTCCCTAATGACCTCATGTCTAGACATTAGGCGATAAACCGCTGTGGCGTGCAGGCCCAAGTGGCGTCCCCTAGGGGATCTCCCGTCCGCCCGCCGGTGTACGCCTCCGGACGTCACTACCTCGCACGAGGCACCACGGAAGCCCCCCACAGGCCGACGACCGGAGGGGTGCCGATCGAGCACGATCAGGTCATCGCAGAAGAGACCGACCTGAGGAGAAACGGCCCATGACCGTCACCGTCACCCGCCGGCCCGAGGCCCCCGCCGGCCCGCCGAAGCTCGACCGCGACCAACTGCTCCTGGCCCAGCAGCAGACGCTGGACACCCCACGCATGAGGTACGGCCTGCTGGCCAGGATGATGTTCAAGCCCGTGGACATCATGTACGGCAAGCAGGGCTCCTACACCAAGTTCGCCATGCTGGAGACCATCGCCCGCGTCCCCTACCAGGCGTGGGAGCGGGTGGGCTACTGGGCCGTACAGCGTCACGCGGGTCGCTCGGCGCTGGCCCGCAGGGTCTTCGAGCGCATCGTGGAGGCCCGCGCCGACCAGGACAACGAGCAGTGGCACCTGCTGATCATGCAGGACCTCGTCCAGCGTCACGGCCACCGGCAGACCTGGCTGCTGCACAAGGCGGCGCCCTGGCTGATCTCGTTCTTCTACTACCACGTCTCCTGGATGCTGTTCCTGGTCCGGCCCGACTGGAGCTACCGGCTCAACGCGGAGTTCGAGGACCACGCCGAGCACGAGTACATGACGTTCGTGGCCGAGAACCCCGGCCTCGACGGCGTCCCCGACCCCGGCACCTACGCCGCCGAGTACGGCCACTACCGCTCGGTGGCCGACCTGCTCAGACAGGTGGGCCACGACGAGCGGACGCACAAGCTGGACAGCCTGCGGACCATGCGTGAGCCGCGCCTGCGCTAGCCGGCCGGACCGCAGGACGGCTAGACCTCCACCGGCTCCCGGGCGACGGGCGCGGCCGGGCGCAGCACGCTCACCGCGAGCAGCGCGGCGGCCACACAGAACGCGGCGCCCACCCAGGAGCCGACGTGCATGGCGACGGTGAAGGCCTCGTTCGCGGGGCCCTGCAGGCCGGCGGCGTGCGCGGCGCCGATCGACTCCCGGGCCGCGCCGGACGCGCCCGGCGGCATCCCCGAGGTGAAGACCCCGGCCAGCACACTGCCCAGGACGGCGATGCTCAAGGCCATGCCGACCTGCTGCACGGTGTCGTTGAGCGCCGAACCGACACCCGCGTGCTCGATCGGGATCGCGCCCATCAGCGAGGCGTAGGCCGAAGGACCGGCGACCCCGGCCCCCATCCCCATGATCACCAGCCCGGCCGCCAGCGGCGCGTAGCCGGTGGTGGTCGCCATGACCACGAAGCCACCCGCCATGACCAGCAGGCCCACCCCGACCAGCACCCGGTTGCTCACCTTCTGGCCGAGCCCGGCGCCGATCCCGTTGAAGACGGCCGCGGCCACGGCGTAGGGCAGCAGCGCCAGGCCCGCCCGCATCTCCCCGTAGCCCAGCACGAACTGCAGGTACTGGGTCAGCATCAGCATCACGGCGCCCGCGCCGAACGACATCAGCAGGATCGAGAACGACGCCCCGCTGAAGTTGCGGTCGGCGAACAGGTGCAGCGGCAGCATCGGGTGCGGCGAGCGGCGCTCCCAGATCACGAACGCGGTGAGGGCCACGACGGCCAGCGCGATGCCGGCCACGTTCCACTCGCGCTCGATGATGACGTAGACGGCCGAGGTCAGGCCGACGATGGAGAGCACCACCCCGACGGGGTCGATCCGCCGTCCGGCGCTGCGGGTCTCCGGCATCAGCACCACGGCCGCCACGATCGCGACCGCCGCGATGGGGATGTTCAGCAGGAAGACCGAGCCCCACCAGTAGTGCTCCAGCAGGAAGCCGCCCAGCGTCGGGCCGGAGATCATGCCGACCACGGCCACAGCGCTCCAGGCGGCCATGGCCTTGCGCCGTTCGGAGTCGTCGAAGACGGTCATCAGGATCGACAGCGTGGAGGGCATCATGATCGCCCCGCCGACGCCCATCAGCGCCCGCGCGCCGATCAACTGCCACGGCTCGGCGGCCAGCACGGCCAGCAGCGACGCGCCGCCGAAGAAGGCCAGGCCGACGATCAGGAACAATTTGCGGCCGTACCTGTCGGACAGGCTGCCCGCGGTGATCAGCAGACCGGCGAAGGCCAGCACGTACGCGTCGATGATCCACTGGATGTCGGCCGGACTCGCGCCCAGGTCCGTGATCAGCGACGGGATGGCCAGGATGAGGACGGTGTTGTCCACCACCAGCACCAGTAACGAAAGACAGAGGACGACGAGGATCCACCAGCGCCGGGGGTCTCGTACAGTGTTCGAGTTCACTCGCACACTGTACGATAAAACTCGTACAGTGTGCGAGTGGTTTTATCCTGGGAGGATGACCGGCAAGCAGTTCCCCTCCGTCTGGCTCCGCGAACCCCGCAAGACCGCCAGTCCTGGCCGCAGTCGCGATGAGATCGTGCGCGCCGCGCTGGAGCTGCTCGACGCCGAGGGCCTCCACGGCCTGAGCATGCGCAAGCTCGGCGCCAAGCTGGTCACGGGCGCGACCAGCCTCTACTGGTACGTCGCCAACAAGGACGAGTTGCTGGAGCTGGTCTACGACGAGGTGTGGGGCGAGGTGCGCCTGCCCGAGTCGGAGACCGCGCACTGGCGTGAGTTCGCCTCAGCCATGGCCCACAGCATGCGGCAGGTGATCCTCCGCCATCCCTGGTCCGCCGACCTGATCGGCCGGCTGCCCGCGCTCGGCCCCAGTGCGCTCTCGCTCACCGACCGGATGCGCCGGATCTTGAAAACCGCCGGGTTCCGCGGCGCGGACGTCGACTACGCCACCGCCACGCTCACCGCTTTCGTCTACGGCTTCACGATCCCGGAGGTCGCCTGGAAGTCCTCGATGGGCGAGGGCTACGACATCCCGGCCATGCACGATATCGCGGCGCGAGCCGCACGAGACTTCCCCGACCTCGCAGCCGACTTCGCCGTCGAACAACCCCAGGATCCGCAGGTGATGCGCGAGGTGGCGTTCGACTTCGGGCTGGTGTCCATTCTCGATGGCCTTGAGGCCAGGCTGGTGACGTAGCAGGATCCGGTTCATGAGCGATTTCCGCGCGGCGCGTGACTTCCTGCTTGAGGCCGACTACGAGACCGCCCGCCGGGAGTTCCGCTGGCCGGAGCCCACGGAGTTCAACTGGGCGCTCGACTGGTTCGACGGCGTGCTGGCCGCCGAGACGCCCGGCGCGGTCGCCCTCAAGATCACCGGCAAGGTCGCCTACACGTTCGCCGAACTGTCCGCCCGCTCCAACCGGGTGGCCAACTGGCTGCACGCACAGGGCGTGCGACGCGGCGACCGGATCCTGCTCATGCTGGGCAACCAGGCCGAGCTGTGGGAGGCGCTGCTCGCCGCGATCAAGCTCGGCGCGATCGTCATCCCGGCCACGACCCTGCTGACCGCCCAGGACATCGCCGAGCGCATCGAGCGCGGCGGGGTCGCGCACGTCATCGCCAACGCCTCCGACGCGGGCAAGTTCGGCGCCGGCGAACACACGAAGATCTCCGTGGGCGACGCCTACGGCTGGCTCCCCTTCCACGAGGCCTACCAGGCCTCCGAGCGGTTCGTCCCCGACGGGCCGACGCGGGCCGGCGACCCGCTGCTGCTCTACTTCACCTCCGGCACGACCTCCCAGCCCAAGCTGGTCGAGCACTCGCACACGTCCTACCCGGTGGGACATCTGTCGACCATGTTCTGGATCGGCCTGCGGCCCGGTGACGTGCACCTCAACGTATCGTCTCCCGGCTGGGCCAAACACGCCTGGAGCAACGTGTTCGCCCCCTGGAACGCGGGCGCGACCGTGCTGATCCACGACTACCAGCGCTTCTCCGCGCGCGCCCTGCTGGAAGTGCTGCGCGACGAGCGCGTGACGACGTTCTGCGCGCCGCCGACCGTGTGGCGGATGCTCATCCAGGAGGACCTGGCGGCCTGGCGGCTCCCCCTCCGTACGGCCGTCGCCGCCGGAGAGCCGCTCAACCCGGAGATCATCGACCAGGTCGGCAAGGCGTGGGGCATCACGATCCGCGACGGCTACGGTCAGACCGAGACGACCGCCCAGATCGGCAACGTCCCGGGCGAGCCGGTCAAACCCGGATCGATGGGCCGTCCGCTGCCCGGCTACGACATCGTGCTGCTCGACCCGGTCACCGGCGAACCCGGTGACGACGGGGAGATCTGCCTGCCGCTGAACAAGCGCCCCATGGGCCTCATGACCGGATATGTCGGTGGATCCGATGAGGCCATGCGAGAGGGTCACTACCACACCGGCGACGTCGCCGCCCGTGACGCCGACGGCTACATCACCTACGTGGGCCGGACCGACGACGTCTTCAAGGCCTCCGACTACCGCATCTCACCGTTCGAGCTGGAAAGCGTGCTGCTGGAGCACGCGGCCGTGGCCGAGGCGGCCGTGGTGCCCGCCCCCGACCCGTTGCGGCTGGCCGTGCCGAAGGCCTTCGTGACGCTGGCGCCCGGCTTCGAGCCGGGTGAGGAGACCGCGCGGTCGATCTTCGAGTACTCCCGGCGCCATCTGGCCCCGTACCAGAGGGTGCGCCGGCTGGAGTTCGGCGAGCTGCCCAAGACGATCTCCGGCAAGATCCGGCGGGTGGAGCTGCGCGATCAGGAGGCGGCACGGGAGTTTCGCGAAGAGGATCTCCACGGCTGATTTGACTTCAATGTGTAAACCAGCTCATAACCAATCTTACAGGCTGATCGGATAGGCTCAGCCCCGTGCTCCCCACCATCGCCGATGTCCTCGCCCTGGAGACCGTCCGCCGGGGCAATCCCCGTGTGGTCGCGGGGGCCGACCGGCTGGACAGCAAGGTGCGGTGGGTGCATGTGGGGGAGATCGTCGACATCGCCCACCTGCTCCGGGGCGGCGAGCTGGTGCTGACCACCGGCGTGGCGCTGCCGGAGGATCCCGAGAAACTGGCCGCCTACATCGGCGAGCTCTCCTCCGTGGGAGCTTCCGGGCTGATCGTCGAGCTGGGGCGCAGGTTCGTCACCGAGCTGCCGCGAGCCGTCGTCAGGAGCGCCGAGGAGCACGGGCTGCCCCTCATCGTGCTCGGCCGCGAGACCCCGTTCGTGCAGATCACCGAGTCGGTGCACGCCAGGATCATCGACATCCAGCTGGAGGAGCTGCGGGCCTCGGAGCAGTTGCACGAGGTGTTCACCGAGTTGTCGGTCGAGGGCGCCTCCCCGGGCGAGGTGCTCACCCAGGTGGCCCGGCTGTCCAACCGCCCGGTCCTGCTGGAGAACCTCGCCCACCAGGTGCTGGCCTGCGAGTCCGCCGGGCGCGACACGGGCGCGCTGCTGGCCGGCTGGGAGACCCGGTCGAGGGCGGTCGCCTCGGCCGAGCGCACCGCGTACGACGCCGCCTCGGGCTGGCTGGTCACCACGGTCGGCGCACGTGGCCAGGACTGGGGCCGGCTGATCCTGCTCTGCGATGTGCCTCCCTCTCCGCGCGACCTCGTGCTGGCCGAGCGCGCGGCCACCACACTCGCCCTCGGCCGCCTGCTCGAACGCCACCAGGAGTCACTCGAACGCCAGGCGCACGGCACGATCATCACCGGCATCCTCACCCACGCCTACGCCGACCCCGACGAGGCCGCCGCCCGCGCCCGCGCGGTCGGCGTGCCACTCACCGGCCGCAAGCTGGTCAGCGTGGTGATCCGCCCCACCGACCCCATCGAGCAGGCCCTCGACGGGCAGGCCCAGCTCGGCGAGCTGGCCGAGGCCACCGCCGCCGCCTGCCGCGACGCCCGGCTTCCCGCCCTCGTCGGCGCGCTCGACCAGGACCGCGTCGGGGTCCTGCTGCCCCTGCCGCCCCGCACCAGCGCCGAGCCCGCGCTGACCACGCTCGCCGAACGCCTCCGCGCCCTGTGGAAGCCCGGCGCCGCGTTCGTGCTGGCCGCGGGCTCGGTGGTCGAATCCATCAAGGACGTACGGCGCAGCTTCCTCGAAGCCGAGCAGGTGGCCGACGTCGCCGTCCGCCAGCCCGACGGCCGGCCCTTCTACCGGCTGCCCGACCTGCGCCTGCGCGGCCTGCTCCACCTGCTGCGCGACGACGCCCGGCTGCAGACGTTCGCCGAACGCGAGCTCGGACCGCTGCTCGCGCACGACGCCCAGCGCGGCGGCGACCTCACCCGCATCCTGCGCGTCTACCTCGACGCGGGCCGCAACAAGGCCGTGGCCGCCCAGAAGGCGCACCTGTCGAGACCCGCCTTCTACGACCGGCTCCGCCGCCTCGAGCGCATCCTCGAAACAGACCTCGACGACGTCGAGTCGTGCATGTCGCTGCACGTGGCCCTGCTGGCTCTGGAGTCCTTCCGCAGAGAAAACCGGTAAGGCACATCCCCTTCGGGGTTACGGCCGCCACCACATACCGGCGCGAGTCATGAACCCATTGTCGATGGTTGATCAAACTTGCCAGTCCTGCTCGATGTCAATCTTGTAACCTCACCAACCGTTTGGCGTGTTTCACTCACTTCCTGACCATGATCTCGCCAGGATGGTGCGGATTGCTGTCCGCCCTCTGGAGTATTCATGTCTCGACGTACCCTCACCGCAGGCCTGTCCCTGGCCGTCGTTCTCACGGTCACCACCGTGCCCGTCGCCGCCGCGGAGCAACTGTCGGTGAAGTTCCCGTCGGCCAAGTTCCCGCTGGGCGTGCCCTCCGCCGCCACCACCTCGGTGACGAGCGTGGCGTACGGGGTCGACCTCTACAACGTGCGGGCCGGCAAGTCCACCGATGGCTACACCGTGACGGTCCTGATGCCGAGCGGTCGCGACTACGGCCAGCAGGCGACGGCGGAGGCGAAGGCCGCCGAGGTGGAGGCCGCCGGCGAGGTCGCCGGCGTGCAGAAGGTCGTCCGCCCGCAGGTCGCCGACGCCCCCGCGCAGACCGTCTACATGGTCCGGGTGGGCCTGTGGAAGTTCGAGGACAAGAAGGAGGCCGAGAAGACGGCCAAGAAGCTCAAGGAGGCCGGCCTGAAGGTCAAGGTCGACTACCTGGGCGACGACGGCGTGGAGACGACCGGCCCCTGGGACGCCAGGGTCGTGATGATCGACGCGAAGGCGTTCCGCGGCTCGTACGCAGCCTCCCTCGGCACCAGCGTCGCCAAACGCGAGACGGTCTCCTCGATGGCCAAGCCCGGCAAGGCGCTGGCCGCGGTCAACGGCGGCTTCTTCAACATCCACACGGCCAAGGCCCTGCAGGGCGAGCCCGTCGGCGCCTCCGTGGTCGCCGGCAAGCTGCTCAGTGAGGCCGTCCCCGGCCGCTCCGCCGTCGTGCTCCGCGGCCGTACGGCCCGCATCACCGAGCTCCAGACCACCGTCACCGCGATCTCCCAGGACGGCGACAAGCTCCAGGTCAACGGGGTCAACCGAGCCGGCGCGACCGACGAGTTGCTCCTCTACACCGAGGAGTTCGGCGCCAAGACGCCTGCCGACGGCGGCACCGACGTGGTGCTCGACCCGGCCGGCAAGGTCGTCACGGTGCGTTCCGGGGGCGCCGACGTGCCTCGCGGGATGCGCGTGCTGCACGGTTCGGGCACCGCCTCCGACTGGCTGAACGAGCACGCCTGGGCGGGCTGGACGGTCAAGGTCGACACCAAGGTCATCGACCTGCGCAAGCGCAGGGCCCTCAAGCTCACCCCCGACCTGCACGTCATCGCCGGCGGCGTGGGCCTCGTCCGCAACGGCCGCACGAAGATCACCGCCAAGCGTGACGGCCACGACTCGATGAACATGATCCTCCGCCGGCACCCGCGCACCCTGCTCGGGACCACCCGCAACGGCAGCCTCATCCTCGCCACCATCGACGGCCGTCAGCCCGGCGTGACGGTGGGGGCCAACTTCGTCGAGGCGGCGCGGTTCATGCGCTGGCTCGGCGCCACCCAGGCGATCAACCTGGACGGCGGCGGCTCCACCGCGATGGTCGTGGGCGGCAAGGTCGTCAACCGCCCGTCGGACGGCGGCGAGCGCACCGTCGGCGACGCGCTGCTCGTGCTGCCCAAGTAGCCCAGCCGGGCACGTCACTTGCCGCTGATGGGCAGGCCCGTGTCAGATTTGACCACCTTCATCGCGAGGTGCGAGGTCAGTTGGGCGACGCCCGGCAGCCCGGACAACACCTCCGAGTAGAACCGCTCGTAGGCCGCCAGATCGGCCACGGCGACACGCAGCAGGAAGTCGGGATCGCCGAACAACCGGTGGGCCTCCACCACCTCCGGCATCCCGGCGACCTGCCGCTCCAGCTCGGCCACGGTGTCGTGATCCTCGTAGCGCATCACCACCGTCACGAACGCCTGGAACCCACTGCCCACCGCGTCGCCGTCGAGCAGTGCCCGGTAGCCCCTGATCACCCCCGCCTCCTCCAACTGCCGCACCCGGCGCAGACACGGCGACGGCGTCAGCCCCACCCGATCGGCCAGCTCGGTGTTGCTGATCCGCCCGTCCCGCTGGAGCTCCTGCAGGATTCTGCGATCGATCCTGTCCATGGCGCAACATCGTGCCACAGCACCGCCCGCGCGAGCAGGAACGCACCATCGCGTGCCGGTCCATCCGGGTTAGCGTCGCATTGCCAAGGAGGTGATTCCATGGACACGCATCTGCTCCTGCTGTTCCTGGGCGTGGACCTGCTCCTCATCTGCACGCCTGGGCCGGACTGGCTCTACGTGGTGGCCCGCTCCCTCGGCCAGGGCCGCCGCGCGGGCCTCACCGCGGTCGCGGGCATCTGCTCGGGCTACGCCATCCACACGGTGCTCGCCGCCGCCGGCCTGGCCGCCGCATTGCGCGCCATCCCCGGCGCCCTGCCCCTGGTGCGCTACCTAGGGGCGGCGTACCTGGCATTCCTCGCCGTACGCACGCTGCTGGCACTTCGCAAATCCCGGGCAGCGGTGACCGCACTCGACCCCCAGCCGCCTGCCGTGGTGCTTCGCCAGAGCATGCTCACCGCCCTCCTCAACCCGAAGGGTGTGCTGCTGTACCTGTCGCTGATGCCACAGTTCATCGACTCCGGCACCAGCGTGCCGATCGGACTCCAGCTCGCCGTGCTCGGTGTGCTGCACGTGCTGACCTGCGGAACCATCTACGCGCTCATCGCCCTCGGCGCGGCCCGCGCCGGCCAGGCCCTCACCAGCACCCCGAAGGCGGCCCGCCGCATGACAGCTGTTTCGGGCGTCCTGCTCCTGGTGGTCGCCGCGGTCACCCTGAACACACACTGAGGACTTTCACCCCGTAAACGCGAGAAGGGCCCCACCAAACGGTGGAGCCCTCCTCAAACAATTGTCCGGCGGTGACCTACTCTCCCACACCCTCCCGAGTGCAGTACCAT